>JASBVO010000003.1 GCA_029961105.1 Micrococcus sp. | reverse complement strand
TGTCGACGACGCGTGAAAGATGACCCCTTAGCGGCGGGTGAATCTTGACCCCCTCGCATGATGCTAGGAGGCATGATCACTGTGGAGGACTGGGCCGAGATTCGGCGGTTGCACCGCGCCGAGGGGTTGCCGATCAAGGAGATCGTCCGGCGGACGGGCAAGGCGCGGAACACCGTGCGCAAGGCGTTGGCCTCGGATGAGCCGCCGGCCTACCGACGACCGGGCAAGGGCTCGATCGTGGACGCGTTCGAGCCGGAGATCCGCAAGCTGTTGGTGGAGTATCCGCGGCTGCCGGCCACGGTGATCGCCCAGCGGATCGGCTGGACCAACTCGATGACCGTGTTGAAGGATCGGCTCCGGGCGATTCGTCCGGATTACCTGGGCGTGGATCCGGCCGACCGGTTGGTCCATGAACCGGGCCAGGCAGCGCAGATGGACCTGTGGTTCCCGCCGACCAAGATCCCCGTCGGGCACGGGCAGGAGCAGGTGTTGCCGGTGCTGGTGATGACGCTGACGTATTCCAGGGCCCTGTCCGCGGTGCTGTTGCCCTCGCGCAAGTCCGGGGACCTGCTGGCCGGGATGTGGCAGCTGATCCACGGCGTCGGTGCGGTGCCCAAGACGCTCGTCTGGGACCGGGAGGCCGCGATCGCCCCGAAGGGCAAGCCGTTGGCCCCGGTGGCCGCGTTCGCCGGGACCATCGCCACTCGGATGGTGATCGCCCCGCCCAGGGACCCGGAGTTCAAGGGCATGACCGAGCGAAACAACCAGTACCTGGAGACCTCCTTCCTGCCCGGCAGGGCGTTCACCGACCCGGCGGATTTCAACGCCCAGCTCGATGAGTGGACCGGGACCATCGCGAACCGGCGCACCGTCCGCTCCCTGGGCGGGACACCGGTGGCGGCGCTGGCCCGGGACCGGGAGGCGATGACCGAGTTGCCGCCGACCCCGCCGGCCACCGGGCTGCGGTGGCGGACCCGGCTGCCCAGGGACTACTACGTGCGCATCGACTCCAACGACTACTCCGTGGACCCTCAGGCGATCGGCCGGTTCGTGGACGTCAGCGTGGACCTGCACCGGGTGATCGTGGTCTGCGCCGGCACCATCGTCGCCGACCATCCGCGGTGCTGGGCCGACCGGCAGGTCATCACCGACTCGGCCCACGTGGAAACCGCCCGCCGGTTGCGCAGGGAGTACACCACGGCCCGGCTCCGCCCCCGCCTGCCCGATCCGGGGGGAACAGTGCCGATGAGAGCGCTCAGCGACTACGACGTGCTGTTCGGCATCGACTTCACCGCTTCCGCCGACCAGCAGGTTCTGGCCACCGAGCAGGACCAGGAGGACGTGGCATGACCCAGACCGACGCGCCCAACCCTTTGAACGGGCGGGCAGAGAACGTGGAATCGACCATCCTGCACCTGGCCAGGGCGATGAAGACCCCCACGATCGGGCGGGTCTTCGAACAGCTCGCGGTCACGGCCCGGGACCAGGGCTGGAGCCACGAGCAGTACCTGGCCGCGGTGCTGGACCGGCAGGTCTGTGACCGCGAGGCCAACGGCACCGCGCTGCGGATCAGCGGCGCCCACTTCCCGGTGGTGAAGACCCTGGAGGACTTCAACACCGACTACCAGCCTGCCCTGCGCCGGGACGTGCTGGCCCACCTGGCCACCACCACGTTCGTGCCCAAGGCCGAGAACGTCATCCTGCTCGGCCCGCCCGGCACCGGCAAGACCCACCTGGGCATCGGGCTGGGCATCAAGGCCTGCCACGCCGGATACCCCGTCCGGTTCGACACCGCCACCGGGTGGGCCAACACGCTGCGCGCCGCCCATGACAGCCCCGGCGGGCTGCAGAAGGAACTCAAGCGGCTGAAGCGTTACCGGCTGCTGATCATCGACGAACTCGGCTACCTGCCCTTCGACCCGGCCACCGCGAACCTGTTCTTCCAGCTGATCACCACCCGCTACGAGCAGGGCTCGGTGTTGATCACCTCGAACCTGCCGTTCGGGCGCTGGGGCGAGGTCCTGGGCGACGAGGTCATCGCCGCGGCCATGATCGACCGGCTGGTTCACCACGCCGAGGTCCTCACCCTCGACGGGGACTCCTACCGGACACGAGCCCGCCGAGAACTCATCACCGACACCACCACCTAAGAACACAACCAACCCAGAGGGGGTCAAATTTCAACCGTCGCTAAGGGGTCAGATTTCGACCGTCGTTGACACCTTGCCGGTAAGGCGCTTACGGCATGGTCACGTCGTGGACCTTGCCCCCCGCTCGGTGCCGGATACCGACCACAGGGCGGGTCGATCCTCCGGCCCGGACGTGCAGGCCCAGCAGGGCGGAGGTGGGCAGGGCTTGCGGCATGATTTCCCGGCTCGCCTCCACCTGCTTGTCCATGGCGGCGGGGTCCAGCAGTTGCGGGAGGATGCCGCGTGCGTCCTGCCGGATGTTGGCCACCCCGTCAGTGATGGTGATGCCGAACAGGTCCACATATTTCTGGTCCAGTGGTTCGGTGAGCCGGTATCCGGCAATCCTGACCACCTCGGGGGCGTCCAGGCCGATGAACTGTTCCCGGATGGCCAGCGTGTCCGCCCCGGTGGAGGTCAGCGCGTGCTCCTTGGAGGCATCCCGGGCGGCGGCCACGGTGGCGCTGTTGGCCTCGTGCCATTCGGTGAAGTGGTCCATGGTGCGCCGCTGGATGGATACCCGTTCGGCCAGGGTGTAACCGAGCACGTTGGACTCGCCCAGCATCCCGACCGCGTGGAACATTCCGGCTGCGGCGGTCAGACCGGCACGGGGGTACTCCGTGACGGGATACCAACTACCGTTATGGCCCTCTGAGGCCAACCGGCTCAGAGTGTGCTGGGTCATGGTGGTGCCGAGCGTCTGAATCTCGGGGTGTGTGCCGGGCAGTCCGTTGCCGTAGCCGGTCCACAACACTGTGCCGCCCGGTAGCCACATCTCGTGCATGTCCACGATGATCTGCGGCCCGGTGTCCCGGACTGCGCGGAGAACGGCCTGCGTCTCCGGGGCCTGGGCCACGTAATAGTCCCGGTTCATGTTGATGCCCTGACTGGTCAGCCGGGTCTCGGCCACGAACCCATCCGGGCTGGCGTTGGGCACGTACACCAGCCGGTGAGTGCTCAGGTAGGCCAGCACGGCCGGGTCCGTGGAGTAGGCCAAATCCCTAATGTGCTGTAGCACGGCCTCACGGGAGGCGGGTTCGTTGCCGTGCTGTAGGGAGACAATCAACATGGTGTTGGCGGTCCCGGTGCCCAAAGTGACACGGTGGATGACCCGGCCCTCGGCGGAACGCCCGGCCTCGGTGAGCGTGGCGCCCGTTTCGGCGGCGATCTGTTGAAGGAGCGCCGCCTCATCCGCTAGTGGGGTGAGCGCCCCGGTCAGCTCGAAAGTGGTCTGTGGTGCCATGCTCATGCCGCCTTCGGTGCCGTGCCGCCCTCGGCGGTGATGCCCACGATGTCCCACTGCTGGGCCATGTCGGAGGAGCCGAACAGACCAGCCCAGCCCGCCCCGGGGATAGTGGTCGCGGTCATGTCGATACCCCACGTGTCCGGCTCGGTGGCACCGTCCGCCCAGGCCCGGACGCGGATACTCGTGCCCTCCACCCGAAGCCGGAGCCATGAGTAGGCCCCGGCTGAGTGCGTGGCCGGGGCATTGGCGACATCAGCGTAGGCACCGTTGACGAACCGGGCCAGGTAGACCTTCGTGTCCATGAGCCCAATGATGTAGCCGGTTTCATTCCCGGCCTCACCACTGGCCCGGACCGCCAGACCACTTTTCAGGCGGGCGTCGGCGGTGGTGTACTTGACGCGGGCCACGATCTCCACGTCGGCTTCCGTGCCGAGGGCGTCCAGGGTGAGCAGTCGCCGGCCCACGGCCCCGGTCAGCACGGCCTCACCATTGGCAGCGGACCAGGCGGTGGTGTTGGCCCAGCGGGGCGTCCAGCCGGTCAGCCCGTCGGCGAAGTCTTCGAAGTGGGAGAACGGCGGGGCGTACTGCCACCACGTGTCCCCATCTACCATGTTCACCGGCTCCACAGTCCCGTACCACGTTACGGGCCGCTGACCAGCCGGACGGGTGTAGGTGGCCACATCTCCGTGGACCACTCGACGGGGGGTGTCAATCAACTGCGCGGTCACGTCCGGGGTGCTCGCGGCAATCGCGGCGTTTAGTGCATCGCATCAACCACGGGGCGGCCAAGTGAACGCAAAAATTTTCAGTTGAAAATTCACGGCGCAGAAAGCCACCCGTGGGGAGGCAGAGACCCTCAGGTCGCGACCCTCGGAGTGCTGAAACCTCGCGTGATTGATGCAGGCAAGCTGCTGGAACAAACAAAGAACTAGGATGTTTCAATGATCATCGGCATCGGCGTGGACGTGGTGGAGGTGTCCCGGTTCAAGGGTCAATTGGACAAGGCAGCGGGATTGCGTGAGCGGCTCTTCACTCCGTCCGAGCGTGAGCTCAACGTCCGTTCCCTCGCCGCGCGCTTTGCGGCGAAGGAGGCCATCGCCAAGGCCCTCGGTGCCCCGGCCGGGATGAACTGGCAGCACTGCCAGATTGACGTCGACGCCGCCGGGGCGCCCCATGTGGTGACCACCGGCACCGTGGCCGAGGTGGCCGCCGCCAAGGGCGTGAAGAGCTGGCACCTGTCCCTGAGCCACGACGGCGACATTGCCACGGCCATGGTCGTTGCCGAGGGCTGAGATTCACGCCGGCGTGCCGCCGTCTCCGGGTGCCGGCTGGTGGTACCTATGACACACGGGTGACTTCTGTGGCTCCACAGGTCAAACACCCGTTCGTTACGCGGTCAGCGTGTGCGCGAACACCTGCCGTGGTGCAGGCAGGCCGGGATGGAAGAATGGTCCCCATCATGTCTTCTGTCAGCGATGCCATCACCGACCTCCACACCCAGCCGGCCCCGAATCCGGCGGGAATCGCCGGAACCACCGGTCCGGCTGGTGCCGCGAGGTCGAAGGGACCATCGCTACCCGCTGAGCGCGCCGCCGTCGTGGACCTGGCGGCCATCCGGCACAACGTGGCCCAGTTGCGGTCCTGGGTCCAGCCATCCGCGCTGATGGCGGTGGTCAAGGCCGACGGCTATGGGCACGGTGCGGTGCCCGTGGCCCGCGCGGCCGTGGAGGCCGGGGCCACTTGGCTCGGAGTGGCCCACGTGTCCGAGGCGCTGGAGCTGCGGGCCGCCGGGTTGAGCGCGCCGACGCTGGCCTGGCTGCACACCACGGGCACCCCGTTCGGACGGGCCATCGAAGAGAACATTGACCTCGGCGTCTCCGGGTGGGAGCTGGAGCCGATCGCTCAGGCGGCGCAGCGCTTGGAGCGTCCGGCGCGCGTGCACCTGAAGGTGGACACCGGGCTCGGCCGCAACGGAGCGACCCTGGCCGATTGGCCGGGGCTGGTGGCCCGGGCCGCGGAACTGCAGGAGGCCGGGGTGATCCGGGTGGTCGGGATCTTCTCCCACCTGGCCGTGGCCGACGAGGAGGACCGTGAGTCCGAGACCGACGAGCAACTTGCCCTGTTCCACGGTGCGGTGGAGACGGCCAGGAATGCCGGGTTGACCGTGGAGATGCGGCACATTGCCAACACCCCCGGCATCCTGGCGCGCCCGGACGCCCACCTGGACCTCGTCCGCGCGGGCCTGGGCATCTACGGGCTCTCGCCGTTCAGCGACCGCCCCGCCGAGGAGTTCGGACTGATCCCGGCCATGACCGTCACCACCTCCGTGGCGAACAATAAGGCCGTGGACGCCGGCCAGGGCGTCTCCTATGGCTACCGTTACCACACCTCCGCCACCACGCGACTGGCCTTGGTGCCTTTGGGCTATGGGGACGGGGTGCCGCGGACGGCCATCGCCGCGCCCGTGTGGATCGGCGGGCACCGCTACGAGGTGGCCGGGCGGATCGCCATGGACCAGTTCGTCGTGGATCTGCGCACCGAGGACCCCACGGTGGCACCGGTCGGCGCACGGGTGGACCTGTTCGGCCCTCAGTCCGGGATCTCGGCCGACGAGTGGGCCGCGGCGGCCGGGACCATCAACTACGAGCTCGTGACGCGGATCGGCGCTCGGGTGCCGCGGATCCACGTGGACACGGACCCCGGCGTGGACGCGGGAGCCCCCACGGGGGAGAGCCGGTGAGACCGGTCCACGTGCCGACGCCGCAGCCGGTCGTCCGCTTCGAGGTGACGCTGGACGGCGCGGACGCCACGCAGTCGTGGGCGGCGCGCCTGGCCCGTCAGCTGCGGGCCGGGGACGTGCTGATCCTGACCGGGGAGCTCGGAGCGGGCAAGACGACCTTCACCCAGGGGCTCGGTGCCGGCCTCGGTGTCCGCGAGGGGATCATCTCTCCCACCTTCGTGCTGTCCCGCATTCACCCCTCGCTCGGCGACGGGCCGGACCTGGTGCACGTGGATGCCTACCGGCTCGGATCCGCAGGCGAGCTGTCCGACCTGGACCTGGACGCCACCGTGGACCGGGCGGTGACCGTCGTGGAGTGGGGGAGGGGACTGGCGGAGTCCCTGGCCGGCTGGCCGGATGATCCGGAGGCGTCCTGGTTGGACATCGAACTGGTGCGGGCCACGGGCGGGGGGACCAGCGGCGATATAGGCGTTCGAGCCGACGCCGAAGCCGGAACCATCGTCACCGACTTCTCCGATGAGGAGGGGACGGGGGGCGACGAGGTGCGCACCGCCGTCGTGGTCGCCTACGGGCCGCGGTGGGAAGGGGTTGTCCTTCCACGTCAGGACGGCCGAGTAGTGAACGAGTAGCACACTCGTGTTCTCGTCGGGACTCCCCGTGCCTAGGTTCTTCGGCAGGCAGGGCACTCCTGCTGTACCGCAGGCGAGGACGAACCATGGACACAGCAAACGGCGGGACCGTGTGGATCTGCACCTGCATCCGGGATGAGCAGGACCCCCGTACCGTGTCCGTCCCCGACCCGGAATGCCCCCGGCACGAGAGTCCGGTGGTGTGCCGCCAGGACCGGATCGGCCGGCACGCGGGGCCACGTCGCTGATTCCTGGGTCAGAGCACGATCCCGCCCGCAGAGTTCATGGACCCAGCGGCTAGCCGCCGGCCGCGCAGTCGTGGGAGCAGAAGCCCTCGTGGCCGGCGGCCCGTGCTGCCCGTGCCATGTAGGTGTTGGGGCACCGCCAGCCGCTGGGACCCCTTCGGCGCTGGCAACCGAGCTCTTGGTCTGCTCTGCCGGAGAGCCATGAGCGCAGGCGAACGAGGGGAGAAGAAGACTGCATGGTCAGAATCTTAGCCTGACCAGCGCTGATGATACGGCGCTGGCAGTGCCGTCAGGGCCCGTGATGGGTAGTTCTCCCCATCGCGGCCTGACCGTTCCCGTGCCTACCGTGGGTCTGAGGCAATACATCTTCCGGCAGGGCGGACGCCCGCGCCGGTGCACGGGAGGGGAACGTATGCGCACGCTGACCATGGACCTGCCTGCGGACTGGATCAGCCATCCGGTCGAGGGATTCCACCTCGTCGCCGCCGGTCCCGTCACAGGGACAGGTGAGGGTGCCGCGGCGGACGCGGCCGAGCCGAGCACCGAACTCGCCCCCAACATCATCGCCACCACCTATTCCGGCGAGCCCGTGGGCCTGTGCGGTCTGACCCGGCTCTACGTGGTCGAGGACGTCACCTGCACCGTGGCGGGCTATCCCGCCCGCCGCATGGACCTCACCCGCTGGACCGGCCAGCACAACCTGTTCACCCGCCGCTGGTTGCTCCAGGAGGCCCTGCCGGAGGGGCCGGCCACCCTGGAGATCAGCGCGAGTTGCCTCATCAGCGACTATGAGCGCCTCACCACCGTGTTCGACGCCGTCGCCGCCAGCGCCCGCTTCACCGACCGGCCGTCCATGCCCGCCGTCCCGGCCCGCAGCCCCCGCACCGCTCCGTTGCGGGCCGTCGCCTGATCACGGCCATCTCAGGCACCCGTACTGGCGTTCCTCGGGCTGTGGGGAGCGCGCCGACCAGCATCCGACCAGCACGGGAGCCACCGGTCAGGACTGATCGGACGCGGTGCAGTGCCTTAGGGTCGAGACCGACCCTTGATGTCCCGTCGACTGGGAGGCTGACGGCCGTGATCCACGCCTACACCGGAACCGCTGTCCGGTCCGCCGAGAGGCCCCTGCTGGACGCCGGGCAGGGGGACACCTTGATGCGCCGGGCGGCCTGTGGGCTGGCCACTCATGTGCTCCGCGCCGTGCGAGCGCGAGGAGCGGTCTCCGGGGCGACCGTGGCGGCGCTGGTAGGGACCGGCAACAACGGCGGGGACGCCCTGTGGGCGCTGTCCTTCCTGCGCCGGCGCGGTGTGGACGCCGTGGCCGTGCCGACGGGACCCCGGATGCACGAGGCCGGACTGGCCGCGCTGCGGCGCGCCGGCGGCCGGGTCGCCGAGCGGATCCCGGACGAAGCAGTGCTGCTGATCGACGGAGTGCTGGGCACCGGAGCGCGGGGCGGGTTCGAGCCGCCGAAGGTCCCCGCGGGGATCACCGTGGTGGCCTGCGACCTGCCCTCGGGCGTCGACGCCGACACCGGGACGGTCACCGGGGGAGTGATCCCCGCAGACCTGACCGTGACGTTCGGGGCGCTGAAGAGCGGCCTGCTCGTCGGGGCCGGTGCGCAAGCCGCCGGACGCGTGGAACTGGTGGACATCGGGCTGGGGCCCCACCTGGGGGAGTCGGAGCTGTCCATGGCGGACCGAGACGATGCGCTCGCGGTCTTCGCCACTCCCGCCTGGGACGACCACAAGTACAGCCGCGGCGTGCTCGGCGTGTGCGCGGGATCCGAGCGGTATCCCGGGGCCGCCGTCCTCGTGTGTTCCTCCGCGCTGGCTTCCGGGCTGGGCATGGTGCAGTACGCCGGGCCGCACCGGCCGGCGGACCTCGTCCTGGCGGCACGGCCCGAGGTGGTGGCCGGCCCGGGCGTCCAGGGCAAGGCCCGGGCGTGGGTGGCGGGCCCGGGGCTCGGCTCCGATGAACAGGCCCAGGTGCGGCTGACCGAGGTCGTGGAGGCCTGCGTTGCCGAGGGGCTGCCGCTGGTGCTGGACGCCTCCGCGCTGGACCTGATCACCCGGGAAGACCTGGACCGGCTCCGTGCGGCCGGGTCGCCGGTGGTGCTGACCCCGCACCAGGGCGAGTTGCGCCGCCTGCTGGGCCGGCTTGCTCCGGACCTCACGGTGTCCCTCGACGCCGTGGCGGGACGGGACCCCCTCGACCTGGCGCGGCGCACGGCCCGGGAGCTGGGCGTCGTCGTGCTGCTGAAGGGCCCCACCACCGTGTGTGCGGCCCCCGACGGCCGGACCCTGGTGCAGAACGAGGGCGGGCCGGAGCTGGCCACCGCCGGGACGGGGGACTGCCTCGCCGGGCTCGTCGGCGCCGCCCTGGCCCGTGCCGACCGGGGCGTGCAGACGTCGGTGGTGGTCAAGGCCGCCGCCGCGGCCTGGCTGCACGGGATGGCCGGGCAGAGGGCCGCCGCCGGGGGCCCTTTCGGTGCCTCGGCGCTCGCGGACGCGGTCCGCGGGGTGCTCCTGGCGCGCTGAGTCCGCTCGGGCCGCAGCGATCGTGGGGAGGGCCGCCGGGGCCGTGGGACACGCCACACGGGGCCTCGGTCGTTCACGGAAAGGTCACCGCCCGGCCCCTCGCGGGCCCGGGACACGTCCCCTTCGTCGGCCACACTTCATCATCGTCACCCGTACCCCGATGAAGAGGACCCGATGACCCTTCCGAAGCGATCCCTCCTGACAGCGGCCTCCGGCACCCTGGCGCTCGCCGTCCTGCTCCCGCTCGGCGCCCAGGCCGCTCCCGCCCCCGAGGCCGGGACGACGCCCGCCGCCGCGGCCTCGGACCAGGCCCACACGCCCCGGCCGGTGAACACCCGGAGCACCGACGACGTCCTGTTCCGAGAGTCCTTCGATTCCCTGCAGAAGCGCCTGCAGCCGCGCGCCGAGGACCCGAACATCGTGGACGGCACCGTGGGGTTCACCCACGAGGCACCCACGGGCTGGGCGGTGGAGAACGACGAGTCCATGGCCGGCGTCGGCGTGGAAGACTGGCGCGGCTGGACCTTCACCACGCGCGAGTACTGGGTGGACGCCGAGGACCAGATGCGCAACCGCTTCGCCCGCTCGCAGGGCGTCATGGCGGTGGTGGACTCGGACGAGTTCGCCGACCGCAACAACGCGGACCACGACTTCGCGTCCACGCTCACGTCAGAGCCCGTCCGCGTCAAGGGGCAGGAGGCCATCGAGTTGTCCTTCGACTCGCACTACCGCGGCTGGGCGGGGCAGTCCGCCACGGTGACCGTCTCCTTCGACGGCGGCGAGCCCCAGGAGGTCGTGCGCTACGACTCGTCCACGGTGACCGACGGCTACGACGGTTCCACCATCAACGCCAACGAGACCCACACCATCGACGTGCCCGCGGGGGCCAAGGACGCCGTCTTCCGCTGGAACTTCGCCTCCGAGGCCAACAGCTGGTACTGGGCCATCGACTCGGTATCCGTGCGGGAGGCCCTGCCCGAGGCCACCGGCCCGGCCACCTCCACGTGGGTCGTCTCGGACATCCAGGGGCACCCGCAGGACCTCGAGCATGGCCTGCAGGACCTGAACGCGGTCCGCCCGGACGCCTCCGGCCTGCTCATGGTCGGGGACATCGTGCACAGCGGCACGGAGGCGCAGTGGACCGAGATCTACGACGTCATGGAGCGCCAGGCCGGCATCCTTCCCGAGACCGTGGCCGCCGCCATCGGCAACCACGAGTCCTACTCCGGCGAGGGCTGGGAGGTGCTGCGCGACCGGTTCCTCGAGTTCGCCCAGCGGGACACAGTCTGGGGTGAGTACCTGCTCGAGGGGAAGGGTGTGGACGTGCCGGTGCTGGTCCTCGGCCAGGAGGAGGCCCGCCCGCCGGAGGTGCCCATGAGCGAGGAGCAGCTCCGCTGGCTGGATGAGCGCCTGGACCACTGGACCCAGCAGGACCGCCAGGTGCTGGTGATCTCCCACTTCCCGCTGGGGGACACCCACTCCGCCTCGTGGATCCCGTGGTACCACGAGCACTACGAGTTCAACGACCGCCTGACCGGCATCCTCGGCGACCACCCGAACGCCGTCATGCTCAACGGGCACACCCACTACCCGGCCGAGCTGGGCAACTGGGCCGTGCAGCGCCGGACCGCGGGAGGCCACCCGGACGGGTTCTGGGCGATCAACACCCTGGCCATGCACGTCGAGTGGGACGCCCGCGGGGAGGACACCGAGGGGATCCGGGAGGTCACCACCGGGGACATCAACCGGGGCCTGACCATCGACGCCTACGAGGACCGCATGGTCGTCACCGCCCGGGACTTCGGCGCCGTGGCGGCCGACGGCGCGGACAACTCCGTGAACGAGGAGATCCGTTCCGTCACGATCCCCAACCCGCTGGTGAAGTAGTCCCGGAGCTTCCCGGCGTTTCCGGGCGCGATGGGGAGTTCTCCCCATCGCGCCCGGTCCATTGCTTCCCTACCGTGGTTCAGGACGATGTCGCCATCGAGCCGGGTGATCCACCGGACCGAGGACCAGGGAGGAGAACGGATGCGCCAGCCCCTCGCCGACGTCGCCGCCCTGCAGCGCCACCTGAGCGGTGAGGCCCGACGGCGGCATGCCAGTCCCGAGGACCCCGGCCGGTTGCGCAGCGCGGACCTCGAGGTCCTGCAGTCCGTCCACGAGCTGGGCCCGCTCGGGCCGTTCGCCTCCTTCCGCAACCGCCGCTCCATCGCCCGGCTGGAACGCGAGGGCTTCCTCACCCTGGACGGTGCGCTCGACGAGGCCGGGGAGGAGTTCATGCGCCCCATCGCCGAGGCCGAGGACGTCCTGGCGCTGCGCGGTCAGGTGGGCGGCGAGCGGACCCTGTTCCAGTCCTGGCTGGCCGGCCGGGACGTGGCCACCGTCTCCGGTGCGCCGGGACCGGACCTGCTGGCCGGCGTCGGGCTGGCCGGCGGCGGTAGTGGGCACCGCACCTACGCGGTGACGCACGCCGAGCGCGGCGCTCTGCCCTCCCAGGTCTGTGCCTGGGCCGGGGTGCGCACCCATCCGCCCGCGATGATCGGCCAGCTGCTGGTGCCCGAGGCGGAGTTCACCGCCCGCGCGGCCGACCCGCTGCGCCCGCCCCCGGCCGCCGTGTTCGGGGCCGACGGCGACGCACTGGCGGCCCTGTGGGCCGAGCCGTGGTTCGTTTGGGAGGTCACCTCCTCGGCGCTCGGGGTGAACTTGGCGTTCATCAACGCCCAGGGCGCGGGCAATTACGTCTTCGGCGGGGACAGGGCCGCCTCAGAGGAGGCTGGGGA
Organism: Micrococcus sp.; assembly: GCA_029961105.1. Classification (GTDB taxonomy): domain Bacteria; phylum Actinomycetota; class Actinomycetes; order Actinomycetales; family Micrococcaceae; genus Citricoccus. The sequence goes on along the minus strand of JASBVO010000003.1, from coordinate 250,447 downwards.
GCTGATGGTGCGGATCGCCCCGGTGACGGCCCAGGCCGTGTGGGAGACGCTCTGGGTGCTGTCCCACCGCGGCGGCCAGGCCGGCGCCCAGGGGAGCGCAGTACTGGGGGTCGCCCAGGACGGGCGGCAGTCACTTCAGGTCCCGGACCTGCCAGCCAGCTGGTGAGTGGTTAGGCTTCGGCTATGACGTGGATGGTGACCGGCGGGGCCGGGTATATCGGTGCGCACGTGGTGCGCGCGTTGCAGGATGCCGGGATGCCGGCGGTGGTGCTGGATTCGCTGGCCACCGGGCACCGGTCCTTCGTACCGGAGGCGGTGCCGTTCATCGAGGCGGACATCAACGACACCGAGGCCGTGCGTGCCGCGCTGGTGGAACATCGGGTGACCGGGGTGATCCACGTGGCCGGGTTCAAGTACGCCGGGGTCTCCGTGCAGCAACCGCTGCACACCTACCGGGTCAACGTGACCGGCACGGCGAGCCTGCTGGAGGCCATGCAATCGGCGGGGGTGGAGCGGATGGTGTTCTCCTCCTCGGCGGCCACCTACGGCACCCCGGACGTGGACCTGGTTACCGAGGGCACCGCCACCGCCCCGGAGTCCCCGTACGGGGAGTCCAAGCTCATCGGGGAGTGGTTGCTGGCGAATCAGGGGCGGGCCGCCGGGCTGCGGCACACCTCGCTGCGGTACTTCAACGTGGTCGGTTCCGGGGACGTGGGCTTGCCGGACACTTCCCCGCACAACCTGTTCCCGCTGGTCTTCGACGCCCTGGTGGCCGGGCGCACCCCGCGGATCTACGGGGACGACTACCCGACGGACGACGGGACCTGCGTGCGGGACTACATCCACGTGGCCGACCTGGCCCTGGCCCACGTGGCCGCCGCCCGCCGGCTTCAGGCGGGGGAGCCGGTGGAGCCGGTGTACAACCTCGGCTCAGGGCAGGGCACCTCGGTGCGGCAGATCATGGACACCGCGGCCGCGGTCACCGGGATCGACTTCACCCCCGAGGTCCACGACCGCCGCCCGGGGGATCCGGCGCGGATCGTGGCCGACGGGGCGTTGGCCGCCCGGGACCTGGACTGGCGGATGCGGCACTCCCTGGAGGAGATGGTCGCCTCGGCGTGGGCCGCCCGGCAGGCCTGGGAGGCGGCTTCGTCGGCTTCTCGTTGACGTCGACCGTTCCTCACGGACGGACGTCGAATCCGTGGTGTTCGACGGGCAGCCCGCTCTCTTGCCAGGCCTCGAAGCCGCCGATGATGTCGGTGGCCCGGGCGGTTACTGAGCCCTACGCCTGGCCCAGCCAGTCCACGTAGCGCTGGATGACCGGCCAGGCGCCCTCTGAGTCGTTGGAGACGATGGTGACGGTGGTCCGGGTGCACGGGTCGAAGCGGGTGCGTACCGAGACCCCGGCGTCGTAGCCGTCGAGCACCCAACCGGGGCCGTCATCATCCAGCCAGAAGCCCAGCCCGTGGCGCAATCCCTTGTCCTCGTCGAGGTGACGGGGGCGGGTCATCAGGTCGACCGCGTCCGCGGAGACGATCTTCCCGTCCGCGAAAGCGCGCCAGAACCGGCTGAGGTCGTCCACCGTGGTGACCGCGCCGCCGTCGCCGTTGCCGCGCACCGGCAGGTGCAGCACGTTGGTCCGGACCGAGTCCGCCTGCAGGTACCCGGTGGCCGTGCCGGCCGGCAACTCATCCAGCCGCGGGTAACCGGTGGCGCTCATCCCGGCGGGCACGAGCACGCGCTCGGTCACCAGCTCGTGGAAACCCTTCCCGCCGGCGCGCTCCGCCGCCAGGGCCAGCATGGTGTACCCGGCGTTGTTGTAGGCGAACCGCTCCCCGGGGGCGGAGGCCTGCTGGCAGCCCGCCAGCGCCGGCAGGAAACCCTCGGTCTCGGCCACGGTGTGGGTGGGGACGGGCAGCGCGTAGTCGGTGACCTTCCCGTCGGCCGGCCCCTCCAGGGAGTCACTGATGCCTGAGGTGTGGCCGAGGAGGTGTTCCAGGGTCACGTCATCGTGGACGGCAGGCAGGTCCAGGCCGAGCATGGGCCGCACCCGCGAGTTCAGGGACAGCGTGCCGTCCTCGACCAGGGACATGACCACGAGCGCCGTGAACGCCTTGGACACGCTGGCCACCCCGAACCGGGTCTCGGGCTTGTTCGGGATCCGCAGCACCCGCTCCGCCAGGCCGTAACCGCGGACCAGGAGAGGAGTGCCGTCGACGTCGATGGAGACGGCGCCGGAGAAGGTGTGCTGCAGGGCCGCCTCATCCAGGGCGGAGGCGAGTCCGGACAGGGCAGCGACGGTCTTCGAGGCGCCCGGAGGCGGAGTGGATGTCACACCGTCAACTTACTGCACGGAGGTGTTTCTGCGTCGTAACTGGCGACGGTGGAATGGGTACTGAGTGTCACGGTTGACGTGGGCTTCTTTGTCGTCTATTCATATGCCGCTGGGGTGGGATTGATAGCCCAGCCACGGGAGAAGTGGTGGCGGCGTGCGGTGCGGCGAGCCCGTCGGCCCGCTCTGGGTGCCCGCCGGCGCGATGGCCGAACACCTGAGCGGAATCGACGGCCGCCCGACCGGACAGTCATCCCTCCGTAGACTGGACCGCGTGACTCCCGACCCCCGCCCCCTGCTCGCGATCGATGCCTCCGCGACCGCCAGCGCCGCCGTCGTGCTCTCCGGCGAGGTCCTCGCCCGCTTCTCCACCACCGAGACCAACACCCATGCCGAGGTGCTTGCGCCCGCGGTGCAGCAGGTCATGCGCGAGGCGAACGTGGAGGCGGCGGACCTCGGGGCCGTAGTGGCCGGCGTCGGGCCCGGGCCGTTCACCGGACTGCGCGCCGGGTTGGTGACCGCCCGCTCTCTCGCCTTCGCCTGGGGGCTGGAGGTGCACGGCGTGATGAGCCTGGACGCCATCGCCCACCCCGCCGCCGAGGACGCCTGGCGCCGCGGGGCCGACGAGTTCATCGTCGCCACGGACGCCCGCCGCCGCGAGGTCTACTGGGCGCACTACTCCCACGTGGGCGGGCAGTTCCAGCGCCTGCACGGGCCCTTCGTCACCGCCCCCTCCGACGTCACCCCGCTGCCCGTCTACGGTGCCGGGGCCGGGCTGTACCCGGACGTGCTGTTCTCCGTCCCCGAGTTCCGTACCACCGTTCCCGACGCCGGCGCCCTCGGCCTGGTCGGCGAGCTCGCCCTGCGCCGCGGGCGGGGCCTGCTGCCGGTGCAGCCGCTGTACCTGCGCGAGTCCGATGCCAAGGTCCCCGGCCCGCGCAAGAGGGCGGGCACGGGGGAGCGGTGAGCGCCTTGGGTTCCGTGCGCGATGCGCGGCGGTCTGTGCGGCGTGTCGCCCCATGAATCGCGCACGTAACCTCGGTGACCCGGAAGGCCTGCCGCATCCGCTGACGGGGCGGCCGTTCGACTCGCCCGTGCCCCCAGGAACCGGCTGGCCGGAGGACCCGGCCACCCCCACGACGCCGGCCGCGGCCTCGGCCGATCAGGTCCGGGACCTGGCGGGGTCGGCGTCATCGCTGGCCGAGGTCAATGCGCGGGTTAGTGTCTGCCGGGCCTGTCCACGACTGGTCGACTGGCGCGAGACCGTGGCCCACGAGAAGCGGCGGGCCTTCGCCGAGCAACCGTACTGGGGCCGACCCGTGCCCTCCTACGGGGATGAATCGGCGAGGGTGCTGGTGGTCGGACTCGCCCCGGCCGCCCACGGCGGCAACCGCACCGGGCGGATGTTCACCGGGGACCGCTCCGGGGACTGGCTCTTCGCGGCGCTGCACCGGGCCGGCTATGCCGAGCGGCCGGCGTCGGTGATGGCCGGCGACGGGCAGAGACTCACCGGGCTGCGGATGGTGGCCCCCGTCCACTGCGCCCCGCCGGACAACAAGCCGACCCCGGCCGAGCGGGCCACCTGCGGGCACTGGCTGGACCGGGAGCTGCAGCTGTTGACGACCGTGGAGTCGATCCTGGTGCTCGGCTCGATCGGCTGGCAGTCCCTGCATGCCGCCGCCACGCGGATCGGCTGGGGCGTGCCGCGGCCGCGGGCGAGATTCGGGCACGGAGTGCAGACGGTGTTCACGGTGCCGGGTGGCGACGTCAGCGCGGGCAGTGCGGGCAGTGCGGACCGGATGGTGCGCGTGGTCGGTTGCTACCACGTCTCCCAGCAGAACACCTTCACCGGCCGGCTGACCGAGGCGATGCTGGACGAGGTCATCGCGCTGCTGTGAAAGGCATGCGCGGGATTGGGGCGTGACGAAGATCTCCCGGTATAGCCAAAAGTCCAATAGTCGGCACTTTTGTACCGACCTATCCTGAGCAGCGGATGCCGCTCTGACATGGGAGGTATCAATCTGATGACCCAGGACCCTTGGAGGGGAACCGTCATGACCGCTGACCTGAACACGCCTGCCACCACCGATCGTCCCGCAACCCGCCGCCGCGTGCGGCGCGCCCTCACCGCCGTCGCCATCTCCGGCGCCCTGCTAGTGCCCACCGCCGCGGTGACCGTTGCCGCCCCGTTCGGCGGCTTCCCCGCCGTGTCCGCCGACGCCAAGGGCAACGGCAACGGCAAGGGCAACGGCCCGAAGTCTGAACGCTCCTTCACCGAGTGCGTCGCTACGGTGAATCCGTCCGGCAACGGGCAGCTCACCCCGGCCGTGATCATGAAGGGCACCCGCTGCCTGTCCATCGTGGGCGGCCTGAGCGCCGGATCTCTCACCGTCGCGGAAGCCACCGACCTCGTGGACGGGGCGCTCGTCGCGGTCGAGACTGCTGGCTTCGACCGCTCGCAGATCCCCGGGCTGCTTGACACGGTGAGTGATTCCGACGTGCTCCTGGGCGTCGCCGGCGAGCAGAACGCCGGACTGATCGCCCTGGCGGCGGACTCGGAACTGCTCGCGCTCTACGCGGGAGGTGAGCTGAGCCGCGAGGAGGCCTCTCAGCGGATCGCCGAGGCCTTCGTGGCTCAGGGCGGAAGCGCCGCGGAGTAGTCCTTCCCTGAGGACCGCGCCGTGAGCCGGCGGCGGATGCCAAGTTCCTGATCGCTCGGCCCGGGTGGAGACGCCGCCCGGGCCGGGCGATCGCCGTATCCGCGGACTACCATGACCAACACCGGAAGTCGTCGTCACGGAAGGAGCAGCACCATGAGCACCCAGCAATTCCCTGAGCCGGACGAGCAGGTTTCGGCGGGCGGACCCGTGGAGGCCAACGAGGCCGACATCGCCGAACAGGAGATGCCCGCCGCCCTGGACGACGGCCAGGAGACCATCGGTGCCTCGAGCCCCGAGGACCCGGCCCTGGAAAAGGAGCCCGACGAGTGGGTCAGCGGGGACGACCCCATGACCCCGGCCCAGCGCTCCTACCTGGACACCCTGGCCCGGGCCGCCGGCGAGGAGCTGCCGGCCAACCTCACCAAGGCCGAGGCCTCCGTGCACATCGACCGGCTCAAGCGCCAGCAGCCGTCCTGAGCGCGGGCTGAGGCCGTGGGGGCCAGCCGTGCTCGTGATTGGCGGGTCTGGGAAATGTGACACCTCCGTCCCGCCACGTCAGCATCGGGTTTCCAAAACCGGGGTGGCCACCGGGGGAGGGCACCGCCTAGGGTGACGAACCTGTGGCCGCCCGGGTTCGGGCGGTGACTGGAACAGAGTTCGGACACCCGGGAGGACACACCATGGTCGCCGACCGAAGCAGCACCACGAGCACTACCGCCGCCACCCCGCGTGAGGCTGGCCGGCGCCCCGCCACCCCGCGTCAGGCCGGCCGGCGCCCCGGCAGCCGGCGCCTCGCGCGGGCCCTCACGGCCGCAGCGGCCTCAGGCGCCCTGCTCGTGCCCGCCGCCGGGGCCGCCGTCGCCGCTCCGGCCACCGACGGCGCCGCGGCAGGCTCCGAGGCGGCATGCCTGGCGGCGTCGTTCCCGGCCGGCCAGACGTGGACCACGGCAGCGGCTGTCGACGAGTGGCTCGCCTGCACGGGGTTGACCGACGGAACGGCCTACGCCGATCCGGGGATCACCCGCGGCGAGGCCGCCCAGATCGCGTACCGCTCCGTCGGTGCGGACGAGCCCGCAGCCGCCTCTGTGTTCGCTGACGTCGCCCCCGGCAGCGAGGCAGCCACCTCCATCAACTGGCTCGCCGGGGCCGGGATCGTCCACGGCTACGCCGACGGAGAGTTCAAGGCCGAGCGGGACATCACCCGGGACGAGCTCGCCAGGGTACTCGTCGGCGCGGCCCTCACCGGTGCCACGGTGCCCGCTGAGGAGCCGGCCGCCGCTGAGGCCCCGGCCGCCACCGAGGAGGCCGCCGCCACCGAGGCCCCTGCCGCCTCCGCGACTCCTGACGAGGGCTCCGGCGCCCCGGCGACCGCGGACGCGGCCGCAGCCGAGGCACCCACGCGGGCGGCCGCCGTCGGGAATTCCGCGGCCGCGGCCTACAAGCGGGACGCCGCCGCGTTCATGGCGCAGTACGGCTGTGAGGGCACGGCGCTGGACATCGTGGACACCACCAGCATGGAGGGCGCCACCGGCGTGACCACCGTGACCGCGGGCGTGCCGGCGACGGTGCAGATCCGGACGGGCATGGACCCGTACATGCTCGAGCACACCGCCGCGCACGAGTGCATGCACGTGCTCCAGCACGAGGTGTCCGGCTACAGCCCCGAGACGCTCCAGGCCATGCTGCAGCCGTACTACGCCGAGGACTACGCCACGAGCTGGGGCGCGGTGGACATCTACGAGCAGAACGCCGAGTGCGCGGTGCGGTCCCTGGGCTTCCCGCAGGAGTACTCCAACTACGACGTCGCCTGCGACGAGAGCATGCTGCAGGCCGGTCAGGCCATCGCCTCGGGCCAGGACCCGCGAGAGGTCGTCCCGGCGGGCTGACGATGGGCCTGTGGAGCGTGATGGCCACCCGGGCCGGAGTTACGAGCGCGCCGGAGGTTGACGCGATCGGCGTGTCTCACCATCCATCGCGCACGTAACCGAGGGGCAGCCTCGAGGGTGCGGGCTTGAGGGGTCAGCCTTCGGACTCGATGACCCCGCAGGCCAGCCGGTCGCCGGCGTCCCCGGCCTTGGTGGTGGCCTCGTCCGGGCCGTCCGCGGCGTAGCGCTCCGGGATGTTGGCGTAGTTGTCCGGCTTGGAGTGGATCATCACCGCCGAGCCGTCCTCGTCATCGAGGTCCTCGGCCGTCAGGCGGTCCGTGCGGACCGTCAGGTGCCCGTCCCCGGACTCCTGCACCAGCAGGACGGGGAGGTCCCCGGCGTGTTCCGGGTGCACGCTGCTCGTTCCACCCAGGTGACCGCCCGCGGAGAGGAACGCCCCGGTCTCCTCCGGGTTGTCCGGGGCGGCGCTGTCCGGCTCGCACTTCCCGATCGCATGAACGTGGAGCCCGTAGATGCCAGGCTCCATCCCGGTGGCCTGGATGTGGACCTCCATGGACTCCTCCGACTCCGCGGCCTCCCTGAACTCCACGGTGCCGACCTCGCCGCCGTCGACGTCCGCCAGTGCGGCCGTGAATGCCGGGGTCCCCGTGGCGGTCGCGGTCTGCGCGGTGGCGTCCGGGCTGGTCGTGTCCCCGGTGGCCGTGGTGTCGGTGGGCATTGCGTCGGTGGCGCTCTGGGCGACCTCCGGCTCGGAGGCCGAGGCGCCGGCCTCGCCCCCCTGATTTCCGCAGGCACCCAGGGCGATCATGCCGGCCAGGCCCAGCAGGGCCGCCGTCGTCCGGGCGCGAGTGTTGGCTGGTGCGTGACGCATGGTGTTTCCTCTCCTCGGACCGTTGCGGCCGACGGTCGGGACAGTGCCGGCCGCGTCACGGCATGGCAAGACCAACAGTAGCGACACGCCCGGGCGCGGTCAGTAGGCCAAAGGTGCCGTCATCACCGTCCGGTGCCGCGGACGGTGACCGTGGCCCTGCAGCACCGACTCCACCAGGTGCACCTCCTGAACCGTCCACAGCGGCGGCCGGAACGTCTCCAGCACCCGGATCCACCGGGTGGCGTTCTCCGAGCGGGGCGGGCGGGCCACGGTCAGGTGCGGCGTGAACGCCTTCCCGTCAGGCGCGACGCCGGCCCGGTTGGCCGCGCTGCGCACGCGCTTCGAGAGCCGGGAGAGTTCCTCGGCCCCGTCCTCGACGCCCAGCCAGAGCACGGCCGGCCGGTCCGGGTGCGGGAACGCCCCGGCGCCGTGGATGCCGCAGACGAACGAGGGCACCGGCGCGCAGGCCTCGGCGATGAAATCCTCCAGCGGCTCGGCGGCGCGGTCCGGAACGTCCGGCAGGAAGGCGAGGGTCACGTGGAGCTGCTCCGGGTCACTCCACCGCATCCCGGGCCGGGACTGCAGGAACTCGGCGAGCTCCTCCCGGATCTCCAGCGGCGGGTAGACGGCCACGAACATGCGCTGTCCCATGGAGGCCACGCTAGCGCCGTGAGTGGCTCCTCAGGGAGAGCCGGACATGCAGGGCCTGCCCGACCGTCAGGCCGGGCCGGCAGGGTCGGTGGTTACGAGAGCGCTCGAGGGTGATGGACGCGGCGTGTCTCACCGTGCGCCGCGCTCGTAACTGGCGCTGGACGGGTCCTCGGCGGGCCTTCGGCGTGTGTAGCGTGCACGAGATCCGGCCGACCTTGTGGATAACTCCTGCGGTGCTCACGATGATGACCAATGCTGAGGGCCATGGAGTTACAGGGGGCACGTCACGGACGGGACATGCACGGTTCACCGACGGTGCGGGGTGACGCTGCCAAGACGGTCTTCACCATTCACGAGGCGCGTGCCGCAGGGATGACCGATCACCAACTGCGTGATCCCCGGTTGACGTCACCCACGCCGGGCATTCGCGTCTGGGACGGCCCGGAGCCGCCGTGGACGGAGACCGCGCAGGCCATCTCTTCACTGCCCGGTGACCACTACTTGAGCCACACGACGGCGGCGCGTCTGTGGGGGCTCTGGCTTCCACCGCGGTGGGACCAGGACCGGCCCGTCCACGTGACCGGACGGAAAGGCGCAACCGGCGCGCGGCGTAGACCGGGCGTGATCGGGCACCGGGCCGCCCTGGGGGATCGAGACGTCGTGGAGGTCGGGGCGTTCCGTCTGACCTCGCCGGAACGGACCTGGCTGGACGTGGCCACCCTGATCGCGGATCACGACGCCTTGGTGGCCGCCGGGGACGCCCTGCTCCAACGCCGGGACGGCCCGCCCCGCCCGCCGGGCGTTCTGGGTTCCAACCCGCTCTCATCGTTCGCCGCGATCGATGCCGTGCTGGCGCGTCGGCGACGGACAAAGGGCATCACCGCCGCTCGGGGTGCGCGAGAGTATCTGCGGGCTGGCGTCGACTCGGCGCCCGAGACCAAGATCAGGATGATCATCATCGGGGCGGGCTTGCCGGAGCCAGTGGTCAACGAGGCGGTGTGGCTCTCGCCGACGGTGAGGCGGCGGCCTGACCTGCATTACCCCCAGTGGCGGATCGCCATCCAGTACGACGGACGGGGCCACGAGGCGGTCGGTCAACTGAACAGCGACATCCACCGCGACGACGACTTCTCGGCGCACGACTGGGTCACGGTGCGGGCCGCCAGCGACATCTACACGCGCGACGGCGAATGGCGTTTCCTGGACCGCCTTCGCCGGGCCATCACCCGGCAACAGCGGAGTCAGCGGGGCGCCTGACGTCACGGAGTGCACGGGGCGCCCGTCCGCGAACGGTGCCGGTGAGTTACGAGAGCGCTCCACGGTGGCTGGCGCGGCGTGTCTCACCGTCGACCGCGCACGTGACTCGAGGGGGAGCACGTAACTGGAAAAGGGGCGCGTGACTCGAGGGGGAGCAGGCGACTCGAGGACGAGGGGGTCGGGCTAGGCGGTGCCGGCTGTGGCGCGGGCCCTCAGCACCAGTTCCAGCTCGAAACGGACCTCCGGATCATCGAGATGATCACCGAACAGTTCCCGCAATCGGCCCAGCCGGTAGCCCACCGTCTGCGGGTGGATGCCCAGTTCCTCGGCCACCGGCACCCGCTGGCCCCAGTGCACCAGCCAGGACAGCAGGGTCTGCTCCAGCACCGGCCGCTTGGCCGGGCTCAACTCATCCAGGGGGGCCAGCCGCCGGGTGGCCAGCTCGGCCATCACCTCTGGCTCCGCCCCCAGGACCACCCGCCCGAGGTGGTCGGAGGCGAACACCGGCGCGCCGCCGTCGTCGGCAGGTGGACCCCCCGAGCGCTGGGCGGCGACCAGCCGGGCCACCCGGTGCGAGAGCGGCACCCTCTCCCACGCCGCCGGCGGGCCGATCACGGCCGAGGACCCGGCGAACACGCCCGCCACCCGGGAGCGGAGCCCGGTGACCTCGGGGGCGGCGATCACCGCGGTGGCCTCGGACTCCCGCTCCACCACCAGCCCCGCGGTGCCCAGCCGGCTGCGGACGGTGGAGGCCTGCTCCAGTGGCATCACCACGACGGCGATCCGATCCGGCAGCCGCCAGTCCGCGGCCGCGGCGAGCCGGCGCAGCTCCGCCGGCTGGGTGGCGCCGGCCAGCAGGGCGCCGACCAGGTCCGAGCGGCGCAGCTCCAGCGTCCCGGCGCGGGAGGTCTGTTCGAAGGCGTAGGCCTGCACGCTGACGGCGGACAGCTCGTCGATGTAGGCCAGGATCGACTCGCCCAGGTCCACCACCACGGACATCTCCATGCCCTGCTCGGCGCACGCCTCGGACAGCCCGCGGAAGGTGATCCGTGCACCGGTGCGGTAGGCGGCGAGCAGCGCGTCCATGCTCCGGCCCTGGCGGTACTCGCCGGCGCCGAGGGCCGCGACCAGCTGGCGGGAGTGCTCGTCCAGGGCGGGGGAGTCGGTCCCGGGCAGGGACAGCAGCTGTTCCAGCGCCCCGTGCACGCCGAGGTAGAGCACCTCGTTGAACCGTTCCGTTCGGGTGATCGCGTAGGCGGGGATCTGGTCCGGGACGACCTCGATGATCTGCTCGGTGACGCGCTCGGCGGCCGTGGCGAGGCGGGCACCCAGGTCAGCCGGGAGGGACTGCCACGGCGGCGTCAGCCGTACCGCGCCCGGCGTGTGCTCGGCGGCCGGTGCCGGGGGGCCGCCGGCGAGGGGATGTGAGGAGAACTCGTCCGTCTCTTTGTTTCCCGGAGATAGTTCCATGCGGTCAATCGTACGTCCGAGGCGCAGTAATCTATCCTGGCGCTCTATAGGCTGGAGCCATGGCAGGAAAGTCTTTGATCTCCTTGATCGCCTCGGCGATGTCCACCCCGCGCTCGCCGCAGGACTTCCTCGCCCTGCTGGACCCGGTGCACTCCTCCCGGCAGCTGCGAGGCGTCGTCACCCGCGTGGACCGCTCCGTCCCCGGCTCGGCCACCATCTCCTTCCGCCCCGGTCCGGGCTGGAAGGCGCACCAGGCGGGGCAGTGGGCGCGCATCGGCGTGGACGTGGACGGGGTGCGCCAGTGGCGCTCCTACTCCCTGTCCGCCGCCGCCGGTGCGGATCCGGAGATCACCGTGACGGACATCGGCAAGGTCTCCGGCACGCTGGTGCGCCACACCGAACCCGGTGACGTGCTCTTCCTGGCCCGTCCCGAGGGCGACTTCACCCTGCCCGAGCACCCCCGGCCGCTGCTGATGCTCACCGCCGGCTCCGGTCTCACCCCGGTGATGTCCATGATCCGCACGCTGGTGCCCCGCCGCCCCGACGCCGACGTGGTCCTCATCCACTCCGCCCGCACCCCGGAGACCACCCTGTTCCGCGAGGAGCTGGACGAGCTGGCCGACCAGTTCCCCGGCCTGCGCGTCCACCACCACACCACCGCCGAGGAGGGACGCCTGGACCTCAGCGGTCCCGCCGCCCTCGACGCGCTGTGCCCGGACTGGCGCGAGCGCGCCGCCTACGCCTGTGGTCCGGGCGGATTCCTCGACGACGCCGAGGCCCTCTGGGCGAGCCAGTCCCGTGCCGCGGGGCCCGGCCCGCGCGCCGGTGCCGGTGCTGTCAGCGCGGCCACCGGCCTGGCGGGGACGGGCGGGCCCGGGGCCGGCGAACTGAAGATCGAGCGGTTCCGCGCCGACCTCGTCGTCGGAGAGCCCGGCGCCGGGGGACTGGTGGTCTTCGAGACCTCCGACGTCGAGGCCGACGCCCCCGGCGACGTGCCCCTGCTCGAGGTCGCCGAGGACGCCGGCATCCCCGCCCCCAGCGGCTGCCGCATGGGCATCTGCCACGCCTGCCTGGTGCCGCTGCGCTCCGGCCAGGTGACCGACCTGCGCACCGGCGAGGTCCACGGCGACCCCGGGGAGCTCATCCAGACCTGCGTGAGCGCAGCCGCCGGACCCGTCAGCCTCGGGCTGTGACGGAACCCCATGAGCCGCCCTATGACGAAGCACCCTGAACCAGCGCCGGCCTGAGCGCCGCCGCCCACCGACTTTCCGTCTCCCGACCCTAGGAGCATCATGACCCTCACCCCAGACCGCGCCAAAGCCAAGCTGCTGACCTCCGGCAAGCGTCCCGGGGCCGTCGCCGGCCCGGACACCACCAGCTGGGCGCCGGCCGACCCGCCGGCCCCGGACACGGGAGTATCCGCCGGTGCCAGCGAGGGCGCAGCGACCCGTGACGCGGGTGCCGAGGGGACCGGCCGGCGTCGGGATCCCGACGCCGGGCGTACCACCGCCGCGACCGTGCGCCCCGGCTCCCTGGCCGCCACCGGCAGTCCCACCGTCCGCCCGCCGGCGGCCGCACACCTGTCCGACGAGCAGGTCGCCGAGCTTGGCCGCGAGCTCGACGCCGTCCGGGATGCCGTCCTGGCCAAGCGCGGCGCCTCCGACGCCGCCTACATCCGCCGGGTGATCCGGCTCCAGCGCGGCCTCGAGGTCGCCGGCCGGGCCTGCCTGCTGGGCGCCAAGAACAAGACGTCCTGGGTGGCCGGGACCGCCATGCTGACGTTCGCGAAGATCATCGAGAACATGGAGATCGGGCACAACGTGCTGCACGGCCAGTGGGACTGGATGCGGGACCCGGACATCCACTCGACCACGTGGGAGTGGGACTTCGTCACCCCCTCCACGTCCTGGCAGAACACCCACAACGACATGCACCACCGCTGGACCAACGTGGTCGGCAAGGACCGGGACGTCGGCTACGGCGTGCTGCGCATGGACGCCGACGAGCCCTGGGAGCCCAAGCACATCCTCAACCCGGTCATCAACGCCGGCCTGGCCCCGATCTTCGAATGGGGCATCGCGTTCTACGACCTGGAAGTCCACAAGGTCCAGTCCGGGGAGAAATCCCTCGCCGAGCTCCGGCAGGACCTGAAGGTGGTCGGCATGAAGGCCGCCCGGCAGTTCGCCAAGGACTTCGTGGCCACCCCGGTCGCCGCCCAACTGGTGTCCGGCTCCGGGAAGCAGGCACTGCTCGGCACCACCGTGGCCAACGGGCTGCGCAACATCTGGGCGCACGCGGTGATCTTCTGCGGGCACTTCCCCGAGGGCGCCGAGACCTTCACCGAGGAGATGGTGGAGGGGGAGACCCGTGGCGACTGGTACGTGCGGCAGATGATCGGCTCGTCCAACATCTCCGGTTCGAAGTTCATGCACTTCATGACCGGCAACCTCTCCCACCAGGTGGAGCACCACCTGTTCCCGGACCTGCCCTCCAACCGCTACGCAGAGGTGGCCGTGCACGTCCTCGAGATCTGCGCCCGCTACGGCTTGCCCTACAACACCGGTCCGCTGCACAAGCAGGTGGGCTCGGCCTGGGCCAAGGTGTTCCGGCTGGCGCTGCCGAACAAGAAGAAGTAGGAGGCGCGGGGGTCTTCCCGGCGGACGGCACGGGAGTTACGTGCGCGATGGAAGTCGGCCTGCCCGGCGTGTCTCGCCCTCTGGCGCGCACGTAACTCAGTGTCCCGCCCTCGAGCGCGCACGTAACTCTCCGGGGTGGTGGGGTGGTTCGTAGAATGGCGCCCATGCTGACGCCGCCCGACCCCGTCCTGCCCGCCGGCTACACGCTGCGCCCCATGGTGTGGGCGGACCTGCCGGCGGTGCACGCCCTGGAGACCCGGCTGTTCCCGCAGGACGCCTGGCCGCTGCACTTCTTCGAGGACGAGTTGTCCCAGGCCGGTCCGCAGCAGGACGGCGGGACGCGCGACTATCGCGTCATCGAGGTGCACGGCCCGGACGCTGCGGACGGGAAGACGCAGGCCGGGCAGCCGGCCGGAGGAGCCGGCGAGGCGGACGGACGGGCGGGGGGTGCCGGCGAGGCGGACGGACGGGCGGGCGCCGGCGTCGTGGGCTATTGCGGACTGATGTGCGTCCCGCCGCTGGCCGATGTCCAGACCATCGCCGTGGTGCCCGAGGCCGAGGGGCGCGGGCTGGGCACGGCGATGCTGCAGTGGATGGTGGCCGAGGCCGCCCGGCGCGGGGCACGGGACGTGCTGCTGGAGGTGCGGGCGGACAACCCGCGTGCCCAGCAGCTGTACCTGCGCCACGGCTTCGAGCACATCCACACCCGTGCCGGCTACTACCCGGGCGGCCACGGCGCCCCGCCGGTGGACGCGCTGATCATGCGACGGCAGCTGCTGCAGGGCGGCTGACCCAGTTGCCGCCCGTGACCGCCCGTTGCCGCACGGCGGGGCCGCCGACCCTAACCGCAGGAACCGGGGCTGATGGCGACCTCGCCCTCCTTGCCCGACGGCTGGAATGACAGGGTCCGCTCGATCTGGTGAGACTGGCCGGAGGCGGTCTCAGCGCTCATGACCAGCCGGTAGTCCGCGGTGCCCTCGGGGAGACTGAGCAGGGCCGAGCGGCCATCCGCGCCCATCTCGACGGTTCGTTCCCCGTTCTTGCCGCCGTGGACCTCCACCCGGTCGACGGTGTATCCGTCCGGCGCGGTCCACTCCAGCCTGATCAGGACCGAGTTGTTCTTGTCCAGCACCGTGGCCCGAAGGCACGGCGTCCACGGCCGGCCAGGCTCCGGGGCCTCACTGGGCGGTGCCGCCCACGTGCCGGTCGGCACCGCGGCGGTCAGCGTCGCCTGCACCGACCACAGGGCGGCTGCGCCGGAGACCCCCAGGCCGCCGAGGAAGACCACGAGGAACACGGTCAGGAACGTGCGCCACAGTGACCGGGTCATCGCGGCTCCTGTGAGGACCGGCGGTGGCCGGTGGCCGGGGAGGTCTGCTGGGCAGTGGTGCCCGACGTCGGCCGGTCTCCGCCGTCCCGCCGGGCCGGGGCGGCGTCCAGTCGGCCGACAGCGGCATCGATGAGCCGTTGGTCCCGCTTCTCCCGGCGGTCCCGGACCACGCCGAGGACCATGGTGAGAGCACCCCACGCGATGAGGGCGACGGCGAGGACGGTGACCACGGTGCTGCGGTTGGCGTTGCCGAGGGCGTTGGCCACGAAGCCGACGTAGGGCACGGCGTAGAACAGTGTGCCGCGGACCTGGATGTCCTTCACCGGTTCGGGGTCGGCGACGTCATTGTTGTCCCCCTGGGTGATGAGCAGGCGCTCGCCGTCCTGGCTGGCGGTGAAGCCGATGATGCGGTGGGTGATCACCTCGGGCCGGCCGGACTCGATCTGGAAGGTCACGACGTCGCCGACCTGCAGTTGGTCGAACTCGGTCGGCTTGACCACCAGGAAGGTGCCCGGCGGGTACGTCGGTGCCATCGAACTGGTGAGCACCGAGTAGGTCTGCGAACCGGTGAGGAGGGGAACCACGATCAGGATGATCGCGGCCAGCGCGAAGAAGCACAGGGCGACGAACGAGACGGCCTGCCCGGTCCGGTGCAGCCAGGCGGGTGTCCCGCGTCGGGACGAGTGGGTGGTCATGTCATGCACCTGCCTGTATCTGCTCCACGGACAGCGGGAGGTCGATGGTGACGGTCGTGCCGCTCGGAGGGGACGGAGCCGCCGACGTGAGTCCCACCTCCAGGCAGAACGTGGCCGAGGAGTCCTTCTCGATGCGCGCGGACCAGCCCTCGGGCGGTGCCGTCGTGTACGTGGAGGCCGCACACGTCTCGGCTGAGTCCGACAGGGGCGAGGTGCGCAGGGTCAGATAGTGGTGCAGTCCGGTGCCGGTGCCGGTGTCCCGGCCGGTGGGGTCGCCCAGCGTGGCGTTGACGGCGAATGGACCGCCTGCGTTGACGGCATTGCCGACCGTCACGGCGACGTACACCTTGGACGAGGGAGTCAGGCGGGCCTGTGCATTCTCCGGCGTGACACTGACCTCGGTGGCACCTTCGGGAATGCTGCTGCCGTTGACGGTGATCTTGAAGTCTGCCGACTGCACGGTCCCGGGACTCGACTGCACCGACGCGTTCCACAGTGCCCACGTGCCTCCGACGCCCAACAAGCCCGCCACCACTGCCAGCCCAATCACGACTGCCGTGAGCAGCATGTTCTTGGTGCGCATGAGCATCTCTTTCGATGTCCGTTGCCAGTGGTGGCGGGCTTGCTGTAGGAGGCCACATCAGGGGATGACATGGTTGGTTGTACGCCAGCCCAGTGATGAGACGGCTTCACGGATGGCGGTGGGAGCCCGCCGGAGTGGAGGGAGCCCGGCGGTGAGGGGGAACCCGCCGGACTCCCAGCCAAGGGAGGGATCAGTTCGAAACGGGCTGCTGATCCAACACATAGGAGATCTGAGAGAACTCGTACTCCTTCAGCACGTCCGTTTGTCCGGAAACGTCATTAAAGGTGAAGCTGGTGCTGGCCACGAAATTGCCATTGGTCTTCGGCGTCAACTCGTTCGGGACCGCAGCGCCCCTCGCCGTGGTGAGTTTGACCGGTGAGACTTCGATGCTAGCCGTGTCAAAGCCGTTGCTTTCGGCGCTCGCGATTCCGGAACCGTGCTGAGTCAGCTTTGCCACCATGCGGTCACCGGACAAAGTCACCGTGACAGGCTGCGTGTACGTGAGGGTTTCTCCGGGAACGATCTTGTAGCTTGTGACATCAATTTTCTTGCCCGTGCCGTTCCTCCACGTGCCCGCCTCGGCCTTCAAGTCCAGGTTGCCGGCGGCGATGGTCCCCGTTTCGGAGGTGGCTTCAGCGTTCCACACGGCCAGCGTGCCGCCGCCGCCGAGGAGGAGGGCCACGCCCAGGCCGGTGAGGATGGCGCCCGTGGTCATCTTCTTCATGTCATACCCCTTGCTGGTACCGATCTTCGCCGGGGCTGGCGGGGATGCCAGCACCCAGCGTCGATGCTGAGACGGTCTAAGGAAGCGTGTGACGCCTGGTCGACGGGGGATGTCGCTGCCGCTACCGGCTTCCTGATGACACTCAGTTCACCCGGCCCTCCTCAAGTGACGAGTCAGGATTCGCCGTGGATCGGCGAAAGGTTTCCCATTGATTTCCAGTGCCTGCCTTGAGGCGTCCTTGAGCTTTGGCGTGAGGCGCCATTTCTTGAGCCAACCTTTGGGGAATCCGGGGACTCAACCAGCGGTCACGGGTGGATCATGGGGCCATGACCACTGCACCAGTTATCGACACTGATGCGCTGGGCCGGTTAAGGGAGCAACTGGGCGACCCCGACGTACTGTGCGGATTCATCCGCAGATACGAGGCACTGCTGGACCAGCGCGTCGAGCGACTTCACCATGCCCTCAATGCCCAGGACCACGACGACTGGATGGATGCCATCCTGTCACTGAAGACCTCTTCGGCCATGGCCGGCGCCGCCGCCCTGTCAGCGCTGGCGGCCGAACTCCAGGACCATCTGGCCAGGCGCCCGCCGGAGCCCATCCGCTGGCCGGTGGCCGAATCCCTCGAGTCCCTGATGACGAAGCTACGCCACCTGGCCAGGGAGACAGCACATCAGCTGCGGCTGTTCCTCGACAGGCTCACCGGAGCTTCCTGATGCGCCCGACTAGCCGGTGACCTGGGGAGCGCCGGCGGCGCGGTAGCCGATACCGCGCACCGTCTCGATCCACCGCGGCCGGCGCGGATCATCGCCGAGCTTGCGGCGCGTGTTCCCCACGTGCACCTCGACCGTGCGCTCGTCCGACTCGGACACGTAGGTCCCGCCGTCCGGCTCGTCCCCGCGCAGGATACGGGAGAGCTCGGCCTTGGACCGCACCACCCGGCCGCTGCGCAGCAGAGTCTCCAGCAGTACGAACTCGGTGGGTGTCAGCGCTACGCCCACGCCCTCGGCCTCCACGTGGTGCACGTTCGGGTACAGCACCAGCCCGTCCAGGACCAGCCGGGCGTCCGCTGACGGCATCCCGCCGGCCGCGGCCGCGCCGGAAGGTGCCCCGGCGGCGGAACCCCCGGCGCCCGACGTCGGGCCCGCACCCGGAACGCCAGCGCCACGCTGGTCGGCGGCCTGGGCTGGTACCGCTCCCAGCGGCCCGGAACCGCCCCGGGAGGCCTGACCTCGCCCGGGCGCGGGGGAGACCGGCGCCGACGTCGGGCCGGGCTGTGAGGCGGCCGGCGCGGGCGCCGCGCGGGGGCGGCGCAGCATGGCCTCCACGCGGGCGCGCAACTCGCGGGGGCGGAAGGGCTTGGTGAGGTAGTCGTCGGCGCCGGCGTCCAGGCCCATGAGGGTGTCGATCTCCTCGTTGCGGGCGGTCAGCATGACCACGTAGGCGTCCGTGAAGCGGCGCACCTGGCGGGTGACCTCGTAGCCATCGATGTCCGGCAGGCCGAGGTCCACGGTGATCAGGACGGGATCATTCGTCCTGACGGCATGCACCCCATCGATACCGTTGGACGCGGCATGGACCTCGAAGCCCGACTGTCCCAACAGGGCAACCATCAATTCCCTGATGTCCTCGTCGTCCTCGACCACGACGGCCACACGCCGATCATCCACCGTATTTCCCCTGTCCTCCGTCTGGCGTCCAACGCTATCCCAGACGCGCCAGAGCATAGGGTGGACTCATAACAGCATCATGCCGTATCAGCGCCAGATCGGAGTCCTGCCATGCCCAGAGGACGGACGCCGGTGACCGCCTCCGGCGGGACACCGTCCCCCTCGTCCCCAGCGCCCATCCTGGAGACCCTGCCCGGGTTGTCCCCGGGTGCCGCCTCGGAGCGGGCGAGCCGGGACGGGCTGCCTCAAGGGGGCCGCCACTTCGCCCAATTGTCCCTGCGCTGGCGGGTCTTCCTGTCCCAGCTGCCGCTGGCGATCTCCGTCCTGTTGGTGTTCGTGTTCGTCCTGGTGGTGCCCCGGCCCGGGGACGACGGCCCGGCGGACACGCCCGCCTTCTTCGCCGGGGTGGCAGGGGTCCTGCTGCTGACCGTCGCGGCGACCGTCGTCCCGTGGAACCGGTTGCCGCTCCTCGCGTACTGGTCCATCCCCCTGCTCGACTTCATCACGATCGCGGCGATCTGGGACTCCGCCCGGCACGTGCTGGACGGCATGACCATGCTCTCGGCCTTCCCCGTCTTCTGGCTGGCCTGGTCCGGCGTCTATCCGGTCTGGGGCATCTCCCTGGGGTTCATCGGCAGCGCCATGGTGACCTGGTGGCCCTACTTCCTGGACCGGGAGGTCCTGCCACCCGAGGACCTTCTGCGCCCAGTGCTGGTGCCGGTCTTCATGCTGGCCATGGCGATCGCCGCGAGCGTGCTGGCCCGGAGCATGGACCGGCAGCGCGATGAGCTCCAGGGCGTCGTGAGGTCCATCCGCCAGCAGAACCGGAGGCTGGAGACCGTCCTGGACACCACGGACGTCGGGATCGTGGTGACGGACCGGGACGGCAACGGCCTGATCATGAACTCGGCGCAGCGGCGCCAGCACCTCATCGGGCAGCCAGAAGGGATGCAGGACGCCCCCGAGCGTGACCTGCTGGTGTTCGAAGCGGATGGCAGGACGCCGGTACCGGAGGTGGACCGTCCGGTGTACCGAGCCGTCCACGGGGAGAGCTTCGCCGGCCGGCTCTACGCGCTCGGCGTGGATGGCAGCCAGCAGTTCCTGACCGTCTCCGCCCAGGCCATGACCGATGACGACGGCGAGTTCGACGGCACGGTGGTGGTCTTCCAGAACGTCACCGACCTGATCGACGCGATCCGGTCCCGGGAGAAGTTCGTCGCGGACGTGTCCCATGAGTTCCGCACCCCGCTGACCTCCATCATCGGCTTCCTGGACCTGGCGATCGAGGACGAGCAGGACGAGGAGATCTCCCGCTACCTGAGGACTTGCCAGCGCAATGCGGAGCGGTTGCTCACCCTGGTGAACACCCTGCTGGACTCGGCCTCCAGCAACTCGGCCGTGGCCCCGGAACCGACCGACCTGGCCCGGCTGGTGCGGCACAGCGTGGAATCGGCGCAGATTCGCGCGAACCACGCGGAGATCACGCTGGTGAGCGAGCTGCCCGAGAACCTGCCCCTGCAGGCGGACAAGGTCAAGATCAGCCAGGTGGCGGACAACCTGATCTCCAATGCCATCAAGTACACCCAGGCCGGCGGCACGGTCACGGTCACCGTGCGCCAGGCAGGGGAGTGCGCCGAGCTGGAGGTGGCGGACAACGGCTTCGGCCTGACCCCGGAGGAACAGGAGAAGCTGTTCACCAACTTCTACAGGACCGAGCACGTCCGGCGCGCGGCCATCCCCGGGACCGGGCTGGGACTGGCCATCACGCGCGCCTACGTGCGGGCCCACGGTGGGGAGATCAGCGTGTCCTCGGAGAAGGATGTGGGCTCGACCTTCACGGTGTCCATCCCGGTGGACGGCCCTCCGCCTGAGCCGGCGAAGGACGAGGACACCGTTCACGCGGCCTCCTGAGTGCGCGTGCGCTCAGGCGAGCAGTCGCCAGCTGCCGGGCTCCACACGGGAACCGGCGCGCAGCCGGGCGGCCCCGGACTCGTCCCAGGGCTCGGACCGGACGATGTGCTCGGCCCGCACCGTCCAGGCGGTGCAGACCTGCGGGATATACGCGTCCTCCTGGCCCATGAACAGCCGACGGCGGAACATGGCCCACTCGATGGCCGGCACGGCCACGGGGTAGGCCCCGCCGACGTCGATGGCTTCCAGCTGGTCCAGCACCGCCTCTCGCCCGGACTGGGCGGCCAGCCAGGCGCGCGCCGCGGCCGGCGGCAGCGGCTGGGCCAGGGCGGCCAGCCCGACGTCGAGGCTCGGGTCCGCCCCGGAGGGCACCGGGAGCAGGTCGGTGGCGTTGCGCCATTCACCGAACGGGGAACCGTCCGGGAGCACCACCACGCCGTCCTGTTCGCAGGTGTTGCGCCAGGGGTCTTCGGGATCGAGGGTCTCGACCAGGTCGGTCAGGACTCCGGAGGCCCACAGGCTGAACCACTGCGGGTCGGTCGAGGAGATCCGCCGCAGTCCCTCACTCGCGGAGGCGCGGTACTCGTCGGGGACCAGCGGCTCACACCGGCTGATGGTCCACCTCGAGACAGCCTCTCGTATGGTCACTAGAACCCCATCCTTCAGTCTGACGGGCACTGCGGCAGGGGGATTGGCCGCGGGGGGCGGCAGGGGATCGCCGCGCAGTCAAGTCTACCGGGGCGGCGTGGGCCAAACGGGCAGTTTATCGCGGTCCGCGTAGAGGTCGAGTAGGCATCGTCACCCCGGGTCACGGACCAGGTGCCCTTGCCTGTCTCGGTGACGAGTGCCGTGACGAAACCAGCCGCCGACTGGCAACGATCGCGCATAGGACCGGCATGACAGAGGACGGACAGCCGCAGCGGCACGCGGCTCTGGAGGAGCTCTGCGGGCAGCTGGAGTCCATCCTCTGGGGCCGCGCCGCCGGGGCCCTGCTGGCCGCCGGGCTGCCGGCGGGGCAGTGGGACGTGATCCTGCTGCCGGTGTGGGACTGGCGGCTTCCCGCCATGGAGATCGGGCGCAAGGGACTGGACCACGATTCCGGCGATGCGCTGCTGATGCCGGTGCGCCTGGACTGGGGCGGCAACGACGCGCTGCTGCGACTGGCGGACCAGGCCGGGCCGCCGCCGTCGTACCGGTGGACGGCGCACTCCATGGGGTGGGATGACGAAGGTGAATTGCAGTGGAATAGTTCCAGATCAGGCTCCCATCAGGGAGGGCGCGACGGTATAGTGATCAGCGGTAACAAATCCGCCCCCGGGATCCGCCGCCGCACCGTCGAAGACCTTGATGAGCTCGTCCGTGCAGGCCGCCAGTCCCAGTGGCAACTGCTGTTCAGTCTCGAGCCGTTCGTCACCTCCACCGTTCGCAAGGCCCACTCAGCAGTGAGCCATGAGATCGGCGAGCTGACCGGACGGTTCCAGTCTGTGCTGCACGACACGGGAATCGAGCAGATCGTGAACGTCATGATGGTGGGTGAGCCCACGGCCGGGGGGATCGATGCCCCGAGCGTGCCCCGGCTCCTGGAACAGTGCCTGCGCCACGACCGCTTCACCAAGGTGGATCCCCTGATGTTCCTGCGCCGCAACCTGCGCCGGGATGCCGAGGACCAGGTCCGCCGCGCCATCGGGGATCCCCGCGTCGGCCCCAAGGTCCGCCGCATCGCCCGGCAGATGCCCGGTGCCACCCTCGAGGAGATCGTCGCGGCGTACCGCCTCGAGCATCCCCAGGACAAGCTCTCCACCGCCCGGGCGGAAGCCGCCTTGCAGGTGGGCTCGGACCCGATGGCCCGCTCCGTCGCGCTCGATCCCGAGACCAACCGGGGTGCCCGTTGACCCCCGTCTTCACGCCCGAGGGCGTTGCCGGCGCCGACCGCTCCGCCGTGGCCGGCGGGCCGGTCATGGTCAGCGAATCCGCGGTCAGCGAATCCCGACCGCTCACGGAGACGGCCCTGGCCGATCCGTCCGCCGTGTCCCAGCGCGCCGCCCGGTTCGCCGTCGCCGTCGTCACCGAGCAACGGCCCGTGGTGGACCAGCTGCGCGAGCTGGCCGAGGCCACCGGCGCCGAGCAGGCCCGGCTGCGGGAGGCCTTCATCGGCAACCAGCGCAAGCTCTTCCGCCTCCTGGCCCACCGGCTGTGCCGCACCATGGGCCTGGCCGCCGCCCTGCACCGCGACGACGTCGAGCAGCTCGTGGCGCTGGAGGCGCTCGCCTGGGTGGATGAGCTGCGGGCAGATCCCGCCGCGATCGCGGGCATCGAGAACTTCGAGGGCATGCTGCACGTGCGCTCCCGCGCCTCTGTCCGCGCCTGGGCGGACCGCAACCTGTCCCCGGCCTCCGGCATGATCTCGCTGAACCGCCGGGTGCGCAAGCTCAACCAACTGCGGGACGAGATGCGGGCGGCCACCGGCGCGGAGCCGTCCGACCGGGAGCTGGCCCACGAGCACAACCGGCGCATGGCCGCCACCCGCAAGGACGCCGCCAAGCAAGGCATGCTGGTCACCTCCGCAGACCTGCGCGTTGCCGGCCCGGCCATGGACATCCACGCCCTGGAACTGGCCGCCGCCCGCCCGGAGGAGTGCCTGCTGCACCCCGCCGAGGGACCGGCCCTGGTCCGCGCGGTAATCGAGCGGGCACGCACCATCGGCGGGGTCACCGCCGAGGTCGCCGACGTGTGGCTGTCCGGCGTCTATTCCTCGGAGGGTGACCAGCGGGTGCTCACCTCCCATGAGGTGGCCGAGCAGCTCGGCCTGACGCAGGAGTCCGCCGCGGCGCAGATCCGCAAGGTTCGTGCTCTGGCCAAGCGGGTCCTCGCCGACCAACTCGGCATCCTGCACGCCTGAACTCTTCTCACCGGCCGCCCCCTCCGCGAAGGAGGGGGCGGCTCTCTCCGTCGGGGCGGTCGCACAATCGGCGTGTCCCCACGACACGCCGCGTGAAACGCGTCTGTGATCAACGACACGGCCCGGATGCGGTCAATAGACGAAAGTGCCGCACACATCTCTGGTGTGCGAGCAGAGAACCTTTCCACCGACACCGCCTGCCGGGACCTCCTGGACCAGTGGGCCGCAGGCACCCTCACCGAGCGCCAGGCGCGCCGCGACGTGGCCACCGTGCTGAACCGTTCCGGGATCTGCCGCGAGGTGTCCCGTGAATACCAGACGTGGCACCACGGCCTGGCCTCCGGACCCCAGCTGAGCCAGGACGTCGAGGCGGAGTTCGAGGAGTTCCTGTTCCGGCGCATCACGGAGGAGGGCCCGGACGCCTTCTTCGACCTCGAGCGCGCCCGGATGGCCTCTGTCACGGGCTGGGCCCGGCAGACCCTGCGGTCCGCCCGCAAGTCCGTGCTGCGCAACATCCACAACCGGACCGC
This sequence comes from Micrococcus sp., assembly GCA_029961105.1. Lineage (GTDB taxonomy): Bacteria > Actinomycetota > Actinomycetes > Actinomycetales > Micrococcaceae > Citricoccus. The sequence continues at coordinate 226,339 of JASBVO010000003.1, read as the reverse complement.
CGCCCGCCAGGAGCTCGTGGCCCCCACCGGTCCCGAGGACGGCACGTACACCGCCGCCGCCCGCGCGTTCCAGTCCACCGCGGCCCCCGACTCGCTCGACGACGGGCCGGAGGTCACCCAGCGGATGATGCTGGAGGAGGCCACCGAGTGGCTGCGCTCCAAGGCTTCGCACCACCGTGGGATCGCCCGCACCGCGGCTGGGGCCGCGGCCCTGAAGTTCGCCTTCACCCTGCCGGACCTGATCCGCCCGGACTGGCGCGTCCGGCGTCGGGCTCTGCCGGCACTTCAGGCCGATCCCAAGGCCGCGCACCGGGCCGCCCAGGCCATGCTCGCCTGCCTGAACCGGATCCACGGGTGGGAGGGGTTGTTCGAGACCGCCGACCAGGACCTGATGTCCCTGTGGGACGACTTCTCCCGGGCCGAGCTGTTCGAGGTGGTCTCCAAGGACCCGGCGATCGCGTACACGCTGGCACTGGAGACCCTCTCCGACCGCGCCCGCCCCGACCGCCCGTCCGTCCGCGCCTTCCGCAACGCCGTGAAGGACTTGGCCCCGATCCTGAAGAACGGCCGCAAGCCGACCGGCTGGCGGACCGTCGCCAACGCCGTGGTGGACGCGTTCCTGGCCGAGGAGTTCGAGGCCTACTCGGCGTTCGACACCGCCGGCGCGGCCGCCCACGAGGAGAAGACCGCCGAGCGCGAGGCCGCCCTGGCCACCGCCTGGGACGCCTATGAGGCGATGGCCCGGTTCCCGGGTGCCCCGCTGGGCAGCACCCACGCCGAGGTCCGCGACCGCCTGGAGGGCATCATCCGCGGTGTGCTCGGCGGCGGCGTGGAGATCCCGGACAACGTCACGCTGCTGCGCGCGGTCTGACCCGGTAGACCCCCGACGCCGGCTCTGCCGCCCGGGGCGAAGACCGTCCTCGTGCGGTGAGCACCCCCACGCGAGGATGAACCCGCGTGCCTCTGCGCTGAGCGTCCCGTTCCGTCGAGCCGTGTCAGGTACGGCTCACGCTCAGCGCAGATAGTCGAGCAGGGAGGTCTGGAGGGCCTGGGCCGTGACGGCCAGGGCTGCCTCGTAGTTGATCTGCTGCATCTTCAGCTCGAGCGCGGCCTCGGCCAGGTCCGTCTCCTCGGTCGAGCCTCTGGTGGCCTCCAGCTCCGTCAGCCGCAGCTGCGTGGCCTCCATCGCCCGCCCGACGGTGGCGTGGCGCGCGCCGGACTCGGTCAGCGCGCTGGCCATATTCTTGCGGGCGGCTTCGATGGTGGCGATGCTCGGTGTGATGTCCGCATCGGAGCGCAGGTCCTGCGCGAGCTTGTCCAGCACGGCGAACACGGAACTCGTGCCGTTGCCGAAGGCGGCCGGCCCGGGCAGGTCCACCTGGATGGTCTCGGTGTCCGAGATGCGCCGCTGGACGGTGGCCGCCGCGGTCTTCCCGTCGTCCGCCAGCGGGCCGGTCCAGGTCGGCGGGGTGCCCTCGTAGGCGGCGCCCCGAGTGCTGGTGCCGGCGAAGATGCTGCGGCCGAGCACCTGGGTGTTGGCCAGGGACAGCAGCTCGGAACGCAGTTGCTCGATCTCGGTGGCGTTGGCGGCCCGGCCGGCCTCATTGAGGGTGCCGCTGGCCCCGCGCAGGGCCAGTTCCTGGACGCGATTCATGATGTCCAGACCCGACTGGAGTGCCGAGTCGACGCCATTGAGCCAGGTGTCCGCATTCTGCAGGTTGCGCTCGTACTGGGTGGTGCGGGTCAGCTCGGCCCGGGCGGCCAGCGCGGTGCGGGTACCGGCCGGGTCGTCGGAGGGACGGCTGATGGCTTCCCGGGACGCGGCGCGCTCCTGCAGCTGCGCCAGGGTGCGGGCGGAGTCCTGCAGATTGGCACGCGTGACGGCGGTGGTCATCGCGGAGGTGACGCGGTTGATCATGGTGGGTCTCCCTGTCGATCGTCCGGGCGGATCAGCGGCCGACCAGGCCGGTGCGGTTGATGAGGACGTCCAGCATCTCGTCCACGGCGGTCAGGACGCGGGCCGAGGCCTGGTACGCGTGCTGGAAGGTCACCAGGTTCACGGCCTCCTCGTCCCGGTCCACGCTGGACAGCGACTGCTGGGAGGCCCGGGCGGTGGCCTCCGTGGCAACGGTCAGGTTCAGCCCGTCCAGGGCCGAGCGGGATTGGGCGCCAAGGCCGGTGACGAAGGACGTCCACGGAGCCGACACCTCGGTATGGAGCTGGCTGATCTTGTCCGCCTGGCTCCCGTCCAGGCCACCGATGGCCGGGTCCGCGAAGGCGACGCCGGCCGGGTCGGTGATGGCGACCTTCAGGGCCGCTGCGGGGCGTCCCTCGCCGAACGTGAAGAAGTTGCCGCCGGCCTGGCCGATTGCGGTCAGGGCTGTGGCGTGCAGGTCGTTGGTCTCGTTGGCGAGCCTGGTGGCCAACGCATCGTATTCATTCAGGGCGCTGGCGATCGGACCGTTATCGGACAGGGCGAAGAGGTGTCCGGCGATCGAGCCGCCGGTGATCCCCGCGGAACCCGACTGGTGGGACCAGGACACGACCGGGTTGCCGGTCTGGGCATCAGTGCTGATGGCCAGCTTCTGGTGGTTCTCGCCGCTCACCAGGGCGCTGGCACCGATCATGAAGTCAGCGGTGCCGTTGGCGGCCGGACGCAACTGGCCACCGGTCAGGGCGGACAGCTCCTCGGCGATCTGGTCGCGGGCGTCCAACAGCTCGTTGGCCGATCCACCCAGTGCGGTGGCCTTGCGGATGGAGCCGTTGAGGTCGGCCAATCGATCGGCCAGGTCATTGACCTGATCGACGTCCGCACGCAGCCCGGCCATGACGGCGTCGCGCTGGTCCGTCAGTCGGCTGGCGTCCGCGCTGAGTCGGCTCGCTAGGGACCTTGCCGTCTCCAGCAGCACGGAGGCCGCGCCGGTGTCCTGTGGGTTCAGGGCCACGTCCTGCCAGGCGGCGTGGAAGGCGTTGACGGCGGAGGAGACCGAGTGGTCACCCGGCTCGTGGAGTACGTCTTCGACCGCGGAGAAGGTCTCGGCCATGACCTGCTGGTTCGCCGACTGCGCGACGGCGGCGCGGACCTGACGGTTGAGGATCTCGCTGGACGAACGCTCCACGGAGGTGACCTGGACGCCCTGGCCGGGCCCGGCCGGCGTCGGGAACAGGCCCCCGCCCTGGACTCCGGGCAGGGAGGACAGCCCGACGGACTGGCGGGTGTAACCGACGGTGCCGGCGTTGGCGGTGTTCTGCGCGGTGACGGCGATCTGCTGGCGCGCGGCCTCGAGGCCCCGTGCGGCGGTGTTCAGTGAGGAGAAGGTGCTCAGTCCCATGGTTCCCTTTCGGCCGGTTCCGGCTCAGCCCTGGCGGTCCACGAGCGCGGCGCTCGCGGTCTGGGCGGCGGTGCCCGTGGCGGTGTACGTGACGGGGGTTCCCGTGTTCTGGCCGGCCTCCTGCAGCGAGATGTTCGCGGCGCGCAGGAAGCGGGCGTTCTCGTCGGAGACCGTGCGGATCTCGTCGGCGAGCTTGAGGATGGCGGCGTGGTGGTCCTGCAGGATCCCGGTCCACGGGCCGTCCTGCGGTGCGGCGGCCACGAGCTCGCGGAGCGTGGGGGCGGACTCGGTGGTCAGCCCCCAGCGGGCGGCGACGGCCGAGGACATCATGTCCACGGTCAGCTGCGTGGTGGACAGCTGGTTCTTCAGCGCCTCGATCTCGGCGGTGCAGCGGCCCAGCCAGCGGGACTCACCGTTGGTGACGAGCAGGCGCTGGGTCGTGAACTTGTAGAGCAGGTTCTCCAGGATGCCGCGCTCGCGCCACAGCTCGTTGGACAGTTCCTCTGCTTCCATCTGAAGTGCCTTCCCTGCGCTGTCTGCGGTGTGCTCGTCGTGTTCCGGTGGTGGCCGGGCTGGTGGCTGGGTTTGTCGCCCGGCGCTGTCGTTCTCCTATGCCGCAGGCGGCGCCGCGGCTGCACTGTTGGGCCGTCCGAGTCCTGCGCTGGTTCCGCGTGAGAGCTCGGTTAATCCTGTGCTGATCCGGTTATCGGTACACGGCGATCACTTTTTCACCCCCGTCCGGAAATCTCTGCGCATGTCCTTTCGTGGGTGTCCGTCAGGGGCACTTGATCTGCAGTGTTCAAGGGAGGACATCGGGTCATGAGGGAACGACTGGTTGCCGTCGGCCGCGGGGGATACGCGGGCTCGGACGGTGCTGTTGACGCTGCGGGCGCTGGGCGCACGGAGGGTGCAGGGCGCTTGGTGGGGGCTACGCGCCCGGAGAGTGCTGCGCGCCCGGGGAGTGCTGCGCGCTCGACGAGTTCGGTCCACGCCAACCGGCTGGTGGAGGAGAACATCCCGCTGGTCGGCTATGCCGTATCCGAGATGCACCACCGCTACCCGATGGTGGAGCGCGACGAACTGGTCTCGGCGGGCCTGGAGGGACTGGTGCTCGCCTCCCGTTCCTGGGATCCCGACGCCGGCACCCAGTTCTCCACGTGGGCGCACGCCAAGATCCGGTGGTCCATCCAGGAGTTCCTGCAGCAGCTGGACTGGATGGGCCGGCGTGGCCGGGACAAGGCCAAGCGACTGGTCAAGGCCCGGGAACAGCTGACCCATTCCCTGGGGCGAGAGCCTGCCGATGCCGAGCTGGCGACGGCGCTGGGCGTCAGCGTGGACGAGCTGGCCTCGATGACGGCCGCTGCCTCGCAGTCCCAGATCCCGATGGACGACTCCCTGAATGACATGCTTTCCGCCACCGAGGACGGTCCGGAGAAGAGGCTGCTCGACGCCGAGAAGAACCTGCTGCTCCACAAGGCGGTCCAGTCCCTGCCGGAGCGCACGCGGCGGGTCGTGGAACTGCACTACTTCCAGGGCCTGGCCCAGGGCGAGGTCGCCGAACGCCTCGAGGTTTCGGACGCCACCGTGTCCAAGGAGAAGAAGCGCGGGCTGGCCCTGCTGCGGGAGGCCCTGGGCACGGCGCTGCACGTGCGACCGGCCGAGCCCGTGGCGGCCAGCGTGCCGGCGGCGGGCCGGGAGGAGTTCCTGGCCGCGGCCGGGAGAGCGATGCGGGGCGGCATCGTCACGCCGATGCGACGGTACGCGTAGCGCTTGAGCACGCACTGCATCCGACCGATAGAGAAGGCCAGAAAAAATTTTCCGACCAAGGTGAAAAAAACTCCGGACCGTGCCGATAAGTCATGTGTCGGGTCCGGGGCAACGGGTCCGCAGGACCACACAAGATTCTTTCCCTCAGAGGAGCAGCACCATGTCTGTCATCAACACCAACGTCGCCGCCAACAACACCTACCGCCTGATGTCCATGGCCGCTGAGGACAAGGCCTCCTCCATGGAGAAGCTGTCCTCCGGCCTTCGCATCAACCGCGCCGCCGACGACGCCGCCGGCCTGTCCATCGCCGAGGGCCTCCGCTCGCAGGCCAACGGCCTCGAGGTCGCCGCCCGCAACATCAGCGACGGTGTCTCCATGGCCCAGACCGCTGAAGGTGGCCTGGCCGCCGCCGGCGACATCCTCCAGCGCATCCGTGACCTGGCCGTCCAGGCCGGTAACGACTCGAACAACGAGGCGGCCCGCGCCGCCATCACCACCGAGGTCACCGCACTGACCCAGGAGCTGACCCGCATGTCCGAGTCCATCAACTTCAACGGCTCCAACCTCCTGGGTGCCACCAACGGCGCCGAGGGCGATGGCACCACGGGCATCTTCAGCTTCCAGGTGGGAGCCAACGCCTCCGACAAGATCGACCTCAACCTGTCGGGGGCCCGCCTGGACACCCTCGTGACCAACATGACCACCGCCGGTCTCACCTTCGATACCGCCGAGAATGCCGCCACCGCGATCACCACCGTCGATACCGCGATTGCCGCGGTTTCCGCGGCGCGCTCCAGCATCGGCGCCGTCCAGAACCGCCTCGAGTACACCCTCAAGCACGTTAACGTGACGGCCGAGAACCTCACCAACGCCGAGTCCAACATCCGCGATGTGGACATGGCCAAGGAGATCGTCAAGCAGTCCGCTGCCTCCATCAAGGAGCAGGCCTCCCAGGCCATGCTCGCCCAGGCGAACCAGTCCACCCAGGGCGTCTTGCAGCTGCTCCGCTGATCCCAGCGGGCACTGACGCAGTGACCCATCCCTGACCGAGGGCGGTCGTCCGCCGGCACCACCGGCGACGGCCGCCCTTCGGTCCACCGCATAGACGATCCAACACGTGGCCCGGCATGTTCTGGGCCGTGCCCGGCGAAGATCCGGGATGTCCGGACTGTGGCGTCCGGATCAGCACACATTGCACGGTAACGAGAGGACTGGCAGTCATGGCCGGCATCAGCTTCGACGGACTGGCCTCCGGGCTGAACACCACCGAGCTCATCGGCGCGCTCATCTCGGTCGAACGCGTTCCCGTGACGCTGATGGAGAACAAGCTCGCCGAGAACGAGGCTCGCGTCTCCGGGCTGCGCTCGCTCAACACCCAGATCGCCGCGCTGGCCACGTCGGCCAAGGAGAACTCCACGGCAGCGGCCTTCCGCCCTGCGACCGGCACCTCGTCGTCCGAGCACGTCACCGTCACCGTCGCCGACGGTGCGACTCCTGCAACCCTGGACTTCACCGTCGATGCTGCCGCTTCGAAGCACTCCGGCGTCTCGGCTCCGTTGTCCGGCTGGGCCGGCGAGACGTTGACCATCACCGCGAACGGGACCACCGCCGACATCACCGGGGACAGCCTCACCTCCCTGGTCAACACCATCAACGGAAACGCCGAACTCGGCCTCGACGCCACCTTGGTCCGCGCCGGCACTGACACCGACGGCAACACCACCTACCGCCTCCAGCTGACCAGCCGGGAAACCGGCGCCGCCGCAGCGTTCACCGCCACCCGCGCCGACGGCACCGACCTCTTCGCCAACGGGGGAGCGGTCACCTCCACCGCCTCGAACGCGAAGATCACTCTGTTCCCGAACACCGGCGCTGAGCAGATCGTCACCTCCGCCACCAACGAGTTCGCCGACCTTGCCACCGGAGTCTCCGTCACAGTCAGCAAGGAGGCCGTCGGCTCCACCGTTACCGCCACGGCCGCCAATGACCCGCAGGCCGCCACCGAGCGGGCCGAGAAGTTGCTCAAGCAGATCAACGCCCTGCTGGACGCGATCGGCACGGTCACCACCGTCACTGCCTCCACGGGCACCTCCGGATCGACGACCAAGGCCGGCATGTTCGTCGGCGACTCCACCGTCCGCTCCATCGAGGACAAGATCTTCAACGCCGCCGTCCGCACCGACGACGGCACCTCACAGGCCTGGTTCGGCGTCGAGCCGGACCGCTACGGCCGGCTCAGCATCGACACCGCGAAGCTGAAGCAGGCCCTCACCGACGATCCGGCCGCCGTCGGGACCGCCCTGGCCAACCTGGCCGGGCGCGTCCACGAGGCCGCGAACACCATCTCGGACAAGTACGACGGGCTGCTCACCAAGTCCATCGAGTCCCGCGTGACGGAGAACCGTCGCACCCAGGACGGCATCGACGCCGCCGAGCGCCGCCTGGCCATGCGCGAGCAGACCCTGCGCGCCCAGTTCACCGCCATGGAGATGGCCATCGCCAAGGCTAACTCGCTGTCCAGTTACCTGGGCAGCCAGATCGCCACCAACCAGGCCGCCGCCAACCAGCGGTAGTCCCCCCGCAAACCGGGGAACCATCACCCCTCCACCCCATCCCGATCCGTCACCGTCTCATCCCCACCACCAGGAGCACCCCATGCTGGCCTCCGCCAACCGCACCGCCATCGCGCAGATGCGCCGTCAGGAGCTGCTGACCGCCACCCCCGCGCAGCTCACCGTCAAGCTGTTCCAGCGCCTGATGCTGGACCTGAACCGGGCCGCCGTGGACCTGGAGACCGGCAACACCGGTTCGGCCAGCGCCAACCTCGTCCACGCCCAGGCGATTCTCGCCGAGCTGGACGCCACCCTCGACGTCACCGGTTGGGCTGGCGCCGAGGACCTCAAGGCCGTCTACGGCTACTGCCTCCAGACCATCGACGCCGCCAACCGCAACTCGGACCCGGTCGGCGTTGCCACCGCCATCGAGCTGATGGCGCCGGTCGCCGAGGCCTTCGAGCAGGCTGCGAAGACGGCGTGAAGTCCATGACATCCGTGGCAGCCACCGAATCCGCGAACCGGGTCCTGCAGGATCTCGCCTGGGAGCAGCTCGCCAACGAGCTCGAGGACTGGCTCGACGCCGGCCACCGGCCCCCGCTGCCGGCCGGCCTCGACAACCGCCCGGCCAGCACCCCGCCGGCGCACCTGGAACGCCGACTGGTCAACCTCACCACCCGGCTCTCCATGGCCCTGCGGGAGATGAACACCGAGCGCGACGGGCTGGAGACCTCCATCCGCGCCACCGCCCAGGCCCAGCGTGCCTCCGCTGCCGGCCGCCGCGCCACGCCGTCCTACCTCGACGCCAACGCCTGAGACTCGACACCAACGCCTGAGCAGAACACCCGCAGGCAAGCGGGGGCCGCATCCTCGGGGCGCACCCAGAGGCGACTCGTTGCGGCGACAGGTGGCGGTGCAAGGTGCCGGACGAGTATCCGGATCGCTGAGCTGCCTGGCCGGCCGAGGTCGGCGGTGACCGGCTATGGACCTCGGGGTCGCAAAACTGAACCGTCCCCGGTTTGATGCCGCTTCCTTTCGAGTCTGGAAGGAAGATAGAGAGCATGCCGAAGAGGATCCCGGAGGAGACCAAACAGCGGGCCACCCGCCTGGTGCTGGACCATCTCGATGAGTACCCCACCCTGACCGCGGCCTGTCAGTCCGTCGGCGACCGGCTGGGCATCGGGAAGGAATCCCTGCGCCGTTGGGTGCGCCAAGCCCAGATCGATGCCGGAGAACGCGAGGGAGTGCCCTCCAGCGAGAACGAGCGCATCAAGCAGCTCGAGCGGGAGAACCGCGAGCTGCGCGAGGCCAACGCGATCCTGAAGGACGCCGCGGTTTTCTTCGCCGGGGAACTCGACCCCCGACGCCGGTGATCCTCGGGTTCATCGAGGACCAGCGTGCCCAGGGCCGCTCGGTCGGGTCGATCTGCACGCTCCTGCGCGAGCAGGGCGTGCGGGTCGCCGAGCGGACCTACCGGGCGTGGAAACGCGCCCAGCCCAGCACCCGCGACCTCCAGGACGCGGTGATCATCGATGCCATCCTCGCCGCCCGGGTGGACGCGCACGGCGGTGCTTCACCGGAGTCGATGTACGGACGACGGAAGATGACCGCGCTGCTCCGGCGCCAGGGCCATGAGGTGTCGACGCGCCGGGTGGATCGGCTGATGCGCCAGCTCGGGGTCAACGGCCTGGTGCGCGGCAAGGGTGTGCGAACCACGGTCCCGGACCGCAACGCGGCCCGGGCCCCGGACCTGCTGGACCGGGACTTCACCGCGCCGGTGCCGAACCAACGCTGGGTCGCGGACTTCACCTACACCCGTACCTGGGCCGGATTCGTCTACGTCGCGTTCGTGATCGACTGCTACTCGCGCGCGATCGTGGGCTGGCATGCCGCGACCACGAAGACGACCCCGTTGGTCACCACCGCGCTGCGGATGGGGCTGTGGCGGCGCGACCGCGCCGGACACACGGTCCAGGACGGGCTGGTGCATCACAGCGATGCCGGCTCTCAATTCACGTCCGTGGCCTTCGCCGAAACTCTCGCACTGGAGGGCATCGCCGCCTCGATCGGATCCATCGGCGATGCCTATGACAATGCCCTGGCCGAGTCCACAATCGGGCTGTTCAAGAACGAGGCAATCCGCGACGGCTCCCCCTTCCGAGTCGGGCCACTGCGCACCATCGACGACGTGGAATGGGTCACCGCCGGCTGGGTGGATTGGTACAACAACCGGCGCCTGCACTCTACCCTCGGCGACATCCCACCCGAGGAGTACGAGGCCGCGTACTACGCTGACCTCACCACGCCAACACACCCGGTGCTGGCACCCGCATAGGAGCGGCAGAGAACCGGGGACGGTTCACTGGTGCCGATGTTGGATGCGTTTCCTTGGTCGGTTCTTGGGAGGCTCGGAGATGGGGCAGGCGCGGGAATTGATGCGGCGGATCACCGATGCGGTCGTGGCCGGGGACGAGAAGACACTGACGGAGTGCTACACCGAGGACGCCGTGGCCGAGACGCCTGACTGGGGCACGCTCCAGGGGCGGTCCGAGATCGTCAAGTACCTACAGTCGTTCTCACGGGCATTCCCCGACTTCCGCTTCGAGCCGCTGAGCGAACTCGAGGATGGCAACGTGGCCATCGACGAGGGGTACATCGTGGGCACGCACACCGGTCCGATGACATCGCCGACCGGAGAGGACATTGCGCCCACCGGCAGTAGGGTCCGCATGCGGGAATGCGACGTCCTGGTGGTCGAGAACGGCTTGGCCGTTGCCCATCGGTTCTATTTCGACCAGCAGGACTTCAACTCCCAGCTCAATCCCGAAGCGGGCACCGAGTCACCAGCCTGATCCGCTGCGAAACTGCCGAGACAGCACGACGCACTCTCGCCAGCGCCCTCACACGCCATCACGCTCCCAGGCCCCTTCGCACCTCCTTCACACCCGGTCGCCCGGCCGGATCGTCATCAGCCCGTCCACGGTGCCGGTCTCGATCCGCCCGGTCCGGGCGAACCCCGCCCAGTCGGCCCGCATGCGGCGGCCCCAAGCCTCGGTCTCCACGGGGTCGAAGCCGTGCAGCAGGGCCCGGCCCCACGCCTTGCGGTTCCAGAACAGCAGCGGCAACTCGGCCGCGTGCGCCGAGGACAGCGGGTTGTCCTCGGCCTCAGCGTGCACCAGGTAGTGGTAACCGTGGCCGCGGGCCTCGGCGTGCCGGCGGATGAAGTGCTCCGCCCCGCGGGTGAAGATCACGTCCGTCAGCCATCGAACCAGGCCCTCGTGCACCGGTGGCCCCACCACCGGCATCCGGCCCAGCCTCGCCACCGGTCCCACCACGGGGGCGAACAGGGCCGCCTCGCGCAGGTTCGAGCCCACCAGCACGTCCACCCGGCGGGCGGCGTCGATCCACGCGGCCTCCCGCCGCTCCACGGCCGGCAAGGGATGCTCCCCGTACTCGGGCCCGAACGGCATCGCCCCGCTCAGCCCGAGCCGCAGGGCGAACCGGGCCAGCTCCATTTCAACCCGCAGGAGCTCCTCCACGGACGCATCCACCGGCAGCCGGGAGGCACGCGCGCCCAGCTCGGCCGTCATGGCCGCCCGGCCGCGCATCACCCCGATCGGCGCCGACTGCATGATCGCCCGGGAGAACAGCCCCTCGGTGCCCTCGGCGATCATCAGGTGGGCCGCCGCATCGGCCCCGGCGGACTCGCCCCAGACGGTGACGTTCCCGGGGTCCCCGCCGAACGCGGCGATGTTGCGCTGCACCCAGCGCAGCGCCTCGACGATGTCCAGCAGCCCGAGGTTGGCCGGCACGCCCTCGCGGCTGAGGAAGCCGAACATCCCCAGCCGGTAGGTCACGTTCACCACCACGACACGCTGCTCGGCCACCAGCGCGCTCGGGTCGTAGAACGGCTGGTCGCCGGCGCCGAGCACGTAACCGCCGCCGTGGATCCACACCATCACGGGCAACCGATCGCCCGGACCGGTGCCCTCCGGCGCGGTGACGGACAGGTACTGGCAGTGCTCGGAGATCTCCAGCGGCCCCAGGAACGTCCCCGGCGAGACCCCCTCGAGCGCCCGGACCGGTCGCTGCGGGCAGGCCGGTGACCAGTCGGTCGCCTCCACGGTCCCGACGACGGCCGGCGCCGGCCGCGGGGCAGCGTACCGGTCCGCGTGGGCGTACCGGATGCCGGTGGCCCGCCAGACCGGGGCGTGGTCCGGGCCGACGTCCACCCAGCCGCGGATGGTGCCCGCCGGGCAGGTCCACTGGGGTGCGGTGGTCATGCGCTCAGTGTCCCACCCGAGTTACGAGCACGCTGCACGTCGCGACACGCCGCGCCGGTCACCGCCGAGCGCGCTCGTAACCCCCGGACGGCGCCGCGCCGGTCACCACCGAGCGCGCTCGTAACTCCCCGGACAGCGGCCGCGCAAAACCGGCCCCTCGCCCTGACCTGCCTGCATAGGGATCCGTGGACGACCTGCGAAACGGTCGCCCGGTCCGTCGGCCCTGCGCATGTACCCAGGCGTCAAGGACCACGAGTGCACTCAAGGGCCCGGTTCCAGGTCCGCGGGAAGGGGAGAAGCATGTCCGTGACGGTCAATGCGCTGGAGTCGGCCTTGGATGGGCTGGCAGCACGCCAACGCGCCATCGCCAACAACCTGGCCAACGTCAACACGCCGCTGTTCCAGGCCACCCGGGTCCAGTTCGAGGACTCCCTGGCGGCCTCCATCGCCCGTGGCGACGGCCGCGTCGCGCCCACGGCGGCGCCCTCGCTCGAGCCCACCCGGCTGAACGGCAACAACGTCAACGCGGACACCGAGGTGCTCTCCAACGAGGCCACGGTGCTGTCCTTCCAGTTCGCCTCCCAGGCCATCAAGTCCAAGATCTCCGGCGTCTCCACGGCTGCGAGGACCTCCTGATGCCCGCCTTCGACGCCATCGGCATCGCCGGCACCTCCATGTCCGCCAACCGGCGCTGGATCGACGCCACCGCGGACAACCTGGCCAACATCAACACCGTCGTCTCCGCGGACCAGGACGCCTTCCAGGCCCGCTACCTCGAGGTCGCCCCGAACCCCGCCAACCAGGGCGTGCAGGTCACGAGCGTCCAGCTCGGCGACGCCGAGGGCATCCTCTCCTACGAGCCCGAGCACCCCGAGGCCAACGCGGAGGGCTACGTACGCCGTCCGGACGTGGACATGGGCGTGGAGATGGGCAACCTCATCATGGCCCAGCGCTCCTACGCGCTGGCCTCCCAGGTCGTGGACAAGGCCAAGTCGGTCTACCAGGCCGGTATCGAGATCGGACGCAACTGATGCCCATCGATTCCATCGGCGCCCTGTCCGGGCTGCCCGCCGTCGCCCCCACCAGCCCGACGTCGGCCGCGCTGCCCGCCGCCGTCGTCGCGCCTTCGCTGCCCGTCCCCGCCGGCGCCGACCCCGCCAGCGCCGCCGACGCCGTCTCCGGCGCCCAGGCCGCTAACTTCGGCACCGCCCTGGCCGGGCAGGTCGACGCCCTGCAGGCGATGCAGGGCGAGCGGGACACCCTGTCCCTGCAGGCGGTCACGGGCGACCTCCAGGACATCCATGAGGCCACCATCGCGGCCGCCGAGGCCTCGGCCACCATGGACCTGATGGTCGCCCTGCGCAACACCTCCCTGCAGGCCTTCAACGAGCTGATGAGGATCCAGGCATGAGCAGCATGACCGCCTCCGCTCTGCCCTCCGGCCGCCGCTCCGCCGGCGGCCGCTTCAGCGCCCTGGCCGAGAAGCTCTCCGCGATGCCCATGGGCCAGCGGATCATCGCCTCCCTGCTGGCCGTGGCGCTGGTCGCCGGCGGCATCCTCGCGGCCACGCAGCTGTCCAAGCCGAGCATGTCCCCGCTGTTCACCGGCCTGTCCTCCACGGACGCCGCCGCCGTGGTGGAGCAGCTGAAGTCCTCCGGCGTCGACTACGAGCTCACCGACGGCGGCACCACGGTGCTGGTGCCGGACGAGTCCGTCTACGACCAGCGCCTCGCCGCCGCCGCGGCCGGCCTGCCCACCGGGGGCGGCACCGGCTACGCTCTGCTCGACGAGGTCGGCATCACCTCCTCGGAGTTCCAGCAGGACACCACCTACAAGCGCGCCATCGAGGGCGAACTGGCCGCCACCATCAGCCAGATGGACGGCGTGGAGCAGGCCTCCGTGAAGCTGGCCATCCCCGAGGAGACCGTCTTCGCCGCCGAGCAGGGCGAGCCCACTGCCTCCGTGTTCGTCTCCGCCCCCCGCGGCGGGCTGGACACCCGCCAGGTCGAGGCGATCGTGCACCTGGCCAGCGCCTCCGTCCAGGGCATGGACCCCACCAACGTGGCCGTCGTCGACTCCACCGGCAAGGTGCTCTCCGCCGTGGGCGAGGGGCCGGTCGAGCTCGCCGGCGGCGACGGGGAACGCTCCGCCGTCGTGACCGCCAACGTGCAGAAGGTGCTGGACAACCTCGTGGGCCCGGGCAATGCGACCGTGGCCGCCACCGTGCAGACCACCCGGTCCTCCTCCGAGACCGTCTCCGAGGAGTTCGCCACCCCCGCGGGCGGCGTGCAGGCGCTCAGCGAGCAGACCTCCACCGAGGACTACACCGGCAGCGGCGCCCCGGGCGGGGCCGGCGTGCTCGGCCCGGACAACGTGGCCAACACCGCCGTGGAGGCCGGCGCCGCGGGCGAGTACACCTCCGAGTCCGAGTCCCGCACCAACGCCGTGGACAAGACCACCACCTCCACCACGACGCCGGCCGGTGAGGTCGAGCGCCAGACCGTCGCGGTGGCCGTGGACACGGCCGCTGCGGGCGGACTGACCCAGGCGCAGATCACCGACCTGGTCTCCACCGCCGCCGGGGTGGACGCCGCGCGCGGGGACACCGTGACCGTGGAGATCGTCCCGTTCTCCACCGCCACCGCCACCGAGGCGCAGGAGGCCCTGGAAGCGGCTGCCGCGGCCGAGGCCCAGGCCGCCAAGGACGCCCTGACCCGGGACCTGATCATCTACGGGTCCATCGGCGCCCTGGTGCTGGCGGGCTTCGTCGCCTGGCTGATCCTGCGCCGGCGCCGCACCGTGGAGACCCTGGAGGACCTGGGCGAGACCACCCCGCCGCCGGCCCTGCTGGACCGCTCCACCGGCCCCGCCACCGGTGAGCTGCCGGTGCTGCCCGCCGAGCCGGCCACCCAGGCCATCCAGGCCGTGGCCACCCCGCCGGTGCTGCCCGTCGAGCCGCTGGCCGAGGGCACCTCCGCCGCGGAGCGCGTGCACCACGCCGCCGCGACGGACCCGGCCCGGACCGCCGAGATGATGCGCGCCATGATGGAAGCGAAGGAGCTGGCATGAAGGCCGAGGTGCCCCTGACCGGCGTGCAGAAGGTCGCCGTGCTGCTGATGGACCTGGATCCGGCCGTGGCCTCCGAAGTGATGAGCCACTTCAGCGAGGACGAGGCCCACGAGGTCTCCGCGGAGATCATGCGGATGAAGGTCGCCGCGCCCGAGACCGTGGACGCCGTGATGGACGAGCTGGCCGTCATGGTGGACTCCGGCCGCGTCCCCGTGCGCGGCGGCGCCCACCTGGCCCGCCGGCTCATCTCCGGGGCCTTCGGCGAGGACAAGGCGGGGGATGTCATGGACCGGGCCGCCGGCGTGCTGGCCGGCAAGGCCTTCGAGTTCCTGGACACCATGGACGCCACACAGATCCTGGCGCTCATCCAGGAGGAGACCCCGCAGATCCAGGCCGTGGTGCTGTCCAACCTGGACCCGCGCACCGCCTCCGCCGTGCTGTCCGGGCTGGACGAGCCCGTGCGCAACGGGGTGGCCTTCCGCATCGCCACCATGGGCACCCCGTCCACCGAGGCGGTGCGGGTGACCGCCGAGATCCTGAAGTCCCGGGTCTCCTCGGTGGCCACCGCCCGCGAGCAGGCCGCCATCGGCGGCGTGCAGTCCCTGGTGGAGATCGTCAACCGGGCCGACAGCGCCACCGAGCGCGGTGTGCTGGAGTACATGACCGCCACCGACCCGGAGCTCGGCGCGGAGGTGCGGAACCTGATGTTCACCTTCGCCGACCTCGTCAAAGTCGACGACCGCTCCCTGCAGATCGTGCTGCGCAACGTCCGGATGGACGTGCTGGCCAGGGCGCTGCGCGGGGCCACTCCGGCCCTGGAGGACAAGATCCGCGCGAACATGTCCTCCCGCAACGTGGAGGCCCTCGACCAGGAGATCGCCGCGACCCCCCGGCTGCGCGCCTCCGAGGTCGAGGAGGCCCGCGGCGAGGTGGTGCGCCAGGTCCGAGAGCTGGAGGGCGCCGGCGAGCTGGTGCTGACCACGCAGGACGAGGAGGAGGACGAGTATGTCTGAGACCTACACCCCGAGGTACTACGCCGTGCCCGTGGCCGTGGTCTCCCCGCCCGTGGTGGACGCCGCCGTCATCGAGGGCCGCGCCCGCGGCTACGTGGACGGCCTCAAGGCCGCCCAGGGGCACGCCGACGCCCTTGAGGAGGCCCGCCAGGCCGAGCACGAGCGCGCGCTGCGCGCCCACCGCGAGCGCATCGACGGCGCCCTGGCCGCGCTGGAGCGGGCCGCCGCTGGGCTCACCGAGTCCATGGGCCAGGGTCTCGACGACGCGGAGGACCAGGTCTTCGAGGTCGCCTGCCGGGTGGCCGCCATCATCCTCGGCGCCGAGCTGACCGATGCTTCCGTGGCCGCCCGGGCCGTGATCCGCCGGGCCCTCACCGCGCCCACGCCCGCCCCCGTGCACACCATCCGCCTGCACCCGGACGCCCTGCGCGCGGCGCAGGAGGGCACGGAGCTGCCGGCCGGCGTCGCGATCCAGGCCGACTCCACCCTGCCGCCCGGCGGCGGGGTGGCCCTGTACCAGGACGGCTGGCTCGAGGCCGGCCTCGAGGACGCCCTGGACCGCATCCAGGACTACGCCCGAGGAGGGCTCGCATGAACCTCATCGCGCAGGGCATGTCCGCACAGATCATGATGAGGGAGGCCAGAGCGATGCAGATCATGACGGCGAGGGGATTCGACCATCGGCTGAGCGAGGCCGCGCTCCTGGCGGCTCCCGTGGCCCGCGGGACCGTCGTGGCCACGCAGGGACTGCGGGCGGTCATCGGCGGACTTCCCGTGGCCGTCGGGGACGTGGTGACCGTCGGCGGCCCCGTGGGCCCCGGTCAGCCCGGCCGCTCCGGCACGCCCGCCGGACCGGCCGGCGTCGAGGCCGAGGTGGTGGCCGTGAACCGCACCGAGGCCACCGTGATGCCCCTGGCCGACGGCTGGGCGCCCGCGGCCGGCACGCCCGTGACCCTGGCGCACCGCGGGGGAGAGGTGCCGGTGGGCGACGGGCTCATCGGCCGCGTCATCGACGCCCTGGGCCGGCCGATCGACGGCAAGGGGCCGATCACCGGCATCCGGCTGGTGCCCGCGCACCGCGCCGCCCCGCACGCCCTGGACCGGGCGCCGGTCACCGAGCAGCTCGGCACCGGCGTGCGCGCCGTGGACACCTTCACCGCCCTGGGCCGTGGCCAGCGCATCGGCCTGTTCGCGGGCTCGGGCGTGGGCAAGTCCTCGCTGCTGTCGATGATCGCCCGCGGCACGGACGCCGAGGTGTCCGTCATCGCGCTGGTGGGGGAGCGCGGCCGCGAGGTCCGCGGCTTCCTCGACGACGACCTCGGCCCCGAGGGGCTGGCCCGCTCCGTGGTGGTCGTGGCCACCGGCGACGAGCCGGCCATGATGCGCCGCAAGGCCGCGTTCACTGCCACCCGGATCGCCGAGCACTTCCGCGACGAGGGTCGCCACGCCGTGCTCATGATGGACTCACTGACCCGCGTGGCCATGGCCCAGCGCGAGATCGGACTCTCCGCCGGGGAGCCGCCGGCCACGCGCGGCTACCCGCCGTCCACGTTCTCCCTGCTCGCCCAGCTGCTCGAGCGCGCCGGCACGGACCGGGCCGGCTCGGTCACCGGGATCTACACCGTCCTGGTGGACGGCGACGACCACAACGACCCCGTGGCCGACTCCGCCCGCTCCATCCTGGACGGGCACCTGGTGCTGGACCGGCGGCTGGCCGTGGCCGGGCACTTCCCGTCCATCGACGTGCTCGCCTCCATCTCCCGCTGCGCCTCCGCCGTGACGGGGCCGGTGGACAAGGCGAACATCACGGCGGTGCGCCGGGCGATGGCCGAGCAGCGAGAGGTCCAGGACCTGATCGACGTCGGCGCCTACGTGCCCGGCACCCGGCCCCTGGCCGATGCCGCCCTCGCCGCGCGGCCCCACGTGGATGCCTTCCTGCGCCAGAGCATGGAGGACTCCACCGCCCTGCCCGAGGCGTGGTCCCGGTTGGGCGGACTCGCCGGGCTGCTGAGCCCGGAGACGACGACCTCAACTGATGGAAGGAGCGCCTGATGGCCGGGTTCCGCCTCACGTCCCTGCTGCGCGTCCGCCAGATCCAGGAGGACCAGGCCGCGGGCCGGCTGGCCGACGCCCAGCGGCACGCCACCGCCGAACAGCGCCGCGCCGCCGACGAGCGCGCCCTGCTGGAGGAGTTCGGGGGAGCCAACGTACTGGCCGCCGCCGGCATCGCCCGCGCCGCCGCCGCCGGACAGCTCGCCGAGATCCGGTCCGCCCAGGCCGTGGCCGCCGGCGAGGTGCAGGCCGCGGAGCAGGCCCTGTTGCTGGCCGTGCAGGCCCGCCGCAGCGCCGAACTGCTCCGGGACCGGCACGAGATGAAGCTGCGCGCACTCGCGGGCAAGGCCGAGCAGCAGGTGCTCGACGAGCTCGCCTCCACAGCGCACCACCGGGCGGGTGATTCGCGATGAGCATCGAGGCCGTCGAGACCCGGATCGCGCAGATCCAGTCCACCATCGTGACCCTGTCCGCCCGCCCGGCCTGGGCGGGGTCCCCGGCCGCGGCCACCGGGCTCACCACTGCCGCATCGGCCGGTTCCTGGACGGACTCCGGCTCGCTGGCCGGCGGCGTCCTGGGGAGCACCGGTGACTTCTCGGCCGTCCTGGACGAGGCGCTCGCCCAGGGGTCCGCCGCCGCGCCCTCCACCCCGGGTTCCGGTGCTTTTGGTTCTGGCACCTCGGGTTCCGGTACATCCGGCTCCGGAACACCGGGCGCCGGGGCGAGCACCGGCGTCGGGACCTCCACCGGGGCCGGCGGCACCACCGGGGCGGGCGCCGTCAGCGGCACCGGCGCCGCCGGCTCCGGCGGCGGCTCGGACTTCGGCGACCGCATCGTGCAGTCCGCCCGCAAGCACCTCGGCGTGCGCTACGTCTGGGGCGGCAACTCCCCGTCCCAGGGCTTCGACTGCTCTGGGCTGGTCAAGTACGTGATGAAGGAGCTCGGCGTCTCCATGCCGCGCGTCGCGCGCGACCAGGCGAAGATGGGCACCGAGGTCGCCTCGCTGGCCCAGGCCCGGCCCGGGGACCTGCTGGGGATGCGCAACGGCTCGCACATCGCGATCTACCTGGGGGACAACAAGATCCTGCACGCCCCGCGGCCCGGGGAGAACGTCTCCATCCGGCCGCTGTACTCCTGGGACGACATCGACACCATCCGCCGTGTGGTCCCCTCAGGATCTTCCGGGTCCCACGCGACGGGGGTCAGCGTGAGCCCGGCGAGCGCATCCACGGGCGTCTCCACGCGCGCGGCGTTCGAGCAGCTGGCGGGGGTGGGCGCGTGATCAACCCGGCCCTGGACCGGATGTTCGCCGGCGGCCCGCATCAGTCCCGGAGCGTGGCCCCGGGGTCGTCGCCGTACCCGGCCGTCCCGACGCGCGGCAGCGCCCCGGCGGGCGGCTTCGCCGAGGCGTTGCGCCAGGCGACGCCGGCCGCCTCGTCCCGCGGGTCCGGCACTGCCGGCACCCCCGAGCGCGGCTCCGGAACGACGCCGGCCGGTGCGATCCGTCAGCCGAACGCGCCCGAGCGCGGCGCGGGAACCACGCCCGCCGGTGCGGTCCATCAGTCGAACGCGCCCGCGCACGGCGCGAGAACCACGCCCGCCGGTGTCCCGGGTGCCAAGGCTACTGCGGCCGGTGGGCCGACCGCGGCGGGCAGCGCCCTCACCGGGGAGCCCGCACGCGGGACGACGGCCGAGGCCACGACCGGACGTACGCCGGAGGACGTGACCACGGGCGGCGATCTGCCGGGCTCCGACGCCGGGGCGGTTGCGGCCCAGGTCATCGTGCCGGGGACGGGTTCGTCGGGGCAGGGGAGCAGCGTGAGCTTCGACCCCTCGCGCACACCGGCCCACCGGTGGGGTGAACACGAACCCGGATCCATAACGGCGGGCGCCGGCGACGACGACGCCGCGGCGACCGGCACGACGGGTGGGCCTGCGGAGACGGGCACCGCCCCGGCCGGCAGTGTGCCCTCCGGGGCGACCCAGTGGGGCAGCACGTACTTCGGAGTCGGCACGAGCGGAGGCGTCCCCGGCGACGCGGCCGCCTCCGGTGCCGCCATGTCCGGCGCCGCGGCACCTGGCGTTGCTCCGGGAACCGTGCCGTCCGGTGCGGCTCCTTCCGGACCGGGGCTGGGAGCCCCCGCGGGGGTGGCCCCCCATCCCGCGGGCGGGCGCGCTGCTGCGGGCGTGGGCCTGCCCGCAGGGACCACTGGTCTGCCCGCGGGGACCGCGGGTCTGAACGGGGGAACCGCAGGCATCCGCGCGGGCATCACGGGGGACCCCGCGAGCAACACCGTTGCCGCGGGGTCCACCACCGGCGCGGGATCCACCACCGGCGCGGCCACGGCCTCCGCCGCAACAGCACCCGCCGAGTCAACGGGTGCGCCGACCGCCACATCTCCCGCAGTCTCCTCCGCGCCGTCGACCGCCGGTCCGGCGGCACCGGCAGCGGGTCCGGCCCTGTCCCCGCCGGCCCCGGTCCCCTCGGCCCCACTCGGCTCCGCCCCGGGCGCCGCGACCGATGCGGCCCCCGCGCCGACCCCGGCCATGCGGGCCTGGACGGTGCAGCAGTTGACGACCCCGGTGGTCCAGGCCGCCGGCCGGGCCACCACCCTGCCCGACGGCACCCACCTGGCTACCATCCGGATCAGCCCCGAGTCGCTGGGGCCGGTGACGCTGGAGGCCATGGCCCGGGACGGCGTCGTGCGCCTGGAGATCTCGGCCGCCACCGAGGCCGGCCGGGAGAACCTGCGCGCGGTCCTGGGTGAGCTGCGCCGCGAGCTGGCCGCCACCGGCAGCGGCGTGACCCTCGACCTCGCCGGGAACCGGGACCAGTCCACTGGCCGCGAGCAGTCCGGCCAGCCGGGAACCGGCGCCGGAGCGGGGCAGGGCGCCGGGGCCGGTGCCGGGGACCGGGCCGGTGGCCGGACGGACCGGGTGCCGGCCGACGTCGGGATCGGAAGCCCCGAGGCCGACGGTCCGGGCGAGGGACCCCGGACCGGACCGGGGGAACCGGGTGCCGGACTGGACGTGTACGCCTGACCGCGAACTCGTTGCATAGGACCCTCGGGTAGCTGACCGTCCAGGCAGCCCGGACCACGCAGTACCCGCCCGGCAGCACCCCGAAACCACCCCAGAACCATCCCAGAACCATCCCAGAACCACCCACCGAGCAGCACGAACCGAAGGAGCCCGCGATGCCCGATCCCATCACCGCCGTGACCGGGGGCGCGCCGACCATCTCCCTGGACGCCGCCCGCCAGGCGCGGCAGGCCGATACCGGCCCGGCCCAGGAGATGAACCAGCAGGTCTTCCTGAAGCTGCTCGTCACCCAGCTGCAGAACCAGGACCCGTCCTCGCCCATGGACACCAACCAGATGGTCTCCCAGGCAGCCCAGCTGTCCATGACCGAGACCCTCAACGGCATCTCCCAGACGCTGCAGACCCAGGCCGCGGCGGGGTCCATGTCCACCGCCGCCAGTCTCATCGGCCACCAGGTGGACTGGCTCGGCACCGACGCCGTCGCCGCCTCCGGCACCGTCACCGGCGCGGTGTTCCAGGACGGGCAGGCCCTCGTCGAGATCGACGGCGGCGCCCACACCGTCACCCTCGGCCAGGTCACCGCCCTGGCCGCCCGCACCGCCGGCGACGACTGACGCCGACACCTGAACCGCACACCACCCCAGCCACCCAGCCCCCGTCACACGTCACCGATCAGATCACCGATCACCCCCACCGATCACTTCCAGGAAGGCACACCATGCTCCGCTCCCTGAACACCGGCGTCTCCGGCATGAGCGCCCACCAGCAGATGCTGGACACCACCGCGAACAACATCGCCAACGTCAACACCACCGGCTTCAAGGCCTCCGCCGTCACGTTCCAGGACACCCTGTCCCAGATGGAGCAGAACGCCGGAGCCCCCGGCACCGGACTGGGCGGCACCAACCCGGCCCAGGTGGGGCTGGGCGTGCGCACCGCCGCCATCACCACGGACCAGTCCGCCGGCGCCATGATGTCCACCGGCCGGGCCACCGACCTGATGATCGGCGGGAACGGCTTCTTCGTCGTCAGCAAGGGCGATGACCAGCTCTACACCCGTGCCGGCGGCTTCAGCGTGGACGCGGCGGGCAATCTCGTCACGGCCGACGGCGCCCAGCTCAACGGCTGGACTGCCAACGCAAACGGTGTCGTGGAGCCCGGTACAGCCCTGACGCCGTTGACGATCCCCACTGACGGCACCATCGAGGGCTTCTCCATCGCCCAGGACGGCACCATCAACGGCGTGTTCGCCAACGGTGACGTGCGCGCGATCGGCCAGGTGGCCCTGGCCAGTTTCACCAACCCGTCTGGCCTGGAGAAGGTCGGGGCTTCCGGATACCGCGTCACCGCCAACTCTGGCCAGCCCGCCCTCGGCGCTCCCGGTGAGAACGGCTTCGGCGCCCTGGCCTCCGGCATCCTGGAGGGTTCCAATACCGACCTGTCCAAGGAGTTCACCAACCTCATCATGGCCCAGCGCGGCTTCCAGGCCTCCGCACGGATCGTGACCACCTCGGACGAGGTCCTCTCCGAGCTCACCAACCTCAAGCGCTGAGGCCGGTAGTCCACCATGATCCTGCTGACCACGCTGCGCGGTGACCGGTTCGGGCTGAACCCGGACCTCATCGAGGAGATCCGCGCTAACGGCACCAGTTGCGTGGTCACCATGATCACCGGCCGGTCCCACACCGCCGCGGAGGACATCGACACCGTCCAGTCGATCCTCAACGCCCACCGGGCCGGCCTGCTCGTGCAGGCCGCACAGGGCGCCGGGGAGCACCCACACCCCCGGGCGGCCCATCTGACCCCCGTGCCGGACACTCACACACCGGCCACCCCCGACCCCGACAAGGAGCCCTGACCATGGACCCCCTGATGATCCTGGGCATCATCGCGGCCTTCGCCTCACTGTTCGTCATGGTCCTCATGGAGGGCGGGACGATCTCCTCGCTGTTCATCGTGGCGCCGATGATCATCGTGTTCGGCGGCACCATCGCGGTGTCCCTGATGGGCACCACGCTCGGCGACCTGAAGAACGTGCCGAAGATCTTCATGTGGGCCGTGCGCGGGAAGTTGCGCGCCCCTGCGGCGGTGATCGAGGAGGTCTCCGCGCTGTCCCTCAAGGCGCGCGGCGGATCCCTGCTCGAGCTCGAGGCCGAGGCCGAGAACACCGAGGACCCGCTGGTGCGCTCGGCCATCACCGGGTTGGCTGACGGCCTGGATTCCGAGTCCCTGGCAGACCTGCTCGAGGCGCAGAAGAACACGCGCAAGGAAGAGGTCATGTCCGTGTCCAACTGGTTCTCCCAGATGGGCGGGTACGCTCCGACCATCGGCATCGTGGGCACCGTGGCCTCCTTGATCCACGTCATGGAGAACCTGGCCACCCCGGACAAGCTGGGCCACATGATCGCCGCCGCGTTCGTGGCCACCCTGTGGGGCCTGCTGACCGCCAACTTCTTCTGGCACCCCATCGCCACCCGCATCCGCCGGCTGTGCGAGCTCGAGCAGTCCAACATGGAGCTCGTGGTGGAGGGGGCCCTGTCCATCCAGTCGGGGGTCAACTCCAACGCCCTCAGCGACCGGCTGCACGCCCTGGTCCCGGACCACCGGCTCACGGCCGGCAAGGGCGGCAAGGGCAAGGACAACGACGGCGGCACCTCCTCGACCTCCGAGCAGCGTCTGGGTGCGGGGAAGACCTCGAAGAAGACGGGCAAGTCCGGCACGTCGAAGGCGGCCTAGGTGGGACGCAGGCGCAAGGGGAGGACCGAGAGCAACCCCCCGGAGATGGACGAGCGGTGGGCGGTGTCCTACCTGGACATGATGACCGTACTGTTCCTGACGTTCGTGGTGCTGTTCTCCATGTCCTCGATCGACGCCGGGAAGTACGAGCAGCTCAAGAACGCGCTGGCCACCGGGTTCGGCCAGGAGGAGACGGACCTGGACGACACCCAGGCCGGCGTGGCCCTCGAGGAACCGGCCACGGAGGGCGACCAGCAACCGATGCCGAATCCGGATCCGCAGACCGCCCAGGAGAAGCTGGCGGACATCCAGGCCGGGGTGCAGGAGAACCTGGCCGAGATGGAGCGGCAGGCGGACATCGAGTTCGACCGCGTGGACGGTGCCCTGGTGATCCGCGTGCTCTCCGGGGAGACCATGTTCACCCCGGACGACGTCAAGCTCTCCGACTCCGCTGTGGAGCTGCTGGACGGCATCACCCCGGTGATCGACGCCGAGGGCGCGGCCGTCTCCGTGGAGGGCCATGCCGACTACCGTCAGTCGCTGCACTACGAGAGCAACTGGGAACTCTCGGCCGACCGGGCCGTGAAGGTGGTCCGGCACATGGTCGACGTGCAGGGGATGTCACCGGGGGCCGTGTCCGCGACCGGCTTCGGGGACACCCGGCCGATGGACGGGAAGCGGGACATGCTGGACCGCAACCGCCGTGTGGACATCGTGGTGATGGCCGAGGACGACCCTGAGGTGAGCAAGAAGGCGCAGCAGGACAAGCAGAAGGACGCGCAGCAGGACGCGGCGGACCGGAAGGCCGACGCGGCCGGCGTCGTGCCCTCCGGTGCCGCCCGGGAGGCGGGCGGCGAAACCTGACGGCCGGGTCCGCGCCCCGGGCATAGGGATCTGCGAGAAGTGGCAGTCATCGATGCCACGAGGAGGAACCCTTGGGCCCAGAGACCCTCAGCGCGGGCGAGCTGCATGACCCGGTGACCGGCCAGTCCGTGGCATCCGGGTCCATGATCGCATCCGCCGACTACCTGCCGTACGACTTCCAGCGTCCCACCACGCTGGCCCGCGAGCACTCCCGCATCCTGGACGTGGCGTGTGACACCTTCGCGCGCCAGTGGTCGTCCCAGATGACCACGCGGCTGCGCACCAAGACCACCGTCACCCCGATCCTCGCGGTGCTGGCCACCTACGACACCTACACGGCCTCGCTGCCCTCGGCCACGTGCATGATGCTGCTGCACGTGGCCGGCACGGAGATCCGCGGGGTGCTGCAGATGCCCATCGACACCGCGGCCGACTGGGTCTCCCGCATGCTCGGCTCCGACGGCGAGACCCTGCCGCCGGCGCGCGATCTCACCGGCACCGAGATCGGGGTGCTGCGCCGCACCATGTCCGGCGTCATGGAGGACCTGGCCTACTCGTTCACCGGCGTGCTGGACACCGCGCCCGTCCCGGAGGCCGGGGTTCACTACAACCCCGGCTTCGCCATGGCCGCCGCCCCGACCGACCTGATGATCGTGGCCGCCTTCGTGGTCACCACCGGGTCCGGGGCCCCGGAGAGCTTCACGCTGGCCCTGCCCGCGGACGTCATCCTGCCGAGGCTGGGCTCCTCCAACCCGGTGGACACCGAGCAGGACGCCCCCCGGCTGGCCATGGAACAGCTCTCCGCCACCCCGGTGGAGGTCCATCTGGAGGCCACGCCGCTGCGGGTCAGCTCCATGGACCTGCTCAAGCTCTCGGTCGGCGACGTGCTGCCGCTGACCCATACCCGCAACCGGCCGTTCAACGTCACCGTGGGAGGCCAGGTCCTGGCCACCGCCGTGGACGTCGTGGACGGATCGCGCAAGTACATGAAGATCATCGAGACGGAGTTGGACCAGTGAGCGCAGACTTTGCCGCACCCGGACTGCCGGGCCAGAACCCCATGGACGCCGTGGCCCGGATCGTCGCGGCCACCGCGGCGGCCCTCCCGCTGGCCGGACGGGTCGAGACCCGCCCCGTGGCCTCCGCGGACCAGCTGCCGGCCATCACCGGCCAGCCGATGGTCTTCCGCGGCGCCGGCTGGCCCGGCACCGTGGTCATCGGACTGACCGCCGCCGCCCAGTTGCCCGAGCTGATCGCCGCCGACCCCGGCGCGGCCCTGAAGCCCGCCGTGGACTCCGGGCTGTCCACCGCCGGCTCGCCCGGGCCCTCCACCGTGGAGCTGGCCCCGGCCGGGTCCAACCCCTTCGCCGGGACCGGTGCCTCCGCCCCGCAGCTGTTCGTGGTGAGCGTGGACGGCGTGGACGCCCTGGCCATGGCCGTGCGCGAGGGCGCCACCTACGAGCGGCCCTCCCGCCAGGCCGGCGTGGACGAGGACTTCCTGCGCAACGTCCACCGCATCCGCGGCGTGGACATGGAGCTGTCCGTGGTGATCGGGCGGACCACCCTGACCATCGCCGAACTGCTGCGCATCAAGCCCGGTCAGGTGCTCGAGCTCGACCGTGCCGCCGGCGCCCCGGCCGACGTGCTGGTCAACGGACGTCACCTGGCCACCGGAGAGGTCGTGGTCCAGGATTTGGACTTCGCGGTCAAGATCACCTCTATCCGCGACGACGACTCCGAGGTCCTGGGCTGACATGGACTTCGGCCAGATCCTGCAGGTCGTGCTGTCCCTGGGCGTCGTCGCCCTGGCGCTCTACCTCTCCGCTCGCCTGGCCCGGCGCCGCCTCGGCCCCGGGAGTGACGAGTCGTTGCGCGTCGTCGCCCGCCAGCCAGTGTCCCGGACGCAGAACCTGGTCGTCGTGGAGGCCAACGGCCACCGCCACCTGGTCGCCCTGACCGACGGCGGCGCGCACACCGTGGAGACCTGGGACGTTCCCGTCGAGGCGGAGGCGACCGGGCCGAAGCATGCCGCTCCACGGTCGATGTCCCGCCCGGTGCTGTCCCTGCCCACGCTGGGATCGTCGGCCCCCGCCGCCAAGGTCACGGACCGTGAGACGCCCGGCCCGGTGGCACCGTCCCGGCCCACGCCGGCACGCCCGGTCCTGGCCCGGCTGGGATCCGGCCGACGCGCGAAGCCGGCCGGACCGGCGTCGAGCGGTGCCTCCGCGTCCACCGCGGCCAACACCACCGCCGCACCCGAGGGGGGCTTCGCCGCGAAGCTCGCCGCCCTGCAGTCCCAGACCCAGTGGGCTCCGCTGGGGCAACGGAAGTGACCGCCGCCGCCTCCCGGGTGCGCCGAGCGCTCCTGGTGGCGGCCGGGATGCTGCTGGCCGTCGTCGGGACGATGCTGCTGGCCGCCATCACGGCCGCTCCCGCCGCCGCCGACACCCTGGACACCCCCGGGGGGACCGGGGCGGACAACGGGCTGTCCATCGAGATCAACGGTCCCGACGGTGAGCCCTCGTCCTCCGTCCTGACCCTGCTGGGCATCGGCGTGCTGATGGTGGCGCCCTCGCTCGTGCTGCTGTGCACCTCTTTCACCAAGGTCTTCGTGGTGCTGACGATGACCCGCAACGCGCTGGGGCTCAACACCACCCCGCCCACCCAGGTGCTCGCCGGGATCGCGCTGATCCTGACGATCTTCATCATGCAGCCGGTCATCAACGAGGTGATCGACGTGGCCATCACCCCCTACACGGAGGGGCGGATCGTGTTCACGCAGGCCGTGGACCGGGCCCAGGTGCCGCTGCGCGAGTGGATGATGCCGCTGACCCGGGAGGAGGACATCGCGCTGATGACCCGTGCCGCGGACCTGCCCAACCCGGAGACCCCCGCGGACACCCCGCTGAGCACCCTGGTGCCGGCGTTCGTGATCTCGGAGCTGCGCGCGGCGTTCATCATCGGCTTCGTGATCTTCGTGCCGTTCCTCATCATCGACCTGGTGGTGTCCTCGGCGCTGATGTCCATGGGCATGATGATGCTCCCGCCCGTGATGGTGTCCCTGCCGTTCAAGATCCTGCTGTTCGTCCTGGTGGACGGGTGGGGTCTGATCATCAGCTCCCTCGTGGGAACGTACTAGGGCCACGGCCGGATCCGGGAGGACAGACATGGACCAGAATGCCGTCGTGGACCTGGGGGTGCAGGCCCTGCTCATGGCCGCCAAGATCTCGGCGCCGCTGCTGCTGACCGCGCTCGCGGTGGGGCTGGCCATCGGCCTGATGCAGTCGGCCACCCAGGTGCAGGAGATCACCCTGTCCTTCGTGCCCAAGGCGATCGCCGTGGCCATCGTCCTGGCCGTGGCCGGCTACTGGATGATCCAGGAGATGGTCACCTTCACGCAGTGGAGCTTCGACCAGATCCCCCGGCTGATCGACGGCTAGGCGGGCCGGTACGGACATGGACGTCTCCTTCGACCCGGCCTGGCTGCAGGCCTACCTGCTGGTGCTGCTGCGCATCACCCTGTTCATCGCGATCGCCCCGCCGTTCTCCAACAACGCCTTCCCCTGGCGGATCAAGGCACTGGTGGCGGCCGGGCTCGCCCTGGCCTTCACCGGCCGCGTGGACGTTCCCGACGGCGGCCTGGGCGCCGGGGCGCTGATCGCCACGGCCACCGCGGAGGCCGCCACCGGCGCGGTGCTCGGCGTGCTCGTGATGGTGGCCTTCGCGGCCGTGGCCTCGGCGGGATCGCTGATCGACTTGGCCTCCGGCTTCCAGATGGCCACCGCGTACGACCCGGGTTCCATGGTCAACGGCGCGCAGTTCACGCGGCTGTTCCAGAACGGGGCGATCGCCCTGCTGCTGGCCTCCGGTGCGCACATCCCGCTGTTCCTGGGCTTCGGCACCTCCTTCGAGGCGGTGGCCCTGGGGCAATTCCCCGAGATGTCGTCCCCCGCGGCCGCGGCGGCCGCTGCGTTCACCGGGATGTTCGCCGCCGCCGCCCAGATCGCCGCGCCGCTGATCGCGGTGCTGTTCCTGGCCGACCTCGGGCTGGGCCTGCTGACCCGGGTGGCGCCCACGCTGAACGCGTTCTCGCTGGGCTTCCCGCTGAAGATCCTGGTGACGCTGGCCTTCGGCGGGATGGTGTTCGCCGCGCTGCCGATGGCCGTGGGGCAACTGACCGACTCCGCGGTGGAGCTGATGCGGGAGGCGCTGCGATGAGTGCGGTGGCCTTCGACGCTCTGATGCCGGGCAAGGTGGGGGAGCGATGAGTTCCGAGGCCGGTGAGCGCACCGAGCAGGCCTCCGAGCGGCAGATGCGCGATGTCCGGAAGAAGGGCAAGCTCGGACGGTCCGCGGACGTCTCGGCGTGGGTGGTGGTCGCGGCATGTGCCGTGATGCTGCCCGCCACGCTCGTGGCCGCCCAGGCTGCCGCGACGGACACCCTGTTCCAGCTGGGCCGCGTGGCCAGCTCCGCCGATCCCGCGGTGGCCCTGCAGGTGCTCGCCGAGGCCGGGGGTGCCCTGGCACCGGTGCTGATGCCGCTGCTCGCGGTGGCGATGCTGGCCGCCGTGGCCGTGCCGTTCCTGCAGGGGCCGGTGACGTTCCGCTCCATGGCCCCGCGCTTCGACCACTTCAACCCGGTGTCCGCCGCCAAGAAGATCTTCGGGGCGCAGGCGCTCTGGAACGCGGTCAAGGCGCTGCTGAAGTCCGCGGCGGTCGGGCTGCTGATGTACTGGGTGATCCAGGCCGTGGCCACGGGACTGATGGGGGCGGGGCTGCTGCCGCTGGAGGCCGTCACCGGCATGGTATCCGGGGCCGCGATGCAACTGCTGTGGTTCTCCGTGCTGGCCGGGCTGGTGATGGCCGGGGCGGACGTGTTCGTGGTGATGAAGCGCAACCGCAAGCAGACCCGCGTCACCAAGCAGGAGGCCAAGCAGGAACACAAGAGCTCCGAGGGTGACCCGCTGGTGAAGTCGCAGCGGCGCTCGCGGCAGCTGTCCATGTCCCGCAACCGCATGATCTCCGACGTCTCCAGCGCCGACGCCGTGGTGGTCAACCCCGTGCACGTGGCGGTCGCGCTGCGGTACAAGGAGAGCGACGCCGCCCCGGTGGTGGTGGCGGCCGGCAAGGGCGAGATCGCCGCCCGGATCCGTGAGCGCGCCCAGGAGGCCGAGGTGCCGCTGATCAAGAACGTCGAGCTGGCCTGGATGATGCACGACCACTGCCGCGTGGGCGCCCCCGTGCCGCCAGAGCTCTACGGCGCGGTGGCGGTGGTCATCGCCTTCACCATGCGCCTGGACGCCCGGCACCGGATGCGGCGAGTGCATGACCTGGCCGACGTGGACCTGCCGGAGGAGTGGCGGGAGGGCTGGCGGGACGGGCGGCGGGATGAGTGGCGGGAGAATTCCTGGCCGTCCCACTCCGCTGACTGACGGGCGTTGAGGCAGCGGGGCTGTGGCCGGGACGGATCCCTCTGCGGGGCTGTGGCCGGGTTGGATCCCAGGATCTCGTCATCGATGTGACACGTTTCTGCGCTTCTTGGCTCGGGAAACGCAGAAACGTGTCACAGCGATGGAGCTGGCGGGCGCCGACCGCGGATAGCGCTGCCATGACACGGCTGCTGAGGCAGGCACAGACCCTGGCTGAGCAACCGCCGGGTGACCAGCCCCCGGGTGACCAGCTCTCGGGTGAGCAACCCCCGGGTGACCAGCCCCCGGGTGACCAGCCCCCGGGGCGAGCGGGAGCAGCCGAGGGGCTCAGCGGGTCGGGGACATCAGCCGGGTCTGTCGCTCCACCTCGGCCGCCAGCTGGTCCAAGAACGCCGTCCATTTGCTTGGGGAGTCGAAGACGTCCCCGTCCAGGCGCACCGTGGCCCAGCCTCGTCGGGCCAGCTCGCGATCGCGCCTCATGTCCCGGCGGTACTGATTCTCCTCGGAGAAATGGTGCCTGCCCTCGTACTGCAGCACGATGCGCCACGGCCGATAGACGAGGTCTGCTGTGACCGTCCAGCCGTCCTCGAAGACGAGCACGGGATTGACCTCTGGCTCGGGCCATCCGGCGTCTACCAGGCCGGTGCGCACACGGGATTCCGGCTCGGAGTCGACCCGTTCGCGGAGCAGTTCGACGGCCGTGCGGAGCATCCTGATTCCCGGAGCGCCCCGGCGACGCTCAAGCACCTCCCGGATCTCCTCCCGGGTGGACAGGGGGTTGTCGCCGAGCAGTTCCGGAAGCCGGGGAGGACCGTCGTCGCGCTGAAGGAGGGCATCGCCGGCGGCCACGAGTTCGTTGAGGGTGAGTCCCTGGGACGCCAGGTCGGTCCACGTCCACGCCGGAGAGGTCAGACGGACACCCTGCTCGGAGCGGAGGTCTTCCGGCCCGGCGGAGATCAGGTGTCCCTCGGCACCCTTGAAACGGGGGATGCCGCCCGCGCCCCGGACCCGTGACAGATGGAGGCGCGCCTGAGCCATGCGGGTGGGCAGCCAGATGCCCCATGCCTGAGCCGCCGTCTGATGACTGATGACGAGGGTGGGGTCCCGAAGGGCCAGCTGCTGGGCGAGGACGGCTTGACTGACCCTGGAGAACTTCGCCACTCGGATACCGGCGAAGGGCGTGTGAAGGCCGGTCCGGTAGAGGCAGTGGTCGGTGAGGCCGTGCAGACGGGCCTGGTCGATGGTGAAGGCGTGCGGCGTTGAGGGGCGGGGACGAGGACTCATTCCTCCATTGACGAGGAGGCAGTGCCGTTCATGGTGGCCGGTCCAGCCCGATGGGGGAGACCTGCCGGGGCGGTGGAGCCTGTGGAGGACACGGACAACGCGCATCGATGTGACACGTTTCTGCGCTTCCCGGCTCTTTGAGCGCCAATCCGTGTCACATGGATGCGGCACCGTGGAAGGGGCAGGAGGCGGAAGCCGGCGGCACGTGCCTACAACCGCCGCCCATCCACTACCTGCGCGGCGGCGTCGAGCTGCTGCGGACTGCAACTCCCGCCGTAGCCAGTGCCGTACCACTGGCCGTCGTCGGAGCGGCCTTGGCGTTCGGCGCCCATGACCTCGGACATGCAGTCGGCCATGTGCTCGACGGGGGAGTGCGGACCGTCCGGGTAGACATGCCGCATGGCGCTGTCCAAGGCCGCCCAGTCGTAGCCGTAGGCGCGGTACTGCAGGATGTGTGCGCACTCGTGGAGGACCACGGCGCGCGTCGCCGGGTGGTCCGCGGGCCGGGCAAGCCCGATCTCGATGTACTCGGTGACGTCGTCGCCGCGGGCGAAGAGGGGATGCCAGGACGTCGTGAACCCCGCCTCGCCCCCGGAACCCTTACGGACGGTGAGCGGTACCTCGCCGCACCACGGAGCGATGACGGCCTGGATCCGCGCGAGAGCGTCGGTCACTTCGGCATCGCTTGTCACATTTGTCCCGCTGGGCGCGCTGGTCACGTGAGTTACATCACTGTCATCAGGGCTCACAGTTGTGAATTTCAACCCATCACCCGGGGAGTTGCCGGGGTTTCCAGCCGCCCCCGCGGCAGGGGCCAGCAACAGTGCGGTTATCACGGTGACTAGGCCGAACCCGAGCCGTGCGTTCTGCATCGCCGGCTTCCTCCCTCGCCCCGTACTGTTCCCGACGCTGGCAGGTGCCAGTACCCCTCTTATCGGTACGGCGTCGCGGGGATTTTCTGTCACGGAGCCAAAGCCGTCGGCCGTGCATCCATAAGGTGCATACGGCACTGAGGGGATGTCGGAGGGCTGTTCCCCTGCGCCTGAAACGGACGACAGAAGGAACGCGCATGACCCACGTCACTCCCACCGCATCCACGGCACCGGCCAGACGCACCAAGCCCCTGACCCGGGCCCTGTCCCGGCCCCTGGCCGGAGCCGTGGTGGCACTCACGCTCACCGGCGCCACCGCGGCCACCGCACCACCGGCAACCGCCGCCCCCGCCGCGCCCGTCACGGTCCCCGCCGCGCCCGTCACGGCCTGCTCCACCCCGGACTTCACGGACGCCCGGCCCGGGAGCAGCTTCTACACCGCCATCACCTGGATGCGCTGCGAGGGCATCACCGCCGGCTATACCGACAACACCTTCCGCAAGGGCCGGCAGATCACCCGCGGGGAGACCGCCCAGTTCCTGTACCGGCTCTCCGGGGACACCCATAAGCCGAGTGCCACCTCCGCCTTCACCGACGTCAACCCCGGCGGCGCCGGGTTCGAGGCCATCTCCTGGATGCACGCAAAGGGCTACACCAGTGGCTACGGCAACGGCGCCTTCGGGTTCAACGACCCGATCACCCGGGGGCAGCTCGCCTCGTTCCTGCACGGCATGTCCGGGGAGGCCGGCTACACGGCCCCGGGTACCTCCCCGTTCACCGACATGGAGCCGAGCAGTGCCTTCTACCGAGCCTCCGCCTGGCTCGAGGACACCCAGTTGGTCGGCGGCTATACCGACGGCACGTTCCGGCCCGGCCAGGCGGTGACCCGTGGCGAGGCAGCCCGCTTCATGTACGCCATGGAGACCCGCACCCATGGCGCCCCTCCGGCCTACCAGGCCTCCACACCGGTGCACAGCAGCGGGGCGAATGCCACGGGGGGCTCCGGCGGCACCTACCGGGACGCCCTGGGCATCACCTACAGCAACGGCACGGTCAGCTCCCAGTACCACCTGTACGCCGACCACCTCGACGGATCCGCGCCGCACGGCATCATGATCCACCTGCACGGTGACGGCGGCTGGGAGTACAAGGACCAGAAGTGGTCCTTCATCCCGGACTACGTGGAGCTGGCCGAGCAGCATGACCTGATGCTCGTCGTCCCGCACACCCCGGACCGCTCCACCAACACCTGGTGGAGGAAGGACAGCTCG
Source organism: Micrococcus sp. (assembly GCA_029961105.1). Classification (GTDB taxonomy): domain Bacteria; phylum Actinomycetota; class Actinomycetes; order Actinomycetales; family Micrococcaceae; genus Citricoccus. The sequence goes on along the minus strand of JASBVO010000003.1, from coordinate 192,773 downwards.
AGCCAGTGGGCCGCGGACCTGCTCCAGGACCTGGGGACGAAGTACGACCTGGACCTGAACCAGGTGTACTGGACCGGGTACTCCGGGGGCGCGGACACGGTGGCCGAGCACATGATGAACTCCCATTCGGCCGGGTGGACCGGCGGGGCCGCGGTCATCGTGGCCGGTGGCGGCGTCTACGGGCAGGACAAGCCGTTGCGTCCCATCTCCGATGCCCTGAAGAAGAACTTCCAGATGCACTGGGTGGTCGGCGCCGACGACACCCCCGCGGCCGGTGGGGCCTCCGGGGACTACGACGCCGTGCGCGCGGCCAGGCTCGGCCACAAGTTCTACACGGACCAGGGACTGCAGACCTCCCTGACCATCAAGCCGGGCATGGACCACTGGGAGATCTCGCCCTCCGGCCCGGAGAAGCTCGCCCAGGTCCTGGCCGGTCGGTAGCCCCCGACGCCGGCCCCGCCCCTTCCGCAGGGGCGTGCCGCTGACCGGCGACGACGGCCGGGGGATGGCCCCCGACGCCGGCCCCGCCCCTTCCGCAGGGGCGTGCCGCTGACCGGCGACGACGGCCGGGTGGTGGCCCCCGACGCCGGCCTCTCCGCGTCCGCAGGGGCGTGCCGCTGACCGGCGACGATAGCCGGGCGTCCTCCGCACGAGGCGCCCGGCCGTCGTCGTGCCCGGACCGCGGGACCCCGTCCGCCAGACCCCGGCCTGCCGGAACCGGACCGCCGGGTTCACCATCGGTGCATACAGGAAGGGGGAGATCCGGATCCCCGCACCGTAGGAGGACCCGTGAACCTGGCGAAGCTGAAGCCCCTGGCGATGCCGATCGGCTTCGTGCTGATCGTGCTGCTGCTGGTCGTGCCCGTACCCGCACCGCTGCTCGACGTGCTGATTGTCATCTCCATCTCGCTGTCCCTGGTGATCCTGCTGAACACCATGTTCGTCAAGCGCCCGCTGGACTTCTCGATCTTCCCCTCGTTGCTGCTGGCGGCCACCATGCTGCGGCTGGGCATCAACGTGGCCTCGACGCGCCTGGTGCTGGGGGAGGCCCACGCCGGCCAGGTGATCGAGGCCTTCGGGCAGGTGGCCGTGGGCGGCAACATGGTCATCGGCTTCGTGGTGTTCCTGATCCTGGTGGTCATACAGTTCGTGGTGATCACCAAGGGCGCCGAGCGCGTGGCCGAGGTGGGTGCCCGCTTCACCCTGGACGCGATGCCGGGCAAGCAGATGGCGATCGACGCGGACCTCGCCGCCGGGCTCATCACCGAGGAACAGGCCCGCAAGCGCCGCGGCGACGTCACGGCGGAGGCCGACTTCTACGGTGCCATGGACGGCGCCTCGAAGTTCGTCAAGGGCGATGCCATCGCCGGCATCATCATCCTGGTGATCAACCTCGTCGGTGGCGTGGTGGTCGGCATGCTGATGCACGGCATGGAACTGATGGAGTCCCTGGAGACCTTCGCGCTGCTGTCCATCGGCGACGGCCTGGTCACGATCATCCCCTCGGTGCTGATGGCCGTGGCCACCGGCATGATCGTCACCCGCTCCACCGCCGAGGAGGACCTGGGCACCTCCACCGCCCGGCAGCTCTCCCAGTTCTCCACCCCGCTCGTGGTGGCCGGAGTCGCCGCGATCGCCATGGGACTGATCCCGGGCATGCCGTTCCTGACCTTCGCGATCCTGGGCGTGGCGCTGGTCCTCGCCGGCCGCGCCGCCGGCAAGGCGCGCGCCCAGGAGGCCGCCGAGGCCGAGCGGCAAGAGGCCGAGGAGCGGTCCCAGCCCGGACCGGCCACCGACCCCGGCCAGGACCTCATGAACCGGATGCGCACCTCCCCGGTGGAGGTGCACCTGGCCACGGACATCGTGGACCTGGCCAACGGTTCCCCGGACGACCTGGTCGCCCGCATCCGCGGGGTGCGCGAACAGATGGCCCTGTCCCTGGGCCTGGTCATCCCTCAGGTCCGCACCCGGGACAACGTCGAGCTCGCCCCCGGCACCTACCGCATCCTCATCGCCGGCACGACGGCGGCGCAGGGCCAGGCGCCCGCCCGCCGGCTGCTGGCCTTGGGCGGGGACCTCGCCGCCCTGCCCGGCGCCCCCACCCGCGAGGCGGTCTTCGGCCTGGACGGCAAGTGGATCCCGGAGGAGATGCGCACCACCGCGGAGATGGCCGGTTCCGCCGTGTTCGACCGCACCACCGTGGTGACCACCCAGCTGGCCAGCGTGCTGGAGCGCCATGCCGCCCGACTGCTGTCCCGCGCCGACGTGCAGACCATGCTGGATGCCGTCGCCGCCGACTCCCCGGAGACCGTGGAGGACGTGGTGCCGGCGCTGGTGCCGGCCTCCACCGTCCACCAGGTGCTGCAGGGGCTGCTGGCCGAGGGCGTGCCGATCAACGACCTGCCCCGCATCCTCGAGACCATCGCGCAGCGGGCCGGGACGTCCAAGGTCGTCGAGCACCTCGTGGAGGCGTGCCGGCTGGCACTGGCCCCGGTGATCGCCGAGCGGGCGGCCGTGGACGGCGTGCTCACCGCGATCACCCTGGACCCGGTGTTCGAGCAGGGACTGCTGGAGGGACTGCGCACCGGGCCGGAGGGCTCGACCATCACCGGTTCCCTGGAGGTCTTCAACCGGCTCGCCGACGGGGTACGCACCGCCGTGGCCGCCCGGGTGGCCGAGGGGGAGCAGCCGGTGCTCGTGTGCGGGGAGTCCCTGCGTGCCGACCTGGCCCGCAAGCTGGACTCCTGGTCCGTGGACGTGGCCGTGCTGTCCTACACGGAGGCCTCCGCCCAGCCCGGCCTGCAGGTGAGGACGGCCTCCACGGTGGGCGGTGACCGTGCGCTGGCGTAGGCAGGTCACAGCCGAGTCCCTGAAGGACCTCGAGGCTGCCGCCGAGCGGTACTTCCGTCCCGGAACCACCTACTCGATCTACAGCGTCCGTGAGGAGACCCCCGCCGGCGTCTTCCTCAGTTACCGCGCCGAGGCCCACCCCCCGGAGACGCCCGGGAAGTACAGCACCTCCCACCGGACCCCCCGCCGCGGCGGCAAGGGCACGGAGGCCGACCAGGGCACCGTGGGCGCCCGGAGGTCCGGAACGTCCGGGCCCGACGACGGCCCGGTCACCGGGCGCATCATCGACCCGTCCGCGAGTGCTCCGGCGGGTGGACGTGCTCCTGGCGTGGCGGGTGGAGTCACCGACAGTGGTACCGGTGGGGCGGTCGGCGCCGCCGGTGCAGGCATGCCCGGCGCCTCGCCGGGCGGGCCGGGCGGCGGCCCCGCTGGCCGCCCGGGCGTCCGCGTCCCGGGCGGCGGCGCGGTCACTGGGTACAACCCGGAGACCGTCGACGAGCTCCCCGGCTGGCGCCCCGAGGCGATCCCCGCCCGGGTGCTCGCGGGCGGCCCCGGGCTGAATGCGGCCTACGCGCTGCTGCAGGATCCTGAGCTCGACCTGCCGGCGGGTCCGGCCTTCGCCACGGACGACCCGGAGTTCGTCGCCCTGCTCGACCGCGCCGCGCCGCCGGAGGATGGATCCACGCCGGACGCGACGCCTCGTGACCGCGACCGGTCGGCCACCGGCGGGTCATCGGTGCGTCCGCCCATGACCGACGCGCCGAGATCCACCGGGCCGGCCTCCACCGGGCCGGACTCCACGGGGCCGGACTCCGCCGGGTCGGCCATCAGCGGGCCGCTCACGGGCTCGCTCCCGACCGGTTCGTCCGCCACGGATTCGCCGCTGGCAGCCGTGGAGCCCCCGCCGGATGACCGGGATGCCGCCGTCAGCGCGGAGGCGGCCCCGTGGCCAGGCGCCGGCGCGCTCGATCGGCATGCCGCGCGCGGAAATGCCAGGGGCGGGGCCGCCGAGACGCCGCGACGGGACGTCCGCCCCGGGGAGGCGAGCGCCGCCGTCGGGAACACCACCCGGCAGGCGGGCGCCACGGGACCGGACGCGGAGTGGCCGGATGGCACGGACGCGGAACAGCCCGGGCGGCCCCGTGAGTCCGGACGGCCCACGGTGGTGTACGTGGGGTTGCTGGACGACGCGGTAGAGGCGGCCGAGAAGTGCGGGCACCGGCGCTGGTCGGCGGCCGGCGTGCTCAACGGTGGCCAGCCGGGCGCGAACGTGGTCTGCTACGGACTCGGTGACGGCTCGAACGTCGTCCGCCTGGCCGAGGGATTGCCCCGGTACCAGCCGATGCGACTGGTCCTGGCCGTCGACGCCTCGCGCAAGCATGCCGACACCCAGGCCTGGGTGCACCAGGTCGCCAGGGTGGTCCAGCCGTCCTCACTGGTCTCGGTGGCACGGACCGTAACCTCGAGCCCGGGGACCGTCCAGGAACTGGGCTATCCGGTCCAGTACGTCGGCTGAGCCCGTGCGCCGACGCATCCGTCCCCGCGGTGCCCGCAGCCTTCCCAGCCCCCGCGGTCCCCGTACGTCCCACAGCCTGCGCACGGAACCGACGGCCGCCGGTCCCGGTCTGCGCATGTCCTGTGGTATGAACCGCACGCCGACCCAGGACCGTCAGGATCCCATGGTGCACGACATCCAGGACCCGGAGGACCTTCGCCGTGGAATCGTCGAGACCTGGCAGGACATCGCCGCCGAGTACCGGGCAGACCACAGCGGCGAGGGCTCGCTCCTGACCGCCGTGGAGGAGCTGCTGCTGGAACTGGGCGAGGCGCTCGCGGACCGGGCAGCTCGGGAGTCGATGGCCGGGCAGCTCGCCCTGGCCCGGCGGACCCTGCGGTTCGAGCGGCACGTGCATGAGCTCTACCGGCTGGCCGAGACCGCCCCGCAGGCACAGATGGCGGCCACCGCCCTGGACCTCGGAGCGCCCCAGTGGCTCTTCGAGGGGGAGGACGGCGCCGCGTGGCGCCGGGAACTCACCGCCCTGACCGACTATGCCGCCTGGGCCTGCACTGGTTATGGTGAGGGCGACGATTCCGGCGAGGCCCCCGCCCTGCGGGGACGGCCGGACTGCTAGCCGCCCCGGAACCACAGGTCCGTCCGGCCGGCTCATACCAATGGTGAGCGGATCCGTCAATGGGTAGCTCTCCCCATCGACTCAGGTGGCGCCGGACACAGGTGCCTCAATAGCCTCGAGAGCATGTGGAAAAACGCAGGTCAGTCCCCAGGTTCGGTCACTGTCCTGGACGGCACCCCTGCGGTCTCCACCCTCTTCACCGGCTCCGTCTCCGGCCACCTGGACGTCCCGGCCGGCGTCACCGTGGACATCCACGGGGTGCTCGAGGACGCCCTGGTCTCCGGAGCGGGCACCGTTCGCGTCAGCGGCCTGATCGCCGGGGTCTTCGCGCGCGACGGCGGGACGTTGCTGGCCCGCGCCGGTTCCGTGCTCGCCCCCGAGGACGAGGACGCCCCCTGGCTCGTGCTGCAGGACTGCGGCCGCTGGGCCGAGTCCGCGGACCTGGTGTTCCCCACCGCCGCAGTCGCGCCCGAGGCCGCGGACGCCCGGGGCACCGACTGGTGGCCGGTGCCGCTCTCCTGAGCTTCCTAGAATGGTGTGCATGCCTGCGGCCACTGACACCACCTTCGCCCCGCTCGTGCTCGGCATCGAGTCCTCCTGTGACGAGACCGGCTTCGGGATCGTCCGCGGGACCGAGCTGCTGGCCAACGCGGTGGCCTCCTCGATGGAGGAGCACGTGCGCTTCGGCGGCGTCATCCCGGAGATCGCGGCCCGCGCCCACCTCGAGGAGTTCATCCCCACGCTGCAGCAGGCCCTGGACACCGCCGGCGTGACGCTGCAGGACATCGACGCGATCGCCGTGACCTCCGGGCCCGGGCTGGCCGGGGCGCTCATGGTCGGCGTCGCCGGCGCCAAGGCCCTGGCCCTGGCCGCCGGCAAGCCCCTCTACGGCATCAACCACCTGGTCGCGCACGTCGGCGTGGGGATGCTGGACGAGGTGACCGGCACGGGGCCGGTCGGCGGCAGCGGGACCGGACCGGCCGTCGTCGTGGGTTCCGGCGATGGCGGGACGAACCCGCTGCCCGAGCACCTGGGCGCGCTGCTCGTGTCCGGCGGGCACACCGAGATCCTGCGGGTCAACCGGCTCACCACGGACGTGGAACTGCTCGGCTCCACCATCGACGACGCCGCCGGCGAGGCCTACGACAAGGTCGCCCGGCTGCTCGGGGCCGGTTACCCCGGTGGCCCGGTGATCGACCGGCTCGCCCGCCAGGGGAACCCCGCGGCGTTCCGGTTCCCGCGCGGGCTCAGCGCCCCGAAGTTCGTGGGCACCGCGGAGGAACCCGGCAAGCACCGGCACGACTGGTCCTTCTCCGGCCTGAAGACCGCCGTGGCCCGGTGCGTGGAGCAGTTCGAGGCCGCCGGGGTGCCGGACGAGCAGATCCCGACGGCGGACATCGCCGCGTCCTTCCAGGAGGCGGTCGCGGACGTCATTACCGCCAAGGCGGTGCGCGCCTGCACCGAGCACGGGATCGAGCACCTGCTGCTCGGCGGCGGCGTCGCGGCGAACTCGCGGCTGCGGGAGCTGCTGGCCGAGCGGTGCGCGGCCGCCGGCATCGGGCTGACCGTGCCGCCGCCACGGTTGTGCACGGACAACGGCGCCATGGTCGCCGCCCTCGGCGCACAGCTGGTGATGGACGGGGTTGCTCCGTCCGGACTGGGCTTTGCGGCGGACCCGGGACAGCCGGTGGGGGAGATCTCCCTGGTGGCCTGAGTCACGAGCGCGCTGGACGGTGAGACACGCCGGGCCGACCACCGTCCACCGTGCTCGTAACCTCCCCGTCCGCGCGAGGCCGGGGACCAGCCGCCGACCTGCGCGGACGGGGCACCCGGATGGGGAGTTCTCCCCATTGCCGGAGGCATCCGGCCTGCTTAGCGTGAAGGAGAAGACACGCGACAGGACCGTGACCGAGTGATGTCCCAAGGAGGACCGTGACCGAGTACTGGATCAACCTGGGGGAGTGCCAGCGGGTCGTCAACGAGCTGCGCGGACTGTTCGACACGGTGCGCACGGACTTCGACAAGATCCCCGAGAACATGGCAGGGGTGCGGCGGTCGCTCTGCGCCTATCAGGAATCGGATGTCATGGAGGGAGACACCGGGGTACTGGATGCCGCGCTGAGGGATTTCGTGGACGACAAGCTGAGCGGGCACTTCGACGACATCGTGGCCACGATCGAACTGCGGGTGAACTCCATGCAGGAGGTCATCAACCACTACGCCTTCGGTGATGCCGAGATGGCGGCCACGGCCCAGGGCAAGACGGACGAACTGCCGGACTTCGTCTACACCGACGCCGCCGGCAACCCCCAGGTCCACGACTCTCCGCCCCGGTACACCGCCGGGCATCCCGCCACCGGGCTGGTGGGGCACCCCGGACAGGACACCGCGGCGAGTCCCGTGAACCCGGCCCTCGGGGATCCCACGGAACTGCTCACGGAGGACGTCCACACGGAGAAGCCCTTCGAGTTCGTCACCGTTCACCCCGCCGGCAACGACTCGGACGGGAAGTAGGGGTTCGCCATGGCCATGTACCAGAACATCACGTTCCACACCGTGCTGCCCTCCTACCATCAGCGCGAGGGCGTCTACGAGATGCTCGCGCCGTGGACCCAGTCCACTCCACCCGCATCCGCTGGCTCCGCGGACGCCGCCGACCTGGCGCAGAACCTCTCCGCGACCCGCGGGCGACTGGACGAGATCTTCGCCCTGTGGGGCCAGTTCGCCGACCACTACGGTGCTGCCGACGCCGGCACGGTCAGGACGGCGATGAACGACCTGCTCGGTCCGTCGATGGCCCTGGAGGAGGCCGGCCTGAAACTGGTCGAGGCCCACGAGGCGTACGCCTCGGCGGCCGACACCCGTGGCCTCGACCAGGTCAAGGCCGACAACGACTCCTGGGCGCCCGGATTCGTCACCCGGTACAAGCAGTACGAGGCGGACGCGGCAGCCCTGGACCGCAAGGAGTTCCGGGAGAAGTACGGCCACAGCGAGAATGACGAGTACAACGAGCTGCACGCGGAGCGGATCCCCTTCGCCACGATGGCCGAGCACGTCTCCACCACCATCCACGAAGCGCGCAACGCCTACTACGACGCCGTCCACGGCATCGACCTCGCCGAACTGTCCGAGCTGAGGTTCGAGAAGCGGGACGAGGCGCTGGACGTGGCGGACAGCGTGGAGGAGATGGAGGAGTGGATCCGGCAGTCCGGGTTCTTCCAGGGGATGGACCTCTCGGACGAGCAGGTCCGGCGGCTGGCGGAGCAGGTCTACCAGTCCGGCGGCTATGACGGGATGTACGTCGACGCCGAGGGCCGCAGCTGGGCGCGCTCCGCCGACGGCCGGATGGTCCGGGCGGGCAGCGCCATGGACCCGCACCTGACCACCGCGGTGTTCGAGGCGATGGCCAACGATCCCGAGATGAGCCAGCTGCAGTTGCCGACGCCGCCGCCCGAAGGCGTCAATCCGGTGGACTGGACGATCGGCCAGGTCTTCAGCCAGGGTTCCGGCCTATGGACGGACCACATCAATCCGCAGATTCCCGATGAGCTCAACCGGCAATTGCACAGCGGGATCTGGACCGGCATCACCACGGTCATCAGCTTCGGGCTCGGCGCGAAGGGCGACGCCGAGACCCGCGACGCAGAGATGGTCCTGTACCCGCTGATGTCCTCGGAGGACCTGGATGAGCGGTACAACCGGAACCTGTTGATCACCGCCATCGAGACGGGCACCAACACGGCCGTCGGGGCGGGCATCACCTATGTATCTGCCGGGGCGGCCATCCCGTCCGGGGGCCTGTCCATCGTGGTGGGCATCATCGTCGATGAGGTCACGGGAGCGATCATCGGCTACCTGGTGGAGCAGGCCGACGAGGCGCAGACCACCATGGACCAGGGGGCTGTCGACGCCATGGCCGATGAGGAGTTCCCTGAATGACGGGCGCACAGCAGGCCGGCGGGATGCCCCAGGACCTCGCCCCGGACCGGTTTCGGGTGGTCCGTCCCGCCAGCCGGGACCACGGTCACGGACTGGCCGGCCTCCGGCTGCTGGAACGCATCGCCCCACCGGACCGATCCGGCCAGCCGCGACTGGCCGTGCCGGCTGGGTGGACCGAGGTGCAGGTCTACGGTGCCCATCAGACCCTCATGCTGGACGAGACCGTGCAGTACCCGGGTGTGGTCGCCCAGGTCCGGGTGGCCCGCACCGACGCTGGGACCGTCTCCCCGTCGCCGCTCCTGGAGGCCAGGCCGCGGGCGCGAAGCGTTCTGCTGGCGGTGGAACCGTGGCGGTCCGGGGCCTGGCACGGGGTGCACACGGCGTGGCTGGATGACCTCGCGGGAACGTGCGTGCTGTACCGGCTATGGGAGGTGCCGCTCGACGACGGTGGGCGGGTCGATGTCTGCGCCCAGTACACCGCCTCGCAGGGCCGGTTCCTCGATCACCTGATGGACGGATTGGTGGCCGGTCTGGACGCGCCCCCAGCCGAATGCCGCCCCGGCGGCCGGGACCCGGCCGAGGTACTCTACCGGCGGCGAATGGCCGGGCGGCATCTCCCCGAACCCCTGCCCCATCCCCTGCGCCTGGAGCCGGAGGGCCTGCAGTGGCTGATGCAGCAGGACGGTGGCAGGGCCGGGCGGCTCATGGACGTTCGCCCCGCGCCCCCGGGCGACGTGCTCGCCGCAGGACTGGCCGCGCCGGACGGCACACCGACGGCCGCGGGCCGGAGGGTGCTGCGCGGTTGGCAGGACGCCCGGCCCGTGATGGGCCTGTACCGCCAGGACGGCTCGGGGACCCGGCGTGCCGGGCGGCTGTGGCTGGACGGTGACGGCGTCCTGGCTGTGGCCGAGGACACGGACGGCACAGGGCAGGTGCTCATCGGGCGGTATCCGGCCGTGGACGCCGCCGAACTGGTCCTCCGCATGGCCGGACACGTACCGGAGGGGCCGCACGCGGCACCGGTGGAGAGCCTGGACGTGGAGTACCTGGTCCGGGGACGCCCGGCCCCAGCCCCCGCTGCCGCCGCCCGGACTGCCGCCCCCGCTGCCGCCCGTCCTGTCGCCGTCGGGGCCAAGCCCGCCCCCGCTTCCGCCCCTGCTCCCGCTTCCGCTGCCTTCGGTAGTGCCGCCTCCGATGCCGCCGTCGAGGTCGGCTCCGCCCCCGCTGCCGTCCGTCCTGCCGCCGTCGAGGCCGGCCTGCCGCACGACGTCGAGGACGACTGGTGGGCCGCCACCCGGACCACCTGGACCCTGGGGCCGCTCGCCACGGGTTCCGGCGAGGATCCGGTGGCCCGCCCTGAAGCGGCGCCGGGGCCGTCGCTGCGGGTCCTCACGGTCGCCGGATTCGGTCACTACCGCTACGACCTGACCGGGCCCGAGGGCTCGCCCTCCGGACCGGTGTCCGCGCGCCTGCGCCCGGTGTCCGGCCTGGCACTCTTCCACGAACTGGCGGCGTACTTCCGCATCGCCCGCCGGTGAGCGTCCGGAGGAGGGCCCTGGCCTGAGTTACGAGCGCGCCGCACGGTGGGACACGCCGGACAGACCACCGTGGAGCGCGCTCGTAACTCGGGGCGGCCGTCAGCCGTTGATCGACGCGCGCGTCCGGGCCACCGCATCGGCGACGACCGCACGCAGGGGGGCGACGACGTCGTGCCCGGCCAGCGGTGCCGAGGCAGGCAGCCCCGACGACTCCATCTGCTCCACGGACATGGCGTGCACCGCGTGGGCCGCGATCCGGCGCTGGCGGGCGGGCGTTCCGCCGTCGCGCAGGAGATGCTCCACGGAGGCCAGCTCCGCGGCGCAGCCCAGCCGCTCGGCCACCGGAGCCAGGCGCTGAAGCTCGGCGCGCAGGTGGTCGGTCACGAGCATCTCGTCCCCGGCGGCGTTGAGGATGATGATCGCGTCCAGCCCATAGCGGGCGGCGCGCCACTTGTTCTCCTGCACGTGCCACGGGGGCATCGTCGGGATGGTGCCGCCGGCATCGAGGGTGTCGGAGAAGTCCTGCACCAGGCACTGCGTCAACGCGGCGATGGGGGCGATCTCCTCGAGCGTGGCCACGCCGTCGCAGACCCGCATCTCCACCGTGCCCAGCCTCGGGACGGCGCGGACGTCCCAGCGGCACTCGGTGACGTCGTCGATCACGCCGGTGCGCACCAGGTCCGCCACGCACTGCTCGAACCCGGCCCAGTCCCTGAACTGGAACGGCAGGCCCGCCGTGGGCAGCTGCTGGAACATCAGGGTGCGCTGGGACTGGTAGCCGGTGTCGATGCCGGCCCAGAACGGGCTCGAGGCGGACAACGCCAGGAAGTGGGGAACGTAGTTGACCAGGCCGTCGACGACGGGCATCGCCTTGGCCACGTCGTCCAGGCCCACGTGCACGTGCACCCCGTAGATCAGCATCTGCCGGCCCCACCACTGGGTGCGGTCGATCAGCTTGCCGTAGCGGTCCGCCGGGGTGACGGGCTCGTCCGTGGGCTGGGCGAAGGGGTGGGAGCCCTGGCAGTACAGCTCCACGCCCATCGGCCCGGTCACGGCGCGCAGCTTCCGCGCGTGCTCGCGCAACTGGCCGATGGCCTCGTCCACCGTGGTGCACACGTCCGTCACCAGCTCCACCGTGTTCAGCAGCAGCTCCGGCTTGATGTGCGGATGCTCCTGGCCCAGGTGCAGCCCCGCCTGGTCCGCGACGCCGGCCAGCACCTCCTCGGCGACCGGACGCAGGGTGCCGTCGTGGGCATCGACCAGGGCGAGCTCCCACTCCACGCCGAGGGTCGACTGCGCTGAACGGGCGAAGGGCAGGTGCATGAAGGCTCCCGGAGGGTGCGGACGGCTGGCAGTAGTCATCCTAGGTCCGCGCGGAGCGGTTGCGGCCATCGGTGATCCCTAGCATGGAGGGGTGATCACAGCACTCTCGTCCGTCCCCGGCCCGCGTCCCCCTGTCCGCAACCGGGGGGTGCGCGCCCTGGCCCTGGCCGGTGCCGTCCTGCTCGCGGCGACGGCGTGCACCACCACCCCGCCCGGTGCCGGACCGGACGGGAACGGGACCGGTGGGCCGACGCCGTCGGGGTCTTCGGCACCCGCCGAACCGGAGCCCAGCGCGCTGGAGGTGGTCCTGGGCGGACCAGGGACGGATACCGAGGAAGCGGCCGCCCAGGCCGTGGCCGGCATGGACATCGCCGAGAAGGCCGGCCAGGTCCTCGTCGGCCAGCTGGGCGCCGCCGGAACGGACCCGGCCTCGATCCGGGAACTCAACCTGGGCGGGGTGATCGTCATGGGCGACGCCGTCCCGGTGGCCGCGGACGGCACCCATGACACGGAGGCGCTTTCCGGCGCACTGGCACGGACCCAGGAGGCCCTGTCCGCGGGGCGGGACTGGAGCGGCATCATCGGCGTGGATCAGGAGGGCGGGCTGGTGGCGCGCGTCAAGGAACCACGCGTCGAGTGGCCGACGCCCATGAGCTACGGCGCCGCGGCCGCCGGCGAGGGGACCGGTGAAGGCGCCGGGAAAGCCTCCGGGGAAGTCTCCGGGGAAGGTGACGGCGCGGGGGACGACGGAGGCGCGGCGGGGGACGCGGCCCGGCTCGCCCGGGACGGCCACACCCTGATGGCGCTGCAGCTGGCCGAGCTGGGCTTCACCGTGGACTTCGCCCCGAGCGTGGACGTGACCATCGGGGCCGACGATCCGGCCATCGGCGCCCGGTCCTTCTCCTCGGACCCGCAGACGGTGGCCGAGCTCGGCACCGCCGCCACCGCCGGACTGCTGAACTCCGGGGTGCTGCCGGCACCGAAGCACTTCCCGGGCCATGGCTCCGTCACCGACGACTCGCACGTGACCGCCCCGGTGCAGGACGCCTCCGTGGCGGGCCTGGAGAAGCGTGACTGGCTGCCGTTCCGCGAGCTGCTCTCCGGCGGCGGGCAGTACACGCCGATGGTGATGATGGGGCACGTCATCGTGCCGGAGCTGGAAGCGGACGTGCCGTCGTCGGTGTCCGCGCCGGCCTACGAGGCGCTGCGGGCGTTGGCCGCCTCTCCCGACGGCTCCGGGGCGGGCCACGCGGACGGCTACGACGGCGTCGTGGTCACCGACGCGCTCAACATGGGCGCGCTGGTCGAGCGGTACGGCGCGGACGAGGCACCCGTGCGGGCGCTCGCGGCCGGGGCGGACCTGCTGCTGATGCCGTCCTCGCTGCCCGGGGCACGGGACGCGGTCGTCGATGCCGTGGAGTCCGGCGAGGTGCCGGAGGAGCGGCTCGACGAGGCGGCGCGGCGCGTGGTCACGATGCTGATGTGGCGGGATGACCTGGTCGAGGAGCTGGGGTCCGCATCGCGGGAGGAGCTCGTGGCCATCGGATCGTTCAACGGGACCGACATGGACGTGGCTGGCGTCTCCCGTGCGGTGTCCGCTGCCGCGGTCACGGTGGTGGAGGGCACCTGCGGCGAGGCGGTCATCCAGGACTCCCTGCAGGTCACCGGGGGAAACGCCGCCGACCGCGCGCGCCTGACGGAGGCCGCCGAGGCCGCGGGCCTGACCGTAGGCACCGGCCCCGTGGTGAACCTGGTGGGCACTGCGCGCGGTGCCGGGCGGGGGGACGTGGTGGTGGCCCTGGACGCGCCGTTCGGGCTGGCGTCATCGACCGTGTCCGAGGGCGGGGCGCTGATCGCGCTCTACGGCCGCACGCCGGGGGCCTTCGAGGCGCTGGTCGATGTGCTCACCGGTGAGGCCGAGGCGCCGGGGGCCCTTCCGGTCGACGTGGGGGAGTGGCCGGCCGGGACGGGGTGCTGACGCGGCGGTGTGCTGACGTCAACCACTGAAGCCGGGGTGTGCTGACGTGGCTGGACCGAAGGCAACCCCACTGATCGAACGAGATTGCATCAGATGCGTCCTTGCAGCGGATATGACCGCACCTACTGCAGTCTCGTTGAACAACAACTGCAATGTCGTTGAGGCGTTGAGGCGTTGAGGCGTCAGGCGTTGAAGGGCGCTGCTGTCCGACGGCACCGGCCATCAGGCTCGACCGCTTTCGCACCACGTCGCCACACTACGACGCCGCGCCAGCACTCCACACCAGCACTCCACACCACCACTCCACACCTGGCGGTCTCCGCGAACCGGTCCCCAGCCGGCCGCATGTCACTCGCGTACGGGGGACTGCTCGGCGCAGGGTGGATCCATGCCCTCCGTCCACAGTTCCTTGCCGCCCGGGTTGGGGTCGACCGTATTCACGACCCGACAGGCCAAGGTGATGGGAGTGAACGGGTCACGACTGCGTTCCACTGATCTCCACGCCGTCGGCAGGGAACTGCGCCATCGTCGCGGCACCAGCACTGATCCTGCGGAATACCTCCGGGCTCTGCAGGACCTCTATCCGGAGGCAGTGTTCTCGCACGGGACGGCCGCCCACGTCTGGGGGATATGGCTTCCGGGCACCGTGGAGACGATCAACCCCGTCCACCTGTCCACCGTCACAGGCCGGGGAACCCCGGTCCGCCGCAAGCACGTCACCGGCCATGCCCTGTCGGATGAAGCACCGGTCGTCGAGATCGACGGCCTGCGGGTGACGTCCGCAGCATGGACGTGGACAGACCTGGCCGCCCACATCACGGCCCTGCCCAGGCTCGTGGCCGCCGGGGACAGTCTTCTCCAGCGGCCGGACGGCCCCACGGCGAAACGCTCCCGGCTCTCGCATCCCCTCGTGACCGTGGAAGAGCTGTGGTCCGTGACAGCCCGACGGAAGAACGTCAAAGGCATCCGGTCAGCTCGCGCCGCGCTGGAACTCGTCCGTGCCCGCGTGGACTCCCCGAAGGAGACCGAGACGCGGCTGATGGTCCTGGCAGCAGGCTTTCCAGAGCCCGCGTTGAACCCGCGCGTGGTGCTGGCCGACGGATCGACGATCCACCCCGACCTCGCCTGGCTCCGCCTGAAGATCTGCATCCAGTACGAGGGCGGGCATCATTGGCGCGATCAGGCCCAGTTCGACGCCGACATCGAGCGCGACCGACGATTGCGTGCAGAGGGGTGGATCGTCCTGAGAGTGTCCCGGTCCATCTTCCGCGAGGGACGGGAGGCCTTCCTCGATGACCTGCAGGCGGCCTTTGCCCAGCGCGGTTGCTGACAGGAGCACGGTCGCCGATAGGAGCACGGTTGCCGGCAGGAGCGAGATCGTCGACTGGATGGTGTTCGCCGTGCCCCAGGCCGGTCCACGCGGGGCGGCCGGCCCCGCCTCGGTGGGACTGCGGGCTCGCCTCGGTGGGACTGCGGGCTCCGCCTCGGTGCGGCGGCGGATCTCAGCGGGTGCGGCGGCGGGCCTCAGCCGGTGCGACGGGCGCGGAAGATACCGAACGCCGCCACACACAGGCCGACGAACGCCACTCCGAGGGCCACCAGCGGGCCGGTCAACGGCACCCACACCACGTCACGGCGCACCGCACGCGCGGTCTCCGAATCCGAGAGCATGTCCCCGCCGCCGAGCGTGAACGTGCCCGCCACGAACACCTGGGCGACCACCGTGACGATCAGCAGCAGCGCGGCCACCACGCCCACGGCCATGGAGGCGTACAGCAGGACCTTGCACCACATCGGCGCCGACTGGGCCTGCCGCGAGGCGTGGGAACCACGGCCCACGATGCCGGCCGCGGACCGGGCGGACCGGTCACCGGCACGCTCGGGGCGGCTCGGCTCCTCCGGCCGGCCGTCAATGGCCTGACGCTCTCGGAGATCGCGGTCATCGACCTCGCCGGGACCCTCCGGATCGCCGTAGTCGTCACCGTCGTGACGGTCGTCCGATCCATCCTCGAAGCGGCCGATGAGGTCGAATCCGGGCGCGCCGTCCCAGTCGCGATCCGGGTCGAGCCCTCCCCGGTAGTCGCGTCCGGAGCCGGGCAAGGGCCTGCGGGACTCAGAGCGGCGGGACATGTCTCCAGCCTACCGCCGGTACCGTGGACGGGTGGCCTCCTCATCATCGTCCTCGTCTCCGGCGCCGTCCGGACCGCAGCCTGCCGCGGGCGGCGCCGCGCCGTCGTCGGGAAGTCCCGCACCCACCGCGAGCCGGGACGCCACCGTCCTGGCACCCGTCCTGACCCCGGAGGGCTGGCAGTTGCTGAACTCCCTGGACGGCTACCGGGAATCCGAGGCGCTGGCCCTGTCCACCCGCCTGCGCGCCGAGGGCCACGCCCCCGAACTGGTCTCGGCCGTGCTGACCCAACTGAAGCTGCGGGACCAGGCCGCCGCCAAGTTCGGCCCCTTCGCCGCGCACATGGTCTTCACCCGGGCGGGGCTGGAGCAGGCGACGCGGATGAACGTGGCCGCCCTGCATGCCGGGCGCTTCGCCGCTGCGGGCATTCGGTCCGTCGCCGACCTCGGTTGCGGCCTCGGGGCGGATGCCATGGCCATGGCGGCGCTGGACCTCGAGGTGACCGCCGTCGAGCGGGACGAGACGGTGGCCGCGGCCGCGACGATCAACCTCATGCCCTTCCCGAACGCCACGGTGGTCGGGGCGGATGCGGAGGAATGGGTCGCCGCGGCGCAGGCGGGCGGCGCTACGCCCGAGGGCTACTGGCTCGACCCGGCCCGGCGCGTGCTGTCCACCTCCGGGTCCAGCCGGGTCTTCGACCCGGAGGCGTTCTCCCCGCCCCTGTCCTTCGTGCAGTCACTGGCCGGCCGCGGCACCGCCGTCGGCGTGAAGCTCGGCCCGGGCCTGCCGCACGACGCCGTGCCCGCCGGCTGCGAGGCGCAGTGGGTCTCCGTGGACGGGGACGTCACCGAGGCCGTGCTGTGGTTCAACGCCCTCGCCCGGGACGGCGTGCGCCGCAGCGCCCTGGTCATGTCCGGTTCCGGTTCGGGCCCGACGGCGGCGGGAGGCCGGGGCGGTCACCACGAGTTCACCGCGGCGAGCGACTTCGGCGACTCGCCCGACGTGCCGGTGGGCGGCGTCGAGGCCCTGACCGGATACCTCTATGAACCGGATGGAGCAGTGATCCGCGCGGAACTGGTCGCCGACCTCATCCACCGGGACTTCGCGTCGGCCGGCGGGGCCCTGCTCGATGAGCACATCGCCTACTTCCGGGCCGACGAGCTGGTGGACTCCCCGTTCGCGCGGGCCTACCGCATCGAGTCGGTCATGCCCTACAACGTCAAGGGACTGCGGCAGTGGGTCCGGGAGACCGGTGTGGGCCGGCTGGACATCAAGAAGCGTGGGATGGCCGTCACGCCCGAGGAACTGCGGCGCCAGCTCATGAGTGGGAAGGGCTCGAAGGCCTCTCAGAGCGCGAAAAAGCCGGGCCGCCACGCCACCCTCGTGCTGACGCGGATCGGCGAGGAGCGGGTGGCGGTCGAGGTCACTCCGGCCTGACCCCGCCATCCGCGGCGAACCCTCGGAGACGGGGAGGCCGGCGGGAAGACCAGGGGCGCGGGACCGCCCGTGTGACATAAGCGTACGGCGGGCTTGCTTAATTCAATAAGGCGTGCCTTACTTGAAAGCGTTCGTCCCGGAAGGATCCCTATGACTTCGACGCCGCCCATGCCTCCGTCCTCCATGTCGCTGTCCACCGATCTGCGCGCCGCCCATGCCAGATCTCTCACGCGCCGCATGCTGGCGGGCGAGGGGGCCGTCGAACTCACGGCATACCGGGCGGGCGAAGCCCTCTCCTCGGCGGTGCATGGCGTGTCCCGGTCGGGGCAGTTGGTCGTCGCGGACATTCCCAACCTCTTCCATTCGCTCGGCGCATTCCACACCGCCGAGGACATCGAGGTCCGCGTGGACATCCTCAAGGATGCCGCCGACCACGCCCTGAACCTGCGCCTGGCATCCCTCCATCTGCTGGGCACGCTGCGCTGGTGCCGCGACACGCAGCAGGTGGCTGCGCTGGGACTGCAAGGGCGGGTCGCCGATCTCGTCCACGACGTCGGCCCGCGCGTCCGGGTGGGAGTGATCTCCACCGACCGGGTCCTGTTGCACGACTGCTCCGGTGTCACCGCCCATGGTGCGGAGATCGTGGCCGAGGCCGCCACGCTGGGCCCTTCGTGCGAGGCCCTGGCCGATGCGGTCCTGGCCACCGCCGGAGACACCCTGGCCGACGTCGCCGATGCCGTGCTCGATGGCGACCTGCCCGGCTGGGCGGAGGAACTCGAGCTGCCCGACGCCACGGATCTCGGCGTCGATCCGGTGCACTGCGTGGACGTGGACCCCCACTGTGTGACGCTGGCGCGCTTCAGCGCAGACCAAGGCTGGGTCGTGCAGGTACCGCTGCCGACGTCGGCCCCGAATGCGCCGGCTCGTGATCTGTCGGCTCAGGGTGCCTTGGCCTGGGATGACGTCATCGCCTCGCGCCGGTTGGTCGACTCCCTCCGCGCCCGGCGCATCGGAGCGCTCAGGCCCTGACCCTGAACGCGGCCTCGTAGTCTGCGCCGCACTGCCGGCAGTACGAAGGCCTCGCTCCGGGGTGGACCCGGGGCGAGGCCTTCGTCGTACCTCGTGCCGAGGTTTACCTGGCTTGCCTGGGCAGGTCAGGCGACGGTGTAGGTGGCGCAGGTGGCCGTGTCGGTGACCTCGATGCCTTCGGCGGTGCACATCAGGTCGGCGTTGTAGGCGCATTCCAGGCGGTGGCACGCCCCCACGCTGCTGGCCTCGGCCGTGGCGGGTCGGCGGGCATCCAGCTGCACGAACGTGCCGCAGGTGGGCTGGGACTCGCTGCCGGCCACCGTGATGGCCAGTGCGTTGCAGTCGTGGTCGTTGTTGAAGGAACAGGCGGTGGCGGCGCAGGAGCGCACGGCAGAAGTCATGGTGCTCATCCTTGTCGGTCCAGCCCAAGCGCTCGTACTCAGGCGATGGAATTAAAGATACTCAGCCCTGCAAAGTCCGCAAGTAAATTCATCCTTAAGGCATTCACAAATACGTCAAATGACTATGTGCAAAACCTGCTGAAATGGTTTTGTTGTGCACACGAATGATTTGGCAGGTGAGGCGGGGCGAGCAGGGTGGCCATGCGCGGTGGCGATGCGCGGTGGCGATGCGGAGCCCGGGGGCCAGCAGGACAGCGATGCCGGGCCAGAGGGCCCAGTGGGACAGCGATGCCGAGCCAGTGGGCCGAGTGGGGCCGGGGGACCGGCCACGTCCTGAAGCGCCTCAAGGAGACTGCAGTTGATGCTCAACGACCTTGCAGTTGGTGCACGCATCAGGCCTGATGGGCGCATCTGCTGCAAGGTCGTTGGGCGTTGGGCGTTGGGCGTTGGGCGTTGGGCGTTGGGCGTTGGGCGTTGGGCGTCGGACGGCGAGCGTCGGACGTCGGACGTGGAGCGTTGAGGTGCCTGGTGCCTGGCTCACCTCCCGTCAGGCGCCCGGGACGCTGCCCGGCGGAAGGAAGTCCACGTCGTGCAGGGCCGAGATCCGGACTGCCTCCTGTACGTCGTCCAGGTTGTGCAGCTGATCGAACAATTGAGCCAGCTTGCCAGCTGGGCTGACCCAGATGAGGGACCTCGCGGCGTCCTCTGCCCTGTTGTAGAGGGCATGCGGCAGTCCTTTCGGCATGCGCACCGTGTCGCCGGGGCCGGCCGTCAGCCATTCTCCGTCCAGGTACAGCGTGTAGATCCCCTCGAGCACGTGGAGGTGCTCGTCCTGCGTGGTGTGGACGTGCGGGGGAACACCAGTGCCCGCCGGGTCCAGGGCCAGGAACGCGAAGCTGCCAGAGCTGATGGCCTTGGCCATGTAAGTGTGTCCGAGGACGTTCCACGTCCTGTTCCCCACGGGCTCGCTGGCCAGCGTGATGCCCTTGGGCAGATCGCCGACGATGATCTCCTGTTCCGGCTGGGGATCGGTCATGACCGCGCTCGGCTTGCCCGAGGCGGACCGGCGCCACCGGCGTGCGCTCAGTATGGCCGGGTGCCGGCACTGCCGGACAGGGATGACGAGCGCCGGGTTCGAGGCAGCGGTTCCACGAGGCAGCGGACCCACGAGGCAGGGATTCACAAGACACGGAATCCCCGCCGGAAGCAGCCGTCAGCTGAAGTAGATGCCGATCCGGTGCCCGCGGATCTCCTCGACGGCGATGTCGACGTCGTAGATCTCCCGGAGCACCTCGCTGTCCATGATCTGCGAGGGCGGTCCCTGGTGGATCAGCCGTCCGGAGCGCATGGCGAGCATCTGGTCGGAGTAGCAGGAGGCGTAGTTGATGTCATGGATGACGATGACCACGGTCTTGCCCAGCTCGTCGGCCATCCGCCGGATCAGCCGCATCATCTCCACCGCGTGCTTCATGTCCAGGTTGTTCAGCGGCTCGTCGAGCAGCAGTACGTCGGTGTCCTGGGCGAGCACCATGGCGATGTACGCGCGCTGGCGCTGGCCGCCGGAGAGCTCGTCCAGGTACCGGCCTGCGAACGGGTGCAGGTTCATGTAGCCCAGGGCCTGGCTGATCAACCGCTCGTCCGCCGGCCCGGGCCGTCCGCCGTGGTGCGGGAACCGCCCGAAGGACACCAGGTCCCACACGGTCAGGCGCACCGTCGTGGTGTTCTCCTGCCGCAGCACGGCCAGCCGGCGGGCGAGTTCGCGGGTGTCGGTCTCGAACACGTCCTGGCCGGCCACCGAGATCGATCCGCCGTCCGTGGAGAGCAACCGCCCGATCATGGACAGCAGCGTCGACTTCCCGGCGCCGTTCGGCCCGATGATGGAGGTGACGCCCCCGGCCGGAATGTCCGCCGTGACGTCGTCCACCACGTGGGTGCGCTCGTAGGTCTTGCGCACGGCCTGCAGGCTGATGGCCGGGGCACCCGGCACGGGCGCGTCGGCGCGGATGGAACGGTCGCCGTCCACCCCGACGCCGGCCCGGTCGCCCGTCATAGTCCGGTCCCCGGTCACCCCGACGCCGGCCCGGTCACCGGTCACCCGGTCGCCGGCTCTGGCCCGGTCATCCAGGTCGGCGCGCTCGTCCACGGCGACACGGATGCCGCTGCGGGTGTCTGCGGCGCGGCCCGGCCGGTCCAGCTCGACCCGGTCCTTGCGGCCGGTCCTCATGAAGTCCACCAGACCCACGTCAGCGCACCTTTCCTCTCAACAGCATGGCCAGGAACACGATCCCGCCCGCGAACTCGATGATGATGCTCAGCGCGGTGTCGAAGCCGAACACGTGCTGCAGCACCAGTTGGCCGCCGGAGAGCATGATGATGCCCAGGAACACGGCGGCGGGCAGGATCCAGCGATGCCGGAACGCCCCGACCTGGTAGGCCAGGTTGGCCACGAGCAGGCCGAAGAACGTCACCGGTCCCACCAGGGCGGTGGACACGGCCACCATGACCGCGGCGATCACCAGGATCTGCAGGGTCCGCCCGCGGTGGTCCACGCCCAGGGACACGGCGGTGTCCCTGCCCAGGGCCAGCACGTCCAGCTCGTGGCGCATCCGCCACACCGGGATGCTGGCCAGCCCCAGCAGCGCCGCGGCGATCCCGAGCAGCTGGGGGTCCACCATCCCGAAGGAGGCGAAGAACAGGTCCTGCAGCACGATGAACTCGCTGGGGTCCATGAGCTTCTGCAGCAGGGCCGAGATGCCCCGGAACAGGGTGGCGAACACGATGCCGATCAGCAGCACCAGGTGCAGCGACTGGCTCGCCCCGGTGAACAGCCACCGGTACAGCGCCACCGCGAACACCACCATCAGCACGGCCTCCAGCAGGAACCGCAAGGGCGCCGGCGCGCTGAGGAACGACTGAGCGGAGAACACCCAGACCATCACGGTCTGGATCAGCACGTACAGCGCGTCGAAGCCCATGATGGACGGGGTGAGGATGCGGTTGCCGGTCACCGTCTGGAACAGCACCGTGGACACGCCGATCGCGTAGGCCACCAGGGCCATGGCGGCCACCGTGCTCAGCCGGCGCGGCAGGATGTAGGCCACCGCCCCGGTCAGGTCCACCAGGACGAACGCGGCCAGGCACGCCACGGCGAGCGCGCCGAGGACGGCCACCACCAGCCAGGCCCGGCGTGATTCGCGACGCCGGACCGTCCCGGTGCCCTGGCCCGTCCCGGCACCGCCGCCTGTCCCGGCGCCGCCGCCTGTCCCGGCGCCGCCGCCCGTCCCGTCGACCGTGCCGCGGCCCGGACCGGCGCCCGGGGCCCCGGGGGCACCGGAGGGCGCTGCGCCGTCGACGTGGTCGGTGGGGCCGAGGGCGCCGAGGAGGCCGCCGCCGGACTCCACGGTCCGCCGGCGCCCGGGGACGGGGGAGCTGCTCAGGTCCGTGGTCATGCCGTGCGCCCCTTGCGCGTGCGCAGCAGCAGCACGAGGAAGATCACCGCGCCGACCACGGAGATGATGGTGCCCACGGGGATCTCGTAGGGGTAGCGCACGGTGCGGCCGATGATGTCGCAGGCCAGCACGAAGCCGGCGCCGAAGATCGCGGTCCACGGCACGGCGGTGCGGGCGTTGTCCCCGAAGACCATGGAGACCAGGTTGGGCACCACCAGGCCGAGGAACGGCAGGGCGCCCACGGTCACCACGACCACGGCGGAGATCACGGAGACCAGGCCGAGCCCCAGGGCCATGACCGTCTTGTAGTTCAGGCCCAGGTTGGTGGCGATGTCCTGGCCCATGCCGGCCACCGTGAACCGGTCCGCGGCGAAGTACCCGGCCAGGGTCAGGGCGCCGACCACCCAGAGCAGCTCGTACCGGCCGGAGACCACGCCGGAGAAGTCACCGATCATCCACGTGTTCAGGGTCTGCAGCAGGTCGGTGCGGTAGGCGAAGAACGTGGTGACGGCCGAGATGACCCCGCCGAGCATGATGCCCACCAGCGGCACCAGCAGCGTGGACCGGGCGGGGACGCGGCGGATGATGGCCAGGAAGGCGGCCGTGCCCACCAGGGCGAACACGGAGGCGATGCCCATCTTGCCCATCAGCGGCAGGGCCGGCAGGAACAGGGTGGCCACGAGCAGGCCGGCGGCGGCGGACTCCACGGTGCCGGCGGTGGAGGGCTCCACGAAGCGGTTGCGCACCATCAGCTGCATGATGAGCCCGGCCACGGCCATGGCCAGTCCGGACAGCAGCACGGCGGCGGTGCGGGGCAGCCGGGAGACGGTGAAGACGTTCCAGGCCGCCGGGTCGCCGGACAGCAGCGCGCCCAGGCTCACGTCCGTGACGCCCACGAACATGGACACCACCGCCAGCACGAGGATCCCGGCGGCGCCGAGCCACAGGGCCGTGCGCGAGTTCCGGAAGCGGGTGAGCTCGCGGGAGGTGATGCAGTGGTCCTCCGGGTGGGCCCGCATGGCGCGGATGTCCACGATGTCCGTGGCGTCGGGGACCCGGACGGGGTCGTGGCTCGGGACGCGGGCCAGCCCGCCCCGGTCGGAGCCGGGGCGGGCTGGTGCGGCGGTGGTGCGGCGGCGCGCCCACAGGGGCGACGCCGGCCGGCTGGCCTGGGAGGTCGTCATCAGTTCTCGGAAGCGTCGCTTCCCGTGCCGGTGGTGCCGGCGCCGGTGGTGGACTGGGTCGCGACGTGGTTGACCACCTCGTCGATCATGCGCGGCAGGCTGTCCAGGCCGTAGCCGACGAGGTACCAGTCGGCGGGGTTGAGCTGGATGATCTTGCCGTTGCGGGCGGCCTTGGTGCCGTTGACGAGGTCGTTGTCCAGCACGGCGGCAGCGTTGGCACCGCCCTCGCCGGTGGCGGCGTCGCGGTCGATGACGAAGAGGTTCTCGGGATCGGTCTGGGCGATGAACTCGAAGGAGACGGACTCACCGTGCGGGCCCTCGGCCTTCACGTCCGCCGCGGTGGGGACGCCGAGCACGTCGTGGATCAGGCCGAAGCGGGAGCCGGCGCCGTAGGCGGTGACCTCGCCGGCGGAGGTCAGGACGATCAGGCCGTTGGTGTCCCCGGCCTCCTTCAGGGTGGTCCGGGCGTCCTCGACCTTGGAGTCGATCTCGGCGAGCTTGGCCTCGACGGCCTCCTCCTCACCGAAGATCTCGCCCAGCGTGGTGACGTTCTCCTTGAAGGAGCCCATCTGGTCCTTCTGGTCCACGGACAGGTCGATGGTCGGGGCGATCTTGGACAGCTCGGGGTACGCCTCGGCGGTGCGGGCGGAGATGATGATCAGGTCCGGGTCCTCGGAGGCGATGGTCTCGAAGTCCGGCTCCTTCATGGCGCCGATCCTCACCTCGGCGGCGTCCGCGACGGGCTTCAGCTCCTCGGGGTAGGCGGCCTCGGGAACGCCGGCCGGCTGGATGCCCAGGGAGTTCATGGAGTCCATGACGCCCAGGTCGAAGACGAAGACCTTCTCCGGGTCGACCGGGACCTCGGTGGTGCCCTGGGCGTGCTCCACGGAGACGGTGCCTGCCTCGCCGGACCCGGTGGCGGATCCCGTCGCGCTGCCGGACTCGGCACCGTTGCCGGTGGTCCCGCCGCCGCAGGCCGTGACGAACGCCAGGGTGGCCGCGCCGACGACGGCGAGCATCGAGGCGCGCAGGCGGGCCGGGCCGGTGAGGCCGCGGCGGGACGATCCCTCGCCGGGGGCGGTGGAGCCGTGGGAAGTGGTGTTCAGGGACACTGAGGTTCTCCATGGTCGGGGGAGTGGCAAGCCACTCCCGGCACGCGATCGAAGCCGGTGCGCGCCGGCCGGATTAGCGCAAAGGAATGTTTCGTAATCGAAGCTTCTTCCCTGAGCGTAGAGGTAAGCCTTACCTAAGGGCAAGCGAAGGGCGCACATTGCGTGATGTGTCACGCGCCCGATGCCGGTGACGGAGGGCGGGCGAACCGGCCGCTCGCCTCGGCCGACACGACTGGCACTCGCCTTGACCGAGTGCTAAAGCACGTCCTAGAGTCATTTCTGGCACTCCGGGGCACCGGGTGCCAAGCCTGAAGGACCTGCCATCCGGCACCCGCGACGACGGTTGGCCAGCCTACGGCGCACAGCAGAATCCACTGACGCCGGTCGGACCCCCGTGGTCTGGCCCACCACAGAGAAGGAGAGTACAGACGTGTCTGTCTCCATCAAGCCCCTTGAGGATCGCATTGTTGTCCGTCCGCTGGAAGCCGAGCAGACCACCGCTTCCGGCCTGGTGATCCCGGACACCGCCAAGGAGAAGCCGCAGGAGGGCCAGGTCGTGGCCGTCGGCGCCGGCCGTGTCGACGACAACGGCAACCGCATCCCGGTCGACGTCGCCGAGGGCGACGTGGTGCTGTTCTCCAAGTACGGCGGCACCGAGGTCAAGGTCGGCGGCGAGGAGTACCTCGTGCTCTCCGCCCGCGACGTCCTGGCCATCGTCACCAAGTGATCTTCCGCCGGACCGGTCCGCGCGCAGCGCACGGCACCGTGTCCGGTTGACGCGCCCAGGCCCGGCCCGGCACCGAGCCGGCCGGGCCTGGGCGCGTCAGCGCCGGCGTCGTGACCTCCGGCCCCACGGGGAACCGGACCGGGCCCGACGCCGGCCCCGACCTTCATCTCCCACAGCGCACGGCTGCCCGGCTGGGCCCGTCACCGCTGTCCACACCCGAAAGGAGCTTCGTTCATGGCGAAGCAGCTTGCCTTCAACGATGAGGCCCGCCGCGCACTGCAGGCCGGCATCGACAAGTTGGCCGACACGGTCAAGGTCACCCTCGGCCCCAAGGGACGCAACGTCGTCCTCGACAAGGCCTGGGGCGCACCCACCATCACCAACGACGGCGTGACCATCGCCCGTGACATCGAGCTGGACGACCCGTACGAGAACATGGGCGCCCAGCTGGCTAAGGAAGTGGCCACCAAGACCCAGGACGTCGCCGGCGACGGCACCACCACCGCCACCGTGCTGGCCCAGGCCCTCGTCAATGAGGGCATGCGCCAGGTGGCCGCCGGCGCCGCCCCGAACGAGGTCAAGCGGGGCATCGAGGTGGCCGTGGCCGCGATCGACAAGCGCCTGTCCGAGAACGCCGTCGAGGTCTCCGGCAACCACGTGGCCAACGTGGCCGCCATCTCCGCCCAGGACGACACCATCGGCGAGCTGCTGGCCCGCGCCTTCGACACCGTCGGCACCGACGGCGTCATCACGATCGAGGAGTCCTCCACGACCTCCACCGAACTGGTGGTCACCGAGGGCATGCAGTTCGACAAGGGCTACCTGTCCCCGTACATGGTGACCGACGCCGAGCGCCAGGAAGCCGTCCTGGAGAACCCGTACATCCTGCTGAACTCCGGCAAGATCTCCTCCGTGCAGGAGTTCCTGCCGCTGCTGGAGAAGGTCCTGCAGGCCTCCAAGCCGCTGTTCATCATCGCCGAGGACGTCGAGGGCGAGGCGCTGTCCACCCTCGTGGTCAACAAGATCCGCGGCACCCTGAACGTCGTGGCCGTCAAGGCCCCGGGCTTCGGTGACCGCCGCAAGGCCATGATGCAGGACATCGCCACCCTCACCGGCGCCCAGGTGGTCTCCCCGGACCTCGGCATGAAGCTGGACCAGGTCGGCCTCGAGGTGCTCGGCACCGCCCGCCGCGTGACCGTCACCAAGGACAACACCACCATCGTGGACGGCGCCGGCGCGGCCGAGGACGTGGCTGCCCGCGTGGCCCAGATCAAGGCCGAGGCCGAGGCCACGGACTCCGACTGGGACCGCGAGAAGCTGCAGGAGCGCCTGGCCAAGCTGGCCGGCGGCGTGGGCGTCATCCAGGTCGGTGCCGCCACCGAGGTGGAGCTGAAGGAGGCCAAGCAGCGCATCGAGGATGCCGTGGCCTCCACCCGCGCCGCCCTGGAGGAGGGCATCGTCGCCGGCGGCGGTACCGCGCTGATCAACGCGCTGTCCGTGCTGGACGAGGACGAGGCCGTCAAGGAGCTGACCGGTGACGCCGCCGCGGGCGTGAACATCGTCCGCAAGGCCCTGGTGCAGCCGCTGCGGTGGATCGCCCAGAACGCCGGCGAGGACGGCTACGTCGTCACCGCCAAGGTGGCCGAGCTCGAGCCGAACTCCGGCTTCAACGCCAAGACCGGCGAGTACGGCGACCTGCTGGCCGCCGGCGTCATCGACCCGGTCAAGGTCACCCGCTCCGCCCTGGCCAACGCCGCCTCCATCGCGGCGCTGGTGCTGACCACCGAGACCCTGGTGGCGGACAAGAAGGACGAGGACGAGGACTGATCTCCGGGCCCCGGCCGCGGGTCCTGGTTGAGCCGGGTCCCTGACGCCTCCGGGCGTCGCTGACAACCACGACGTGGCATTCCCCGCTGATCCGCGGGGGATGCCACGTCGTGGTTAAGGGCGCTCCGGCCGGGGATCTGCCGTCCGGCCACTGTGAGCGCGGCCGGAACGGTACCCTCGGTCCATGACCAGCACCGTGGACCGGACGGCGACGCGCACCCGGCGTCGCCGTCGTCCGGTGATGACCCTCCTCGGGATCCTGCTGGTCAGTGCCGGCCTCGTGGTGGGCCTGTACGGCGCCTACCTGCTGTATTTCTCCGACCTGGCCGCCGAGTCCGAGCGCGCCGGGATCGCCGCCGAGTGGCGGTCCGGGATCGAGGACAACGGCGCGCCCGCCGGCCACGACGCCGGCGCGCCCGCCGGCCACGACGACGGCATCGGCACCAAGCGCCGCGAGGACTTCCCGGTGGTGGAGGGGGAGGGGACGCTCGGCATCCTGCACGTGCCGCGCTGGGGCGCGGACTACCAGGTCCCCATCGGCGCCGGTGACGGCCCGGACGTGCTGGACTCCGGCCAGGTCGGCCACTACACCCGGACCCAGCCCATCGGGGCCCTGGGCAACGCCGGACTGGCCGGGCACCGCACCAGCCACGGCAAGCCCCTGCGCGAGGTCCACCAGCTGCAGGTGGGGGACGCGATCGTGGTGGAGTCCGCGGACGCATGGCTCGTCTACCGGATGGTCGCCCATGACATCGTCAAGCCCCACCAGTCCGAGGTGCTCAACCCGATCCCGCCCTTCGAGGGCGCGACCCCGGGCCGGTACCTCACCCTGACGACCTGCGACCCCATCTACGGCATCACCGAGCGGTTCATCGTCTGGGCCGAGGCCGACTACTGGACCCCGAAGTCCGAGGGTCTGCCGCCCGACCTCGGCTGAGGCCGGCCGGCAGGCCCTCGCGGGATGACGGGCCGTGAGCGCGTCAGCGCGTCCGGGACGGCTCGCGCACCGAGTCCTCGGACGGGCCGCCGGAGACGGTGGCCTCCGCCTCGGCCCGCTCGGCCGCGAAGGCGTCGTCGTCGTCGGCCAGCAGGTTGGCGCCGGCGCGGGAGGCGTTGTAGCGCTCCTCGTCCAGGATGCCCTCCTGCTTGGAGACCAGCGCGGGGACGAGGGCCTGGCCCACCACGTTCACCCCGGTGCGCCCCATGTCCACGATCGGGTCGACGGCGAGCAGCAGCCCGACGCCGGCCAGCGGCAGTCCCAGCGTGGACAGGGTCAGCGTCAGCATGACCACGCCGCCGGTGGTCCCGGCGGTGGCGGCCGAGCCCAGCACGGACACCAGGATGATCAGCAGGTAGTCGGTCCAGGCGAGGTCGATGCCGAAGAACTGGGCCACGAACAGGGCGGCGATGGCCGGGTAGATGGCGGCGCAGCCGTCCATCTTGGTGGTCGCGCCCAGCGGCACGGCGAACGAGGCGTAACCCCGCGGGACGCCGAAGTTGCGCTCGGCCACCCGCTGCGTCACGGGCAGGGTGCCGATCGAGGAGCGGGAGACGAAGCCCATCTGGAAGGCCGGCCACATGCCGGTGAAGTACTGGCGGACGGACAGCCCGTGGGCCTTGGCCAGCAGCGGGTAGACCACGAGCAGCACGAGGGCCAGG
Organism: Micrococcus sp.; assembly: GCA_029961105.1. GTDB lineage: Bacteria > Actinomycetota > Actinomycetes > Actinomycetales > Micrococcaceae > Citricoccus. The sequence continues at coordinate 164,060 of JASBVO010000003.1, read as the reverse complement.
CCGATGTAGATGGCCGCCACGAACTTGGCCAGGGTGCCCATGGTGTCCCAGCCGTAGCTGGCCACGGCGTTGCCGATCAGGCCGACGGTGCCGATGGGGGCGATGCGGATGACCCACCACAGCACCTTCTGGATGACCTCGAGCATGGACGCGGAGAAGTCCAGGAACGGCTTGGCCTTCTCGCCGAGCTTCAGCGCGGCGATGCCCACGGCGATGGAGATGACCAGCACCTGCAGCACGTTGAAGCTGACGGAGGTGGACAGGGTGCCGTCCTCGGCGGCCGTGGTGCTGGCCGAGAGGCCGAGGAAGTTCGACGGGACCAGGCCCTGCAGTAAGGCCCACCAGCTGCCGGTCTTGCCCTCGTAGTCGTCCGGGGCCTGCTGGCCGGTGCCGACGCCCGGCTGCAGCACCGCGCCCAGGACGATGCCGATGACCACGGCGATCAGCGAGGTGATGGCGAACCAGAGCAGCGTCTTGGCGGCGAGCCGGGCGGCGTTGGTCACCTTGGCCAGGTTGGCGATGGAGGCGACGACGGCGAAGAACACCAGCGGGACCACGGTCGCCCGCAGCAGCGAGACATAGCTGGAGCCGATCACCTCCAGGGTGGCGCCGAGGCCGGTGGGCGTGTCCTCGGTGTGGCCCATCGAGCGGGCGACCAGGCCCAGGACGAGGCCGAGGACGAGCGCGGCGAGGATCTGGACGCCGAAGCTCGTCGTCCAGGCGGGCAGTCGCCGGGGCGTCGGGGTGGGTGCGGTGCTGGTGGAATTCGTCACCCGAGAAGGGTAATGGCTCTATATCACGAGTCTGGAATGCTGTTGCGCCATGTGACGTGCGTGTGACACGCGCCATGGGTCCGTCCCGGCCACCGCGCAGGCTCCGGCCCTGCCCATGGGCCCGCGCGTGACCGGGGACACGCCCGGAATAGACCGGTGCCCGGGCGACGTTTGCCTGCCAGGACCCCCAGCGGGCCCCCGTCATCGGCGGGCCTAGACTGGTGTCGACCCGCTGACCGAAAGGCCCCCCGCCCGTGAGTGCACAGATTCCCGGACCCTCCGACGAGCCCGTGGCGACCGCCGCCGATCCCTTCGGCTTCGTCGGACTGACGTATGACGACGTCCTCCTGCTGCCCAACGCCACCGACGTGATCCCCGCCGACGCCGACACCTCGACCCGGCTCAGCAGGCGCATCACCCTGAACATCCCGGTGACCTCGGCGGCCATGGACACTGTCACCGAGGCGCCGCTGGCCATCTCCCTGGCGCGCCAGGGCGGGCTGGGGATCATTCACCGCAACCTGTCCATCGAGGACCAGGCCGCGCACGTGGACCGCGTCAAGCGCTCGGAGTCGGGCATGATCACCGACCCGGTCACCGTGGGCCCGGACGCCACCCTCGCGGACTGGGACGAGTTGTGCGCCCGCTACCGGGTCTCCGGCCTGCCGGTGGTGGACGAGTCGAACACCCTGCTGGGCATCATCACCAACCGGGACACCCGCTTCATCCCGCGCGACGAGTTCGAGCACCGCACCGTGGCCTCGGCCATGACCCGGATGCCGCTGATCACCGCGAAGGTCGGCATCTCCCGCGAGGAGACGGTCCGGCTGCTCTCGGAGCACCGGATCGAGAAGCTGCCGCTGGTGGACGACCACGACAAGCTCCAGGGCCTGATCACCGTCAAGGACTTCGACAAGGCCGAGCAGTACCCGGATGCGGCCAAGGACGAGGAGGGCCGGCTCCGCGTGGGCGGGGCCGTGGGCTTCTTCGGCGACGGCTACGAGCGGTCCATGGCCCTGGTCGAGGCCGGGGTGGACGTGCTGGTGGTGGACACCGCCAACGGCCACACGCAGGGCGTGCTGGACATGATCGCCCGGCTGAAGAAGGATCCCGCCTCCGCCCACGTGGACGTCATCGGTGGCCAGGCGGCCACCTACGCCGGGGCCAAGGCGATCGTCGATGCCGGCGCCGACGCCGTGAAGGTTGGCGTGGGGCCGGGCTCGATCTGCACCACCCGCGTGGTGGCCGGCGTCGGGGTCCCGCAGATCACCGCCATCTACGAGGCGGCCAAGGCGACCATCCCCGCGGGCGTCCCGCTGATCGCCGACGGCGGCCTGCAGCATTCCGGTGACATCGGCAAGGCACTCGTCGCCGGTGCCGATTCCGTGATGCTCGGCTCCCTGCTGGCCGGCACCGCCGAGTCCCCCGGGGACCTGGTGTTCTACAACGGCAAGCAGTTCAAGGCCTACCGCGGCATGGGTTCCCTGGGTGCCATGCAGACCCGCTCGGGCAAGCGCTCCTACTCCAAGGACCGCTACTTCCAGGCGGACGTGCCGGACGAGGAGAAGCTCATCCCCGAGGGCATCGAGGGCCAGGTCCCGTACCGCGGCCCGCTGTCCGCCGTGGTGCACCAGCTGGTGGGTGGCCTGCGGCAGACCATGTTCTACACCGGCGCCCGCTCCATCGAGGAGCTCAAGCGGAACGGCCGCTTCGTGCGCATCACCTCGGCCGGGCTGAAGGAGTCCCACCCGCACGACATCATGATGACGGTGGAGGCCCCGAACTACCGCTCGCGGTAGGCCGGTCTCGGCGTCGGCCGGTGGGGCCGGTCAGCCCGCGGGCCGCTGACATGCCGCCGTGTGGTGTGCCAGAGTCGGCACATGGGTGAGACCTGGCCTGAGACGACGCCGGCGGGGGAACCCGGGGACGGACCCGGGAGCCTGCGGGGCAGGACGCTGCGTGAGCGCTCCCTGCGGATGGCACGGTTCATCGGCTGCGACCTGCGCGATGTGGTGGTGCGCGGTAGTGACGTGGCCGGGATGGAGATCGACTCGCCGTGGCTCCTGGAGGCCGGGCACCGGTTGCTGGTGAACGGGGTCGACGTCGTGCCCCTGGTCGATGCCGAGCTCAACTGGCGGTTCCCGGGACGCGAGCTGCGCTGCGCGGATGATCCCGAGGGTCTGCGTGAGGCGTGGGCGGCCCTCGAGGAGACCTGGGCGGCCACGGTGGACCGGGCCCTCGGGATGCCCGAGGGCACGGTGGACGTGTCCGTGGACGGGGAGTGGTCCTTCGCCCAGACGCTGCGGCACCTGGTGCTGGCGACGGACCTCTGGCTGGGCCGGGCGGTCCTCGGGCGGGAGGACCCCTTCCACCCGGCCGGGCTGGCCCATGACGGGGACGGGAGCGCGGCCTCCGACGCGTTGCCCCTCTCGCCGGAGCCGCCGTCCTTCGACGAGGTGCTGGCCGCCCGTGCCGACCGGCAGGCGATGGTGCGCCGGTTCATCGCGGGCGTCACCGCCAACGACCTGGCCGCGCGGCGCCGGAACCCGCACGCGCCGGAACACCCGGAGACGGTGCTGTCCTGTGTGCGCACCATCCTGGAGGAGGAGTGGGAGCACCACCGGTATGCGGTCCGCGACCTGGACGCGCTCGCCGCCGGGCTGACGGGCAGGATCTCCACGCCGGGACCACCTGGGCCGTAGCGCGTCCTGGGACTGCACTAGTCTGGAAAGCGTGACTCAGCAGATCGAGATCGGCCGCGGCAAGCGGGGACGTCAGGCATTCGCACTGGATGACATCGCGGTGGTGCCCACGCGGCGCACCAGGGACCCCGAGGACGTCTCCATCGGGTGGCAGATCGACGCGTTCAAGTTCGAGATGCCGGTCATCGGCGCCCCGATGGACTCCGTGATGAGCCCGGACACCGCCATCGCCCTGGGCAGGCTGGGCGGCATGGGCGTGCTGAACCTCGAGGGCCTGTGGACCCGGTATGAGGATCCCACGCCGGTCATCGAGGAGATCGCCTCCTTCGAGCCGGCCAACTACTCGCCGTCCAACACGCGGCGCCTGCAGGAGATCTACTCCAAGCCCATCCAACCCGAGCTCATCACCGAGCGGCTGGCCCAGATCCGCCAGGCCGGGGTGGTGGTGGCCGGGTGCCTGACCCCGCAGCACACCCAGGAGTACTACGAGACCGTGCTGGCCGCCGGAGTGGACATGTTCGTCATCCGCGGCACCACGGTGTCCGCGGAGCACGTGTCCCAGAACCGTGAGCCCCTGGACCTGAAGAAGTTCATCTACGAGCTCGACGTCCCCGTGATCGTCGGCGGCGCGGCCGGCTACACCCCGGCCCTGCACCTGATGCGCACCGGCGCCGCCGGCGTGCTGGTCGGCTTCGGCGGCGGCGCCTCCTCCACCACCCGGCGGGCCATGGGCATCCGGGTGCCGATGGCCACCGCCATCTCGGACATCGCCGAGGCGCGGCGGGACTACATGGACGAGTCCGGCGGCCGCTACGTGCACGTGATCGCCGACGGCGGCGTGGGCACCTCCGGGGACATCGTCAAGGCCCTGGCCATGGGCGCCGACGCCGTGATGCTCGGTGCCGCCCTGGCCCGCGCCTCCGAGGCTCCCGGCCGCGGCTGGCACTGGGGCGGGGAGGCCGCCCACGCGGACATGCCCCGCGGCGACCGCACCGAGGTCGGCACCGTCGGCACCCTGGAGGAGGTGCTCTGGGGACCGAGCCACCACACCAACGGCACCTCCAACCTGATGGGGGCACTGAAGCGGGCCATGGCCACCTCCGGCTACTCGGACGTCAAGGAGTTCCAGAAGGTCGAGGTCCTCGTGGCACCGGCCCGCGAGAGCTGAGCCACCATGCCGAGCACGGGAGCCGCAGCACCCGGGGCCCTGGGGCCGCGGTCCCGGTCGAGCGCGCTGTCGGTGCTGGCCGCCACCACGCCGGAGCACCCGCTGGACGTGCTCGTCATCGGCGGGGGAGTGGTGGGCGCCGGCACGGCGGTGGACGCGGCCACCCGCGGGCTGTCCACGGCGCTGGTCGAGTCCACCGACTACGCCTGGGGCACGTCCTCGCGCTCCTCCAAGCTGGTGCACGGCGGGCTGCGCTACCTCGAGATGCTCGACTTCCCCCTCGTCCACGAGGCGCTGCGCGAGCGGGGCCGGCTGGTGGAGGACATCGCCCCGCACCTGGTACGCCCCGTGCCCTTCCTGTACCCCCTCACCAAGGCCTGGGAACGGCCCTACGTGGGGGCCGGCGTCGCGCTCTATGACGGGATGGCCGCCGGCCGGACCGGGCACCTGCCGGTGCACCGGCACCTGGGACGCGCGGCGGTGTCCCGGATCGCACCGGGGCTGCGTCCGGACAGCCATCTCGGCGCGATCCGCTACTACGACGCGCAGGTGGACGACGCCCGGCTCGTGATCGAGCTGGTGCGCACCGCCGCCGCGCACGGGGCCCACTGCGCCTCCCGGGTGCAGGTGACGGCCTACCTTGGCACCGACGCCGGACCCGGTCCGGCCGTCAACGGCGTCACCGGAGTGACCGGCGTCGAGGTCCTCGACCGGGAGACCGGCGAACGGTTCACCGTCCACGCCCGACGCGTCGTCACCGCCACCGGGGTGTGGACCGGGGCGATCCCGGTGCGCGGCCCGGACGGCGCCGAACGTCCCCTCGCCGAGGGCATGCCGCAGGTCACCGCCGCCAAGGGCATCCACCTGGTGGTGCCCCGGGACCGCTTCACCTCCACCGCGGGGCTGATCCTGCGCACCTCGACGTCCGTGCTGTTCATCATCCCCTGGGACCGGCACTGGATCATCGGCACCACGGACACCCCCTGGGACCTCGGCCCCGACCAGCCGGCGGCCACGAGCCGGGACATCGACTACCTGCTGGACACGGCCAACGCGGTGCTGGCCGATCCGCTGACCCGGGCCGACGTCGTCGGGGTCTTCGCCGGGCTGCGGCCCCTGGTGACCCCGGCCGGGGAGGCCGAGCCGATCGGAGAGCCTCCCGCGGACCCGTCCGGGAAGGCGACCGCGAAGATCTCCCGTGAGCACGTGGTGGCCACCCCGCTGCCCGGGCTGGTCGTGGTGACCGGCGGCAAGCTCACCACCTACCGGACGATGGCCGCCGATGCCGTGGACGCCGCCGTCGCCACCCCCGGGGCGCCCGGCACCGGGACGCTGACCGGACAGGACGTCACCGGCTCCGGGGAAGGCGTCCCCGAGTCCTGCACCGCGGACCTGCCCCTGCTCGGGGCCCAGGGATGGGTGCCCACCTGGAACCGGCGCACGCTGCTGGCCACGGCGTCCGGGCTGCCGGCGGCCGTGGTGGAGTCGCTGCTGCACCGCTACGGCTCCGGCGCGCCGGAGGTGATCGCGCTCGCGGTGGCGGACCCGGAACTGGCCGTCGAGCTGCCGGGGCTGCCGGGCCACCTCGCCGCGGAGGTGGTGCATGCCGTCACGCACGAGGGGGCGCGGTCGGTCCAGGACGTGCTGGCCCGGCGGGTCCGGGCGGTGTTCGAGGCGGACGACGGCGGTGCCGCCGCCGCCGGCCCCGTCGCCCAGCTGGCGGCCCCCCTGCTCGGCTGGGACGCGGAACGGGCCTCCGCCGAGGCCGAGCGCTACCGGCACTGGGTCCTGGCGCAACGGTCCACGCAGGAGGCGGACACGGACGAGGCGGCCCACGCGCTGCTGGCCGAGGCGGCCCACGGCTCGGTGCGCGACCCGGGCCGGGGCGGGATGCCGGGTGACCCCGAGTTCTACACGGGGTAGAGAAACCGCGTAGTCTTGACGGGTGCTGAAGACCGCCCTGAGACCCGTCTGGATCGCCGGCCTGATCCTGGCGCTCGTGGTGTCCGCGGTCTTCGTCCTCCTCGGCAAGTGGCAGATGGACAACGCCGCCTCGGCCCCGCCACCGCTGACCCAGACCGAGACGCCCGTGCCCCTGACGGGACACTTCCAGCCCGGGGCGGCCATGCTCGGCACCCAGGCCGACCAGGTGGTGACCATGACCGGCCGGTTCGTGACCGGCACGGACGTGTTCGTGCACCCGCGGCTGCAGGGCGATCGCGAGGGCTACTGGGTCGTCACCGCCTTCGCCGTGGACGGGGCCCCCGGTGACGAGGTGATCCCCGTGGTGCGTGGCTGGACCGACGACCCGGCCCGGACCGATCCCGCGCCGCAGGGCCAGCTGCACGTCACCGGACGGCTGATGCCGGCCGAGGGGCCGCAGCCCGGGGGGATGGAACGGACCGGGCACGGCTACGTGCTGGCCAACCTGTCCTCGGCCGAGCTGATCAACCTGTGGGACATGCCGTCCTACGCCGGGTTCGTGGTCGCCTTCGACGTCCTCGCCGGTGGGGAGTCCGACGCCGGCGCTGACCGGGGGGCCGGGGCCGCGGGTGCCGACGGGCGGGAGGTCGGCGCCAAGGCCGCCGGCGGCGAGCTGGAACCCGTCACCGTGGGTCCGCAGCCGCAGGAGACCACCTACAACTGGATGAACATCTTCTACGCCATCGAGTGGGTGGTGTTCGCCGGCTTCGCGCTGTACCTGTGGTGGCGGTTCCTCCGCGACGACGTGAACCGCGAACGCGAAGAAGAGGAACTCGACCGCCGGTGGGCCGAGGAGTGGCGTGCCCGCGAGCTCGAGCGGCGCCGTGCCGAGGCCCGCGAGGCCAAGCGCCGGGCCACCGAGGAGTACGAGCGCTTCCACGGGGTGTCAGCCGCCCCGATCCCATCCCCGCAATCCCAGGAGAAGCAGTGACCAGACCGGACCAGAAGCCCCCGGTGGACCCGAACACCCTGCCCGACCCCGAGGACATCACGGAGGCAGACCTGCCGGCGCCGCCGCCGCGGCCGGGCCGCGAGGCCCCCCGACGCTTCGCCGGCACGCATCAGCAGATCCGCTCCGCGCTGACCATGTACAAGGTCTGCGCGTGGATCACCGGCATCATGCTGCTGCTGCTGGTGGTCGAGATGATCTTCCGCTACGGGTTCAACCAGTTCCTCTACGCCGGCGGGACCACGATCAGCGGCGAACCCAACATCCTCTCGTTCCAGCCGGTCGACTCCGTCACGGACGGGTTCAACGTCTCGATCGCCGTGCTCATCGCCCACGGTTGGCTCTACGTGGTCTACCTCGTGTCTGCCTTCCGCCTGTGGTCGCTCATGCGGTGGCACGGGATGCGGCTGCTGCTGATCGCCGGCGGCGGCGTGGTGCCGTTCCTGTCCTTCATCGTGGAGAAGCGCGTGCACCGGGAGACCGTGGAGGAACTGGCCGCCCATCCCGAGGCCGTGCGGCGGTACTGAGGCCGGGGCCGACTCAGCGCCGGACGAGGCGGAGCACGGCGGCCAGGCACGCCACCACGAACACGGCGAGCAGCGCCGAGAGCCCGGCGTAGCCGATCCCGCCCATCACCAGGCCCGCCGCCACGGACCCCACGGCAGCCGCCAGGGACATCGCGGCGTCCGAGAAGCCCTGCGCGGGCACCCGCTCGTGGGGGTGCAGCGCCGCCACCAGCAGCGTGGAGCCGGCCACCGTCGCCGCGGACCAGCCGAGTCCCAGGAGCACGAGTCCCGTCACGACGGCCCAGTGCTCGCCGGGCAGCAACCCGGTGAAGGCTGTGGCGGCCAGCAGGAGCACGAGCCCGGCAGGCACGATCCGCGCCGGACGGAAACGGTCCGCCAGCACGCCCATGAGCGGGGAGGCGGCGTACATCCCGGCCACGTGCAGCGAGATCGTGAAGCCGATCAGCACCACGGTGTCCGGATGCCGGCCCAGCTCGCTGCTGGCCACGCCCGCCTCGTGCTGCAGGTGCAGGGGCGTCATCGACATCAGCCCGACCATCACCGCGTGGGCCGCGATGACCGACACCAGCGCGGCCACCGCCGGGGGATGACGGCGGACGGCGTGCCAGCCGGCGCTCCAGCGGTGGCCCCGGGCCGTGGGCGCCGGCGCCCCCGCCGCCTCCAGGCGGGCCGGGCCGGCGGCGGCCCCGGGCCCCTCGGCCGCGTCCAGCTCCCGGCGCAGCAGCAGCGGATCGGGGCGCAGCCCCAGCAGGATGATCAGCCAGCCGACCAGCATGCCCGCCCCGGAGATGAGGAACGGCCCGGCGTGCGCGGGGATCCCCAGCCATCCGGACAGCACGGCCCCGGGGCCCACCATGTTCGGGCCCAGGACCGCGCCCACGGTCACCGCCCACACCACCAGGGACAGGTCCCGCCCGCGGTGCCGGGGCTCGGCCAGGTCGGTCACGGCGAACCGGGCCTGCAGGTTCACGGCGGCACCGAAGCCCACCAGGAACGCCCCGAGCAGCAGGACCGGGAAGGCCCGGGCGAGCACGGCCGTGACCATGAGCGCCTGGCCGGCCAGCCCCGCGGCCAGTCCCGCCCCCAGGGCCACCCGGCGTCCCCGGGACAGGGCCAGCTGGGCCAGCGGGATGGACACCACGGCGGACCCGAGCGTCATCCCCGTGTTCACCAGCCCGGCCGTGGACTCGGCCCCGGAGAGGTCCACGGCCAGGATCGAGCCCAGGGACAGCGTGGCCCCGTTGCCCAGCGCGGAGAACACCTGCGCGGCGCCCAGCACGCCCACGGTGCGGCGCTGGACCCCGCGCGCCCACGGGTCGAGGGGCACGACGTCGGCCCCGGCGTTGTCGTTCACGGCACCACGATAGGTGGGGCGGCCCGGTGCTGGACTATCCTTGACGGGTGACTTCCACCCAGGCTGACAACCCGCAGATCGCCGCCGACTTCCCGACCGTCCTCGTGGTCGACAACGGTGCCCAGTACGCCCAGCTGATCGCACGCCGGGTCCGTGAGGCCAACGTGTACTCCGAGGTCGTCCCACACACCCTGGCCACCGAGGAGATCCTGGCGCGCAAGCCGGCCGCGCTCATCCTCTCGGGCGGTCCGTCTTCGGTGTACGCCGAGGGCGCCCCGCGGCTCGATCCCGAGCTGCTCGAGGCCGGCGTGCCCGTGCTCGGGCTGTGCTACGGCTTCCAGGCGATCGCCCAGGCCCTGGGCGGGAAGGTCGCGCACACCGAGACCCGCGAGTACGGTTCCACCCGGCTCGAGGCCATCAGCCCCACCTCCGAGCTGCTCGAGGGCCAGGACGTGGACCAGGTCGTGTGGATGAGTCACTCCGACGCCGTGTCCGAGGCCCCTCCCGGGTTCTCCGTGACCGCGCGCACCCCGGGCGCCCCGGTGGCCGCCTTCGAGAGCCCGGAGAAGAAGATCTACGGCGTGCAGTGGCACCCCGAGGTCGGCCACACCGAGCGCGGCCAGGAGGTCCTGGAGAACTTCCTGCGCCACGGCGCCGGCCTGGACGAGTCCTGGACCACCACCAACGTCATCGAGGAACAGGTCGAGCTGATCCGCGAGCAGATCGGTGACTACCGTGCCATCTGCGGCCTCTCCGGCGGTGTGGACTCCGCCGTGGCCGCCGCCCTCGTGCAGCGCGCCGTCGGGGACCAGCTCACCTGCGTCTACGTCAACCACGGCCTGATGCGCCAGGATGAGTCGGAGGAGATCGAGAAGGCCTTCGGCAGGGCCAGTGGCGGGGCGAAGCTCGTCATGGTCGACGCCGAGGACGTGTTCCTCGAGGCCCTGGCCGGCGTCACCGACCCCGAGGCCAAGCGCAAGATCATCGGCGAGAAGTTCATCCGCACCTTCGAGAAGGCCCAGGCCGACATCGTCGAGGAGTCCCGCCACGACCCCAACGCGAAGGACGTGAAGTTCCTGGTCCAGGGCACCCTGTATCCGGACGTCGTGGAGTCCGGCGGGGGAGAGGGCACCGCCAACATCAAGAGCCACCACAACGTCGGCGGCCTGCCGGAGGACATCGAGTTCGAGCTCGTCGAGCCGCTGCGGGCCCTGTTCAAGGACGAGGTCCGCGCGGTCGGCTCCGAGCTCGGCCTGCCGGACGAGATCGTCTGGCGCCAGCCGTTCCCCGGCCCGGGCCTGGGCATCCGCATCATCGGCGAGGTGACCCGGGAGCGGCTGGACCTGCTGCGCAAGGCCGACGCCATCGTGCGCGCCGAGCTGAGCGCCGCCGGGCTGGACCGCCACATCTGGCAGTGCCCCGTGGTGCTGCTGGCGGACGTGCGCTCCGTGGGCGTCCAGGGTGACGGCCGCACCTATGGCCACCCCGTGGTGCTGCGGCCGGTCACCTCCGAGGACGCCATGACCGCGGACTGGGCCCAGTTGCCCCACGACCTGCTCTCGCGGATCTCGAACCGGATCACCAACGAGGTGGACGGCGTCAACCGGGTCGTGCTGGACGTGACCAGCAAGCCCCCGGGAACCATCGAGTGGGAGTGAGCCGTCGTCGGCGGCGGTGCGCCGCACCGCCGCCCTCGACGGAATCGACGGTGCCGTTCGGTACCGTGGAAGCAAGCATCGGTGACCCCCGGCGCCCTGCCGCCCGTCGTCGTCGTGGGCCTCAGGACAGCGGCCGGCGGCAGGAAGGACAACTGTGACTGAGCAGGACCCCACCCAGAGCCCTGCGGCGCCGCGGCCGGTCTCGGAGTCTCCCGACGGCGTCGGCGCCGGGTCCGAGGACCGACCCACCTTCCCGGCCTGGCTGGCCTCGCTGGGCTCGGGCACCGAGAACGACACCATGCTGCGGTTCGCCCCCTCGACCGCCAACAGCATCGACATCACGCACTCCCACCCCTCGGGCCTGTCCCAGTTCATGTCCGGGCGCCGGACCCGGCTGTCCACCCTGCTGCGGGACCCGGAGCAGTTCGTGGCCGCCCGCGGGGCGGCCCGCCAGCTGCGGGGCAAGATCCAGGAGCTGGCGGAGGACCGCGGTGTCGACGTCGGCTACCTCGCCACCGGCGTGGCGACCTGGCGGACGATCGAGGAGGGCCGCTCCACCCAGATGTCCGCTCCCGTTCTGCTGGCGCGGCTGAGCCTGACGCTGCGCAGCGAGCAGGACGACTACGAACTGCAGATCAGCGACCGCGCCCGGCTCAACCCGGCGCTGGCCCGCTACTTCCGGGACACCTTCGGGATCACGCTGGACCCGGAGGACTACCTGCGGGCCGCCTACGCGACCGCCAAGCTCGAGCCGATGCCGGCCCTGGAACTGCTGCGCTCGGAGGCCCGCCAGCTGCGCGGGCTCGTGGTGGAGAACCGGTTGCTGGTCTCCACCTTCGCCGACCTCGCGGACACCGCCTCGGTGGACGTGGTCGACTCCACCCACCCCGTGGTCTCGGCGCTGTACGATGCCGGGTCCGGGATGGTGCCGCGCCGCGGGGAACTGCAGGACACGGGCCTGCCGCCGCTGGACGAGCGCGACCCGCGGGACGAGACGCTGGTCCTGGACGCGGACCCCTCGCAGCAGCAGGCCCTGGACCACATCGCCGCCGGGCAGGACCTCGTGGTGGTCACGCCGCCCGGGACCGGCCAGACGCAGACCGTGGCGAACGCGGTGGCCCAACTGGCGGGCGCGGGCAAGCGGGTGCTCGTGGTGGCCGAGCGGACCGCCACCCTGGACGACTTCCGGCGCCGGCTCGGTTCGGTGGACCTGGACAGCCTGGCCCTGGACCTGCCGGCCGGGGCCACGCCCGAGTCCCTGCGCCGCCAGCTGATTCGCGCCCTGCTGCGGGTGGAGCGTGCCCAGGAGCCCGCCACCAACCGGCTGTACGCCACCCTCGTGGAGCGCCGCCACCAGTTGCGTGACCACCTGCGCAGCCTGCACAACACGCGGGACCGCTGGGGCTGCTCGCCCTTCCAGGCCATGCAGTCCCTGGCCGCCCTGACCGCCCTGGACCCGGCCCCGTCCACCACGGTGCGGCTCAAGCGTTCGGTGCTGGATGCGACCGTCAACCGCGAGGAGACCGCCGCCAAGCTGATCCGCGCCGGTGAACTCGGGGCGTTCTCCCGCGCCTCCACCGACAGCCCCTGGTACGGGGCGCGGCTGCGCAACGTCCAGGAGACCGAGGAGGCCTACGGGCTGGCCGAGGACCTCGCCGCTGCGTTGCCGGTGCTGCGCGATCAGCTGGAGAAGGCGACCGAACAGGCCCAGTTGCGGCCGGGGTCCACCTTCGCCGAGTGGGTGCGCCAGATCCAGGTGCTCTCGGCGGTGCGCACCTCCCTGGACCAGTTCACCCCGGACATCTTCGACCGCCCCGTCACGGACCTCATCTCGGCCACGGCCTCCGGCCAGTGGCGCAAGCAGCACGGCGTGGAGATGTCCTCGATGACCCGGTCCCGGCTGCGCCGCGTGGCCAAGGAGTACATCCGTCCGGGCATGCACGTGGCGGACCTGCACGAGTCCCTCGTCCAGGTCCAGGCCCAGCGCGCGGAGTGGGCCCAGTGGGCGATCTCCAAGCGGCACCCCTCCGTCCCGGCAGGGCTCGAGGCGCTGACGGCCAAGGGCCAGGAGGTGGCCGGCGAGCTGGGGCGGTTGCAGCGCATGCTCGCCGAGCCCCGGCGGGACGCCGACCGGCTGGACCAACTGCACGTGGACGAGCTCAGCAGCGTCCTGGACCGGCTGGTGGCGGACCAGGACACGCTCAAGACGCTGCCCGAGCGCACCCTGGTCGGTGACCAGCTGCGTGAGCACGGGCTGCAGGAACTGATGGCGGACCTGCAGCAGCGCGAGGTCCCCGTGCAGCAGTTGCGGGCCGAGCTGGAACTGGCCTGGTGGCAGTCCGCCCTGGAGGCGATGATCTCCGGGGACGACTACCTGGCCATGACGGACGCGGCCTCCCTGCGCCGCATCGAGGCGGAGTACCGGCTGGCGGACACCACCCACCTGGAGACCGGCAGCCAGCGGCTGAACTGGAAACTGTCCCAGCAGTGGAAGAGGGCCAGCACCCACCACCGGGCCTCGGCCCGGGTGCTGCGCGGCCTGCTCAAGGACGGCAGCCCGGCGCCGGAGACCCTTGCGGCGCTGGAGCCCGAACTGCTGCAGGCGCTCGTGCCCGTCTGGACCACCTCGCCGCTGGCGCTGGCGGAGTTCCCGGCCGAGATGGGCTTCGACACCGTCATCCTGCTCGACGCCGAGTCGCTGGCTCTGAGCACCGCCCTGGGCGCCATCAGCCGCGGCCGCCAGGTGGTGGCCTTCGGCGACGGGACCTCCGGCTCGCCCAAGCCGTTCAACGTCTCGGTGGATCCGACGGCCACGGTGAACTCTCCCCGCACGGTCGATTCGGCCTTCTCCGCCCTGGTGCGCGTGCTGCCCGCCGTGCACCTGCGCATCATGCACCGGGGGCTGGAGCGCCGGCTCACCCGGCTCATCGGCGAGCAGCTCTACGACGGCGAGCTGGACATGCTGCCCGGGGCGGCAGAGCTGAGTGGTTCGGACCATCCCGTGCGGGTGGAGTTCCTGCCCGGCGGGACGGGGATGCCCGGCGCCGGGGACGAGGGCGTGGAGTCCACCGTGGCCGAGGTGAACCGGGCGATGGACCTGGTCTTCGACCACATCCGCAAGCGGCCCGACTCCTCGCTGGCGGTGATCACCGCCAGCCCCCTGCATGCCCGGCGCGTGGCCGAGGCCATCCGGCTCAACCTGCCCAACAACCCCTGGGCGGCGCCGTTCTTCAACCGGGCCGAGGAGCCCTTCGTGGTGGCGCCCATGGCCCGGGCCCACGGCGTGGTCCGGGACCACATCGTCTTCACCCTGGGCTACGGCCGGACCCCGCACGGTCGCGTCGTGCACCACTTCGGCCCGTTCTCCGAGGCCGGGGGGCGGGAACTCTACGCCACGGCCATGACCCGCGCCCGCGAGCACCTGCACGTGCTCACCTGCGTCCACCCGGACGACCTGGACCCGCAGCGGCTGGGCAACGGTGCGGCCGACTTCTACGGACTGCTCGAGACCTACCTCAAGGACAAAGGGCACGTCACGCATCCGCGCCCCCGGGACCCGCTGGTGGCCGACCTCGCGGACCGGCTGCAGCAGCGGCACGGGACCGTGGTGCCCAACTTCGCCGGCAGCATCGACCTGGCCGTGTGGAACCCGCTGGGCATGCCGTCCTGGGACGGCCAGGCCTCGGCGGAGCCGACCGTGCCGGTGGCACTGATCTCCGACGGCTCGGACCTCTACCGCCAGATGAGCGTGCGGGAGCGCTCCCGGCAGCGGCCCCAGCAACTGGAGCGCGGCGGCTGGCGGTACTACCCGCTGTGGACGATCGACGTCTTCGCCGACCCCGCCGGCTGCGCCGAGGCCGTCGCGTCCTTCCTGGGCCTCCCCGCGGTCGGTGACGGCCCCGGTGATGTCCTCGCCGAGGAAGGCCTCGACCCGCGCGGTGCCGCTCGCGCGATCCCGGTCTCTGCGCCCCTGAACGCGTCCGTCGGCGTTCCGGCCGGGCCGAGCGGTGCGGGCGCTCACGCCTCGACGGAGCCGGGCACCGGGAGCGCGGACGCCGCGGTCGGATCGAGTGCCCAGGATGGGGACGTCCCTGGCGGATCCACGGGCCAGGACGGCGACGCCGCGGTCCGGACGGGCGGTGCGGGCATGGACGCCTCTACCGAAGCCGCCCCGGTTGCCGACACGGGCGGGGCGAATGGGGTGAATGGTGCCGGCGCCGCCGTCGGCGCCCAAGCCGCTGCGCAGCTGACGCCCGTCGCCGACGGGCCGGGAGAGGTTCCCGAGGCGGAGGGCCCCTCCGGATCCGGCTCCACCGCCTACGACCACGCCGCCCACGACGTTGACTCCCGCTGACCCCAGGCCCGCTGACCCCAGGCCCGCTGACCCGACGCCCGCTGACCCGACGCCCGCGGACGGGATGTCCCCAGACCGGCCGCCCGCAGGCATGACGTCTCCTGACGCGGTGCCCGCTGACCCGGTGCGCGAGGACGCGGTGGACCCTGCGCGGGCCGGCGTAACGGCCCCGGCGCCCAGCGAGGGTGCGGGTTCGATGCCCCGACGCCGAGGCGGGCGGCGAGGGCATCGTCGCGCCGACGCGGAGGGCACCGGTCCGGCTGCGGCCGACGGCCCGGAGCCGCGGCTCGAGGTCTCCCCGGTCGACGGCGGAAAGACCGCGGAGCCCTCCACCGAGACGGCGACCACGCGGCAGTCGGCGCCGGTTCGCCGGCTGTCCGAGCGCGACCGCTGGATCCTGGAGCAGCGGCCGCCCCACTGGGGTTAGCGCGCGCTGGCCCGTGCTAAGGCACGGACTCGTGGACGCCGGACCCGGCGGACAGGATGACGGTCACCTCCCGGGACAGGGCGGCTGCCGCCAGCGCGGCGCCCGCGCCGTCCGGGACCGCCAGCACCAGCACTGAACCGGCCCCGGACGACCGGTCCCGCAGGACCTCGAGGTCCTCGGCCAGGACGTTCCCGTCCATGCCGACGATGTCCACCCGATCGCCCGTCGCCACGAGCGACAGGGCCGCGGGATCGGCGATGCGGAGGGCCACGGGACGGTGGCCGGAGGGTGCCGGGGGCACGGCAGGGGCGTCGGCCCCATCCCCTTCAGCGCCGTCTCCATCCACGCCGTTCCCGTCAGCGTTGCCGGGCTCAGCGCCGTCCCCGTCCACGCCGTTCCCGTCAGCGCCGCGGCCTGGGGCCGCCCTGACGGAATCCTGCCCGGCGAGCATCCCGGCGTCGACGGCCGTGTCCTGCGCCCGCGGCGGCAGCAGGGCGTCCGCTGACCCCGGCACGCGAGTTGGGTCCGGGCGGACGTCCGTCATCCCGGAGTCCTCCGCCACGGCGGTGTCGTGGTCAGGCGCCGGACTCGGTCCACTGCCGGGACCGGTGAGCGCGAACAGCACCACGGCCACCGCCAGGGGAAGGGCGGCCAGGGCCAGGCGCAGGCGCGTCCTGCGCTTCCCCGATCGAAGGCCCGGGGTGCCGGCCGCGCCGTCACCACCCGAGGGGTCACCGTCATCCGGGTCGAGGAACGGCCCGGAGAGGTAGTCCGGCGGGGGAGTGGCGAGGCGTTGGCGGACCAGGGCCCGCTCGCGGCGCCATGACGAGCGTTCATGGCGCCGGGAGGATCGCCCTCGGACCGGCAAGGATCCTCCGGAGGGAGCGGCGGCGCGCCGCCGGGCAGCGGATCGGCCGGGCGGGGACAGGACGGGCGCGGACGGGGCAGGTGTTGATGCGTCGGGCGGGGACGGCACTGCGGTGGGCATGCCGCGATCACATCAGTCCGCGGGACTCCTCCGCCACGCGTCGCAGTGAGACCGTGGACGGCGCGGGAGCGCCGGTCAGCAGTGGAGTACCGGTCAGGCGGAGGCGGCGGCCGGGGCCTTGGCCGCTGTCGCGCCGGTGGAACCGGAGGAGGAGTCGGACTTCTTCTCCGCCGGGGAGGAGGTGCCCGAGCTGTCCGGTCCCTGGGAGCCGTTGGACGACCCGGTGGAGGTGTCGGAGCCCTTGGAGCCGTTCGAGGACGCAGCCGTGGAGGCGCCGGTGCCCTTCGAGCCGGAGCCGTCCGAGCGGGAGTCGTTGCGGTAGAAGCCGGACCCCTTGAACACGACGCCCACGGAGTTGAACTTCTTGCGCAGCGCACCCTCGCACTCGGGGCAGACCGTGAGCGAGTCATCGCTGAACGACTGGACGATGTCGAACTCGTGACCGCAGTCCTTGCAGGCGTAGGCGTAGGTGGGCACCGGGGTCTCTCCTTCCGGCCAGCCGCTGCCCGGAAGGAGACGGACCGTTCCGTCCGCCGGGCAGGCTTGGCACTCGCACGTTTCGAGTGCCAATCCTACACCCCTCCGGGGGCACCCCCGTGATCGAACCAGGTGAACCCGTCGGCGGTGACCGCCCCGTCCACCGGCACGTCGAACTCCCCGGCGGGGATGAAGCCGCGGGTCATCAGCTCGTGCCGGAACACGGACGCGACGGTGACCGGGCCGTCGTCGCCGTCCTGGCGCAGGCGGCGCACCCCGGCCAGGAACCGGTCGTAGTAGCCGCCGCCCTGGCCCATCCGGATGCCGCGCAGGTCCACCACTTGGGCTGGCACCAGGATGAGGTCCACGGAGCTCATCGTCTCGAGCCCGTACCGCTCGCCGACGGGTTCGTCGATGGGCGCCACGGGACTGCGGGCCAGCTCCACGCCGGGAAACCATCGCGCCCAGGAGAGCCGTCGCCCCGGTTCGGTGATCGGCACCAGCACCTCGATGCCGGCCTCGTGCAGCGCCTCGCGCAGCGGCCCGGTGTCCGGCTCGGTCCCGTAGGACATCACGACGGCGGCGCGCCGGTGGCGTGCGCGCGGCAGGTACCAGTCCAGCACGTGGCGGGTGAGGTCCCGCGACTGGGCGGCCCGCTCGTCCTCGCCCAGTTCCCGGCGCCGGGCCCGCCACAGCGTGCGGACGTCCTGCTTGCGCCAGAGCAGGGTCTCCTCCGGGGTGGAGCCGCGGTCGCCGGTCAGCTTCGCGGAGTACTGGGCCTCGGGCTGGTTCTGGGGTGCGGTTTCGTTGGGGGACACGCCCCCATTGTGCCCCGCCGGGCGCCCGCCTGGCTCCGGGATGGAGGCTGGACCACTGGCCCGGCTGCTGCCCGCGCGGTGCCGCCCCGCCACGGGCTGCCGGGCCCGGGCCATAGGATCGACCCATGGCCCCCGCCCAGAACCACTCGTGGCCCGTGACCCTGGAGCACGGGGACCTGGTGCTGCGCCCCTTCCGCCGCTGGGACCAGGAGGAGTGGATGGCACTGCGGTCCCGGAACCGGGACTGGCTGCAGCCCTGGGACGCCACCAATCCGGTGCCGGAGTCGGGACTGAAGAGCTTCTTCGAGATGGTGAGGGTCCTCAATCGCAGCGGCCGCGACGGGACGGCGCTTCCGTGGCTGATCTGCCTGCGGACCACGGCCGCGGGCCAGCCGGTCATCGCCGGACAGCTGAGCGTGTCCTCGATCGTACGCGGCTCGGCCCAGTCCGCCTCGATCGGCTACTGGATCGACCAGGCCTGGGCCGGCCGCGGGATCGTGCCCACCGCCGTGGCGCTGGCGGTGGATCACTGCTTCACGTCCCTGGGCCTGCACCGGATCGAGATCAACATCCGTCCCGAGAACGCGGCGAGCCTGCGGGTGGTGGAGAAGCTGGGGTTCCGGCACGAGGGGCTGCGCCGGGACTTCCTGCACATCGCCGGCCAGTGGCGCGACCACGACTCCTTCGCGCTGACCGCGCCCGAGGTCCCCGAGGGACTGCTCGTCCGCTATGAGCGAGGGCGCTCCGCCCGGTGAGCCCCACCACCTGGCCGCCTCCGCCCAGCCTGCCACGCCCGGGCGCGGGGGAGGGGAAAACCGCAGGTCCCACGACACACCGCGTCGAATAACAACGGTGTAGTTCCCGCCCGGTAGCGTTTGGGGGGTGGACGCAGGCACGGGTATTCTTGAGGAGTCGCTCAGCCTTGCTTTGGGCTACCTTCCGGACATCCACCTGCACGCCTCACTGGTGCTGTGTGCGCTGGTGGCGGTGTGGCTGATCGCCATCCACCGGAGGGCATCCCATCAGCCCCCGTCCAGAAGCCACCGGAGGAAGTCCATGTCGCGCAACTCCCAGTCCACGCCCGGGGACGCGAGCCGTTCCCGCGCGACGTCCGGGTCCGGGTTCCGGATCAAGTGGGACCGCACGATCATCGCACTCGTGGCACTGCTGGCCCTCGTGACCGCGCTGGTCACCGGCATCGCCGCCGCCTTCGGCGCGGGCACCGGCCCGGTGGCAGCCGTCTCCGCGCTCGTGACCGTGGCGGGTGCCGCCGCGCTGCGGGCACTGGCGCTGCGGGACCGCAAGCGGCGGCGCGATGCGACGATCGAGCAGGCCTTCACCGAGGCGATGAATCCGGCCCAGCCCGCCGCCGGCCCCAGCGGTCACGGCTCCAGCACCGTCTTCGACGCCGCCTCTGGCACGCCCGCCGAGCAGCATGACGACGCCGCCGTCGCCGCACCCGTCACCGACCAGGACCCGGACGCCGAGCCGACCCCGGCCCCCGGCAAGGCCCGGGACGCCCAGGCCGACGACTCCGCCGCACGGGCGGGTGTCCCGCGTCCGACGTACCTGGACGCCGCCGAGGCACACCGCCCCCTCCCGGCGCCGCTGGCACGCCCCACGGTGCCGGCCCACCAGCCCGGGACCAAGCTGAAGGCCGGCGTGTCCGACGAGTACCTGGCCAAGGTCCAGGCCACCGCCAACCGTCCCCTGGACCTGGACAAGGTCCTGGAACGCCGCCGGGCCGTCTGACGACGGGGGACCGTCCGATGCGCCGGACGGCGCCCGGAGAGCACGCGGAGAACCGGCAGGTCGCGTACCTGTCCTCCCCGGACGTGCGGTCGAGCATCCAGTGCGTCCTGGACGGCCAGGGCCTACGGCTGCTGCATGACGCCGAGCTGGTGGACCTCCAGCATCGCCCCGGGGCCGGAGCCACCGGGGTCTTCCGCGTCCTGGCCGCCCCGCGGCCCGGGCAGGACGCGCCCACCGAGTTGTACGTGGCACTGACCGCGGAGTCGGTGCCGGAGGACGCCGTGATCGACGCCGGCCGCGCCTCGGACACCGACTGGCACGCCTGGTTCCATCCCCATGACCCGCGGCTGAGCGGCCTCGCCCTGGCCTCGGACCCGGAATCCGTGGCCGCGATCTGGGGCGCCGGTGAACGCCTCACCGAACTGCAGACCGTCAGCTACCGGCCCCTGCGGCGCGCCGTGCTCCGGGCCGCATTCGGCCGCCGGACCGTCTTCCTGAAGGTGATGCGCGGCGGCCTGGCCGCGGGGCTGCACCACCGGCACGTGCTGCTGGCTGCGGCCGGGGTGCCGGTCCCGCCGGTCCTGGGACCTCCGGTGGCGGACGTGCTGGCCCTCGGGGAGGGCACGGGCAGGGTGCTGGCCGGTGAGATCATGGCGGACGGGGCCCGGCGGATCGACCCCGCCGAGGTCACCGGACTGCTGGACCGGATGCCCGCGGAACTGCTCTCCCTGCCGCGCCGGGAGGCGTGGTCGGACCGCACCCCCTCCTACGGCCATGCCGCGGCTACCGCCCTGCCGGACCAGGCCCGCCGGATCCACTCCCTCGTGGACCACCTGGAGCGGCAGCTGGACGCCACGGACCGGGGACCAGTGGTGCCGGCCCACGGAGACCTGTACGAGGCCAACCTGCTGGTGGCCGACGGGCGCATCAGCTGCGTGCTGGACATCGACGGCGCCGGCCCGGGACACCGGGTGGACGACCTGGCCTGCTTCCTGGGGCACCTGGCCGTGCTGCCCACGGTGGACGAGCGCTACGTGTTCACCGACCAGGCGCTGCGCCGGTTCCACTCGCACTTCGTCTCGACGGTGGACCCGGCCGCGCTGGCGTGCCGGTCGGCGTCGGTCGCGCTGTCCCTGGTGGCCGGTGCCCGGGACTCGGGCCGCCGGGACTGGCAGGCCGCCGCCCTCGGGCGGCTCGACATCGCGGAGTCGCTGCTCGGGCTGCCTCAGTCGGCCTCGGGCTGGTAGGCCCTCTCCTCCACCAGCCGGTAGCCCACGCCCCGGACGGTGACGAAGCGGGACGCCCCGAGCTTGTTGCGCAGGTAGCGCACGTAGACGTCCACGACGTTGGAGCCGGGATCAAAGTCATAGCCCCAGACCCGGGACAGCAGCTGCTCCCGGCTCAGGGCCTGGCCCGGGTGGCGCAGGAACGTCTCGGCCAGGGAGAACTCCCGGGCGGAGAGGTCCACCTCCACCCCGTCGATCGCGGCCACGTGCCGGACCGGATCGAGTTCCAGGTCCGCGTGGCGCAGCACCGGGTCCTCGGCGGCCTGGCCGTTGCCGTTCTCGGTGCGCAGCCGCAGCCGGACCCGGGCCACCAGCTCGGCGAAGCGGAAGGGCTTGGGCACGTAGTCGTCGGCGCCGGAGGTGAGTCCGGTGACGGTGTCCTCGCCGGAGGTGCGGGCGGTGAGGATGATGACCGGCAGGTGCGCGTCCTGCGCCCGGATCCTCTTCAGCACCTCGAACCCGTCCATGTCCGGCAGCCCCAGGTCGAGGATGACCAGGTCGAACCCACCGGTCAGGGCGAGCACGAGCCCCTCGCGTCCCGTGGCGGCGACGGTGGTCGCCAGGCCCTCCGCCTTCAGGCCCTTGGCCACGAATGAGCTGATCCGCGGCTCGTCCTCGATCATCAGTATCTGGCTCACGCCACACCGTCCTTGGAAGGGGTCTGCTGGTCCCCGGGCGCGGTGGCCCGGGGGGCCGGTCTCTCGGGTATCCGGATGGCCCGGGACGTCGTCTGGCCGTCCTCCTCCGACGCTACCGCCCGGTGCGATCCGGGACCGTCCGAGTCCTCGCGTGTCAGGGGCAGGTCCATGAAGAAGGTCGAGCCGATGCCGGGCGCGGACTGGACGTCCACCGTGCCCCCGTGGGCGCTCACGATCGCGGTGACGATGTTCAGCCCCAGCCCGGACCCCTCGGCCCGGGTGCTGTTGGAGCCACGGCCGAAGCGCTGGAAGATGCCCTCGCGGTCCTCGGGCCGGATGCCGATGCCCTGGTCCCGGACCCAAAGCCGCAGCTCCCCGTTGAGTTCCTGGGAGCCGAGGGAGACCCTGGAGCCGTCGTGCGAGTACTTCACCGCGTTGGAGGCCAGCTGCAGCCAGGCCTGGGTGATGCGCTGGGCATCAAGGGGCACCGTCACCTCCGCCGCGTGGTCCAGCGTCCAGATCCGCCGTCCCAAGGAGGTGGCCTTGCCGAGGACCTCGCGCGTCAGGACGCCCACCTCCACCGGCTCCGGCTCGACGAAGTCCGGCCGGCCCGAGGTGGCCAGGGTCACCAGGTCGTCCACCAGCAGGCGCATGCGGTCCAGTTCGTCGAGCGCGATCTCCCGGACCTCCCGGACGTCGGCCGGGTCCTCGGCGTCCTGCAGCTCCAGGTGGCCCTGGACGATCGTGATCGGCGTCCGCAGCTCGTGCCCGACGTCGTCCAGCAGCTGCCGCTGCGAGGAGAACGACTCCTGGAGCCGGTCCAGCATCTCGTTGAACGTGGTGGCCAGCTCGGCGACGTCGTCCTGGCCGGAGACGGGGACGCGGCCGTTCAGGTCCGTCCCGGAGATCTCGGCGGCCGTGGACTGCAGGGTGCGCAGCGGCTCGAGGAGCCGCCCCACCAGGACCCAGCCCGCCAGCCCGACGACGGCCATCACCCCCAGTCCCACCCCGCCGTAGGACATGAAGGAGGAGTTGAGCTCGGCGAGCTGGGCGGAGTAGTCGAAGGCCAGCAGCAGCATCGACGGTGCCGTGTCGTTGTCGAAGCGGATCGGGACCGCGATCGCCCGGTAGGTGGTCTGGGCCGTGGAGACCGTCTCCAGCCGGACCGAGTCGCTGTCGAAATGGGTCCGGGCCCACGACACCAGTTCGGGGTCGTCCTCCAGGCGCACCTCGACGGCATCCGAGGCGGTCCAGCTGATCTCGCCGTCCCGCAGGCCCAGCATCCCCTCGTCGTCGGCGGGCAGGGTCCGTTGCATGGCGGTGAAGACCAGTTGGTCCGAGGCGGAGAACGGCTCGCCGGTCTCCGGGTCCACGCCCTCCAGGGCCAGGATGCGGAACTCCTGGACCGAGCGCTTCAGCGAGTCGTCGATCTGGTGGTTCATGACGGCGCGCTGCAGCAGGTAGGCGGTGGCACCGGACAGCAGCAGCGCCAGGGCGGTCAGCAGGACCAGCAGCCCGACCACGCGGGTGCGGACGGGCAGGGCGCGCCAGCGGCGGATCGGGCGGGTCCGGCTCAACAGGCCGCCGGCCCGGGAATCCTCCCGGGCCGGCGGAGCGGAGTGCGAGGTCATGCCCGCACCCGGGGGTGAGGGAGGGAGTCAGTCATCGTCGTCATCCTCCCAGTCATCGTCATCGGCGTCGTCGTCATCCCCGTCATCATCGTCCCCGTCGTCGTCATCGGCCGGTGGCTGGGGCGCCGGGGCGGGGACCGGCTTCGGTGCCGGTGCCGGTCCGGACCGGGGCTCGGTGACCGCCCCGCCGGAGGCCGAGGAGGCCGAACCACCGGACGACCCGGACCCACCGGACGACCCGGACCCACCGGACGCCCCCGACCCACCGGACGCCCCCGACCCACCGGACGAACCCGAGGGGGCCGGGGTGGTCCGCTCCGGGGCCGGACTGGCAGAGATCTTCGCGCGGGAGACGGCCGGGCCGGCGTCGTCACGGCCGCGGGCCCCGCCGGGTGTCCCGGAGGGCGAGGGCGTCCCGGCCGCCGAGGAGGAGTGACCGGGCGAGGCCTCCCCGGGGGCCTCGGTGCCTGCCGCCGAGGGCGCGTTGTCCCGTAGCGCCGTCGGAGCGTCCGTCACGGCGATCGGCGGGGCCAGTTCCACCGTGCTCGGGCGGGCCGCGACGGCGGCGACGCCCAGTGCCGCCACGACGGCGACGACCATCAGGACGACGGCTGCCTTCAATCCTCTGCCCGCGCTCTTCATGGCCGCCATCCTTCCGGGCGCGGATGAGCCGAAGATGAGAGAACGGCTCTCCAGGATGAGGAGACGATGAGAATCCCGCCGCATTGACCGGACCGGCCCCACCCCGCCCGGAGTGCCCGGTTCAGCCCTCCGGGAAGACCGCCAGGGTCAGGATCCGGCTTCCGGGTCCTGACCCGCATCCGGTTCCGGATCCTGTCCGTCCGCGTCACGTCCGTTCGGCGCCCGCTCGTCCCGGCCGGGCCCGTCCGGGTCCTCCTCGTCCGCGTCCTGCTCGGAGGAGGCGGCGTCGGCCCGGAGGCGGGCCAGGGTGGCACCCTCCTCGTCGCCGGCCAGGTCCAGGGACTGCGCCAGTCCCAGCCAGGCGGCCATCCGCAGGTACCGGGCCGTGCCCTGCTGCTCGGTGATCATCCGGAACAGGGACGCCGCCTCATCGGCCCGCTCCTGCTCCAGCAGCACGTAGGCGGCGAACAGCTCGGCGTTGGAGGCAGCCGTGGCGTCCTGGGACGCCGCGAAGAGGTCCGCGGCCGTCAGCGCCGAGGACACCGCGGCCGGGCCCTGCCTCAGCGCCCACAGTCCGCGGGCCCGGGTGTCCGTGAAGTCGGCCTCGTGCCAGGAGGCGGAGGAGTCCTGGGCCAGGGCGATCGCCTCGTCCAGCAGCGCCACGCCCCGCTCCTGGCCCAGCTCACACAGCACGTGGCCGAGGGCGTGCAGGGCCTGCGGCAGCACTGCCGGGTCCTCGTCGCCGATCTGGCGGGCCAGCTCGACGGCCCGGGAGAACCGCTCGGCGGCGTCCTCGGCGCGCTCCTGCCGGTTCAACAGGGCACCGGCCGCCAGGCACATCCGGGCCGCCTCGGCCACGGACCCCGCCTCCTGGAACAGGGCGGACGCCCGGTCCCAGTGCTCCAGCGCCTCGTCCGGACGCCCCTGGTGGCGGGCCGCATGGCCCAAGTCCACGAGGGCGCGGGCCAGGCCCGGGAGCCGTCGGGCGGCCTCCTCGCGGCGCACCAGGCCCGCCAGGACGCGTTCGGCCAGCGCATGCTCCTCGGCCTCGAGCAACTGGTGCCCCAAGGCCAGGGTGAGGTCCGAGGCCTCCGGCACCTCGCCCTGCTCGGCCTGGGCGACCGCCACCTTCCAGGCGAGGATCGAGGCCTGCTGGTCGCCGGCGTCGTGGGCCAGGCCCGCCAGCAGCGCGGCGGCCGACGCCGCGCCCTTCCGCACCCCGGCCGCGGCGTGCAGTTCGACGGCGCGCAGGGCATCGGCCGCGGCGCCGGCCGTGTCACCTGACTCGTGGGCGATCACTGCCTTGAGCATCCACATGGCTGCACGCACGGCACGGTTGGCCTTGCCGGCCAGCACGGCGTCCGCGACCTCGGCAGCGCTCTCGGGCTCATGGGACATCAGGTGGACGTGGGCCAGGAACATCCGGGTCGAGGACAGGGATTCCGGGGCCACGGCGATCCCGGCGGCCGCCCGGGCGTCCAGGATGTCGAGGCATTCCTCCAGCAGGTCCACCGCGGGCTCCAGCCGTCCGTCCTCGACGCTGCGCACCGCCAGGGCCACCAGGACGTCCGGCAGGACGGTGTCCACGGACCGTGCGGACCGGGCGCGCTCGTCCTCCAGCACTCCCTCCAGCACCGTGGCCTCGAAGGACTCCGGCTCGCGCAGCAGCATGGTGCCCAGCTCGGTCTCCATCCGGGCCTGGTGGGGGTAACCGGCGGCGACCAGCAGCTGCGAGCGCTCGGCGATGTACTCGGTGGCCGCGGCATGGTCGCCCTGCATCTCCGCCACCGAGGCCAGCGCGCGCAGCAGCCCGGCCCGGTTGAACGGGTCCCGGCCCCCGCGGGCGTCCAGCCCCGCACGGGCGGCACGCCCGGCCAGGGCCAGGTCCTCGGCGTAGGCGGCCTCGTAGGAGGCGTCCAGCCAGCCACGGGCCGTCTCCGGGTCATCCCGGGAGGTCGTCAGCGACCGCCGGGACAGCACGGCGTCCAGCCGCGGCACCAGGTCATCGGGCAGGCCCGTGCCCGGAGTGCCCTCCTCGCCCATGGGCGGTCCTCCCTTCGGTCGGCTCCAGCGGAACGCATGCACAGCCCGTCCAGTATTCCAGAGGACGCCGGTTCCGGGACGGGCCCGGGGCGCGGGGGCTCCTAGACTTGGGCGCATGGACTTCGACACCCGGGTGGGCGCCTACGGCGTGATCGTCCAGGACGGCACCCTGCTGCTGAGCCTGTGGCAGGGACCGCGTGAGGCGATCTGGACGCTGCCCGGCGGAGGGCTCGAGCTGGGGGAACAGCCCGAGCAGGCCTGTCTGCGGGAGATCGAGGAGGAGACCGGGTACACGGCCCGGCTCGACGGACTGCTGGGCGTCATCAGCCGCACCATCGACGCGGAGCACCGGACCCACCACCGGCAGCGCGCGCTGCTGGCCGTCCAGGTCCTGTACCGGGCCGAGATCGTCTCCGGCCGGTTGCGGCCGGAGGTGGGCGGGTCGTCCGTCGACGCCGCGTGGATCCCCCTGGACGAGCTGCACCGGCACCGGACGTCCCCGCACGTGCACCGTGCGCTCACGCTGGCCGGAGCCCACCGATGAGGCACCGCGCACGCGGTTGGAGCGCCGCCGCCGTCGCCCTGACGCTCGCCCTGGCCGGGTGCACCCCCTCGGACGCCGGTCCGGGCGGGTCCGCGACGGCCGGTGCCACCGCCGCGTCGACGGCCGGGCCGGTGACGGTCATCGGGGGCACCCGGCCGGAGGAGCAGCTCCTGGCCCGCATCGCGGCCCGGCACCTGCAGAACCGGGGCGTGGACGCCTCCGTGGGCGAGCCCTCGGCCGTCCCGTGGAATGCCGCCGGGGACCGCCAGGTCGCGATCGTGGACTCGCTCGCCATGGCCGCCGAGGTCGCCCCCGCCACCCTGGCCGGACCGGTCCCGACGCCGTCCCCGTCACCGCACGCGGCGCGGGACTCACCCGCGGCGGGCGCCTCGCCGACAGCGGGCGCCTCGCCCACGGAGGCGACGGCCTCACCGACCGACCCGGCCCCCGCCTCCCCGACGGGCCACCCCACCGCCACCGGCAGCCCCACCCCGCTGCCCGACGGTGCCCCGGCCGCCGACGCCGCGGGGACGACGTCCATGGTGGTGGGGCACTTGCCGGAGGGCACCGAGATCGTCGGGCAGTCCGCCGGGACGCTGCGGTTGCAGGCCGTCACGACGACGGCGACGGCGGGCCTGTACTCCATGGAGGAGCTCGGCGACCTCAACGGCCTGTGCGACCGGATGGTGTTCGCCCCCGAGGCCGTCAAGGCCCTCGAGTCCGAGCGGCTCGAGGTGCTGGCCGGCTGCGAGCCGGCCGAGTGGGTGGCGCCCGGGGAGCACGGAGCGGCCGTCGACCTGGTGACGGGCCGAGCCGACGTCGCGCTGCTCTACGGCACCGATCCCGGGATCGCCGACCACGCCCTGGTGCCCCTGGGTGACCCGCAGCGCATCCTGCCCGAGGGCAGGGTCCTGCTCGTGACCGATCCGCAGGCCCTGACCGGTACCGCCACCGGGGCGCTGGACGAGCTGGCCGGGCAGCTGAGCGGTGAGCAGCTGGCGGAGCTGCAGCGGCTGGCCGTCGGTCCGGACGCCCTGCCGCCCGAGGAGGCCGCCCAGTACTGGCTGGTGACGGCGGGCCTGGAACAGGCACCCGAGCGCTGGTTCTAGGGTCCTGGGGCGCCATCACCCCGGCGCCGTCCCGTCCGCCCGGGCACCGGGGCGGATTTCCGTGGTTCCCGTGGGTGATGTGCGCCAAGTTACGCCCCCGCGGTGGGAGGATGGTAGGCATGGCAAAGACACGGACCGGTCAGATCAAGCAGTCCTCCAAGCTCCTGAACGTGCGCTATGACGTGCGCGGACCGATCCTCGAGGAGGCCCAGCGCATGGAGGCGGCCGGCCACCGCATCATGAAGCTCAACATCGGCAACCCGGCTCCCTTCGGCTTCGAGGCCCCGGACGCCATCCTCAAGGACATGGTCTCCCACCTGCCGCACGCGCAGGGTTACTCCGACTCCCAGGGCATCTACTCCGCCCGGACCGCGGTGAGCCAGTACTACCAGTCCCGCGGGATCATGGGCATCGAGGTGGAGGACATCTTCATCGGCAACGGGGTCTCCGAGCTGATCTCCATGGTGCTGCAGGCCCTGGTGGACGACGGCGACGAGGTGCTGATCCCCGCCCCCGACTACCCGCTCTGGACCGGTGCCACCACCCTGTCCGGCGGACGCGCCGTGCACTACCGCTGCGTGGAGGAGGAGGGCTGGGCGCCGGACCTGGAGGACATCGAGGCCAAGGTCTCCGACCGCACCAAGGCGATCGTCATCATCAACCCGAACAACCCCACCGGGGCGGTGTACTCCCGTCAGGTGCTCTCCGGGATCGTGGAGATCGCCCGCAAGCACAACCTCGTGCTGATGAGCGACGAGATCTACGAGAAGATCCTCTACGACGGTGCCCGGCACATCAACGCGGCCGGACTGTCCGACGACGTGCTCACCCTGACCTTCTCCGGGCTGTCCAAGGCCTACCGCGTGGCCGGGTACCGCGCCGGCTGGGTGGCGATCTCCGGCCCGAAGCACCGTGCCACGGACTTCATCGAGGGGTTGACCCTGCTGTCCAATATGCGCATGTGCGCCAACGTGCCGGGCCAGCACGCCATCCAGACCGCCCTGGGGGGCTACCAGTCCATCAATGATCTGATCCTGCCCGGGGGCCGCCTGCTCGAGCAGCGCAACACCGCCCAGCGGCTGCTGTCCGAGATCCCCGGT
This sequence comes from Micrococcus sp., assembly GCA_029961105.1. Classification (GTDB taxonomy): domain Bacteria; phylum Actinomycetota; class Actinomycetes; order Actinomycetales; family Micrococcaceae; genus Citricoccus. The sequence goes on along the minus strand of JASBVO010000003.1, from coordinate 135,137 downwards.
GTCACCGTGCAGCCGGCCCATGGGGCGCTGTACCTGTTCCCGCGTCTGGATCCCGAGGTCTACCAGATCGAGGACGATGAGCAGTTCGTCATCGAGCTGCTCCGGGCCCAGAAGATCCTGGTCTCCCACGGGCGGGCCTTCAACTGGCCGGACACGGACCACTTCCGGCTCGTCACGCTGCCCAGCGTCCGGGACCTGGAGATCGCGATCGAACGGATCGCGGACTTCCTGGAGGAATACCGTGAGCGCTAAGAAGCACGTGATGGACTTCGAGGGCCAGCCCTGGGAGCTGCTGCGCGCCCGGACCCGCGACGGCGTGATCCAGGGTCCGGCCGACGTCGACCCCGACTCCAAGCCGGGATACCTGGGCGGCAGGGCCGAGGGGGAGGCCACGCTGGCCATCCGTGCCCAACGGCTCTCCCAGCTGCAGGAGCTGCTCTACGCCAACGGGGTCTCCGGCAACGGCAAGGGCGCCTCGGTGCTGCTGGTGGTCCAGGCCATGGACACCGCCGGCAAGGGCGGGATCATGCGCAACGTGGTGGGTGCCATGGACCCCCAGGGGGTGGAGACGGCGGCCTTCAAGACCCCCACCGAGGAGGAGAGGCGCCACCACTTCCTGTGGCGGGTCCGCAGGCACCTGCCCCGGCCCGGGTTCATGGCCGTCTTCGACCGCTCCCACTACGAGGACGTGCTCATCCACCGGGTGCGGAAGCTGACCCCGCTAGACACGATCGAACAACGCTACGAGGAGATCCGCCGGTTCGAGCAGGAGCTGGCGGACCGGAACACCCGGATCGTCAAGGTCATGCTGCACATCACCAAGGACGAGCAGCAGGACCGGCTGGCCGAACGGCTGGACCGGCCGGACAAGTTCTGGAAGTACCACCCCGGTGACGTGGACGAGCGCGCCTACTGGGACGAGTACATGGACGCCTACCGGATCGCGATCGAGGAGACGGACGCGGACCACGCCCCGTGGTTCATCGTCCCGGCCAACCGCAAGTGGTATTCCCGGGTCGCCGTCCAGGAACTGCTGATCACCGCTCTGGAGTCACTGGACCTGCAGTGGCCGGCGGCGGACTTCGACGTGGCCCTGGAGAAGCGGAGGCTGGCGGAGAGCTGAACCTTCGCCGTGAGGCCCCTGGGGCGCACAGCTGTGGGCGAACAGCCCTTGCGCAACCCCCCGGGGCACCTGCCTAGGGTGGACTCATCGTCCGATCCATCCGATATCAGGAGGTACTGAGATGACCGACCAGCAGCTGCAGGGACAGACCATCGCCTTCCTCGCCACCCGTGGCGTGGAGCAGGTCGAGCTGACCTCCCCGTGGGAGGCCGTCAAGGCCGCCGGCGGACAGCCGGTGCTCGTCTCCCTGGAGTCCGGCTCCATCACCGCGATGAACGGCGACTGGGAGCACGGCGACTCCTTCCCCGTGGATCACGAGGTCGGGTCCGTCTCGTCCGGGCAGTTCGATGCGCTCGTGATGCCCGGCGGCACCCTGAACGCCGATGCGCTCCGGATCGACGAGGACGTCCAGGCGTTCGTGCGCGGCTTCTTCGAGGAGCACAAGCCGGTGGCCGCCATCTGCCATGCACCGTGGACCCTCATCAACGCCGGCGTGGTCTCGGGGCGGAAACTCACCAGTTACCACTCCCTGTCCACGGACCTGGAGAACGCCGGTGCCACCTGGGTGGACGAGGAGGTCGTGGTCGACCAGGGCCTGACCACCAGCCGTAACCCGGGCGACCTGGAGGCGTTCAACGCCAAGCTCGTCGAGGAGTTCGCCGAGGGCCGCCACGCCGGCCAGACGGCCTGAGTGCTGCACTGAGGACCGTCGCCGGCCCCGGCCGGACCCACGCCCGGTGGGTTCGGCCGGGGTCGGTGCCGTCATGGGCGATGTGGGTCCGGCCGGGGTCGGTGCCGTCATGGGCGATGCCGCCACCGCCCGTGCCGACTGACCGTCAGCCCGTGAACAGCGCCGAGGCCTTGAGCGCCGTCTGGACCAGCCCGTAGGCCAGGGCGGCGATGACGATCAGCGCCAGGACGAGGGCGACCGCCTGGTAGGCGCCGCCGGTGCGTGCGGGGCCGGCGTCTGCGGTCCTGGCGTCTGCGGTGCCGGTGCCTGCGGTGCCGGTGCTGTTCCGGGTGCTGGGGCTGTTCCCGCTGGGGGTGCTCACTGGGCGTACTCCTTCTCGCGGTCCCGGGCCTCTGGGACGTGGTGCTTGGGGTGGACGGGACGGACCAGCAGGTTGGCGATGAACCCGATGGCGAGCAGGCCGACCATGATGTAGAGCGAGAGCGAGTACAGGCCCGCTCCGGTCAGCCCGGCCTCGGCCTGGGCCTCGAGCACGCTGTTGACGATCAGGGGGCCGGCAATGCCCGCGGCGGACCAGGCGGTCAGTAGCCGGCCGTGGATGGCTCCCACCTGGAACACCCCGAACAGGTCCTTGAGGTAGGCCGGGATGGTGGCGAAGCCGCCGCCGTAGAAGGACAGGATGACCATCGTGGCCAGGATGAAGACGACCAGGCTGGCGCCGCCCACCAGGGCGATGACGAGGTACAGTGCCAGGCCGATGCCGAGGTACATCATGTAGTTGTTCCTGCGGCCCCAGTAGTCCGAGGTGGCGGACCAGGCGAAGCGGCCGGCCATGTTCGCCAGGGACAGCAGCCCGACGAAGCCCGCGGCCGCCGCCGGGGTGATCCAGTCGAAGTAGTCCTGGATCATGGGCGCGGCGTTCTCCAGGATGCCGATGCCGGCCGTGACGTTGCAGAACAGCACGATCCACAGCAGCCAGAACTGGGGCGTCCGGAGGGCCGAGTCGGCGGACACGTTCGCCGTCGTCTGCAGCGGCTTGGCGGCGGCCGTCGACGGGTCCCAGCCGGAGGGGCGCCAGTCCGGATGCGGGACGCGGATCACGAGCGCGCCGAGGGCGATGACGACGGCGTAGACGGCGGCCAGGGTCAGGAAGGTCTGCAGCAGGCCGGCCTCCAGGTTCTCCGGGTCGGTGCCGCCGCCGAAGAGCGCCATGAGGCTGTTGGACAGGGGACTGGCGATGAGGGCGCCACCGCCGAAGCCCATGATCGCCAGTCCGGTGGCCAGCCCGGGCCGGTCCGGGAACCACTTCATCAGGGTGGACACCGGCGAGATGTAGCCGATGCCCAGGCCGATGCCGCCGATGACGCCATACCCCAGGTAGACGAGCCAGAGCTGGCCGCTGGCGATGCCCACGCTGGCGACGAGGAAGCCGGCCACCCAGAAGGTGCCGGCCACCACCATCGACTTGCGTGGGCCGGAACGCTCGACCCATGTTCCGCCGAAGGCGGCGGCCAGCCCGAGCATGGCGATGGCCACGGAGAAGATCCACCCGACGGCGACCTCACCAGTCCCGAAGTGGCCCATCATGGGGATCTTGAACACGCTGAAGGCGTAGACCTGGCCGATACAGAGGTGAATGGCCAGGGCGGCCGCCGGAATCAGCCAACGGTTGAAGTGCCGGGGGGCGACGATGGCCTCCCGGTCCAGGATGCTGGGCATGGCAGTGCGGTCCCTCTCCGGGCGGCCGCTCAGGGGCAGGTGCGGGGGATCGACGGGCGGTATCTTGCCCAGTCAATGCGAGAAAAGACGAAATCGGCCGCCTGGGGAGAGGTTATCCGCGCACCATCACGGGGTCAATGAGATCCGGTCATGGACGCGGTCCCGCCCCCGGACCGGTCCTCCGCTCCGCGTCGGCACGCCGTGGTGGCTGGTTCAGTCGTCCGTCGGCCCGTCGACCGCGCCGGCGGCCTTGGCGCGGACCTCCTGCAGTTTCCGGCGAGCCCCGTCCAGCCAGGCCTCACACCGATCGGCCAGCGCCTCGCCCCGCTCCCACAGGGCTAGCGATTCCTCGAGCCCGGCCCCGCCGGTCTCCAGCCGGGTCACGGTCTCGACCAGCTCGGCCCGGGCCTGTTCGTAGCTCATCCGGGAGACATCCGAGGTGTCCGCGGCCGAGAACCCCTCCACGGCGGGGGCGTCGGTGACCCCGTCCTGGCCGGCGGGGGTGGTGTCGGGGGTGCTCATCGTGTCTCCTCGGTGGTGTTCTCGGTGGTTCCGGTGGTGGTGGCGGCGATCCGCCCGGCGGCCACCAGGATGTCCAGGGCATCACCGGGGGCGACCTGGCGGGCGTCGCGGACCACGTGCCCGCCGTGCTGGACCACGGCGTAGCCGCGGTCCAGGGTGTGCTGGGGGGACAACGAGCGCACCCGGGCGCGCAGGTGTCCGACGGCGTCGTGTTCGCGGTCCAGCTGACCGGCCAGGGACGTCCGGGCGCGCTCCCGCCACCGCGCCAGGTCCTCCGCCCGATCGGTGATCATTCGCTCCGGGTTCGCCAGCACGGGCCGGGTGCGCAGGGACTGCAGCTGCTGGGCCTCATGCAGCACGAGCCGCTCCACCCCGGAGGCCAGCCGACCCCGGGCGCCGGCGATCGCCTCGCGCTCCACGGCGGCGTCCGGGACGATCCGCTTGGCGGCGTCCGTCGGGGTGGAGGCGCGCAGGTCCGCGACGTCGTCCAGCACCGGCCGGTCCGCCTCGTGGCCGATGGCCGAGACCACCGGGGTCCGGGCAGCCGCGACGGCACGCACCAGCGCCTCGTCCGAGAAGGGCAGGACCACTTCCTCCAGGGCGCCACCGCCGCGGGCGATGACGATGACGTCCACCTCGGGGTGCGCATCCAGTTCCGCGACGGCGGCCATCACCTCCCGCGGCGCGCCGGCCCCCTGGACGGCCACCTCCCGGAGCTCGAACCGGGCGGCGGGCCACCGCAGGTGGGTGTTGCGCATGACGTCCTTCATGGCGTCCGAGTCCCGGCCGGTGACCAGGCCGATGAGCTGCGGCAGCACCGGCAGCGGCTTCTTTCGCTCCGGGGAGAACAAGCCCTCCGCCTCGAGGGTGCGGCGCAGTTTCTCCACGCGTGCCAGCAGGTCCCCGAGGCCGACCGGGCGCATGGCCGAGGCGACCATGCTCAGCTTGCCGGTCTTGGTGTAGAAGCTGGGCTTCACGCACGCCACCACGCGCGAGCCCTGCTCCACGGTGCCCTCCAGGGTGGCGGCCACGTTACGCCAGGCCGTCACCGGCAGCGAGTAGTCGGCATCCAGGTCCCGCAGGGTCATCCAGGCATTGCCGCGGATCACCTTGAACTCGATCAGCTGGCCCTCGATCCAGGCCTGGGGCGCCCGCTCGAAGTACCGCTTGAGGTTCTCCGAGAGCACGCGCAGCGGCCAGGGCGCGTCGGGTGCCGTCTCCGCCGCGGTGGCGGGCAGCATACCGGGTGCCTGGGGCTCTTCCATGCGCGGGCAGGTCCTCTCCACTGTCTCCGGTGCCGGCTCGTGCCGTCGTTCCCCTCAGTTCTATCAGTAGGCTGGGCCGCGATAACCCCACCGGTGAACGGAGCCGCGATGCGCACGGTGCTGTCCCTCGTCCTGGCCGTCCTCGCGGGCCTGCTGGCCGCCCTGGCGCTGGCGGCGACCCGGATCGACGCCCTGGTCCACACTCCCGGACCCCTGCAGCAGATCGCCGGTCCCATGTCCCGGGACCCCGATCTGCGCGCGGCGCTGCCGGGGCAGGTGACAGCGGTGGTCCAGGAGAACCTGCCGGAGGAGATCCCGTCCGCCTTCCGCGACGGCCTGCTGACGCTGGTGCAGGGGGCGGCGGACGGCCTGGTCACCGACGACCGCTTCCCCGGCGCCTGGGCCGAGACGCTGGAACAGACGCGTGTGGACTGGGTGCAGCGTCTCGAGGCGATCGAGAAGGGGGCCGGTCCGGGCGCCGGGGGGTCCGCCGACGCCACCGTCCACCTGCAGCTGGCACCGCTGGCCGGCCTGGGCGTGGACCGGCTCGCCGAGTCCGTCGAGCTGCTCCCGGGCGGAGGGGTGGCCGCCCGGGAGGTGCGGGAGGGCGCCGAACAGGCCCTGGCAGACTTGCGGGCCCCGGCCGCCGGGGACGCCGCCGGAGCCTCGCCCCTGGTGGTCGACCTGGGCCTCCCGGACCCCCAGCAGTTCAGCGGCCAGCGTCTCGCCCAGGTGGTGTCGCTGCTGCCGCAGTGGCCGTGGCTGGCCGGCGGCGCCGTCGTCGCGGGCCTGCTGGCGCTGCTCGTGGCGCCCCGGGGCCGGAGCTGGACCGTGCTGGTCGCCGCGGGCGGGACCGCGCTGCTGGCCGGGGCTGCCGGCTGGTGGGGGTTGAGTCGGCTGGAGGTGCCCGAGGTGTCCGGACTGGCCCGGATCGCCGCGGAGTCCCTCACCGAGGGGGTGCGCGACTACGCCGTGCCGGACACGGTGATGCTGATGGCCGGCGGTGCCCTCGTGGCGGCCCTGGGCGTGGTCACCGGGCTGTTCTCCCGCGGCGGGGACCGCCAGCGGTCCTGAGGCGTCCCTGGCACCCCAGTGGGCGGCGGTGCTGAGGCGTCCATCACCCCCGGTGGCCAGCGGGTGCGGGCTCGGTAGAATGGCCTATATGTCTGCCGTCCCGTCTGTCTCGTCCATGCCTGCCGCGATGCCATCCGCAGCGGGCAGCGCCGCCCCCGTCGCCGTCGGGATGCCGCACGTGCCCCGCGCCCGCCGCACCCGCGAGGACGTGGAGGCCGCCGCCGTCGTGGACGGGGACAAGAAGGTCCTGCTCGCCGCCCCGCGCGGCTACTGTGCGGGCGTGGACCGCGCCGTCGTCGCCGTGGAGAAGGCGCTCGAGCACCACGGGGCGCCGGTGTACGTGCGCAAGGAGATCGTGCACAACCGGCACGTGGTGGAGACCCTGGAGCAGCAGGGGGTGATCTTCGTGCAGGAGCTGGAGGAGGTGCCCGAGGGGGCGCTGACCGTGTTCTCCGCGCACGGGGTGTCCCCGGCCGTGGTCAACGAGGCCGCCGAACGGAACCTCAGGACGATCGACGCCACCTGCCCGCTGGTCACCAAGGTGCACCGCGAGGCCGTCCGCTTCGCCAAGCAGGACCGGCGGATCCTGCTCATCGGCCACGAGGGCCACGAGGAGGTCGAGGGCACGTACGGTGAGGCCCCCGAGCACACCACGATCATCAACAACCCGCAGGAGGCCCGGACGATCCAGGTCGAGGACGCCGACAACCTGATCTGGCTGTCCCAGACCACCCTCTCCGTGGACGAGACGCTGGAGATCGTGTCCATCCTGCGCGAGCGGTTCCCCAACCTGCAGGACCCGCCGTCGGATGACATCTGCTACGCCACCTCGAACCGCCAGGCCGCCATCAAGAAGATCTCCCCGGAGTGCGACCTGATGATCATCGTCGGCTCGGCGAACTCCTCGAACTCCGTGCGGCTCAAGGAGGTCGCCCTGGAGTACGGCGCGAAGCGGGCCGAACGGGTGGACTTCGCCCACCAGGTGGACGAGTCCTGGTTCGAGGGCGTGGCCACCGTCGGCCTGTCCTCCGGCGCGTCCGTGCCCGAGGTGCTCGTGCAGGACGTGCTGCGGCTGCTGGCCGAGTACGGCTACGGCGCCGTGGACGAGGTCGTCACGGCCGAGGAGGACATCATCTTCTCGCTGCCCAAGGAACTGCGCGCCGAGATGAAGAAGGTCGGGGACACCGACCGCTCGCTCGGCGGCCACCAGCGCGCCAAGTAGGGTTCCGGCAGGGCATCGGCGGCCACGACGTCGCAGCCGGAGGTCGCGGCGAGTGCCAGCCGGCCGGAAGCCCGGCCGGGGTTCCGACCGGGCGGCCGCCAGGAGCCTGGCCGAGTGAACGCCGAGAGAACTACAGAGCCGCCGGAGCCGGTGGGCATCAGGTGATGATGCCCACCGGCTCCGGCGGCTCAGTGCATGTCCGGGAGCTCGGCGCTCAGCCGCGCGCGGCGCCCGAGGACCGGCGGCGGTTGCGGTTGCCGCGGGACCGGCCGCCGGAACGCTCGCCCGAGCCCTCGCGGGAGCCGGCGCCCTCCACGTAGTGGCCGGAGCGTCCGGTCTCCGAGGTGTAGACCCGCCCGCCCGACGACGGCGCGCCGGCTGCCGAGCCCGCGCGGCGGTTGCCGGGGCGGCCGGCCCCGCGGGAGCCCTGGCCCGACTGGTGCTGGGACGCGGCATCACGACGGGCATGGCCCTGGGCGCCACCCCCGGCCGAGGCGGTGTTGCCCTGGCCCGAGCGCTGGCCGGACGACTGTCCGCCGCGGCCCCGGCCGGCGTCGTTCCCGGCGTTCCGGCCACCCTGGCCGCCGCGGCCCCGGCCGCCACGGGAACCGGCGGAACGCTGCCCGCCGGACTGGCCGCGGCCGCCGTTGCCGCCGCCGTTGCCGGCGCCGTTCTGGGCGTCCTGCCCGTTCTGCGCGGCCGGCGTGGAGACGGCCAGGAGCTTCTCCAGTTCGGCCTGCTCGAGGAAGGTGCGCGGGCCGGGGGCCAGCTGGTCCAGCAACGGCTCGGAGGCGCCGTCGGCGTGGATGGTCGGGGTGATCTTCGCGGCCCGCATCAGGGTGCGGACCTCGTTGCGCTGGTCGTGGCCGGCCAGGGTGATCACGGTGCCGGCCTGCCCGGCGCGGGCGGTGCGGCCGGAGCGGTGCAGGTAGGCCTTGTGCTCCGTGGGCGGGTCGGAGTGGATCACCAGGGCCACGTCATCGACGTGGATGCCGCGGGCGGCGATGTCCGTGGCCACCAGCGTCCCGGCCGTGCCGTTGTGGAAGGCGTCCAGGTTGCGGGTACGGGCGTTCTGGGAGAGGTTGCCGTGCAGCTCCAGGGCGGCCACGCCGCGCTGGCGCAGCTGCTTGGCGGCCTTCTTGGCGCCGTACTTGGTGCGGGTGAACACGATGGTCCGGCCCGGGGCGGCGCAGAGGTTGGCCAGGGTGGTGAGCTTGGCGTCGCCGTCCACGGCCACCACGTGGTGGTCCATCCTCGACACGGGGGAGACCGCGGAGTCAGCCTCGTGGACCACGGGGTCCTTGAGGTACTTCTTGACCAGTACGCCCACCCCGTCGTCCAGGGTGGCGGAGAACAGCATCTTCTGGGCCGAGGCGGGGACCTTGTCCAGGATCTTCCGGACCATCGGCAGGAAGCCCATGTCCGCCATGTGGTCGGCCTCGTCGATGATGAGGACCTCGACGCCGGACAGGTCCACGTGGCCCTGGCCCATCAGGTCCAGCAGTCGGCCGGGGCAGGCCATGAGGACGTCCACGCCGCGCTGCAGCGCCTTGACCTGTGGATTCTGTCCGACGCCGCCGAAGATGGTCAGCGAGGACAGCCCGGTGTGGGCACCGAGGGGCTCGAAAGACTCCGCGAGCTGGAGGGCCAATTCGCGGGTGGGGGCCAGCACGAGGGAGCGCGGGCGGCGGGCGGCAGCCGGCCGGCCGCCGTCGAGCCGGGCAGCCAACGGCAGCAGGAACGCGTAAGACTTGCCTGAGCCGGTCCGACCGCGGCCGAGCACGTCCCGGCCGGTGAGGGAGTCAGGCAGCGTGGCTGCCTGGATCGGGGTGGGAGTGGTGATGCCCTGCGGGGCCAGCGCGGCGACCAGGCCGGCGGGCAGGCCCAGCTCGGTGAAGCCGCCGGTGGCGGGGTCCGAGGCGGAGGAAGGCAGGGTGGTAGAACCGCCGGTTGCGGCGGCATTCTGAAGAGAGGTCACGAAGTTGAGATCCGTCCGGGTGGAAGAAAGACCCGGCCCTGGCACGGGCGGAGCGGCATGACTGGAGCCACTCATCGCGGTGCTGGCCGGCACCGGAGAGGAAGGGTCCTGCCCGGTTGGCTGGTGTCAGTCTACGGCATGGCGGCGATGCCGCTGTCTTCGACCACGTCAGAAGGCCGTAAATGACGAGCCCCTGGCCCGGAGACCGGGCCAGGGGCTCGTCGGACGAGACGCCCCGGATGAGGAGGCTCACGGTGAGACGGGTGCGAGAGGGATCAGGCGGAGACGCGGGCGTTGGCATCCACGTGGGCGACGAGGGCATCGACGAAGCCCTGCAGGACGGGCTGGAGGGTCTCGTCGTGGATCTCACCGGTCTCGGTGATGGCACCTTCGCGAGCCTGGATGAAGGACTCCGGCTGGCCGAGGGTCGGCATGTCCAGGTGGGCCAGGATGTTGCGCAGGTGCTGCTGGGCCATGGCGGTGCCGGTGCTGCCGGGGGAGGTGCCGATGACGCCGGCGGGCTTGCCGCCCCACACGGCCTGGCCCCACGGGCGGGAGCCCCACTCGATGGCGTTCTTCAGCGCGGCCGGGATGGAGCGGGAGTACTCCGGAGTGACGAACAGGATGCCGTCGGCGCCGGCGACGGTCTCCTTGAAGTCCAGGGCGGCGGCCGGGTAGTCGGCGTCGTAGTCCCAGTTGTGCAGCGGCAGGTCGCCGATGTTGATCTCGAAGAACTCCACGCCCTCCGGGGCCAGGGCGGAGAGCGCCTTGGCCAGGCGGCGGTTGATGGAGTTCTGGGCGAGGGAGCCGACGATGTAACCGATGCGCATGGGTGTCCTTCTAGACGGTCAAAGCGATGGAGCGGGTCATTGAAATTTCAACGACCCGAACGGTTCAACCGACCCTCCCGGGAAACTATTCCGGCCTCGTGCCCGTCGCCGTGGTGATGTCCCTCACAGTTCCAGGCCCGGTTCTGGCACCGTCACCGCCGGCGGCGCTGGCGTTGCCGGCCAGGAACTCCTCGTCCAGCAGTTCGGCCGCGGAGAGCACCCGGGGCGTGGCCTCGACCGGCTTCAGCGGGGCCGGTCCCTCGCCCAGGGTGGGATCGAGGTCCCCGATGCGCCGGGCGGAGGGCAGGACGCGGGACTCCAGCGTGCCGACCATCGCGTTGTACTTCTCCACCGCCGAGCGCAGCGAGCCGCCGAGCTTGGACACGTGGCCGCCCAGGGTGCCGAGCCGCTGGTACAGCTGCCGGGAGGCCTCGAACAGGGACCGCGCGTTCTCGGTCAGGGTCTCCTGCCGCCAGGCGTAGGCCACGGACTTCAGCGCCGCCAGCAGGGACACCGGTGCCACCAGGGCCACGTTGCGGGAGAAGGCGTGGTCCAGCAGTCCCGGGTCCGCCTCGAGCGCCGAGGCCAGGAAGGACTCCGCCGGCAGGAAGCACACCACCAGTTCGGGGGAGTGTTCCAGGCCCTGCCAGTACTCCTTGGCGGACAGGGCGTCCACGTGCGCACGCACGGCCCGGGCGTGGGCCTGCCGCAGGTCCCGACGCCGGGCGGCGGCCTCCGCGGAGGGATCGCCGGCCAGCTCCTCGGCCTCCAGGACGGCGGCGAGGGGGGCCTTGGCGTCGATGGCCAGCGACTTGCCCCCGGGCAGGCGCACCACGAGGTCCGGGCGCAGCACCTGCTCCTCATCCCCGCGCAGCACCTGCTGCTCGGCGAAGTCGGTGTGCGGAAGCATGCCGGCGGCCTCCACCACCCGGCGCAGCTGGACCTCACCCCAGTGCCCGCGGGCCGAGGTCGACTTCAGGGTGGCCACCAGCGACCGGGTGTTCACCAGCAGGGCGGTGTCCGTCTCGGCCGCGGTCTTGAGCTGCTCGGAGAGCTGGCCGTACTGCTCCACGCGGTCCCGCTCCAGCATGCCGACCTGGCGCTGCAGGGTCTCCAGCCGCTGGCCGACCGGGGCCAGGGCGGTGAGCACCTTCGACTCCACCTCGGCCCGGTCCCGGTCCGCCGTGCGCTCGGCGGTGAGCACCCGGCTCTCGGCTTCCGCCGCCGCGAGCGCCGCCTGGACCTCGGCGAGCTCACCGCGCAGGTGCACGGACTCCTCGCGGTACGCCTCGGCCTCTTCCCGGGCCCGCTGGGCCGGCTGCTCCGCGGCCGACCGGAACCGGGTGACCGCGAACCAGGCGCCGAGCACGGCACCGACCACCAACCCCGCCAGCACGCAGACGACGGCCACCACCAACACCACGGAAGTCTCCATGCCCCCCACCCTGCCAAAGACGGCGGACAGGTTAGGTGAGCACCGCCGTCGGAACCGGCCAACCGGTGACAGCCAGCCGTCGTCCCGCGCGGACAGCGCCGCCTCGTCAGGGGCGCCCGGGCGCACGGCGGGGCTCAGGAGGGCGGCGGGGGCTCAGGAGCGCAGGATGTTCTCCCCGTTGGCGTAGAGCTGCGGGGCGCCGATGGCCTCGGCCTGACCGGGGTCGGTGCCCTCTGCGGCCGGGGCCGCGGGGGAGTACAGCTGGATGACGGTGGCCGAGCGGTCCTCCTCGTCGTCGAAGGCCTCCAGCACGAAGGCATCATGCGGCTGGCCGTTGACCTCGAGCCGGGCGTCGAACACGGACACGGCCAGGTGCGGGCGCGGGGTCAGCTGGGCGATCTGCTGGCGCATCTGTGCCTCGTCTGCTCCTGGCATCCTCCACATGCCCTTCTGCTCCTCATCGATGTAGCCGAGCAGGAACGGCACCACGTCCGCACCCTCGGAAGCGAATTCCAGGGCCTGCTCGATCGCCAGGAACACCAGGGGAGAGACCCGCTCGGACGGGGGCTGGGGCTGGCCCTCGGGCAGGGCGGTGCCGGCGGGCACCAGCCCGGGGTCCGCCGTTGGGCCCATGTCCCCCTCCTGGGGAACCAGCCCCTCGGGGAGGGCAGCGGGGTCGGTGGAGGGGAACGAGGTCTGGTCTGGGTGCTCAGTCACGTCCTCGACGCTATCGGTGACCGCAGGCGGAGGACAACCGGCACCGGCCGGGCATCCCGCCGCGCGCCGGTAGGATGGAGCACCGTGGCTCTTACTATCGGAATCGTCGGCCTGCCCAACGTGGGCAAGTCCACCCTCTTCAACGCCCTGACCCGCCAGACCGTGCTCGCGGCGAACTACCCGTTCGCCACGATCGAGCCGAACGTCGGGGTGGTGAACCTTCCGGACGAGCGGCTGGAGAAGCTGGCCGAGATCTTCGGCTCGCAGAAGATCCTGCCGGCCACGGTGTCCTTCGTGGACATCGCCGGCATCGTCAAGGGCGCCTCCGAGGGCGAGGGGCTGGGCAACCAGTTCCTGGCCAACATCCGCGAGGCCGAGGCGATCGCCCAAGTGGTGCGCGCCTTCGACGACCCGGACGTGGTGCACGTGGACGGGAAGATCAACCCGGCCTCGGACATGGAGACCATCAACACCGAGCTGATCCTCGCCGACCTGCAGACCGTGGAGAAGGCGATCCCGCGCGTCGAGAAGGAGGTCAAGGGCAAGAAGCGCGACGCCGCCGAGCTCCAGGCCCTGCAGGCCGCCCTGGCCGTGCTCGAGCGCGGGGAGACGATCTACGCCGCCGTGCAGGGCAAGGCCAAGGACGCGCCCGAGATGGAGTGGCTGCGCGAGGTCAGCCTGCTGACCGCCAAGCCGTTCATCTACGTCTTCAACTGCGACGAGGGAGTGCTCGGGGATGAGGCGAAGCAGCAGGAGCTGCGCGAGCTCGTGGCCCCGGCCGACGCCGTGTTCCTGGACGCCAAGCTCGAGGCCGACCTCGTGGAGCTCTCCGAGGAGGAGGCCCGCGAGATGCTCGAGCTCAACGGCCAGGACGAGTCCGGGCTGGACCAGCTGGCCCGCACCGGCTTCCACACCCTGGGGCTGCAGACCTACCTGACGGCCGGGCCCAAGGAGGCCCGCGCCTGGACCATCAAGAAGGGCGACACCGCCCCCAAGGCGGCCGGCGTCATCCACACCGACTTCGAGCGCGGCTTCATCAAGGCCGAGATCGTGTCCTTCGATGACCTCGTCGCCGCCGGCTCCATGAGCGATGCCAAGGCGGCCGGCAAGGTGCGCATGGAGGGCAAGGAGTACGTCATGCAGGACGGCGACGTCGTCGAATTCAGATTCAATGTGTAACTGATGTCCGCTCTGACCTCTCCGCGGCCCGCGCTGAAGCGCCCATACTCGGGGTGAGATGATGTCGGTGCGCGCACGGGTCTGTCAGCAGGTGCAGTGCCCGTTGGTGCGCGAAGGGAGAGCTGGTCTGTGAGGTGGAAGGGTCCAGTCGCTCTTTTCGCAGCGTGGACGGTGCACGACCTTGAGGAAGCCTTGACGTTCCCCGCGACCAGCGACCGGCTCGCCGACCGTGCAGGCGTAGAACAGCTCAGGATCACGCCGAGCCAGTCCTGGGTCGCTGTCGCCCTGATGGGGACCCTCGTGGCGGCCGCTTGTGGCCGTGGCGTGCACACGGGCGGCAGGTCGACGATGTACCGGGCAGTTGCCGCCGGACTGGAAGCCCACGTCGCGTCTCACCTGATCGCTTCGATCGCACAGCGTGGCTACACGGCGGGTGTTGCGACGGCACTGCCGGTGATGTTGCCGGGGGCGCTCCTCGCGCGTCGGGAACTCCACCGGGACGGCGTCGGCCTGCAGTACCGTGACACGGTCCATGGTGTCGCCCTGCTCCTGCCGACCGCGCTGGTGTGTCACGTGGTCGCACGCCTGGTCTGCCGGGCACCGAGGGCCAGGAGTTGACCGCAACGGCGGCCGTCCTGCGAGCAGCCGGTACCTGCGGCGACGCGGTGGAGTTCCGCTTCAACCCCTGAGATTTGGCTCAGCCCTGGGGCTTGCCCCAGACGTGCGCGCCGCCCCAATCAACCACCGTCACGGGCTCGTCCCCGACCACCCAGGCGTCGTGGCCCGGTTGCAGGAGCACCACGTCCCCGGCCCCGACGTCGAACTCGTCGCCACCGGACATCCGGACGCGCACCTGGCCTGAGATCACGTACTGGAAATGTGGCGCCTGGCAGAGGTCGGTGCCCGCCACGGGCCTGACGTGCTCGGACCATCTCCATCCCGGCTGCAGGGTCATCCGGGCAACCTGGCCGCCGCCGATGTTGACGATCTCACCCTTGCCCAGCGGGAACTCCCGCACCTCGTCGGGAGCCGAGACATTCCTCACCTCATGGTCCGGCATCGGTATCTCCTTCGCGTCATCGTTCTGGGCGGAACCTTGCGGGAATTCTCTTCCCGCCCCGGGGCCATGACAAGGTCCGAAGAACGCCGATGGCGGCCGGCCGCCTGGCCTCAGTCGGCATGCGGCCGCCGCCGATTCTGCTTGACCTCGGCGCGCCTGCGCTTCGCGTCGAGCCGCCGGCGCTTCGAACCACGCGTGGGCCTCGTTGACCGGCGGGGGACCGGGGGAACGACGGCCTCACGGAGGATCCCGGCGAGACGTTCGCGTGCCGCGGTTCGGTTGCGTCGCTGGGACCGGTGTTCGGCGGCGCTGAGGGTGAGCACGGTGCCGGACAACCTCGCCGCGAGCCGATCGAGCGCGAGCACCCGCTGGGCCTCGCTCAGGGCCGTCGTGGTGCCGAGATCGAGACTGAGCTGCACGCGGGAGTCCGCAGTGTTGACGCCCTGGCCCCCCGGGCCGGAGGCATGGGAGAACTGCTCGACCAACTCGCCCGCCGGCACGGTGAGGCCGCGGGGAGCGCCGGGTCCGGGGGGCACGTGCAGGTCTTTCATACGACCAGTGTCCCGTAGTCCCGGCGCGCTCGCCCGCGGTGGGCACCGCGGGCGCAGGGGACGTGGTGGACACTGGAGGTGGCGGAGCAGACGCTTCCGGCCCGGGACAGGAGTGAACGATGACCGCAACACTGGTGGCGACCGGACTGGCCGGTGGCTACGGCCACCGCACGCTCTTCGACTCGCTGGACCTGACCGTCGCGCCCGGTGACGTGGTCGGAGTGGTCGGGGCGAACGGCGCCGGGAAGTCGACGCTGCTCACGCTGCTCGCCGGCATCCGTGAACCGCAGGCCGGCACGGTGTCGCTCGCGCCCGCGGACGCGTTCGTGGGGTGGCTGCCCCAGGAGCACGAACGCGTGGCCGGTGAGACCATCGCCGACTACATCGCCCGCCGGACCGGATGCGCCGACGCCACCCGGCAGATGAACGAGGCGGCCGAGGCGCTCGCCGACCCGGCCGATGCCGAGGCCGCGAACGACGCCTACGCGTCCGCGCTCGACCGCTGGCTGGCCAGCGGAGCAGCCGACCTCGACGAGAGGACTCCGCTCGTCCTCGCCGAGCTCGGCTTCGACCTCCAGGGCACGCCGGTCGAGCAGACGCCGATGACCTCGCTCTCCGGCGGACAGGCGGCCCGGGTGGGCCTGGCCGCGCTGCTGCTGTCCCGCTTCGACATCGTGCTGCTGGATGAGCCCACCAACGACCTCGACCTGGACGGCCTCGAGCGGCTCGAGGCCTTCGTGCGCGGACTGCGCGGCGGTGTGGTGCTGGTCAGCCACGACCGCGAGTTCCTGGCCCGCTGCGTGACGCGAGTGCTGGAGCTGGACCTCGTGCAGCATTCGAACCGCGTCTACAGCGGCGGGTACGACGCGTATCTCGAGGAACGGGAGACCCTCCGCCGGCACCTGCGGGAGCGCTACGACGAGTACGCCGGCCAGAGGGCCGACCTCGTCGCACGTGCCAGGACCCAGCGGGAGTGGTCGAGCCAGGGCGTCCGCAATGCGCTGCGGAAGGCCCCCGACAATGACAAGATCAGGCGCCGGGCCTCAACCGAGTCCAGTGAGAAGCAGGCCCAGAAGGTGCGGCAGATGGAGAGCCGGATCGCGCGGCTCGAGGAGGTGGAGGAGCCGCGCAAGGAGTGGCGGCTCGAGTTCACCGTCGGTGCGGCGCCGCGCTCGAGCTCGGTGGTCTCGACGCTGAGCGCCGCGGTGTTCAGGCAGGGGGCGTTCACGCTCGGGCCCGTGTCCCTGCAGGTGAACGCGCGGGAGCGCATCGGCATCACCGGTCCGAACGGCGCCGGCAAGTCGACCCTGCTGCGCGGACTCCTGGGCCGGCAGCGGCCGGACGAGGGAACCGCCAGCCTCGGCGCGAGCGTGCGGATCGGGGAGATCGACCAGGCGCGGTCCCTGCTGGCCGGTGCCGGCGCGCTCGCGACGGTCATCGAGGCGCTGGTCCCTGAGTTGGGCTCAGGCGAGGTGCGGACGCTACTGGCCAAGTTCGGGCTCAGGGCCGACCACGTCAACCGACCCGTGGACGAGCTCTCGCCCGGTGAGCGGACCCGTGCCGGGCTGGCGCTGCTGCAGGCGCGCGGGGTCAACCTGCTGGTCCTGGACGAACCGACGAACCACCTCGACCTGGAGGCCATCGAGCAACTGGAGCAGGCCCTGGAGTCCTACGACGGGGCACTGTTGCTGGTCACGCACGACCGGCGGATGCTCGCCACCGTGCGGACGGACCGGCGGTGGAACGTCGAGGCCGGCCAGGTCAGCGAACTCTGACTCCGACGTGCCACACCCGCCGTCGCCCCGTCGCCACGGACCACCTCTGGCGCCGCGGCGCCCGCCCCCGCACAATCTGTCCATGGCGAACCAACGGATTCACCCCCCGGTCCTGCTGCTGGCCGCCGCCGTCGTACAGCGTCTCGTGCCGGCACGGGCCAGCCCGGGACCGGTGCGGCGCGCCGTGGGCCAGACGGTGGGCACCGCCTCGGTGGCCATGATGGTGGGAGCCGCGGCACAGTTCCTGGTGTACCGCACCACGGTCGACCCGAGGGAACCGGAGCGGGCGACCACGTTGGTGACCAGCGGGCCGAACCTGGTCACCCGCAACCCGATGTACCTGGGCATGACGGGGCTGCTGGCGGCGCAGGCCGCCAGGCGGGGGCGGTGGATGGCGTGGGTGCCGGTGGTGGCTTTCGGTCTGCTGATGGACCGCACCCAGATCCCCGCCGAGGAACGAGCCCTGCGTGAGATCTTCGGTGCCGAGTACGAGGACTACTGCGCCTCGGTGCCGCGGTGGCTGGACCGGCGCTCCGCCGCCCGCCTGCGGGAGGGGACGATGGCCGAGGTCCGTCCGCCGGGTGTCAGCCCTCGTGCCGGAAGCCGAGCTTGATGGTCACCTGCCAGTCGGCGATCCGGTCGCCCTCGACGCGGCCGCGGATGGACTGGACCTCGAACCAGTCCAGGTTCCGCAGCGTCTTCGATGCCTCGGTGATGGCATTGGTGACCGCGGTGTCGACACCGTCGGGTGACGTCCCGACGATCTCGGTGACGTTGTAGACGTTGTTGGCCATGCTGTCCTCCTGCGTCCTGGCCCCGGGATGCACCCCGCGGCAACGGTGTCCGCCACGGTACTGAACGGGACCGGGGTGCGTACATGGCCGACGGACTCCCGTCCGGTCGCCCCCTTAGGATGGGCCCATGCCAGCCTCGACCGGGACACGCGCCCTCATGATCCTTGCGGCCGCAGGCGTCGTTCTCATGGCCAGCGCCTGCGGAGCGGGTTCCGGGCCCACGCAGACCGTCACGGTCACGGCCAGTCCCGGGCCGACGTCGGCCACCGAGCCGGAGACGAGGACGTACACGAGCAGCCCCTTGCCGGTGAGCTCGAGCCCCGGCATCGACCCGAAGGGACTGCACCCGCTGGCGGGAGGGCCGATCCCGGACGCCGCGTTCGAGCTGGAGGTCCTGCACGACCAGGACGGCGCCCCGCGGTCCGCGCTGCAGACGCCCTCGGGCAACATCTACTGCGAGTTCGGCCGCCTCGCGCACGGCTGCGGCGTGAAGTCCTACAAGGCAGAGGAACAGTACGGCTCCACGGAGCAGGGCCCCCGGTGGTGGTTCGACCTCAGCGAGGGCACGAGGCCGGCCATCGACGCGGCGGGCGAGCCGGCGTCGGACCTGTACCGCGAGCACCCACCGCAGGTGCTGGAGTACGGGCAGGCCGCCTACATCGGCGACGACGTCTGCGCCGCCGAGGAGGACGGGCTGGCGTGCTGGAACGCACGGACGGGCCACGGTGTCTTCATGAGCCGCGGCGGGTACCAGACCTTCTGACAGGCCGGGTGGCCCCCACGGCGTGGGAGGCCACCCGGCGCGGAGTGTCCTGGAGGCAGGGTGCGGGGGCGTCAGCCCTGCTGCGCGGCCTTGATCAGGTCCGAGGCCCGCTCGCCCATCAGCATCGTGGTGATGTTGGGGTTCACCGCGACCAGCTGCGGCATGGCCGAGGCGTCCACGACGCGCAGCCCGGAGACGCCCTTGACACGCAGCTGCGGGTCCAGCGGGGACATCTCGTCGTCGACCGCGCCCATCCGGCAGGAACCGGCCGGGTGGTAGACGGTGTTGTGGGTCTTCGCCACGTACTCGGCGATCTCCTCATCGGACTGCACCTCCGGGCCCGGGAACAGCTCGCGGCCGGCGTACTGCGCCATGGCCGGCTGGGCGACGATCTTCCGGGCCAGCTTGATGCCCGCCACCGCGATGCCCATGTCGTAGCCCTCGGGGTCGGTGAAGTACCGGGGATCCACCATGGGCTTGTCCTTGTAGTCGCGCGAGCGCAGCCGCACGGTGCCGCGGGACTTCGCGTGCGTGACGTTGGGGGTCAGCGCGAAGCTCTCATCGGCCGTCGGGTAGCCGTGGCGACGGGTGTGCATGGAGAACGGCACGGAACCGTAGTGCATCATCAGGTCCGGCAGGTCCAGGCCGTCCTCCGTGGGCGAGAAGATGCCGATCTCCCACCACTGGGTGGCCTCCCGGGTCATGCGGACCTTGGCCTCCCAGGAGATCACCGCCTCGGGGTGGTCCTGCAGGTTCGAGCCGACACCGGGGGAGTCGACCAGCACGTCGATGCCGTGCTCGGCCAGGTGCTCGGCCGGGCCGATGCCCGAGAGCATCAGCAGCTTGGGGGTGTCGATGGCGCCCGCGGAGACGATCACCTCACGGCTGGCCTTCAGGGTGGAGGCACGGTCGAACGGATTGTCCAGGTACTCGACGCCGATGGCACGCCGGTCCTGGTCGAACAGGATCCTCGAGACCCAGTGGTCGGTGAGGATGTCCAGGTTCTCGCGGTCCATGATGGGGTGCAGGTAGGACACCGACGACGAGGCGCGGGTGCCGTCCTTCTTCGAGTTGATCTGGAAGAAGCCCGCGCCGTTGACCACGGTGCGGCCGCTGTTGTACTGGACCTTCGGGATCCCCTGCTGCTCGCAGGCCTCCAGCAGGGCCACGCCCACCGGATCCTTCGGGGGCACGTTCATCAGCTCCACTGGGCCGTCCGTCCCGTGGTGGTCGCCGGAGTTCTCGTTGGTCTCCAGCCGCTTGATCAGCGGCAGCATGGTCTTGGCGTTCCAGCCCTCGGCGCCGAGTTCCTCCCACAGGTCCATGTCCTCTGCCGGGGGATGGAAGGCGATGCAGGAGTTGTGGGAGGAGCAGCCGCCCAGCACCTTGGCGCGGGCGTGGCGCATGAAGGAGTTGCCGTTCTCCTGCGGTTCGATCGGGTAGTCCCAGTCCAGGCCGGACTCCAGCAGCTCGGGCCAGCGATTGAGCTGCAGCACCTCGTCCTTGTCGATGTCCGTGGGGCCGGCCTCCAGCAGGGCCACGGTGACCTGCGGGTCCTCACTCAGGCGGGCTGCCACCACGGCGCCGGCCGATCCGCCGCCGACGACGATGTAGTCATAGGTCTTCTCGGTCACGTTGACGTCATTCTCCAATCGTTCAGTTCTTCCGGGGGAACCAGTGGGACACGGCCGGTTCGGTGTTCTGGTAGATGTGCTTGGCCTCGGTGTACTCCTCGAGCCCGCTGGCGCCCAGCTCGCGGCCCACCCCGGACATCTTGAAGCCGCCCCACTCGGCCTGCGGCAGGTACGGGTGGTAGTCGTTGATCCAGATGGTGCCGTGGCGCAGGCGCCGGGAGACGCGGTTGGCCGTGCCCGCGTCGGAGGTCCACACGGCGCCGGCCAGGCCGTACTCGGTGTCGTTGGCGATCCGGATGGCCTCCTCCTCGGTCGAGAAGGTCTCGACCGTGATGACCGGCCCGAAGCCCTCTTCGACGACCACGGACATCCCCGAGGTGCACTGGTCCAGCACGGTGGGCGCGTAGAAGCACCCCTCCTCGTGTTCGGGCCCGCCCCAGTGCCCGCCGGTCCGCAGCCGGGCACCCTCCTCGATCCCGCGGCGGACGTAGTCGGTGACCTTGTCGCGGTGGGCCGCGGAGATCAGGGGGCCGGTCTCGGCCTTCTCGTCCAGCGGGCCGCCCATCACGATTCCCTCTGCGCGGCGGACGAGCTCGTCGACGAACCGCTCGGCGATGGTGTCCTGCACGATCAGCCGGGCGCCGGCGGAGCAGACCAGCCCGGAGTCGAGGAAGCCGGCGTTCAGCGCGTTGTCGACCGCGGCCTCGAAGTCGGCGTCGGCGAAGACCACGTTCGGGTTCTTGCCGCCCAGCTCCAGGGCCACCTTCTTGATGGTGGCCGCCGCCGCCTCGGCGACCTTCCGGCCGGTGACGAGGCCGCCGGTGAAGGAGACCATGTCGACGTCGGGATGGGAGGACAGCGGTGCACCCACCACGCCGCCGTCGCCCAGCACCAGGTTGGCCACCCCGGCGGGCAGGCCCAGCGTGTCGAGCACGTCCATCATCAGGATCGTGGTGTGCGGGGTGAGCTCGGCGGGCTTGATGACGAACGCGTTGCCCGCCGCCAGTGCCGGGGCGATCTTCCAGGCCGCCTGGAGCAGCGGGAAGTTCCACGGCGTGATCATGCCGCAGACCCCGATGGGCTCACGGACGACCCGGGAGATCACCGTGGCGTCCCCGGCGTCCACCAGGCGCCCCGGGTGCTGGTCGGCGATCTTCCCGAAGTAGCGGAAGCAGGCGATGATGTCGTCCATGTCGCCCTCGGCCTCGACCAGGCGCTTGCCGGAGTCGAGCGCCTCCGCGCGGGCGAACTCGTCCTTGCGCTGGCGGATCGCCTCGGCGACGTCGAGCAGGAAGTCGCCTCGCTCAGCGGCGGGACGGTCTGCCCAGACCCGGGAGTCGAAGGCCTTGCGGGCTGCGGCGATCGCCTTCTCGGTGTCCTCTGCGGTGGCCTCCGAGACGATGCCGACCTCGGTGCCGTCGGCCGGGCAGGTCACCGTCCTGGTCGCTGCCGAGGACGACGGCACCCACTGGCCGTCGATGTACAGGGTCGCGATGCCCGCTGTCTTCTCAGTCATTCTTCTCCTCCGTTGATCTCGAGTGGTCTGCGGTACTCCCGGCGGCCACCGCCGGCAGGGTGCCCGTCGCCGGGGCGTCCGTGTCCGGCCATTGATGCGGGACGTTCACCGGGATCGGCCCGGTCGGGGCTCCCTGGTCGCCGTTCATCGACATGTACAGGATGTGCAGGTCATAGGCATCGAGGACGTCGGAGATGACCTGTTCCTTGGTGTAGCCCATGATGTCCCGGCCCTTCGAGCCGTGGGCCGAGAAGATCTCCAGGCGGTAGAAGGTGTCCCTGACGGCCGAGAGGTTCATCGCGAAGCTCGGCAGCGCGTACTCCACCGGGTACGCCTGGTACTTGAAGTCCTCCTGCTCGGGGAACCGCACCACGAGGTCGATGTACGGCAGGGAGGACTCGGGGTGGCTGCCGCGATGGCAATCGACGTCGGCCCCCATGGACCGCAGTTCCGCGGCGACCTCCTCCACGGCCGGTGCCGCGGTCCCCTCGACGAAGCGCGTGACGTCCGCGGCCGAGGCGAAGGACATCCGGTGCGCCAGCCGCCGGCGCCAGTTGCCGCGGTCCCCGTCCTCGCGGATACGGCTGGACAGCAGCGCCGGCAGGATGGCCTCCCTCGACTCCAGGCTCGTGCGCTCGCTCCGGAGCACCTTCCAGAGGCTGAACATGATGAGGTAGACGAGGACGGAGAGGGGCAGGCCGATCATCACGGTGGCTGCCTGCAGGGTGTAGACGCCCTCGATGAACAGCATCACGAGGGTCAGGGCGCCGGTGATCACCGCCCAGACGATGCGCAGCCAGGCCGGGCCGTCCTCGTCCTTGACGGAGGGCTTGGAGGTCATGTTGGCCATCACCAGGGAGCCGGAGTCCGCCGAGGTGACGTAGAAGAACAGCCCGGTCACGACGGCGAGCGGGATGGTGAAGGCCGCCCCCGGATACTGCTCGAGCAGGGTGAAGAACCCGGACTCGGGAAGGGACACGGACAGCTCCAGGAACTCCGTGTCCCCGGCGCCGAAGAAGCTCAGCGCCGCGTTGCCGAAGATGGAGACCCACAGCAGGATGAAGGCGAAGGGGATCAGGAGCACGCCGACGACGAACTGGCGCAGCGTCCGCCCGCGCGAGATCCGGGCCAGGAAGAGGCTGACGAACGGCGCCCAGGCGATCCACCAGGCCCAGAAGAACAACGTCCAGTCGGCCATCCACTGGTCCGCCGGGTAGCCCGGGGCTCCGTCCGAGTAGGCGAAGGTGTTCATCAGCATGGACGGGAAGCGGGAGAAGAAGTCGCCGATGTTCTGGACCAGCGCGTTGAGCAGCTCGTGGGTCTTCCCGGAGAACAGCACCCACAGCATCAGCACGATCGCCAGGACCACGTTGAGCTCGGACAGGCGGCGGATGCCCTTGTCCACGCCGGAGACGGTCGAGAGGATCGTGATGAACACCGCCAGGGCCATGAGGGCGATCTGGACGGCGATCGAGGTGGGAATGCCGAACATCGCCGACAGCCCGTAGTTCAGGAACACCACGCCGATGCCCAGGGACACCGAGATGCCGAAGATGGTGCCGATGGTGGCGGCGATCTCGAAGGTGTGGCCCACGCCCCCGCGGATGCGCTTGCCGAAGATCGGGGCCAGGGCGGAACGGATGCTCAGCGGCAGGTGGTAGCGGTAGGCGAACAGGCCGAAGGCCATCCCCATCAGCGCGTACATGGCCCAGCCGGGGATGCCGTAGTGGAAGATCGTCCACAGCGGGGCAATGCGCGCCGCCTCGTCGGAGAGGGGCGCCACGTCCGGGGGCGTCAGGTAGTTGGTCGCCGGCCCGGAGATGCCGAAGAACATCAGGTCGACGCCGATGCCGGCGGCGAAGAGCATGGCCGCCCAGGTGAAGACGTTGTACTTCGGCTTGGAGTGGTCCGGCCCGATCTTCGTCTGTCCCAGCCGGCTGAAGGCCACGATGACGACGAAGACCACCACGATGGCGGCCGTCAGGACGTAGTACCAGCCGAAGTAGGTGGCCACCCAGTCCATGGCGCCGAAGATGACGGTCTCGGCCTGGCCGGGAAGCAGCCAGGCCCACAGGACGAAGGCCACGATGATGGCTGCCGCGCCGATGAACACCGGCCAGTCGACCGGGGAGGTGCCGCGCCGCCGGGCACCGTGCCGTCCCCTGCCGTCTCCACCTCCGAGGTCCTTGTCGGATTCCGTCTCCGGGACGTTCTCAGGGCTCGTGACGGCCTCTGGCACAGTGCATCCTTCCTCGTGGGCGGCCCCTGACGGGCCGCGATCGGTCCTTGACGGCTCAAGGAACGATCAATCACCATATCCCACTGGGTGAGAAAGGAAGCGGGCCACGGCGGGTGCCCGGCAGGCCGGTGGCCGGGATTTCCCCGCCTGACGTGCGGTCTCGGACCGGGCCTCGTCAGGCCGGTCGGCGGGCGTGTCCCGGCCCGATGTCAGGGACGGGGCGGGCCCGGCCGCAGGCTGGTCCCGCAGCGGCCGGTGCCCCGGATCACCCCGTCCGCTGCAGGCCCTGCACCGCCGCCACGGCATCCCGCACGGCCTCGGCCGCCAGCGTGGCCTCCCGGTCCGTGGACTCGGGGCCGAAGGTGAACCGCACCGCCGTCTTCGCCAGCGCTGCGGGCATTCCCAGCGCCGTGAGCACGTGGGACGGCTCGTCCGAGCCGGCCGCACAGGCGGACCCGGAGGAGCAGATGACCCCGCGCCGCTCGAGTTCCAGCAGCACGGCCTCCCCGTGCGTCCCGGCGAAGACGAACGACGCCGTCCCCGGCAGCCGCCACTGCGGGTGTCCGGTCAGCCGGGCGCTGGGCACCGCGCCCAGTACCTGCCCGATGAACAGATCCCGTAGGGCGCGCACCCGGGGCGCGACGTCGGCCCGCTCGGCCTCGGCGGCCGCCAGCGCGGTGGCCAGGGCCACGGCACCGGCCACGTTCTCGGTGCCGCTGCGCCGGCCGCGCTCCTGACCGCCGCCGTGGACGACCGGTTCCAGGGCCAGCCGGCTGCGGGCCCAGAGCACGCCGACGCCCTTGGGAGCCCCGACCTTGTGCCCGGACAGGCTCAGGGCGTCCACCCCGAGCGCCTCCACGTCCAGGTCCAGCCAGCCGGCCGCCTGCACGGCGTCGGTGTGGAAGGGCACCCGGTGCCGACGCGCCACCGCGGCCAGCTCGGCGACCGGCTGGACGGTGCCGATCTCGTTGTTGGCGTACTGCACGGAGACCAGCGCCGTGTCCGGGCGGATGAGGGCGGCCAGCTCGTCCGGGGAGACCAGGCCGTGCTCGTCCGGGGTGAGGTGGTCCGCCGTGAAGCCGTGGACGCGGACCAGGTGGTCCACCGAGGCCAGCACCGCCTCGTGCTCCAGCGTGGTGGTGATGAGGTGCCGGCCGCGCGGGGCGCCCAGGGCGATGCCCTTGACCGCGAGGTTGTCCGCCTCCGTGCCGCTGCCGGTGAACACGACGCCGGCCGCGCGTCCCCCGAGCACCCCGGCCACGGTCCTCCGGGCCGCCTCCAGCCCGGCCGCGGCGGACTCGCCCAGGCTGTGGTGGCTGGAGGGGTTGCCGAAGTCGCCGGTGAGGTAGGGCCACATGGCCTCCAGCGCCTCGCGCCGCACGGGGGAGGTGGCGGCATGGTCGAGGTAGATCACGTTCCCACGTCCAGGCCCAGGTCCAGGGACCGCACGCTGTGCGTCAGCGCGCCCACGGAGATGACATCCACTCCGGTGGCGGCGATGTCCCCGACCGTGTCCAGGCTGACGCCGCCGCTGGCCTCCACGATCGCCCGGTCGCCGATCAGATCCACGCCCTCGCGCAGCTCGTCCAGGGTGAAGTTGTCCAGCATGATCGTGTCCACGCCGGCGGCCAGGACCTCCGGGATCTGCTCCAGCCGGTCCACCTCCACCTCCAGGTGCGTGGTGTGGGGCAGCAGGTGCCGGGCCCGGACCAGTGCCTCCGTCAGGGTGAGGCCGGCCCCGGCCAGGAAGGCCAGGTGGTTGTCCTTGGCCATCACCGCGTCCGAGAGGGAGTGGCGGTGGTTGTGGCCGCCGCCGTCGCGCACCGCCTGGCGCTCCAGGACGCGCAGGCCCGGGGTGGTCTTGCGGGTGTCGACGATCCGCGCGGGGGTCCCGGCCACGGCCGCCACGTAGCGTGAGGTCTCGGTGGCGATGCCGGACATCCGCTGGACGAGGTTCAGCCCGACCCGCTCGGCCCGGAGGATCCCGCGTGCGGAGCCGGACACCTCGGCCAGGACCGTGCCGGCCTCGAACGCCGCCCCGTCCTGGACCCAGGTGGTGACCGCCAGCTCCGGGTCCACGAGCCGGAACGCGGCGGTGAAGGCCGCGGTGCCGCTGAGCACGCCGGGCTCGCGGGCCACCAGTTGCGCGGTCCCCGTGGCCGACGCCGGCACGAGCGCCTCCGAGGTGAGGTCGCCCCAGGGGGCGTCTTCCTCCAGAGCGGCGGCCACGATCCGCTCGATGTGGTCGCGGCGCACGGGCTGCGCCCAGGCGCTCATCGCGTCGTCCCGTTGGTCGGCGCCCCCGTGGTCGGTGCCGCCGTGACCGGCACGGCGCCGGGAGCGGCGCCGCCGGCGTTCGCGACGGCCGGCGTCGGGACCGGACGGGCGGCGGGCACGACGGTGAGCATGCGTTCCAGGGCGTCGCGCGCCGGGCCGGCGACGTCGGCGGGCACCTGGATGCGGTTGACCACCTCACCGGCCACGAGCGACTCGAGCACCCAGGCGAGGTAGCCGGGGTGGATGCGGTACATGGTGGAGCAGGGGCAGATGACCGGGTCCAGGCAGAAGATGGTGTGCTGTGGGTACTGGGCCGCCAGGCGCTGGACGAGGTTGATCTCGGTGCCGATCGCGAAGGTGGAACCGGCGGGCGCGGCCTGGATGGCCTTGACGATGAAGTCGGTCGAGCCGGCGGAGTCCGCGGCGTCCACCACGGGCATGGGGCACTCCGGGTGCACGATCACGTGGACGTCCGGGTGCTCGGCGCGGGCCCGGTCGATCTGGTCCACCGTGAAGCGGCGGTGCACGGAGCAGAAGCCGTGCCACAACAGCACCTTCGCCTGCTCCAGCTCCTCCTCGGTGTTCCCGCCGAGGGGCTTGCGCGGGTTCCACAGCGGCATCTGCTCCAGCGGAATGCCCATGGCCTTGGCGGTGTTGCGGCCCAGGTGCTGGTCCGGGAAGAACAGCACCCGCTGGCCGCGCTCGAAGGCCCACTCCAGGACGGAGGAGGCGTTGGAGGAGGTGCAGACGATCCCGCCGTGCTCCCCGACGAAGCCCTTCAGGGCGGCCGAGCTGTTCATGTAGGTGACGGGGATGACCGGGGCCCGGCCGTCGTCGCCGGGTGCGGTGCCATACAGCTCCTCGAGCTGCTCCCAGCAGTCGGTGACCGAGTCCAGGTCCGCCATGTCCGCCATGGAGCAGCCGGCCGCCAGGTTCGGCAGGATGACCGCCTGGTCCTCGGTGGAAAGCAGGTCCGCCGTCTCGGCCATGAAGTGCACGCCGCAGAAGACGATGGCCTCGGCCTGCGGGCGGGTCCTGGCGGCCTTGGCGAGCTGGAAGGAGTCGCCCACGAAGTCGGCGTGGGCCACCACTTCGTCGCGCTGGTAGAAGTGGCCGAGCACCACGACGCGCTCGCCCAGGGTCTCCTTGGCGGCGCGGATCCGCTCGTGCAGTTCGTCGTCGGAGGCCTGCTGGTACTGGGCCGGGAGCGCGCCCTGACGGGGCGAGCCGGCGGGGATCACGTCCTGCTGGGAGGCGCCGGGGCCGTAGCCGGGAGCGCCGGCGTCGAAGGTCCAGGGTCCGGCCGTCAGGTCCGGGGAGCAGGAGGAGCCGCGCGCAGAACCGGCCGCGATGAGATCCAGGGTGCGGTGCACGGAGGCGGCGGCCCGCGTGGGGTTGCCGGGGCCCGCCGCGTCCGGGGTCGTGATGCCGGGCGTGATACCGGGGGAGTGGGTGGTGGTGGTCACGGGAGCGTCCTTGTCTGCTCGGTGGGGGTGGGGTCGGGGGTGCGGTCGGTGCTGCCCGCGGTGAACTGCCGGTAGCGGTACAGCTTGGGCGGCCGGTGCGGGGTGCCCGCCAGGCGCTCGCCGGTCTCGACGATCTCGCTCGAGGCGGTGACGGAGCGGCGGAAGTTCGCCGGGTCCAGGGGCTGGCCTCGGACGGCCTCGTGGACCGCGCGGAGCTGGGCCAGGGTGAAGGTCTCGCCCAGGAGGGTGTGGGCGATGTGCGCGTACTCGACCTTGGTGCGCAGCCGCTGCAGGGCGTAGTCCACGATCGCGTTGTGATCGAAGGCCAGCGCGGGCAGGTCATCGGCGGGGAACCACTGCACGTTGTTCCCCACGACGGCTCCGGTCACCTCGTCCGAGCGCACCAGCGCCCAGTAGACGACGGAGATGACCCGGCCGGTGGGGGAGCGGTCCACGGCGCCGAAGGTGTAGAGCTGTTCGAGGTAGCTGGGCCGCAGGCCGGTGGTCTCGGCAAGGGTCCGGGCCGCGGCCTCCTCCAGCGGTTCGGCGTCCGGCAGCCAGCCTCCCGGCAGGGCCCACTGGTCCAGGTAGGGGTCCCGGGTGCGGCGCACGAACGGCGTCCACAGCGCCGGCGCCGAGTCCTCGTCGGACCGCAGCGCGAAGATGACAGTGGACACTGCCAGTCTCGCCTCGTGCTGCTCCACCGGGACTCCCCTCAGTCGCCTTAAGGTCTGAATGACCCTAAGTTGATGAGATCCATCTTACAGTCACGGTGACTTGAAGAGGAGACTGTTGCGGAGCCGAAGGGTTCACGCTCCCGTCCCGCGGGCCTAGCCTGAAGGGGATCACTGCGAAGGAGAGTGCGTCATGGCGTTCATCCAACTGGTCGAATACACCACCTCAAGGCCGGACGAGGTGGACGGGATCATCGCGGAGTGGCAGCAGGCCGGGCAGGGGAAGCGCACGGCCCGCCGCGCCCTGAACACAAGGCACCGCGAGGACCCCAACCGCTACTGCCAGATCGTGTTCTTCGACTCCTACGAGTCGGCGATGGAGAACTCCCAGCTCCCGGAGACCCAGGAGTTCGCGCGCAGGATGGCCGAGCTCGTCGACGGGGAGCCCACGTTCCGCAACCTCGACGTCGTGGAGGACATCGACCTGACGGGCTAGCTCCGCCGTCCCTCTCCCGACGGCACGTGGCGCTTCCCTCCTGCGGTGCAGGCACGCCGGCATGTCGCGTGCCGGCCTGCCCGGCCGGTTACCGGGTGGTGCGGCCGGTCACGCTCGCCGGCTCACTCACCAGGTCACCGGGAGCGCGTGCAGCCCGTAGACCATGTGGGACGCGCGGAAGTCGATCTCATCGGGCGGGATGGCCAGGGTCAACCGCGGGAAGCGCCGCAGCAGGGCCGGGAACGCGATGCGCATCTCCATCCGGGCCAGCGGGGCGCCAAGGCAGTGGTGTACCCCGTGCCCGAAGGCGAGGTGTCCCGGAGCGCCGCGGGTGATGTCCAGCCGGTCCGGGTCATCGACCAGGGCCGGGTCGCGATTGGCCGCGGGCAGCGCGCACACCACCAGCTCTCCCGCCGGGATGGTGTGGCCGGCGATCGCGACCTCGGTGGTCGTGACCCGGGGGATGCCGGCGTGGACGATGCTCAGCCAGCGCAGCAGCTCCTCGATGGCCGGGCCGACCATCGCGGGTTCCTCGCGCACCAGCGCCAGCTGTTCGGGGTGCCGCAGCAGGGCCAGCGTCCCCAGCCCCAGCATGTTGGAGGTGGTCTCGTGCCCGGCGATCAGCAACAGGTTGGCGACGCCGACGAGCTCCTCGGTCTCCAACTCGTCACCGTGCTCACGCACGAGCATGCCGAGCATGTCCTCGCCCGGTGCGGCCTGGGCCCGGGCGACCAGCCGGGCCATGTATCCGTGTCCCTCCCGGGCGAGCCTGCGCCGTTCCTCGGGCGGGGCGGAGATGTCGATCTGGCGTTCCGTGCGGTGCTGGAACTCCGCCCGGTCCTCGAAGGGCACCCCCAGGAGCTCACAGATGACCAGAGAGGGGATGGGCAGCGCGAAGCCCGCGACGAGGTCCGCCGGCGCGCCGGTCCCTTCCAGTGCGTCGAGGTGCTGTTCGACGATCTCGACAATCCGCGGTTCCAGCCGGCGTATCCGGCGGGCGGTGAACTCGGGAGTGAGCATGTGCCGTAGCCGGGTGTGTTCCGGCGGGTCGAGGGCAAGCAATTGACCCGCCCGTATCTGGGCCAGTTCCTCGGGGCTCACATCATGGTCATCCGGCAGCGCGAAGGAGCGCTGGTCGGCGTTGCTGAACCGGGCGGGGTCGGACAGCACCGTCCGGACGTCGTCGTACCGGGTGACCAGGTAGCCCGAGATCCCCAGGCCCGTGTCGACCCGGCTCACCACGCCGTCGTCGCGCAGCCGGCCGAGCTCCTCGACCGGGTCGAACTGCTCCCGCCGCATGTGCAGCGGCATCACTGCCGGAGGCTCAGTCATCCCACGCCGCCTTCCGCTCCGTGTGGCCCATACGCTAGCCATGGATGGACCAACCTGCTACGGATGCTCGCCGGGCGGCCATGCTGGCGTGCGCCGGACGAGGTGACTGCCGCCCACGGCCCCGTCCACGGCCCCGCCCACGGCCCCGTCCAGGCCTCGGGCGGAGCACGTTCCCACGAGCCCCTCGCCTGAGCCGATCGGACCGCCACCGGCTACACTCTTCGGGGCGCGGACGCGCCTTGACACCGCCCGCGCCACCGAAGATCGAGGTCATCCCCGCTGTGCTGCTGAATCCCGTCGTCGTGTCCGTGCTCGTGCTCGCCGCACTGAGTCTGGCCCGCGTCAACGTCATCGTCGCCCTGCTCATCGCCGCCCTGGTGGCCGGGCTGCTCGGCGGCTTCAGCGTGGAGGAGACCGTCTCCACGCTGGTCGGGGGGCTGGGCGGGCAGGGGGAGACCGCCCTGAGCTACATCCTGCTGGGCATCCTCTCGGTCATGGTGGCCCGGTCCGGGATCACCCAGAAGCTCATCCGCCGGATCCTGCCCCTCATGCAGGGCCGGCGGGCCACGACCCTGTTCGCCATCGCGGGTCTGGCCTGCCTTTCCCAGAACGTCGTCCCCGTCCACATCGCCTTCATCCCGATCCTCATCCCGCCGCTGCTGCACGTGTTCAACCGGATGAGGATGGACCGGCGGGCCGTGGCCACGGCGCTGACCTTCGGGCTCAAGGCTCCCTACATGCTCGTGCCGCTGGGGTTCGGGCTGATCTTCCAGAACATCATCCTGGACGAGATGGCCAAGTACGGGATGCCGGTCGAGCTCGGGCAGATCCCGCTGGCCATGGCCATCCCGGTCGGCTCCATGGTGATCGGCCTGGTCATCGCCGTCCTGGTCAGCTACCGCCGCCCGCGGGAGTACCGGGACGCCACCGGTGACCTGACCACCCCGGTCTTCGGTTCCCCGGATCCCTCCGTGGACTCGGAGGGCTGGACCCGCCGGCACGTCGTGGTGCTCATCGGCCTGGCGGTCACCCTGGTGCTGCAGGTCGTCTTCGGCTCGCTGGTGATCGCGGCGCTGGGCGGCGTCCTGGTGATCTTCCTGTTCCGCGGGGAGCGCTGGCGCACCTCCGACGAGCTGGCCAACGGTGGCGTGACCATGATGGGCACCATCGCCTTCATCATGCTGGTGGCCTCCGGCTATTCGACGGTGCTGACCGAGACCGGGGCCGTGGACGACCTCGTGGCCGCGGCATCGGGCTGGATCGGGGACAGCAGGCTGCTGGCGGCGGTCGTCATGATGGTCGTCGGCCTGCTGGTGACCATGGGCATCGGCTCCTCCTTCGGCACCGTCCCGATCCTGGCGGCGATCTTCGTGCCGCTGTGCGCCGCCGTCGGGTTCAGCCCGCTGGCCACCGCGGCCCTGGTGGGCGCCGCCGGGGCCATCGGCGACGCCGGCTCACCGGCCTCGGACAGCACCCTCGGCCCGACCTCGGGGCTGAACGTGGACGGCCAGCACCACCACATCTGGGACACCTGCGTGCCCACGTTCCTGCACTTCAACATCCCGTTGTTCTTCGGCGGGATCATCGCCGCGATGGTCCTCTGACCAGGACCGTGCCCCCGGACCGGCTGTTTCCGTACTCCGAGGGCGCGACGGAGCATCCGTCCGGACTCGGGAGACCCGTCCGTCCGGGCCCACATGGTGCGGAGTCCCCTGGACCATGACAGACGGCTGGCCTGCGGCTCAGCGGACCTCGAACCGCTCGGTGAGGCCGGTGGGCGGTGCCTCGAGCCGCTGGACGTCGACGGACTCGACCACCGCGGCCCGCGGGCCCTGGCGGCACCAGGCGATGACGGTCTCCACCGCCTCCGGGGGCCCGGCGACGACGGCCTCGACCCGACCGTCGTCGAGGTTGCGGACCCAGCCGGTCACCCCGGCCGCCGCCGCAGTCCGCCGGCAGGCGGCGCGGTAGCCCACGCCCTGCACGGTCCCGTTCACGAGCAGCCGCACTGCATCCATTCCGATCCCTCCCGTCGCCGACGACCCTGGTGCACCTCCGTCCGCCTCCGCCATCGTGGCCATCGTGACGGTCCGCGGATCCCCGCGGCCGCGCCGGGGTCCCGAACGGCGGTCCGGCCCTTCTGCTGGGCGGCCCCGGGGCCCATGATGGGGGAATGGACGACTCCTCCATCCTTGACCAGATCAACGGCCTCGTCGAGCAGGAACACCGACTGCGCGAGCAACTCGGTGACGGCGTGATCGACGAGGGAGAAGAGAACCGGCGGCTGCGAGAGATCGAGATCGAACTGGACCGGTGCTGGGACCTGCTGCGCCAGCGCAAGGCGCGCCGCGAGGCCGGGCTCAACCCGGACGACGCCCAGCCGCGGCCGGACGGCACGGTCGAGGGGTACCTCAGCTGAACGACGGCGGCCGCGGCACCCGGGAGCGGGTGCCGCGGCCGCTGGGGTCGTCAGGCGGCCGGGCCGGCCTGCCGGGTCACTGCGCCGGTGAGGCGTCCTGGCCGGCCTTCTGGGTGAACGGCAGCACCAGCCGGGATGGGTGCAGCGCGTCGCGGTAGACCTTGTGCGTGACCGGTCGGCCCACCGGCAGGTGGAAGGCGTCGGGGGGCAGCAGGGCGTTGTGCTCGTCGGCCAGCGGCTCGGCGTTGGAGAGCTCCGCCGTGAGCTTGTGGCCGGGCTGGATCTCGGCGGCGAAGGGGTAGAGCCGGATGACGTACTCCTCGATCGTGCCGGGCTCCACCGGCACCGCACGGGTGTGCGGATGCACGGGGCTGCCCTCGGTGGTGCGCTCCTCGTCGAGCTCGCGGTGCGAGGCCTTGAGGTAGCCGGTCGTGAGCAGCTGGCGCTTGCCGTTCGGGGCGTAGTCCCACAGGCGGACGATGAAGTTGGTGTCCGGCTGGTCGATCTCCACGAACAGGTGGGCGGCGCCGCTGCCGATCATCTCGCACGGCTCCTCGAACACCGGGGTGGACCATTTCAGGATCGTGACGTCGTCCGTGACGGTCAGCGGGGCCTGGTAGAAGCCGTCCGGGTGCGCGTACTCGGTGCCCATGGTCTCCGGCTCGGTGGAGAGCTTGTGCCGCGGGCGCAGGTACAGGGGCCGGTAGTCGATCTCCTTCGGCGGCCACTGCCCGGCGGTGACCACCTGGCGGGAGCCCTCCACGAACACGTCCACGGCCGGCTCGTCCATGACGCCGTTGTCGATGCCCTTGAGCCAGTAGTCGTACCAGCGGAACATCGTGTCGTGCTCCTCGACGAAGGGGCGCGACTGCATGGGCGGATAGGAGCCGATGGTCAGCTTCTTCGGGCCCTTCACGGCGTTGAAGACCTCGATCGTGCCGTCGAGGGTCCAGCCGCGCCCCTGGTCCAGCTGCAGCCACACCGGGATGTCGATGTTGTGCGCCAGCTCGTTGGGGTTGCGCTCCCGGTACCACTCGCCGTCGAGCTCGTTCATGACGATGTCAAACCAGGCCTCATGGTTCTTCGGGTAGTTGAGCACGTGCACGAGGTTCGGCCAGCCGGCGACGTCCGGGTCCTGCAGGCGCTTGGCCACCAGCTCCTTGAGCTCCTCGGGGGAGTACTCCTCGAGCATGCGGGACTTGACCCGGTCGGTGAACGCCCAGCCGGAGTCGCCGCCGCGGCCCTCGCGGGCGGCCCGCGGCATGAACCACATGATGCCGCCGTGGTAGGTGGTCTCGTAGAAGTCGTAGTGGCCGCCGGAGACGAAGATCGCCTTCAGGTGCGGCGGGCGCTCGGCCGCGGCCAGGACCTGCATGGAGCCGAAGTAGGAGATGCCGACCATGCCCACGTTGCCGTCACACCACGGCTGCTCGGCCACCCACTCGATGAAGTCGTAGGCGTCCTGGCCCAGGGACACGCCGCCGGCGTTGTAGTTGCCGATGTGCTCGCCGCCGGAGTCGCCGGAGCCGCGCAGGTCGCCGATGACGTGCACGTAGTCCTCCGCGACGATCCGGGCGATGTCCCCGGCCTCGATGCAGCCGTCCCACATGGGGGAGGGGCGGCGCTGCGGCGGGGTGGTCAGCGCCAGGGCCTGCAGCTCCTTGCCGTAGGGGCTCAGGGCTACGAGGGCGGGACGCGGCTTGTCCTCGACACCCTGGTACAGGTCGGCGGCGAGCTCCACGCCGTCACGCATCGGCACCCGCAGGTCCTTGCCGATCCGGATGGTCTCCGTGCCGGCCTGCCACGTGGTGTATTGGGTCATGGGTATGCAACTCCTTGCGGACGATCGAGTGCGTGAGGCCCCGTCGGCGGCCCGGGAAATGACGGACGGGCCGTGCGTGACACAGCCATATTATTATAATAAAGTAGTCGTGGACAACAGCACTGGCCCCCTGGGAGCGACGACGATGAGGAACAACCGATGACGCAGAACGTGACCATCCATCCGCTGGTGTCCCCCTGGGGCCGCTTCGGCCTCTACAGCTTCTTCATCGACGCGCCGGAACCGGCCATCGTGGACACCGGGATCACCACCTCCCCGGCGGAGGGCATGGTCCCGGAACTGGCGAAGCTGGGTCGCAGCATCGAGGAGGTCAAGTGGATCCTGCTCACGCACGGCCACATCGACCACCTCGGCGGCGCCCACGCCCTGTGGGAGCTCACCGGCCGCCAGGCGCAGGTGGTCATCCACGAGGCCGACGCCGACTTCCTCCGCTTCCGCCGCGTGCACGTGGATGAGTTCCTCGCCGGCCGCCAGCAGTACATCCAGGACCCGGAGGGGGAGGCCAGGCAACTGGCCGCCACCGCCCAGGCCATCTCCGGGGAGATGGAGCCCACGATGGTCGTCACGGGCGGCGAGACCCTCTCCCTGGGCGGGGGCGTCACCGTGTCCGTCCACCACATCCCCGGCCACACCGAGGGTTCGGTGGCGTACGTCGTGGACGGCCAGGACGACGTCTTCGTGGGCGACGCCGTCCAGGTCCACGGCGCCGCGAACCACTTCCCGGGCTACGTGGACCCGGTGGCCTACCGCAGGAGCCTGGAGTACCTGCGCGATGAGGTCCGCCCGCAGCGGCTATACCTGGGCCACCCCTACCGCACCACCGAGGGCGTGCCCTTCGAGATCGGCATGGACGCCGCCACCGCGCGGGCGGCCCTGCAGGAGTCCCTGGACATCGAGGCCCGCGTGGACGCCGCCGCCCGCCGCTGCCTGGAGGCCGGACCGGTGCAGACGGATTCCCCGTACTCGCCGTTCGCCTCCGTGGCCGAGGAGCTCGGCTACACCGGGGACCCGACGCTGGAGCCCTCCCCGTTCTTCACCACCATGCACGGCTACCGGACGCTCTATGGCCGCGGCGCCTGACCGACGCTCGGCGGCTGGGGCGCGACCGACGATCTCCGGCCCGGGCGCCTGACCGACGCTCGACGGCCCGGGCGCGTACCGACTCTCGACGGCCGGCCCGTCTGACCACCGCCCCCCAAGGACGCGGCGACCGACGACGACGGCGCCCCACCTTCTGGAAGGTGAGGCGCCGTCGTCGTGCCGGTGTTGATGTGCCCACCCCCGGTGTTCCCGGGTCGCAAACGGTGGGTATTGCCGCGCGGGACCCATCGTTTGCGACCCGGGAACCAGCGAACCCGGGCTGGGCAGACGCGCCGGGACGCCACGACTCCGGTGGGCTCAGTCGCCCTTGAGGAACTGCCCGGCCTCGACGAAGGCCTGGTAGAGCTCCGGGATCCAGGCGAAGTTGACCATGAATCCGTGGTTGGCCTGCTCGTAGCGCGAGACGGTCACGTCCACGCCGGCGTCCTTCAGGCGCCTGGCGTAGGCCTCGCCCTCGTCCCGCAGCGGGTCGAACTGGGCGGTG
The DNA here is from genome assembly GCA_029961105.1 of Micrococcus sp. Lineage (GTDB taxonomy): Bacteria > Actinomycetota > Actinomycetes > Actinomycetales > Micrococcaceae > Citricoccus. The sequence continues at coordinate 98,958 of JASBVO010000003.1, read as the reverse complement.
ATGACCAGGGCCTGGGGCAGTCCGGAGAGGTCCTCGCGCTTGATGGGGGAGACCAGTGGGTCGGCCGGGTCCGCACCGGAGTCGAGGTAGTAGGAGTTGAACGGCCGCAGCCCGGGGGTCTCCAGGCCGTAACCGACGGCGTTCTCCCTCAGCGACGGGTAGCGGTCCTCGTCGAAGTCCAGGTCCACCGAGGGGTACATCAGCACCTGGTGGGTGATCGTCTCGAAGCCGTCGTCGTGGGCCATGGCCGTCACCGCGGCCACGAAGGTGCCGCCGGAGCTGTCACCGGCCACGGCCAGCGTGCCGCCGTCCCAGTCCAGTTCCTCGCCGTTCTCGGCGGCCCAGCGGACCACGTGGTAGCAGTCCTGGAGCCCTGCGGGGTACGGGTCCTCCGGGACCCGGCGGTAGCCCACCGAGACCACGCGCAGGCCGGACTCCTTGGCCAGGGCGCGGGCGGCGCCGTCGTGGGTGTCCAGGGACCCGGAGAAGAAGGCGCCGCCGTGGAAGTAGACCAGCAGCCCGTAGGACTCGGCCTCCACGGGCGTGTAGATGCGCACCGGGACGTCACCGCCGGCGGTGGCCGCGGTGGCGTCGCGCACCTCGTGCAGCTGCGGGGTGCGGTCGGCCGGGGCCGGCACGCGGCTCTCCTCGCCGCCGCGCCAGGCGTCCAGGTCGGGGGCGGCGGCGTGGTCGTCCTGGGGGAGCATGGCCAGGATCTTGGCGATCTCGGGGTGGATCTGGGGCTGGGCGGTCATGTCTGGTCCTTTCGGCAGGGGGACGGCGACGGCGGAGCGCCCCTCGGGCGCGCGTCGTCACCTCGGTCGGGAACGGACACGGCGACGGCGCCCCCGCCATCGACTCAGGGTCGATCGGCTCGGGGCGCCGGCGTCATGCGGAAGGGGCGGTCAGTAGTCGATCGCTTCCTTCTCGGGGAAGGCGGTCTTGCCCGCGGACTCGGAGTCCCAGGACTCGCGGGAGATCCGCTGCAGCGCCTGGGTGGGCTCCTTGCGCAGCTCGGTGTACGTGTCCAGCGCGGCGGCGACGGAGGGCTGCTCCAGCAGGCAGTCCGCCAGGATGCCGCCGTCGAGCACGGCGGAGTTCGCGCCCTGTCCCTGGTGGTGCAGCATGGCGTGGGCGGCGTCGCCGATCAGGACCACGGAGCGGGAGTTCCACACGTCCACGGGGTCGATGTCATGGGCGGAACGGGTGTTGACCTTGTCCATGTCCAGCTTCTCGACGATCCGGACCAGGCGCTCGTCGAAGTTCCTGACGGCATGCAGCAGGTCTTCCTTGGTGACGTCCGGGTTCCAGGAGGTGTCCGTGCTGGGCACGGTGATGTCGAAGGAGACCTGGCCGTTCTCGCCGCGGTGGCGCAGCGGCAGGAAGTAGATCATGCTGCCGGTCTCCGCGTCCAGGTAGAGGCGCAGGTTGTCATCGGTCATCAGGCCCTCGGCATCGCTGCCGTCGATCACCACGCGGTAGGCGTGCGCGTTGGCCGGGACCGGCTGGTTGTCCGAGAACAGCGTCCGGACCTTCGAGCGGATGCCGTCGGCGCCGACCACGATGTCCGCGGTGACCTCCTGGCCGTTGGTGAACCGCACGGTGGCGGAGTCGCCGTTGTCGACCACTTCGGCGGCCCGGTGGTCCAGCTTCAGCATGCCCTCGGGCAGCAGGCGGGTCAGCACGTCGATGAAGTCGCCCCGGTGGATGAAGCGGGTGTTGTTGCGGACCCCGTCCTCGTCCAGGTGGGGCCACTGCTCGCGCTGGATGAGGTTGCCCTGGGCGTCCAGGATGTCGAAGTACTCGGACGGGGAGGTCACGGCGGCGATGTCCTCGAAGACGCCCAGCTGGCGGAACAGCTTGATGACGGCCGGGCGCAGGCCGATGCCGGCACCGACCTCGTGGATCTCCTTGGCCTGCTCGTAGACCGTGACGCTGGCGCCAGTCTGGTGGAGGGCCAGGGCGGCGGTGGCACCGGCGTAGCCGCCGCCGATGATCGCGATGGTCAGGGTCTTCAACTCTTCAGCCTGCATGGTGTTTCTCTTTCGTGGGTCCGGGGAAACCGGGGGCGTGTGGGAGAGGTGTGGGCGGGGTCAGTTCTTCATGCCGAGAAATTCGGCGGGGCTGTCCACGAGCAGGTGGTGGATGGTGTCATCGTCGATGCCGATGGCCTTCATGTCCGGGATCATGTCCTCGAAGAGGTAGTTGACGGTGTGGCCCTTGACGCCGGGCCAGCCCAGCGGCGAGCAGTTGGCGTCCACGCCGACCATGAGCTTGTCCAGGTAGCCCTTGTCCAGCAGTGCCTTGAAGTGGGCCATGCGCTCGGCCCGCTTGCGTCCCCAGAAGGGCGGGTCGGGCAGCTCGAGGTCGTAGCCAAAGGTGTCGAAGCCGATGCGCCCGCCCTGGTCGTAGATGTAGTCGTGCGGGGTGATCGGGGCGTTGAGGCCGTCGTCGGCGTGGCCGAACAGCACCCGGTCCAGGTCCAGGCCCTCCTCGTGGAAGATGGCCACGGCCGGCTTCGGGTCGATCGCCAGGTGGGTGAGGATCGGCACGCCGGTCACGACGGCGGCGCGGGCCGCCGCCCGGTAGATGCGCTGGTCCAGCTCGGTCATCTTCCCGCCACGGGACACCCCGACCTTGATGACCCCGGCCTTGGCCCCGGTGTTGCCGATGCCCACGGTGATCTCGTGGATGAACACCTGGGCCAGGTAATCCACGGAGGCCCGGGCGAAGTGCGCCAAGGCGGTGTCCCCGCCGACGAAACCGGTGCAGGCCACGATGTTCACCCCGGTCTTGGCCGAGAGGGCCTGGTAGTAGTTCGGGTCCCGGCCGTTGCAGATGCCGGTGACGTCCACGAAGGTGCGCCCACCGTACTCGTGGAACTTGCGCAGCTTCGGCACGGTCTCCTCGTAGGCCTGCTCCGGGGTCTTCCACCACTGCGTGTCGAGCTCGGAACCGGGCATGCCGTAGCCGATGTGCTCGTGGATGGCGACGATGCCCAGCTCGGCCACCGGGACGGGGCCCAGGACGGTATTGACCTTGGTCATGGATTCACCTCTAGGGGATTGAAAGCGTGTGGGGAGGGGATGCGCGGGCGGAACGGCTCAGCGCACCGCGAGCAGGCGGGCCGGGTTGTCCACCAGGATCCGCCGGGCGTCCTCATCGGACAGGCCCTCGCCCTGGAGGAACGGGATGAACGTGGCCAGCACGTGCTCGTACGGCAGGTCATAGGCGTCGAGGCCCTTGGCCACGCCGATCGCGTTGCCCGAGAGGATGATCTTGTCCGCGTGGCCGGCGGCGACCAGGTCCAGCACCAGGGCGGCGCGCTGGGCGTCGGTGAGGTAGCCGGGATCCTCGTTCAGCCCGACGTGGTCGATCCCCACGAAGGCACCCTTCGCGGCGACGGCGGCGGCCACCTGCCCCGGGTCCCCGGCGGCGTCGGTGCGGTCCAGGTCCCCGACCAGCACCCGGTCCGGGCGGAGGCGCTCGTCCAGGACGACGTCCAGCTCGGCCAGGGCGTCGGCGCCGTAGCGGATGGACACGGCCACCCCGGTCTGGGCCGCTGCGCGGGCCGAACCGCGGAACAGGGACTCCTCGGTGGGGGTCATCCCGGCGCGGTCGGCGACGGTGGTGACCATCCCGGCCGCGGCGCGGCGCTCGATGCGCGGGACCACCATGCCCTCGGTGACCTCCCGGGCGAAGAGGTCGGCGAACTTCTCGGCCGGCCAGGGGGTCGGCGGGTTGGTCTGCGGGGTCAGGAAGTACCCGCCCAGCTTCTCCTCCGGGCCCATCCCGGTGGTGGCGACGATGTGCACGCCGGTGGCCCTGGACAGCGCCTCGTACAGCGTCAGGTCACGGCCGTGGAACATCCCGGTGGAGTCGACGATGGTCCTGCCGCCGGCCTGGCGGAAGGCGATGACCTTGGCCTCGAGCGCCTCGTAGATCTCGGCCCGGTCCATGGAGATGTCCGGGGCGTACTGGGCCCCGGGCAGCACCGACAGCAGGGCCTCGTGGACCGCCACGACCCCGAGGTCGTCGGCGGGAACCGGGCCCAGGACGGTGTTGACGGTGGGGCGGCCGGCAGTGGGGGTGTCGGTCATCGACTACCTTTCCTCGTCCGTCACGCGGGGTGTGACGACAGACGCTGGGGGGGGGGGTGGCATCCGTCCAGGGCCGGCTCGCGCCGGGTCGGTGAACTCTGACGGGTGCGTGGGCGGACCGTGGACCGGGAAGCCCGATGCGAGTCGGGCCGTAGTCCGTGGCCTGAGGCTGTGACCTCGATTACTTGTCCACTAGATTGACACCGCGTCTTGTGAATGTCAAGTGTGTCACAGGGCTCCGGTGGCGGCGTAGGTGCCGGGGCTCCCGTGGCGGCGCGCCGCCCAGCGCACACAGAGCGCCCGATCAGGTTCCGGTCAGGAACGATTGCAAGGGTGCTCGGATGCGTTCTGTCCGCTCCGCCCTGTCCACCACGACAGGGAAGATCCTGGGATTCCTCGGCGTCAGCGTGCTCGCCGGCGTACTGGTGGCTGGCCTCGCCCTGCCCCTGGCCGCCACGGGGGGCGCCACCGCGGCCACGGGGTCAGACCTGCTGGACGAGTTCCCGGCCGAACTGCGCGAGGAGCCGATCAGCGTGCCGTCCCGGGTGCTGGCCGCGGACGGCACGGAGTTGGCCACCTTCTACGCGGAGAACCGCAAGCCGGTGGCCCTGGAGGAGATCAGCCCGCACATGCAGGACGCCATCATCGCCATCGAGGACGAGCGGTTCTACGAGCACGGCGGCGTGGACCCGCAGGGCATCGGCCGCGCCCTGGTGAACAACGCCTCCTCCGAGTCCCAGCAGGGGGCCTCCACCATCACCCAGCAGTACGTCAACAACATGCTCATCAACGCGGACATGCTCCGCGGCGAGGAGAGGCTGACGATCTCCGGCACCAAGACCTACACGGACAAGCTGCGGGAGATGAAGCTGGCCATCTCGGTGGAACAGGACATGACCAAGGACCAGATCCTCGAGGGCTACCTGAACATCGTGCTGCTCGGCGGGCGCAACTACGGGGTGGAGGCCGCGGCCCGGTACTACTGGGGGGTGCCGGCCTCCGAGCTGACGGTCGCCCAGTCAGCCACCCTGGCCGGGCTCGTGAAGTCCCCGAACGGCTACAACCCCGAGACCCAGCCCGAGGCCGCGCTGGAGCGGCGCAACGTGGTCCTGGACTCGATGCGGGACCAGGGGTTCATCACGGAGGCCGATCACGCCCAGGCCACCGCCAGCGGCCTGGACCTGGACATCCACCCGGAGCAGGGCGGCTGCACCGCCGCCTCGGCCGCGCCCTACTTCTGTGACTTCGTCCAGCGCGAGGTCAAGGCCAACGAGGCCTTCGGACCGGATCCGGAGTCCCGCGAGCAGTTGCTGTACCGGGGCGGGCTGGAGATCCGCACCACGCTGGACCCGGCCCTGCAGGAGCAGGCCCAGGCCTCGGTGGAGAGGACCGTGCCGGCATCGGACCCCTCCGGCGCCGGGTCCGCCCTCGTCTCGGTCGAGCCGGGCACCGGGAACATCCGGGCGATGGCCCAGAACACGCGGTACTCGCCCGCGGAGGGCCCGGGAAACACCGTGCTGAACTTCAACGTGGACGCCGCGCAGGGCGGAGGCAACGGCTTCCAGGGGGGGTCCTCGCTCAAGCCGTACGTGGCCGCGGCCTGGCTGGAGGACGGGAGGTCCATGGCGGACGTCGTGGACGCCTCCCAGGACCACTGGCGCCAGGGCGAGCAGTTCCCAGCCTCGTGCCAGCCGGGCGGATCGGTGGCCATCCCCGAGGAGGGCGGCTGGAAGGTCAACAACGTCATCGACGGCATGAAGCGGCCGATGACCGCCGACTTCGGCCTGTACTGGTCCATCAACACCGTCATGGTGAACATGGCCCAGGAACTGGACCTGTGCGACATCACCGACGTGACCACCCGGCTCGGCGTGCACCGAGCAGACGACGGCAAGCCCCTGAACCCGGCCAACCCCTCCTTCATCCTCGGCTCGGAAGAGTTCGCTCCCCTGACCCAGGCCGCCGCCTATGCGGCGTTCGCGAACGTCGGGCAGTACTGCCGCCCGCGCGCCATCGAGTCCGCCACGGACCCCACCGGCAAGGAGTACGACGTCGGCGGTCCGGCGTGCGAGCAGGCGCTGGACCCCGAGGTGGTCGCCCAGCTGAACGAGACGCTGACCCAGATCGGCCGGCGCAATGCCCAGGAGGCCGGCGTGGACCCGGGCCTGCCGATGGGCGGGAAGACCGGTACCAACAACTCCCAGTCCTCCACCTGGTACATCGGCTACACCTCCGGACTGTCCACGGCCAGCTGGGTCGGCCGCTACACGGGCCTGGAGACCCTGGCCGGCACGGCGGTGAACGGCCAGGTGCACGAGGACTTCTGGGGCAGCACCCTGGCCGGTCCGCAGTGGATGGCGTTCATGGAGCAGGCCGCCGGGACCGTCGAGGCCGAGCCGTTCCGCACCCCGCAGGACTCCCCGTTCCAGGACCCCGGCTCCGCCGGGCGCTACCGGATGGGTGGTGACGGCACCGAGCCTGGCCAGGCGGCGCCGTAGCCGGTCGGCGGTGATCACCGGGGCCGGGTCCTGACTACCATCAGCACCATGGGCACCCTCACGCGATCCGCACTGCGCCCACCCCTGTCCTCGGCGCTGCGCCGGTTCACGCCCGAACGCCTCTCCCCGGGCTACTTCGCCTTCGTGATGGGCACGGGGATCCTGTCCATCGGGGCGGCCCAGCGCGGCTGGGAGGGGCTGTCCGCCGCGCTGATCGTGCTGGCCGCCGTCGGGTACGCCGTGCTGGTGGTGCTCAACGGCTGGCGCCTGGTCGCCTACCGCAGCGCCTACGCGGCAGACGTCCACGACTCGGCCACCGCGTTCCTGGTCTTCACCTTCGTGGCGGCCACGGACGTGCTGGCCGCGTCGCTGGCGGGCATCGGCATCATCGGACCCGCCGCGGGACTGCTCGTGGTCGGGGCCGTGAGCTGGGTGCTGTTGGGCTATGCCGTGCCGTGGGCGGCCGTGCTGGGCCGGGCCGAGAGGCCGGTGACCGCCGCCGCCAATGGCACCTGGTTCATCTGGGTGGTGGCCGCCCAGTCGGTGTCCGTGGTGGCGGCCACCCTGGAGCCGGAGCTGCCCGGGGTGCGCCAGGGCCTGGCGATGCTGGCCGTCTTCGCCTGGTCCATCGGCCTGGTGCTGTACGTGGCCGTGGCCATCCTGGTGGTCTACCGGATGCTGGCCTATCCGCTGGAGCCGGAGCAGTTCCAGCCGCCCTACTGGGTCTCGATGGGGGCGATCGCCATCACGATCGTGGCCGGGGCCCGGATCGTGGAGATGGAGAGCACGCCCATGGTGGACGCCGTCCGCGGACTGGTGGCCGGTGCCGCGGTGGTGCTGTGGTGCTTCGCCACCTGGCTGATCCCGGTGCTCTTCGCCGCCGGCGTCTGGCGGCACGTGCTGAAGAGGGTGCCCCTGCGGTACACCCCCACCTTGTGGAGCATCGTCTTCCCGTTGGGCATGTACGCCGTGGCGGGGATGTACCTGGGCCGGGCGGACCAGTTGCCGATCGTGGCCCGGATCGGGGAACTGTGGGTCTGGGTGGCCCTGGCGGCCTGGGCGGCCACGACGCTGGCCATGCTCGGCTCATGGACCTCCGTCATCCGGCGGGAGGTCGCCCGGTGACCGCGCGGCGGGGGACCGGGCCGCGTCCCGCTGCCGGAGAGCGGACGGGGCAGCTGCAGGTGATCGCCGGCCCGATGTTCGCCGGCAAGTCCGAGGAGCTGATGCGCCGGGTCCGCCGGGCGTGGCTGGCCGGGCTGTCCGTGGAGGTGGTCAACCACGCCCTGGACATGCGGCACGGCTCGCGGGACATCGCCTCCCACACCGGGCAGAGCATCCCGGCGCGGTCCGTGGCCGACGCCGCCGGACTGGCCGGGCTGGTCGCCGGCCAGGACCTGAACCTGCTGGCCATCGACGAGGCCCAGTTCTTCGGGAACGACCTGGTCCCGGTGGTCACGCGGCTGGCTGGTGAGGGGCTGACGGTGGTCGTCTCCGGGCTGTGCGTGACCTTCGACGGGCTGCCGTTCGAACCGCTGCCGGCGCTCATGGCCGTGGCGGAGGAGGTGGTCAAGCTGACCGCGGTCTGCTCGGTGTGCGGCCGGGACGCCGCCTTCCACGTGCGGGTCGTGCCCAGCGGAACCCCGTCGACGGCCAGCGGCGCCGCCCGGGCCGAGCACGTGGGCGGCGCGGAGACGTACCAGGCCAGGTGCCGGGCCCACGTCTAGTGCGGTCTAGTCCATCGGAGCATGGACGGCGTGGCCATCCCCGGCCATGGGTCGGCTGGAATTGTCCCTCCCATGCGCCTCCAGAGGGACACATTCCACCACGTGGCGGAGGCCAGCACATGGCGGAGGCCAGCAATAGACGGATGCCGCCACGTGGCGGAGGCCGCCGCCGTCGGGTCCTACCGCGCCTCCGCGTAGGACTCGACGGCGGCCACCGTGAGCGGGAATTCCACGGGTGCCGCACCGAACAGCAGTCGGCCCGCGGCTGCGGCCGCCTCGGTGACGATCTGTCCGACGGCGGGGGCCTCCTCGGCCGGGCCGTGCAGCACGACCTCGTCGTGGACGAAGAACACCAGCCGGGTCCGCAATCCGCCCGGGCGGTCCCCGTGCCCCTCGCGCAGCCGGCGCCGGATCTCGCCCATCCAGCACAGCGCCCACTCCGCCGCCGTGCCCTGGACCACGAAGTTGCGGGTGAACCGGCCGGCCGCGGCCCGCATCGACCGGGACCGGGACTCCGCCTCGGCGGTGGTGACGTCCGCGACCGTGGCCAGCCAGTCGGGCCCGGGCGCCGGTGAGGTCCGGCCCAGCCAGGTGGACACCTGTCCGCCCTCCTCGCCCCGGCGGGCGGCGCGCTCGAGCAGGCCGATGGCCTCCGGGTACAGGCGGCGCAGGTGCGGCATCAGCGCGGCCGAGTCGCCCGTGGTGGCACCGTACATGGCACTGAGCAGCGCGATCTTGGCACGGGTCCGGTCGCCGATCCCGGACCCGGCCCGCCGGCCCTGTTCCGCCACCGCAAGGTACAGGTCGTGACCGGAGCCCGCGGCGGCCAGGGCCCGGTCACCGGACATCGCCGCCAGGATGCGCGGCTCCACCTGGGAGGCGTCGGCCACGGTGAGCAGCCAGCCCGGGTCCGCCCGCACGGCGTCCCGCACGGCCGCCGGGACCTGCATGGCGCCGCCGCCGTGGGCGGACCACCGTCCGGTCACCACGCCGCCCACCGAGTACACCGGGTGGAAGCGATCGTCGCGGACCCACTCGTCCAGCCAGTGCCAGCCGTTGGCCGTCCACAGCCGGTACAGGCGCTTGTACTCCAGGACGGGTTCGATCAGTCCGGTGCGGCGCTGCGAGTCCGGACCGCCGGCGGCGGCCCACTGCCTCAGCTCCCAGGCCCGGGTGGAGGACACGCGCGCCCCGGCGGCGGTGAGCCCGCGCAACAGGTCCTGGGGGGAGTCCGGATTGAGGCCGGGGATGCCGAGGGTGGCGGCGATCCTCTCGGCCAGCTCCTGCAGCCGCTGCGGCCGGTCGCCCTCCCGGGGGCGGGGCCCGAGCTGGCGCAGCAGCAACTCCTCGTGCAGGTCCCGGCGCCAGGGCAGCCCCTCCCGCAGCATCTCCGCCGCCACGAGCGCGCCCTGGGATTCCGCGGCGAGCAGCAGCATCAGGCGCTGCGGATGCCGGGCGCCGCCGACGGCGGCCAGCTGGGCGGCCAGCTCCCGCGCCAGCTCGGCCGCCGGCGCACTGCCCGCCCGGTCCGTGCCGCCGGCTGGCAGCTCGAAGAACGCCTCCTGGTCCGGCGGTCCCCGGCGGGGCGCTTCTCCGTACGGCCCCGGGTCCTGGACGGGCACGACGGCGGCGGGGGAGTACCGCACCCCGGTGGCCTCGAGGGCGGCCGCACCGGTGAGGATCCGCTGGGCCAGGCCGAGGTCCCAGCACCTGCTGAGCTCGATGCCGTCGGTCAGCAGCGGCGGGTAGCCGGTGGCCACCGAGGCGAACACCCAGCGGATGGCCCCCGCGTCCGATCCGAGGCGGGCCGGCAGCGCGCGGACCAGGCCGGGCAGTCCGTCGGGGCCCACGGTCGGCCCCGGGATGATCCGCTCACCGTCCACCACCACGGCCGACCATGCGCCGTCCCCACCGGAGCGGTCTGCCTTCGTCCCCGGCGCAGGTACCGGTCCGGCGGCCGGCGCCGGGGCGGTGGAGGTGCCGGTCACGGCCGGCGCGGGACCCAGGACGATGTACATCCCTCCAGTCAACCGGACGGCGCGCCCCCGAGCGGTACTTTCGTTGAGCAGTCGGCTGGGATAGGTTGGGGCCATGGCACGGTTCAGCTTCCTGGAATGGCCGGTCATCCGGCAGTTCCGCACGGATGACTCGTCCGGTCGAAGCTCTGCCGTGACCTCGCCCACCACCCGGGCCATCGCCCCGCGCACGTCGACCGCGGACCGGTCCGTGCAGAGCGTCTGTCCCTACTGCGCCGTCGGCTGTGGCCAGAAGGTGTTCGTCACGGACGAGAAGGTCGTGCAGATCGAGGGTGACCCGGACTCGCCGATCTCCCGCGGCCGGCTGTGCCCCAAGGGCTCGGCGAGCGAACAGCTCGTGAACGCCGCCAGCCGCCAGACGAAGGTGCTCTACCGCGCGCCGCGGTCCACCGAGTGGCAGGAGCTCGACGTCGAGACCGCCACGGACATGGTGGTCGACCGGTTCCTCGAGTCCCGCCGCAACGGCTGGCAGGACCTGGACGAGCAGGGCCGCCGGCTGGCCCGCACCATGGGGATCGCCTCCCTCGGTGGGGCCACGCTGGACAATGAGGAGAACTACCTCATCAAGAAGCTGTTCACGGCGGCCGGTGCCATCCAGATCGAGAACCAGGCCCGTATTTGACACTCCGCCACGGTTCCCGGTCTGGGGACCTCCTTCGGGCGCGGCGGCGCCACCCAATCGCTGCAGGACATGGCCAACGCTGACTGCATCGTCATCCAGGGCTCCAACATGGCCGAGGCCCACCCCGTGGGCTTCCAGTGGGTGACCGAGGCCAAGACCCGCGGCGCGAAGGTCTTCCACGTGGACCCTCGGTTCTCGCGCACCTCGGCGGTGGCGGACAAGCACGTGCCGATCCGTGCCGGCTCGGACATCGTGCTGCTGGGCGCGCTGATCAACTACGTGCTGACCCACGAGAAGTGGTTCAAGGAGTACGTGGTGGCCTACACCAACGCCGCCACGATCGTGAACGAGGACTTCCGGGACGCCGAGGACCTGGACGGGATGTTCTCCGGGTACGACGAGCAGACCGGCGGCTACGACATGGAGTCCTGGGCCTACGAACCGGAACCCGGTACCGGGGATGCCGCGGCCGGCGTCGGGGACGAGCCCGCCCAGGAGGACGGGGCGGAGGCCTCCACGGAGGCGGCCGGTCACCAGTACGGCTCCGGGGGCCCGGACGTGGAGACGCACCGGCCGCGCCGGGACGAGACGCTGCAGCACCCGCGCACCGTGTTCCAGATCCTCAAGCGCCACTACGCGCGCTACACCCCGGAGATGGTGCGGGACGCCTGCGGGATCTCCGTGGCCGACTTCGAGGAGCTGGCCCGGACGATCACGGAGAACTCGGGACGCGAGCGCACCACCTGCTTCGCCTACGCCGTGGGCTGGACCCAGCACACGGTCGGCGCCCAGTACATCCGCACGGCGACCATCCTGCAGCTGCTGCTGGGCAACATGGGACGCCCTGGCGGGGGCGTCATGGCGCTGCGCGGCCACGCCTCCATCCAGGGCTGCACGGACATCCCCACCCTGTTCAACCTGCTGCCCGGCTACCTGCCGATGCCCACCGTGGAGAAGCAGGACCTGGGCACGTACCTGGAGTCGATCGCCTCCAAGAAGCAGAAGGGGTACTGGGCCGAGGCGGACGCGTACACCGTCAGCCTGCTCAAGGCCTGGTGGGGGGACGCCGCGCACGCGGACAACGACTACGCCTATGACTACATCCCCCGGCTCACCGGCCCGCACGGCACGTACCAGACCGTGGAGGGGATGATCGCCGGGGACGTGGAGGGCTACTTCCTGCTCGGCCAGAACCCGGCGGTCGGATCCGCCAACGGCCGGATGCAGCGGATGGGCATGTCCCACCTGAAGTGGCTGGTGGTGCGGGACTTCCAGCTCATCGAGTCGGCCACCTGGTGGAAGGACGGCCCGGAGATCGCCACCGGGGAGCTGCGCACCGAGGACATCGAGACCGAGGTGTTCTTCTTCCCGGCGGCCAACCACGTGGAGAAGGCCGGCACCTTCACCCAGACCCAGCGCCTGCTGCAGTGGCGCCACCAGGCGGTGGCCCCGCCGGGCGATGCCCAGTCCGAGCTGCAGTTCTTCCACGAGCTCGGCAAGCGGATCCGGGCGCGGCTGGCGGACTCCACCGACCCCCGCGACCGCCCACTGCTGGACCTGACGTGGGACTACCCGGAGGACGAGCACGGGGAACCCGACGGCGAGGCCATCCTCCAGGAGATCAACGGCCACCACCTCACGGGCCCCGATGCCGGCAAGCTGCTCTCCAGCTACACCGAGATGAAGGCGGACGGCTCCACCGCGGGCGGCTGCTGGATCTACACCGGCGTCTTCGCGGACGGCATCAACCACGCCGCCGACCGCACCCCGGGCGGCGGTGACGGGCCGCAGACCGAGGAATGGGGCTGGGCCTGGCCGGCGAACCGGCGGATCCTGTACAACCGGGCCTCGGCGGACCCGCAGGGCCGGCCGTGGAGCGAGCGCAAGAAGCTCGTCTGGTGGGACGAGGAGCAGGGCCGGTGGGTCGGCAACGACGTCCCGGACTTCCCCGTGGACCGCGCCCCCGGCAGCACACCGGACCCCTCCCTGGGCGGTGCGGCCGCGCTGGCCGGAGACGACCCGTTCATCATGCAGGCCGACGGCAAGGGCTGGCTGTTCGCGCCCAAGGGCATGGTGGACGGACCGCTGCCGACCCATTACGAGGCGCAGGAGTCCCCGGTGCGGAACCCGCTGTACCGGCAGCAGCACAATCCCACCCGGGTCACCCTGCCGCGCAAGGACAACCTCAGCGCGCCGGAACCGGGCGCCCCGGGGTCCGACGTGTACCCGTTCGTGTTCACCACCTACCGGCTCACCGAACACCACACCGCCGGTGGGATGAGCCGGTGGCTGCCCTACCTGTCCGAGCTGCAGCCGGAGATGTTCTGCGAGGTCTCGCCGGAACTGGCCGCCGAGCGTGGACTGGAACCCTACGGCTGGGCCACGCTGGTCTCCCCGCGGGCGGCGATCGAGGCAAAGGTCCTGGTCACCGAGCGCATGAGGCCGCTGCGGGTGGGCGGGCAGACGGTGCACCAGATCGGGCTTCCCTACCACTGGGGCGTCGGCAACGACGCCGTGGTCACGGGCGACTCCGCCAACGACCTGCTCGGCATCACCCTCGACCCCAACGTGCTGATCCAGGGCTCCAAGGTGGGCGCCGTGGACATCCGCCCGGGGCGGCGTCCGCAGGGGGCGCAGCTGCTGCGGCTGGTCGAGGACTACCAGCGCCGGGCCGGGCTGACGGAGGAGACCGGCAACGAGGGCGTCACCGGCAGTCACGACGAGGCCGGAGCCAAGCAGGCCACCGACCGGTCCGAGCGGCTGGACCGTGGAACCGGCGGAGAGGAGGAATAGATGCAGCGACTAACCGCACCGGACAGCGCAGCGGTGGGGGACAACCCCACGGCGGACGCCCACTACGCGCACCCCCGGGCCCGCAAGGGCTTCTTCACGGACACCTCCATCTGCATCGGCTGCAAGGCCTGCGAGGTGGCCTGCAAGGAGTGGAACCGCAACCCGGTGGACTCGAACTACGAGCTCTCCAACTCCTCCTTCGACAACTCCGAGGGGCTCGGCGCGGACACCTGGCGGCACGTGGCGTTCATCGAGCAGGACCGCAGCCGCATCGAGGCCGCTCGCGAGTCCGGGCGCGCGCTCGTGAGCCTGGGCATGCCGCAGATCCGCAATGCCGACGTGCCCACCACCGCCGGGGAGGCGATCACCACCGCGATCACCGGGGCCGCGCCGGGTCCGCTGTCCGCGGCGGCCGTCCCGCCGGCGTCGGGCCTTCCCCCGGCGCCCGAGCTGGGGGACCTGGACGTGCTCTCCTCGCTGGGAGGCGGGCCCACCCGTCCCGAGGACGCGCGCGCGGTGGACACCACCCCGCCGGACACTCCCGAGTTCCGCTGGCTGATGTCCTCGGACGTGTGCAAGCACTGCACCAATGCCGGCTGCCTGGACGTGTGCCCCACCGGGGCCCTGTTCCGGACCGAGCACGGCACCGTGGTGGTCCAGGACGACGTCTGCAACGGCTGCGGCACCTGCGTGGCCGGATGCCCGTTCGGTGTCATCGAGCGGCGCAAGGACGGCATCGCCCAGCCGAAGACCGAGCGCTCCGCGGCCCCGGTCACGCCCACGCGCCCCGGCACGCCGGAACCGGCGCGCAACGTCGGCGTCGCCCAGAAGTGCACGCTGTGCTACGACCGCCTCGTCGACGACCAGACCCCCGCCTGCGCCCAGGCCTGCCCGACGACGTCCATCAAGTTCGGCGAACGCGAGGACCTGGTGGACGCCGCGCGGGAGCGGGTGGCCCGGCTGCACGCCGAGGGGCGCACCGAGGCCCGGCTCTACGGGGCCAACCCCCAGGACGGCGTCGGCGGGACCGGTTCGGTGTTCCTGCTGCTGGACGAGCCCGAGGTCTACGGCCTGCCGCCGGACCCCCGCGTGCCGACCGCGGACCTGCCGCGCATGTACGCCCGCGCCGGGATCGCCATGGCGTCGATGGCCGCGGCCTCCGCGCTGGCGTTCATGCTGGGAGGGCGGAAGTGACCACCTCCGAGTACGACCGCTACCGCCCGCCGGAGGAACCCCGGCGCCGCCGCCGGCGGGACCACGCCGCGGCCGCCGACAGCCCCAGCGAGGCCTCGGCGTATGCCGTGGGCACGGCGGTGGCCCCCAGTGCAGGCTCCGCGATGGGTCCGGACGCGCTGGCCACCGCGCCGTCGGGGTCGGCCCCCGCTGCCGGCCGGCGCGTCGGCGCCCGCCGTGGCGGCCTGGCTCCCGCCGGCGGCGACGGCGCCCGGGAGATGGCCATGGTGCCGGAGCCGCAGTTCGCCCCCGCCGACGGGTACTACGGCCGCCCCGTGGTTAAGGCCCCGCCGTGGGACGAGCGGGTGGCGCTGTACCTGGTCTGCGGCGGGATCGCCGGTGGGTCTGCGCTGCTGGCCTTCGGCGGCCAGCTGACCGGCCGGGACGCCCTGCGGTGCAACGCGCGGCTGACGGCCCTGGGGGCCGCCGGCGTCGGGGCGCTGGCGCTGGTGGCGGACCTGGGCCGGCCCGAACGGTTCCTCAACATGCTGCGCACCATCAAGCCGACCTCGCCCATGAGCCTGGGGTCGTGGATCCTGGCCGGGTTCAGCACCGGTGCCGGCGTGGCCGCCGCGGCGGACGTGGACCGGCTGCTGGGCCAGGCCCTGCCGCTGGGTCCGTTGCGCCGGGTGCTGTACGGCCTCGAGGCCCCGTCCGGTGCCCTGGCCGCGCTGCTCGGCGCGCCGCTGGCCGGCTACACCGCCGTCCTGCTCTCGGACACCGCCATGCCCACGTGGAATGCCGCCAAGGACGACCTGCCGTTCGTCTTCGTCTCCTCCGCCTCGCTGGCCTCGGGCGGGATGGCCATGATCACGACGCCGACCGCACAGGCCGGTCCCGCCCGCGCCCTCGCGCTGGCCGGAGTGGCCGGAGACCTGGTGGCCACGAAGGCCATGGAGCGGCGGATGGACCCGGTGGCCGCGGAGCCGCTGCACCAGGGCCGGCCCGGGTGGCTGATGCGGTGGAGCGAGCGGCTGGCGATCGCCGGCGGGATCGGCACGGTGGTCTCCGGGCTCACGCGGAACCGCTGGGTGGCTGCGGCCTCCGGGGCGGCGCTGGTGACGGCGTCGGCGTTCACCCGGTTCGGGGTGTTCTACGCCGGCAAGGACTCGGCCCTCGACCCGCGGTACACGATCGAGCCGCAGAAGCGCCGGCTGGCGGCCCGCCGCCGCGCCGGCATCATGCACGACTCCATCACCACGGCCGGCTGACCCGGCCGCACGGGGGCCTCAGCGGACGCGGATGCCGCTGCCGGCCACGGTCTCCCCGATCACCGGGTAGCCCGGCACCTCGCCGATGACCAGCAGCCCGCCGGAGGTCTGGGCGTCGGCCAGCAGCAGCAGGTCCTCCTCGGACACGGTGCCGTCCGCGGTCACGTGCGGGCGGACCCAATCCAGGTTGCGGCGCGTGCCGCCCGAGATGAACCCGTCCTGCAGGGCCTCGGCGGCCCCCTCCACGAGCGGCACCGCGGAGCGGTCGACGACGGCGCCCACGCCCGAGGCCCGCATCATCTTGTGCAGGTGGCCCAGCAGGCCGAAGCCGGTGACGTCGGTGGCGGCGCGCGCCCCGGCGGCCAGGGCGGCGTGGGCGGCGTCCTTGTTGAGGGCGGTCATGGACGCGACGGCCGCGGCGGACACCTCGCCGGTCTGCTTGTGCCGGTTGTTCAGCAGCCCCACGCCGATCGGCTTGGTCAGCGTGATCGGCAGGCCCGCCGCGGCGGCGTCGTTGCGCAGCAGCCGCTCCGGATGGGCCACGCCGGTCACGGCCATCCCGTACTTCGGCTCCGGGTCGTCGATCGAGTGCCCGCCGATCACCGGGCAGCCGGCCTCGGTGGCCACGGCCAGCCCGCCGCGCAGCATCTCGCTCATCAGCTCCATCGGCAGCACCGACCGCGGCCAGCCGACCAGGTTCAGCGCGACGACGGGCGTGCCGCCCATGGCGTAGATGTCCGAGAGGGCGTTGGCCGCGGCGATGCGGCCGAAGTCGTAGGCGTCATCCACCATCGGGGTGAAGAAGTCCGCCGTGGACAGCACCGCCAGGTCCTCGCGCAGCAGCACGGCCGCGGCGTCGTCGCCGTCGTCCAGGCCGACGAGGACCTCCGCCGCGCCCGGCGCCTGCTGGCCGACGAGGCCGCGGACGGCGTCCTCCAGTTCGCCCGGGGGGATCTTGCAGGCGCAGCCGCCGCCGCTGGCGTAACGGGTCAGCCGGACCGGACCGGCCGCCGTCGGGCGGGGGGCGTCTGGGGTTCCGGCAGCAGTGGTCGGGGCAGCCGTGCCCGGCGCGGTGGTGTCCATGCGGCCACTGTAGCCACGCCCGGTGGTAGTTTCGATCACGGAGGCGTCCGGGTCCTGGTGGGCCCCCCGGTCTTCAAAACCGGTGAGGCCGGGCATCCCGGCCTGGCGGGTTCGATTCCCGTCCGCCTCCGCCAACGCCACCGTGCGGTGCACCCGCCCGCCTGCCCGAGGAGGACCGTGACCGAGCAGCGCCTCGCGCAGGACCCCCGCCGGCGGATCCCGCGCACCGATGACCTGCTGGCCCTGCCGGAGGTGACCGCCGCCCGGTCCCGGCTCAGCGAGGCGGTGCTGCGGGGCCTGGTGCGGCAGGCCCAGGAGCGCGCCCGGTCCGGCCGGATCGCCCCCGACGACGTCGCGGCCGCCCTCGTGGCCGATCTCGCCGCCCGCTCCGCCACCAGCCTGCGCCCGGTGCTCAACGCCACCGGGGTGGTGGTCCACACCAACCTGGGCCGGGCGCCCCTCTCCGAGGCCGCCGTGGAGGCGCTGGTGGCGGCCAGCGGCTACGTGGACGTGGAGATGGACCTGGCCAGCGGGGCGCGGTCCCGGCGGGGGGCCGGGGCGCGGGCGGCACTGCTGGCCGCGGTGCCGCAGGCCGAGGACGCGCTGGTGGTCAACAACGGGGCCGCGGCGCTCGTGCTGGCCACCACCGCCCTGGCCGCGGGCCGCGAGGTCATCGTCAGCCGCGGGGAGCTCGTGGAGATCGGGGCCGGGTTCCGGCTACCGGACCTGATCGCCTCCACCGGGGCGCGGCTGCGCGAGGTCGGCACCACCAACCGCACGAACCTCGCCGACTACGACGACGCCACCGGCCCGGAGACCGGCTGCCTGCTCAAGGTCCACCCCTCCAACTTCCGGGTCACCGGCTTCACCGCCGCCGTGCCGGTCGCGGCGCTCAGGACCCTGGCCGAGGAGCGGGGCGTGCCCCTCGTGGTGGACGTCGGCTCCGGACTGCCGGACCACGATCCTGCGCTGCCCGAGGAGCCGGACCTGGCCGCGGCGCTCGCCGACGGCGCCGACGTCGTCATCGCCAGCGGGGACAAGCTGCTGGGCGGCCCGCAGGCCGGACTGCTGCTCGGCCGCACCGAGGCCATCCAGCGCCTGGCGAAGCACCCGTTGGCCCGGGCCGTCCGCGCGGACAAGCTCACCCTGGCGGCGCTGGAGGCCACCCTCACCGGTGGCCCGACGCCGGTCGCCCGGTCCCTGCACGCCGAGCCGGAGCGCCTGCGGCAGCGGGCCGAGCGGCTGGCCGACCGGCTGGCCGCTCGGCTCACCGGACGGCTCGTGCCCGGTGGGGAGACGGCGTCGGCCACCGTGGTCCCGCACGACGGACGCGTCGGGGGCGGGGGAGCGCCCGGGGTGCCGCTGCCCGGCTGGGCCGTCCGGCTGCCCGAGGCCGCGGCCCCGCTGCTGCGTTCCGGGGACCCGGCGGTCCTGCCGCGCGTGCACGACGGGGCTTGCCTGGTGGACCTGAGGTGCGTGCCCGAGGACCAGGACGAGAGGCTGGCCGCCGCCGCGTCCGCGGCCCTGGACGCGCTGGCGGGTTCCGTGTCCGGTGGCACGTCCGGTGGCACGTCCGGTCCCGGGCCCGCCAGCGGGGACGGCTGACATGTACGTGGTGGCCACCGCCGGGCACGTCGACCACGGCAAGTCCACCCTCGTCCGCGCGCTGACCGGCATGGAACCGGACCGCTGGGCGGAGGAGAGGCGCCGCGGACTGACCATCGACCTCGGTTTCGCCTGGACTTCTCTGCCCTCCGGCCGCGAGGTCGCCTTCGTGGACGTCCCCGGCCACGAGCGGTTCCTGTCCAACATGCTCGCCGGGCTCGGTCCGGCCCCGGTGGTGTGCCTCGTGGTGGCCGCTGACGAGGGCTGGAAACCGCAGTCCGCGGACCACCGCGACGCCATCGCGGCCCTGGGCATCGAGCACGGGCTCATCGTCGTCACCCGCGCCGACCTCGCCGGACAGGGCGACCCGGACACGGCCGCCGAGCGGATCGGCGCCGTCCTGGACCGGACCCGCGCCGAGCTCGCCGGGACCGGCCTCGCCCGGGCGCCGGCCGTCGTCGTGTCCGCTGCGACCGGGGCAGGGCTCGAGGACCTGCGCCAGGCTCTGGACGAGGTGCTCGCCGCCACCCCGGCGCCGGACGGCGCCGGCAGGGTGCGGCTGGGGGTGGACCGGTCCTTCACGGTCCGCGGGGCCGGCGCCGTCGTCACCGGCACGCTGGCCGCAGGCTCGCTGGGCATCGGCGACCGGCTGGAGCTGCTCGGGGCGGGAGGCCCCCGCGACGTCACTGTCCGCGCGCTGCACAGCCGCAACGCCCCGCACGACTCCCTCGGACCGGTCAGCAGGGTGGCGGTGAACCTGCGCGGGGTGGACGCCGAGACCGTCCACCGGGGCGACGCCCTGGTGACGCCCGGCGCCTGGCCGCTGACCGGCGCCGTGGACGTCCGCCGGACCACCGGGACCGTCCTGGCCGAGGCGCCCGTGGAGCTGCTGGTGCACGTCGGCACCGCCACGGTGCCGGCCCGCGTGCGGCCCCTCGGCGACGACCACGCCCGGCTCACGCTGGACCGGCACCTGCCGCTGGTGCCCGGCGACCGGCTGGTGCTGCGTGATCCCGGCGCCCGGACCGTGTTCGGCGGGGTGCGCGTGCTGGACGTGGACCCACCGGAGCTCACCCGCCGGGGAGACGGCACCCGCCGCGCGGCGGCCCTGGCCGCCATGCCCGACGGTGGCGACGTCCTCGGCGAGATCGCCCGCCGGGGCGCGGTGCGGGGGGAGGACCTGGACCGGCTGGGGCTGGCGGTGCCCGGTGATGCGGCGGGGGTCCGGCGCCTGGGGGAGTGGTGGGTGCACGAGCCCGTCCTGGCCGGCTGGTCACGGCGGCTGCGCGCCGCCGTGACCGCGCTGGCCGAGCGGGACCCCCTGGACCCGGCGCTGCTGGCCGCGGTGGTGGCCGGGGCCGAGCTGGCGCACGAGGACGGCTACGTCACCCTGCCCGGCGCGGACCGGCGGCTCGGGGCCGCGGAGGAGTCCGTGGCCGCGCTGGAACGGCGGCTGGCCCGGGCACCCTTCAGCGCACCCGAGGGTGATGAACTGACGGCCCTGAAGCTCGGCCCCCGCGAGCTGGCCGCGGCGGAGCGGCTCGGTCGGCTGCTGCGCCTGGACGGGACCGTGGTGCTGCTGCCGACGGCACCGGCGCTGGCCATGCGGGAACTGGCCCGGCTGGAGCAGCCCTTCACCACCAGCCGGGCGCGCCAGGCGCTGGGCACCACGCGGCGGGTGGCGATCCCGCTGCTGGAACTGCTGGATGCCCGCGGCTGGACCCGCCGGCTGGACGCCGGTCACCGCGAGGTGGTGCGCTGACCCGCGGAGCCGGCTCAGAACCAGTGCTCGGCGAGCAGCTCCATGGACCGGCACCGCACCTGCGGGTCGAAGGCGTACGTGACGACGATCAGCTCGTCCGCCCCGGTGCGGCGCACGAAGTCCTCCAGCTGCGGCACCGCGGTCTGTGGTGAACCGACGGCGCTGACGCGCAGCATGGGCTGCTCGCGGCCGCCCCGAGCCGCCAGCTGCTCCGGGTCCACGGGTGGCTGGAGCCGCCGCCGTCCACCGGTCTGGATGTCCAGGAACATCTGCTCCACGGTGGTGAACTCCCGCTGCGCCTCCTCGTCGGTCGGGGCCACCATGACGTTGATCCCGGCCATCAGGTACGGCTCCTCGATCTGCGCGGTCGGCGCATCGGTCGAGAAGGACTCCCGGTAGACCCGCACGGCGTCGTCGATCTGGTCGGGGGCGAAGTGGGAGGCCAGGGAGAACGGCAGGCCCAGCTGTCCGGCGATGGAGGCGCCGTTGACCGTGGAGCCCAGGACCCAGATGGGGACCCGCGTGCCGGCCGAGACCGCGGAGTGGATCGGGGTGCTGTGGGCCGTTCCCTCCGCGCCGAACCAGCCCTGCAGGTCATAGATGTTCTGGGCGAACTCCTGCGGTTCGGCCGAGGACCGGCTGAGGGCCCGTGCGGTGAGCATGTCGGTCCCCGGCGCCCGGCCCAGCCCGAGGTCGATGCGGTCCCCGTGGACGGTGGCGATCGTCCCGTACTGCTCGGCCACCATCAGCGGCGCGTGGTTCGGCAGCATCACGCCGCCGGAGCCCACCCGGATCCGTTCGGTCACCGAGGCGGCCTGGGCCACCAGCAGGGAGGTGGCGCTGGAGGCCAGGCCCGGGGTGTTGTGGTGTTCCGCGAACCACAGCCGGTGGTAGCCGAGGCGGTCGGCCTGCCGCGCCGCCTCCATCGAGTCCGCGATGGCCTGGCGGGCGGAGGATCCCTCGGCGATGGACACCAGGTCGAGGATGCTCAAGGGGGCGTGCACGGTGGCGGGTGCTCCTGTCGGGTCGGCGGGACATCTGCTCTCCCTGGGTGCAACGCCTGCCCGACGTGCGGGTATTCCGGCCGCTGGGCCGTGGCCCGGCCCGCTAGGGCAGGTCCTCGTCGGCGACCTCGAGGTGGTCCACCGTCCGGTCCCCGACCGGGGCCTCGGTGGTCACGAGGATCGAGGCGGTGCGGCCCACCAGGGCGCAGTTCTCCGGCGCGTCCGGCACGAGGCCCACGATCGTCGCCACCCGGATCCCGGAGTCGTCCTCCTCGACGGCTGCCCGCGATCCGTAGCAGTCCGGGCTCCCGGTGGGGAAGTGGAACCGCAGTTGCCGCTCGGAGACGACCTCATAGTCCGTCCACGGGATGACCTGTTGACCGGTCAGGTCCGCCCGGGGCTCCTCGTCCACCACGGCCTCTCCGGAGGTGTCCTGCGTGGGGGCCTGATGTGCGGTGGACGCACTGCTGGGCTGGTCCCCGCCGCCGGCATCCTGCCGGGCACAGCCCAGGCCCACGGTCGTCAGCAGTGCCATGCCGGCCATGATGACCAGCAGGCGCAGTGCGGTGCCGGAGATCGTTCTCACTGGTCCCCACCGCTCCAGTCACTGTCAGCGGCGGCGTACAGGTCCGAGACGCGCTCGTCGAAGTGCGGCCCGCTGATGTACGCGTTGCTGTCCGCCGGGCCGAACGACGTCACGCTGCGGACGTAGCCCAGGCCGGACGCGTCGTCGTACCGGTCGAGCCAGGGCCCGCCGGAGGAGCCCCCGCCGAAGCCGCAGCCGCTGATCGAGGGGAAGAGGTAAGAACCGATCTGCTGTGTGTCCGTCGTTCCCACGCACGACCACATGCGTTCACCCGCGTCCAGGTTGACGGGATAGCCGAAGACGGTCGCGGCGAATCCCGGGCTCCCGCCGGTCGTCAGTCCGTGGCCCCCCACGGCGTCGACCACGGTCTCCCCGCTCTCGTTGACCTCGGTGGTCACGAACGCCACGTCGGAGTTGAATCCCCGTCCGCTCGCGCCGTAGGTGATCCACTCGTCGAAGGCCCTGAAGGACGCCGCCGGGAACGTCGCCTCGGGGCCGGGACCGTGGTCGTATCCTGGGGCGAAGACCCAGTTCGCGTGCCAGGTCCCGCCCGGCCCGCCGTGCACGCAGTGCCCGGCGGTGACCACGAGACGCTTCGTGGCGCTGTTGATCGCCGATCCGGAGCAGACGTAGTCCCTGCCGTCGCTCAGGTTCCGGAAGAAGACCTTGCCGTTGGTGGGGGAGTAGTCCTCCACCGGGTACGCCTGGGGACTGACCGGGGCGTCGGCCGCCGGAGCGTCCGCTGCCGGGACCGGCTCGGCGACCACCGTGGGCGGCCCGGACTGGTCCGGCGAGGCCGAGGACAGCGTGCCGAGCCCCTGTTCCGTGTGATCCCGGCCGGGCTCGTCGGCGGGGATGGCGCTCTCCATGCGCTCTGCCGTCCAGTAGTCCGCGACGCTGGAGGCCTCGTCGTCGGCGACGGCGGGGACGTCGTCGCCGGGGCCGCCCGCGGGGTCCAGCAGGTCGGAGGAGACCGGCGCCGGGGCCGTGGACGAGGCCGACCATGACGGGCCGGGGCCCGCCTGCCGGTCCGCATGGGCGTACGCCGGCGCCGAGGACGCCGTGAGGACGGCGGCCGTCAGGGCCGCAGCGGGGACGTGCCACCATTTCCGGGGGATCGCGTGTTCCATGGGGCAGTTCCTCGGTCGGTCTACGGAACCGGGCATGGGAGGTCGGCAGGGAAGCGAGCGACCGCGTTGCCGGGTTGTGGTGGGAGCGTCGGTGGGACACATGATTGGGCCCGGGCGCGGCGGAAGTCAAGGTTCGGGCGGCCAGGTGGATGACGTCCGTGGAGCCGGCTGGTACCGTCGCCGCCATGGTCCACCCGGACCCGCGGGAGGTGACATGAGCCGGTCCGCCGTGATCTGCGGTGCGGGCATTGCCGGACTGTCCCTGGCCCACGAACTGGTGCGCCACGGCTGGGAGGTCACGCTGGCGGAGCGGGCACCCGGGCCGCGCGAGCAGGGCTACATGATGGACTTCTTCGGTCTGGGATACCTGGCGGCGGAGCGGATGGGGCTGCTGGAACGGCTTGGGGAGCTCAGCTACGAGGTCGATGCCCTGGCCTATGTGGACGAGCGGGGACGGACCCGTGCCTCCGTGCGTTACTCGAGCCTGGCCCGGGCCCTGGACGGCCGGCTGCTCAGCATCATGCGCCCGGACCTGGAACGGGCCCTCCGGGAGGCAGTCGGTGACGCTGCGGAGTTCCGCTATGGGGACACCGTTGCGGCGTTCACCGAGCACGGTGAGGGGGTGCGGGTCGTGTTCGCCGACGGCTCCGTCCACGACGCCGACCTGCTCGTCGGCGCGGACGGCATCCATTCGCAGGTCCGCCGCCACCTGTGGGGCGCCGAGGAGCAGTTCCTGCGCTATCTGGGACTGCACACGGCGGCGTACACCTTCACCGACCCGGCGATGCACGCCGCCCTGGCCGGACGGTTCATCATGACGGACACCGTGGGCCGTACCCTCGGGCTGTACGGCCTGCGGGCGGACAGGGTGGCGGTGTTCGCGGCGCATGCCCGTGCCGACCCCTCCCTGCCGGCCGATCCGCGAGCAGCGCTGCTGGACGGGTACGCCGGTCTGGGCCGGGTGGTCTCCCGCGCGCTGGACCTCTGCCCGCCGGCGGAGGAGGTCTACTACGACCAGGTCTCCCAGGTGGAACTTCCCTGCTGGCACCGCGGGCACGTGGCCCTGCTGGGCGATGCCTGCCAGGCGGTGTCCCTGGTCGCAGGGCAGGGGGCCTCGCTGGCCGTCGCCGGCGCCTACGTCCTCGCCGGGCACCTCTCCACCGCGCCCTCGGTGTCGGCCGCGCTGCAGCGGTACCAGCAGCAGTGGCGGCCCGTCATCACGGCCAGGCAGCAGGCGGGCCGGAGGGGCGTGGAGTGGTTCCTGCCGCTGTCGGACGCCCGCCGGCGGCGACGGCGGCTCATGCTGCGCCTGATGGCACTGCCCGGACTGAACCGGCTGCTCGCCCACGGGCTGGTGGGCCGGGTCCGGACGCCTCGGTGACCGGGCGTCAGCCCAGTGCGCCCACCTGGGCCGAGCCGGCCAGCGACTCCAGGGCGGTCAGCCCCATCGCCAGGGCCCGGGCCTCGTCCGTGAACAGGTGGCCGTGCACGCGGGAGGCCGCCAGGCGCAGTGCCTCCGGCCGTTCCAGCCCGAACCAGCCCATGATGGTGTCCAGGCCGGACGGGGTCA
The DNA here is from genome assembly GCA_029961105.1 of Micrococcus sp. GTDB lineage: Bacteria > Actinomycetota > Actinomycetes > Actinomycetales > Micrococcaceae > Citricoccus. The sequence goes on along the minus strand of JASBVO010000003.1, from coordinate 73,998 downwards.
CCCGCCAGGTCTTGTCCGCGTCCTTGACGATCGAGTCCTCGATGGACAGGGACTCCCTGCGGCTGTCGTGGCCGTCGATGATCTCCAGGATCCGGCCCACGTGTGCGCCCGGGTAGCCCACCTCCGCGAGGATCTCCCCGGCGAGCCGGGCACCCTCCTTCTCGTGCAGCAGCACCAGGTCCGGCCGGCCGCCGCCCGGGGCGATCGCCTCCAGCACCTCGTCCTCGGGGACCCGGGACCAGCCGACGTCGTGCAGCAGGATCGCCGGCAGCACCACGCCGGCCTCCGCCTCGGGGTGGAGTTCCAGCAGGGCGGCGGCGATGCCGAAGGCGTAGAGCGAGTGCCGGTCGTTGCCGCGCACCCGCAGGTGGGGTGCGGCCAGCTCCCAGATCCGCTGCTGGACCGCGTCCAGCTCCGGCAGTCCGCGCAGGGCGGCGCGCTCGGGCAGGTACGCCGAGACGTCGCGTCCCAGCTGGTTGTCGGCGGCGCGCGTGACGTGGCTCATGCCAGCCATGCTGGGCCGCCGGGCCGCCGTCGTCCAGCTGTTCCTCCCACTGGACGGAAGACGGTCGGCACCCTCAGTCCCAGTCCAGGTCCCCGAAGGCGGACGGGAACCGCGGGCGCCGGCTGCGCAGGAATTCCCCGACGACGGCGGCTCCCAGGTCCTCCGGGTCCGGCGCCACCACGCGAGCCCCCACCCGGCGGGCCATGGCCGCCAGGAACCGCTCCAGTCCCGGGTCGTCCCCCAGCCGGAAGAAGGTGATCTCCGCTCCCATCCGGCCCACGCGGTCCAGCTCGGCCATCGTCGCCCGCAGCGTCTCCGGCCCGGGCGGGTAGGAGAACCAGGACTCCCCGTGGGCCATCAGGTGGGCGGTCGGTTCGCCGTCGGTGACCACGAGCAGCACGGGCTGCCGGGTCGGGTGCTGCCGGAAGAACCGGCCGGCCAGCAGCAGCCCGTGGTGCAGGTTGGTGCCCTGTTCCCGCAGCGGCGGCAGCGCGGTGAGCTCGTCGACCTGCAGGCTCTGGGCATAGCGGCCGAAGTTCACCAGCTGCAGCGCATCCCCGCGGAACCGGGTGGAGACCAGGTGGTGCAGGGCCAGGGCGGTGCGCTTCATGGGCACCCACCGGCCCTCGGCCGCCATGGAGAACGAGGTGTCCACCAGCAGCACCACGGCCGCCTGGGTGCGGTCCTCCGTCTCCTGCACGGCCACGTCCTGGACCTCGAGCCGCAATCCCGACGCCGGGTCCCGGCCTTCCGCGGCCGTGCGGCCGATCGCGTTGGTCACCGTGCGGGTGACGTCCCACGGCTCCGCGTCCCCGAACTGCCAGGGGCGGCTGGATCCGGTCAGCTCACCGGCGGCCCCGGCATGGCGGGTGTCCCGCTGGCCCTGCCTCCCCGAGAGCCGTCCGGCGGCGTCCTTCAGCAGCGACTGCCCCAGCCGGCGCATCGCCCGCGGGGAGAGCCGCAGGTCCCCGTCCGTGCCACGGCGCAGCAGGCCGGAATCGCGCAGGGCCTTCTCCAGCGCGGCCAGGGTCCGGGCGGAGGCCGCCGCGTCATCACCCAGGTGGCGGTCGAGCCTGTCGACGTCGAGGTCGGACAGCGAGGAGCCGGCATAGGACTGGGAGAGCTGCTCGGCCAGCTCGTCCAGCTCGGCGAGGTCCTGCAGCACCCCGGTGCCGTCCCCCAGTCCCAGGCCCTGGTCCCCCTCGAAGGACTCGGAGCCGGACCAGTCCTCCCCGGGGCGCAGGCCCTGCAGGTTCGCGTCCAGCTGGCCCAGCTGGTCCATCAGCTCGGGGGAGCCGAAGGCCTGGGCGGACAGCGCCATGAGTTCCTCGCGCTGCTCCGGGGTCATGGACCGCAGCATGCGCTGGGCGGCGGCCGAGCGCTTGGCCAGGGCGTCGATCAGCTCCTCGATGTCCTGCGGGTCCTCGGGGAACTGGTCCCCGTGGCGGGCCATGAAGTCCTCGAAGTCCTGCTGGGTGTCCTCGCCCCGGGCGTGCTTGGCCAGCAGCTCGTTGAGGTCGCGCAGCATCTCGGTGATGGCGGCCCGGTCCTCGTCCGTGGCGTTCTGCAGGGCGTCCTTCATCCCGGCGAAGCGCGCCTCCAGCATCTCCCGGCCCAGCAGGTCCTTGATCTGCTCGTAGCGTTCGCGGGCCGTGGTGGACTGCCAGTCGTAGGAGGACAGCTCCGTGACGGCGGCCGCGGTGGAGGCGGGCAGGTTCTGCAGCTGCATCTCCCGGAAGGACCGGTCCGTGTCCTCCATCCGGATGTCCCGGGCCAGCTGCTTGCGTTCCTCCAGCACCGCCTCGTCGAGCAGGCGCCTGACCTCCTCGAGGGTGCCGTCCAGGCGGTGCCGGCCGAGCAGGTCCTTCCGGCGCTGGGCCACCCGGCCGGCCAGGTCGTCCAGCCCGGGCATCGTCCGGGAGCCCCGGCGCAGGTACTCGCGCAGCGCCCGCTCGGGGGAGTAGCCGGCCATGACGTCCTCGGCCACGGCGTCCAAGGCCTCGGAGAGGTCCACCGGGGGCGCGAGCGGATCGGGGCCGCCGGCATAGCGGCCGTAGCGTGATGACCTGCCGTGGCGCATGATGTCTCCTCAGCCGTAGACGGTCTGCCCGTCGCCGGATTCCTTGGACAGCTCCCGGGCCAGGAACAGGCCCTCCAGGGCCAGCTCGATGGCCCCGGCGCGGTGGCCCGCGCTGGACGTGCCGTTGACCCCCACCCGGGACGCGATCTCGTCGTACAGCCCGGGGTCCTCCAGCTCCGGGAGCTCGGCGAGGAACTCCTCGGCGGTGACCCGCTCGCCCGTGGTGATGGTGCGGTGCCCGTCGAAGGCGTCCACGAGCGGGCCCATGTCGAGCCCCGCGAAGTGCTCGCGCACCGCCTGCGCGGTGGCCGTACGCAGCAGGTGCTCGAGGATCTCGTCCTCGCGCCCCTCCTCGCCGGACTCGAACTCGATCTTGCCGCCGAGCACGTCGACCGCCGCCTCGATGTCCACGAGCCGCGCGACGGCGTCGTCGCCCCCGTCCCCGTCCCCGCCGCCGCGCACCGTGGCGCGGTGGCGGGCCGCGGCCGCGATGGTCTCGGCCCCGGCGATCGCAAACCGCGCCGAGACACCCGAGGACTGGTTGACCGCGGAGGAGGAACGCAGGGCACGGGTGAACCGGGCCAGGATCTCCAGCAGCACGTCCGGTACCTCGGCCGTCAGGTGGGCCTCCTGGCGGATCACGGCGATCTCGTCGGCCAGCTCGAGTGGGTAATGGGTGCGGATCTCGGCGCCGAAGCGGTCCTTGAGCGGGGTGATGATCCGACCGCGGTTGGTGTAGTCCTCCGGATTCGCCGAGGCGACCACCAGCACGTCCAGTGGCAGGCGCAGCACGTAGCCGCGGACCTGGATGTCCCGTTCCTCCATGACGTTCAGCAGGGCCACCTGGATCCGCTCGGCCAGGTCCGGCAGCTCGTTCAGGGCCACGATCCCGCGGTTGGCCCGGGGCACCAGCCCGTAGTGGATGGTCTCTGGGTCGCCCAGGCGCCGGCCCTCGGCCACCCGCATGGGGTCCACGTCGCCGATAAGGTCCGCCACCGAGGTGTCCGGGGTGGAGAGCTTCTCCACGTACCGCTCGGAGCGGTGCCGCCAGGCGACCGGCAGCCGGTCCCCCTCGGTGGCCGCGCGCGTGATGGACTCGGCCGTGATCGGCCCGTAGGGATGCTCGTTGAGCTCGGAGCCGGCGATCACCGGCGTCCACTCGTCCAGCAGCCCGCTCAGGGTGCGCAGCAGCCGGGTCTTGCCCTGCCCGCGCTCGCCGAGCAGGACGACGTCGTGCCCGGCGATCAGGGCGCGCTCCAGCTGCGGGATGACCGTGGTGTCGAAGCCGTGCAGCCCGGGCCAGGGATCCACGCCCGCGGCCAGGGCGGCCAGCAGGTTCTCGCGGATCTCCTCGCGCAGGGACCGCATCCGGTGACCGGAGGCGCGCAGTTCGGCCAGGGTGCTGATCTCGGGACGGGTGCTCACGGTCCTCACGCTAGTCCTGTGCCCCGGACCCGTCGAGGGGTGCCCGGGGGCCCGGGCGCGTCCTAGGCTGGTCGTGATGAGCGAGGACAGCCGGATCCCGGAGCCCCCCACGCTCCTGTTGCTGGTGCGGCATGGGCAGACGCCCACCACCGGACAGGTGCTGCCCGGCCGCGCCCCGGGGCTGCACCTGTCCGACGTCGGCCGCCAGCAGGCCGAGGCGGTGGCCGAGCGCCTGGCGGCGCTGCCGGTCACCGCGGTGTATTCCTCCCCCCTGGAGCGCACCCTGCAGACGGCGGGTCCGACGGCGGAACGCACCGGGGTCCCGGTCGTCACCGACGCCGGTCTCATCGAGGGGGAGTTCGGCGACTGGACCGGGGAGTCACTGGCCGACCTGGCCCGGCTGCCGGAGTGGCACACCGTCCAGCACGAGCCGGAGGCGTTCCGGTTCCCCAACGGGGAGAGCTTCGTGGAGATCCGGGACCGGATGGCGCACACCCTGGAGCGGCTCCGGCGGGAGCATCGCGGTGGGACGATCGTCTGCTTCTCCCACGCGGACCCCATCCGGGTGGCGGTGTCCGACGCGCTGGGCACTCCGTTGAACCGGTTCCAGCGCCTGAGCGTGGGCCCGTGCTCCGTCTCGGCCATCGCCTACCGGGACGGTGAGGACCCGGTGGTGCTGACCGTGAACTCCACGCAGGACTCGCTGGCCGAGTTGCGGGCATCCTAGGGACCCCTCATGCCTGCCCACGTGCCGCCCGGCCTCCCCGGTCCTCCCGGCGTCCCCGAGGAGGAACTGCTCCTGTGCGGCGAGATCGAGCTGCTCGGCCGGATGGTCAACAGCAGCAACGAGACCTACCTCGCCGAGCTCACCCTCGGGGACGCACAGCACTGGGCCATCTACAAGCCCGAGCTCGGCGAACGGCCGTTGCGCGACTTCCCGCCCGGGCTCCACCGCCGCGAGCGCGCCGCCTACCTGCTCAGCGAGGCCCTCGGCTGGGGCGTCGTCCCGCCGACGGTCGTGCGCGAGGAGGGCCCCTTCGGCATCGGCTCCATGCAACTGTTCATCGAGCACGACCCGGACCGCCACTACTTCATCCTGCTGGACGCGGCGGCGGACCTGGTGGCGCTCGCCGAACCGGCCGGCGTCGGCGCCCCCGCCACCCTCGCCGACCAATTGCGCCGGCTGGCCCTGTTCGACCTCGTGGCCAACAATGCCGATCGCAAGGCAGGGCACGTGCTCGCCGGGACCGACGGGCGGCTGTGGGGCATCGACCACGGACTGTGCTTCGCCGCGCCGTTCAAGCTGCGCACGGTGATGTGGGACTTCGCCGGGGAGGAGATCGACGCCGGGCTGGTGGCCGACGTCGCCCCGCTGGCGGAGGAGGTCCCCGGGGAGCTGGCGGACCTGCTCGACTGGCGCGAGGCCGACGCCCTGCAGGCGCGGGTCCGTCAGCTGCTGGCCGCTCCGCGGTTTCCCGAGGACCCGACCGGCACGCGTTTCCCCTGGCCGCTCATCTGATCAGATCCGGCCCCCTCAGATCCTGACCTCGACGTCGGCGTCCTTCCTCAGCTCCTCCATGCGCTGCATGATGGCCTCGTTCTGCTTCTGGGCCGCCACCTGTTGTTCCAGCTGCGGCTTGAGCTCCTCGAAGGACGGGGCCTGGGCGGAGGCACCCGCCGCACCGGAGGCCTCGCCGCCCTCTGCCGGGGGCTGGGCCGCGGCGGCCTGGTCGTACAGCTCCCTCAGCTCCTCCTCGGAGGGCTCCGGGACGTCGATCTCCTCGATGGCCGCCGTCATGAGCACCTGCTTCCTCGCGTCGGAACGCACCTGCTCCTCGGCGAAGCCCTGCTCCTCGTAGACCGCCATGAGCTCGTCGACGGAGCCGAGCTGCTGGGCCTTCACGGTCTCCTCCAGCAGCGCGTCCACGTCCTCGTCCGTGGCCTCGTGCCCGTTGGCCTCGGCGTCCTGGACCAGCAGCTCGCTGCCCACCATGGAGTCCACGGTCTGCTTCTTCATCGCGTCCTGGTCCAGCTCCTGGCCGGACATCTGCGCCTGCATGGCCAGCTGCTGGAACCGGGACTCGTAGACACCGGAGAAGTCCTTCCCGGAGATCTCCTCGCCGTTGACGGTGGCGACGACGTCCGGGATCCCCTCGAGGTCCGGCTCCGGCATGGCCGCCGGGCTGCCCTCGGCACCGGGCTGGACCCCGGATCCGCCCTGTCCGTCACCACCCTGCTGGGGTGCCGCCTGGCTCGCGCCGGCGGCCTCCGCCGAGGCGGTGCTGGCGGTGGTGGGTTCGGCATCCGCGCTGCCACAGGCACTGAGGGCCATGAGCGAGCCGACGAGCGCGACGCTGGTGAGCAGTTTCCTTCGCATGACGGGGACCGTCCTTTCTGGAGATGGCCCGCGCACCGTAGCAACACACCCTGGGCGTGGCGGTCAGGTGATGACCAGCCGGCGCACAGGCTCGCCCCGGAACCCGCCGCCGGGGCGGCGGCTCAGTCCCGGTAGGGGTCCGTGATCTCCCGGAGCATCCCGAGGGCCTCGCGCAGCTGCGCCATCCGTTCCTCGCCCAGGTGGGCGGCCCACTCGGCCTCGATCCGTTCCTCCTCCGCTCGGGCCACGGGCAGCAGCTCGAGGGCTCGGGGGCCCAGCCGGACCCGGCGCGCACGGCCGTCGGCGGGGTCCGGGGTCCGGGTGACGTAGTGTGCAGCCTCGAGCCGGTCCACCAGGGCGGTGGCAGTCTGCTTGGTGACCTGGGCCTGGTCGGCGAGGTCGCCCAGGCGGGTGCCGTCCGGGCCGATCCGGGCGAGCAGACGCGCCTGGGCCAGCGTGAGGTCATGTCCGGCCCGGCGGACGGCCTCCATGATCCGGTTCTCGGCCGAGCGTCCGGCGATGAACATCAGCAGGGCCGTGGGCAACCGTCTCATCCCGCCGTCGCCCCTTTCCCCAGCTGGTCAGCCTGTCGAAGTATCACGCCAGCGTATCCCTCCTCGACGGTGAGGGATTGACGTGACTCACCTCACGTCATAACGTACAACCATCCGGTTGTATATTTGCGGCCGGTCAGCACAGGAGGCAACGGTGGGCGATGACGCGACACTCCCGCTGGTTGACGACGAGGTGGACCGGATCTTCCGGGCCCTCGCCGATGCCACGCGGAGGGACATCGTCCGCCGGACCCTCACCGAGGAGATCACCGTCTCCGCTCTCGCCGCCGCCTACGAGATGTCGTTCGCGGCTGTCCAGAAACACGTCTCCGTCCTCGAATCGGCGGGACTCGTGAACAAGAACCGACACGGCCGCGAACGCCTCGTCCGCGGCAACCCCGACACCCTGCGCAAGGCCCAGCTCCTGCTGGATCAGTACGAGGAGCTCTGGCGCGGGCGGATCGACCGCCTCGATGCCCTGCTGACCGGTGAGCCGGCCGGAGACCCGACCGGCGACCTGGCTGGCGGCCCACCTGCGGACCCGGCACCCGGCAGTCCCTGACGCCCCCCCGACCACGGACCCTGCCCCTACTGAAAGGCATCGCCATGCCCGTCACCCACGTATCCAAGGACCCCGGCGCCCTGACCATGACCATCGTGGCCGACTTCGCGGTCCCCGTCCGCCGGCTCTGGGACGCCTACGCCGACCCGCGGCAGCTGGAGAGGTTCTGGGGCCCGGTCGACTGGCCGGCCACCTTCACCCGGCACGACCTGTACCCCGGCGGCGAGTCCCACTACTACATGACCGGCCCGGACGGGGAACAGGCCGGGGGGTACTTCGAGTACCTCGCCGTCGACCCCGGCCGATCCTTCGAGGTGCTGGACGGCTTCCGCACGGAGGACGGATCGAAGGACGAGGAGCAGCCGACCATGCGCATGGTCTTCACCTTCGCGGAGACGGACTCCGGCTCCCGGGTGACCACCACCACCCACTTCAACTCGGCCGAGGAGCTCGAGCAGCTGCTGGGGATGGGCATGGAGGAGGGCATCCTGTCCGCCATGAGCCAGATCGATGCCGTCGTGGCCGACCTGCGGTCCTTCGCCGCGGGCCGGGCGGTCCAGACCCAGCTCATCGGGGACGACCGGGCGCGGCTCAGCCGGGTCATCCGCGGGACCAAGGAGCAGGTCTGGCGGGCACACCGCGATCCGGAGCTGCTCAAGCGCTGGCAACTGGGTCCGGACGGCTGGTCGATGCCGGTCTGCGAGGTGGGCACCGCCGCCGGGGACACCTACCGGTACGAGTGGGAGCAGGAGGGCGGCGAGAACCGGTTCGGCTTCACGGGCGAGATCCTGGAGATCGAGGCGCCGCACCGCGTGGTCACCACCGAGTCGATGATCGGCCAGGAGGGCCCGCCCGTGGTCAACGAGCTCACCCTCACCGAGGTCGAGGGCGGCACCCTGCTCTCCCTGCTCATGACCTTTCCCGAGGGCATGCGCGAGACCATCCTGGGCACCGGCATGGCCGACGGCATGGAGGCCAGCTACGCCCGGCTCGAGCAGAAGGTGCTGACCGCCGCCTAAGCTCGGAGGGTGGCTGACATCCAGACGAGTACCCTGCACACCACTGCCATCGGCGACCACGGCGACCGCGTCGTCTTCCTGCACGGACTGTTCGGGCGGGGCAAGAACTTCACCCGGATCGCCAAGGACCTGGCGCCGGACCATCGGAGCCTGCTGGTGGACCTGCCCAACCACGGACAGTCCGCGTGGACCGACGTGGTGGACTACCGGCAGATGGCGGACTCCCTGGCCCGGACCCTCCGTGGCGACTTCGCCACGGAGGGTCCGGTCGCCGTCGTCGGGCACTCCATGGGCGGCAAGGTGGCCATGGTGCTGGCACTGCGCCACCCGGACCTGGTCGCCCGCCTGGTGGTGGTGGACATCGCACCCACCCAGGCCGGGGGAGGGGAGGGCGAGTTCGCCCACCTGCTCGACAGCCTCGCGGCCGTGGACCTGTCCGCCCTGGAACGGCGGTCGGACGCCGACGAGGCCCTCAAGGAGGCCATCCCGTGGGACACCACGCGGCTGTTCCTGCTCCAGAACCTGCGGAGCGGGCCGGACGGCTTCCACTGGGAGCCGAACCTGGAACTGCTGCGGGCCAGCCTGGACGCCATCGGCGGCTTCCCGGACACCGGCGGCGCGGTCTACGACGGGCCGGTGCTCTGGGTGGCCGGCGGCCGCTCGGACTATGTCCGGGACGAGTACGCACCGGTCATGCGCGGGCTGTTCCCCAGGACCCACCGGGTGACCATCCGCGAGGCCGGCCACTGGGTGCACTCGCAGGAGCCGGAGAAGTTCACCGCCGTGCTGCGGGGGTTCCTGGACCACACCGCGGGATAGCGCCGGCACCGGCTTACCGTGTCCGTGCCCGGCTCTACGGTGGTCTCGTCCAACGGAAGAACACTCATCCACCCGAGGTCGTCATGACCACCCCTACGACCGCCCCCATCCCCCTCCTGACCGCGGACTACCGCTCCGCCGAGGCCCTCACCAGTGGCGGTGCCAGCTATGACACGCTGGCCGCCGTGGCCACCCGCCTGGCCATCCTGGCCGTCGAGGACACTCTGAACGGTCCGTGCGAGGAACGCACCACCGAGCGCATCACCCTGGTGGAGCACCTCATGCGGTTCGCCAACGCCCACGGGTCCACCCGCCCGGCCGCCGCCGTCCGTCAGGCCATGGCCAGCATGCTCTACGCCAATGGCCAGCCGGGCACCCCGGTGCTGTCCATCCTGGAGGAGCTGCACATCGCCACGTCGCACACCCAGTGATCTCCCCGTGACCTACCGGTGACCTCGGCCGCGCGGAATAGTCACCCGTGATCGGTGGTTGCGCCGGGTATGCGAGCCATGACGTATTCCCGGTACGGAGACAACAGCGTCCTTGAGTTGACCGAGCTGCCGCGGCCAAAGGTCGGTCCCGGGCAGGTCCTGATCCGGGTCGCCCGGGCCTCCGTCAACCCGGTGGACTGGAAGGTGATGTCCGGCGGTCTCGACACGATGATGGACGCCCACTTCCCGGTGGTCCCCGGCTGGGACGCGGCCGGGGTCGTCGAGGAGCTCGGGCCGGACTCCCCGGAGTTCCGCCCGGGCGACCGGGTGGCGGCCTATGCCCGGAAGATGGTGGTCTCCGGCGGCACCTTCGCAGAGTACGTGACCGTGCCGGCCGAGTTCGCCGCGGCGATCCCCGACGGCGTCTCCGACGACGTGGCCGGGGCGCTGCCCCTCACCGGGCTGACCGCGCGTCGTGCCATCGATGCGCTGCACCCGACGGCCGGCGAGACCGTGCTGGTCCACGGCGCCTCGGGCGGGGTCGGGTACCTGGCCTCCCAGTTGGCGGTCGCCACCGGCGCCCGCGTGATCGGCACCGCCTCGGAGGCCAACTCCGCGAAGCTGGAGTCCGTCGGCGTGGTGCCGGTCGCGTACGGGGACGGGCTCACCGAGCGCGTGCGGGAGCTGGCGCCCGACGGCGTCGACGCGGTCGCCGACTTCGCCGGCGGGGAGGGACTGCTGGAGACGACCCTGGCGGTGCTGCGCGACGGCGGCCGGCACGTGTCCATCACCGATCCGGCCGTGGAACGGCACGGCGGACGCTGGCTATGGGTCCGCCCCGACGGCGCAGGGCTCGCGCAGTTGCTCGCGAAGGTCGAGCGGGGGGAGCTGGTCGTCGACATCGACCGGGTCCTGCCCCTGGCCGAGTTGGCCGAGGGCTTCCGCCTCAGCCAGTCCGGTGAGGCGCGCGGCAAGATCGTGATCGACGTCGGACGCTGAACCCTCGGGGGCACTGAGCCGCCGGGGCGCTGAGCCCCCGGCTCGGCCTCCCGCCGCGCGGGAGCAGGCGGCCGTCAGGCCACTTCGTCAGAGCTGGACCGTGGGATTGTCCCCGGGCCGCGCCGGGTCCCCGGTGACCTTGCCACGCACCATCTCGAGGGCCGTGGCCACCACCCCGGGGGAGTCCCAGTACTCGGCGGTCTCCGGATCGACCCGCAGCAGCACGACCTCCGGATCCTCCGGCGAGGCGTCGCCGTAGAACGACTCGGCCGCCGTGCTCCAGTACTCCTTCTGCCGCTCGACGTCCCGCACCACGGTGGCGGTGCCGGACACCGAGGCCCAGAAGCCCTTCTCGGCCACCGTCACGTTGACCGGCTGGCCGCCCGTGGTGTCCTCGATCTTCGGACTCGTCAGACGCGTCAGGAACCACAGCGCGTGGTCGTCGTCGACCTCCTGGAGGCTCATGGGACGGCTGTAGATCCGTCCGTCGTGGAGGGTGGACAGCATGCAGACGCCGGTGTCCGACAGCTTCGCCAGCAGGGTCTTAACGGGGTCCTTCGTGCTCATCGTGTCTCCTTCGCTTGCGGTGTCCCTGCAGTCCAGCAGATCACCATGGGGCTTGAACAGGGGCCCGGGCGTGACGATGCCCAGCCAGTTGCCAGCCGCGCCGCCGGTGCCGTCACCCCGGGCCAGCCGTTACCGTGTGGTCATGACCCAGTACCCCGGGCAGCGACCCTCAGCCTCCGGCCGGGCCGGCCACTCCGGCCAGTACCCATCAGGCCAGTACCCGGCCACGTCCCCCCTGGGCCTGTCCCTTCCGGAGGGGGCGGGCCGCAGGGTGCTCGTCACCGGTGCCACCGGGTACGTGGGGGGACGCCTCGTGCCCGAGCTGCTCGCCGCCGGATTCACCGTCCGGGCCACCGCCCGGCATCTCGAGGACCTGTCCTCGCGGGAGTGGTTCGACGCCGTCGAGCGGGTCGAGGCCGACCTGCAGGAGCCCGGTGAGGTCCGCGAGGCCATGCGTGACGTCCACACCGTGCTGTACCTCGTCCACTCCATGGGCTCGGGCACGGACTTCATCGACCGTGAGCGGCTGATCGCCGAGACGGTGGCGCAGGCCGCCGCCGACGCCGGCGTCCGGCAGGTCGTCTTCCTCGGCGGCCTGCACCCGGACAAGCCGCTGGAGGAACTCTCCGACCACATGCGCTCGCGTGAGCAGGTGGCCCGGATCCTGCTGGGCGGGACCGTTCCGGCCCTGGTGTTCGAGGCCGGGGTGGTCATCGGCTCCGGGTCCGTGTCTTTCGAGATGATCCGCCACCTCACGGAGCGCCTGCCGGTGATGCCCGGGCCGAAGTGGCTGGACAACCTGATCGAGCCGATCGCCATCCGTGACGTGCTCTACTACCTCGCCCACGCCTGCGCCCTGTCCGAGCCGGTGAACCGGGCGTTCGACATCGGCTGCGGGGCGAGCCAGACGTTCAAGGCCATGATGTCCGACTACGCCGAGGTGGCGGGTCTGTCCCGGCGCAGGATCCTGGCCACCCCGTTGCCGGCACCGCGGCTCTCCGGGTTCTGGATCGGCATGGTCACCCCCATCCCGCGCGGGATCGCGATGCCGCTGGCGGCGTCCATGGCGGAGGACGCGGTCACGGAGGAACACGACATCGCGGCCCTGATCCCCGACCCGCCCGGTGGGCTCACGCCCTATCGTGAGGCCTGCCGGCGCGCCGTCGCCCGCCAGCTCGCCGGCGATGTTCCCGCCACCTGGGACGACGACGTCCTGGCCGTCCGCGACCCCGCGGAGCCGCTGCCCTCCGACCCGGAGTGGGCCGGCCACACGGTCTTCACCGATGTCCGGGAGCGTGACGGCGACGCCTCGCCGCAGGCGGTCTGGCGTGCCATCGAGTCGATCGGCGGGACCACGGGGTGGTACTCGACGCCACTGCTGTGGCGGATCCGCGGGGTGATGGACCAGGTGCTGGGCGGCTACGGGATGGCCCGCGGCCGGCGGGACCCGGGCCAGCTGAAGGTCAACGACCACGTGGACTGGTGGCGCGTCGAGGCGATCGACCCCGGTCGGCTGCTCACCCTGCGGGCCGAGATGAGGACCGGCGGCCGGGCCTGGCTTCAGTTGGGCGTCAAGGCGCGGGAGGAAGGCGGGTCCAGCTACCGGCAGCGGGCCGTGTTCATCCCCCAGGGGATCCTGGGGCGACTGTACTGGCGCGCCATCCTGCCGTTCCACGCGCTCGTCTTCCCGGCGATGGCCAGGAACATCCTGGCCGCCGCCGGGAGGCTGGACGCGGAGGGCCCGGACGCGGCGGGCCGGGGCGCGGCCGGCGTCCCGGACGGCACCGTGCCCTCCGGTGCCGTTCCCTCCGAGGCGGTCACGACAGGCACCGCCCCCGCCGGCGGCGCCCCCGCCGGCACCGCCCCCGCCGGCGGCGCGCACTGAGCCGCCGGCCCGGCTCCGGGCCGAGGGGCGCCGGGCATCGCGCTCAGAGCATCACGCTCCGGTCCAGGGCGGTCGCGGTCGCCGCATAGGCCAGCTCGGCCCGTTCGACCGTGTGCTCGAGGGAGACCATGGACTTCACGCCGCGGACCTTCGGGCGGCCACCGGTGGGCAGGACGTGGACGGTGACGCCGGCCGGGACGTGTTCCAGCGCGTGGGTGAAGCTGTGCCGGCGGGAGATGTCCAGGGAGACCCGCAGGGTGTCGAACATGGATTTCGGGACGGTGAGCTCACGGTCCAGCTGACCGGCCTGCAGCACGTAGATGGTCGTGGCACCGCGGCGCAGCGCCTGGCCCAGGGGCACCGAGGCGACCAGGCCGCCGTCGAGGTAGTGCTCACCGGCGATCTCCGTGGGCGGCAGCAGGCCGGGCACCGTGGAGGAGGCGACGACGGCCGGGACCAGCAGGCCGGCGTCGAACGCCTGCTCAGAGGCGCGTTCGATGGAGGTGGCGACCGTGACGAAGGGCAGGGCGAGGTCCTCGATCCGGGCGTCATCGGGGAAGTGCGTTCTGATCAGGTCCCAGAGTGGCTGGGCGGACAGGGTGTGGGTCCGGCCCCGCAGCACCCGTCCCGCCTGGCTGAGCCAGGACTGCCCGTAGACGGCTCGGGCCTCGTCCGTCTGCCACATGCTCAGGAGTTCATCGGCGACATCGGTGTGGGGATTGCGGGCCACGACCGCGCCGTTGATGGCACCGACGGAGGTCCCGACGACCATGTCCGGGACGATGCTCCGCTCCAGCAGGGCACGCAACTGGCCCACGTGCACGGCGCCGCGGACGCCACCGCCACCGAGCACGAATGCCGTCACCGTTCCCTTGGTCTCCACGCGGTCATGGTAGACCGGCCACGCGAACCGATGTCACCGTTGGCGAATGACCGGTGTCTATACGGTGAACGGTCCGCATCGGGCTGGGAGCCGGTGTCCACGGACGCCGGCTCCCAGCCCGGGACGGCCGCGAGCTGCCGCTCGAGGACGTGGTGGCCGTCCTCGCCCCGGAGGTCGTCCTCACCGCTAACGCCGGCGGCCGCGCCAGGGCCGCCTTCCGCCCCATCGCGGGCACCGCAGGATCGGAGGTGCGGCCGGGGCACGCGCTGGTGATGCTGGAGTCATCGATCCCGGCGGCCTGACATCCGGCCCGTCCAGCACAGGAGACAGATCATGAGCAAGAACCTGGCCACCTACATCTCCCTGCCCGGGACCACCGCCGAGGCCTTCGAGCACTGGCACGAGGTCTTCGGCGGTGAGCTCGAGATCCTGCGCTACGGGGACATGCCGGCCATGGAGGGCATGCCCTTCACCCCGGACCCGCAGTCGGTAGCGCATGTCACCCTCAGCCTGCCGGGTGGTGGGCTCGCCGGCGGTGACGTGATGGACGGGAAGGACTACCCGCTGCGGGACACGGCGTACTCCCTGCTCTACACCCTGGAGAGCACCCAGGAGGCCGAGTCCGTCATCCGCAAGCTCGTGGACGGCGGCGGTTCGGTCGGCATGCCCTTCGAGCAGGCCCCGTGGGGCGGCTGGTACGGCCAGGTCTTCGACCGTTTCGGGGTGATGTGGTCGCTCAGCGTGGACGGCGACTCGCCCCAGGGCTGACGCAGGCGCGGTGCCGCGGACCACCCCATGGACGTGACACGAATTGGCGCTACCGGCGCCCGGAGACGCCAATTCGTGTCACACGGATGCTGATTCGTCCCGGCCGCCCGGCCGGTGACCGGCGATCGCGGCGCGGACGTCCCCCTCCTCGTGCTGCTTGGGGCCCTTGCCGAACGGCAGCACCTTGAGCAGCGGGTGCAGGATCGCCATGACCACCAGGCCCCAGACGAGGCCGAGGACGGCCGAGCAGAGCGTGTTCACCAGCCAGGCGAGGATCCCGCCCACCGCCGGGAGGCCGGCGAACGGCGACTCCAGTACGTGGACCAGGTCGTAGGGGGCGTGCCAGCCGAGGTCATAGGCGCCCTGCAGCATGATGTGGCCGCCGACCCAGAGCATCGCGATGGTGCCGATGAACGTGATGAACCCCAGCACGGCGGGCATGCCCCGGACCAGCATCTCCCCGAAGCGCTGGGTGCGGGGGGAATCCTTGGTGGTCAGGTGCAGGCCGATGTCGTCCATCTTAACGATCAGCCCCACGGCACCGTAGACGAGCACGGTGATGGCGACCGCCACGACCACCAGGATCAGGGCGCGGACCCAGATCGACTCGTCCGCCACCTCGTTCATGGAGATGACCATGATCTCGCAGGACAGGATGAAGTCCGTGGTGATCGCGCCCTTGACCACCTTGTCCTCGGCCCCGGGCCCGCGCTCGACGGCAGGGGTCTCCTCGTCCGCATGGTGTCCGCGCAGCTTGTGCCAGACCTTCTCGGCACCCTCGAAGCAGAGGTAGGTCCCGCCCAGCATCAGGATGAAGGGGATGATCCCGGGGATGAAGGCGCTGATCAGCAACAGGGCGGGCAGGATGACCAGCAGCTTGTTGCGCAGGGAGCCCCAGAAGATCTTCTTGATCATCGGCAGCTCGCGGGACGGGTCTGAGTCCGAGACGTACTGCGGAGTGACCGCGGCGTCATCGATCACGACGCCGGCGGCCTTGGCCCCCGCCTTGGCGGCTCCGGCCGCGACGTCGTCCACCGAGGCGGCCGCGATGCGGGCCAGCGCCGCGACGTCGTCCAGCAGGGCGACGAGGCCGCCGCTCACCGGGTGCCCCCGTCGCGTGAGGTTCGGCCGGGCCGGCGGTCAAGGACACGGGTCTCGCTCGTGATCGGCATGCCCCGAGCATACGACGGCGGCCGCCCCGCCGGGTGCGGAACGGCCGCCTCCTGCCGCGCGCCGGGTGCGGCGCGCCCGCGCTCAGACGTCCCGGCGGATGAGCTCATCCAGCGGGGTGGGGGAGAGCAGGTAGGGCGCCACCTCCAGCACGGTGAACGCGCCGGTCCTGCCCTCGGCCCGCAACCGGGCGGCGGCCCGCCCGTAGGCGACCTGGGAGGCGGCGGTGAAGTCCGGGTTGCTGCCGAGCTCCAGGGCGAACTCCACCGAGCTCCGCGAGCCGCCGAGGTCCCCGGAGGTGATGACGTGTCCGCCGTGCGGCATGCCCTGGTGGTCGCGCTCGAACTCCTCCTCGGTGATGAAGTTCACGGTGGTGCGGTACGGGGCGAAGTAGTCCGGCATCGTGGTGATGGCCTCGGTGACCGCCGCGTGGTCGGCCTCGTCGGCCACCACGTAGCATTCCCGCACGTGCGCGGAGGCACCGGTGATCTCGGCACCGCGGCCGGCCTTGGCCTCGGCGATCGCCTCCTGGCTGGGGATCGTGTACTGCACCCCGCGCCTGACTCCGGGCACGCGCCGCACGGCATCGGAATGGCCCTGGGACAGGCCCTTGCCCCAGAAGGTGTTCTGCTGGGCGTCCGGGAACAGGGCCGCCGCCAGCGTACGGTTCAGGGAGAACAGCCCCGGATCCCAGCCGGTGGAGACCATGGCCACGTTGCCGCCCTCACGGGCCGCGGCGTCCATCGTGGCGTAGTGCTCGGGGATGAGCTTGTGGTTGTCGTAGGTGTCCACGGTGGTGAAGTGCCGGGCGTAGCCGGTGGCCTGCTCCGGGATGTCCGTGGCACTGCCCAGGCACAGGAAGAGCACGTCGATCGCGTCCGCGTGCTCGGCGGCGCTGCCCGCCGGCAGGACCGGGGTGTCCGTGTCCAGCCCGCTGCGCCGGGAGAAGATCCCGACCAGGTCCATGTCCGGCTGGAGTCTCACGAGCTTCTCGACGCTCCGGCCGAGGTTGCCGTACCCGACGATGGCGGCCCTGATGGTCATGCGCTGTCCTCTTTCCACGGGGGTGTCTGGTGGCGGGGCTCCGTCGGTGTCGGTCGCATCGACCGGTGGACCGCGGCGCCCGGCGATCCCCGCCATCCTAAGCCGGGACGGCGTCGGGCCCCTCCCGGGCCTGTGGGGGTGGGTGGGGGCCGGTGGGTCCCGTCCGGTGATGCGGAGGGCCCCCGGGGGATCCCCGGGGGCCCTCCGCCCTGCGCGGCTGGGGTGCACCAGCCCGTCATCCGGCCGCGGCCGGGACGCCGGCGGTCAGTGGGCGGCCGCGGCCTCCGGCTGGCCGGCGGACTCCCGGGGGAGCCGCTTGATGGACAGCGCCAGCAGGACGGCGAGGATGGTGAGCGCGCCACCCACGGCGAACGGCCAGTCGAGGCCTGCGGCCACGGCGACGTCCGGAGCGGCACCGCCGGACGCGGCGGCAGCGGCGCCCAGGGACAGCAGGGCGACGAGGAGGGCGGTGCCGATGGCGCCGGCCAGCTGCTGCAGGGTGTTGAGGATGGCCGAGCCGTCCGCGTACAGGTCGCGGGGCAGGGAGCCCAGGGCCAGGGCCATCAGCGGCGTCATGACGGCGGCCATGCCGATGCCGAACAGCACGTTGAAGGTGATGACCATGCCGACCGTGGCGTTCTCATCCAGGAAGGCGAACTGCAGCCAGAAGCCCAGCGACATCAGCGCCATGCCGGGGACCGCGAGCGGACGGGGGCCGAAGCGGTCGTACAGGTTGCCGAAGAGCGGGGCCAGGACGGCCTGCGCCAGGCCGCCGGGCAGCAGCACCAGGCCCACGGTGAGCGTGTCCAGCCGCAGGGACGTGGTCATGTACAGGGGCAGCACCACCACGGTGCCGAGCATCGAGAACATCGCCACCAGGACCACCAGCAGCGCCTTGCGGAAGGTCGGGACGGTGAACGCCCGGAGGTTCAGCAGCGGGGTGCCGGCGCTGCGTTCCAGGCGCGTCTGGCGCACCACGAAGGCGGTCAGGGCGAGGAGGCCGAGGACGAACAGGACGATCGGGGCGACGACATTGGTCCCGTCCATGACTGTGGAGAGGTTCGCCACGCCATAGACGAACCCGCCGAAGCCGATGGCCGCCAGGACGACGGAGACGACGTCCAGGGTCAGCTTGCGCGGGTTGTTGAAGTTCTTGATGAAGACCAGCCCGGCGATGAAGGCCAGGATGATGATCGGCAGCATGACGATGAACAGGTGGTTCCACCGCAGGTTCTGCAGGATGATCCCGGACAGCGTCGGGCCGAGGGCCGGGGCCACGGAGATGACCACGGAGGACAGGCCCATCACGGTGCCTCGGTGCTGGAAGGGCACCAGGGCGAGGATGGACGTCATCTGCAGCGGCAGGATCATGGCCGTGCCCACGGCCTGGATGACACGGGCGGTCATGAGGACGCCGAAGCTCGGGGCGAAGGCGGCCAGGGCCGTGCCGACGAGGAAGAAGAGGATGGCGGTGATGAACACCGTCCGGGTGGCCAGGCGGTTCAGGAGGAAGCCGGTCGTCGGGATGACGATGGCCAGCGTCAGCATGAAGCCGGTGGACAGCCATTGGACGGTCACCTCACTGATGCCCAGGTCCCGCATCAGGGTGGGGAAGGCGACGGAGAGGATCGTCTCGTTGAGGATCATCACGAACGCCGTGATCACCAGCGTCGCGATGATCGGGGCGACCTTGAGGTCCTTGGCGGGGTGGCCGTCGCGCACCGAGGTGTTCGGGTCGTCCCGGTCGCCCAGGGTCGCCAGTTCGGCCTCGGCGGCGGGTCGGCCACCGGTGACGACGGCGGGGATGCTGTCGGTGGGCGGGTTGGTGTCCCGGTTGATGACATCGGTCATGGACCACAGTCCTTCGTGGTTGTCCCACGGTCCAGCCGGGGCCGGAGGCGTGGGAAAGGGGTGGATTGGGCGCACCTCGGCCAAGGGGTACACAGGCCGGGGTTCGCGTCACAGTGTGCCATGTTGACACAGACTGACGTAAGCACGGAGGCTGTTCCAGTGCGTAAGATCACAGGCGATCGCTGCAATGACGAGAGGCAGGCATGGCCCCGGAGATCCCCCCGCCGTCCGGTGACGGCCTCGACCTGCGCAGCCGTCGCAGGGCCCAGACACAGGCGATGATCCATGAGGCCGCCGTTGAGCTCTTCGAGTCCCAGGGCGTCAAGGCCACCACCGTCGAGGAGATCGCCGCCCGCGCCGGTGTCTCCGCCCGGACCTTCTTCCGGCACTTCGCCTCCAAGGAACAGGCGGCCCTGCCGGGCCAGCGCCGGCTGCGCCAGGCCATCGACGCGCTGGAACTGCCGGACGTGGCCGAGCAAGGCCCTGCGGCCGTCCTGCGCGCCGTCGAGGACATGGCCGTCGCCGTCATCGTCGCCGAGCCGCAAGACGAGTTGCGCGAACACCAGCGGGTGCGGCGCATCTTGCTGGATGAGCCCGACGTCCGGGGCCTGGCGACCGCCCAGGAGCAGGAACTCGTGCTGCGGCTGCGCGACCGGCTGCTGCGACGAGGTGGCGAGGCCATGGACCTGTTGACCGCCCGGCTCATCGCCGAGACCGCCATGCTGCTCTGGCGCTCCTGCTGGGACCACTGGGCCGAGCTGGCCGATTCGGGGGCGGCCCCGGCACCGGTCGAGATGTACCGCCAGTACCGCGCGGGGCTGCGCCGGATCCTGGCCTGACGTGCTCAGCCTGACGTGCCCAGTTTGACGTGCCCGGCCTGACGGGGCGTTGCTAGACTGGGACCACGGCGCCGTCGACGCTGTCCGGGCCGCGGGACCCACCTCCGGCCGGGGGACGGGACCTCCAGGCGCCGAGCATCCGAATCCATGGACGCGAAACCGGCAGAGGACTTCCCATGGACTGAACCATGGAGGAGTACCCATGCCCGCGAACCCACGCCCAGACCTGCCTGCCGACCTGTCCGCCGACGCGCCCGCCCAGTCCCCTGCCGCGGCCCCGGATGAGGCGTCGCCCGATGCCCCCGTCCGGGCCCCCGGTGAGCGGGGGCGGCGTGCCGCAACGGACGTGCCCACCGCCCCGGGCGGCCGTCGGGCCCTCGTCGGCCGGCGCGTCTTCTCGTCCCCGATGCAGCGCCGGGTGGTCTATGCCGTGGTCTTCGAGGCCCTGGCGATCGGGTTCACCACCCTGATCCTGGCCGCCCTGGGCAACTCCGCCGGCTCCAGCGCCGTCGTCGGGGTGGTCTCCTCGGTGGTCGCCCTGCTGTGGAACATGCTGTTCAACACCATGTTCGAGTGGTGGGAGCGGCGTTCGGGGCACACCGGCCGGCCCCTCTGGATGCGCCTGCTGCACACGTTCCTGTTCGAGGCCGGGCTCGTGGTGGTCCTGGTGCCGGCGGTGGCACTGATCCTCCAGGTCGGTCTCTGGGAGGCGTTCCTCTACGAGCTGGCGCTGATCATCTTCTTCCTCATCTACAACGCCGTCTACGCCTGGTGCTTCGACCGCGTCTTCGGCCTGCCCGACTCCGCGCAGTAAGCAGGGCGGGGACCGGCCGCCTCAGCCGGTGAGGGCCGGCAGGCCCAGGAAGTCCCGGATCGCGGGGAGCTCGCGGCGCGCCTGGGCCAGTCCCGCCTCGTGGGCGGCGCGCAGCCTGGCCACGTTCCGCTCCCCGTTGGAGACCGGCATCCGCTCCGGGACGAAGAGGTAGGCCCGTCCCCGGCGCTCCAGGTCGAAGAGCCGCTCCCGGGTGTGGTTGTACCGCTTCCAGCGCGTGAGCAGGGCCTCGGCGATCGCCGGGTGCCGGCGGAAGTACCGCTGGTAGAACCGAGGGAAGCGCTCGGGAGTCTTCACGTAGTCCCGCTCCCGGGTGAGCACCGCGAGGAACCGGTCATAGCCGGCCTCCTCGGCCGCGGACACGGGGATGCCGCCGTCCGGTCCCAGCGCGCCATCCACGTAGGTCCGGCCGTCCAGCTGCACCGGCGGCATGAGCACGGGCATGGTGGACGAGGCGCGGACCCGCACCATCAGGTCCCGGATCGTGGGGGTGTCCTGGCGTCCCCACCACACCGGCTCCCCGGACTCGGCGTCGAAGGCCCCGATGCGGACGGTGGCAGGGTTGGCCCGGTAGGTGTCCCAGTCGTAGGGCAGGGCCTGGTCGGGCAGCCCGGTCTCCTCGTAGATGTACTTGGCGTTGAACAGCCCGTCACCGCGCACGAACGTCTTCCAGTCGCCGAACTTCGGGTCGGCCGCGAAGTCGACGAAGGAGTGCCGCGCCCGCCAGGCGTCCCGGGCCAGGTAGTTCGCGGTGTTGGAGGACCCCGCCGAGATGCCGGCCACGAAGTCCAGGTGGATCCCGGCCTCCAGCAGGGCCACGACCATGGCCGAGGTGTAGGACGCCCTCATGCCGCCGCCCTCGAAGAGCAGGGCGGTGCCCGTGACGTTGCTGCGCAGTTCCACGTCGACAGCCTAAACGGCTAGGTTGGAGCGCATGGCAACCACCGCATTCAAGTCCACCCTCGTCAGCACGGTCGGCGAACTCCCCGCCGTCGGCTCCGCAGCCCCGGCCTTCGAGCTCACCGGAGCCGACCTGTCCCCGGTGACCCTCGAGTCCCTGGCCGGCCGCACCGTCATCCTCAACGTCTTCCCCTCGCTGGACACGGGGGTGTGCGCCGCCTCCGTGCGGACGTTCAACCAGCTGGCCGCCGGGCTCCAAGACACCACCGTCATCGCCGTCTCGGCCGACCTGCCCTTCGCGGCGGGACGGTTCTGCTCCGCCGAGGGCATCGAGAACGTCGTCACCGGCTCCGTGTTCCGTTCCACCTTCGGCCAGGACTACGGCGTCGCCCAGGCCGACGGGCCCATGGCGGGACTCATGGCCCGCGCGGTCATCGTGATCGACCCGCAGGGCACCGTGACGTACACCGAGGTGGTCCCGGAGATCACCAGCGAGCCGGACTACGAGTCCGCGCTCGCCGCCGCCCGCGCCTGAACCGGAGCACGGTGAACGACCCCTCTGACCCCAGGGATCCCAGCCGCGACGCGGCTGGGATCCCGCCCTATCCGGGCCGGCCCCCCGCTGTCGGCCCGGCCTTTCCCGCGCCGCCGCAGTACCTGTCCCAGGGCATGCCGCCGCAGCAGCCACCCCCGTACGGCGAGCAGCGGTTCCCGTACGGCCAGCCGCAGTTCCACCACGACCCGCACGGGCACTCCCACCCGCAGTTCCCGTACGGCGGTCCGCCCCGGCGCCCGCGCCGCGGGGCCGGGTACCGCCTGGTCATCGCCGCCGGCGTCCTGGCGGCCGTCATCCTCGCCGGCGGGGTCGGCATCCTGACCGTCCAGGAGATCCGGGAGATCGTCGCGGCCCAGGACGGCGGGCCGGCCCTGCCTGCCGCGGGCGGGGAACCCCTGGAGGAGTCGCTGCGGCACGCCCACGAGGGCATCCAGGTGGACTGGGCCGCCGGCCCGGACCTGGACGAGGCCGGCCTGGACCGGGGCCGGGAGGTCACCGAGGCGCCGGGCGTGCTGATGGTGGACACCCGGCTGATGTCCGGCATCGGCACCGGCACCGGGATCGTGCTGAGCGGGGAGGGGCTGGCCATCACGAACTACCACGTGGTGGAGGACGCCTCGGAGGTCACGGTGACCGTGGCGGACACCGGAGAGGCCTACAGCGCCACGGTGCTCGGCCGGGACTCCCTGCATGACGTCGCCGTGCTGCAGGTCGAGGACGCCCCGCAGCTGGCCACGGCGTCCATCGAGACGGAGGTTCCGCGGTTGGGGGACCGGTCCGCCGCCGTCGGCAACGGCGGCGGGCAGGGGTACCTCACGGCCGTGACCGGAGAGGTCACGGCGCTGGGCGAGTCCATCGTCGCCTCCTCCGGAGTGCCGGACGACTACTCGCGGCTGACGGGCCTGATCGAGACCAGCGCCGACGTCGTGCCGGGGTACTCTGGCGGGCCGCTGGTGGATGCCGACGGCCAGGTGGTGGGCATCACCACCGCCGCGTCCCAGGGCGAGGACGCGGAGGCCGTGGACGGCTACGCCATCCCGGTGGCCACCGCGCTGGGCGTCGTGTCCCAGGTCCTCTCCGGGGAGGAGACGGAGACCGTCAGCATCGGCGCGGACGGTGCCCTGGGCATCGTCGTGGCCACCGAGGACGGCGCCGCGGTGGTGATGGAGGTCTCTCCGGGGTCCTCCGCCGAGAGACTGGGCCTGCGGGTCGGGGACACGGTGCGGTCCATCGACGGGCAGCCGGTGGATTCGGCGAACGAGCTGTCCGCGATCGTCAATGACCACAACGTGGGGGACGTCGTCTCCGTGGAGTGGACCACCGAGGACGGGCAGGACCGCTCCGGGGAGGTCGACCTGCAGGAGGCCGTCGTCTACTGACACCCGACGCCGGCCCGGTCGCCCGACGCCGGCCCGGTCGCCTCCCTCAGGCGGCCAGCTCGTCGTCCACGAAGACCCGCCCGGAGACCCGTAGCCCGGCCACGGCCATCACCACGCCGGAGGCGGCCAGCAGGACGAGGATCAGGGTCCAGTCGCCCAGCCCGGCGTAGAGGAAGCCGACGGCCAGGGGACCGAGGGCCGCCAGGATGTAGCCGAAGGGCTGGACGAACCCGGAGAGCCGGGCGGTGACGTGGGGGTCCCGGCTGCGGGCGGGGATCAGGGAGATCGCCGTGGGGAAGGCGAAGCCTCCGATGCCCAGCAGCACCGACCACAGCCAGGCCCCGGCCACCGGGGCGAGCAGCAGGCCCACGTAGCCGGCCGTCGTCAGCAGCCCGAAGCCGAGCATCCACGGCGCGAGCGTGCGGGAGCGCTCGATCACCGTGGGCATGACCAGCCCGCCGATGATGCCCATGCCCGCGATGACGGCGGTCAGCGAGCCGGCGAGGGTCGCCTCCAGCCCCGCGTCCCGGTAGACCTGCGGCATCCAGCCGAACTGCACGTAGGCGTTCATCGACTGCACGCCGAACAGCACCATCAGCGCCACCGCGGTCGGGGACGAGCTCAGGCGCCGGTCCGGCTGGTCACCGGGCGGGGTGCCGGGGAAGTCGTGCCCCGTGCGGCGGGCGATGACCAGCCACAGGACCAGCGGCACCACCGCGAGCAGCCCCCAGAACCCCAAGGCATAGCGCCAGCCGTCCGCCGGGTCGCCCAGCGTCCCGGTGAGGCCGGCCATCGGGGCGGCGAGCCCGGAGCCGGCCGATCCGCCGACGGTGAGGAACATGCTGTAGAGCGTCATCAGGGCCACCGTGTGCCGGCGGCCGTGGCGCTTGACCCACGCCGGGACGAGGACGTTGCCCACGGCCATCCCGGCCAGGGCCAGGGCGGTCAGCGGCACGAAGACCCAGACCGCCCCGGACACCGGACGCAGCAGCAGCCCGACGACGACGAACACCAGGCTCAGCGCGATGGTCAGGGACAGCCCGGCCCGCCGGCCCATCCGGACGGCGGCCAGCCCCACCACGCCGAACATCAGTCCCGGCAGGGCGGTCAGCACGCCGGCCACGCCACCGTGAATCCCCAGGGAGGCCGAGACCTCCGCCAGCA
The DNA here is from genome assembly GCA_029961105.1 of Micrococcus sp. Lineage (GTDB taxonomy): Bacteria > Actinomycetota > Actinomycetes > Actinomycetales > Micrococcaceae > Citricoccus. Next base: position 49,389 of record JASBVO010000003.1, on the reverse strand, counting down.
CCGGTCCCAGGGAGGTGGCGCCCGGACGCAGGTTGCCCGCGATGAACAGCACGGCCAGCACTGCGAGGCCGAAACCGACGGTTCCCGGACGCACGGCCCGCCCGGCGCCAGCGGTCCCCACCGGCTCCGGGGGCTCCCCGGCCACCGGCCGGTCGGGGACGGGGCGTGCGTCGGCACCGGGGTCGCTGGTCATGGACCAGTTCTACACCGTGGCGAACAGCAGCAGGGACACCGCCATGACGGCCATGCCGCCCACGAGGCCGTACATCGCCAGGTGGTGCTTGCCGTACTCCCGGGCCGTGGGCAACAGCTCGTCCAGGGAGATGAACACCATGATCCCGGCGACCACGGCGAAGGTGACACCCAAGGTGAAGTCGTTCAGGAACGGCATCAGCAGCGCGAATCCGATCAGCGCGCCGGCCGGCTCCGCCAGGCCCGAGAGGAAGGACCACCGCACGGCCTTGCGTCGGGACCCGGTGGCCTCCCGGATCGGCACCGCCACGGCCACGCCCTCCGGAATGTTGTGCAGGGCGATCGCCAGGGCCACGGGCAGGGCGATCGACAGGTCCGTCAGCCCGGCCACGAACGTGGCGAAGCCCTCCGGGAAGTTGTGGACGCCGATCGCCAGCGCGGTCACCGTGCCGGTCTTCATCATCCGCCGGCGCCGGGCGGCCGTGGCAGGGTCGTCGACCTGGTGGGGCTCGTGCGGGTTGATGGGCTCGGGCACGATCCGGTCGATCACCCCGATCAGCAGGATGCCGCCGAAGAACGCGCTCACCGCCGCCCACTGGCCGGCCCCCGGGTCCGTGGCGGCGCTGAGCGACTGCAGGGCCTTCGGCATGATCTCCAGGAAGGACACGTACAGCATGACGCCGGCGGAGAAGCCCAGGGCGACGGAGAGGAACGGGCCGCTGGTCCGCCGCGGCACCACGGAGGCGAGCCCGCCGATGCCCGTGCACAGCCCGGCGAGCAGGGTGAGTCCCAGTGCCAGCCAGAAGTTCTCCACGCCGGGCCCTTCCTTGCGTCCGTGTCCTGCCGGGTAGCGCCCGGTCACACCCGTTCCGGTCGACTGCTGCGGGCCGCCGGGCGCTGCCCCGAGTGTAGGGGCGCCGGAACCGGCCTCATTACGCTGGTCGCATGATGACGAGGCCGGGCACTGCGGGCGGTCCTTCCGGCGCCGGTTCGGCATCGGGCACGGGTCCGGTGCCCGACGCCGGCTGGCAGGACGTGCTGGTCCTGGCCGCCTCGCGCGGGGCCTCGGTGCAGCTGACGGTGGTCCACCGGGGGATCACCGTCCTGGACGGGGCGGTGCGCTGCCACCCGGACGCCCTGGGCTGGCTGTTCTCGGCCTCCAAGCCGTTCACGTCCCTGCTCATCCACCGGCTGGCGGGGAACGGCCTGCTGGACCTCGAGGCCCCGGTGGCGGACCACTGGCCCGAGTTCGGCGCAGGTGGGGACGGCTCCAAGGCCGGCACGACAGTCCGGGACGTGCTCACCCACCGCACGGCCTCACCCACGGCCGGACCGTACCCCGCGGCGGTGCTGGCCATGCACCGCCTCGAGGCCTCGGTCGAGCGGGTGGCCGGCGGCCGGCGTCGGGACCGGCGCTATCCGGGGCTGTCCGCCTACCAGCCGCTGGACTTCGGGTTCATCCTGGCCGAGGTGGCCCGCCGGGCCACCGGCCGGCCCTGGCCGGAACTGCTGCACGAGCTGGTGCTGGCCCCGGCCGGGCTGCGGGACGTCCACCCAGGGGTACCGGACGACCAGCTGCACCGCTGCCTGCCGTTCGACGGTTCGGTCCGGACCCTGCCCGGTGGACCGGTGGTCGCCGCCGTCGTCAACCGCCGGTCCGTGCGCCAGGCCCGCATCCCGGCGGCGGGGATCTCGACGACGGCCCGCCAGCTGGCCCTGTTCTACCGCCATCTGCTGTCCGCCCCCGAACGCGCCGCGCTGTGCGTGTCCAGTTCGGACGGCGGCCGCGACGGGTGGACCCGGCAGGCGACACGGTGGGGGACCGGCGTGCAGCTCGGCGGCACCGGTGCCCGGTGTCCGCTGGGAGCCACCAGCACCGAGCGGACCTTCGGGCACAACGGCTCCGACGCCTGCCTGGGCTGGGCGGACCCCGACCTCGACCTGGCCGTCGGGCTGGTCACGGACCGGGCCAGTGGCCACCCGGCGGACCGGAGACTGCTCGTGCGGGTCTCCGACGCGATCCGCATCGCCGCCAGCAGGGCGTGATGCGCAGGGCCTGACGTGCACGGCCTGACGCACACGGCGGGCCCGCTGGTCCCGTGACCGCCCGGGCCGTGACTGCCCGAGCCGCGCCCGGCCGGTCCGGCCCATCCCCAGGACCGGGCCGATCCGCTAGGTTCGGCAGGACGGGATCACCGACCGGGCCGGGGCGCTCATCGTCGTCTCATCGTCGACTCATCCCCGTCTCATACCGGTCCCGCAGGATATTCACAGGATCTTCCAAGGACAGGAACAGACGCGATGACGCACCATGAGCCGACGCAGCCCGCGGACACTCCCCGGCCCACCGGGCGATCCACTGCCGGGCGACGCGCCGCCGTCGTCGGCTCCGGACCCAACGGGCTCACCGCCGCCGCCGTGCTGGCGCGCGCCGGCTGGGAGGTGAACGTCTACGAGCGGCACTCGGCCCCGGGCGGTGCCTCCGCCTCCACCGACCTGCTCGGCCCGGGGACCGTCGTGGACCTCGGCGCCGCGGGCCACTCCTTCGGTGTGGCCTCCCCGGTGTTCCGGGAGCTGGAGCTGGAGAAGTACGGCCTGACGTGGCTGCATCCCCCCGTCCCGATGGCCCATCCCCTTGACGGCCGGCCCGCCGCCGTGCTGTACCCCACGATGGAGCAGACGGTCGCCGGGCTCGGCCGCGACGGTGCCGCCTGGGCGCGGCTGCATGCCCCCCTCGTGCAGGACATCGACGCCCACCTGGAGAACATCCTCGGGCCGTCCCTGGTGCGCCTGCCGCCGAACCTGCTGTCCATGGCGCGGTTCGGCGTGCGCGCACTGTGGCCGGCCAGCGCCGTGGGCCGGGCCGTATTCCGCGAGGAGCCGGCCCGGGCCCTGTTCGCCGGGTCCTCGATGCACGCCATCCTGCCGCCCTCACACGTGTTCACCGCCGCCTTCGGGCTGATCTTCGGGGCCCTCGGGATGACCCGGGGCTGGCCGGTGGCCCAGGGCGGGTCCGGGGCCATCACCGACGCGCTGGCCGCCGTGCTCAGCGCGCACGGGGGGCGGATCCACCTCGACCACGAGGTCACCGACCTGCGCGAGCTGGGGGGCGCCGACGCCATCCTGCTCGACCTCACGCCCCGGCAGCTGCTCGCCCTGGAGGGGGCCGACCTCACCGACCGCTACGCCGCCCACATGCGGCGCTGGCGCTACGGCACCGGGGTCTCGAAGGTGGACTACCTGCTGGACGGCCCCATCCCCTGGACGGACCCCCGGGTGGCGGGGGCCGGCACCGTCCACGTGGGCGGGTCGCTGGCCGAGCTGCAGCATGCCGAGCGCGAGGCCACGGCCGGCCGGATGCCGGACAGGCCCTTCGTCATGGTCTGCCAGCAGCAGGCTGGAGACCCGTCCCGGGCCACCGGACCGGCAGCCGGGAAGACGGTGGTGTGGACCTACGCCCACGTCCCCGGCGGGTACGACGCCCCCGTCGAACACCTGATCGCCGACCAGATCGAACGCTTCGCCCCGGGCTTCCGGGACCGGATCGTGCACCGGGTGGCCACCACGCCCTCGGCCCTGGAGGCCTGGAACCCCAACGTCATCGGCGGGGACGTGGCCGGCGGATCCATGGGCGGGCTGCAGCAGGTGCTGCGCCCGGCCCCCGTGCTCAGCCCGCACCGCACCGGCACCCCGGGGCTGTACATGGCCTCCTCTTCCACCCCGCCCGGCGGTGGAGTGCACGGCATGGCCGGACTGCACGCCGCCCGGGCCGCCCTGGCCGATGCGGCCCGCGACCGCACCCGTACTCGCACCCATCGAGAGGACAGGCCATGAGAGACGGACCCACCCACCCGGTCGCGCTGCCGGGGGCGCTGACCACCCCCGCCGCGACGAGCCGGGACCTCTGGGCACTGGCTGCCGGGGCGGCCTTCACCGCCGTGCTGCTCTCCCCGGTGCGGCACTACTTCAACGGCAGGGACAAGACCGAGCAGGACTCCTTCCCCCTGTCCACGTATCCGATGTTCTCGGCCAACCGCAAGGACCGTACCCGGGTCCCGCACGTGGCCGGATTCACCGCCGACGGCGAGCGGGTCGTCCCGCACTACGGTCACTTCGGTGCCGGGGGACTGAACCAGGTGCGCAAGCAGGTCGCCCGCATGGTCCGCCAGGGCCGCGCGACGGAGGTCGCCCAGCGCTATGCCGATGCCCTGGCTGCCCAGCGCCGGCGGCCCGCGCCGCGAGGAGAGGGCCCCGGTGCCGTCCGTCGCCGGCGCGAGGAGGCCATCGTCCGCGTCGAGGTGGTGCGCTCGCGGTACTTCTTCGACACCTACTACGCGGGCAACACCACGCCGCAGGAGGAAACCGTCCACGCCCGGGCCGACGTCGGCGGGACCGCCGTGGCGGTCTCGGCGACCCGCACCGACCCGGCCCAGGACCCCCAGGGTCCGCCCACCGGGCCGATGGCCCGCTCCGGGCTCGGCTACACGCCACCGGCGGCCGTCGGCACCGGAAATACGCCCGCGGACTACCGCACCGAGGCCACCGTCCGGGGTGCCCAGGAGGAGTCCGCCCGATGACCGTGATCCAGGCCCTCGTCGACCACCTCCGCCCGGCGGCCCGGCCCGTCCGGCCCGCCGTGCTGCGCCTGGCCACCGGCACCTTCTCCGCGCTCCACAACATCCGCCGCCGCCCCATGTTCCGTTCGCTCCACCGTCAGGACGAGACCCAGTTCACCCCGGTGGGCGTGGTGAGGGTGCTGAAGAGGCCGCTGCCGCCGAGGGTGGCGGATGCCCTGTTCGACGCCGCCCAGGTGGTCAATCTCGCCGCCACGCTCGGGATCGGCCACCGGGTGACCGGTCCGCTGAACGCGGCGCTGCAGCTGTGGACCATCACGTACCGCAACTCCTGGACGATGCTGCTGCACAACGACAACATGATGACGATGCACCAGCTGGTCCTGGGCGCCACCCGTTCGGCCGACGCGCTGAGCGTGGACGCCCTGGTCCGGGACCGCACTGTGCTTCCGCAGCGCTTCGACCGGGCCTACGGGGCCATCCCGACCGCCCTGAACATCGCCACCTGCGCCGTGTACTTCATCTCCGGCGTGGCGAAGGTGCGCGGGCCGCTCGGCTTCGCGTGGGCCAAGGGCGACGTGCTGCGCGGGCAGATCGCCGTGGACGGTGTGCGCAAGGACCTCTTCGGCTCCGCCAGGACCGAGGCCGGCTCCGCGCTGTACCGGCAGAAGGGGCTGTTCACCCTCCTCGCGGCCCTCTCGCTGGCCGTGGAGCTGGGCGCCCCGCTCTCCCTCCTTGACCACCGGCTCGGCCGGTTGTTCGCCCTCGGGGCGTGGGGCATGCACGTGGGCATCCGGATCGTCATGGGTATCAGGTTCACGTACAACGTCTCGGGTGTCGCCTACCTGCCGTACGTCCCGGCGGGGCCGCAACTGCCCCGGTGAGAGCCACTGGGAGACCCGCGGATGAACTCTTGAAAACGGCGTGTTTCCGCTAGTGGCCGCCAAGTTACGGGATGGTAACGATCGCGGTATCGGCCGACTATTCAATGGTGCTTTCGCATGTTGCGGGGATATTGTCTTGCACACCTTGTGGTGTCGCTCACTTTTCGGCCGGGGAGGGGAAACCGGATTCCGGCCGGATCGGACCGGTCCTCCGACCCCTACCGGGCCGGGCCGGGAGCACAGCACGCCTCGCACCTGTCTGAATGGAGACGCTTTGATGAAGTACACAAAGCTTTCTGCCGCTGCCGCACTCCTGGCCGGCTCGGCGCTCGTCCTGTCCGCCTGCGCGCCGGGTGGCCCGGCCGAGAACACCGACACCGGCTCAGCCGCTCCCGAGGGCAACGGTGACGTCATCACCGGCGAGTTCGGCGAGAAGTACACCGTCGAGCCCGCTGACTCCGGCCTGGCGGACCTCGGGGACATCGAGACCCAGGACGGCTCCATTGCCTACTCCGTGGGCGAGGACGAGTTCCTCTCCTACAACTCCATGACCCCGGAGACCTACTCCACCTACAACTCCGCCGTCACCGAGCGGCTCATCTCCACGTTCGCCTACTTCGGCACCGACGGCGAGATCTACCAGAACGAGGAGTACGGCACCTACGAGAAGGTCTCGGACGATCCGCTCCAAGTGAAGTACACCATCAACGAGGACGCCGTCTGGTCGGACGGCACCCCCGTCACCGCCGCGGACTACATCCTCAAGTGGGGCGCCGAGAACCCGCGCATCACCACCGGATCGGGCGAGGACGAGAAGCCGCTGTTCAACGCCATCTCCCAGCAGTTCGGCACCTATGTGCCCGAGGCGCCGGAGGGCGAGGCCGACAGCAAGGAATTCACCATCACCTTCTCGAAGCCGTTCGCCGACTGGCCGATCCTGCTGGACACCGCCATGCCGGCCCACGTCGTGGCCGAGCAGTCCGGCATGGGCATGGACGCCATGATCGAGGCCGTGCGCAAGGAGGACGCCAAGGCCCTGGCCCCGGCCGCCGAGTTCTGGAACACCGGCTGGAACACCTCTCCGGGCGAGCTCCCGGCCGAGGAGATCGCCCCGTCCAACGGCCCCTACAAGTTCAAGAGCTGGGAGCCGGGCCAGTCCATCACCCTGGAGGCGAACGACAAGTACTGGGGCACCCCGGCGGCCACCAAGGAGCTGGTCATCCGCTTCGCCGCCGCGGACACCCACGTGCAGGCCCTGGCCAACGGTGACCTCAACGTCATCGAGCCGCAGGCCACCGTGGACACCCTGTCCCAGCTGAAGGACCTGGGCGACCAGATCGTCATCCAGACCGGAGCGTCGCTGACCTGGGAACACCTGGACTTCAACTTCATGAAGGGCTCGCCGTTCGCGGACAACCTCGAGCTGCGCAAGGCCTTCGCCATGTGCGTGCCGCGCCAGCAGATCGTGGACAACCTCATCAAGCCGGTCGATCCCGAGGCCCAGGTCATGAACGCCCGCGAGGTGTTCCCGTTCCAGGACACCTACCAGGAGGTCGTGGACTCCGCCTATGACGGCAGCTACGACGAGGTGGACATCGAGGGCGCCAAGAAGATCGTCGAGGCCGAGGGCGCCGAGGGCACCAAGGTGCGCATCGGCTACAACTCCCCGAACCCCCGCCGCTCGGACACCGTGGCCGCCATCAAGTCCTCCTGTGACCAGGCCGGCTTCGAGATCGTGGACGCCGGACACGCCGACTTCTTCGGCGTGGTCCAGCCGCAGGGCGACTACGAGGTGGCGCTGTTCGCCTGGGCCGGCTCCGGCCAGATCGCCTCGGGCAAGAACATCTACGCCACGGGCCAGCCCCAGAACTACGGCGAGTACTCCAACAAGGACGTCGACGCCGCCTGGGACACCCTCGCCGGCTCGGTCGACCCGGCGGTGCACGCCGAGCAGGTGAAGATCATCGAGAAGCTGCTGTGGGACGACCTCTTCGGGATCCCGCTGTACGCCCACCCGGGCGTCGTGGCCCACTCGGCCGACATCGCCAACGTCCGGGACACCGCCACCCAGTCGGGCGCCATCTGGAACGCCCAGCAGTGGGCCCGCGTCGAGTGACCCTCGGCTGACCCCACGGGGCTGATCCATCACCGCCGTTGAGGCCCGGCCATCATCCGGCCGGGCCTCAACTGTGGTTCTCCTGACCGACGCAGCCCATGGCCCGGCACGGAGTCGCCGGACCGGCGGGCCCGGCTTCCGGAGAGGAACATCCCGTGGTGTGATCAGGCCAACGTCCACCACTCCTGGTACGGAAGGCAACGGTCAGTTGTGCTGACATTCATCCTCAGGCGCTTCGGCAGCTCGTTCCTGGTCCTCCTCGGAGCCTCGGTGCTGCTCTACGTGCTCACCATCAATTCCGGCGACCCGCTCGCCGACCTGCGCGAGTCGAACGCGGAGAACCGCGAGTACCTCATGCAGCAGCGCAGTGACTTCATGAACCTGGGCATGCCCTGGTACCAGCGCTACTGGACCTGGCTCACGGGCGTCGGCAAGTGCTTCATCGGCCAGTGCGACCTGGGCACGAACCGGCAGGGCCAGCAGGTCGTGGACCTGCTCGGACTGGCGGCCGCCTCCACCCTGCGCCTGGTGCTGCTGTCCACGGTGCTCGCCATGGTCTTCGGCATCATCATCGGCATCCTGACCGCCATCCGGCAGTACTCCGGAATGGACTACGCGGTCACCTTCCTCACCTTCCTGTTCTTCTCCCTGCCGGTCTTCTGGGCCGCCGTGCTCCTCAAGGAGTACCTGGCCATCGGCTTCAACGACTGGATCGCCGACCCGGGGTTCACGTGGCCGGCGGCGATCGTCATGGGACTGCTGCTGGGGCTGGTCCTGCAGGCCGTCCTGGCTGGCTCGGCCAAGCGCCGGCTCTTCACCTTCCTGGGCGCGTTCGTCTTCACCGTCCTGGCCATCCCGTACCTGGACTGGCTGAACTTCGCCCGGTACCCGCAGCTCGGCCCGCTCGTGATCGCCCTGGTCGGCGCCGCGGTTGCCGTCGGCGCCACCGTGCTGGGCGCCGGACTGCGCAACCGGCGGGTGCTGTACGCCGGGCTGGTCACCGCCGCGCTGGGCGTGGTGTCCTACTACGCCACCTACACCCTGCTGTGGGACCCGAACTGGCTGATTCTGCTGGTCCTGGCCGCGGTGCTGGTGGTCGTGGCCGTCGCCGTCGGCCGGCTGATGGGCGGCTACTCCAAGGGGGCGGCCACCATCGTGTCCCTGACCACGGCGGTCATCATGGGCCTGCTGATCATCACCGAGCACGTGTTCCGCTCCTGGCCGGGCTACCTGCAGATCGTCGGACGGCCGATCGCCACCATCGGCTCGCAGACCCCGAACTTCAGCGGCACGTTCTGGGAGGACTTCCTGGACAAGGGCACCCAGCTGATGCTGCCGACCATCCTGCTGGCCCTGGTCTCGGTGGCCACCTACTCCCGCTACACCCGTGCGTCCATGCTCGAGGTCAGCCAGCAGGACTACATCCGCACCGCTCGGGCCAAGGGACTGGGCGAGCGGCAGGTCATCCTCAAGCACGCGTTCCGCAACTCGCTGATCCCGATCACCACCATCATGGCCTTCGACTTCGCCGCCCTGATCGGCGGCGCGGTCATCACCGAGCAGGTCTTCGGCTGGAAGGGCATGGGTGACCTGTTCCGTGTGGGCCTGATGAACGTGGACCCGGCCCCGGTCATGGCCTTCTTCCTGGTCACGGGCACGGCAGCCGTGCTGTTCAACCTGCTGGCCGACATCCTGTACGCCATCCTCGATCCGCGGATCCGGGTGTGACCGGCATGAGCAGCCCCAACGATCCCCGGAACGATCAGGACCACCAGACCATGGACGAGAACATGAACCGCGGTGTCACGGTGCAGCAGGCAGCCGCCGGGCCCAGCCGGCAGGTAGCCGCCGGGCCCAGCCGGCAGGCCATCGACATGGCCGACCTCGCCGAGGTCGAGGACGCCAGGCTCCGGCAGAAGACCGGCAAGTCCTACAGCCAGGGCCAGCTGGTGCTGCGGCGCTTCCGGAACCACCAGGCCGCCATGGTCTCGGCGGTGTTCCTGGTCCTGATCTTCATCCTCGCCTTCAGCTCGATCGGCTGGGCCGGCATCCCCGGCTGGTGGGACAAGAGCTACCTGACGTCCTCGTCGGTGGTCGACGGCGGTGCGCCCACCCTCTCCCTGGTCCCGCAGTGGCTGGGCGGGGAGGGCATCCGCTGGGGCGAGCACCCCTTCGGGCAGGACAACACCGGCAAGGACTACTTCGCCCTGGTCATGCGCGGCACCCAGCAGTCGCTGATCATCGCCCTGGTGGTGGGCCTGGTGTCCACGGTCATCGGCGCGACCATCGGCGCGATCGCGGGCTACTTCCGCGGCTGGGTCGACTCCCTGCTGATGCGCCTGACCGACCTGATCATCGTGATCCCGCTGCTGGTGCTGGCCGCCGTGCTCGGCCGGATGACCGCCAGCCTCAACGCGGGCATCATCCCCCTGGCCCTCGTGCTCGGGCTGGTCACCTGGACCTCGCTGGCCCGACTGGTGCGCGGCGAGGTGCTGTCCCTGCGCGAGAAGGAGTTCGTGGCGGCCGCGGTGGCCATGGGCGCCCACCCGGCACGCGTCATCGGCCGGCACCTGCTGCCGAACACCGTCGGCGTCATCGTCGTCAACGCCACCTTCGCGATCGCCTCGGCGATCCTGCTGGAGACCTCGCTGTCCTTCCTGGGCTTCGGCGTCAGGGCGCCTGAGTCCTCCCTGGGCCTGCTGATCAGCGAGTACCAGAACGCGTTCACCACCCGGCCGTGGCTGTTCTGGTGGCCGGGCATGCTCATCCTGGCCATCGCCTTGTCCGTGAACTTCCTCGGCGACGGCCTGCGGGATGCCTTCGATCCCCGCCAGGGCGCCCGGACCGCGCGGAGGCGCCGGCGCTTCGGCACCTTCGGCATCTCGGGCCGGGAGAAGGCCCTGGACGCGGCCACCGCTGGGACCACGGCGACGGCGACGGATGGCCCCGCCGAGAGTCCCCGCGATGACGAGACCCCGTTCACCGGACCCGCCGATCCGCTCGGCCCCGGAAGGTAAGGACCCTGATGAGCATCTTCGGACGCAGGAACAACGAGGGCGACGACGCCGGCCGTGCCGGTTCGCGCCGCGCCGGCACCGCGGGCGACGGGGCCGGGACCGCCACGGGCCGGTCCGCCGGCCCGCCGTCGTCGGGCTTCTCTCCGGCCACCGGCTCGCTCGGCGTGGTCCAGCGCCACCCGGACCGGGACGGCAGGCCGATCCTGTCCTTCCAGGACGTCTCGGTGACGTTCGACACCGAGTTCGGCCAGGTGGAGGCCGTCAAGCGGGTCAGCTTCGACATCCGGCCCGGTGAGGTCGTGGCCCTGGTGGGTGAGTCGGGATCCGGCAAGTCCGTCACCTCGGCCACCGCGATGGGGCTGCTGCCGGGCAACGCCAGCGTCTCCGGCACCGTCACGCTGGGGGACCGCGAGGTCACCGCCCTGGACGACGCCGGCCTGCGCAGGATCCGCGGCATGCACGCCGCCATGGTGTTCCAGGAGCCGATGACCGCCCTGAACCCCGTGCTGACCGTCGGGGACCAGCTCACGGAGGCGCTGAACCTGCACGGCATCGCCTTCGGCACGGAGGCGGACCGGCGGGCCGAGGAACTGCTCGAGTTGGTCGGCATCCCGGACGCGAGGAACCGGCTGAAGCAGTACCCCCACCAGTTCTCCGGTGGACAGCGGCAGCGCATCGTCATCGCCATGGCGATCAGCTGCTCGCCCGAGGTGATCATCGCCGACGAGCCGACCACCGCTCTCGACGTCACGGTCCAGGCCGAGATCCTCGAGCTGCTGCGTTCGCTGAAGAACCAGCTGAACACCGGCATCCTGCTCATCACGCACAACATGGGCGTGGTGGCGGACATGGCCGACCGCGTCTGCGTGATGCTGCGCGGGGAGCTGGTGGAGTCCGGTGAGGTCCACCAGGTCATACAGAACCCCCAGCACCCCTACACGCAGCGGCTGCTGGCCTCGGTGCCGCGCCTCGGTGCCGAACTGGAGGTCGCGGAGCCGGAACCGGTGACCGAGACCCAGACCCGGGTGTCCTACGCCATCCAGTCCGAGGGGATGTGCATCGAGTACGAACACCGCGGCCGGAAGAACCGCGTGGTCCACGACGTCGACTTCACGGTGTCCCCGGGGGAGATCCTGGGACTGGTGGGGGAGTCGGGCTCGGGCAAGTCCACCATCGCCAAGGCCGTGCTGGGCCTGCTGCCCGTGGCCCAGGGCTCGCTGAAGATCCACGGTGAGGACCTGACCCGGCTGGCCGGCGGTGCGGCCCGCCGGATGCGCAAGCGCATCGGCGTGGTCTTCCAGGACCCGGCGGCCTCCCTGGACCCGCGCTTCCCGATCGGCGACGTCATCACCGAGCCGATGGTCATCCACCGGGTGGGCAACCGCGCGTCGCAGATGGCGCGGGCCTATGAGCTGCTGGACGCGGTGAAGCTGCCGCGCTCGGTGGTCAACCGCTACCCGCACGAGCTGTCCGGCGGCCAGCGCCAGCGCATCTCCATCGCCCGCGCGCTCACCCTGGACCCGGAGGTGCTGATCGCGGACGAGCCGACGTCGGCCCTGGACGTGTCCGTGCAGGCCGCCGTGCTGGACATGTTCGCCGAGCTGCAGTCCCGGTACGAGTTCGCCTGCCTGTTCGTCTCCCATGACCTCGCCGTGGTGGACATGCTCGCCCACCGGGTGCTCGTCCTCAAGGACGGGCGCGAGGTGGAACAGGGGCCCACCGCCGACGTGCTCCACCACCCCACCCAGGACTACACCAAGCGCCTGCTCGCGGCCGCCCCCGTCCCAGACCCGGACGAGCAGCTCACCAAGCGCACCGAACGGCGGCAGCTGCTGCAGTCCTTGGGGGAGACGCCGTACTGACGCCTGCGCCGCACTGACGCCTGCGGCGTGGGAGACGTCCCGGTGCGCCCGGGCCGGCCGTGCGGCGCGGGGGAGAGCGCGGCCGGCGGCCGTGGCGGCGGGGCTTGCCTGCGTCCCATACAATGAGACGGGGCCAGTGACGACCCCGCCACGGCAAGGCCGTGGGCGGCGCCGTGGCCATCCCGGCCGTGTCCGGGCCGCCCGTGGTGTGACCGTCCGCCCCAGCACTCCCTTCAGCGAACGAACAGGTCCCCGAATGACTGAAACCCTCACCCAGCGCTCCGATCTCCGCAACGTCGCCATCGTGGCCCACGTCGACCACGGCAAGACCACCATGGTGGATGCGATGCTGCGCCAGGCCGGTGCCTTCTCCAGCCACGGCGAGGTGGAGGACCGGGTGATGGACTCCGGCGAACTGGAGCGTGAGAAGGGCATCACGATCCTGGCCAAGAACACCACCGTGGTCTACTCCGGCCCCGCGGCCAAGGGCCAGACGGTGACCTTCAACGTCATCGACACCCCCGGCCACGCCGACTTCGGCGGCGAGGTCGAGCGCGGGCTGTCCATGGTGGACGGCGTCGTGCTGCTGGTGGACGCCTCCGAGGGTCCGCTGCCCCAGACCCGGTTCGTGCTGCGCAAGGCCCTGGCCGCCAAGCTGCCCGTCATCCTCGTGGTCAACAAGACCGACCGCCCGGATGCGCGCATCGACGGCGTCGTCTCCGACTCCATGGACCTGCTGCTGGGCCTGGCCTCCGACCTCGCCGACGAGGTCGAGGACCTGGACCTGGACTCCGTGCTGAACCTGCCGATCGTCTACGCCTCCGGCAAGGCCGGCAAGGCCTCCCTGGAGCAGCCGGCCGACGGGCAGCTGCCGGACAGCGAGGACCTGGAGCCCCTGTTCGCCACCATGCTGGAGCACATCCCGGCCCCGACCTACACCGAGGGCGAGGTCCTGCAGGCCCACGTCACCAACCTGGACGCCTCCCCGTTCCTGGGCCGCCTGGCCCTGCTGCGGATCTTCAACGGCACCCTGCGCAAGGGCCAGCAGGTCGCCTGGGCCCGCCAGGACGGCCAGCTGAAGACCGTGAAGATCACCGAGCTGCTCGGCACCAAGGGGCTGTCCCGCGAGCCCATCGAGTCGGCGGGCCCGGGCGAGATCGTGGCCGTGGCCGGCATCGAGGACATCATGATCGGCGAGACCCTCACCGACCCGGAGCACCCGAAGCCGCTGCCGCTGATCACCGTGGACGATCCGGCGATCTCCATGACCGTCGGCATCAACACCTCGCCCCTGGCCGGCCGCGTGAAGAACGCGAAGGTCACCGCCCGTCAGGTCAAGGACCGCCTCGACGCCGAGCTGATCGGCAACGTCTCGCTGAAGGTCCTGCCGACCGAGCGCCCCGACGCCTGGGAGGTCCAGGGCCGTGGCGAGCTGGCGCTGGCCATCCTGGTGGAGCAGATGCGCCGCGAGGGCTTCGAGCTGACCGTCGGCAAGCCCCAGGTGGTCACGAAGACCATCGACGGCACCGTCCACGAGCCGATGGAACTGATGACCATCGACATCCCCGAGGAGTTCATGGGCGCCGTCACCCAGCTGATGGCCACCCGCAAGGGCCGGATGACCGAGATGTCCAACCACGGCACCGGCTGGATCCGGATGGAGTTCAACGTCCCCGCCCGCGGCCTGATCGGTTTCCGCACCCAGTTCCTGACGGACACCCGCGGCGCCGGCATCGCCTCCTCCATCGCCAACGGCTACGAGCCCTGGGCCGGTCCGATCGAGTACCGCAACAACGGCTCGCTCATCGCCGACCGCGCCGGCACGGCCACCCCGTTCGCCATGATCAACCTGCAGGAACGCGGCACCTTCTTCATCCAGCCCGGCTCCGAGGTGTACGAGGGCATGATCGTCGGCGAGAACTCCCGCGCCGATGACATGGACGTCAACATCACCAAGGAGAAGAAGCTGACCAACATGCGCGCGGCCTCCTCGGACTCCTTCGAGGGGCTGACCCCGCCGCGGAAGCTGACCCTGGAGGAGTCGCTCGAGTTCGCCCGCGAGGACGAGTGCGTGGAGATCACCCCGGAGGACATCCGCATCCGCAAGGTCGTCCTGGACGCCAACGAACGCCTGAAGGCCGCCCGCGCCCGTGCCCGCGCCTGAGGTCCCCGGGCCTCGGGTCCCGACGTCGGCCGGTTCCGGTCCCCCCGGCCGGTCGCCCGTCAGCGGCGCGCCCTCCGGCGGTGCCTCCTCCGGTGGTGCGCCCTCCGGCGGTGCGTCCTCCGGTGGCGCGCACCGCTGGCGGACCGCGCTGGGCGCGGTGCTGATCGGGGCCGGCGCCGGGATCCTGGGCACCGTGCTGCACCCGCACTTCGCCTGGCTCGGTGAGGCCGTGGTGCCGTGGGGGGCCGTCCTGGCGCTGCTGCTGGTGGCCTCCGCGCAACTGTGGTGGACGCTGCGCTCCTCCCTGGCCTGGGCCGGCGGAGTGACCGCCATCGCGGCGTTCAGCATCGCCCTCGTCCTGTCCTCCTGGCCGGGGCTGGACACCTTCGCGGTGGCCCTGAACGAGTACACGCTGCGCGTCGTCCCGGGCCCGGCGATCTCCGGCGCGGTCTGGCTCTGGGGCCTGCCCGTGGTGGCCGTGCTCACCATGGTCCTGGCCCAGCCCGTCCTGCGCGTGCCCGCGCCGCGGGACTAGACTGGGCGGGAAGCCTCTCGTCCGGGACGCCCCGCCGGGCCCGGAACCGAATCGACGAACCGCTGGAAGGTGGACGGTCTGAAGTGACGTACGTCATCGCCCTGCCGTGTGTGGACCTCAAGGACAAGGCCTGCATCGACGAATGCCCGGTCGACTGCATCTACGAGGGGGAGCGGATGCTGTACATCCACCCCGACGAGTGCGTGGACTGCGGTGCCTGCGAACCGGTGTGCCCCGTCGAGGCAATCTACTACGAGGATGACACGCCCGAGGAGTGGGCCGACTACTACAAGGCCAACGTGGAGTTCTTCGATGACATCGGCTCCCCGGGCGGCGCCGCCAAGATGGGCCTGATCAACAAGGACCACCCCCTGGTGGCCGCGCTGCCGCCGCAACCGCAGCCGGCCGACCTGTAGTGCTCTCGCTGCCCGAATACCCCTGGGAGTCCCTCGCCCCCTACCGGCGCACCGCCGAGGGCCATCCCGGGGGGTTCAGTGACCTGTCCATCGGCACGCCCGTGGATGACACCCCGCCACTGATCCAGCGGGCGCTGGCCGAGGCGGCCAACGCCCACGGCTATCCCACGACGCACGGCACCCTGGCGCTGCGCGAGGCGATCGCCGGCTGGTACGGCCGCCGCCGCGGCGTGGCCGGGCTGGACCCGCAGGCCGTGATCCCGACCGTGGGGTCCAAGGAGTTCATCGCGTGGCTGCCGCTGCTGCTGGGCATCGGCCCCGGGGACGTCGTGGTCCGCCCCACCGTCGCCTATCCCACCTATGACATCGGTGCGCTGCTGGTGGGCGCCGAGGCCGTCGCCGCGGACGACCTCGGGGAGCTCGACGCCGGCACCCGGGCCCGCGTGAAGCTGGTCTGGACCAACTCCCCGGCCAATCCCACCGGCCAGGTGGCCTCCGCCGACCGGCTGCGCGCCGTCGTCGGGCAGGCCCGGCAGCTGGGCGCCGTGGTCGCCGGGGACGAGTGCTACGCCGAGCTCGGCTGGGAGCACTGGGACGACTCGGCGGCCGGCACCCCCTGCATCCTGTCCGAGGAGGTCTCCGGCGGGGACCACACCGGCCTGCTCAGCGTGTACTCGCTCTCCAAGCAGTCCAACCTGGCCGGCTACCGGGCCGCCTTCGCGGCCGGGGACCCGGAACTGGTGGCGAACCTCGTCAACAGCCGCAAGCACGCCGGGATGATCGTCCCGGCTCCGGTGCAGGCGGCCATGACCGTGGCGCTGGGCGACGACGCCCACGTGAGCGCGCAGAAGGACCGGTACCGGGCCCGCCGTGCCCTGCTGAAGGACGCGCTGGCGGCGGCCGGCCTGGTGGTGGACCACTCCGAGGCGGGGCTGTACTTGTGGACCCGGGACGGCACCCGGGACAGCGCGGCCGGCGCACTGACCGAGGCGGACAGCTGGGCACTGGTCGCACAGCTGGCGGACCTGGGCATCCTGGTGGGTCCGGGCACGTTCTACGGCGCGGCCGGAAACGGCTACGTCAGGGTGGCGATCACGGCCACGGACGACGCCGTCGCGCGGGCCGCGGAGCGACTGCGCGCGTGGCGGTAGACCGACACCGATTCCATGCTTGAGCCCCGCAGTTGGTAGCGTTGACGTGGATTGCACCATCGCGACCCCACCCATCGGTGCCGTGGTCAGCATCAGACGAACCTCATGAGGGAGTACCCATGACCGAGAACACTTCAGCAGCGCTGTCCGTCGACGGCACGAACGTCGACCTGGCCCGCGAACAGGCGACCGCCGGCAACGACGGGCTCAACATCGGACCACTGCTGAAGAACACCGGTCTGGTCACCTACGACCCGGGCTTCATGAACACGGCCAACACCAAGTCGGCCATCACCTTCATCGACGGTGACGAGGGCGTCCTGCGCTACCGCGGCTACCCGATCGAGCAGCTGGCCGAGAACTCCTCCTTCCTGGAGGTCGCCTACCTGCTCATCTACGGCGAGCTGCCGACCGGCGACCAGCTCGAGGCCTGGGACGAGAACATCCGCCGCCACACCATGCTGCACGAGGACCTCAAGGGCTTCTTCGGCGGCTTCCCGCGGGACGCCCACCCGATGCCGGTGCTGTCCTCCGCGGTGTCCGCGCTCTCCACGTTCTATCCGGACTCCCTGGACCCCTTCGATGAGGAGCAGGTCCACATCTCCACCATCCGGCTGATGGCCAAGCTGCCGGTCATCGCCTCCTACGCGTTCAAGAAGTCGCTGGGCCAGCCGATGCTGTACCCGGACAACTCCCTGAACCTGGTGGAGAACTTCCTGCGCCAGTGCTTCGGCGTTCCGGCCGAGCCGTACGAGCTGGACCCGGACATGGTCAAGGCCCTGGACCTGCTGCTGATGCTGCACGCGGACCACGAGCAGAACTGCTCCACCTCCACCGTGCGCCTGGTCGGCTCCTCGCAGGCCAACATGTTCGCCTCCGTCTCCGCCGGCATCAACGCGCTCTACGGCCCGCTGCACGGCGGGGCCAACGAGGCCGTGCTGAACATGCTGCGCCGCATCAAGGCCGAGGGCATCACGCCGGAGGACTTCATGGACAAGGTCAAGAACAAGGAGGCCGGGATCAAGCTGATGGGCTTCGGCCACCGGGTCTACAAGAACTACGACCCGCGCGCCAAGATCATCAAGAAGACCGCCGAGGAGATCCTGGGCAAGCTCGGCGGCAACGACGAGCTGCTCGAGATCGCCCAGCGCCTCGAGGAGAAGGCCCTGGCGGACGACTACTTCGTGGAGCGGCGCCTGTACCCAAACGTCGACTTCTACACCGGCGTCATCTACAAGGCCATGGGCTTCCCAGAGAAGATGTTCACCGTGCTGTTCGCCCTCGGCCGCCTGCCGGGCTGGATCGCCCAGTGGCGCGAGTTGATGCAGGACCCGGCCACCAAGATCGGCCGTCCGCGCCAGGTCTACACCGGCTACGACCTGCGGGACTACCCGGGCCGCTGAGCCCTGAGCCCTGCGGCATCTCCGCGGATGCCCTCCGCGGAGATGCTGTCCTGGCACGAATCCCGGTCATCCTGACGGCTCCCCACCGGTACTCACGGGGAATCGTCAGGATGACCGGGATTCGCGCGTCTGCGAGGAGTCGCCCGGTGTGTCCTCAGCCCGCCAGCGTGATGGTGACCGCGCCCTCGGTCCCGGTGGCCGGTCCCCAGCCGTGGTCCGCGCGGACCCAGCCCTGGCCGCCGAAGGACGCCGCCGTGACACCGAACTGCTGGGCGTTGGCCACGGCCCACTGGACCAGTGCCCAGCCGCGGGTGCCGCTGGCCGGGATGGTGACGGTGCGGCCGTCCCGGGAGACCGTGGGCTCCACGCCCGAGAGCTGGTCCGTCAGGGCCGCCACCAGGGCATCGGCGTCCCCGGGTCCCTCCGGTGACCGCAGCACGCAGTTCAGGGCGGCGGGGGAGTGGCCGGTCAGGGCGGAGGCGTAGGCCCGGCCCTCCGGCTCGTGGTCGGCGTAGGCGTCGGGGTAGGCCGAGCGCTGGACGGTCTGGGCGGCCACGGTGATGTCCAGGGACTCGAAGTCCGGGACCAGCAGCTCGAGCTCCTGGTAGAAGCGGTTCGTGGCGTAGACCGGGTCCATCACCTGTTCCTCGGAGCCCCAGCCCTGGGAGGGCCGCTGCTGGAACAGCCCCCGGGAGTCCGGCCCCGCCTCGTCGCCGTAGTCGATGTTGCGCAGCTTGGACTCCTGCACGGCGGTGGCGATGCCGATCGAGGCGGCCCGGGCGGGCAGTCCGCGGTCCATGGACACGGCGGCGATCAGGGCGGCATTGGCCGCCTGGTCCGGCGCGAGGCCGAAGGAGTCGGTGCCGACCACGGCAGTGCACCGCTCCCGGACCAGGATCTCGGAGGCGTCGATGAACCGCGAGGCCGCCCAGAACCCGCCCGCCACGAGCAGGGCGCAGACCAGGAGGACCCCCAGGGCCCGGCGGCGCCGCGTCCGGCGGGGGATCACCGTCCCGGCCCGCCGTCAGTTGGCATGCAGTGCATCGTTGAGCGTGACGGTCTGCCCGCCCCGGGGCAGGGCCTGGACCTGGCCCGTGGAGGAATCGCGGCGGAACAGCAGGTTGGGCACTCCGGACAGGTCCAGGGCCTTGACCACCTGGTGCTCGCCGGAGTCCTGCCTGACGGTCACGCGGGTCCCCGCGGTGACGTACAGCCCCGCCTCCACCACGCAGTCGTCGCCCACGGAGATGCCCACGCCGGCGTTGGCGCCCAGCAGCACCCGCTCGCCGATGACGATGCGCTGGGTCCCGCCCCCGGAGAGCGTGCCCATGATCGAGGCCCCGCCGCCGACGTCGGAGCCGTCCCCGACCACCACGCCGGCGGAGATCCGGCCCTCCACCATGGAAGCGCCCAGCGTCCCGGCGTTGAAGTTCACGAAGCCCTCGTGCATCACGGTCGTCCCCTCGGCCAGGTGGGCGCCGAGCCGCACCCGGTCCGCGTCCCCGATCCGGACCCCGGAGGGGACCACGTAGTCGGTCATCCGCGGGAACTTGTCCACGCCGTACACCGCCAGCGGGCCCCGGGCGCGCAGCTTCAGCCGGGTCGCCTCGAAGCCGGCGGTCGCACAGGGACCGGCGCTGGTCCACACCACGTTGGCCAGCGTGCCGAAGATCCCGTCCAGGTTGATGCTGTTCGGGGCCACGAGGCGGTGGGAGAGCAGGTGCAACCGCAGCCAGGAGTCCAGGGCGTCCGCGGGGACGGCGTCCAGGTCCGCCTCGACGGTCACGACTCGCTGGGTGGTTCCGCGGTCCGCGTCCGCACGGGCGATGGACTCCAGGGGCCCGGACAGCGCGGTGTCCCGGGCGGCCTCCGGGCCGAGCGCCGGGGCCGGGAACCAGGCGTCCAGGACGCTGCCGTCCGCGGCGAACGTCGCCAGTCCGAGGCCGGAGGCCCTCCGGTCGGTGGACAGGGCGGAGCCGGACTGGGAGGGCGTGGAATCCATGGGGAATATCCTACTGGCATGGAACCCTCGCCCTCGGTCAGTACCGCGCCCGTGCTGCCTCCGCTCGACCTCGACGTGGCGCTGATGACGGCCGTGCTGCTGGACATCCGCTCCGTGTCCGACCACGAGACCCTGCTGGCCGATGCAGTCGAGGAGGCGCTGCGGACCCTGCCCGCGCTGCGCGTGCGCCGCATCGGGGACGCGGTGGTGGCCCGCACCGAGTTCGGGCTGGATTCCCGGGTGGTGCTGGCGGGGCACCTGGACACCGTCCCGCTGCCCACCACGCCCGGCGCCCGGGGCACGGTGCCCTCGCGCTGGGAGCCGGCGGACGGCGTCGGGAACGGGGCCGGCGTGGCCATTCCGGCGGACGGGGACGTGCTCTACGGGCGCGGGGCCACGGACATGAAGGGGGGCGTGGCCGTCCAGCTGGCGCTGGCCGGGCTCCTGGGGCGCGACGCCGGACCCCGCCCTGCGCGCGATGTCACGTGGGTCTTCTACGACCACGAGGAGGTGGACGCCGCACAGTCAGGCCTGGGCCGCATCGCCCGGCAGGCTCCGGAGCTGCTGGAGGCCGACTTCGCGGTGCTGCTGGAGCCGACCGACGGCGTGGTGGAGGGCGGGTGCAACGGCACCAGCCGGTACCTGGTGAGGGTGCCGGGCGTGGCCGCCCACACCGGCCGGGCCTGGCGCGGGGTCAACGCCATCCACGCCGCCGCGCCCCTGCTCTCGGTGCTGGCCGCCTACGAGCCGGCCACCGTCACGGTCGAGGGGCTGGACTACCGGGAGGGACTCAGCGCGGTGCGGATCCACGGTGGGACCGCCGGCAACGTCGTCCCGGACTCCTGCACCGTGGAGATCAACTACCGCTTCGCCCCGGACAAGACCGTCGAGCAGGCGCACGAGCACGTGCGCTCGGTCCTGGCGGGGGCCGGCATCGGCCCGGAGGCCATCGAGGTCACGGACGCCTCCGGCGCGGCCCGCCCCGGACTGGACCACCCCGCGGCCGCGGCCTTCGTCGCCGCCGTCGGCGGAGAGCCGATGCCGAAGTACGGCTGGACGGACGTGGCCCGGTTCTCCGAGCTGGGCGTGCCGGCCGTGAACTTCGGCCCCGGGGACGCCCTGCTGGCCCACACGGACGACGAGCACGTGACGGCCGGCGCCGTGCGGGACTGCCTGGCCGCGCTGACTCGCTGGCTCGTCCCCTGATCAGGCCTGCCCGACCGTGACCCCGGTGGTGGAGGTGGCCGGGGTGGTGTCCCCGACGGTGCGGGAGGACAGCCGGCCGGCCAGCTTGGAGGCGAGCCAGGTCAGGATGAAGTTGATGACGATGAAGATCAGCGCCGCCACCACGAGCGTCTGCAGGATGTTGGAGTAGCCCGAGCCCAGCTGGCGGGAGTACTGCAGCAACTCGTAGAAGCCGATCAGGTAGCCCAGGGCGGAGTCCTTGATGATGACCACGAACTGGCTGAGCAGCGAGGGCAGCATGGCCGTCAGGGCCTGCGGGACCTCCACCAGCCGCAGCGACTGGTTGTTGGTCATCCCGATGGCGGCCGCGGCCTCCCGCTGGCCCTTCGGCAGTGACCTCACCCCGGAACGGACCAGCTCGGCGATCACGGCGCCGTTGTAGACGGTCAACCCCACGATCACGCCGTAGTAGGCCGCGTCCGAGGAGTCGATCAGCCCGGCCGGGGCGACGATGCGGGAGAAGAAGAAGTACAGGAAGAACATCATCACCAGCACCGGCACGGCGCGGAAGAACTCCACCACCACGCCGGAGATCCAGCGCAGCGGACCGAACGGGGCCAGCCGCAGGAAGCCGAAGACCAGTCCGAAGGCCAGCGAGGTGACCACGGCGATGCCGGAGGACTGCAGGGTGAACTGCAGCCCGGGCAGGTAGTAGTTGGCCCACGCGTTGGCGTCGAGGGCGTTGATCCACTTGTCCGGGGCCAGCTGGTCCTGGTTGTTGAGCTGGATCAGCACCAGCACCACGACGACCAGGACGACCGCCAGGGCCACGGCGTTGGAGAGCAGGATGTTCCGCCGGGCCTTGGGGCCCGGGGCGTCGAAGAGGACCGTCGCCTGTGCCTTCATCGGGCCACCGCCAGCTTGTCGGAGAGCCATGTGGTCAGGATGCCCATCGGGATGACGATGATGCAGAACCCGATCGCGATGGTCAGGAAGATGTAGATCATCAGGTTGGGGTTGAACTCGATCATGGACTTCATCAGTCCGGAGGCTTCCGCCACCGAGGCCGCTGCAGCGACCGTGGTGTTCTTGGTCAGGGCGATGAGCGTGTTGCCCAGCGGGGTGATCGCCCCGCGCAGCGCCTGGGGGAGCACGACCACGCGCGCCGCGGGCAGGAAGCTCAGGCCGATGGCGCGGGCCGCCTCGGCCTGGCCCTGGGGCACCGTGTTGACGCCCGAGCGGATGGCCTCGCACACGAACGACGCGTGGTACAGGGACAGGGCGATCACGGCGTAGGTGAAGAAGTTCAGGGCAAAGTCGTCGAAGAACTCGATCTTCAGCTGGCCCCACACGGCCAGCACGCCGAGGACCATGATGATCGTCAGCGGGGTGTTCCGGACGACGTTGACGTAAGAGGTGCCGATGGCCCGCAACGATCCCACGGGAGAGATCCGGAACACGGCCAGCACCGTGCCCAGGACGAAGGAGCCGATGGCCGCGAGCACGGTCAGCCGGATGTTCATCCAGAAGGCGCCGAGGATGTCGTACTCGGCGAAGAGTTCAAGAAAGCCGTTCATGGGGTTCCTGTCCCTGGGGCGGGCGGACGGGGAAGGACCGCGGCGGCGGGGCGGCCAGGGTGCCGCCCCGCCGCCGTCTCAGGGTCCGGGGCGCGGAGCTCAGGCGTCGCAGGACTCCAGCTCGGCCTCCGGGCCGTCGTTCAGCTTCTGGTCGGGCGTGTAGCCGGTGCCCTCGGTGTTCTTGGTGAGGGCCTCCTCCCAGGCGCCCTCCTCCTTCATCTTGGTGATCGCGTCGTTGACGGCCTGGCACTGGTCCGAGTCCTTCGGCAGGCCCACGCCGTAGCGCTCCACGGTGAAGGGGTTGCCGACCACCTTGAACTTGCCGGAGTTCTCCGGGGTGGCCGCCAGGCCGGCGAGGATGATGTCGTCCGTGGTGACGGCGTCCACCTGGCCGGACTCCAGGTAGGTCACGCACTCGGCATAGCCGCCCTGTTCCACCAGGTTCACGCCCTCGGAGTACTCGTCCTTGATCCGCTGGGCCGAGGTGGAGCCGGTGACCGAGCAGAGGTTCTTGCCGTCCAGGGCGTCCGGGCCGGTGATCTCGGTGTCATCCTGGCGCACGAGCAGGTCCTGCCCGGCCACGAAGTAGGGGCCGGCGAAGTCCACGCGCTGCTTGCGCTCGTCGGTGATGGAGTAGGTCGCGAAGATCATGTCGACCTCACCGCCCTCCAGGGCGTTCTCTCGGTTGGCCGAGGGGGTCTGGACCCACTCGATGTCGTCCTCGGCGTAGCCCAGCTCGCCGGCCACGTACTTGGCGACGTCCACGTCGAAGCCGGTCGGGTCGCCCGAACCCTCGCGGAAGCCCAGGCCCGGCTGGTCGAACTTGATGCCGATGCGGACCGAGTCGCCGCCGGCCTGCGTCTCGCCGCCGCCGGTGGTCTCGCCACCGCCGTTGCCCGTGGACGACGGCGAGCAGGCGGACAGGGCGAGGGCGGCCGACGCGGCCAAGGCAGCGACGGAGATGTATTTCTTGCGCATGGTTCCTCCAGGGACGGTGGTGATGTCGGTGCGGTGGGTGGTGTGGGTGGGGTGACGGGGATTCGTCGGGCTTCAGTGGGTCAGGATCTTGCCGAGGAAGTCCTTGGCCCGGGGATGCTGGGGCCGGGTGAAGAAGGTCTCGGGATCGGAGTCCTCGAGGATGGCCCCCTGGTC
The DNA here is from genome assembly GCA_029961105.1 of Micrococcus sp. GTDB lineage: Bacteria > Actinomycetota > Actinomycetes > Actinomycetales > Micrococcaceae > Citricoccus. Next base: position 25,159 of record JASBVO010000003.1, on the reverse strand, counting down.
CATGAACAGCACCCGGTCCCCGGCCTTGCGGGCGAAACCCATCTCATGGGTGACCACGACCATGGTCATGCCGTCCCTGGCCAGCTGGACCATGACGTCCAGCACCTCCTGGACCATCTCGGGGTCCAGGGCAGAGGTCGGCTCGTCGAAGAGCAGGACCTTGGGCCTCATGGCCAGGGCACGGGCGATGGCCACGCGCTGCTGCTGGCCGCCGGAGAGCTGGGCCGGCATCTTCTTGGCCTGCTGGGCCACGCCGACGCGCTCGAGCAGTTCCATGGCGTCCTTCTCCGCCTGGGCCTTCTTCACGCCCTTGACCTTGATCGGCCCCAGGGTGACGTTCTCCAGGATCGACTTGTGCGCGAAGAGGTTGAAGGACTGGAACACCATCCCGACGTCGGCCCGCAGCCGCGCGAGGGCCTTGCCCTCCTCCGGCAGCGGCCTGCCGTCGATCCGGATGATGCCGCCCGGGTCGATGGTCTCCAGGCGGTTGATGGTGCGGCACAGCGTGGACTTGCCCGAACCGGACGGGCCGAGGACGATCGCCACCTGCCGTTCCGGGATGGCCAGGTTGATGTCCTTCAGCGCCTGGAAGGAGCCGAAGTGCTTGTTGACGTCCTCCAGCTCGACCAGGACCCGCGTGCCGGTGGTGTCCGCCGCGGGGGGATCGGCTGGCGCCGGTGTGCTCTGCGTCATGGCGAAGAGACTATAGGACAACATCCCGACTCGTCAGGTGACATGGGTGGTCCATGCACCTTTCGTAGGTTCGTTGCAGAACTGAAACATCTGCCTCCCGCCCGGGGGCCCCTCGGCCGGGACGGGGCCGACACTCCCACTAGGGTGGTCCCATGCCCCAGAACTTCGACGATGGACGGCCCCGGCCGGAGATCCGGCGCGGCCCCCAGACGCTCCGCGGTGCCGATGCTTCGACACCGACGCTCGACCAGATGCTCCTGGACTCCCGTGAGGGGCGGGAGGGATCCACCCGCAGGCGCAGCGCGGAGTCCATCGCCCGGGACACCTGGCGGGTGATGCGCATGCAGGGCGAGCTCGTGGAGGGCTTCGGCTCGCTGGCCACCCTGGGACCTGCCATCTCCGTGTTCGGCTCGGCCCGGGTCCAGCCCGGTGAGAACGGCTACGAGCAGGCCCGTGAGGTCGGCCGGCGGCTGGCCGAGGCCGGGTTCGCGGTCATCACCGGCGGCGGACCCGGGGTGATGGAGGCCGCAAACCGGGGGGCCAAGGAAGGCGGCGGGCACTCCGTGGGCCTGGGCATCGAACTGCCCCACGAGCAGGGGCTCAATGACTGGGTGGACCTCGGGATCGACTTCCGCTACTTCTTCGTCCGCAAGATCATGTTCGTGAAGTTCTCGCAGGGTTTCGTGGTGGCCCCGGGCGGGATGGGCACCTTGGACGAGCTCTTCGAGGCGCTCACCCTGGTCCAGACGGGCAAGGTCACCGCCTTCCCCGTGGTCCTGCTGGACCGGGAGTTCTGGGCACCGCTGCTGGACTGGATCCGGGACACGCTCGTCGGCCGCGGGATGATCGCCGAGCACGACGTGGAGCTGCTGCGCGTGGCGGACACCCCGGAGGAAGCGGTGGAACTCGTGCAGACGACCGTGCCGGTCTCGCGCTGGCCGGACCGCCTCGCCGACCGCCGCCTGTCGGACGGGGGCCTCGCCGAGGGGGACCCGCAGTGAGCGTGTTCGTGGTGCTGGTCCTGGTGGTGGCCGTCGTCGTGGTGGGCCTGATCGCCCTGGCCCTGGCCGGGCGCCCGGGATTCGCCCGGCCGCTGGCCGAGCCGGTGCGGACGCTGCCCCCGGTGCTGCTCCCGGCGGACCCGGAACCGGCCGACGTCGACCGGCTGCGCTTCTCCCCGGCGCTGCGGGGCTACCGGATGGACCAGGTGGACGAGACCCTCCAACGGCTCGCGGCCGCGCTCGCGGACCGGGACGCCCGGATCACCGCGCTCCGGCAGCAGGAGCCCGTGGGACACGGCGGGCCGGGCGCTGGCGGCCCTTCACCCGGTGTGATTAGCGGCACCGCCCCGAATCCGGAATAATAGGGGATGTCAAGCGCTCTGTGACCGGCGCTGGTCTGGCGCCGGTCGCACGAACTACCGTGCGGCCCCGCCGTGACACGGGACCCGCAGTTGAGAAGGGAACACAGATGGCAGCCATGAAGCCTCGTACCGGGGATGGTCCCATGGAAGTGACCAAGGAGGGACGGAGCCTGATCATGCGCGTGCCGATCGACGGCGGCGGACGACTGGTCCTCGAGCTCAACAACGAGGAGGCGAACTCGCTGAAGGAGTGCCTCGTCGGGGTCACCGAGGGCTGACGTCCGCGTCCGGACGCAGGTATAGCACGGGACCCCCGGATCCACGCCTCACGGCGGGTCCGGGGGTCCCGTGCGTTGCCGGGGCCGCGGCGCGCGGCCGGTCCGGGGACCGCGGTCAGCGCCGGACGGCCGCCAGCACCCCGGTGCCCGTGGGCACCAGCGCGGAGAACCACTGGTCCTGGTCCCGCAGCAGCTTGCCGGCCTCCCGGGCGGCCACGGTGGAGGCCTCCCGCACCGCCGGCTTGGGCACCCGATCCTGGTCCAGCGCGTCGTTGACCACCAGCAGCCCACCCGGGCGCAGCAGCCGCGCCGCCTGCTCGACGTGGAAGACGAGGGAGGCCTTGTCGGCGTCGATGAACACTAGGTCGTAGGCCCGGCTGTTCAGCCGCGGCACCACCGTCCGCGCCCGGCCCGTGATCATCCGGGTCCGATTCGCGGGGAAGCCGCCGTCGGCGAAGGCCTCGCGCGCGGCCCGGAGCGCCTCGGCGTCCGGGTCGATGGTGGTCAGCATGGAGGTCCGGGCGAGCCCGCGCATCAGGGCGAGCCCGGACACCCCGGCGCCAGTGCCGATCTCGACCAGGGTGGCCGGGGCCCGGGTGGCGGCCAGCACGGTCAGCAGGGCGGCCGTGCCCTCGCTCACCGGGACGATCCCCAGGTCGGCGGAGCGCTCGCGGGCCCGGAGCATGACCTCGTCCTCGTCCGGACGTGACTCGGCGAAGGCCCAGCTGGCATGCTTGTCCGTCTGGTGGGGGCTCAGGGCCTTCATGGTGCGGGCTCGATTCTGTGGTCGGATACGGCGCTCGGTCGCCGGCTGCGGCACCCCAGTCTACGGCGACGTGGGTGTGTGCTCAGGCTCCTCCCAGAAAGTCGAGGCAGACTGGGTGGGTACGGAAAGGAGTCGTCGGCCTTGATCCCCACCGACTGCACCACACCCCTCAGCACCCCCACCTCCTGCCCGGGAATGCCCGTCGGAGGGACGGACGAGAGCTGATGGCGGTCTCCCACCCCCGCACCCGTCTCGACTCCTTCGTGGAGGGTGCCCTGAGCCCGTCCTCCCGCGCCCGCGTGTCCGCCCACCTGGCGGACTGCGCAGACTGCCGCCGCGAGGTCGGCCAGCGTGAACGGATCCTTCGCGCCGCCTCGTCCCTCGGACCGATCCCCGGTCCGCGGTGGGACCGGCCCGCCGCGGACGGCGTCGGGCACCGGCCCGTTCCTGTCCTGGAGCGCCGCGACGGGGTGGCCGGCTGGAAGGTGGTGCTGGGCTTCGGCGCCGTGGGACTGCTCACCTCCGGTGTCCTGATGACGGCGTGGATCGCGGGGGACCCCGCGTCCGGTGATCCGGAGTCCGTCCAGGCACAGGTGTTGTCCTTCGCCGGGGACACCTCCGTTGCCGACGGCGGACGACCACCGGCCTCATCCGCGCCCGGCTCGTCGCCGGGGACCGTGCCGGCCTCTCCGGTGACGTCCGGGACGCCCGGGGCGACGCCGGCCGATACGCCGGATCCGGGGGCCTCCTCGGCGCCGGACCACCTTTTGCCGCACCACCTCGCCCAGGCCGGATCGGTCCTGTCCTCGGCGACGGGCATCACCGCGGACGCGGCGGTGAGGCTGACGCCCTCGATGGTGACCGACCTGCGACAGTCCGGGTGGAACGTGCCGACCTTCCACGGGCTCGGGATGCCCGCCGTGGCGACCGGGTGGCAGCGCGGGGACGGGGTCGCCGAGGTAGTGGTGGACCTGGCCGATGACGGCCACACCCTGCAGTTCCACGAATGCCGGACGCTGCGGGACGCGGGGCCGGCACCGGAGTGCCCGGTCAGCTGGGGCCGGCGCGGTGGGGCGGCCGACGCCACGCCCGAGGACCCCGAGTCCGTGGAGCGGTCGGGGAGGTCCACCGCCGCCGAGCTCGTCGAACCGGTCACCGGGCCGCTGTCCTGGGCGGGCGCGGATACCGTCCGGCTGCCGGTCGGCGTGGACATGCGCCTGCGGGAGCACGCCGACGGCTCCTGGAGCGCCTCCCTGGCCACGGCCCAGGCCGGGTACGCGGTGGACTCGGACCTGCCGGTCGAGAATGCGCCGCGGGTGATGTCCATGGTGGTGATCTCGGAACGGTCCCGCGTGCAGGGAGGCAGTGCCCCCGAGTCCCCGGGCGACCGCCTGGCCCGGGGATTCGAACGGCTCCTGCCGTGGACGGACGTGACGGAGCCGCAGCGACGGTGACGTCGGCCGGAAGCAGTCGCCGGCGGCGGCCGGCGCTCAGGTAGTCTGGGGTTCCGTGACCTTCGGAATCAACGGCGCAGAGCTGATCATCCTGATCCTCCTGGCCGTTCTGGTGCTCGGACCGGAGAAGCTGCCCGAGTACACGCGCAAGCTCACCGAGTGGATCCGCACCCTGCGCCGCATGGCCGAGGGAGCCAAGGTCCAGTTCAAGGACGAGACCGGGACCGACTTCGACGAGATCGACTGGCGCCGCTATGACCCCCGGCAGTACGACCCGCGCCGCATCATCCGGGAGGCCCTCGCCGACCCGGTGGACGATCCCGCTGCGGGCCGTCAGCGCTCGGCGCTGGACGCCGGGTCGGCCGCCGCGAGGTCCACGGACGGCACCCGCGAGACCCTGCGCAAGGACCTCGGAGCGGCCCGCTCCGAACGTGATGCGCTCCGCGAGGAGCTGAAGGACATGGACCCCCGGGCGCTGTTCTTCGGCTCCTCCAACGCTCGCCGCAGCTCCGTCGAGCCGACCGGCGCCGCACCGAGCAGCCCCGCGCCGAGCAACCCCGCAACCACCAACCCCGCACCGACCGGCGCCGGGTCCTCGGCAGCAGATGCACCGGATGCTGCGGTGATCGCCGGCCCGACGGCGGCCGGCACCGACGCGGCGGCGTCGGCCTCCAGCGGGGTCACGGCGCTGGGCACGGCAAAAGAGGTGTCCGACGCCGACGACGCCGTCTCCGGGACGGACGGGCCCCGTCCGGCGCCCTTCGACGCCGATGCCACCTGAGCGCGCTTCCGGCCCCGTGAACCCACCGGGCGGGCGAGCGCCGGCCGTGCCCCGGCTCAGTCCCGCGGGCTGACCGGCAGCTTCAGCCCGGACAGTCCGCGGGGCCGGACGGCCAGGGCGTCGGCGATGCGCCGCAGCTCGGTGCCGGCGGCCGAGCCCGGATGAGCCAGCACTACGGGGGTGCCGCTATCGCCGTCCTGGCGCAGGACCGGGTCCAGCGGGACCGAGCCCAGCAGCGGGACCTGCTGGCCCAGCGCGTGGGTGAGCCGGTCGGCCACCAGCTGGCCGCCGCCGCTGCCGAACAGGTCCAGCACCGTGCCGTCCGGCAGGGTCATGGCGGCCATGTTCTCGACCACGCCTGCCACCTGCTGGCCGGTCTGCTCGGACAGTTCCCCGGAGCGGGCGGCCACCTGGGCGGCCGCCTGCTGCGGGGTGGTGACCACGAGCAGCTCGGAGGTCGGCATCAGCTGCGCAGCCGAGATGGCGATGTCCCCGGTGCCCGGCGGCAGATCGACGAGCAACACGTCCAGGTCACCCCAGTAGACATCGGTCACGAACTGTTCCAGGGCCCGGTGCAGCATGGGTCCGCGCCAGGCCACCGGACGGTCGGTGTCGAGGAACATGCCGATGGAGATGACCTTCACGCCGTGCGCCACCGGCGGCAGGATCATCTCGTCCACACGAGTGGGGCGGTCCGTGGTGCCGAGCAGCCCGGGGATGGAGAAGCCGTGGATGTCCGCGTCCACCAGGCCGACGGCCAGGCCGCGGGCCGCCAGCGCGGTGGCCAGGTTGACCGTGACGGTGGACTTGCCCACCCCGCCCTTGCCGGAGGCCACCGCGTAGACACGGGTCAGGGTGGACTGGCCGAAGGGGTTGGCCGGCCGCCCGGCGGTGAGCCGGTCCTTGAGGGCGGCGCGCTGCTCGGGGGTCATCACGGTCATGACGACCTCGGACCCCGTGCAGCCGTCAAGCCCGTCCAGGGCCCGTTCCACGTCCCCGGTGATGGTGTCCCGCAACGGGCAGCCGGCGATCGTCAGCCGGATGCCGATCGTCAGGTGCCCGGGGGAGCCGGCCTGCGGACTGGTGGCGAGCGGCTCGACCGGACGGCCGGTGCCGCCCTCGGTGATGGAGGCGACCATGCCCAGCTCGGTGACGGGGCGCCGCAGCTCGGGATCCAGGACGGAGCCGAGTCGCTGCCAAGCGGCCCGTTCCAGCGGCGTCGTGAGTTCGGGGGTGTCCGTCATCCGGTGGTGCTGTCCTTGCTCGTGGTGTCCATGGTGGTGTCCGAGGTGGTGTCCGTGGTCGTGTGGTGCTGGGTGGTCCCGGCGGCCTCCTCCGCGGCGATGTTCGCCAGCGTCGTCGTCTGCGGGCCGACCTCGTCTCCCTCGATCCGCTCGCGGGCCTCGCGGCTCGGCCGGTTCTTCTTCTTTTTCTTCTTCCGCGCCGCGCTGCCGGACCTGGGGGACCGGGCGCCGCCGTCGGGCTCCTGGCCCAGCTCCTCGAGCAGCTCAGCCCGCAGCCGCTCGCGCATCTCGTCCTTGAGGTCCTCGGTGATCTCGGCGACGGCGTCCCGCATCTCGGAGCGCACGAAGTCGCGCGTGGCCACGTCCTGCAGGGCGATCCTCAGCCCGGCGAGCTCCCGGGTCAGGTACTCGGTGTCCGCGAGGTTGCGCTCGGCCCGGGCCCGGTCCTCGCGCAGGGACACCTTGTCCCGGTCGTCCTGCCGGTTCTGGGCCAGCAGCAGCAGCGGGGCGGCATACGAGGCCTGCAGGGACAGCACGAGGGTGAGCGCGGTGAAGCCGAGTGCCGCCGAGTCGAAACGCCACGTCTCCGGGGCGAACGTGTTCCAGGCCAGCCAGAGGGCGCAGAAGATCGTCATGGCCATCAGGAACTGGGGGGTGCCCATGAAACGGGCGAAGCCCTCGGTGGCCTCCCCGAACGCGTCGGGATTCGGGCTCAGCCGCGGCCAGCGCCGGCCCCGGGCCCCCAGTGGGGTGTCCAGTCCGGTCCGGCGCTGGCCCTGGTCGGTAGACTTCTCGGCCATCAGCTCCCCTTCCTGCCCGGCGCCCGCACGTCCTCGGTCTCAGCGTCGTCCATGCTGCGCCAGTCCTCCGGCAGGATGTGGTCCAGCACGTCGTCCACGGTGACCGCCCCCACCACGCGGTGGTGTTCATTGACCACCGGGATGCAGGTCAGGTTGTAGGTGGCCAGCTCGCGCGTGACCGCCGGCAGCGGCAGCAGGTCGGAGACGGGTTCCAGGTCCTTGTCCAGCAGGTTGCCCAGCGGCTCCGGTGGCGGGTAGCGCAGCAGCTTCTGGAAGTGCACCACGCCGAGGTAGCGGCCGGTGGGCGTCTCCAGCGGGGGCCGGGCCACGATCACCAGCGAGGCCATCGCCGGAGTGAACTCCTGCTGGCGGATGTTCGCCAGGGCATCGGCCACCGTCGCCTCCGGCGGCATGATCACCGGCACCGGGGTCATCACCGAGCCGGCGGTGTTCTCCTCGTACTCCATGAGGCGGCGGACGTCGTCGGCGTCGTCGGGCTCCATCAGCTCCAGCAGCAGCTCCTGCTGTGAGTCCGGCAGCTCGTGCAACAGGTCGGCGGCGTCATCCGGGTCCATCTCCTCCAGCACGTCGGCGGCGCGCTCGATGTCCAGGTGGGAGATGATCTCCACCTGGTCGTCGTCGGGCAACTCCTGGAGCACGTCCGCGAGGCGCTCGTCCTGCAGCTCGGTGGCCACCTCCACGCGGCGCTTGGCCGTCATCTCGTGCAGCACGTCCGCCAGGTCGGCGGCCTTGAGGTCCTCGTGGGCGGCCACGAAGCTCGTGGCCCCCTGGGGCTCGGCCTGGTCCGCCCACCGGGCCTGTCCCCACTCCACGAGCAGGTGCTCGCCGCGGGCGCGGCCGAACGGCGTGCGGCCGGCGTCCCGGCGGACGTAGAGGTCGCTGACCACCCAGTCACCGTTGCGCTGCCGCTCCAGGCCCAGGTCCTCCAGGACCGCGTTCCCGGACCCGTCCACCAGGGTCACCTTGCGGTCGAAGAGGTCCCCGGCCACCATCAGCTCGGCCCCGCGGCGTTCGAAGCGGCGCAGGTTGATCAGCCCCGTGGTGATGACCTGGCCGGAGTCCATGGAGGTCACCCGGGTCATCGGCACGAAGACCCGTTTCTTGCCGGGCACCTCGATGACCAGGCCGACGGCCACCGGCGGCAGGCCGGGCCCGCGATCGGTCACGACGGCGTCGCGCATCCGTCCCAGCCGGTCGCCCAGCGGGTCGAACACGTCCAGGCCCAGCAGCCGGGCGACGAAGATCTTGGGGGCACTCACCCCTCCAGCCTAGTCGGCCCTTGCACGGCCGGTCCGGGGCCGCGGCACCGGACGGGGGCGGCGACGCGCCCCACGGCACCATGGTCAGGGAGCCCGAAGCGGCGTACCGTAGAGGCACGGATAGTCGTCCCTGAGGGATCGAGTGGCTATGGACCGGGGACCCTGGAAGAAGTGGACACCCGCCGTGGCGGCGGCCGCGACGATCGCGGCGCTCGCAGCGGGCGGGTCCATCACGGCCAGCGCGCGGACCGACCTGCCGGACAGGACGCCGCAGGACGTGCTGGAGATGGTCGCCGCGCACGAACTGGAGGGGTTCTCCGGCCGCCTGGAGTCCAGCGTCGAACTGGGTCTGCCTCAGCTGCCCGGCGCCGACGTCCGGGACGGCGAGGACGAGGATGACGGCTCCGTGGACGGTCGCATCGCCGGGCTTCTCTCTGAGTTGACGGGCACGCACGAGGCCCGGTTGTTCGCCGACGGCCACGACCGGTTCCGGCTGCAGCTGCTGGAGGGCGCCGACCAGAAGGACCTGGTTCTCAATGAGGGCGAGCTGTGGTCCTACGACTCCGCCGAGAACGAGGCCGTCCACCTCACCCTGCCCCGGCACGGGGCGGGGGAGGAATCCCCCCTGGCCCGCCAGCACCCCGGCGTGGCCATGCCGACCCCGGAGCAGATCGCCGAGCGCCTGCTGGAGAAGGCCGAGGCGCACAGCGTGGTCTCGGTCGAGGAGGGCACCAGCGACTCCGGCCGGGACGTCTACACCCTGCGCCTGGAACCGCGCACCGACCAGACCCTCGTGGACACCGTCGCGGTCGACGTCGACGCGGCGACCGGCATGCCGCTCGGCGTCGAGGTCCGCGCCGTGGGCCAGGACGAGCCCGCCGTCAGCGTCGCCTTCACGGAGTTCACCCCGGAGGTGCCCGACGCCGGCCTGTTCGACTTCAGCCCGCCCGCCGGGGCGACGGTCGAGGACGTGTCCCTCCCGGACGGGATGATGCGGCACGGCGGGCCCGGGCACTGCGGATCTGGGGCCCACCACCACCGGGGCGAGGTCGTCGGTGACGGCTGGGACGCCGTCGTCGTGATGCCCGCGGACGCCGTGCCGCAGGACGTGGCGGACTCCGCGGTGCTGGACGAACTGGCCGTGGACGTGGAGGACGGACGCCTGCTGAGCACGCCGTTGCTGAACGTGCTGCTGACGGATGACGGGCGGGTGCTCGCCGGCGCGGTGCCGCAGCAGCGACTGCTGGACGTCGCCGCCTCCGGAACCGGCGAGGAGTGACCAGTCCGCCCCCGGACGCGGATCCGGTCATCCTGACGCACCGGCTGAACAAGAGGTTCGGGAAGCGGCAGGCCGTCCACGAGGTGGACCTGTCCGTCCCGCGGGGCGCGGTGTTCGGCTTCCTGGGGCCCAACGGCTCGGGCAAGACCACCACCATCCGGATGCTGCTGGGGCTGGCCGCGCCGACGTCCGGGAGCATCAGCGTGCTCGGCCAGCCGATGCCACAGGCCGCCGTGCGGGTGCTGCCGCACGTCGGGGCGCTGGTGGAGGGACCGGCGTTCTACCCCTACCTGTCCGGCCGTGCCAACCTGGTCCGCTTCGACGCCGCGGACCGCACCTCCAATCCTCGGACCCGCGGCCGGCGGGTGGACGCGGCGCTGGAGCGGGTGGGGCTCTCCCGCGCCGCCCGGCTGGCCGTGCACGCCTATTCGCTGGGCATGAAGCAGCGCCTCGGCATCGCCAACGCCCTGGCCGCCGAGCGGGAACTGCTGGTGCTGGACGAGCCGACGAACGGGCTGGACCCGCAGGGCACACGCGAGGTCCGGCACCTGGTGGCCTCCCTCGCCGGGGCGGGGCTGACGGTGTTCGTCTCCAGCCACCTGCTCAGCGAGGTCGAGCAGGTGTGCACGCACGCGGCGGTCATGAGCAACGGCAGCCTCGTGGCGCAGGGGACGCTGGACGAGCTGCGCGGGCCCGCGGCCGGACGGGTGGTGGTGCACACGCGCGACACCGAGGCCGCAGGCAGGGTGCTCTCCCGCCTGGGGCTGTCCCCGGTCCCCGACGGTGTCCGCACCGCCTCGGCGGGCGCGGCCGACGGGACCGGGACCGTGCGCGCCGCCACCGGTCCGCGCACCCCGCCCCCGGAGGAGATCGTCGCCGCACTGGTCGCCTCCGGGGTGGGCGTGCGCGGGTTCGGCGTCGAGGGCACGAGCCTGGAGGAGCGGTTCGTGCAGCTGACGGGGGAGGGGTTCGACATTGCCTGAGCGCACTGCACCGGCCGGTGGCGGGATGCTCGCCTCCGAACTGCGCCTGCTGTTCCGGCGGCGGCGGACCTGGGCCCTGTTCGCGGCGCTGGCCGCGGTCCCGGTCCTGATCGGGGTGGCCGTACGGGTCTCCACCGGCCCACCGCGGGGCCGGGGGCCGGCGTTCCTGGACCAGGTGGCCGGCAACGGGCTGTTCCTGGCCGTGGTCGGCCTGCTCGTCAGCGTCCCGCTGTTCCTGCCGCTGACCGTGGCCGTCGTCGCGGGGGACTCCATCGCAGGTGAGGCCTCCCAGGGCACCCTGCGCTACCTGCTCACCGCCCCGGTGCCGCGGGCCGGCCTGCTGCTGGTCAAGTACGCCGTGATCGTGGTGTTCTGCGCCGCTGCGGTGCTGGTGCTCGCGGCGGCCGGGGTGCTGGTGGGGCTCGTCCTGTTCGGGGTGCAGCCGGCCGTACTGCTCTCCGGGGACACCGTCGGCCTGGGGGAGTCGTATGCGCGCATCGCGCTGATCACCGCCTACGTCGGGGTGTCGCTGCTGGGGCTGGGGGCCATCGGCCTGTTCCTCTCGACGCTCTCGGACGTGCCGGTGGGAGTGATGGCGGCCATCGCCGTGCTCGCGGTGGCCGCCCAGATCGCCGGCTCCCTGCCGCAACTGGAGTGGCTGCACCCGTGGCTGTTCACCGAGCACTGGACCGGGTTCGTGGACCTGCTGCGCCAACCGGTGCTCTGGGACTCCTTCGTGGACAACGCGCTGCTGCAGGCAGGCTACGTCGCGGTGTCCGGAGCGCTGGCCTACGGCAGGTTCGCCACCAAGGACGTGCTGAGCTGAGCGCACGCCGGCACGCTGGAGCGCACGGTGCTTACGCCGGTGGCGGAGAACCGGCGGCCCGTGATGACCGGTCACGGCCGGAGCGGCAGAATGGACCCATGTCGATGTCCTTCGGTCCCGTGTCCTCCGATCCTGCCGTCAGTGGCCTGCCGCGCGGCGAGGTGCTGGGCACCTACGACTCCTACGCGGAGGCCCGGAAGGTCGTGGACCGGCTGGCCGAGCAGGAGTTCGACGTCCGGACCGTCTCGATCGTCGGCGTCGACCTCCGCACGGTCGAACGGATCCGCAACCGGCTCACCTATGCCACGGTGGCCCTGCGCTCGGCGTTGCAGGGCGCCTTCTTCGGCCTGATGCTCGGCATCCTCATGAGCCTGATCGACCCCTCCGGCGCGGGACTTCAGATGCTCTACACCGTGGGCCTGGGCGTCGGGATCTGGGTGCTGTTCGGCGTCATCGGCCACTCGATCCGCAAGGGCAGGGGTTTCGACTCCGTCCAGCAGCTCGTGCCCGCCCGCTTCGACGTGGTGTGCGAGTTCGCCTCGGCGGCCCAGGCCCGCCAGCTCCTCGGCACGGGCACCCCGGGTGCATCGACGGCGCCCGTTCCCGGCCCGGCACCGGCCCAGCAGTCATCCGGCGCGACCCCGGCAGGCCCGGTGTCCGGCACGGGTTCCTCGGCGCCGGCCGGAACGCCCGCGCCGGAGTCCGGGACGGGCAGCCCCGACCAGGAGCCCGCCTCGGCAGTGCCCGCCTCGACGGCGCCGTCCGCCACCTCCGCGGCCGCACCGGCTCCCGCGCGGGCGTCCGCCCCGGCGCAGGCCCCGACGCCCGGGTCCGCCCCAACGCCCGGGTCCGCTCCGTCCCCGGTGCCCGCTCCGGCCCGGACCCATCACTACCCCGACCTTCCGGACGGCCGGCCCCAGTACGGGGTGCGGCTGCCAGAGGACCAGGCCCAGGCACTCCGGGAACGGATGCTGCAGGACCAGGCCGGGAAGGCCGGCCAGCCCGGCGCGGCGCCCGGTGGCTTCGCTGCCCCGGACTACGGCCGGGGCGGCAGCGGCCGGCGCAGGGACCCGGACCGGCCGGTGGACGGCGAGGACACCGCGGAAGGCGCCGGGCCGGCGTCGGGAGGAGCGGAGGGCGGCTTCGCCCGGCCGCGCTACGGCCGCCATGCCGAGCGGTCCGAGTCCGGCCCCGGCACGGAGTCCGGCCCCGGGCCGGACTCCGAGAAGCCGGCCCAGGACGACCCGGCCTGAGGCTCAGCGCAGCAGGTCCGCCATCCACGCCTCGATGTCATCGGGGGTGCGCGGCAGGGCGGCGGAGAGGTTCTCGGCGCCCTCATCGGTGACGTAGATGTCATCCTCGATGCGCACGCCGATGCCGCGGTACTCCTCCGGCACGGCCAGGTCCTCGGCCTTGAAGTACAGGCCCGGCTCGATGGTGAAGACCATGCCCGGCTTCAGCTCGCCGTCGAGGTAGAGCTCCCGCTTGGCCTGGGCGCAGTCGTGGACGTCGAGGCCGAGGTGGTGGCTGGTGCCGTGCGGCATCCACCGCCGGTGCTGCTGGCCCTCCGCTGACAGGGCCTCCTCCACGGACACCGGGAGCAGCCCCCACTCGTCCAGGCGCTCGGCCAGCACCTGCATGGCGGTGTCGTGGACCTGGCGGAACCTGATACCCGGTTTCACGATGGCGAAGGCGGCGTCCGCGGCGTCCAGGACCGCCTGGTAGATCTTCCGCTGCACGTCCGTGAACGTCCCGTTGACCGGCAGGGTGCGGGTGATGTCCGCGGTGTAGAGCGAATCGGCCTCCACGCCGGCGTCCACGAGGATCAGGTCCCCGTCCCGCACCGCGCCGTTGTTGCGGATCCAGTGCAGCACGGTGGCGTTGTTGCCGGAGGCGGCGATGGTGTCATAGCCCAGGTCGTTGCCCTCCAGCCGGGCCCGGGAGAAGAACGCGCCCTCGACGATGCGCTCGCCGCGCTCGTGACCGGCCGCGGCGGGCAGGACCTTCACGATGTCCTCGAAGCCGGAGATGGTGGCCGCGACCGAGCCGCGCAGCTCCTCGATCTCCCAGCCGTCCTTGACCAGGCGCAGCTCGGAGAGGAACTCGGTGAGCTCGGCGTCCAGGCCGTCCGAGGTCTCCAGGTCCACGCCGGTGTTGATCCGGGAGGTGTCGACCAGGGCCTCGACGTCCAGGTCGGAGCCGCGCAGCAGGCGGATCCTGACCCCGCCGATCTCCACCGCGCCGGCGTTCTTGGTGACCGCCACCTCCAGCCCGGACAGGTCGGCGGTGCGGATGCCGGTGCGGGACTGCATGTCGCCGAGGGTGGGGCGGGCCCCGATCCAGAACTCACCGGTGCGGGCGTTGGAGTAGAACTCCTCGGAGTCCCGGCCGGCGAGGGGACGGAAGTACAGGGTGGCCTCGTGGTCCGAACCGTGGTCTCCGGTGCCCGGGTCCACCGGCTCCAGCACGAGCACGGCGTCCGGCTCGTGGTCCACGCCCAGGCCGGTCAGGTGCGCGAACGCGGAGTGGGCGCGGAACCGGTAGTCGGTGTCATTCGACCGGACCTTCAGCGGCCCGGCCGGGATGACGAGGCGCTCGCCCGGGTACTGCGCGGACAGCGCGGCCCGGCGCTTGGCCGCGAAGGGGGCGGAGGAGTCCGGCATGACCAGGGGCGTGGAGGCCGGGGCCCAGTTCGAGCCCATGAACTCCTTGAAGGCCTGGGAGGTCGGCTTCTGGGACCGGTTGTTCACGCGGTCCTCGAGGGGCTGGGGGTCGTGGTCCGGGGTCTCCGGGGTCTGGGACTGTGCATCACTCATGGCGTCCATCATCGCACTGCCCTGCGCCCCGCACTCCGAGTGCGCACCGCGTTGGCTAGGCTGGTGGTCATGCCGTTCGACCTGCACACGCACTCCAACATCTCGGATGGCACCGAACCGCCCGCCACCGTGGTGCGCTCAGCGGCCACGGCGGGACTGACCGGGATCGCCCTGACCGACCACGACTCCACCGCGGGCTGGGCGGAGGCCGCCGACCAGGCCGTGGCGTCCGGGATCGTGCTCCTCCCGGGCATGGAGGTCTCCTGCGTCTCGGACACCGGCATCAGCGTGCACCTGCTGTCCTACCTGCACGACCCCCGGGACCCGGCGCTGTGCGCGGAGATCGAGCGGTCCCGCAGCTCCCGGTTCACCCGGGCCCAGCGCATGGTGGACCGGCTGGCCGAGGACTTCCCGATCACCTGGGACCACGTGCTGCGGCACTCCACGCCGGACGCCACGATCGGCCGGCCGCACATCGCCGACGCGCTCGTCTCCCTCGGCGTGGTCGAGGACCGCTCGGCGGCATTCACCTCGATCCTGACGCCGCGCTCCAAGTACTACGTGGGCCACTACGCCCCGGACCCGGTGGACGCGGTGCGGCTGGTGCTGGAGGCCGGGGGAGTGCCGGTGTTCGCCCACCCCATGGCCTCGATGCGCGGGCGCGTGGTCGGCACGGAACTGTTCGAGGAGATGATCGACGCCGGACTGGCCGGGGTGGAGGCCGACCACCGGGACAACCCGGACGAGGGCCGCCGCTGGCTGCGCCTCCTGGCCCGCGGGCACGGACTGTTCGTCACCGGGTCCTCCGACTACCACGGGGCCGGCAAGCCCAACCGGATGGGCGAGCACACCACCCCGGACGCCATCGTGCAGCAGATCATCGAACGCGGCACGGGCGCCGAGGTCATCTACCCCTGACCGCCAGGCGCGGGGTGAGGGGGGTGAGCCGGCGGCGCATGACCTCGATCGCCTCGGGGTTCTGGTCCACCAGCACGAACCGGCGCCCGAGTTCCGCGGCGGCCGCCCCCAGCGTCCCGGAGCCGGCGAAGAAGTCCAGCACCCAGTCGCCCCTCCGCGAGGAGGCCGCCACCATCCGTCGCAGCAGGCCCAGCGGCTTCTGCGTGGGGTAGCCGGTCTTCTCCCTGCCGGTGGGGGAGACGATGGTGTGCCACCACACGTCGGTGGGCAGCTTGCCCCGCGCCGCTTTCTCCGGGGTGACCAGTCCCGGGGCCATGTAGGGCTCGCGGTCCACCTCGTCGGAGTCGAACCAGTAGTGGTCCGGGTCCTTCACGTACACCAGGATCGTGTCGTGCTTGGACGGCCAGCGGCGCTTGGAGCGGCCCCCGTAGTCGTAGGCCCAGATGATCTCGTTCAGGAAGCACTCCCGGCCGAAGATCACGTCCAGCATGACCTTGGCGTAGTGGACCTCCCGGTAGTCCAGGTGCAGGTACAGCGTCCCGTCCTGGGCCAGGAGCCGCCAGGCCTCGCGCAGCCGCGGCTCCAGGAACTCCCAGTAGTCGGCGAAGGCGTCGTCGTAGGAGGCCAGCGCCCCCTTGATGGTGCGGTATCCCCGGCCCCCGAAGCCGATGCGGTCGGCCTCCTCCTCGGAGGCACGGACCGTGGTGAGCTGTTGCCGGCGCTGGGTCCGGCCGGTGTTGAACGGCGGGTCGAGGTACACCACGGTGAAGGCCCCGTCCGGCAGGGACGGCAGGAACTGGAGGTTCTCTGCCGCCACCACCAGGTCGGGGCCCTCAGGGTCGAATCGCGTCACGTCGAGCGGTACTCCGGTGCCGGGGGCTCAGTCGTCCGACGTCGCCGCACCGGACTGGCCGGCGTCGCCGCCGCCCTGGACCACGCTGCCGTTGCGGCGGCGCGTGCGCGTGCGGCTCCGGCCGCGCGCGGAGCGCTGTCCGCCCTGCTCGGCCGCACTTTCACCGGAACCGCCGGTCCGACGCCGGCCCTCGCCCTCGGCGCGCCGCTCGCCGTCGCGCTCGGTGGACCCGCCGCGCTCCGCATCCCGGCCACCCCGACCGCCCCGGCCACCGGAGCGTCCGCGCGCACGGTTGCGACCGCCGTCGGACCCGTCCCGGCCACCGCGGCCTCGGCCGCCGTCGCGTCCGCCTTCACGGCCGCCCCGGGGAGCGCCCGGGCCGCCGAGGTCCTCGAGCTGCTCGGCGTCCAGGCCGGCCTTGGTGCGCTGTGACCTGGGCAGCCGTCCCTTGGTGCCCTTCGGGATGCCCAGGTCCTCGAAGAGGTGCTTCGAGGAGGAGTAGGTCTCCGGCGGCTCCGGGACCTCGAGGCCCAGGGCCTTGTTGATCAGGGTCCAGCGGGGCATGTCCTCCCAGTCCACCAGGGTCACGGCGATGCCCTTGTTGCCGGCCCGGCCGGTGCGGCCGACCCGGTGCAGGTAGGTCTTCTCGTCCTCGGGGCACTGGAAGTTGATCACGTGGGTGACGTCGTCCACGTCGATGCCGCGGGCGGCGACGTCGGTGGCGACCAGCACGTCGATCTTGTCGCCGCGGAAGGCGCGCAGGGCCTGCTCGCGGGCGCCCTGGCCCAAATCGCCGTGGATGGAGCCGGCGGCGAAGCCACGCTTCTCCAGCTCGTCGGACAACCGGGCCGCGGTGCGCTTGGTGCGGGTGAAGATGATGGTCTTGCCGCGGCCCTCGGCCTGCAGGGCGCGGGCCACCAGCTCGTCCTTGTCCATGTGGTGGGCGCGGTACACCAGCTGCCGGATGTCCTTCTTGGTGATGCCCTCGTCCTCCGGGTCCGCGGCGCGGATGTGGGTGGGCTGGGTCATGTACCGGCGGGCCATGGCGACCACGGGGCCGGGCATGGTGGCGGAGAACAGCATGGTCTGGCGGACCTCGGGCACCGCGGAGAGCAGCGTCTCCACGTCCGGCAGGAAGCCGAGGTCAAGCATCTCGTCGGCCTCGTCGAGGACGACGATCTTCACCAGCTTCAGGTTGAGGTGCCGTTGGCGCATCAGGTCGATCAGGCGGCCGGGGGTGCCGACCACGACCTCCACGCCGCGCTGCAGTTCCTCGATCTGGGGCTCGTAGGCACGGCCGCCGTAGATGGTGGCGATGCGCACGGACCGCTTGGAGGCGGCGGCGGTGATGTCCGCGGCCACCTGGTTCGCGAGCTCGCGCGTGGGGGCGACCACGAGGGCCTGCGGGGCCCCCGGGGTGGGGAGGGCGTCGAAGCCGTCCTCGCCGGGGCCGATGACGCGCTGCAGCAGCGGCAGCCCGAAGCCCAGGGTCTTGCCGGTACCGGTCTTGGCCTGGCCGATGATGTCGTGCCCGCCCAGGGCGACCGGCAGCGTCATGGCCTGGATGGGGAACGGGTGCGTGATGCCCTTCTCGGCCAGCGCCTCGACCATGTCGGCCCGGACGTTGAAGTCGGCGAAGGACTTCTCCGGCTGCGGCGCGTTGGGCTCGGTGATGTCGATGGAGTCCTCGACCTCGATGGTCTCGAGGGACGCGGTGGCCAGGTCCTCCGTGTCGATGTCGTTGTCGGCGGCGATCTTCTGTTCAGGGGTCATGGGGAGTTCGGTCCCGTCGTTCAGGCACGTCGGCCCGGTGCGATGGCACTGTCTGCGAGTGCACTCCGGCGGCTCGCCCACACGTGGGGGCGCCGCGGATCGGCCGGACGCCGTGCGTCCTTGTGGTGGAGCCGATCGCTGGGAAGTGCCGGGATGTCCTCCGCTGAGGGGGAACCCCGGGACCCGGGCTGGGCCACGCCGTTGCCTTCGGCGGGGCCGCGTGCCGGATCCGGTAAGTCAGATCACGAGGGTGAACACAGATGAACAGTGCGACCGGTCATCCTTGGTACGCCTCAGTCTACCGGCTCGGGCGCGCCGTCCCGTGTCCGGTCCCCGGCCGGGCTCTGGCCGGCCACCCGGAACAACACCGTGCGGGTGGCCATGTCCGCCCTCACCAGGACCACGCGGATGCGGCTGCCGGCCTCGGCGAAGCCCTCGTAGCGGGCCAGCACGGGCGGATGTTCCACCTGGACCTCGCCCCACGGCAGCCGCCCCTGCGCCCGGGCCTTCTCCTCCTGTTCCGGTCCCGGCGCCGAGACCACCACGGCGGTGAACTCCTGCCCCTCCAGGCCGTGCAGCGACGCCGCCTCCACCAGCTCCAGCGCGGCATTGGAGGTCCGGGAGGCGAGCACGTTGGACTCCCTCATGGCCTCGGGCAGGGCGGGCAGGATCCCGCGGATCCCCTCCGGGACCTGCTCGCCGTGCAGCAGGGCCAGGCAGGTGACCAGGACGAAGCGGTCCACGAGGCGGCGCAGCGGGGCCGTGGTGTGGGCGTAGGGCGCGGCGATGGCGGACTGCACTGCGAGCCCGGGCGTGTCGCCGTCGAAGGCGGTGTACCCGGCGCCGCGGAACAGGGAGGTGGCGGCGTGCATGATGGCCAGTTGCTGCGGGTCCCGGATGTCCAGGCCGCGCAGGTATTCCCCGTAGGACTGCTCCCGGGGCCACGGGTGCCCCAGGGCGCGGGTGCGGGCCCGGAACCGGTCGATGGAGTCCCCGTCCGCCGGTGGCATGGTGCGCAGGATGCCGACCCCGCCGTCCAGCATGATCCGAGCGGCGGCCATCCCGGTGAGCAGGGACACCTGTGCGTTCCAGTCCTCGACGTCCAGTGGGGGAGCGCTCAGCACCTCATAGCCGTGGTCGGTGACGGTGATCTCCTGTTCGGGCAGCCGCAGGCTGGCACCGCCGCGCGCCGCCTCCTGCCCGGTGCGCAGGAGCCCGACCTGCTTCAGCAGGGCCAGGGAGCCGGCGATCGCGGACCGGTCGGCGGCGGGGACCTCGTCACCGGAGCGCGAAGCACCGGGGCCGTCGCCGTGCACAGGAGCCGGGCCGGCGTCGATCCTGGCCTGGGCCTGCTCATAGGTGAGCTGCTCGCGGCTGCGGACGGTGGCGCGTTCCAGGGCGGTGCCGACGAGGGCGCCGTCGGCGTCCAGGGCGAAGGTCCACAGGTAGGCCCCGCGCTGGACGCGGGGCAGCAGCGAGGCGGCGTCCTCGCTGATCACCTCCGGGTGCAGCGGCACCCTGCCGTCGGGGAGGTAGATCGTCTGCCCGCGCCGCAGCGTCTCCTCGTCCAGCGCGCCGCCCGGGGTGATGAAGGCGGGGACGTCCGCGATGGCGTAGTGCACGGTGAACCCGTCCGGATGCCCCTCGGCCCCGCGCTCGATGTACAACGCCTGGTCCAGGTCGGTGGACCCGGGCGGATCGATGGTCACCAACGGCAGGTCCGTCCGGTCGCTCTGCGGCAGGGAGCGCACGACGGCGGCCGCGGCCTGCTCGGCCTCGGCCAGCACCTCCGGGGCGAACGCGGCGGGCAGGGCGAACTCCTCGCGCAGTGCGGCCAGGCTGCGCGCCAGTTCGGTCTGCGCGGCGGAGCGGGCGAGGTCCAGATGGTAGTAGGCCACGGATCACACCCTACCGAGGGGGCCGGGCGTTGACCGATCCCGGCGGTGGACGGCACCGTGGGGACCATGACTGGCAAGGGAATCCTCACCGCGGCCGAGCTCGACGACGCCCTGTCCGGGCTGCCGGACTGGCGGTACCGGAACACCGGGATCTACACCGCCTACCGATGCCCGGACAGTGCCACCGCGGTGGAGCTGATGGGCCGGATCGGCGCCGTTTGTCAAGAGCTCGACCATCACCCGGACCTGGACTGGCGGTACGACCACCTGTTCCTCGACTCCTCCAGCCACGATGCCGGCGGTGCCGTGACCCGGCGGGACGTGCGGCTGGCCCGCAGGATCTCCGAGCTGGCCGCCGAGGCCGGCGCCACGGCGGTGCCCGCGGAGAACCGCTCCTACGACCTCGCCCTGGACACCCGGGACCCGGCCGCGCTGGAGGACTTCTGGACCACGGCCCTGGGGTACCGGAAGCACGGCCGGACCGGTGACCTGCGGGATCCGCGGGGGCGTGGCCCGGGGCTGTGGTTCCAGCAGACCGAGACCCCGGACGCGCGCCCGATGCACGTGGACGTCACCGCCCCGCGCGACAGCTGGGACACGGTGCGCGCCGCGCTCACCGAACGCTCGCGCGACCAGCGGGAGGACGCCACCTTCGCCCCGCGCTGGTGGATCTACACCGACGCGGACGGCAACCGGGTGTGCCTGTGCAGTGGCGAGGACGACGCCGAGGGGGCCGAGGGGTAGGTCAGCTGCCGGGCGTGGCGACGAAGCCCACCGGGCGGGCGGTCTCCGTGCCGATCTCCACGTAACCGATGATGCCGGCGGGGACCAGGACCAGGCGGCCCTTGGTGTCCTTCAGGCGCAGCGTGCCGCCGTCGGCCATGGCGTCGGAGACTAGGCGGGCGACGTCCTCATTGCTGGCGTCGGATTCGATGACGACTTCGCGGGCGACGTTCTGCACACCGATGCGGATCTCCATGGCTGTCTCCTTCAGTAGGTCACGGGCCGGCCCAGGGGACGGCCGGGCGGGTCTTCCCTCGCCAGACTAGGCGAGACCGGGCCCCTGACGGGCGCACACCTCGGTTCTTCGGCTGGCGGCGTAACGCGCCGCGGGCCGCTCAGCCCTCCTTGGGGAAGCGGCTGATGCCGCGCCAGGCCAGCCGGAACGCGAGGTCTGCGGCGTTGTCCAGGTCCGGTCGCCCGGACTGGCCCGCCTGCGCCGCCCAGTGGCGGGATGCGGACTGCACGAGCCCGGCCAGGCCCCGGCCCAGCAGCATGGCCTCCTCGCGGGAGAGCCGGGTGTCCGTGGCGATGATCTCGGCGATGTCCGCCGCGAAGCGGTGGTCCATCTCCTCCATCCGCCCGGCGACGTCCGGATCGTTGTTCAGGCCGGAGTCGAAGAGGAGGCGGTAGGCGCGGTCCGGCCGATCCACGAACTGGAAGCTGGCGCGGATGGTGGCGCGGACCCGCTCCTTGTTGTCCGTGGTCGAGCCCAGTGCATCGGACAGGGCGTCCTGCAGCAGCGTCAGCTGGGTGTCCATCAGGTCCAGGAAGAGCTCGTGCTTGCCGGGGAAATGCTGGTACAGCACCGGCTTGGACACGGCGGCCGCGATGGCGATGTCATCCATCGAGGTGTCGTGGTAGCCGTGCTCCACGAACACCTGCTGCGCGGCATCCAGCAACTGGCGCCGACGCTCCTCACGGGGCAGCCGGGACTGGCGCACGGGGCTGGAGGTCACGTTGAGGCCTTTCTGGACGGGACCGCCCGGTCAGGACGGTGTCCAGAAGTCTACCGGCCGGTAGTGCGGTGGGGGAGCGTCGGTCTCCCGGCCGGATCAGGCGATCCGGGTCGAGGCGGCCGGTCCGGCGGGGACGACGCCCTCCCGCGGCTCGCCGACCGGGCACGATGCCGGGGCGACGTCCGCGGCCGGAGGTGCGACCTCCAGGCCGAAGATGACGTTCAGCGCGTTCTCGTACTCTTCGAGGCGGCCCTGGGCGGCGAGTTCCTTGGCCCGGACCGTGGGTTCGTGGAGCATCTGCCGGACCATGCGGCGCAGGGCGAACTCGACCTCTTCGGCGGCCGCGGTGCAGCCGTGCCGGCTGCGCACGCGCTCCATCTCCGCTTCCAGGACCCCGTGCGTGTGCCGCCGCAGGGCCACGATGGCCTCGTTGGCGCTGCGGGCCTTGCGCTCCTGCAGGAAGCCGTCCACGGCGCCGTCCACGAGCTGCGCGGCGGCCGTCAGGGCGGCCTGCTGGCCCTCGGGCGCGGCCATCTTCACGGATTCCAGCGTGATCAGGTCCACGCCGGGCAGGTCGGCGATGGCCGGATCGAAGTCATGGGTCAGGGCCAGGTCCAGCACGGTCAGCCGGGAGGAGACGCCCTCGCGCAGGCGCTGCAGCGTCTCGGCCTCGAGCCGCCGGTCCCCGCCGGAGCAGCCGATGATCACGTCCGCCTCGGCGATGGCACCGTGGATCTTCTCCCCGCCCAGGGCCAGTGCCCATCCGCCGCGGTCGGCGACGAAGGCCTCCGCGCGGCCGGACGAGGAGTGCACGCCCACGTTCACGGCACCCCGGTCGGCCAACTGGGCCAGCGTGGTCCCTGCGTAGGCGCCGGTGCCGATCAGCAGGATGTTGGCGTCCTGCCAGAAGCGCTGGGCGCCGACCACCGAGGTGCCGGCCCGCATGCTGGTGGCCAGGTCCAGGGCCACGGAGACGATCGAGCGGCCGGCCGCACCCAGGGCGGTGTGCGTGCCCACGTCCTTGGCAGTGCGGGTGGCGGACTCGAAGAGCTTGGTGAGGGAGCCGGTGGCGGTGCCCGATTCGCGCGCGGTCCCCAGGGCGCGGCGGACCTGGCCGGCGATCTCCCGCTCGCCCACGACGGCCGACTTCAGCCCCGCACCCACCTCGAACAGGTGGCGGACCGCGGCGTCGCCGGCGAGGGTGCGGAAGGACGCGGCGACGGTGTCCTCGGGCAGCCCCGATCCGCGGGAGACGGCCTGCAGGAGCTCGCGGCGGGCCTGTTCCACGGAGCCCTCGTCCGGGGCCTCCGCGTAGATCTCCACCCGGTTGCAGGTGGCCAGCACGACCGCTCCGTTGGCGGTGGACGCGGGGATGACGGAGGCGACCTCGTCGGTGCCGTTGCTCAGTTGTGCCACCGTGTCGAGGTCAAGGTCGGTGTGCGAGGCAACCAGGGAAAACAAAGCCACAATGCCGGCGATTCTACCGCCTGTAGCGTCCAGCCGGCCACCGCCGTGCCGGCCAGCGGAAACACGCGGGAGGTTCGATGGAAGAATGGGCGCCATGCCTTCATCGACCGCGTTGCCCGCCGACCACCCGCTGATCACCACGGACCCCGCCCGCTCGACGGCGTCGTCGCCGCTGGTCACCGCCTACCGGGGCGGCACCCCATCCCGGAAGCCGGTGTGGTTCATGCGCCAGGCCGGGCGTTCTCTGCCGGAGTACCGGGAGCTGCGCGAGGGCATCGGCATGCTGGACTCCTGCCTGAAGCCCGAGCTGGCCTCCGAGATCACGCTCCAGCCGGTGCGCCGGCACGACGTGGACGCCGCCATCTTCTTCTCGGACATCGTCATCCCGCTCAAGCTCGCCGGCGTCGACGTGGACATCGTGCCCGGCACCGGCCCCGTGCTGGGCGCAGCCGTGCGCACGGCCGAGGACGTGGCCGCCCTGCCCGAACTGACGGACGAGTCGCTGGAGCCGATCCGCGAGGCGGTACGGCTGACGGTGGCCGAGCTCGGCTCCACCCCGCTGATCGGCTTCGCCGGGGCGCCGTTCACCGTGGCCGCCTACATGGTCGAGGGCCGGCCCTCCCGCGACCACCTGGGCCCGCGCACCATGATGCACGCGGACCCGGAGACCTGGAATGCGCTGGCCCGCTGGGCCGCCGACGCCTCGGGGAGGTTCCTGCGCGCCCAGATCGAGGCCGGGGCCTCCGCCGGCCAGCTCTTCGACTCCTGGGCCGGATCGCTGTCCCTGGCCGACTACCTGCAGTATGTCCAGCCGCACTCCGCCCGGGCCCTGTCCCACGTCCGGGACCTGGCCGGGGAGAACGGTGTGCCCCTCGTGCACTTCGGCACCGGCACCGGGGAGATCCTGCCCGCCATGCGCGACGCCGGCGCCTCCGTGGTCGGCGTCGACTACCGGCTCCCGCTGGACGAGGCCCACCGCCGCCTCGGTGCCACCCCGGGACCGGATGGCCGCGGTGCGGTGCCGCTGCAGGGCAACATCGACCCCGCCCTGCTCTCCGCCCCCTGGGAGGTGCTCGAGGCCCACGTCCGCGAGGTCGTCGAGGCCGGACGGGCGGCCCCCGGACACGTCGTCAACCTCGGCCACGGGGTGCCGCCGACCACCGACCCGGAGGTGCTGACCCGGGTCGTCGGGCTCATCCACTCCCTGACGCCGTGAGCGGGGCGGGCGCCGCCGTCGTCATCGGCGGCGGGATCTCCGGACTGCTCTCCGCCTGGGAACTGGCCCGCTCCGGCAGCGCGGTCACCCTGCTCGAGGCCACGGACACCCTCGGCGGCTGCGTCGCCCCCGTCCGCGTTCCGCTGCCGGACGGCACGGACCTCGTCCTGGACGCCGGCGCCGAGTCGTTCGCCGTCCGGACCCCCGCCGTGCGCGAACTGGTCGACGAACTGGGACTGGCCGATGCCGTCGTGGCCCCGAACCCGGCCGGCTCCTGGCTCTACCTGCCGGACCCGGCCGGCTCCGGCGCCGGGCGCGCGGTGCGCTCGCCGCGCGTGGGGATCCTGGGCATCCCCGGGGACCTGGGGGCGCCCGAGGTCGCCGAGGCGCTGGGGGCCGCGGCGCTCGAGCGGGCCCGCCAGGACCTCTCCCTGCCGGTGGAGCGCTGGGAGCGGACCGTGCACGACGGCGGCCCGGCCACCGTGGGCGCGGTGGTGCGCGACCGCATGGGCGAGGGGGTGCTGCAGGCGCTGGTGGCACCGGTGGTGGCCGGCGTGCACTCGGCCGACCCGGACACCCTGGACCTGCGCACCGTCGCGCCCGGACTGCTCGAGGCGCTCGTGGCCGAGGGCTCACTCTCCCGGGCTGTGGCCGCCCGCCGCGCCGCCGCCCCGCCCGGCGCCCTCGTGGCGTCCCTGCGCGGTGGCATGCACACCCTGACGGCAGCGCTGG
>JASBVO010000029.1 GCA_029961105.1 Micrococcus sp. | reverse complement strand
CGAATACTGGGCAGATCTGACGGTTGAAAAGTGAGCACTCGACGATTGGAGTGTGATCACTGTGGAAGATTGGGCGTTGATCCGCCGGTTGCATGCCGAGGGTGTGCCGAAGACTCAGATTGCCAAGCGGTTGGGGGTGTGCCGGAACACGGTGATCAAGGCCGTGGCCTCGGATCGCCCTCCCCGGTATGAACGCTCACCCGGGCCGAACGCATTCAGTGCGGTGGATCCGGCGGTGCGGGCGCTGCTGGCCGAGCACCCGAGGATGCCGGCCACGGTACTGGCCGAGCGGGTCGGCTGGGAGGGGTCGATCACCTGGTTCCGGGAGAACCTGCGCCCACTGCGGGCCCAGTACGCTCCGGTGGATCCGGCCGACCGGCTCTCCTACCGGCCCGGGGATCAGGTCCAGTGCGACCTGTGGTTTCCGCCGGCGCGGATTCCGCTCGGCGCCGGCCGGGACGGATCACCGCCGGTGTTGGTGATGGTCTGCTCGTACTCGAGGTTCATCACGGCGATGATGCTGCCCTCGCGCACCACCGCAGACCTGCTGACCGGGATGTGGCAGCTGGTCTCCGGCCAGATCCAGGCGGTGCCCCGCCGCTGGGTGTGGGACAACGAGTCCGGGATCGGCCGCGGGGGCAAGCCGGCCGACGGGGTGGCGCCGTTCATGGGCAGCCTGGCCGCCGCCCTGGTCCAGCTCAAGCCCTACGACCCGGAGTCCAAGGGCATCGTGGAACGAGCCAACGGTTACCTGGAGACCTCGTTCCTGCCGGGGCGGACCTTCGCCGGCCCGGAGGACTTCAACACCCAACTGGTCCAGTGGCTGGGAACCGCGAACACCCGGCGGGTGCGCTCCATCGCCGCCCGCCCGGCCGAGCGGATCGGCCAGGACCGGGCGGCGATGCTGCCGCTGCCCGCCCGTCCTCCGATCACCGGGCACCGGGTGGGCGTGCGCCTGGGCCGGGACTACTACGTCAGGATCGCCGGCAACGACTACTCGGTGGATCCCGCGGTGATCGGGGCCATGGTCCAGGCCCACGCGGACCTGCACACAGTGCGGATTTGGCACCAGGGCAGACTGGTCGGTGAGCATCCTTATCCGACCGCGACATGGTCCTCCTCGTCGCCACCGAGGGCTTCGACAGTTTCACGAAGACTAACTCGAATCCTTCAACAATCCCACGATGTTCGGTCCAGACTCGAGCGGCGTAGTCATCGGAGCACCATTTTCTGTGAAGGAGACGACATTGAAGATCACCGAGATCAAAGCAACGCCGGTCAATATTCCGCTGGAACCGGGCTACCTCTGGTCCGTGGGTGTAAACCGCGGCTTCGCCAAGACGATCGTCGAGGTGTTCACCGACGAGGGCATTGTTGGAATCGGTGAAGCCCCTTCGCACGAGCATGCTCAACTCATCGACGACTTCGTCACACCTTCCCTGCTCGGCGCTGACCCGTATGATGTCTCGGAGTGCGAGCGGCTGTGCCTGCCAGAGTGGCAGTCGGCTCGCAATCTAGGGGACAACAGCCTCACGCGGGCATTCGGCGGCGTAGAGATCGCCCTATGGGACATCAAGGCGAAGGCCCTGGGTCTCCCCCTCGCTCACTTGTTGGGCGGTGCCGTGCAGGGCTCTGTCGAATTCTCCGAGTACTTCACCTACTTGGAACCTACTTCCGGGGACGGCAGTGTAAGAAGCGTCGAAGAGGTGGTGGATTACTGCCTTCGCCAGCGTGAGGAACACGGCTCGACGATCTTCGAGGGCAAGGTCGGGTTTGTCGACGCGGCGACGGACATCCGCACGATCACCGCCTTGCGAGAAGCCCTTGGCAACGAAGCAGTCATCCGCCTCGACGCCAACTACGGATGGTCGCTTTCGACCGCTCGGCAGATCATTCGCGAACTTGAGCCGCTCAACATCGCCAACATCGAAGACCCTGTTATCGGCTACGAGAACATGGCCCGGCTGCGGCAGCACACTTCGGTCCCGTTCTCCACACACGAGCTTGACCTTCCTCATGCCGTTGCCGTAGGAGCGCCGGACGCCTTTGTGGCCAACATTGCGGTGCTCGGTGGCATTGGCGCCACCTTGCGCTTTGCCCACGCCTGCGATGTCATGGGCCGCGACTTCTGGTTCTACAGCGGTGATTCCGGCGTGATGACGACCGCCTACATCCACCTCACCGCGGCCCTGCCTTCGATCCGCCTTCCACACCAGTCCCTCATGCGTTGGCAGACGATGGACGTGATCGAGGGCGGGCCCCTTCGGCCGCGAAACAACGTGCTTCCCGTTCCCGAGGGCCCGGGGCTGGGCATCAATATCGACCCAGACAGGCTGGCCGAATGCCACCGGCACTACCTCACGCACGGTCCTCTGGCATCTATGTCCAAGAAAGAAAATGGCACGTACCACCGGCTCCCGCGCTACTAGGACCATGGCACGGCTTTCGGCGTCAAATACCATCCTGGCCTAGACGGTATGTAGTGACCGCTCCGGCGTGGAGGGGTTGCGGGCCGGGGCCTCGCTCACAGAGATTCGTGGGTTACCGGACACGAAGCCCCGTGCCCGGCCTTGCCGACAGTTGTGGGAGGCCCCGGTGTTTACCGAGCGTACGAGTGTCGGGCTCGATGTGCACGCACGATCCGTCGCGGCAGCGGCGATCGACGGCGTCACGGGAGAGCTCTTCCAGACGAGACTGACTCCGTCTCATGAGCACATCCTCTCCTGGGTCCGGGATCTGCCCGGTCCGGTGGCGGTGGCCTACGAGGCCGGCCCGACCGGCTTCGGCCTTTACCGTGCGCTGGTGGGGGCCGGGATCCGGTGCGAGGTCGTCGCCCCGTCCAAGCTGCAACGCCCGGCCGGGGACCGGGTCAAGACCGATGCCAAGGACGCGGTGCACCTGGCTCGGCTGCTGCGCCTGGATGAGGTCGTCTCCGTCTCGGTGCCCTCCGTGGACCAGGAAGCGGCCCGGGATCTGGTCCGGGCCCGGGAGGACTGCCGGGGGGATCTGATGCGCGCCCGGCACCGGCTGTCCAAGCTGCTGCTGCGCCAGGGCATCGTCTTTTCCGGCGGGCAGGCATGGACCGGTGCCCACCACACCTGGCTGGTCCACGAGGCCCAGCCACAACTGCTCCACCGGCCGACACGGCTGGCCTTCGATGCTGACCACGAGGCCGTGCTGGCCACTCTGGCCCGCCGAGACCGGCTCGATAGGTCTATCGAAGCCATGGCCGCCGACTCGGAGTTCACCGCGGTGGTGCACCGGCTGGGGTGCCTGCGCGGGGTCT
>JASBVO010000028.1 GCA_029961105.1 Micrococcus sp. | reverse complement strand
ACTCACGAAGAAAACCGGAAACCCGGCCACCAACTTCGCTTTTCCCGTCTGCGGTGTTTTACTTTAGACCGTTGTTTCCAGCCCGTCAAACCGGCGTTTCCGCGTGGTTCACCTGGTGGACACCATGGTCACCCCCGCACCTCCTGCGGGCCACTGACTCTACACCCTCAGGGCGCACCAGTCTAGGCCTTCATTCAGTCTGGGTTCGGCCGCCGATTTCCCGCTTTCGCGGCTGGCGACTAGAAGAACTATACACACGCTCGGGCGGGGCTGCCAAATCGCCCGGGAGGGCGCTCAGCCAGACCAAGATCCGCGGCATTCCGGTGTTTTCGGCGCCTTCTCCGGAGCGCGGGAGATGCACTGTGAGGCACGTCTCCCGCTTCCGGGGGGCAACTCCCGGCATCAGTCGGCGACGCGGTCCCTCGGCGGCCGGACCTCGCCGCTTCGCCCGCTTGCGCGGCCCGCGGTGTCCTCGCCCAGCAAGTCCCAGGAGCGCAGCTGTCTCAACAGGGTGCGCTTCTTGGACACGTGCTCCTGCATCCGCCCGAGCACGCCGGACAGGAAGACGATCGCGTCCACCACGAAGGGACCCTTGTTCAGCATCACGGCCTCCGCGCGTTCCGCCATGGCGGCGTCGGTGACCTCGGCACGGCTCGGCAGGCCGGTCCGGGCCAGGGAGTCCAGGACCTGGGTCGCCCAGATCACCGGGACATGCCCGGACTCGCACAGCCACAGGATCTCCTCCTGCACCTCGGCCAAGCGCTCGAACCCGGTCTCGACGGCCAGGTCACCACGGGCGATCATCACGCCGACGTCCGGCCAGCGCATGGCCTCGAGCAGGATCTGCGGAAGGTTCTCGAAGGCTTCCACGGTCTCGATCTTCAGCACCACGTCCAGGTCATAGCGGCCGAGGGCGGTCACCCGCTCCATGAGGTCCGCCACGTCGGCGGGGGTCCGGACGAAGGACAGGCTGACGATGTCCGCATGCTCGACCACGAACGGCAGCGCGGCGAGATCCTCCTCGGTCAGGGCCGGGATGTCCAAGTGCGTGTCGGGCAGGTTGATGCCCTTCTCCGCCTTGAGCCTGGTGCCGGCCACCCCTGCCGATTCCACGCGCACCTCGATCTCGTCCGGGCCGACGGCGGTGATCACGCCGCCGATCTTCCCGTCATCGAAATGGATGCGCTGGCCCGGCTCCGCGTCGTCGAACACCTGCGCCAGGGAGCAGCCGATCCGGTGGGTACCACCCGGCTCCGGCTGGGCGGGCTCCAGCGACCGGGTCAGGATGAGCTGTTCTCCGGCGCGGATGAACAGCCGCTGCTCCTTCGGCGGCAGGGCTCCGACCTCGGTAAGCGTGCCGTCCGCGGCGTGGAACACCACACCGGGCATGAAGTAGGCCGTCTGTGACATCTCACAGCGCAGCCAGCCCGGTCCTCGGGCGACCACCGTCAGGGACCGGGCAGAGTCACGCGCGTCGGTGAAGCGCAGGGTCTCCCCCACCGTGCGGGCGGTCAGCCACCGCGGGTCCCGGACGGGAACCCGGTGCGCCGCGTCGATGCCCTTCCCGTCATTCCCGGCGCCGTCCGCTCCCGGTTCCGCGTCCCCGGCGATCAGCACGACGGTCGCCGGCTCGAGGACCTGACCGGTGACCGAGCGGTCCGGCCTGACCTTGAGCACCTCCGGCCCGGGAGCGATGGGCCCGGTGCGCAGCTTGGGTCCGGCGAGGTCCATGGCCACCAGGCAGCGGTCCGGCGCCGGTTCTCCTCCGCGGCTGAAGACCCCCTGGCCGGCCTGATCCTGCTGGGCGCCGGTGCCTTCGCCGGTGGACAGTCCCTGAGCGTCCCGCAGGTGCCCGATCATGGCGGCCCATTCGTCCGGTCCGTCGTGTGCGCAGTTGATGCGGGCCAGGTCCATGCCGGCCTCAAGCATCCTGGCCACGAGGCCCGGGTCCGTGGCCGCCTCGGACGGGAACGTCACCATGATCCTGGAGACCCGGTCCTTGGGACTGGGACCGAGCAGGCTGGTCGCGTTCTGCTCCAGCCGGTCCGGCCCGGCATCCATGTCCGGCCACCCGGCGGACCACCCGGCCCCGTCCTCGACTCCGGCGGCAACGGCCCCGGCAGGGGCGACGTCGGCCCCGCCGTGGGTTGCGGCTGCGCCGTCCGCGACGGCGCGGGCCAGCCGGAGCCCCTCCAGGGTGGCGGCGATCGCCTGCAGGGTGGGCAGCACGCGGGATTCCAGCCGCCCCAGTGAGGACAGGCCGAGGTCGGCCAGCCGGCCCTGGAGGGTGCGGATGTCCCGCCCGCGCAGCCAGACGTAGTGCACGAGGTTGGCGGCACTGTCCCGGTGCTCCGGGCGGACCCGCTTGATGCGGGCCGCCTGCCCGGCCTCGGCGGTGCGTGCCCCGTCGATGAGTTCCTGCACCTGGACACGGAGGTCCTCCAGCTCCGCGGCGCTCGGCGCCCCGGGTGCGGTGGCCGCAGGGCCACCCGTCTGCACGGAATCGGTCACGAGGCTCACTCTGCCATCCAACCGCCGCGTCCAGCCTCCCCAGACACGCCCTGACTGCGGAGTTCACCGAGCGGACACGGAACCGTCACTCAGGCGGACAGGTCCACCAGGGCCATGTTCTTCTTGCCACGGCGCACCAGCAGGTAGCGCCCGTGCAGGGCCTGGTCTGGACCGAACTTCTGGTCCACGTCGGTGACCTTGACGTTGTTCACCGAGGCACCGCCGTCGCCGACGGTGCGCCGCGCCTCGGAATTGGAAGCGGACAGCCCGGTGGCCACCAGTAGCTCCACGATGCCCACCGGGCCGCCGGCACCCAGCCCCGGGGCCGCCGTCGGGAGTTCCGCGGTGGCGGCGGCGAGAGTGGCCTCGTCCACGGCGGCCAGGTCCCCCTGGCCGAAGATGGCCGCGGAGGCGTCGATGACCTTGCGCGTGGCCTCCTCCCCGTGCACCAACGAGGTGACCTCCCAGGCCAGGGTCTTCTGGGCCTCCCGCCGGAACGGCTCGTCCCGGACCTTGGCCTCGAGCTCTTCGATCCGGTCCCGGTGCAGGAAGGTGAAGACCTTCAGCCGGCTGATCACGTCCGCGTCCGCGGTGTTCAGCCAGAACTGGTAGAAGGTGTACGGCGAGCACATGTGGGCGTCCAGCCAGATGGCGTTGCCCTCCGACTTGCCGAACTTGGTGCCGTCCGCGTTGGTGATCAGCGGGGTGCCGAACGCGTGCGCGGCGACTCCCTCGACCTTGCGGATCAGGTCCGTCCCGGAGGTCAGGTTGCCCCACTGGTCCGAGCCGCCGGTCTGCAGTATGCAGCCGTAGTCGCGGTACAGGTTCAGGTAGTCCATGCCCTGCAGCACCTGGTAGGAAAACTCCGTGTAGGAGATGCCCTCATCCGAGTGCAGGCGCTTGGCCACGGTCTCCTTCTTGACCATGGTGCCGACGCGGAAGTGCTTGCCGATGTCCCGCAGGAAGTCCAGGGCGCTGAGCTGCCCGGTCCAGTCCAGGTTGTTGACCATGCGGGCGGCGTTGTCCCCCTCGAAGGACAGGAACCGCTCGATCTGCCCGCGCAGGTAGCCCACCCATTCGCCCACGGTCTCGCGGTCGTTCAGCACCCGCTCGGCGGTCTGCCGCGGGTCGCCGATGAGTCCGGTGGATCCCCCGACCAGCCCGAGCGGCTTGTGGCCGGCCAGCTGCAACCGGCGCAGGACCAGGATCTGGACCAGGTTGCCCAGGTGCAGCGAGGGGGCCGTGGGATCGAAGCCGCAGTAGTACGTGATCGGGTCCCCCGACAGTGCCTCCTCGAGCGCGGCCTCGTCCGTGGAGACGTGCACGAGTCCGCGCCACTGCAGCTCCTGCCAGATGTTCGGGAACGAGGGGTCGTTCGACTGGCCGGCCAGCGCAGGGTTGACGGCCGGGGCCTGCGCGGGGGCGCCCTCCAGGTTGCGGTCCTGCGGCGTGGTGGACGTGGTGGTCACGGAATGCTGCCTCTCGGTGCTGATGCGTCGATCGTCGATATCGGGGAACGGGACCGGAGCCGCCTGAGACGGTCCGGGGGTGGGGCTCGGATGGGGCTCGGGCCGGTCAGGCCTCGGCCAGGCCCGCGGGCAACTCGCCCGTGG
This sequence comes from Micrococcus sp., assembly GCA_029961105.1. Lineage (GTDB taxonomy): Bacteria > Actinomycetota > Actinomycetes > Actinomycetales > Micrococcaceae > Citricoccus. Next base: position 115,292 of record JASBVO010000028.1, on the reverse strand, counting down.
CGATGATGCGCAGGGTCTGGGTGGACCGCGTCATGGCGACATACAGGTCACCGACCATGCCGCCGGCCTCCGCCACGATCAGGGCCGGTTCCACCAGCACGACGGCGTCGAACTCCAGTCCCTTGGCCTCCCCGGGGGTGGTGGAGACGATGTCCTGGCCCAGGCCGCCACCACCGGTCCCGACCCGGTCACCGTAGCGTTCGGCCAGCAGTGCGGCGATGCGCGGCTCGAGGGAGACCGGGGCGATCACGGCGAGCAGGCCGCCGTCGATCCTGTCCAGGTCCGCTGCCACGCCGGCCATCAGGGTATCCACCGCCTGCGCCTCTGGGACCTGCTGCACGGTGGGCTCCCAGTCACCCTCACGCACGGCCTGCGGGGAGGACACCGGCAGTCCGGCCTCCTGGGCCACCCGGGCGGCGAGCCGGGTGATGCGCGCCGGGGTGCGGTAGTTGACCGTCAGTTCCTCCAGGCGCCAGCGATCCTGGATGAACGGCTCCAGGGCCTCAGACCACGAGGTGACCCCGGCAGCCGAGGAGGCCTGCGCGATGTCGCCCACGATCGTGAACGACTTCATCGGGCAGCGCCGCATCAGCAGGCGCCACTGCATGGGCGAGAGTTCCTGCGCCTCGTCCACCACGACGTGCCCATAGGTCCAGGCGCGGTCGGTGGAGGCCCGTTCGGCCGCGGAGACATACCGTTCACCGGCGACGTTGGCATCCGCCAGGGCCTCGGCGGTCACCACGCCGTCCACGCCGAGGTCCTCCAGCATGGCGTTGACGTTCTTCAGGGACGCCTCGGCATTGGCCAGGTCCCGCTTGCGCTCAGCCTCCTGGCCGGCCTTGCCGCGGCCCGCACTGGCATCCAGTTCGCCGAGCAGCTCCGCGGCCTCGTCCAGCAGTGGCACGTCGGCCTCGGTCCACGGGGCATCGGCCGCGCGCAACAGGCGCCTGCGGTGCTTCGGCTTGAGGAACGGGGCGGCCATGTCCAGGTGCTCCGGCTTGGAGAACAGGTCGGCGAGCAGCTTCTCGGGGGTCAACGGCATCCAGCACAGGTTGAGCGCGATCCGCACGTCCCGGGAGGTGCGGACGTCCTCGGCCAGGTAGGACCGCTCGATGTTGTTGCCGGCGCCGGAGGACTTCTCCAGCTTGTCCTTCAGCTGGTCCGCGAGTTCGCGGACCATGATCTTGACGAAGGTGTTCCGCGCCTCGTTGTGGGGCTTGCCGGTGGCCCGGGCACGGTCGCGGGCGCGTCTGACCTGCTTGGGACGGATGGTCAGGATGGTGCCGCCCACGTCGACCTTGCGCGGGCCGGCCGGCAGGCGCTGGCGGTTCGCGACCGCGTTCGCCACCACGTCGGCCATGTACAGCCGGCCCTTGATGCGGGCCACGCGGCGGTCGGCCTCGGGGACGGCCTTGATGCCCGGCATGAGCCGGCCGAGCGAGGACATCACCACGCCGGTCTCGCCCAGGGACGGCAGCACCCGGTCGATGTAGCGCATGAAGGACTGGGAGGGGCCGACGAGCAGCACCCCGGCGGATTTCAGCCGTTCGCGGTGGGTGTAGAGCAGGTAGGCGGCACGGTGCAGCGCCACCGCGGTCTTACCGGTACCGGGGCCGCCCTGGACCACCAGCACGCCCTTGATCGGGGAGCGGATGATGGCGTCCTGCTCGGACTGGATGGTGGCGACGATGTCCCCCATCTGCCCGGTGCGCCGCGCCGAGACGGCCGCGAGCAGGGCCCCGGCCCCGTGGTGGCCGGTCTCGCCGTCCAGCAGGGTCGCGTCCAGGACGTCGTCCTCGAGGTCCACCACGGTGCGCCCGCGCAGCATCAGGTGGCGCCGGCGGCGCACTCCCAGCCGCTGGTGCGCCGTGGCCTGGTAGAACGCCCCGGCCTCCGGGGCCCGCCAGTCCACCATCAGCCGGTGTTGCGTCTCGTCGGTCAGTCCGATGCGCCCGATGTAGCGCTCGTCCCCGCCGTCCAGGTCGAGCCGGCCGAACACCAACCGGTCGTCGACGGCGTACAGCTGGGCGAGGCGGTCCTCGTAGAGGGTGGCGAAGGCGTCACGTTCGGAGACGTTCTGCACGGAGCCCTGCGGCCCGTCCTTGCGCACGCGCGCCAGCTGGCGTTCCTTCTCCGCACGCAGTTCGTCCAGACGGTCGTAGAGCCGGGCGACGTAGTGGCGCTCGTGCTCCAGTTCGGTCTGGTGGACCGGGACCACATCAGTCATGCCTTGCACACCTTAGGGCTATCGACGGTGCTGCCCGGGGAGGCCTGACGGCCGGACGGGTCCGGCAAGGCCCCGGGTGCACCACGGAACGAGTGACCATCCATGGTACAGCGGTTGGGGTGAACGCATCATTAATGCCGGCGCCGGTCCGTCATGTCCGTCACAGCCGTGAGGTGCGACGACGGCGGGGTGCCGCCGGGCGGTAGGGCGAGACGGAGGGCTCGTCCGGCAGCCAGAACCGCCAGGGGTACTCCGGCCCTCCCCCGGGCCCGGCGACTCCGGTGCGCGGCCCGGACAGCGTGCCGGGCCGGCGCCGGGAGCGGATGCCGGAGAGCCAGATGCCGTCCGGGGCCTGCGGCGGGAGACCGTCCTGGCCGGGCGCCGGTCCGGGCAGCAGGACCGAGCCATCGTCCCCGGCCCCGATGCCGAGCGCCTGGGCCAGCCGCGCCGGTCCGGAGGCCAGCCTCGGACCGGCAGGGGCGCCCCGGCGCGCGACGGCGGCGTCCAGCCCCCCGGTCACCTCACCGGCACGCAGCAGCACGGCTGAACTGGTCCCCTCGGTCCCGCAGACGATGTTCATGCACCAGTGCATGCCGTACGTGAAGTAGACGTAGACGTGTCCGGCCGGGCCGAACATCGTGGCATTGCGCGCGGTGGGGCCGCGGTAGGCGTGCGAGCCGGGATCGCGCTGACCCTCGTAGGCCTCGACCTCGGTCAGCCGTACGCTGACCGCCGTCCCGCCCCGGACGACCGTCAGCGTGGAACCGAGCAGCAGCGGGGCGACCCGCAGGCCGCCCCGCTCGAGCACGGTCAGGTTCCCGGTCACCGGTCCGTCAGGCAACCGTCACGCCAGCTGGCCGGAAGCCGCGAACTCGCGCAGGGGACCGAGCTGACGCTTCAGTTCGGCGAGCTGGGCGGCGACGGCGTCCGGGGCGGTGCCGCCCTGGGCGTTGCGGGAGGCCAGGGAGCCCTCGGTGGAGAGCACCGAGCGGACCTCGGGGGTCAGGGCCGGGGAGATGGCGGCGTAGTCCTCGTCCGTCAGGTCCCAGAGTTCCACGCCACGGGCCTCCGCGCGCTTCACGGCCTCGCCGGAGAGCTCGTGGGCCTCGCGGAACGGCACGCCCTGACGGACCAGCCACTCGGCGATGTCCGTGGCCAGGGCGAAGCCCTGCGGGGCCAGTTCGGCCATCCGCTCAGTGTTGAACGACAGCGTGGCGATCATCCCCGAGACGGCCGGCAGCAGCAGCTCGAGCGTGTCCGCGGCGTCGAACACCGGTTCCTTGTCCTCCTGCAGGTCCCGGTTGTAGGCCAGGGGCAGTCCCTTGAGGGTGGCCAGCAGGCCGGTGAGGTCGCCGATCAGCCGGCCCGCCTTGCCGCGGACCAGCTCGGCCACGTCCGGGTTCTTCTTCTGCGGCTCGGGCGCCGGCGGACCTGAAGCCGGAGGAGGCTACGCCGCTACAGCCCCTCTTCGGCGACGAGCGCGGCCCTCTGCTACGGACGTGGAGGCCGCCGTGCCGTCTTCGGCGCCTGCCCGGCGGTACCGCACCGGTCAGTGCTGGAGGCCGTGGCCGAGAGCGCCAGAGGCTGCGCCGGATGGCTCCCGAAGCTCGGCGCGGCCCGCGCGTCCCAGTCCACCAGCCGCTGCACGTCCCGGGCCATCGACCAGGCGTGGGCCAGCAGGTGGTGGCTCAGCAGCACCGGCTGGGCGTGCTGCAGGTGGGTCCGCCCCGGCATCGGCGCGTACGGGTGAGCCTCCGACTGGGCGATGAGCGCATCGATGGTCTCGAGCAGGCGGGCCGCGATCAGCCGGGCGTGGTCCCGCAGGAACATCCGGCCCAGGGTGGCGATCTGGTCGTTGCGGGAACGCCCGGCACGCAGCTTGCCGCCCAGTTCCGGGCCGGCGCGCTCGATGAGCCCACGCTCGAGCGAACCATGCACGTCCTCATCGGACTCCGCGGCCACGTAGGCGCCGGAGACGACGTCGGCCTCGAGCTGATCGAGCGCCGCCAGCATTCCGGCGAGCTCGCCGTCGTCGAGCAGGCCCGCGGTGTGCAGCACCCGGGCATGGGCCCGGGACCCGGCGATGTCGTACCGTGCCAGGCGCCAGTCGAAGTCGGTCGACTTGCTCAGCGCGGCCAGGGCGTCCGCGGGGCCGCCGGCGAAGCGTCCGCCCCACAGGGAGCCTTCGTTGGTGCCGTGGCGCTCGGGCCCCGGCGTGTTCTCAGAGCCCTGCTCCACCACGCCTCAGGCCCCGGCGCTCTCGTTCGACAGCTTGGCCACGTCGTCGAGGGAGTCGACCGACCCACCGCCCTGCACGCGCTGGTCGCGCTCGGTGGCGACCTTTGAGGACAGGCCGAAGATGTCGATGAAACCCCGCGCCGAAGACTGGTCGAAGGCATCGCCCTCGTCATAGGTGGCCAGGCTGAAGTCGTACAGTCCCGTGTCCGAACGCCGGCCCTGGACGGTGGTGCGGCCACCGTGCAGCTCCATCCGGATGTCCCCGGAGACGTACTTCTGGGTCTCGTCCACGAACACGTCCAGGTTCTTCTTCAGCGGGGAGAACCACTGGCCGTCGTACACCAGCTCGGTCCAGCGCTGGTCCACGGTCTTCTTGAACCGGGCCTGTTCGCGCTCCAGGGTGACGTTCTCGAGCTCGCGGTGGGCGGCCATCAGGGCCATCGCACCGGGAGCCTCATAGATCCTGGGACCGGGTGCCCACGAGGCGTCCTCGACGATGTCGACCCGGCCGATGCCCTGGGCACCGGCCCTGCGGTTCATCTCCTCGATGACCTGCAGCGGGGACAGCGAGCGGCCGTCCAGGGCCACCGGGACACCCTGCTCGAACGTCACGGTCACCACGTCGGGTGCCGGCGGGAACGCCGGGTCATCGGTGTAGTCGTACACGTCCTTGGTCGGCCCGTTCCAGATGTCCTCCAGGAAGCCGGTCTCCACGGCGCGGCCCCAGACGTTCTGGTCGATCGAGAACGGGTTCTTCTTGGTGGTGACGATCGGCAGCTCGTTGCGCTCGGCATACTCGATCGCCTTGTCGCGGGTCAGCGCCAGGTCCCGGACCGGGGCGATGCACTTCAGGTCCGGGCCGAGGGTCTGGATGCCGACCTCGAAGCGCACCTGGTCGTTGCCCTTGCCGGTGCACCCGTGGGCCACGGTGGAGGCACCGAACTGGCGGGCGGCAGCCACCAGGTGGCGCACGATCACGGGGCGGGAGATGGCGGAGACCAGCGGGTAGGCATCCATGTAGAGGCCATTGGCCTTGAGGGTGGGCATGCAGTACTGCTCGGCGAACTCATCCCGGGCGTCGGCGACATAGGCCTCGACCGCACCGCAGTCCAGGGCGCGCTGGCGCACGGTCTCGAGGTCCTCGCCCCCCTGGCCCACGTCCACGGCCACGGCGATCACCTCAGCGCCGGTGGCCTCGCCGATCCAGCCGATGGCCACGGACGTGTCCAGTCCGCCCGAATAGGCCAGGACGATGCGTTCTGTCATTGCGTACTCCTCAAGGTCTCCTGCAGTGGCAGGCCGGTCTCCACATGACGGACGTCCGGCCCTGGTGGACTCTATGCAAGAGTCTACATATTTATGCATTGTCGTGCACAGGTGACAGCGCCGGGGGCCGGCGGCTGAGCGCGGCACCGTCCCTCACCGTACTGTGGACCCATGAGCAGCGACATCCCCGGACCCCGGAACCCGGACGGCCCCTCCGCGGCGCCGCAGACACCTCCCGAGCTCACGGACGAGCAGCTGGAGTTCCTCAACTCCCTGTTCGACTTGGCCCGCGCCGGTGAGGCAGGGCCCCTGCTCTCCGCCGTCGACCAGGGCGTCCCCGTCAACCTGGCCAACCACAACGGGGACACGCTGCTGATCCTGGCGACCTACAACAACCATCCGGCCCTGGTGCGGGCCCTGCTCGACCGGGGCGCCGACGTGCACCGGCTCAACGCGCGCGGCCAGAACGCCCTGGCCTGCGCCGTCTTCGTGCAGAACGAGGAATCGGTGCGCGCCCTGCTGGCCGCCGGCGCGGATCCCGACGCCGGCCCGGTCAGCGCCCGCGCCGCGGTGGACCAATTCGGGCTCGAGGCCATGCGCCGCCTGCTCGACGAGGCGGGCCACGGCAAGGATCACGGGTCGATCTCGGCCGAGTGATCTCTGAGCGCGACCCCGGCCCCGAGCCATGCGGCGTTGCGCACGCACCCTCTGCCTGACCCGGGACGCTATTCGGCGCGAGCTCTCCGGCCCCCGGGCGATACCGCCCGGAACAACCGGGCAGCCACCCGCTCTCCTCGGGAGGACACGCCCAAGGGATTTGACGTTATCGTCCTGATGCCTTTCACTGGTTCCAGACCTGCTTCGTGATCGTTTCGTGATCAGGCAGGAGAACAGCGGGCCTCCCCCACCAGCACCGTCCCCTGGGAGCCCCGCGCCGTGTATTCCATCACGGACGGCGGACGGTGCTGCTGTGACGACCGGGGACGGTCCGAGCAGGGGTGGGCCGACATCTCTCAAACATCATGCAGAACACCAACACTGCCACGACTGCTCGCCGTTCCATCGTCCGTCGCTCCGCCGCCGGCCTGGCCGGCGTCGCCATCGCCGGTGCCGGACTGACCGCCCTGTCTGCTCCCGCCACCGCCGCCCCGGTCTCCACCTGGGACGCCCTGGCGCAGTGCGAGTCCAGCGGCAACTGGTCCATCAACACCGGGAACGGCTACTACGGAGGACTGCAGTTCTCCCCCTCGACCTGGCAGGCCTTCGGTGGTTCGGGCATGCCGCACCAGGCCTCCAAGGCCGAGCAGATCCGCGTGGCCGAGAACACCCTGGCCGCGCAGGGCTGGGGCGCCTGGCCGGCCTGCTCCGCCAAGCTGGGGCTGTACGGCACCCCCTCCAATGCCAACGTGACCACCCAGTCGGTGGACTCCAACGCCGCTGCGGAGCGCGCAGCCGCCAAGCAGGCCGCCGCCGCCGAGCGCGCAGCCGCCAACCGGGCCGCCGCTGCGGAGCGCGCAGCCGCCCAGCAGGCCGCTTCCGTCCAGCAGGACCAGGTGCAGCAGTCGCAGCGCGCCTCCTCGGTCACTCTGGTCGAGCGTTCCGCCGAGACCATCACGGTCAAGCCGGGTGACACCCTGGCGAAGCTGGCCAAGGCCCACGGCGTCGACGGTGGCTGGAAGGCCCTGCACGCCGCCAACGCCGACACGGTGGACAACCCGAACCTGATCTTCGTCGGCCAGACCCTGCACCTGCCGGCCTGATCCAGGTTCATCAGGTCCGACTGAACGCGCCGGATGGGGACTTCTCCCCATCCGGCGCGTTCTTTCGTCTGAGAGCCAGGGACTAGGGTGGAACAGTCATCACCGCGCTGCGCCGACGACGAGGGTTCGCCGCGCACGCCACACCACCAGCCTCGAAGGGGACCGATCCATGCCTCAGACGACCACCCGCCACACCACCGCACAGCGCGGATTCCGCGCCCTGGGCATCACCGCCCTGAGCGCCGCCGCGGCCCTGACCCTGGCCGGCTGCGGTAACGGCGTCCCCCCGCTGGAGGACGTGTGGCCCGAGGTGAGCGAGTCCATCCAGAACGCCAAGTCGGTGTCGATCGACGGCAACGTCACCCAGGGCGGTCAGGACATGTCCGTCACGATGTCCGGCCTGATCGACGACTCCTCCTACTCCGGCTCCGTGTCCATGGGCGAGGCCCAGGTCGAGGTCGTCGGCAACGCCGAGAACACCTACATGAAGCCCAACGGGGCCTTCTACGAGGAGATGGGCGGTGCCCCGCTGCAGGACCTGGTGGGCGAGAAGTGGCTCGAGGTCCCCGCGGAGGAGGGCGGCTTCACCATGTCGACCTTCTGGTCCAGCTTCAGCGAGGAGATCCCGGACGCCGACGAGTTCGGCGACTCCGAGTACACCTCCGAGGTCGTGACCCACAACGACGAAGAGGTCTACAAGTACTCCGGCACCAGTGCCGAGAACGGCGAGCCCGTGGCCATCTACATCACCAAGGACAACAAGCTCGTCCGCGTGGAGGTCGAGCAGGGCGAGGGCGAGTCCGCGGAGGCCTCGACCGACGCGGCCTCGGCATCCCCTGACGCCGGCTCCGACACCGGAACCGGCACCGTGGACTTCTCCGACTGGGACGCCGTCGAGCCGGTCGACATGCCGGCCAAGGGCGAGGTCTTCGCCGTTCCCGGCATGTGACGCCATCCCCGGTCCGCGCTGATCGCTAACCCCTGGGCACACGCCACGACGCCGGCCGAGTCACCTCGGCCGGCGTCGTCGTGTCTGGCGTGGGCCGGTACGGGGGCTCGTCACGCGTAGCCGAGCCGGGGCAGGGGCAGGAATCAGCCCGCGTAGCCGAGGAACCGGCCTGCCACGGCCACTCCCCCGTCCGTGGCCCGGGCGACGATCATGATGGTGTCATCACCGGCGATGGTGCCCAGGACGTCGGGCAGCCGGGACTGGTCGATGGCCGAGGCGAGGAATTGCGCGGCTCCCGGCGGCGTCCGCAGGACGACCAGGTTGCCGCTGGACTCAGCGGAGACGAGCAGCTCCCGGCACAGCGCCGCCAGGCGGTGCTCCATGGCTTCCGGGGCACGCAGACCGGGGGCCTCGCCGGCCACCGGGCCCTCGGGCGGCACCGCGTAGGCCAGCTGGCCGCCGTCGCTCCGGACCCGGTAGGCGCCCAGCTCCACGAGGTCGCGGGACAGCGTCCCCTGGGTCACGGAGACCCCACGGGAGCGCAGCCGCTCCAGCAGCTCGGCCTGGCTGTGCACGGCCAGGCCGGCGAGGACGTCCTTGATGGCCGCCTGCCGTGCGGTCTTGGTGGCCGGGGCGCTCATCGGCCCTCCGGCGGCGTCGCCAGCCCCGACCGGTACAGCAGCCAGGCCATCAGGGCCTTCTGCGCGTGCAGCCGGTTCTCCGCCTCGTCGAAGACCACGGACTGGGGGCCGTCGAGGACCTCCGAGGTGACCTCGAAGCCCCGGTAGGCCGGCAGGCAGTGCAGGAAGATCGCCTCGGGTGCGGCGTGGGCCATGGCGGCGGAATCCACGGCGTAGTCCCGGAACAGCTTCTGGCGTTGTTCCTTCTCGGCCTCCTGGCCCATCGAGATCCAGGTGTCCGTGACCACGACGTCGGCCCCGGACAGTGCCTGCGTGGCATCCGTCGTGACCAGCACCGAGCCGCCCGTCTGGGCCGCCCGCTCCTCGGCCGCGGCCACGACGCCCGGGTCCGGGAGATAGGCCTCCGGGCCGGCGATGCGCACGTGCATCCCCGCGGTCACCCCGGCCAGCAGGTAGGAGTTGGCCATGTTGTTGGCCGCATCGCCCAGGTAGGTCATGACCAGGCCCTGGGTGCGGCCCTTGTGCTCCCGCACGGTCAGCAGGTCCGCCAGCAGCTGGCAGGGGTGGTAGTCGTCCGAGAGGGCATTGATCACCGGCACGGTGGAGTGATCGGCCATCTCCTGCAGGCCGGACTGGGCGTAGGTGCGCCACACGATCACCGACACCATGCGCGACAGCACGGCGGCCGTGTCCGCGATGGTCTCCTTGTGGCCCAGCTGGGACTCTCCCGGGTCCACGATCAACGGCTGGCCGCCGAGGTCGGCGATCCCGGCGGCGAAGGACACCCGGGTCCGGGTGGAGGTCTTGTCGAAGAAGACGATCCCCGTCTGGGGCCCGGCCAGCGGCCGGTGCAGGAACCGGTCGGCCTTCATCGCCTGGGCCAGGTCCAGCACCTCGGACTGCTCGGCGGGCGTGAGGTCCGTGTCCACCAGGAAGTGGCGCAGGGCCGGGGTCGGTGCCGGGGTCATCAGTGGGTCTCCTGGGTGCTCTGTTCGGATCCGCCCGGGGCGGGCGAGGTGGGTTCTCCCGCCAGTGCGGCGGCGTGGATGCGCGGGAGGTCCGCGACCAGCGCGTCGACGAGGTCGTCGCCGATCACCAACGGCGGGGCCAGCCTCAACGTGTCCGGCCCCGTGGCGTTGAGCAGGTACCCGGCCTGCAGGCCGGCGCGCACCATGGCCGGGGCCAGGCCGCCGTCGGGCCCGGGGGAACCGGCCGGGACGGCGACGTCCAGGCCGATCAGCAGCCCGTACTGGCGCACCGTGGCGACGAGGTCCAGTCCCCGCAGCGCTTCGGCCAGGCGGGGGCCGAGGCGCCGGACGTGCTCCAGCAGGTGCTCGTCCCGGATGGCGTCCAGCACGGCCAGGCCGGCCGCGGTCGCCACGGGGTTGCCACCGAAGGTGGTGCCGTGCTGGCCGGCGGTCAGCAGGGACGAGGTCCGCGCCCCGAAGCTGATCATCGCGCCGATCGGGATGCCGCCGCCCAGCCCCTTGGCCAGGGTCATGGCGTCCGGGATGACGGGGGCATCCTGTCCGGTGACCTCCGGGGACTGGTGGGCGAACCAGTATCCGGTACGTCCGACGCCGGTCTGCACCTCGTCGAAGACCAGCAGGGCCCCGTGCTCGCGGGTGAGGTCCCGGGCAGCCTGCAGGTACCCGGTGGGCCAGCCGTGCACGCCGGACTCGCCCTGGACCGGCTCGATGATGACGGCCGCCACGGTCCCGTCCACGGCGTCCCGCAGCGCGTCCACGCTGCCGCCCTCGATGAACTCGACGCCCGGGATGAGCGGTTCGAACGGTTCCCGGTAGGAATGCTTGTAGGTCATGGACAGCGCGCCCATCGTGCGGCCGTGGAAGGCGTTGCGCAGCGCGATGACCCGAGTGCGCCGCCCGGACGGGTCCTCCCCGCCGTGACGGCGGGCCAGCTTGAGGGCGGCCTCGTTGGCCTCCGAGCCGGAGTTCGCGAAGAACACGGTGGAGCCCTCGGGAGCCCAGGACAGCTCCAGCAACCGTTCGGCCAGGCCGATTTGCGGTGCTGAGGTGAAGAGGTTGGAGACGTGGCCCAGGGTGCCGAGCTGCGCGGTGACCGCCTCCACGAGGGCCGGGTGCGCGTGGCCGAGGGCGTTGACCGCGATCCCGCCGAGGAAGTCCGTGTAGCGCTGCCCGTCGGCGTCCCAGACGGTGGCACCCTCGCCGCGGACCAGGACCTTGCTGGGCGCGCCGAACACCCCGGTGAGCGCGTGGCGGTAACGGTCCAGGTAGCCGGCGTTGGAGTCGGTCGGGGTCATGGGGTTCCTGTCTCGGTGGGGGCGTCGGGCAGCACCTGGGTGCCCACGCCGGCGGCGGTGAAGAGCTCCAGCAGCATCGAGTGCGGTTCGCGTCCGTCCACGATGTGGGCCTGCGGGACCCCGCCGTCCACGGCGTGCAGGCAGGCGGTCATCTTCGGGATCATCCCGGACTCGAGCCCGGGCAGCATCTCCCGCAGCTCGGAGGCCGTCAGCGAGGACACCAGCGAGTCCCGGTCCGGCCAGTTCGCGTACAGGCCCTCGACGTCGGTGAGGACCACCAGCTTGGCCGCGTCCAGCGCCACGGCCAGCGCGGCCGCCGCGGTGTCCGCGTTGACATTGAGCACGTCCCCGCTGGGGACGCCGTCCGGTCCGATCTCCGGGGCCACGGAGGACACGACCGGGATCCGGCCGTTGTCGATCAGGTCGCGGATGGCGACGGGGTTGACTCCGGTGACCTCGCCCACGAGCCCGAGGTCCACGGGCTCGCCGTCCACCTCGGTCCCGGTGCGCACGGCCCGGAACAGCGCGGCGTCCTCGCCGGACATCCCGACGGCGTAGGGGCCGTGGCCGTTGAGCAGTCCGACCAGCTCCCGGCCCACCTGTCCGGTCAGCACCATCCGCACCACGTCCATGGCCTCGGCGGTGGTCACGCGCAGTCCGCCACGGAACTCGGAGGCGATCCCGAGCCGGTCCAGCATGGCGTTGATCTGCGGCCCGCCGCCGTGGACCACCACGGGGTGGATCCCGCAGTGGTGCAGGAAGACGATGTCCTCGGCGAACGCCCGGCGCAGCGGTTCGGAGACCATGGCGTTGCCGCCGTACTTGATGACCATGGTGGTTCCGGCGAAGCGCTGGATCCAGGGCAGCGCCTCGATCAGCACGCCGGCCTTCGCGGCGGCCCGGTCCCGGTCCCGTGCGGTGGCTCCCGGTGCGGTCACGGTCCCTCCCTCAACTCGAGTAGGCGGAGTTCTCATGCACGTAGTCGTGCGTGAGGTCATTGGTCCAGATGGTGGCGCTCGACTCCCCGGCGTGCAGGTCGATGAGCACGTGCACCTCCCGGGGCTCGAGGTCGACCAGGTCCCGCGGTTCACCGATGCCGCCCCGGCGGCAGATCTGCACGCCGTTCATGGCCACGTCCAGCGCGTCCGGCTCGAAGGCGGCCTGCGTGGTTCCCACGGCGGAGAGCACGCGCCCCCAGTTGGGGTCCTTGCCGAAGATCGCGGTCTTGAACAGGTTGGACCGGGCCACCGCGCGGCCGACCTCCTCGGCGTCCTGTTCGGAGGCCGCATGGACGACCTCGATGGCGATGTCGTGACTGGCGCCCTCGGCGTCGCCGATGAGCTTGCGGGCCAGGTCGGCGCAGACGGCCCGCAGCCGCTCCTGGAACTCCTGCGGCTCTGGCGTGGCGCCCGAGGCCCCGGAGGAGAGCAGGATGACGGTGTCGTTGGTGGACATGCACCCGTCGGAGTCTGCCCGCTCGAAGGTGGTGCGCACGGCCTCGCGCAGGCAGCCGTCCAGCAGACCGGGCGCCACCACGGCGTCGGTGGTGATCACCACGAGCATGGTGGCCAGGCCGGGAGCCAGCATGCCCGCTCCCTTGGCCATGCCGCCGATCGTGTAGCCCTCCCCGCTGATCGCGTGGGTCTTCGGCACGGTGTCCGTGGTCATGATGGCCTCGGCCGACGCCGGTCCTCCCTCGGTGGACAGGGCGCCGACGGCGTCCTGGACCCCGGCGAGCAGCCGGTCCATGGGCAGTCGTTCCCCGATCAGCCCGGTGGAGCACACCAGCACGTCACCGGCGGAGATGCCCAGCAGGGCGGCTGCGTGCTCGGCCGTGGAGTGGGTGTCCTGGAAGCCGGGCGCGCCCGTGCAGGCGTTCGCACCGCCGGAGTTCAGCACCACGGCATCGGCGCGGCCGTCGCTGACGGCCTGCCGGGACCAGTGCACCGGCGCGGCGGCCACCCGGTTGGCGGTGAACACGGCGGCCGCGTGGCGGTCCGGACCGTCGTTGACGACGACGGCGACGTCCGGCTTGCCGGTCGACTTCAGGCCGGCGGCGACGCCGGCGGAGCGGAATCCGAGGGCACTGGTGACGCTCATGGTGCGACTCCCTGCTGGGTCAGGCCCGTGTCCTCCGGAAGGCCGAGGGCGAGGTTCATGGACTGGATGGCGCCTCCGGCGGTGCCCTTGGCGAGGTTGTCCAGGGCCGCCGTGACGATGACGCGTCCGGCGTGCTCGTCCACGGCCAGCTGCAGCACCGCGTGATTGGATCCCAGGACCGAGGCGGTGGTGGGCCACTGCCCCTCCGGCAGCAGGTGCACGAAGGTCTCACGGTCATAGGCCCGCTGGTACGCGGCACGGATCTGGTCCGCCGTGGCCCCCGGGCGGTAGCGCGCGGTGGCCGTGGCCAGGATGCCCCGGGGCATCGGCGCCAGGGTGGGCGTGAAGGAGATGGTGACGGGCTCACCGGCGGCCTGGGACAGGCCCTGCTCGATCTCTGGGGTGTGGCGGTGTCCGCCGCCCACGCCGTAGGGACTCATCGATCCCATCGCCTCGCTGCCCAGCAGGTGCGGCTTCAGTGACTTGCCGGCCCCGGAGGTACCGGAGGCCGCCACGATGACGACGTCCGAGGGCTCCAGCAGTCCGGCCGAGAACCCGGGGGCCAGGGCCAGCAGCGAGGTGGTGGGGTAGCACCCCGGAACGGCGATGCGGGAGGCACCGGCGAGCCGCTCCCGCTGGCCGGGCAGCTCGGGCAGCCCGTAGGGCCAGGTCCCGGCGTGGTCGGAGCCGTAGAACCGCTGCCACGCCTCGGCCGACTCCAGCCGGTGGTCGGCGCCGGCATCCACCACCAGGGTGCCCGGCGAGCGGATCTCCAGCTCGGCCGCGATCCCCCCACTGGCCCCGTGGGGCAGGGCGAGGAAGACCACGTCGTGACCGGCGAGCACCTCGGCGGTGGTCTCCTGGAGCACCCGGTCCGCGAGCGCGTGCAGGTGGGGCTGCAGGGCGCCCAGGCGTTCCCCCGCGTTGGAGTGGGCCGTGATGGCCCCGATCTCGACCTCCGGGTGGGCCAGGAGCAGGCGCAGGACCTCTCCCCCGGCGTAGCCACTGGCTCCGGACACGGCGACTTTCAGGCTCATGCGCCCATGATAGGGGAAATATGCAGGTGTGCCAATATTTATGCAGCGATGGCGTGCTCCCATTCCGGGTCATCGCGCCGGTCACCGGGCACGGCTACCGTGGGCTGCATGACGGAGAACCCTGTGCCCACCACCCAGCATGCCATCCGCGTCGACGCCTCCGGCGGCCCCGAGGTCCTGCGCTGGACCGAGGTCCCGGTCCCGGCCCCGGCCGCCGGAGAGGTGCTCGTGCGCACCGCCGCGGCGGGCCTGAACTTCATCGAGACCTACCAGCGCTCCGGGGTCTACCGCATGCCCCACCCCTTCATCCCGGGTTCGGAGGGCGCCGGCACGGTCGTGGCCGTGGGCTCCGGCGTCGGGGACGCGGTCTCCGTGGGCGACGTCGTCGCCACCGCCGCCGGCTCCGGCACCTACGCCGAGTTCTTCACCGTGGCGGTGGACCAGATGCTGCCGGTCCCGGACGGCGTGGACGCCGTCACGGCGGCCGCGATCCCCCTGCAGGGAATGACCGCCCACTACCTGTGCCGCTCCACCTTCCTGGTGGAGCCCGGGCAGACCGTCCTCGTCCATGCCGGGGCCGGGGGCGTGGGCCTGCTGCTCACCCAGCTGTGCGTGGCCCAGGGCGCCACCGTGATCACCACCGCCTCCACGGACGAGAAGAAGGAGCTGTCCCGGCAGGCCGGCGCCAGCGAGGTCCTCGACTACTCCGGGTTCGCGTCCCGGGTCCGGGAGCTCACCGGCGGGGAGGGGGTGCACGTGGTCTTCGACGGCGTCGGCAGGGACACCTTCGATGAGTCCCTGGAGTCCCTGCGGGTCCGCGGCATGCTCGTGCTGTTCGGCGGGTCCTCGGGCCAGGTGCCCCCCTTCGACCTGCAGCGGCTCAACGCCGGCGGGTCGCTGTACGTCACCCGCCCGTCCCTGAAGTTCTACACGCGGAGCGCCGAGGAGACCCGGTGGCGGGCCCGGGAGCTGTTCTCCGCGCTGGACGACGGCTCCCTCACGTTCCGGGTGGGTGCCACCTACGCCTTGGCGGAGGCCGGCCGGGCACACCAGGACCTGCAGGGCCGGAAGACCACCGGGAAGTCGCTGCTGCTGCCCCAGTGACGCGGGCCACCGGGCCCGTGGTCCCGAAACGCGATAAGATGGCAGGCATTCTTTTTTCCGTTTAGCAGTTATCTGCTTCTCCGAGAGTAGGCCGAACTCCGCCGTGTCCATACACCCGCCCCAGTTGCCCGCTGCCGCCAAGGCCCCTCCGGTCCGCACCCTGGTGGACGTCCTCGTGGCCACCGCAGAGCAGCACCCGGAGGCCCCCGCCCTCGACGACGGCGAGACCGTCCTGTCGTATGCCGAGCTGCTGGACGAGGTCAAGGCCATGGGCCGCGCCCTGCACGAGGCGGGGCTGGGGGCCGGCGACCGGATCGGCATCCGCATCCCGTCCGGCACGGTGGAGCTCTACGTCTCCATCCTGGCCTCGCTCTACATCGGCGCGGCCTACGTGCCCGTGGACGCCGACGACCCCGAGGAGCGGGCGCGGCTGGTGTTCTCCGAGGCGCGGGTGGCCGCCATCCTCAGCGGCGAGGGCAGGGTCCGGACCTCCTCGTCCCGCCCCAAGCCCTTCCCGGCCCCTCGGCCGGCGGAGCCCGGGGATGACGCCTGGATCATCTTCACCTCCGGGTCGACCGGCACCCCGAAGGGCGTGGCCGTCACCCACCGCAGCGCCGCGGCGTTCGTGGACGCCGAGGCGCGGATCTTCCTGCAGGACGATCCGCTCGGTCCCGGCGACCGGGTGCTGGCCGGACTCTCCGTGGCGTTCGACGCCTCGTGTGAGGAGATGTGGCTGGCCTGGCGCTCCGGGGCCTGCCTGGTCCCGGCGCCCCGCTCCCTCGTGCGGTCCGGCATGGACCTCGGCCCCTGGCTGGTGTCCCGCTCGATCAACGTGGTCTCCACGGTGCCCACGCTGGCCGCCCTGTGGCCCCCGGAGGCCCTGGAGAACGTCCGCCTGCTGATCTTCGGCGGCGAGGCCTGCCCACCGGAGCTGGCCGCCCGCCTCGCCGAGGACGACCGCGAACTATGGAACACCTACGGCCCCACCGAGGCCACCGTCGTGGCCAGCGCCGCCCAGATGGACGGCACCGGCCCCGTGCGCATCGGACTGCCCCTGGACGGATGGGACCTGGCCATCGTGGACCCGGCCACGGGGATCCCCGTGGCCGAGGGCGAGACCGGCGAGCTGATCATCGGCGGCGTCGGCCTGGCCCGCTACCTGGATCCGGCCAAGGACGCCGAGAAGTACGCCCCGATGCCCACCCTCGGCTGGGACCGCGCCTACCGCTCCGGTGATCTCGTGGTCTGGGACCCCGAGGGCCTGCTGTTCGCCGGACGCGCCGACGAACAGGTCAAGCTCGGCGGACGGCGCATCGAACTCGGTGAGATCGACGCCGCCCTGCAGTCCCTGCCCGGCGTCGCCGGCGGCGCCGCGGCCGTGCAGACGACGCCGGCCGGGACCCAGCTGCTCATCGGGTACCTGGCCGTGCCGCCGTCGGCCCCGGAACCGGACCTGAAGGCGTTCCGGGCCCGGCTCGAGGCCGAGCTGCCCGGGGCACTCGTGCCCCGGCTGGTGACCGTCGAGACCCTGCCCACGAAGACCTCCGGCAAGGTGGACCGCAATGCCCTGCCGTGGCCCCTTCCCGGCCAGGCCGGCCAGGGTCCCGGGCACTCCGGAACCGGGCCGAGCGCCGACCTGCCCGTGGACCCGGACTCCCCCGGCGGCTGGGTGCTGTCCCAGTGGACCGACGTGCTCGGAGTGGCCCCGGAGGACCTGGACACCGACTTCTTCGCCTCCGGCGGCGGTTCGCTGGCCGCCGCACAGCTCGTCTCGCGGCTGCGCTCCCGCTACCCCACCGTCACCGTGCGGGACATCTATGCCCATCCCCGGGCCGGCGCCCTGCTGGAGGCCGTCACCGGCAATGACGGCCGGCCGGTGGTCCCGGCGGAACCGCTCGAGCCCCGGCCCGTGGTGCGCACGTCACGCAAGGCGCAGGTCTTCCAGACACTGATGGGCATCCCGCTGGTGATCCTGGTCGCCATGCGCTGGGTGGTGTACCTGGCCGCCGGGTCGAACCTTGCTGCGGCCTCGGGGATCCTGCCCGGCGCCCCCACCGTGTCCTGGTGGTGGATCCTGGCCGCCTGGCTGGTGTTCGTGGCCCCGCCGGGCCGCATGCTCCTCTCGGTCGCGGCCGCCCGGTGGCTGCTACGCGGGGTGACCCCCGGCTCCTACCCGCGCTCCGGCAGGGTCCACCTGCGCCTGTGGCTGGCCCAGCACATCTCCGACCTCGTGGACCCGGTCTCCCTGGGCGGGGCCCTCTGGGTGCCCACCTATGCCCGGCTGCTCGGGGCCCGGATCGGGAAGAACGTCGACCTGCACTCGGTGCCGCCCGTGACCGGGTTGCTCGAGCTCGGGGACGGCTCCTCGGTGGAACCCGAGGTCGACCTGTCCGGTTACTGGATCGACGGCGACGTCGTGCACATCGGGAAGATCAGCGTCGGCCCGGATGCGGTGGTCGGATCCCGGTCCACCCTGCTGCCGGGCGCCTCGGTCGGCACCGGCACCCGGATCCAGCCCGGTTCCACCGTGGCCGGGCGCGCCAAGGACGGCCTCGACTACGCCGGGTCCCCGGCACAGCGCCTCGGCAAGGCCAGGTACTCCGGACCGAACATCGACCCGCCGCGGGCCACCGGCTGGCTCGCCCTGTCCGCCGTCGGGTCCGGGATCCTGGCGCTGCTGCCCTTCGCCGCGGCCGCGCTGGCGGCCCTGCTGGGGCTGTGGTCGCTGACCTGGTGGCCGGACTGGCAGCCCGGTGGCGCCGGGACGGCCCCCGAGACCCTGGTCGGCTCCGGGTGGCGGCTGCTGGCTGCCAGCCCCCTCATCGCCGCCGTCTGGTTCGGGCTGAACATGGCGTTCACCGTGATTGTCGTGCGGCTGCTGTCAGTCGGGGTGGGCGAGGGGTATCACGCCGTGCGCTCCCGGATCGGCTGGCAGCTGTGGGCCACCGAGCGCGTCCTGGACACTGCCCGGGACCTGCTGTTCCCGCTCTACGCCTCCCGCTTCACCCCGGTGTGGCTGCGCTGGCTGGGTGCCGAGGTCGGCACCAACGTGGAGGCCTCCACGGTCATCCTGCAGCCCGCCCTCACCCAGATCGGGGACGACGCCTTCCTGGCAGACGACACGATGGTGGGCTCCTATGAGCTCCAGCGCGGCTGGATGTACGTGGGCCAGGCCAGGATCGGCCGGAAGTCGTTCGTCGGCAACTCCGGCATGGTGGCAGCCGGCCGCAAGCTGTCCAAGAACTCCCTGGTCGCGGTGCTGTCGGCCACTCCGAAGAAGACCAAGGCCGGCTCCTCCTGGCTCGGTTCCCCGCCCGTGCGGCTGCGCCGCACGGAGGTCGAGGCCGAGGACGCCCTGACCTATGATCCGCCCGCGGCCCTGAAGCGTGCCCGCACCGGGTGGGAACTGCTCCGCAGCATCCCGGTCTGGGTCTCCACCGTCATCGCCATCCTCGTGGCCCTGGCCCTGGACGGGCTGGCCCAGCTCGGCGGTGGCGCCGCCGAGGGTGCCGGCCCCGGCGGCTGGTGGCTGGCCGTCCTGCTGGGCGGAGTGGTCCTGATGCTGGCCGGCGCACTGGCGGCCGGGTCCTCGGTGATCGCCAAGAAGGTCCTCGTCGGTCGCATCACGGCCGGCGAGCACCCCTTGTGGAGCTCGTTCATCTGGCGGAACGAGGTGGTGGACACCTTCATCGAGATGGTCTCCGCCCCCTGGTTCGGCCGCCTGGCCTCGGGCACCCCGTCCCTCGTGTGGTGGTTGCGTGCCCTGGGCGCGAAGATCGGCCACGGCGTGTGGTGCGAGTCCTACTGGCTGCCGGAGGCCGACCTGGTCACCCTCGGGGACTCCTCGACGGTCAACCGCGGCTGCGTGGTCCAGACCCACCTGTTCCACGACCGCGTGATGTCCATCGACACCGTGCGGTTCGGCGACGGCGCCACCCTGGGTCCCAACTCCGTCATCCTCCCGGCCGCGTCGATCGGTGATGGCGGTACCGTGGGGGCCGGATCGCTGGTCATGCGCGGCGAGATGGTGCCGGGCCACACCTGGTGGATCGGCAATCCCGTGGCACCGTGGAAGGGCCCCAAGGTGAAGGGCCTCGCCGCCGCGCTCACCCGGCTGGAACGCCGGGAGGCCAAGGCCGCGAAGGCCGCGGCCGCGCAAGCTGCGAAGGCCGCGGAGGCCGCCATGGTGCCGGCCGGCCCGTCCGCCTCGGACCACCCCTCAGAGCATCAGGAGCAGATCCACCCGTGAGCGACGTCAGACCGGCCATCCCCGATCCCTACCTTCCCGGATCGGGCACCCCGGACTACGGCGTCGGCCATTACGACCTTGACCTCGAGGTCAAGCTGGCCGCCAACCGGGTCTCGGGCAAGGCGCGGCTCGAGGGCACCGTGCTGAACCGGGCCACGAGGATCGAGCTGGACCTGCACGGCCTCTCGGCGACCAAGGTCAGGGCTGCCTCCGAGGGGCGCTCCGTGAAGGTCGCCAGGCTCACCGCGCGCAACAGCCGGCTCGTGGTGGACCTGGCCTCGACGCTCGACGCCGGCACTCCCCTGACCCTGGAGATCACCTATTCCGGGGTCCCGAAGATGCTGCACGGCACCTGGGGCGAGATCGGCTGGGAGGAACTGGAGGACGGCGTGCTGGTGGCCGGCCAGCCCAATGGCGCGTCCACCTGGTTCCCGTGCGTGGACCACCCCTCCGTGAAGTCCACCTATCACTTCACCATCAGCACCGATGCCGGCTACCTGCCGGTCTGCAACGGCCTGCCCACCGGGCACCGTCGCCGGTCCTCCCGTGAGGAATGGACCTGGGAACTGCGCCAGCCCGCGCCCAGTTACCTCGTCACGGTGCAGATCGGCAGGTACCAGCTGGTGGCCGTGCCCGAGCAGGCGCCCGGCCGGCACCGTGCCACGGGGCCGGCCCCGCAGGCGGCACGGGGCCTGCTGGACGGCCCGTGGCCCGGGCAGGACGAGCGGCAGGATGCCGAGCACCGCGAGAGGGAGTGGGCGGGCCACCCGGCCCCGGTCTTCCTGGCCACCTCCCCCGCCCTGCAGGATCGCGCCCTGGCGGTCCTGGGACTGCAGACCGAGATGATGGCCTGCTACAGCTGGCACTTCGGTCCCTACCCCTTCGCCCGGTACACCGCCGTCGTCACGGACGACGCCCTGGAGATCCCGCTCGAGGCCGCCTCGTTGTCCATCTTCGGCTCGAACCACCTGACCGGGTCCTGGGCCGCCGAGCGGCTGGTGGCCCACGAGCTGGCCCACCAGTGGTTCGGCAACGCCCTGACACTGCGCCAGTGGAAGGACATCTGGCTGCACGAGGGCTTCGCCTGCTACAGCGAGTGGCTGTGGGGCGCCGAGTCCGGCCGCGGGGCGCTGTCCTCCTACGCCCGCACCGCCTGGCGGGGCCTGGCCGGCAAGGAACAGGACCTCGTGGTGGCCGATCCCGGACCCGAGCTGATGTTCGACGACCGGATCTACAAGCGCGGTGCCATGGCCTTGTTCGCACTCCGCCAGGATCTCGGCGAGGAGGTGTTCACGGACCTGCTGCGTACCTGGGTCAGCGAGCACCGGCATGCCACGGTGGACACCGATGCATTCCTGGCCCACGCCGACCGGCACGCCGCGGCGGCCGGACGCCCGGAGGGGCATGCCACCGCGGTGCTGGATCCCTGGCTGTGGCAGGAAAGCCTTCCCCCCTTCCCGACGAGTGGTCGGCACGGACTCCGTAGGATGGAGGCGTGAGCAGTCAGGAACAACGCCGTCTGGCCGGCGCCTACATCCGCCAGCAACGCAAGCTGGCAGACCTGTCCATGCGGCAGGTCTCGGCCATGGTCGGCATCTCCAATCCCTATCTGTCCCAGATCGAGCGAGGGCTCCGCGCGCCGTCGGAGGCCGTGGCCGCCGGTATCGCCACGGCACTGGGAGTCAGCGTGGAGGACCTCTACGAACAGGGTGAGGGCAGCGAGGCCGACGGCGGCCTGGAGGCGGCCATCCAGGCGGCCAGCGAGCTCACCGCGGCCCAGCGCGCCTCCCTGACGGAGATCTACCGGTCTTTCGTCCGGGCCAATGACGGCGATGCCCCCCGGGGCAACGCCCCGGAGGGCGGCGACCCGGGAGGCGCATCCGGCCCCGAGTGAGGACCGGTCAGCCGTCCGTGTCCGCCGAGGTCGCGGCGTCCCGGCCGGGCGGCTTCCGGCCCGCGGTCCGCTTTGCCGGGGCCGGTTCCTCCTCGCTCACGGGCGCAGTCCCGGTGACCGACGCCGTCGGGGCCGCGGCCTTCACCGTCGCCCTGCGCGGGCCCCGGCGGCTCGGGCGCTTGTGGGTCGGCTCGTCCGTCAGGACGTCCGGGTCGTCCTCCACCGTCCGGTTGGACAGGGCCCCCATCTCCGCGAAGATGGTCCGCCAGTGGTGTTCCAACGCGTCGTGGCTCATGAACAGTCCCAGGTGGCCGCCCACCGAGGACTGGCGCCCGATGCGGTCGGCGTCAGTGGAGACGTGGTCGGCCAAGGCCCACACCTGGTCCGCCGGGGTGATGTGGTCCGTCTGGCCCGCCATGAGGAACAGCGGACAGGTGATGTCGGCCAGGTCGACGTTCTTGCCCTCCACCTCGAGCTCGCGCTTGATCAGGGAGTTGCGCATGAAGAGGTGCTCGACGACCCACAGGTAGAAGGCACCCGGCAGCGCTTGCGTCCACTGGAACCAGTCCTCGAACTTGCGGTAGCGCTCCCGGTGTTCCGGATCCCGCAGGTGGGTCGCCAGCTCCAGCCGCCGGCTGACCTCCTGGTCCGGCTGGAGCATCTTGAACCCGTCAAGCAGGAACCGCCCCGGCAGGACGCCGTCGTTGGCCTCGACCACGGAACGGTAGTACGACATGTCCCCGTCCGGGGCGAGGAACGTGAGCCAGTCGTGGATGAGCGGCTCACCCGCGTGGAAGTCGATCGGGGCTCCGGCAATGGCCAGGGCGTTGACGCGCTCCGGGTGCGTGGCCGTGAAGATCGTGGCCATCCACCCGCCCTGGCAGTCACCGACGAGGTTGACCTTGCCGCCGAGGAGGTCGGTGACCTCGCGCAGCAGTGCCATGTAGTCGTCGATGCCCGTGTCCCTGGTCTCCTGGGTGGCACCGATCCATTCCAGGACCAGGATCCGCGAGCAGCCGTTGTCCCGGCCGGTGATGACCTGGCTCTGGGTGTCGGCGAAGTCGACGATGCTCGAGTCATGGCCCGCCTGTGGCGGCAGGATGACGGTGGGTACCATGTCCGCGGGAGCATCCGCTGCAGAGAAGTCCCGCAGCCTGGCGATCGGCCACTCGCGCACGACCACGTTCTCGTGGGCCCACGGCGGCCGCTTCCGGTTGGACATGGCGGACATCCACGTGACGAAGTCCCCCGCCACGTCCAGTGGGGTCGCCCCGCGGCGCCAGGCGTCACCCCAGTAGTCGAGGGCGAATTTGTTCAGTGCGGTCCACGTGCCGAAGGTACCGGCGATCAGTGAATCCGTGATTCCGGGTGCGGGGGGCTGATGAGACGATGTGTACACGGGGGACTCCTTGGGGAACGTGACGCATGTGACTTGCGTCACTTGACGATGAATCTTACGCCCGCCTTCGGGATTGTCTATGTTCGAAACGCGGAACGGCCCTGTCGACATTCGACAGGGCCGTTCGTCAGCGTGAGGTCGGCATCGAGCCGATCAGGTCACTTGAGCAGTTCGCGGGCAGCCTTGACCCAGGCGTCGGCGACTTCCTCGGCGAACTGGATCTGGGTCTGGGCGGCGTCCTTGACCCACTGGCTCTGGGAGGCGCCGGCCATCTGGCGCTGCATCTCGAAGAAGCTCTTGGCGGCCTTCTCGTAGTTGTCGACGACGACGCGGCTGCCGGCCTTGGAGGTCTCCACGACGGCGGAGTTGAACTCCTTCATGCGCTCGGTGTTCTCCTCGAACCGCTTGGTGGCCTCCTCGGCCATGCGGGTGGCGTGGTCCCGGGCCTGGTCGGCGGCGCCGGCCGCGGCGTTGGTGGCGTTGGTGGCATTGGTGGCATTGGGGTTGGCAGCAGCCATGATGTCTCCTTGAGTTGATGTCTATGGCAGCGGTGGACCTGCCTGCGTTAACAAAGTTAGCAGGGTTCTGCTAACTCCCGCAACCCCGGCAGGCAGATCCGCCCCCTCACATGTCCATTCCGCCGTTGACGCCCCAGATCTGACCGGTGATGTAGGAGGACTTGTCGGCGCACAGGAAGTGCACCACGCGCGCGATCTCCTCAGGGTGGGCCAGCCGGGCCATGGGGATGTTGCCCTTGATCTTGTCCAGCACCTTCTCAGGGACCGCCTCGACCATCTCGGTGTTGACGTAGCCCGGGGTGACGGTGTTCACGGTCACGCCGATCGAGTCGTCATTGAGCTTGCCGGCCCGCTGCAGGTGGAAGATGGCCTCCCGTGCCAGCGTCTTGGTCAGGCCGAACAGGCCGGACTTCGAGGCCGCATAGTTGGCCTGGCCGAAGTTGCCCATCTCACCGATGATCGAGGACACGTTCACGATCCGCCCGGTGCCGCGCTCGAGCATGTGCTTCAGCGCGGCCTGCGCCATGTAGAACGTCCCCGAGAGGTTGACCTGGATGACGTCGTCCCAGTCCTCGTCCTCCATCTTCAGCACGGTCCGGTCGCGGGTGATCCCGGCGTTGTTGACCAGGATGTCCAGCCGGCCGTGCTCGGCGACGACGGCATCGATGGTCGCCCGTCCCTCGGCGGCCTTGGCCACGTTGCCCTGGTGCGCGGAGAACGTCCCGTCCGGGAACTGCTGCCGCAGTTCGCCCAGGAACGCCTCGGCCCTGGCCTGGTCGCCACCGTAGCCGACGGCGACCTCTGCGCCCTGCTCGGCCAGGCTGCGGGCGATCGCGGCGCCGATGCCGCGGGTGCCGCCGGTGACGAGTGCCACGCGGCCGGCCAGCTTGCTGCCGCGTACTCCGTTGTTCTGAGTCTGAGCTGTCAACTGCCTGTCCTCCGGGGGGTGGGGGGTGGTCCGTCCGTCAGTCAGCCGGAACGGCGTTCTTGGCTTCGTGGTTCGAGCCAGTCACGGATTCTGGGCCAGATGTCTCCCTTGGCGCGGGAACCGGCCATCAGCCCGATATGACCGCCGACACCGTCGAGGTGCTCCACGTCCGGGCTCGTCAGGACGTCGAGCAGGGGCAGGGTCCCGTCACGGGGTGCGATGTGGTCCCTCGAGGCGGTCACCACCAGGATCGACTGCTGGACCCTGGACAGGTCCACCCGGTGCCCTCGCAGGCGCACCCGGCCGGTGGCCAGCCGGTTCTCCTTGTAGACCCAGGTCACCCATTGCCGGAAAGCGCGCATGGGGAAGTTGGGGTTGTCGGCCACCCACTTGGCCATCGGCTGGTAGGAGGCCTTGTCCGCGGTGCCGTCCTGGACCTGGCGGAACAACCGCAACGGGGTCCCGACGTAGTTCGGCACCGGCTTCAGGAGCTTGTTGACCGTGTCCACGTAGGCTCCGGGCAGGTAGGCCGCGTGCTGCTCCAGCCAGTCGGCATCGAGCTCGTCATGGCCGAGCATGGCCTCGTAGGTGGAGTTGCTGGCATCGAACGGCATGGTCAACGGCACCCAGTTGCGCACCGGGGCGTCCGGCGTCACCGACAGGTACATGCCGCTCAGGGCGGCGCCGATGCACCAGCCGATCAGCGTGATCTCCTCGGCGCCGCTGCTGCGGCGGACCTCCCGGATGGCCCGGGGCAGGTAGGTCAGGGCGTAGTCCTCCAGGCCGGTGTCCGCGTCCTCCTCGTCCGCATAGCCCCAGTCCACGAGGTAGACGTCGTAGCCCTCCGCCAGCAGGAACTCCACGAAGGAGTTGCCCGGGCGCAGGTCGAAGATGTCCGGCCGGTTGATCAGGGCGAAGGTCAGCAGGATCGGCACCGGATGGATGCGGCGATTGCTGCGATACCGGAAGAGGGTCGTCTTGCGGTAGGTCCACACGACGTCCTTGGGGGTGGCGCCCACGATCGCGTCCGGCGTCGTCAGCCGGATGTTCGAGTACTCCAGCAGCGTGGCGGGGAAACGCAGCGCGTCCCGGATCATCGACGCCACGGCGCTCACTTCTCCTGGTCGGCGTCGCCGGTGGATCGCGACGAGGTCCCCGTGGTGCGGCCCGTCCGGCGGGCCGCCCTGGCCGGGGACGAGCCGTCGCGCTGCGCGGCCTCCTCCGCGAGGGCGGCGTTGCGGCGGCGCTCCTCGGCCAGCTCGTCCTCCAGCCGTTCCACGGTCTCCAGCACCATCTCGAGCTTGTCCTCGTTGCGGGCCAGCTGGCGGTGCAGGGAGGTCACGTCCGCGCGGCCGGCCAACCGGGCGTTGCGGATCACCAGGTCCAGGGCATCGTTGCCCAGCCGGTGCAGGGCGACCAGGTTGCCGGCAGTCTGGGAGAGCATGTGCCCGAAGGCCCGGGAGTTGACCACCTCTTCCAGCCCCGGGGAGGCGGCAGCCAGGACGTCGTCCAGGTACTGCCGGTAGGGCCGGTCGCCGTTGTTGCCGGTTGGGTCCGCCATAAGGTTGTCCTCCCGCCGGCCCGCGCAGGTCAGGGTGCCGCCGGCCGCATTTGAGTGTCCATGGTCATGGTCTGAGCACATGGTACACACAGGCTTGAGACGGTCGGCAGGGCACGAGTTAACAAACCTGCTAACTACCCGGGGGTAACACCACCACGGCACCCACCAGGCCCTCCGGGGCGGCTCCCCCGGGCCACTGGGGGTCGGCCGAGACCACCGCCCCCGGGGCATCCGGAACGGACCACGTCAAGACGTGGTCCGCGTTCTCGCCGTCCGCGGCCGTCAACATCAGGGACACCTCCGCCGGGTCGGCCCGGAAGCCGGTCCCGCGGGCCTTCACGAGCGCCTCCTTCACCGACCAGAGCCGGGCGCGGGCCAGGGTCCGGTCGGAGGCGGGCAGGCCGGCGATGGCCACGGCCTCGGCCACCGAGTAGCCGACGGTCCCCAGGTCATCGGCCGTGGCGAAGGCCGACGAGCCCAGCTCCTCGATGTCCACCCCGATCCGCCATCCGTCCGCGACCGAGGCGGCGTCCAGCCAGGCCGTGGCGAGCCACCCGCGGGACCGGCTGAAGCTCACGGCGGGCAGTGCGCGGGCCGGGTCCACGGCATCCGGGCCGTGCCGGCGCCGGGCCAGCCTGCTGTACCGCAGTTCCGGGACGCCGTGCTCGGTGGACCCGCAGCCCGGACAGTGGTGGACCACCTCGAAGGTGCCCGGCCGGTGCCCGAAGGACACGGCCAGGAAGTCCAGGGCCTCACGCCGCTGGTCACCGGCGCGCGGGCCGGTGACCACCACGTGCCATTTCGGTGCGGTCACGACGTCGGCCCGCCGGGCTCAGCGCTGGACGGCGCCATGGCGCTCGGCGGCCAGGGCGGTGGCCGCGGCGCGGGCCTCGGAGGCCTCGTCGGCGGTCAGGGTGCGGTCCGGCGCGCGGAACCGCAGGGTGAACGCCAGCGACTTCCGCCCCTCCGCCACGCCCGGCCCCGCGTACACGTCGAACAGGGCGATGTCCTCCAGCAGCTCCCCGGCACCTTCCCGCAGGGTGGCCAGCACGTCCGCGGCGACGGTGTCCGCCGGCACCACGAGCGCCACGTCCTGGCTGGTCAACGGGAAGGTGGACAGGGGCCGGGCCACCACCACGTCGGCTGCGGCCTCGACCAGCGCGTCCAGGTCCAGTTCCATGGCCACGGTCCTGGCCGGCAGGTCCGCGGTCTCGAGCCACTTGGGCAGCAGCTCGCCGGCCACCCCGACGACGGCGCCGTCGCCGCCGGCCAGGGACAGTTGGGCGGTCCGTCCCGGGTGGAAGGCCTGGTGCCGGCCCTGGGCCACGGTCAGCTCCACGCCGAGGAGTTCTGCGACGTCCAGGGCGGTGCCGAGGGCGTCCTGCCAGTCCCAGGGGCGCGGGGTGTGGCCGGGTCCCGGGGCCGAATCGTGGCCGGTGAAGACGGCCGCCACGTGACGCGGCTGGTCCGGGACGCCCGCCTGGAGGTCGGCCAGCACCTCGTCCGAGGGCCGCACCCCCAGCGGCGGGATGGAGGCGCTGCCCAAGCGCTCACCGGGCAGGAACACCGCCCCGGACTCATACAGGGCCAGGTCCCGGAAGCCGCGGGAGTGGTTGCGCCGAGCGGTCTCCAGCAGGCCGGGCAGCAGCGAGGTGCGCAGGTAGCCGAACTCGGCGGAGATCGGGTTGGCCAGGCGCACCATGCGCTGGGTCTCGCCCTCCTCGGCCGTGGCCGCGCCGAAGAACCGGTTCTGCGCCGCGGAGACGAAGGGGTAGGCCAGGACCTCGGTCAGTCCCGCACCGGCCAGGCCCTGCAGCACGCGGCGGCGGGCCGCCTGGGAGCGGGTCAGCCCGCGCCCGGGAGGGGCCACCGGAACGGTGGCCGGGATCCTGTCGTAGCCGACCAGCCGGCCGATCTCCTCGACGAGGTCCTCCCGGATCTGGAGGTCCGAGCGCCACGACGGCGAGGTGACGGTGAAGACCGTCTCGGCCGCGCCGCCGTCGGGCCCCGGCTGCCCGGTGGCCTTCTCCACCGTGGCGCCCAGCTCCGTCAGGGTGCGCTCGATCTGCTCCTCGGTGTACTCCACGCCCATCAGCGCCGTGGGGAAGGACGCGGGCAGCTCGACGACGGTCGGCTCCGGCCGGGTGCCGACGTCGGTGATGCCCGGTCCGGGGGTTCCCCCGGCGAGCTCGACGAGCAGCTGGACGGCGCGCTCGGCGGCCTCGTCGGCCACCTCCCAGTCCACGCCGCGCTCGTTGCGCTTGGAGGCCTCGGAGGGCAGCCGGTGGCGGCGGCGGGTGCGGCCCATGGACACCGGGTCGAAGTGGGCGGACTCGATCAGCACGGTGGTGGTGGCGTCGGAGACCTCGGTGTCCCCGCCGCCCATCACGCCGGCCAGGCCGATGGGCCCCCGGCTGTCGGTGATGAGCAGGTCCTCCGTGGACAGGGCCCGGTCCTTGCCGTCCAGCGTGGTCAGGCGCTCGCCCTCCTGGGCCCGGCGGACCACGATGTCCCCCTGGAGGGTGTCGGCGTCGTAGAAGTGCAGCGGCTGGCCCAGTTCCCACATGACGTAGTTGGAGATGTCCACGGCCAGGGAGATCGAGCGCATCCCGGCCAGGCGTAGGCGCGCGCTCATCCACGGCGGGGTCGGCCGGGTCGGGTCGATGCCCGTGACGGTGCGGGCCACGAAGCGGTCGCAGCCGGGCACGCCGTAGATGGGCGACTGGTCCTCGAGCCGGACCGGGTAGCCGTCCTCGTTCGGTTCCGGTGCGGTGACCAGGGACGCCGGGTCGGTGAAGCCGGTGCCGGTGGCATGGGCGTACTCCCGGGCCACGCCGCGGATGGAGAAGGCGTAGCCGCGGTCTGCGGTGACGTTGATCTCGGCGGCCTCGTCGTTGAGGTGCAGCAGCTCGAGCACGTCGGTGCCGACCTCGGGGTCGTTGCCGTTCTCCGGGCTGAAGCCGAGGGAGGAGAGGACGATGATCCCGTCATGGTCCTCGCCGAGCCCGAGCTCGCGGGCGGAGGCGATCATGCCGGCGGAGACGTGGCCGTAGGTCTTGCGCGGGGAGATCCGGAAGTCCCCGGGCAGCACGGCCCCGGGCAGGGTGACGATGACCTTGTCCCCCACCTCGAAGTTGTGGGCGCCGCAGACGATGCCCTGCACGCCGGAGGGATCGATGCCCTTCCCGGTCAGCGGCTGCGGCCTGCCCTCGGGGGCTACCCGGACCTGGCACCAGTTGATGGTCTTGCCGTTGGACTGTGGCTCGGGGACCTTCTCGAGCACCTCGCCCACCACGATCGGGCCGGACAGCTCGTCCAGCGGACGGTGGACGCCCTCCTCCTCGAGGCCGACCTTGACCAGGTCGGCCATGACGTCCTCGGCGGTGGCGTCCGCCGGAACCTGCGCGTACTCACGGAGCCATGACAGCGGGATGCGCATGGGTGATCAGATCTCCATTCCGAAGTGCTGGGAGAAGCGGACGTCGCCCTCGATCATGTCGTGCATGTCCGGGACCTCGTTGCGGAACATCAGGGTGCGCTCCACGCCCATGCCGAAGGCGAAGCCCGAGTAGACCTCGGGGTCCAGGCCGGCGGCGCGCAGCTCGTTGGGGTGGACCATGCCGCAGCCGCCCCACTCGATCCACTGCGGTCCGCCCTTGGCGCCGGGGTGCCAGATGTCCATCTCGGCGCTGGGCTCGGTGAAGGGGAAGAAGTTCGGGCGCAGCCGGATCCTCGCCTCGGGCCCGAACATCTGCCGGGCGAAGTACTCCAGGGTGCCGCGCAGGTCCGCCATGGTCAGGCCCCGGTCCACGGCCAGGCCCTCGAACTGGTGGAACACCGGCGTGTGGGTGGCGTCGAGCTCATCGGTGCGGAAGGTCCGGCCGGGGCACAGCACGTACACCGGGGCCCCGCGCTCGAGCATGGCGCGCATCTGCACCGGGGAGGTGTGGGTGCGCAGCACCAGGTGGGACTCGGGCGGGTCCACGAAGAAGGTGTCCTGCATCTCCCGGGCCGGATGGTCCGGCTTGAAGTTCAGGGCGTCGAAGTTGTACCACTCCGACTCCAGTTCGGGGCCCTCGGCGATCTCCCAGCCCATGCCGATGAAGATGTCCGAGACCCGCTCCTGCAGCACCGACAGCGGGTGCCGGGCCCCGAGGCGGCGACGACGGACGGCGGCGGTGACGTCCACGGTCTCCTCGACGAGCAGCCGGGCCGCCCGCTCCTCCTCCAGCACCTCGGTGCGGGCGGCGAGCGCGGACTCCATCCGCTTGCGGGCGCCGCCCATGAGCTTGCCGGCCGTCGCCTTCTGGTCCTTGGGCAGCTTGCCGATGGAACGGTTGGCCAGGGTGAGCGGCGCCTTCTCCCCCGTGTGGGACAGCCGGGCGGCCTTGAGCTGGTCGAGGTCCGCGGCGGCGGCGAAGGCCTCGAGCGCGGCCTCGACGGCGGCGCTCACGGCCGTCTCGTCGGCCGGGGAGATCTGGGGGGCGAGCGGCTCGGCGGTTCCGTCGGGCTGATCGACCGGGGTCTCGGCCAGGTCCTGGGGGGTTTCCGTCATGGCGGGCAACGACCTTCATGCTGCGGTGGGTGGGGCGCGGGTGGGGCCACCCGTCGGGAGGCCCCGGCCAGTCTAGTGGACTGACTGGTGCACCTAGGCTGGAAGGCATGCCCGAACACCCTTCCCGACGCCGGCCGGCCCGGTTGCCGGCCGGCCCGGCGCTGCGCAGGATATGGAACGCGGTGAACCTGACGACGCCCCTGGGACTGGTCCTGGCCCTGGCCTCCGGGTGCGCCGTCGAGCGGGGGCCGCTGGGGCTGCTGCTGGCCACCGGGTACCGGTGGCCCGTCCCGGACGGCGGGGCGTTCACGGTGGGCAACGTCGTGTTCTTCCGGCCGCACACGCCCATCACGCCGCGGCTCCTGGCCCATGAGGCCCGGCACGCCACCCAGTACGCCTGGTGCGCCGGCGTGCCGTTCCTGGTGCTGTACGCGGTGGCGGCCGGCTGGTCCTTGCTGCGCACCGGGGACACCGCCTCCCGCAACGTCTTCGAGCGCCACGCGGGGCTGACGGCCGGCGGATACCGCGAGCGGCCCGTCCGCTGGCCGCGCGCCTCAGCCTGACACCCGCCGGCAGGGTCGGCTCCGCCGCGGGGACGGAGCCCGCGGCCACGGCCTCTCCCGCCGGCCGGCAGGAGGCGATCGCGCTGGTCAGACGGGTGGGGCACGGCCCGGACGGCGTGGCCCGGCGGACGTGTCGTGCCTTGCACCCGGATTAGAACATGTGTTCTAATCGGTGCCATGCGATGGGAAGCGCAGGCACTGCAGGCCGGAGACGGAACCGGTCAGGACGACGGCGGCACTCCGGCCGCGCCCGCCGCCCTGCTGCCGCTCTCCGGCCTGCAGCGTTCCATCACCACCCCGGACTTCGCCGGCGTCACCTTCCATGAGGTCGTGGCCAAGTCGGCCCTGAACCGGGTCCCTGACTCCTCCCCCATGCCCTTCCGCTGGACGGTGAATCCCTACCGCGGCTGTACCCATGCCTGCCGGTACTGCTATGCCCGCAGCACCCACGAATACCTCGACTTCAACCCCGGGGCCGACTTCGACCAGCAGATCGTGGTGAAGGTGAACACACCGGAGTTGCTGCGCCGCGAACTGGGCCGGCCCGGATGGACGCGCGAGCTGGTGGCGCTGGGCACGAACACCGACCCGTACCAGCGGGCCGAGGGCCGCTACCGGCTGATGCCCGGCATCATCACCGCCCTGGCCGAGACCGGGACGCCGTTCTCCATCCTGACCAAGGGCACCCTGCTGGGCCGGGACCTGGACCTGCTGTCCGCGGCCGCGCGCCAGGTGCCCGTACAGGTGTCCGTGTCCCTGGCGATGCTCGATGCCGGCCTCGCGCAGCGGGTCGAACCGGGGACGCCGAGCCCGGCGGCGCGCCTGCGGCTGATCGAGAGACTCGCCTCGGCCGGTGCCGAGGTGACCGTCATGGCCATGCCGCTGCTGCCGTGGCTGACGGACACCGACCGGCACCTGGAGGAACTCATGAGGGCCCTGGCCGGTGCCGGGGCCCGGTCGGTGCTGGCCGGCGCCCTGCACCTGCGGCCCGGCGCCCGTCAGTGGTACCTGGACTGGATCGCCGGCGAACACCCGGAGCTGCTCGAGGGCTACCGCACCCTCTACGCCCGGGGCTCGTACGCGGCCCCGTCCTACCGCAAGGCCCTGGGGCGCCGCGCCACCGCAGCCGCCCGCCGTCACGGCCTGGACCACCGCGGAGCACACCGGATCACCGCGGCGGACGGTGACAGCCAGGCCCGGACCACCGTGCCGCCGCCCGCGGCAGCGCCACGGCCAGGACTCCAGCGGGCACCCCAGCCGGCGTTGTTCTGAGGTCAGCCGCGCAGCATCTCCACCAGCGCGTCGACGATCGGGCGGTCGGCGGGGATCCATTCGAGGTCCTGGAGCCGGTCGCGGTCCAGTTCCCGCCACTCGAGCAGGTCGTGGTCCTGCAGCGGTCGGGCCTCGCCGTGGACGATGACCGCCGTGAACACCCGCATCCTGGCCCCGTTGCCCAGCAGCCAGCCCTCGGGGTGGCCGGCCTCCACCTCCCGGTCCACCCGGATGTCCACGCCCAGCTCCTCCCGGACCTCCCGCCGCAACGCGGACCGGGACTCCTCGCCGGGTTCGACCTTCCCGCCCGGGAACTCCCAGAGGCCGGCCAGGCTCTCCGGCGAGCTGCGCCGCCCCACCAGCAGGCGCGTGGGACCGTCCATCCGGTCCAGCACCGCCGCACCCACGACGGGACGCGGACCGCTGGACTGCTCCCCCCGGGGAACGGCCGGGCCGGGCGTCGACGTGAGTTCAGTCATGGTCATGATCCTAGGCCGGTCCGGCCGCGGCCCGGCCCGTAGGCTGGGGCGGTGCCATCCCTTGCCGCCTCCCCTCCAGCCACGCCTGTCCGGTCCCGCCGCATCCTGCCGGGAATCCTCGCGCTGGCCCTCGGCGGGTTCGCCATCGGCACCACCGAGTTCGCGATCATGGGGCTCCTGCCCCAGGCGGTGGCGGACCTCGGCGTGGACCTTCCCGCCGGCGGCATCCTGATCTCGGCCTACGCGCTCGGCGTCGTGGTCGGCGCGCCCCTGCTGGCCGCCGGCCTGGCCCGCCTCGACCGGAAGGTCTCGGCGCTCGTCCTCATGGTGCTGTTCGTCGCCGGCCACGCCGCGAGCCTGCTGGCCCCGGACTTCGGCACCATGCTCGTGGCCCGCTTCATCTCCGGACTTCCCCACGGTGCCTACTTCTCGGCCGCGGCCCTCGCGGCGGCACACCTGGCCGGTCCGGCCCGCCGCGGCCAGGCCACCGCCTGGGTGATGGCGGGCCTGTCCGTCGCGAACCTGCTGGGCGTGCCCCTGGCCACCTGGCTCGGCCAGAGCGCCGGATGGCGGTGGATGTTCATCGTCACCGGTCTCTTCGGCGCCGCCACGATCGCCGCCGTCGCCTGGCTGGTCCCGTCGATCCCGGCGCCCGCCGGGACCTCCGTGCGCCGCGAGCTGACCGCCCTGCGGTCTGGTGCCCTGTGGCGGGCCGTGCTGGTCGGCACCATCGGCTTCGCGGGCATGTTCGCGCTGTACACCTACATCGCGCCGGTCTTCGTGGAGGTCGGCGGCCTGCCGGAACGGTTGGTCCCGGTCATCATGGCCCTCTACGGCCTCGGCATGGTGGCCGGTACCCTGCTGGGCGGGACCTGGTCCGACCGCTCAGCCACCCGCACCTTGCAGTGGATGCTGGGGATCGTGGCCGTGGCCCTGGCGGCCTTCAGCGTCACTGCCCCGTGGTGGGTGCTCTCCCTGGTCCCGCTGCTGGCCGCCGCCACCGCAGCCTCCGCCCTGGTGCCCTCCCTGCAGGTGCTGCTCGTGGACGCCGCCCCCCACGCCCCGCAGCTGTCCGGGGCACTGAACCACTCGGCCCTCAACCTGGCCAACGCCATGGGCGCCTGGGTGGGCGCGGCGGTCATCTCGGCCGGTGCCGGGCTGCAGGTGCCGGCCGGCGCCGGGGCCGGGCTGGCCGCCGTCGGGTGCGTGCTGTCCCTGCTGCTGTTGCGGCCGCGCGGTGGTGTCTGCCACGCCTGACTGCGGATGATGGTGCTCCTCGTGGGCGCCCCCGCCCCCGGCAGGACCTGTCACGGCGGGAGGCCGGGACCGCACACGGCACCGTCCGCCAACCGTGGACGGGTCCCCGCACCAAGGCTGACACTGTCCCTGTCAGCAGACAGCTCTACGAGCACGAAGGGGAACACATCATGAGCATCATCAGCTGGATCATCATGGGCCTCGTCGCAGGTGCCATTGCGCGCCTGATCCTGCCCGGTGACCAGGGCGGCGGCTGGCTCGGCGCCCTGCTCACCGGTATCCTCGGTGCCATCATCGGCGGCTGGATCGGCGGAGCACTGTTCGGCCTCGACCTCAACGAGAGCTTCTTCAGCTTCTGGACCTGGGTCTTCGCCATCATCGGCGGCATCATCGTCGCGTTCATCTGGCAGGCCATCACCCGCCGACGCGGCACGAGGGTCTGAACCGCCAGAAGGACCATCGGCCTCACGACGAGGGGCGCCCCGCGGGGCGCCCCTCGTCGTGCCCACGCCGGGTGAATCAGTGCCGGGCCCCCTGCTGGGCCATGGCCGAGGCGTAGAGGCACACGGTGGCCGCCGTGGCGACGTTCAGCGATTCCGCCCTGCCGTACAGGGGCACCGCCACCCGTTCTGAGGCCAGGGACAGCTCGTCGGCCGACAGTCCCTGCGCCTCGTTGCCGAACAGCCAGGCGGTGGGCCGCTGGAGCAGTCCAGACGGTGGACGGTCCAGGACCACGGTGCCGTAGCCGTCGGCGGCCAGCACCTGCACGCCGCGCCCCGACAGCACGCCGGTTGCCGCGGACAGCTCCGCCCCGGTCACGACCGGCAGGTGGAACAGGGATCCTGCGGTGGAGCGGACCACCTTGGGGTTGAACAGGTCCACCGACCCGGCGGTGAACACCACGACGTCGGCCCCGGCGGCATCGGCGGCCCGCAGGATGGTCCCGGCATTGCCCGGGTCCTGGACGCGGCAGAGCACGGCCGCCAGCCGCGGCTGGTCCGGCAGGCGGCCGAGGACCGCCTCCACCGACGACTCCGGGACCCGGCACACGGCCAGGATGTCCTGTCCGGTCACCGCGTCGCCCATGGCGGTCAGGACCTCGTCGCTGGTCTGGCGCACCGGTACGCCCGCACGGACTGCGTCACCGACCAGGCCGGCCAGGTCCGGGTGCCGCTCGGCAAGGCCGGTGGAGACGTACACCGCGTCCACGACGCGCCCCGGGGTCCACGGGGGCGATTCGAGCAGGCCCAGGTGGGCGCGCAGCGCCTCCCGGGCCGGCTGGGGCCCCTCGGCGAGGAACAGGCCCTCCCTCTGACGCGACGAGCGCCCCGCCAGGCGTGCGACCTTGCGCACCCGGTCCGCCCGGGGGTTGGTCATCACGTCCTGGTCAGGGCGCTCGTTCATGGTGTCCTGTCGCGGTGGGGCGGGCGATGCCGCGCCCGGCGAACGGGCTCCGGCGTGCTTACTTCGCGGCAACCGGGGCGTTGACGTCCGCGGGAAGCGCCTCGCGGGCCGCGGTCACCAAGGCGGCGAAGGCGGCGGAGTCGGACACGGCCAGCTCGGCGAGCATGCGGCGGTCCACCTCGATGCCGGCCAGCTTCAGGCCCTGCATGAACCGGTTGTAGGTCATGCCGTTGGCGCGGGCAGCGGCGTTGATGCGGGTGATCCACAGCCGGCGGAAGTCGCCCTTGCGCTTCTTGCGGTGCTGGTAGTTGTAGACGTACGAGTGCAGCAGCTGTTCCTTGGCCTTGCGGTAGAGGCGGGAACGCTGACCGCGGTAACCGGAGGCGCGGTCAAGGACCACCCGGCGCTTCTTGTGGGCATTGACAGCCCGCTTCACACGTGCCACGTGCGTACTCCTTCGAATCGATGCCGTCCGCGCAGGTCGATGCGCGGCGGCTGGCTGGATTGCGGCCGGTCAGGCCGCGGGGTTCTCAGATGCCGAGCATCCGCTTGATGGTCTTGACGCTGGACTTGGAGACCAGCTGGTCGCTGGCCAGGCGCCGCGTCAGGGTGGAGGGCTTGTGCTCCAGGTAGTGGCGGCGGTTGGCCTGCTGACGCATCAGCTTGCCGGAACCGGTCACGCGGAAGCGCTTCTTGGCCCCGCTGTGGGTCTTCATCTTCGGCATGGCTGCCGTTCTCCTTCGTGTTGGCTGTCCGCCGGAGCGAACAGTGCTGCATGGGCCCCGCCGTGCACGGGGCCGATCTGGACGGTCCGGGATGCCGGGCCGAAAGGGTGGTGCCGGCCTTACTTCCTGCCGCCCGGCTTGGGGCCGGGCTTCGGGGCCCCACCGGGCTTGGGCGCCGGCTTGGGCACTCCGGGCTTCGGCATCGCCGGCTTGGGGGCCGCCGTGCCGCCGGAGGCCGGCTTGGGAGCAGGCTTGGCTGCCGCCGGCTTGGCTGCCGCCGGAGCCGTTGCCGGCTTGGCCGCCGCAGGCTTTGCTGCCGCCGGAGCCGTTGCCGGCTTGGCCGCCGCAGGGTTGGCTGCCGCCGGAGCCGTTGCCGGCTTGGCTGCCGCAGGCTTTGCTGCCGCCGGCCTGCCTTCCGCGGGCTGGGTCGCGGCCGGAGCCGCTGCCGCCTCGGTCACCGGCTTCGCCGCGGCGGACGCCGGTGCCGCAGCAGACGAACCGGCCTGGGCCATCTTCTTCAGCTGCTCGGGCATCGCATCCGCCATCGAGCTGGCCAGCGGAGCGGACGAGGTGTCTGCCGCCACCTTGGTCTTGGCCTCACGGGCTGCGACCTCACGACGCGAGCCGACGCGCTCGGGCTTGCTGCCTTCCTGCTGCTGGTTCTTACGGGCCTCGGCGCGAGCCTCGGCCTTGTTCTTCACCGGCCCGACGACCATGACCATGTTGCGGCCGTCCTGCCGGGGAGTCGACTCGACGCTGCCGACATCGGCGACATCGGCCGCGAACTTCTCCAGCAGGCGGATGCCCAGTTCCGGACGCTGCTGCTCGCGGCCGCGGAACTGAATCATGGCCTTGACCTTGTCCCCGGCGGTGAGGAACTTCCGGGCATGGCCGACCTTGGTCTCGTAGTCGTGGGTGTCGATCTTCAGCCGGAAGCGGACTTCCTTCAGCACCGTGTTGGTCTGGTTCTTCCGTGCCTCACGGGCCTTGACGGCAGCCTCGTACTTCCACTTGCCGAAGTCCATGAGCTTGCAGACCGGCGGCTTCGCCGTCGGGGCCACCTCAACCAGGTCCAGATCGGCCTCGGTGGCAAGTCGCAGCGCATCCTCGATGCGCACAATTCCGACCTGTTCGCCCTGGGGGCCGACCAGGCGCACCTCGGGCACGCGGATCCGTTCGTTGATTCTTGGCTCGCTAATCTTGCAACTCCTGTGGTCTGGATTCCTCGGGTTCGGGTCCGCCGTCCCGGCTCGGTCCCCTGCGCCGGGTCCGGAGACGACAAAGGCCCCCGTGCTCAACGCAGACGGAGGCCCTGACCCGCGGATAATCCCGCGGACCGATCGGCACGGCAGCCCTGAGGGGACCGCCGGACCGGTGACCCGGCAACTCGGCCCGGAATCCGGACTTCCTGCTGACGCGGGTGGGAGATGGCCTCCACTTCGATGACTGGATGACCGCGGGCCGTCCCGTGCGGGAATGGCCAGCGGACCAGCTGGTCTGTGACAAGCTTACCAGCATGAACGACGCACAGCAGAATCCCTCCCCGTCCGGCGAACCGGTGGACGACCGGGTCCGGGAGATCCACGAGGTCCCGGCCGTGGAGATCATCAACACCACGGCCGTCCACTTCATGACCGCGGCGGCCGTGAAGGTCGGCCTGGCCGACCGCGAGGACGCCGCGGACCTCGTCGACCTGGACGAGGCCCGAAAGCTCATCACCGCCCTGGCCGGCCTGGTCACCGCAGCGGCCCCGGAGATCGGCAGCCAGCACGCCGGACCGCTGCGTGACGGCCTGCGCTCCCTGCAGCTGGCCTTCCGCGAGGCCTCACCGTTCCCGGACGCTCCCGGCAAGGGCCCGGGCGAGAAGTACACCGGCGCGGTGAACTGACGCCCGTCCAGGCCGCTCACCCCAGACCTCGATGACCCCGCCGGGCCCGGCGCCTCCAGTGGAGGCGGCCGGGCCCGGCCCCTTTATCGCCAGGGAACCCCTCGGTCAGGACGGCAGCCCGGCCAGGTAGGAGGCCACCTGCCGGGAGAACATCAGCACGAGGGCCACCGCGGCCGGCACCAGGAAAAGGGCGCCCATCAGCGCGTTCCCCGCGGAGAGGAAGCTGATGGACAGGATCACGGCGAACAGCTCGATGACCACGGTCGCCGCACGCACCCACGGCCGACCGCGCCACAGGCCGAAGCCCACGGCGCCGATCCAGACGCCGGCCGCCACCATGAGAGCGACGAGGAACACCTGCGCGCCCAGGTTCAGGGCCCCGGTGCCGACCTGCAGTCCGAACCCGACGGCCGCCGCCAGCACTCCGAGGGCCTGGAGCAGCAGCACCAGGCTCACGGCCACCACGGCCGGCGGACGGGGGTTCCGGGGGCTCTGCGTACTCACGTGCTCCTGCCGTCCTTCCGACGATGTCCTGTACCCGTTCCGGCGCACGCGCCGTCTTCAGCGCCACCCGCGCTTCCGAGGCCGCTGCTGCGGGACTGGTCGAGGCCACTTCCCGCACCCTTGACAGCGCCGAGCGCGGGCCGGAATAGTCGGACCCGTCATGCCCGCGGCTGTGATGAAAACCTCAGGATATCCGCCGTTCATTCCGCCGGAGCCCTTGTTTACGTGCAATCTACATGAAAAGATATTTCACGAGTTCAGCGGGGGTCGTTGCTACGGCCCTTTTTTCTTTGCCGTCGAATAGATGGCGACGACCAGCCCCGCCGACGGACGACCGTCCGTCTTCCGCGATGTAGGAAACGCCGGGAGCGCAGTATGCCCGGCAGAAGAGGAGTATCGATCAGCATGGATTGGCGTAGCCGGGCAGCGTGCCTGGACAAGGACCCGGAACTGTTCTTCCCGGTCGGGAACACCGGACCGGCCCTGCTCCAGATCGAGGAAGCCAAGGCCGTCTGCCGCACCTGCGAAGTCATCGACACCTGCCTGCAGTGGGCCATCGAGTCCGGCCAGGACTCCGGCGTCTGGGGCGGCATGAGCGAGGATGAGCGCCGCGCGCTGAAGCGCCGCGCGGCACGTGCCCGCCGGGCGTCCTGACGCCCGCCACCGACCTTCAGGACCACCGGCGCTGAGCCGGCATCTGACACCCCGGCCTGCCCCGCAGGCCGGGGTGTCAGCGTTCCGGGACGGGGGCCAGGATCACCACTTCGGTGCCGCCCTCCGGACGCCGGTGCCAGTCGATCGTTCCCTGCAGGTCTCCGGCCACCAGGGTCCGGACGATCTGCAGTCCCAGCCCGGTGTCCCGTCCCGGTTCCGGCCCGACGCCGGCGCCCGTCCGGTCTGCGGAGGGCCCCGGGCCGGCGTCGGGACCGGGTTCGGGGGCCGACGCGCCGCTGTCCCACAACCGGACCTCCAGCCGCTCCCCCGCGGGGAGGTGGTACCGGCGCGCGGTCAGCCCCACATGCCCGCCCTCGGGCGCGGTCCCGTGCTCCACCGCGTTGGTGGCCAGCTCGTTGATCACCAGTGCCAGGGGCGTGGCCAGGTCGCTCGGCAGGTGCCCGAAGCCCCCGGAGTACTCGGTGGTGACGGGCCGGCCGTCGCCGGCGACCTCCACCGCCAGGCGGAACTGGCGGCCCAGCAGGGCGTCCATGTCCACCTGGCCGTCCAGGCCGTGCGAGAGCGTCTCGTGCACCAACGCGATCGTGTCCACCCTGCGCATGGCCTGCTCCAGTCCGCGCTTCGCCTCGGGTGAGGTCATCCGGCGGGACTGCATGCGCAGCAGCGAGCCGACGGTCTGCAGGTTGTTCTTCACCCGGTGGTGGATCTCCCGGATGGTGGCGTCCTTGCCCACCAGCTGCTGTTCGCGGCGGCGCAGTTCGGTGACGTCGCGCAGCAGGACCAGCGCGCCGATGCGCTCAGCCCCCTCCCGCAGCGGCACCGTCCTCAGGGTCAGGCTGACCGCACGGACCTGCAGTTCGGCGCGGGCAGCCGCCTTGCCGGTGAGGACCAGCGGAAGGGACTCGTCGACGGGCCGGCGCTCATCCTGGAGGTCGGTGACGACCCGGGCCAGCGACCGTCCCTCCAGGGGGTCGGTCTCCCCCAGCCGGCGGAAGGCCGAGACGGCGTTGGGCGTGGCGAAGTCCACCCGGCCGTCGGCAGTCAGCAGCAGCAGGCCGTCTCCCACGCGGGGCGAGCCGCGGTGCGGGCCACCGACCGGGTCATCCGGGTCCGGCCACTGGCCCCGGGACACCATGGCGAGCAATCGGTGGGCGCTCTCGCGGTAGACCAGCTCCAGCCGGGACGGGGTCCGCTGCCCGGTCAGGTTCTGGTGCACGGTCAGCACGCCGATGGTCCGGCGTTCACGCACCACGGGCCACACGGTAACCCGCATCGAGCTGTCCGGTGCATAGGCCGAGGGCGCCGTCACCGCCGGCTCACCGGTCCGCCAGGCCTGGTCCACGAGGGACTTCAGGTCCGCGCGCACCCTGCTGCCGACGATGTCCCGGTGCAGCGCGGTCTGCGAGGTGAAGGGCCGGGCCTGGGCCAGGGCCACGAAGCCGCGGCCGGACTCGTCCGGCCCGGCGACCGGATACCAGAGCACCAGGTCGCCGAAGGACAGGTCTGCCAGCAATTGCCAGTCACCGACCACGGCATGCAGCCAGTCGACGTCGCCCTCCCTGAGGTCCGGATCGTCGTCGAGGGGTGCTGTCAGCAGCGGCATCGGCTCCCTCCTACTGAGCCGTCACCGCGCGCAGCTGGCGCAGTGCCACGGACAGCGAGGCCAGGTCATCGGTGCCGCTCTCGCGGATCTCGTCCAGGAAGCCCTCGGCCCGGTCGAGGCTGCTCGCGCGGTCCTCGACCCACTGCGCCACGAGGTCGTCGACGCTCGTGCCCTCGCCGTCCAGGATGTCCGAGCAGAAGCTGACGAGCAGGCCGTAGAGATCGTCACGCAGCGCGGCGCGGGCCAGGGCGCGCCAGCGGCCGTCCCGCGGCAGGCCGGTGATGCGGTTCAGCACCGGGTCGACGTCGAAGCGGTCGTAGAGGCGGTAGTAGACGTCGGCCACGGAGCGCGGGTCACGGCCCGTCTTCCGCGCCAGGTGCACCACGTCCAGCAGCCCGTATGACTCGAACTGGTAGGCCCGGCGGCTGGCCAGGTCCTCCGGCAGGCCCTGGGCGAGGGCCTCGCCGCGCCACTACTCGTAGCGCTGGGCGTCCTGGCCCTAGAGGATCTCCGGCAGGGCGGGCGCCAGCGCCTGGAGGTCGTCCCGGAAGTACTCCACCCCCGCGCTGATACCGGCGCCGGTGCGCGTGCGGTGGTTCACGAACCAGCGCACCGCCCGGTCCAGTACGCGCCGGGCGTCGAGGTAGACGCGCGCCTTGGCTTCCCCGGACACGGAGGCCGGCAGCGCCGAAATCGCGTCCAGGAACGGGCCGAAGGCGTAGATCTCCTTGATGGCCACGTAGGCGTGCACCACCTCCGGGGCGTCCGCGCCGGTCTCCTCCATGGCGCGGAACACGAACGTGGTGCCGCCGGTGTTGACGACGTCGTTCGCGATCACCGTGGCAATGATCTCCCGGCGCAGCGGGTGCTGCTGGATCGCGTCGGGGAACCGCTCACGCAGCTGGGCTGGGAAGTAGGCGTCCAGGGTCCGGTCGAACCAGGGGTCGTCCGGCAGGGCCGAGTCCAGCAGTTCGGCGGAGAGGTTGGTCTTGGTGTAGGCCACCAGCACGGCCAGTTCCGGGGTGGTCAGGGAGGCCCCCTCCTGCTGGCGCCGATCGAGCTC
Organism: Micrococcus sp.; assembly: GCA_029961105.1. Lineage (GTDB taxonomy): Bacteria > Actinomycetota > Actinomycetes > Actinomycetales > Micrococcaceae > Citricoccus. The sequence goes on along the minus strand of JASBVO010000028.1, from coordinate 73,149 downwards.
GGCGTCGTCGGGCAGGAACTCCAGCGCCCGGTCCAGGTCCCCGTTCGCCTCCAGCCAGCGGATGTGCCGCTCGAAGCTGGGCAGCCACTCGGAGACTTTCTGGGAGTCGTTGCGCAGCAGCCTGTTCTGGTCGATGTTGGTCTGCAGCACCAGCCGCGCGACCTCCTCCGTCATCGACTCCAGCAGCCCGGCGCGTTCCCCCGCCTGAAGGGCTCCGGTGGAGACCAGCTGATCGACGAGGATCTTGATGTTCACCTCGTGGTCGGAGCAGTCCACGCCGGCGGAGTTGTCGATGGCGTCCGTGTTGATCTGCACCCCGGCCAGCGCGGCCTCGACCCGGCCGCGCTGGGTGAAGCCCAGGTTCCCGCCCTCGCCGACCACGCGGACCCGCAGGTCGGCGCCGTTGATGCGGATCGCGTTGTTGGCCCGGTCCCCCACCTCGGCGTGGTCCTCGTCGGTGGCCTTGACGTAGGTGCCGATGCCGCCGTTGTACAGCAGGTCGACCGGCGCCTTCAGGATCGCCTGGATCAGTTCCGCCGGCGTGAGCTCGGCGACGTGCCCGGGCAGGCCCAGGCGCTCCCGGACCTGCTCGGAGACGGGGACGGCCTTGGCGGTGCGGTCGTAGACGCCGCCTCCCTCACTGATCAGGGAGCGGTCGTAGTCCGCCCAGGAGGAGCGGGGCAGCGCGAAGAGCCGGCGCCGCTCGGCCAAGGAGGCCGCCGCGTCCGGGTCCGGGTCCAGGAAGATGTGCAGGTGGTTGAATGCCGCCACGAGCCGAATGTGCTCGGAGAGCAGCATGCCGTTACCGAACACGTCACCGGACATGTCCCCGATGCCGATCACCGTGAAGTCCTGGGCCTGGGTGTCGTGGCCGATCTGGGCGAAGTGGCTCTTGACCGACTCCCAGGCACCCCGGGCCGTGATGCCCATGGCCTTGTGGTCGTAGCCCACGGATCCGCCCGAGGCGAAGGCGTCACCCAGCCAGTGCCCGTACTCGGCGGAGATCTCGTTGGCGGTGTCCGAGAACGAGGCCGTGCCCTTGTCCGCGGCCACCACCAGGTAGGCGTCGTCGCCGTCGTAGCGGACGATGCCCCCGCGCACGGTGAACACCGTGCCCTCGCCGGAGCGTTCCTGCTGGTCGGTGATGTCCAGCAGGCCGCGGATGAAGGTCCGGTAGGCCTCCTTGCCAGCCTCCATCCAGGCACCGCGGTCGGTGGCGGGGTCGGGCAGCCGCTTGGCGAAGAACCCGCCCTTGGCCCCGGTGGGGACGATCACGGCGTTCTTGACCTGCTGCGCCTTGACGAGTCCGAGCACCTCGGTGCGGAAGTCCTCCCGGCGGTCGGACCAGCGCAGGCCGCCGCGCGCGATCGGCCCGAAGCGCAGGTGGACACCCTCGACGTCGGGGGCGTACAGCCAGATCTCTCGGGCCGGACGCGGCTGGGGCGCGAACGGGATCTGCTCCGTGGCGATCTTGAGGCTCAGCCGGCGATGCCCCTGGAAGAAGCTGGTCCGCTGGGTGGCCTGCATGACGGTGAGGAAACCCTGCAGGACCCGCTCGGCGTCGAGCGTCGACACCGCGTCCAGGGCCGTCTCCGCCCGTTCGCGGACGTCCTCCACGGCCTGGCGACGGGCCGGGCCGGCGTCGGCGCCGTCGTCGTCCGTGGCCGCCGGCAGCGAGGGATCGAACCGGGTGTAGAAGTACTCCACCAGCAGGGACGTCATCTCCGGGTGCGCCAGCAGCGAGTCCGCCATGAACGTCAGGGAGTACTGGACGCCGAGCTGACGCAGGTACTTGGCGTAGGCCCGCAGCATGGTGATGGTGCGGCTGTCCAGGCCCTGGGCCAGGACCAGCCGGTCCAGGGCGTCGGACTCGGCGGCGCCGATCGCCGCGGCCACCACGGCGTCCTCCAGCAGCCGGGCGGAGGCCTCGCTCTCCGTGCCCTCCGGGTAGCCGAGCCCGAAGTCGTAGAGGTAGAACTTGCGCCCGTCGGCCGGCTCCACCTCGAAGGGCCGCTCGTCGATCACGGACAGGCCCAGGTTCTGGAGCACGGGCAGGACCTCGGTCAGCGTCCGGGGACGGTCGGAGTACACCTTCATCCGGCCCACGGTCATTCCCTCGACGTGCTCCTCCGCCTTGCGGGACCTCTCGTCGCGGTCCTCCGGGACCACGTGGACCACGGGTTCCCCGTCCCCCCGCAGCCCGGAGAACCGGCCGATGTCCTCCAGGGCGTCGTCGATCTCGTAGGCCACCCGGTAGGCGGGCGGGAAGGCCTCGTCCCACAGCCGGGCGGTGTCCACGCCGCTGTCCTCGCCGAAGGCCTCGATGGCCTTCTCGTCCACGCCCTCCTTCCAGGAGCGCACGGCGTCGACGAGGCGCTGCTCCAGGTCCAGGGCGTCCACCGGCTCACTGCGCTCCCGCTCGCGGGGCAGCCGGACGCGGAAGTACAGCCGGGCCAGCACGGACTCCGTCAGCCGGACCTGGAAGTCGAGCGATTCACCGCCCAGGGCCTCCAGCAGCACGTCCTGGATCCGACCGCGCACCGCGGTGTTGTACCGGTCCCGGGGCAGGAACACCAGGGCGTTCATGAACCGGCCATAGGTGTCCGGACGCAGGAACAACCGGGTCCGGCGCCGCTCCTGCAGCTGCAGGATCTGCCGGCAGGTCTCCCACAGCTCCTCCACGTCCACCTGGAACAGCTCATCGCGCGGGTAGGTCTCCAGGATCTGCTGCAGCTCGGCCCCCGAGTGAGAGTCCCGCGGGAACCCGGACAGGGCCAGCACCGCGGCCACCTTGTCCCGGATCAGCGGGATGTCCTCCACGGAGGCCGTGTACGCCTTGGGGTCCCAGAGCCCGATGAAGCGCCGCTCGCCCGTGACCCTGCCGTCCTGACCGTAGGTCTTCACGGCCACGTAGTCCATGTAGGCGGCCCGCTGGACGCGGGACCGGGAGTTGGCCTTGGTGATGATCAGTGGGATCGGGCGCTCGATCTGGTTGCGGCCGGCGATGGACAGCGGCGCCGGGGGCGCGGTCGGCCGGTGGCGCAGGATGCCCAGGCCGGTGTCCTCCACCGGGACCAGCACCTGGCCGTTGTCTCCGCTGTGCAACAGGTATTCGCGGTAGCCAGTGAAGGTGAAGTGTCCGTCCTCCATCCAGTTCAGCAACTCGGTGCTCTGGCGCACCCCCTGGACGCTCGGCGGGGCGTCATGGGCCAGCGTCCGGGCAGCGGTGAAGGCCGCCGAGCGCATGCGGTCGGCGTCCGCGACGGCGGCCCGGACGTCCGCGAGCACCTCGCCGAGGCCGCGCTCGAGGTCCGCCGCCTGTTCCGCCGTCATCGGCCCAACGGTCTGGATCCCGATCCAGGACTCGACGACGGCCCGGGCCCCGTCACCGGCCATGAGCGGACCGAGATCCGCGAGCGCCGCCGTCGTGTCACCGCTGGCGGTGCCCGACTGGGTGGGGACCCGGTGCACGGCGAGCAGCCGCCCGGTCTCCTGGTCCCGGTGGGTGATGACCGTGGGGTGGGCGACGAGGCGGATCGCGTGCCCCTGGCGCGTCAGCTCGGCGGTGACGGAGTCGACCAGGTAGGGCATGTCATCGTGGACGATCTGCACCAGCGCGTGCGGACGCATCGGCGTCACCTTCACGACGGCGTCCCGCAGGCCCTTGCTCGCGGCGAGGTCCACGTGCGTGATGACCAGTTCCCGGCGGGTCGTGGGGTCCAGTTCCGCCTGGTCCGTCTCGGAGACGTGCTCGAAGTACGCGTCGAACAGCAGGGCCGGATCGAACCCGGGCTCCGGGGTGGCGGAGTCGTGCTGATCGGTCCACAGGGGGGTCGACGATGACATCTGGGGGTGTCCTCTTCCATCGCTTCAACGGCTCCGGTGCGCCGGGGCGACCGGATCAGTGGAACGTCCTTGGTCCACTGCATCCGAGCCTAGTGGCCTACGTCTCAAAGCGTTAACGAACAGCGCCCTGCGCTCGCCGGCGCGGCCACGCACGCCGCCCGGGGATCCCGGCCGGCTCCCTCCGCGTCCCGGCCGGTCCCCCCGGGGCAGGCAGTGTCCCGGCCAGCGCGGACAGGGCCCGGCGCAGCGTCGACGTGGGGGCGGCCTCTGCCAGCACCTGTCCGCCCAGCAGTGCCCGGTCCAGGGCCTTGCGGTCCCAGGGAAGGAAGGCGGTGACGGACCTGTCCCCGGCGAAGCGCTCGATGACGCTGCGCACCTGGGACTTCGGCGCGACGCCGGACGCCTCGGCGCGCACCTGGTTGACGACGACCTCCACGACGGCGTCCACAGCAGTGCCGGCCTGGTCCAGTTCGTCGAGGCCGCGGATCAGGCGGGGCAGTCCCACAGGATCCCCGGTGCCCACGGCCAGGATCCGATCAGCGGCGGCCAGTCCCGCCAGGGTGGCGGCATTGCGCTGGGGTGCCGGGATGTCGAAGCTGAGTTCCTCGTCCTGTTCCAGGCTGAAGCCGCAGTCGATGACGACCTCCTCCCATCCCTCGGCGGCCGCCTCCAGGACGGCGTCGAGGGCGGCCCGGCGCAGTTCCGGCCACCGATCGGAGCGGGTCAGTCCCGTCAGGACCTGCAGGGTGGTCCCCGCCACCCGGGCCCGGACGGCGGAGCGGGCGACGCCGTCCGGGGTGATCCCGCCCTGGTCGGCCAGCCGGCAGGCCTGGGCGATACCGGCGGACTCGTCCAGCAGGCCCAGGTGCACGCCTGCGGACGCCGCGTAGGTGTCCAGGTCGACCAGCAGGGTCCGGCGTCCGGCCAGCGCCAATTCGACGGCCAGGTTCACGGCGACAGTCGTCCGACCCGGGCTGCCCGCCGGTCCCCAGACGGCAGTCGTCCGGGCGGGGCCTGCCGCGGCATCGGCGTCCGGCAGTTCGTCCGACAGCCCTGCCGAGGCGCCTTCCGACGGGCCCGCACCGTCCCCGGGACCGTGGCCACCGGAGGGAATCCCCTCCAGCTCAGCCCCGGGCGCGGTGAGAGAGGTGCCTCCGCGCGCCGCCGGCCGCGCCACCGTCCCGGCGTCGATGACTGCTGGGCGACCCCCCGGGACGGCGGATGCGGGACCTCCGGCCTCCCCACCGTCCACGGCCACCCGGCGGCCCCGCCGTCCTGCCGTGTCCGCGGCAACGGGTGCGCCATCGTGATCGGCGGATGCGGCTGGGGCCGGGTTGCGGGCCGTCGTGGCGGCCTGCTGCAGGACGGCGGCCAGCTCGGCGGGCGCAGTCTCCGGCGTGACCGCGACGACTCCAAGGCGCCCGAGTCGTTCCCGTTCCGCGGCGACGTCACTGAGGGCCACGACCGCTACGGAGCGCCCGCCGCGGGCGTCGGCGGCGATGGCCTCGAGGAACGTCAGGGTGAGCTGCTCGGTGTCCCCGGCCACGAGCAGCACGTCCGCCAGTCCGGAGCGTGCCACGGAGATCAGTTCGGCCAGGCTCTCACACCGGCGGATGACCGTGACCGGACCGCGCAGCCGTTCCAGCCCGGAGACGTGGTCATGCCCCGGCATGATGGTGGTGGCGACCGAGACCTTTCGCATCCGGTGCTCCTACCGCCCGCCGAGGGAGGGCACCACGCTGATGCGTGCGCCGTTGCCCTTGGCATCCAGGACCCGGGGCAGTTCCTCGGGGCCGAGCAACACCTGCAGGGAGACCTCCCCCGTGGTGCCGAACGACCCGGAGTCCTCGGAGACCCCGGCGAGTTCCGCGTGCGGGGCCACCAGCTCGGGCTCACGGAATCCCTGCCGGCCGTCGGCGGTGGCGATCCAGACGTCCACCCGGGCACCCGGGCCGGTGCCCTCCGGGAGTGGATCCTCCAGCGTGAGCGCCACGGCCTGGCGGGACTCCGGGTCGACGGTGGCCACGGCGTCCGCGGGGACGAGCTCGCCCTGGCGAACCGTTCCCACCACCGAGACGCCTGCGGGCACCGGCCGGTCTGCCGGCAGGTAGTCATCGGCCGCGTCCCCCAGGCGGACCTGCACCACGGTCAGGTCTTCCGGCGCCACGACCGTCCCCGGTACCAGGTCGTGGCCCGCGGCCCAGTATCCCTCTGACCGGTCCAGCGATTGGACCAGCGTCACGATCCCCGCCACGGACAACAGGACCAGCAGGATCCCGGCCAGGAGCCGGGGATCCTTCCATCCCGGTCGCCTCAGGCGCGGAGCCTCCGCGCTGTTCGTCCCCTCCACGAGCGCCCTCCCTGTTCGGCCCGGCGGTCCCGTCCACCACCGGTTGCATCGATCAGCCTAGTCACTCCCGGAAGACGGCCGCCGAACGGGCGGTCAGCGGCTGTGGACAGCCGCCTCCGGCCGGGCAGTGCTGTGGACAGCCGGGGCCGGGGGCCCGGACGTGGGAGAATGGACGGCAGTACACCCGTCCCGACCACGCGGAGGACCGATGCCTCGATTCCTCACCCTGACCGACGTCGCCGAGGAGTTGCAGATCTCGATGGCCCAGGCCCGGGCGATCGTGCGCAGCGGGGAGCTCCCGGCCATCCAGATCGGGGGGCGGGGCCAGTGGCGCGTGGAGCAGGTCAAGCTTGATGAGTACATCGAGGACCTGTACGCACAGCAGGCCGCCAAGGCCGAGGCCCGCCGGACCGGGGCACCTCAGACCGAGGACGCGTGAGCTGACCGGACGACCTGCACGGCACTGAACGGGATTACCCGCAGCCCCCGGACGTTGCGGCCACGGCGGTGCTCGTCCCGCGGATGGACGGCCAGGTCGAAGTGGTCCCGGCCGACCCGGTCGATCGTGCCCTCTCCCAGGGAACGGCCCTCGCGGCCGAAGACCACGACGCCGGCCCGCGCGCGTGAGAGCGTGCGGTAGGCCGAGGCGATCCCCAGCCTCCGGCGACCGGGCGAGTGCTCCGGAGTCGCCGTGGCCAGGGCAGCGTCCACGGCGAGGATCGCGTCGAGGTTCACGAGCAGGCTTCCACCGTCGTCGTGGCCCCCGAGCCAGGCCTCGCCCACGGTGGACACGGTCATCCGCAGGCGCTCCCCGTCGCCCAGCTGCACTGAGAGGGCGGCGCCAAGCGCCCCGCGGATCCTGTCGGCCAGGGTGACGCCGGCCCGCTCGCCGCGGGTCATCTCCGCGGCCTCGGCCTCCGTGTCCTGCCACTGCCCCTGGGCCAGCTGGGCCTCGAGGTCTGCGAAGAGTCCATCCCATCTCATGGGCTCAGCCTAGGGCCGCGGCCCCGCACGCCGGGTGCGAGTACATCAAACGACATCAAACTGCACTAAAAGGGCTTATCACTCATCGTCTGTCATCACTTGACAACTAACGGCGGTCGCTGTTGGCTGAGGGCGTCGAGAAGGTTTCCGAGTGACGGCCGCCCCGTCGCGCGCCGCCCCGCCGAAGGGAAGACCCTTGAGTGCTCCATCCGTCCTCCGTCGTCCACTCCTGCGGGTTGACGATGTCCTCCTGGCCGTACTGGCCAGTGCTGCCGGCCCGCTGCTGTGGTGGCTGGGTTCCACCGGGCTCGCCCCGGGCGCGGTCGCCGGCCTGCAGGCTATGGAGTTCCTGGTGGCCTCGGCCTGTGCGGTGGCAGGAGCCCTCCTGGCCGCGTGGTGGTTCGTGGCGCTGGTCGGAACGGTCATGACGGCCCTCGGACACCGATGGCGCTCGGTGTGGATGATCCGCTGGGGCCAGGCCGTGTCACCGATGTTCCTCCGCCGCGTGGCCGCATCAGTGCTGGGCATCAACCTGCTGGTCGCCCCCGGCGCCTGGGCGGGGGCCGACGAGCCCCGGGGGGTCACCTCGGCCCAGGCGCAGCACCACAGCGCGGTCCCGCAGCAGGCCGCCCCGGCCGCCGTGTCCACAGCGTCCCTGCCCCGGCCCGGCTGGTTGGCCGCGTCGAGCGACGCGCCGTCCGGCAACCCTTCCGGATCCGGACAGATCCCGACACCGACGTGGCGTCCTTCCGCGCCCGCGCCGCCGGTCCCCGGAGCGGGGCATCCGGGGCGAACCCACGGCGCGACGCCGATGTCGGTGACGGTCCGCGCCGGGGACTGCCTGTGGGACATCGCCGCCGAAGAACTCGGCCCCTATGCCACCGACCTGGAGATCGACCGGCGCTGGCGCCAGTGGTACCGGCTCAATCAGCCGGTCATCGGACCCGACGCTGACGTCCTTGCCCCGGGGACGGTCCTGCAGGCACCACCGGTGTCCTGAATCGGCCGCATCCGGTCCGCTCCCTCCGTCACCCCGGCGTGCACGCCCCGACCCAGCCCACCAGACCCCAGCACGGCTCACCTGACCCATCGGGAGGAACGATGTCCACGACCAACCTGACCGCGCCCCACGGCCTCTCCGGCACGCTGACCGTGTCGACGGTGCCACCGGCCCTGCCGCCCCGGTCCGCGGCCGGCGCCCACGCCATCGGGCGCCCGGACCCGCAGCAGTCGCCTCCCGCATGGACTCCCGTATCCGGCCCCACCGAGGCCTCCGCCGGCGGGCGGGCCCGGGCCGAACGGCGTCGTGAAGAAGAGCGGCACATCAGGTCGCTGGCCCGGATCGTCGCCCTGGCGTGTGTGGAGGCGGAACTCGGCCTGCGTCCTGCCCGGCAGCTCTCCGCCTGGCTGGACCTGCCCACGTACGGCAAGATGGCGCGCCGTGCGGATCTGGCCGGCCGGATCCGGCCGGGCCGCGGTGCCACGGGCGCACCGCGGGCCCTGGGGGCACGCTGCTGTCCGGCCGGGGACGGGATCTACGAGGCCAGCGCGACCGTCCAGCTGCCGGACCGCGTGCGGGCCATGGCCCTGAGGATCGAGCGCCACCGCGACCGCTGGAAGGTCACGGCACTCGAACTCGGCTGAGACCGGGCGGGGACAAGGTCAGCGCCGGCGCTTGCGGCCCTTCTTCGACGAGGCGGCCCCGCGTCCGCCGGCACCGGCCTTCTCGGCCTCGCCGCGCTGGCCGTCCGAGTCCGTGGCCACGGTGCGGCGCACCTGGGTGGTGACCTCACCGGAGTCGGACGGGGCGGAGAAGCGCAGCGTCGCCGGCTGCTGCGGCGCCTCGAGACCCTTCACGTTCAGCACCGGCGTCATCGTCGCACCGCGTGCGTCCTTCACACCGGGCAACGAGGTCGGCGCGGGGGCCGTCTGCACCTCGAGGTTGAACAGGTAGCCCACGGACTCCTCGCGGATGGCCTCCATCATGGACTGGAACATGATGTAGCCCTCGCGCTGGTACTCCACCAACGGGTCGCGCTGCGCCATCGAGCGCAGGCCGATGCCCTCCTTGAGGTAGTCCATCTCGTACAGGTGGTCCTGCCACTTCCGGCCGATCACCGAGAGCACCACGCGGCGTTCCAGCTCGCGCATGGCCTCCGCGCCGACGGCCTTCTCCCGGTCCTCATAGGCCAGCTTGGCGTCAGAGGTCAGCTCGCGCTTGAGGTCGGCGGCCTTGAGCTTGGTCGGTCCACCGACCTCCTCGAGGACCTCCTCGATGGTGACGCCAACCGGGTACATCTGCCGCAGGTCGGTCCACAGCTGCTCCAGGTCCCACTCCCCCGCGTGCCCCACCGCGGTCGCCTCGTCCACCATGGTGGACACCGCGTCCTCGAGGAAGTGCTGGACCTTCTCGTGCAGGTCCCCTCCCTCGAGGATCTGGCGGCGGTCGGTGTAGATCGCCTCGCGCTGGCGGTTCATCACGTCGTCGTACTTCAGCACGTTCTTGCGCTGCTCGGTGTTGCGGGATTCCACCTGTTGCTGGGCGTTGGCGATGGCGGAGGAGACCATCTTGGACTCCAGGGCCATGTCGTCCGGCACCGAGGCGGAGTTCATGATCCGGGACGCCGCGCCCGGGTTGAACAGGCGCATCAGGTCGTCGGTCAGGGACAGGTAGAACCGGGATTCACCCGGGTCCCCCTGACGCCCGGAGCGGCCCCGCAACTGGTTGTCGATGCGGCGTGACTCGTGCCGCTCGGTGCCCAGCACGTACAGCCCGCCGAGTTCGAGCACCTCCTGGTGTTCCTTCTGCACGGCCTCCTTGGCGGCGGCGAGCACCTCGTCCCAGACGCGCTCGTACTCCTCGGCGTTCTCCTCCGGGTCCAGCCCGCGCCTCTGCATCTCCGCCACGGCGTTGAACTCGGCGTTGCCGCCGAGCATGATGTCGGTACCGCGGCCGGCCATGTTGGTGGCCACGGTCACCGCGCCCTTGCGGCCGGCCTGGGCGACGATGGCCGCCTCACGGGCGTGGTTCTTGGCGTTGAGCACCTCGTGCCGGATACCCGCCTTGGCCAGCAGCTTGGACAGGTACTCGGACTTCTCCACCGAGGTGGTGCCCACCAGCACCGGCTGGCCGGTCTCATGGCGCTCGGCGATGTCCTTGACCACGGCGTCGAACTTGGCGACCTCGTTCTTGTAGATGAGGTCCGTCTTGTCCTGGCGCTGGATCGGCTTGTTGGAGGGGATGGGCACCACGCCGAGCTTGTAGGTGGACATGAACTCCCCGGCCTCGGTCTCGGCCGTGCCGGTCATGCCGGAGAGCTTGTCGTAGAGCCGGAAGTAGTTCTGCAGGGTGACGGTGGCCAGGGTCTGGTTCTCCGCCTTGATCTGCACGCCCTCCTTGGCCTCGATGGCCTGGTGCATGCCCTCGTTGTAGCGGCGGCCCGCCAGTACGCGACCGGTGTGCTCGTCCACGATGTTGACCTCGCCGCCCATCACGACGTAGTCCTTGTCCTTCTTGAACAGTTCCTTGGCCTTGATGGCGTTGTTCAGGTACTGGATCAGCGGGGTGTTCGCGGACTCGTACAGGTTGGTGATGCCCAGCCAGTCCTCGACCTTCTCGATCCCGGGCTCGAGCACGCCGACGGTCTTCTTCTTCTCGTCGACCTCGTAGTCCTCGTCGAGGGTCAGCCTCTTCACGAGCTTGGCGAACTCCGTGTACCAGCGGCTGGCATCGCCCTGGGCGGGGCCGGAGATGATCAGCGGCGTGCGGGCCTCGTCGATGAGGATGGAGTCGACCTCGTCGACGATCGCGAAGTGGTGGCCGCGCTGGACCAGTTCGTCCTTTGACCAGGCCATGTTGTCGCGGCAGGTAGTCGAAGCCGAACTCGTTGTTGGTGCCGTAGGTGATGTCCGCGGCATACTGCGCCCGCCGGGTCGCGGGGTCCTGGTTGGCCACGATGCAACCGGTCTCCATCCCCAGGAAGCGGAACACGCGTCCCATCAGCTCGGACTGGTAGGAGGCCAGGTAGTCGTTGACGGTGACGATGTGCACGCCCCGGCCGGTCAGCGCGTTGAGGTAGGCGGGCGCGGTGGCGACGAGCGTCTTGCCCTCACCGGTCTTCATCTCGGCGATGTTGCCCAGGTGCAGCGCGGCACCGCCCATCAGCTGCACGTCGTAGTGCCGGTGGCCCAGGGTCCGCCCGGCGGCCTCGCGCACCGCGGCGAAGGCTTCCGGCAGCAGCGAGTCCAGCGACTCCCCGCCGGCGAGCCGCTCGCGGAACGCGTCGGTCTCGGCACGCAGGTCGGCGTCGGTCATCTCCCGGAACTCGTCCTCGAGGACGTTGACGGCGTCCGCGAATCCCCTCAGGCGCTTGAGGACCTTCTTGTCCCCTGTCTTGAGGATCCGTTCGATGAAAGATGCCACGTGCCTGGACTCCCTGTTCCCCGGTGTCCCGGGTGCGTCGTTGTGCGTTGCGCTCTGGGTACCCGGGGCGATCCGGCGCGCCGGCCCGGGTTACCAGCACAGTCTACGATCAAAACCCTTGGAGCTTCCTCAAGGCACCGGCCAGCTCCTGCGCCAGGTCCCCGTCCGCGGCGGGCTCCACGGCCACGTCCTCCAGGGCCAGCCACCGGGCCAGCTCCCCCAGCTCGGCGGCCAGCTCGCCGGCCACGTGCCCGACGTCGGCCGCCCGGCCCAGTGCACCGGCCTCGCCCGCGGCGCGGGCACCGGTCCCGCCGGGCAGCCCGGCGGGGTCCTCCCTCCAGGCACCCCGCACCAGCAGCACCCGTGCTTCCCGGTCGGCTTTCAGGTCGACCTGGGCGGCCAGCCGCTCCCCCAGCAGGAACAGCAGGGAGTAGTAGCCGCGGGTCCGCTTCGGCGCGGGGGTGTAGATGCCCAGGCGGTACCGGACCCCGAACAGCTCCTCCACCCGCGGCCGGTGGAACACCAGCGGGTCGAAGGGGCTGACCAGGGTCCGGCCGGTGACCCTCCTGGGCGTGGCGGCCTCGACGTGGCGCCACGCGGGCACGGTCCGCAGGCCGGGGCCGGGCAGGCCTACGGGCTCCAGGATCCCCTCGCGGTGCAGGTCCCGGGCAGCGGCCCCGGCGGCCTTGACCTGGATGCGGTAGTAGTCGGCGAGCGAGGCCTCGGTGGCCACGCCCAGGGCCCGGGCGGCAGCCTGGACGAGCTCGGTCGCGGCCGTGTGGGCGTCCGGCTCGCCCACGTGCGCCGTCAGCCGGGAGACCGGGAAGAACCGGCGCTCGAACTGCGCAGTGCGTCCGGCACTGGCGATGCGCCCGGAGGCGAAGAGGTCCTCGAGGATGCGCCGGACCACGGACCAGTTCCAGCCCCAGTTCCCCTCATGCCGGCCGTGGTCCCCCAGCCGGGCCTCGACCTGCCGTGCCGTCAGGGGCCGCGAGGTCTCCAGCAGCGACAGGATCCGCTGGGACAGCTCCTCCCGCAGTTGCGCGTCCACGTCCGTGGCCGCCATCCAGGTGCGGCGCTGCACGGCCACCAGCGCAGGCCGCAGCCGGGTCGGCACCAGGGAGGCCTCGTGGGCCCAGTACTCGGTCCAGTCGCGCGGGGCCTGGTGCCAGAAGCGGTCCAGCCTCGCCGTCTCGTACGGGCCGAGCCTGCTGTAGACGGGCACGTAGTGCGCCCGGGCCAGGACGCTGACGGAGTCGATCTGCAGCACGCTCAGCCTGTCCAGCACCGTCCTGATCCGCCGGCCGCTGACCGGGCCGGGACGCCGCGGGCGGTCGAGCAGCTGGGCGGCCAGGGCGGTGCGCCGGGCCTCGGCGGCACTGAGCACTGGCGGAGTGGGCGTCATGGGTACGTGGTCCTCGTGATCTTCGTGGTCCTCGGTCCTCCGGACAGGGACAGTGCCCGCCCCTGCCGGGACGGGCACTGCGCTCAAGCGGTGCGGTGGGCCTCAGACGGCCGCCGCCCGGTACCCGATCTCCTCCTCCCGGGGTTCGGCATCCGGGTGCTCGGCGTCGAGGGTGATGACGCCATACGTCCAGCCCTTGCGCCGGTAGATCGCCGAGGGGTGTCCGGACTCCGCGTCGACGAAGAGGTAGAAATCGTGGCCCACCATCTCCATGGCGTCCACGGCGTCGTGCACGGTCATGGGCTGGGCCGGGAAGACCTTCTTGCGGATCGTCACGGGAACCTCGCCGTTCTGGTCGGCGGATGCTCCCTCCTGTGCTGCCTGCTCCTCCTTGACCTGGTCCACGAGCGACCGGTCCGGGTCGATCACCGGAAGGGCGGCCGTGGCATCGGCGACGGAGAGGCGCTGGTGCTGGCGGTCCTTCTGCCGGTCGCGGAGCCGCCGCAGGCGCTCCAGGAGCTTGCCGAAGGCGAGGTCGAAGGCCGCGAACTTGTCGTCGGACTGGGCCTCGGCCCGGATGACCTTGCCCTTGCCCTGCACAGTGAGTTCAACGGTGAGGTTCTGGCCCGAATGGCGATGGTTGGACTGCTTGGTGACCTTGATCTCCAGCCGCTGAGCGCGCTGCGCGAGCTGCTCGACCTTGCTGAACTTCTCCTGGGCGTAGTCCCGGAACCGGTCCGGGATCGACACGTTGCGGGCAACGAAGCTGACGTCCATGGTCATGATGTCCTCCTAGGGCCTCTCGGCCATCCGAACAGTGGTGTTGCACGGGGACCGGGGTACCGACCGGCCCCTTAATGCACATCGGCGGCGGGAAGAACTCCTCCTTCCTGCCGCCGGCTGACGGTTCCCTCCCGGGTTCCGCACCACCAGCCTAGTCCGTTCTTCACGGGGAGTTAAGTCCCCCGGAGGGCCGGGCGCCGGGCGCTGTCACGGCCGCCAGGACCACCGCGGCCACGGGCCTGCGGCCCACCCGGTCCAGGGCGTGCCAGGCGGCGGCGAGGGTGGATCCGGTGGTCATGACGTCGTCGAAGAGGACCACGCTGCGGCTCCCCGGGAACCGGGCCGGGTCGGTCGCGCGGAACCGTCCGGTGCTGCGGCGGCGGCGCAGCGTGGCTGCCGTGCCGGCGTGACTGGCCGACGACGACCCCCGTCCCAGGCCTGCCCCGGGACCGGCGCGGCGCCGGGCGGGGCGCAGCAGCCACGGGGCCAGTTCCCAGCCCGGCGGGAGCGGCCCGGTCAGCAGTTCGGCCACGGGGTCGTAGCCGCGCCGCCGGAACCCGGCCGCACTGCCCGGGACCGGGACCAGCAGTGCCGGTGCCACCCCCGGCCCGCCCGGCGGGCGCTCGGTGACCAGGGCGGGGACGGCCGCCAGGGCCCGGTGCACCGCCGGTCGCAGGTGGCGCCCGACCGGTGTGCGGCCGTGGTCCTTGAACGCCAGCAGCGCCCGCGCCAGGGAGCCGTCGTACCGGCCCGCGGCCACGACCGCGAGCGGGACGGGACCGGCGTCGGGACCGGCGGACACCAACGGCAACGCGGCGGCGTCCCGCTCGGCGCGGAACGGGCGCAGCAGCGCTCCGGCCAGCTGGCCCGCACACTCGGGGCAGACGGCACCGTCCCGGAGGCCGCACACGGCGCAGTCCACCGGCAGCAGCAGCCCGGCCAGCTCCCGCGCCGCGCGTCCGGCCCGACGGACGGCCGGCGGCTGGAGCGCCCGGTCCAGCCCGGCGGCGAGGGAGTGGGTCCACGGCGTCACGAGGCCATCCTGCCGTCGGCGCCTCCCCGGCACCGAGCCCGGACGACCGGTGGTGGAGGACGCCCCGGCACCGGTCCGCTGTGCAGTGGCGCGGACTACCCCGGGAAGGCCAGGTCCTCGGCCACTCCGGCCTGGGAGCGCCACGTGGACCCGGCCAGCGCGTGCACGGCCTCGGCGGTCTCGGCGTAGATGGGGTTGTCCCCGGGCCCGGTCGAGAAACCGGTCATGCCCAGCAACGGCTTGAGGGTGCGCAGAGAGCCGTCGAATCCGACCACCTGGGCTTCCACCGGCTCATTGGGGCTGGTGGCGGCCACCACGAGCTCCTGGTCGGAGAGCCAGGTGACGTCGCTGACCGGCACGGTCGGCTCCAGCCGCACCGGGGTGCCCAGCCCGCGCGGCACGCCCTCGGAATCGCGGATGACGCCGGCGAGGTAGAGGTGGCTGGACTCCCCCTCCCCGGCCACGATGGCGGCCCGCGTCCCGTCCCGGGAGATCTTCAGTGCCGAGACGTCGCGGTCGCCGATCCACTCCGCGCTGATCTCCCGGGTGGCCTCCTTGCCGGCGCCCCCGTCCCCGACGTCGATGGCCATCACGCGGGTCCCCTGTGAGTGGTCGACCGTCCAGACCCAGCCGGACAGGTCGAAGCTCGGCCGGGTCAGGTCCTTGCCCTGCAACACCAGCCGCTGGGAACCGTCCGTGTCCGCGGTGCGCATCTGGTCCCGGGCGGGGTTGAGGAAGGCGAACCTGGTGCCGTCCAGGCTCATGGCCGGCAGCACCGGTGGCGCCTCGGCGTCGATCTTCAGGCCGCCGACCGGGACGGCCGCATCGCCCTCGTAGTAGACCAGCTGCCCATCGGCCACGGCGACCTGGGTGGACCCGACGCTGGGGTTGACGCGGGCGGCCACGAACGCGTCGGGCGTGGGGCCGAGGTCGATGGGCTCGAGGTCGACGGACAGGTCCACGGAGGTGACGTTGTTGAGCCCGCCCAGCGTCAGCTCGAGCTGTTGCTGCATCCGGCGCCGGGTCAGCGCGTCGGCGCCCTCGAAGGTCTGCCGGGTGAAGTCGACCTTGGCCGCGCCATCGCTGACCGGCACGGAGGGCCGGGCCAGCTCGGACCCGGGCTGGAAGGCGGTGCGCACCGCCCCCTCCAGGTAGGGCGCCGGGCCGTCCAGCAGGGCATCGACGATGTCCGCAGCCGTGCCGGGGCGGTTCAGGAACCAGCGCACGTCCGGGACGGCGTACAGGTACGACTGGTCGTAGAAGTACAGCTCATGGGAGCCGAACAGGGCCCGGAACTGGGTGGTCTCCAGCACGACGCCGGCCGGCGCCCGGGTGATCCGCCATTGTCCGTCCTCCTCGGTCACCTCGAACTCAGCCGCCTCGGTGGTGTTCGGCGGCATGCGGCTCATGATGCCGCGGTCGTCCACCACCGACTCGACCTCCATCTGCACCGTGTACACGTTGTCGGTGGCGGAGGGGACGAGGGTCGGTTCCGAGGTGTAGACCAGCGTCCTGGCGCCGGGGTCCCAGGCGGCGGCGGCGTCCTCGGCGAGGAACTCCCGCGCCGTCGCGTAGTCGTCCTGGACCCCGGTGCCGGCGGTGAGGAAGCCCCGGATGATCTCCTCCGGGCTCGCCCCCTCGGCCGGGCCCGCGGGGGTGAAGGTGTAATTGACCTGGTTGTCGTTGCCGGGCAGCGGCTCGGAGGTGCCCACGGGCCCGCTCTGCGGCAGCCGGGCACAGCCGCCGAGGACCAACAGGGCGGCCACCAGCATGGCCAGCCACCGCCATCGCCGGCCGGGGCCGGCGATCCGTGGCGCCACTCGTCGAGTCGTCCGTGACGTGTTCACCGCACCTCCTCGGTCGGCTTCTCGGGCGGGGGCTGGACCAGGGCCTGTTCGTGGATCCGGTTCGGCATCCCGTGCCCGGACGCCCCCTCCGGTTCGGTGCTCTCGATGTCCGTGGGCCGGCGTCGCTGGTCCTCCGTGTACTCCGGCGGCAGCTGCAGCGGCGAGTCCTCGCCCACCGAACCGCCGCTGTGCCGGGGGATGGTCAGCCGGAAGGCGGAACCCTCGCCGGGTTCTCCCCAGGCGTCGAGCCGGCCGTGGTGCAGTCGGGTGTCCTCGGTGGCGATGGACAGGCCCAGCCCGGATCCGCCGGTGGTCCTGGCCCGGGCAGGATCGGCGCGCCAGAACCGGTCGAAGACGCGGGAGGCCTGTTCGGCGGACATGCCGATCCCGTGGTCCCGCACGACGATGGCCACCGTGTCCTCGTCCGAGCCGAGGATGACGTCCACCGGGCGGCCCTCCCCGTGCTCGATCGCGTTGTTGACCAGGTTCCGCACGATCCGCTCGATGCGCCGCGGGTCCACCTCGGCGGTGACGTCGGTGCCGCTGGGCACCAGGAAGACCTCGGTGTCCGCCTTGCTGGCCAGCGGCTGGGCGGTCAGCACCACGTCCGCCGCCAGGTGCAGCAAGTCGGTCTTCTCGGCGGCCACGGTGGCCGCGCCGGCGTCGAAGCGGGTGATCTCCAGCAGGTCGGCGAGCAGCGCCTGGAAGCGCTCCACCTGGTGGTAGAGCAGTTCCGTGGAGCGCCGGTTGACGGGATCGAAGTCCTCGCGCGAGTCGTAGAGGACCTCGGCGGCCATGCGCACGGTCGTCAGGGGGGTCCGCAGCTCGTGGGAGACGTCCGAGACGAAGCGCTGCTGGATCTGGGACAGCTCCGCCAGCTGCGTGATCTGGTCCTGGATGTTGTCCGCCATCCGGTTGAAGGACGTGCCCAGCCGGGCCATCTCGTCCTCGCCGTGGACCGGCATGCGCACGCTCAGGTCCCCCGAGGACAGCGATTCGGCGGTCAGCGCCGCCTGGCTCACGGGGCGCACCACGGACCGGGTGACGTAGACCGCGATCAGCGAGTTCATCATCACCAGCATCGCCCCCGCGACCACCAGCACGCGCATCAGGTAGTCCAGGGTCTGCTGGACGCTGGAGAGGTCGTAGACCATGTACAGGGCATAGACGTTCCCTGGAGGCAGGGTCACCCGGGTGCCGAACGCCAGGCCGGGATGGGTCCCGCCCCCGGAGTCGGGCAGCGCGATCGACTGCGAGTACGTCCCGGTGCCGTCCTGGACGGCCTGGGCCAGCTCCTCGGGGATCACGTCGGCGTCCAGGTTGTTCGTGGTGCGGGTCCCGACGTACAGGTTCTGGGACTGCTCGACCGGGATCAGCAGCAGGTCCCTGCTCACGGTGGCACCGGTCTGGCCGGCCAGGGAGTTCAGGGTGTCCTCGACCAGCTGGACGGTGTCGTCCGGGTCCGAGGAGACGCTGTTGCCGAAGATCGCGCGCGCCGTGCTCAGGCCCCGGTTGGACTCGGCCTCCACCTGGTCGAAGCGGGACTGGAACAGGCCCGAGGTGATCTGCTGGGTCAGGAACAGCGCCAGCACCGCGGCCGAGACCATGGTCAGCACGGCGGTGATGACCACCGTGCGCAGTTGCAGCGAGGCGGCCCACCGGCGGCGGAGGGCGCGCCGGGCCCTGCCGGCCGCGTCCCGGGCCCTGGGCCCGAGGCCGGGGCTGTCGGCTTCCGCCTGCTCTGGGGCGGACACGGGGCCCTGGGTCAACTCAGCTCTGGCCTGCCTTGTATCCGACGCCACGGACGGTCAGGACGACCTGCGGGTTCTCCGGGTCCTTCTCCACCTTGGACCGCAGCCGCTGCACGTGCACGTTGACCAGCCGCGTGTCCGCCTGGTGCCGGTAGCCCCAGACCTCCTCCAGCAGCATCTCGCGGGTGAAGACCTGCCAGGGCTTGCGGGCGAGCGCGACCAGCAGGTCGAACTCCAGCGGGGTCAGCTGGATGGAGGATTCCCCGCGGGCCACCTGGTGACCGGCGACGTCGATGGTCAGGTCGGCGATCTTCAGCGTCTCCGGAGCGCGCTGCTCGCCCTCGCGAAGCCGGGCCCGGACCCGGGCCACGAGTTCCGCGGGCTTGAAGGGCTTGGGCACGTAGTCATCGGCCCCGGCCTCGAGGCCGCGCACCACGTCCGAGGTGTCGGACTTGGCGGTGAGCATGACGATGGGGGTGTCCGACTCCCCGCGGATCGCCTTGCAGACCTCGATCCCGTCCATGCCCGGCAGCATGAGGTCCAGCAGGACCAGGTCCGGCCGCGTGGAACGGAACATGTCCAGCGCCTGGGCGCCGTCCGCGCAGAAGGTCGGCTCGAAGCCGTCATTGCGCAGCACGATGCCGATCATCTCCGACAGTGCCTCGTCGTCGTCGACCACCAGGATTCTGGCCTTCACCGGATCATTCCTCCCCTGCCTCAGGTACTCGTCCGGACGGGCCGCACTCCCCGGCCGCCGGAGCCGCACGGTGGCCCACAGGACCGGCCCGGTCGGCCATCTGTCCCACCCTATCCGACCAGCGGGGCGAGGACGGATATAGTCGGTGCTGCCGGGGGTGTGCCGTGCTGTTTCGCGCTGCCCCGGTGATCTCGCAGGGACATGACCAGGAACTTTCACGAGGGGATCTTCCGGTGGACCAACAGCACCAGCCACGCGACGACGACCACCGGGACCAGCCCCCGCCGTACGGCCAGGGCCAGCAGGCCGGCTGGGGCGCGCCGACGCCGGGCCCCGGGTACGGTCCGTACGCCCAGCCCCAGCCGGCCGCCCACGATCCCTATGGGCTGCCAGTGAACCAGTCCCCCTATGGCCACGTCCAGCAGCCCGGCTACGGCACTGCATCCCGCCGCCCCGGGACCATCCCGCTGATCCCGCTGTCCCTGGGCGACCTCCTCGGCGGCGCCTTCTCGACGATCCGCCGCAACGCCGCGGCCGTCTTCGGCACCGCGCTGATCGTGGCGCTGATCGAGATCCTCCTGACCGCCTTCGCCGCCACGTCGTTCTTCGACGCGATGTTCGAGCTGGTCATGCTGGAGGAGGCCGGGCAGGACCCGTTCGCCGGCGATCCCACCGCCAGCCCGTACTTCGGCCAGTTCTTCGGTTCCCTGGGCGTCCTCATGCTCGCCGCCCTGGTGACCCTGTTCACCGGGATCATCGCCCACGGCGTGCTGTCGATCGTGGTGCTGCGCGCCGCCGCCGGGCTGAAGACCTCCTTGGGCCAGGCCTGGCGCCTGACCGGACGGCAGGCCTGGTCCCTGGCCGGGCTCGGGGGGCTCTACCTGCTCGCCGGTCTCGTGACCATGCTCGTCTTCGTGGGACTGCTCTTCGCCCTCGTGGCGGGCGCCGCCGCCGGGGACACGACGACGACCGCGGTGATGGGCATCCTGCTGTTCGTCCTGTCCCTCGGCCTGGTCATCGTCTGGGTGTGGGTCTACGTCAAGGTCCTGCTGGCGCCGGCGGCCGTCGCGGTGGAGCAGCACGGCTCGTTCCGCTCCATCGGCCGGTCCTGGTCCCTGACCCGCGGCCACTGGTGGCGGACCTTCGGCATCGTCCTGCTGGTGTCCATCATCGTCGGGGTCATCGCCTCCGTGATCACCACCCCGCTGTCCATGGTCAGCGGCCTGACCGCCCCCTTCGTCGAGCCCGGCTCCGCCCAGCAGGCGTTCGAGTCCGCCCGGGTGTGGATGATCGTGAGCCTGGTGGTGACGGCCCTGGTCAACGCCATCACCCGCGCGTTCCTCTCCTGTGTCACGGCCCTGCTGTACGTGGACTACCGGATCCGGCACGAGAGCTTCGACCTGGACCTCGCCGCAGCCGCCGACCAGGCCGGCGCCGGCGACGACGAGCGGTTCAGCACCGTGCGTGACGTCCAGGCCGCGTCCGGCACCGAGGACCTGGTCCCCGGCCGCCACCGCCCGGTCGGGACCGCCGGTCCGGCCTGATCGCGCTGCTCCCGCTCACCGTGCCACCGGTCCCGACGGCCATGACTGCGCCGTCCGCGGCCGCCCGGGCGGCCTGGCAGCCGGAGCGGGACGAGGCCCGCAGGCTGCTGCAGGAGGAACTGGCCGGCCGGGAGTACGCCGAGGCACAGCCCAACCCGGTCCTGGAATGGCTCGGCGAGGCGTTCGGCGGCCTCGTGGAGTGGGTCGACTCCCTCGGCGGTGGCGTCCCGGCGTTCCCCGGCTGGGTGCTGCTGGTGATCGTCGTGGTGGCCGCCGTCGTCGTGCTGCTGCTGGTCCGCCCCCGGGCCAACGCCGCCCGGCGGGACCGCCGCAGCGATGCGGTGCTGGCCGACCGCTCGCTGGCCCCCGGGGACCATCGGCGCGCGGCGGCCGCCGCCACGGCGGCCGGTGACCACGACGCGGCACTGACCTCCTGGTTCCGGGCCGTGGTCCGCCAGGCCGAGGTCCGCACCGTGCTGGACGACCGGCCCGGACGGACGGCCACGGAGGCCGCCCACGCTCTCGCGGCCGCCTTCCCCGCCGAGCACGGCCCCCTGCACCACGCCGCGTCCGTCTTCAACGCCGTGGTCTACGGTGACCGCTCAGCCACCGCCGCCCAGGCCGAGTCCGTCCGCGCACTCGACGCTCGGCTGCAGTCCGCCCCCGCCGCAGCCTCCTCCCCTGACGGCTCCGGAGCCGGCTCCACGGCCCTGGCGGCGCCGCGATGACCGCCGCGCCCGCCCGCCCCGCTCCCGCCGTGCCGACCGCCGGGCAGGCTGCCCGTCGCTGGTGGCGTGCCGCGTGGATCTGGTTCGCCCTGGCCGCGCTGCTCCTGCTCGTCGCCCTACCCTCGGTCCTGCGGCAGGACACCGCCGCCCGCCCGCTGGGCACGGACTCGGCCCGGCCGGACGGCGGCAGGGCGGTCGTGCGGGTCCTGGCCCGGCACGGGATCACGGTCCATCCGGCGGACTCGCTGCCCGAGGCCCTGGCCCTGGCCGCCGAACACCCCGGGGCGCCGGTGCTGTTCCACGACCCGGCCGGACACCTGCCGGCGGAGGGACTGGAGCGGCTGGCCGGGGCGGTCGGGCCCGAACGGCGGGTGCTGGTGGAGCCGGGCCTGCCGGTCCTGCAGGCCCTGGCCGCCGGGGTCAGCCAGGGCGGCCTCGTCCCGGAGGGCGAACCGCTCGCTGCCGGCCGGCAGTGCCGGTGGGCCGCCGCCGCCGAGGCACGGACCGTGGCCGCGGCGGGCCGGTCCTACCGCACCGAGGCCGGCGGGCAGGGGTGCTTCCCCGTCCCCGGCACCGGTGACGGGCCCTCCGGTGCCGCGCACGCCGTCGTCGCCTCCGCCGAGGGCACCGTGGTCCTGGGCCACCGGGACATGGTGGCCAACGCCGGCGCCGGCGACGAGGGCCACGCCGTGCTGTCCCTGTGGACGCTGGGCCGCGGCCAGGACGTCATCTGGTACCTGCCCTCGCTCGCGGACGTCCCGGTGGACGGCGGGCCCCCCACCCCGGACCGGCTGCTGCCCGACTGGGTCCGCCCCGCGGGAGCCTGGCTGCTGGTCTGCCTGCTCGTGCTGCTGCTGTGGCGCGGGCGCCGGCACGGCCCGCTGGCGGTGGAGCCGCTGCCGGTGATCGTGCCGGCCTCCGAGACGGCCGTCGGGCGGGCCCGCCTGTACGAGCGTTCCGGCCAGCACCGCGCTGCGGCCCGCGCCCTGCGCTCGGCCACGCTCATGCGGCTGGCCTCCACGCTGCGCCTGGGCCCGGCGGCCCCGGTCGGGGCCGTCGTGGCGGCGGTGTCCCGGTCGGCTGGCCTGGACGCCGGCCGGGTCGGGTCCGTGCTGGACGTGGACGACGTCAGCTCCGGCCGGGACCTGGTGGCCGCCGCCGCGGCCCTGCAGGACCTCGAGGACGAGATCCACCGCAGCCTGCAGGCCACCGGGACCGCCCCGGACGCCGCCTCCTCGCCCACACCCGACGCAGCAGCCGATGCACCATCAGACGCCGACGAGAGGACACCATGACCATCCCCCACCCCGAGTCCCGGCAGGCCCCGCCGGCCGACCCGCTCCAGGCGCACGACGCGGACCTGCGCGCGTGCTTCGACCGGGTCCGGCAGGAGGTGGCACGCGCCGTCGTCGGGCAGCAGCCGGCCGTCACCGGGCTGTTGATCGGGCTGCTGTGCCACGGGCACGTGCTGCTGGAGGGCGTGCCCGGAGTGGCCAAGACCCTGCTCGTGCGCGCCCTGTCCGCCGCCCTGTCACTGGACACCCACCGCGTGCAGTTCACCCCGGACCTCATGCCCGGCGACGTCACCGGGTCCCTCGTCTACGACACCCGGTCCGGGGAGTTCGAGTTCCGCCGCGGCCCGGTCTTCACGAACCTGCTGCTGGCCGACGAGATCAACCGCACCCCGCCCAAGACCCAGGCGGCCCTGCTGGAGGCGATGGCCGAACGGCAGGTCTCCGTGGACGGGGTCTCCCGGGTACTGCCGGACCCGTTCATGGTGGCCGCGACGCAGAACCCGGTGGAGTACGAGGGCACCTACCCGCTGCCGGAGGCCCAGCTGGACCGGTTCCTGCTCAAGGTGACCATGGACCTGCCCCGGCGCGAGGACGAGGTGGAGATCCTGCGCCGGCACGCCGAGGGCTTCGACGCCTCTGACCTGGCAGCCGCCGGCATCCAGGCCGTGGCCGGGGCGGACACCGTCCGGGCGGCCCGCCGGGCCGTGGCCCGGGTGCAGTCCGGGCCCGGGGTGATCGGCTACGTGACCGACCTGGCCCGCGCCACCCGGGTCTCGCCGTCGTTCCAGCTGGGCGTCTCCCCGCGAGGGTCCACCGCCCTGCTGAACGCCGCGAAGGCGTGGGCCTGGCTGAGCGGCCGGGACTTCACCACCCCGGACGACGTCCAGGCCATGGCCCTGCCCTGCCTGCGGCACCGGGTGTCCCTGCGCCCGGAGGCGGAACTGGACGGCGTCTCCGCCGACCAGGTGCTCTCGGGGCTGCTGGCCACCGTCCCCGTGCCCCGCTGAGCGGCGAGGATGCGCTGATGGTCCTCTCCGGCCGCCTCCTCGTGCTGGCCCTGGTCCTGCTGGTTCCCGTGGTGCTGATCCCCGGGATGGACACCGTGGGCTGGTGCCTGCTCGCCCTGGGCGTCGTGGCCGGGGCCGACCTGCTGCTCGCCGGCTCGCCGCGGACCGTGCTGATCGAGCGCGAGCTGCCCGTCTCGGTGCGCCTGGACGAACCGGTGCGGAACACCCTGCTCGTCACCCAGGCCGGCCGGCGCCGGCTGCGCGGCTCCGTGCGCGACGCGTGGCAGCCCTCGGCGGGCCAGTCCGCCGAGTCGGGGCGCGCGGACGCGGCCGTGGCCCTGGACGTGCCCGCCGGGGAACGACGCCGGGTGGTCACCTCCCTGCTGCCGCGCCGCCGGGGCACCCTGCGCAGCGCCCACGTGACGGTCCGGTCCTGGGGGCCCTTGGGCGTGGCGGCGCGGCAGGTGACCCATCCGGTCCCCGGGGAGGTCTCGGTGCTGCCGCCGTTCCGGTCCCGGCGCCACCTGCCCTCGCGGCTGGCCCGGCTGCGGGAGATGGACGGGCGCTCCGCCGTCCAGACCCGCGGCGGCGGGACCGAGTTCGACTCGCTGCGGGACTACGTGCGCGGGGACGATGTCCGCTCGATCGACTGGCGGGCCACCGCCCGGCGGCAGGACGTGGTGGTCCGCACGTGGCGGCCGGAACGGGACCGGCGCGTGGTGATCGTGCTGGACACCTCCCGCACCTCGGCGGCCCGGGTGGACGATGAGCCCAAGCTGGACACGGGCATCGAGGCCTCCCTGCTGCTGGCGGCCCTGGCCTCCGCCGGCGGCGACCGGGTGGAGCTGCTGGCCGTGGACCGCCGGGTGCGGGCCCGGGTGTCCTCGACCGCGAAGGGCAGCCTGCTGCACCGGATGGTGACCGCCCTGGCGCCGGTGCAGCCCACGCTGCTCGCCGCGGACTGGTCACAGGTGCCGGTCGAGGTGGCTGCCGCGTCCCGGCAGCGCTCGCTCGTGGTCCTGCTGACGGACCTGGACGCCGCCGCCCTGCAGGAGGGTTTGCTGCCCGTGCTCCCGGCCCTGACGGCCCGCCACCAGGTGGTGGTCGCCTCGGTCGCGGATCCGCAGCTGGCCGGACTGGCTCAGGACCGGCATGACGTCGAGACGGCCTTCCGGGCCGCGGCGGCCGAGCGCGCGCTGCTGGAGCGGCGGGCGGCCGCCCGGGAGCTGAACCTGCTCGGCGTGGAGGTGGTGGACGAGCCGCCCCACCGGCTCCCGCCCACCCTGGCCGACACCTACCTGCGGCTCAAGGCCGCCGGCCGGCTCTGAGGCCCCGGGCCGTCCCGTACGGTGGATCCATGGCAACACCGTCCCTGCAGACCGGGTCCTGGCAGGTCCGCGAGACCGCGCTGGACCCGGACACCCTGGGCGTGGCGGAGTCCGTGTTCGCCCTGGGCAACGGGCACATCGGGCTGCGCGGTGCGCTGGAGGAGACCCAGCCGAGCGTCTCCCGCGGCACCTTCCTCTCCGGGGTCTACGAACACCACCCGCTGGCCCATCCGGAGGAGGGCTACGGTGCCCCCGAACGCGGCGAGGCCATCATCGGGGTGGCCGACGGCGCCGCGATCCGCGTCCAGGTGGACGGGGTGGCCCTCGACGTGCGCGAGACCCCGCCGGACACGCACGAACGGGTCCTGGACCTGCGCGCCGGCACGCTGGACCGCCGGACCGCCTGGACCACGCCCGATGGCCGGCGGATGCGGCTGCACTCCACCCGCCTGGTCTCCCTGGCCCACCGCTCCGTGACGGCCACGCGCTGGCGGCTCGAGGCGGTGGACGGCCCGGCCAGGGTGGTCGTCACCTCCGACCTGGTCGCCAACGGCATCCCCCCGCAGGTTGACAACCCCGACCCGCGGGTGGCCGAGGCCCTCGAGCGGCCCTTCGAGGCCGGCTGCAGCGGCCGGCACCGCACCGGCGGCCACCTCGTGCACCGCACCCGGAGCACCCGGATCGGCGT
The DNA here is from genome assembly GCA_029961105.1 of Micrococcus sp. Taxonomy (GTDB): domain Bacteria; phylum Actinomycetota; class Actinomycetes; order Actinomycetales; family Micrococcaceae; genus Citricoccus. The sequence goes on along the minus strand of JASBVO010000028.1, from coordinate 47,440 downwards.
CGCCGCCGCCGTGGACCATGCGGTGGAGCTGTCCGGGGGGCCTGCCGTGCCGGTCGACGCGGTGCACACGGACGGGGATGACGATCGGGTGGTCACCACGGTCGTGGTGGACCTGGCCGCAGGACAGAGCCTGGACCTGGTCAAGGTCACCGCCCATGCCTGGTCCGGCCGGGATCCCGGCGAGGACCTGCTCGACCGGGCCCAGGCCGCCCTGGCCGAGGCGGTGGACCGCGGCTGGCCGGGACTGCTGGCGGACCAGCGCGGGGTGCTGGAGGCGTACTGGGAGGACGCCGACGTCGAGGTCGACGGCGATCCGGAACTGCAGGATGCCCTGCGGTTCGCACTGTTCCAGGTGCTGCAGGCCGCGGCGGGTGTCCACGACGCACCGGTCGGGGCCAAGGGGCTGACCGGTTCGGGCTACAGCGGGCACACGTTCTGGGACATCGACGGCTTCCTGATGCCGGTCCTGACGCTGCTGCGCCCCCGGGACGCCGCCCGATTGCTGCGCTGGCGCACCTCGGGGCTGGACCAGGCGCGCGAGCGCGCCCGCGTCCTGGACCTGCCCGGTGCCGCGTTCCCCTGGCGGACCATCAGTGGCGAGGAGACCTCGGCCTACTGGCCGGCGTCCACGGCGGCCATGCACCTCAACGCGGACATCTCCCGGTCCCTGCGGTTCTGGTCCGACGTCACCGGCAGGCCGCTGACGGAGGTCGGCGGAGTGGACGTGCTGGTCGAGACCGCCCGGCTGTGGACCGGCCTGGCCCACCACGACCACGACGGTTCCGCCCACCTGCTGGGCCTGACGGGTCCGGACGAGTACACCGGCGTGGTGGACGACAACGTCTTCACCGTGCTGATGGCCCGGTGGAACCTGCGCGCCGCCGCCGGCGCCTGCGCCGCGCATCCCCGGGACGCCCGCCGGCTGGGCGTGGATGACGATGAGCCGGCACAGTGGCTCGCGGTGGCCGCGGCGCTGCACGTGCCCTACGACGAGGTGCTCGGCGTGCATCCGGCCAACACGGGCTTCACCGCCTATCGGGAGTGGGACTTCGAGGCCGCCCCGGGGCCGGAGCCACTGCAGGAACACAGTCACTACCTGACCCTCTACCGGCACCAGGTGGTCAAGCAGGCGGACCTGGTGCAGGCCCTGTGGTGGTGCCCCGAGGAGTTCACCGCCGAGCAGGCCGCCCGGGACGTGGACTACTACGAGCGGCGGACCGTGCGGGACTCCTCCCTGTCCGCGGCGGTGCAGTCCGTGGCCTGCGCCCGCGTGGGGCACCTGGACCTGGCGGTCGATTACCTGCGCGAGGCCGCCTTCGTGGACCTGCGCGACCTGCAGGGCGACACCCACCAGGGGCTGCACCTGGCCTCCCTCGCCGGGGCGTGGCTGGCCCTCGTCTCCGGTCTGGGCGGCCTGCACGTGGACGGCGAGGACCTCCGGCTCGCCCCGCGCCTGCCGGACCGGCTGGGCCGGGTGCGCTTCCGGTTCCGCTGGCGGGACCGGCGCCTGCAGGTGGAGATCACCCCGCAGGGCACGGTGCTGACCGCAGTGGACCCCGACGCCGGCCCGCTGCCGGTGACCGTGGACGGCACCCCGGTCACCGTGGAGCCGGGGCGGCCGGTCACCGTCCCCCGGGTGGTGGACACCCCCCTGCTGCCCGCCCCCACCCAGCCGGCGGGCCGGGCCCCGAGGGCCTGAGCTACAGCCCGCCGTCCTGGCGGATGCGGTCCAGTTCCTCCGCGGCGGACACGGTGGCCGCCAGGGTCAGGTTCGCCGCGTGCCTGCTCCCGCCGGACAGGTCGGGTGCGCCGAGCACCAGTCGGGACAGCAGGTGCGGGTCCAGCCCGATCCGCTCCCAGGTCCGGGCGATCCCGAGGGCGGTGTCCCGGTAGGGGCGGGCCGCCCCTGGTCCCTCGGGTCCCTCGGGGACCGGGTCCGGCTGCCCGGTGCCGGGAGGCGGCAGCCGGAGCGTCAGCGTCCGGCCCGCCTCGGCCCAGCCGGCGATGATCTCCCAGCGGGACGGGTCCGCCCCGGCTCCCTCCAGGGGCGCGAGCGGCAGGGCCAGGCCCCGCCCCGGGTCGTCCATTCCGACGTCGTTCCCCGCCTCCTCGGCGCCCTCCGGACCGGTCGGGGGCGCCGCATCCACCGGCTCCGCCGGCGGCGGGAGGGCCGGCAGCGCCTCGGCGGCCAGCAGCGCCAGCTCCCGCCAGCCCCACTGCTCGCCGGCCCCGGAACGGCCCGGCGCGTGCACGATGCCGGTCGCACCGGCGTCGAGCGCCGCCTCGGCCACCAGTGTCCAGCCCTGGCGGACCTCGGAGCGGGGTATGGAGCGCACCGTACGGTAGCCGCTCGCGGTGGGCAGCGCGCCGGAGAGCACCGCGGCGGCCTGCGGCTCGTCCACCAGCACCGTGAGCCGGCCCGCCCCGGTCGCGGCGCGCACGGACCGGATCCACTCGCCCAGGCCCGAGGCCAGCGACTGGGCCACGTCCCGCCGGGCGCCGGAGTCGGACAGCGAGCGCTCGCCGCCGGGCAGCCACAGGCCGGCGGCCAGGGTCATCGGCCCGGTCACGCGGACCACGAGGTCCTGCACCGTGACCCCGGCGTCACCGGCCACGTCCGTGAAGGCGTTGACGTCCGAGCGGAGCGCAGAGGCCGCCCGCCGGTGGTCCATCCCGGGTTCGGGCACCAGGCGCCAGCCGTGGGGCTGCAGGTCCACCGCGAGGCCGTCCAGCAGGGCCGCGGCACGGCCGATGGGATCCGAGCCGGGGCCCCGGCCGGGCAGTTCCGGCAGCAGCGGCTGGTGCGGGTGGCCCAGGGCGTTCAGGATGTCCCGGGAGGCGGCGACGGGATCCGCCCCCGGCCAGGCGCCGGTCAGGGAGGCACGGGTCATGGGCGGGCCGCCTCAGCCCTGCTGGTCGGCAATGGCCTGGTGGTGCTGGATGACCTCGGAGACGATGAAATTCAGGAACTTCTCCGCGAAGGCCGGGTCCAGGTCGGCGTCCTCGGCGAGATGGCGCAGGCGGGCGATCTGGGCGGCCTCCCGGCCGGGATCCGACGGCGGCAGCCGGTGCGCGGCCTTGAGCCGGCCGACCCGCTGGGTGCACTTGAACCGCTCGGCCAGCAGGTAGACCAGGGTCGCGTCGAAGTTGTCGATGCTGCCGCGGATCTCGAACAGTTCCTGCAGCACCGCCGGATCGGCCGTGCCCTGGAGCGAGGTGGCGTGCGGATCGAAGTCGGATGCCGGACGGGGTCCGGTGGCGGGCTCGGTGGTCATGGGCTCCAGCCTACGGCGAGGGCCCCGCAGCCTGACGGATCGTTGCGCCGCGCGCCGGGTCCGGGCGCGGACCGGCAGTGTCAGGTTGCCCGCGCGGCGTTGACGGCGGTGTCGATCGTGGCCTGCCCCAGCACCCGGCTGCCCTGGTAGAGCACCGCGGTCTGGCCGGGGGCCACGCCCCGCAGCGGCTCGTCGAGTTCCAGGACCCAGGTCACGGCGCCGGCCTCGCGCTGCACGCGCGCCCGGGCCGGGACCGGGTCGCCGTGGGCCCGGACCTGCAGGTGGCAGTCGAACCAGTCACCGGTGGCGTCCTCGGGCAGCGGGGCGCCGGCCCAGGACGGGCGGATGCCGGTGACGCGGTCCACGGCCAGCATCTCCTTCGGGCCCACCACCACGGTGTTGTCCTTGGGCCGGACCTCGAGCACGAACCGGGGCCGGCCGTCGGGGGCCGGCCGGCCGATGTTCAGGCCCTTGCGCTGGCCCACCGTGAAGGCGTGCGCACCGGGGTGACTGCCCAGTCGGTTGCCCTCGGTGTCCAGGATGTCGCCCTCGGTCATCTCGATCCGCTCGGCCAGCCAGCCGCGGGTGTCCCCGTCCGGGATGAAGCAGATGTCGTGCGAGTCCGGCTTCGCCGCCACGGAGAGCCCGCGCTCGGCGGCCTCGGCACGCACGAGGTCCTTGGAGGGGGTGTCGGCCAGGGGGAACATGGAGTGCTCCAGCTGCTCGGCGGTCAGCACGCCCAGCACGTAGGACTGGTCCTTGGCCCAGTCCGCGGCCCGGTGCAGCTCCAGGGTGCCGGACTCCGTGCGGACGACCTTGGCGTAGTGGCCCGTGCACACGGCGTCGAAGCCCAGGGCCAGGGCCTTCTCCAGCAGGGCGGCGAACTTGATCCGCTCGTTGCAGCGCATGCAGGGATTGGGCGTGCGGCCCGCGGCGTACTCGGCCACGAAGTCGTCCACCACGTCCTCCTTGAACCGCTCGGAGAAGTCCCACGTGTAGAACGGGATGCCGAGCCGCTCGCAGGCACGCCAGGCGTCCCGGGAGTCCTCGATGGTGCAGCAGCCCCGCGAGCCCGTGCGCAGCGTCCCGGGCATGCGGGACAGGGCGAGGTGGACGCCGACGACCTCGTGGCCGGCGTCCACGGCGCGGGCGGCGGCGACGGCGGAGTCGACTCCCCCGCTCATGGCGGCGAGGACCTTCATGCGGTGTGGTTCCCTTCGGTGCGGTTCGGGGCGGGCTGCGCTCAGCGGTGGCTGTTGGCGGTGCGGATGCCGGAGTCGTGCCCGGCCATCCCCGCCCGAAGCGCGGCGGCATGGACGCCCGGCAGGACGTCCAGCACCTTCTCAACGTCCTCGGCTGTCGATGTATGCCCGAGGCTGAACCGCTGGACGGACCGGGCCAGCTCCTCGTCGGTCCCCAGGGCGAGCAGCACGTGGGAGGGCCGGGGCACGCCGGCCGAGCAGGCCGAGCCGGTGGAGGCCTCGACGCCGGCCATGTCCAGCCCGAACAGGATCGAGTCCCCCTCGCAGCCGGGGAAGATGAAGTGCGCGTTGCCCGGCAGCCGGCGGCTGCCGGCCGGCAGTCGCTCCCCCGTGGCGGGGTCGAGGTCCTCGGCGCCGGTGAGCCGCGCGTCGGGGAACCGTTCCCGGACGCCCGCGATCAGCCGGTCCCGCAGGGCGCCGACGCGTTCGCGTTCGGCCGGCAGGTTCGCGTGGGCCTCCGTGGCGGCGGCGGCGAAGGCCTCGATGAGGGCGACGGGGATGGTGCCGGAGCGGATGTCCCGTTCCTGGCCGCCGCCGTGCTGGACCGGGGTCAGCGTCGCGTCGCGGCGCACCAGCAGCGCACCGATCCCCACGGGTGCCCCGATCTTGTGTCCGGTGATGGCCAGGGTCGTCGCCCCGGATCCCGTGAAGTCGACCGGGACGGCGCCGAAGGCCTGGACGGCGTCCGTGTGGAAGGGCACGCCGTGCTCCGCGGCGAGGGCGGCCGCCTCGGCGATCGGCTGGATGGTGCCGATCTCGTTGTTGGCCCACATCAGGGTGGCCACCGCGATGGCCTCCGGCTCCCGGGCCAGCGTGTCCCGCCAGGCCTGCAGGTCCACGGTCCCGTCCGGACCGACCGGGACGACGTCCAGCTGCGCGCCCTCGTGGGCCTGCAGCCACTCGGCCGCGTCCAGGACCGCGGAGTGCTCGATGCCGGTCAGCACGATGCGGTGACAGGCCGGCCGGCCCGCCTGGCGCGCGGCATCGCGCCGGGCCCAGTACAGGCCCTTGACCGCGAGGTTGTCCGACTCGGTGCCGCCGGAGGTGAAGATGACCTCGCTGGGATCAGCCCCGAGCGTGGCCGCGAGCGCGTCCCGGGCCGTCTCCACCCGCAGCTTGGCGCCGCGCCCTGCGGAGTGCAGGGAGGACTGGTTGCCGATCGACAGCGCGCCGGCGGTGAACGCCTCCAGGGCGGCCGGACGGATCGCCGTCGTCGCGGCGTGGTCCAGGTACGTCCTGCCGGGGGTGGGACTCATCCCTCCAGTGTAGGAGCCCGGTGGTCCCGCAGGGCCCGGGCGCAGGGCGGCGGACGCCTGCCGCGCACCGTCCTGGCGCGGCGACCTGCCAGAATAAGCGGAGGGGACGGCAGCCCCGCCCGTCCTGACCCCCGAGGAGCCTGCAGCGATGTCCATGGTGGAGCCCGTGTCCCGGCACGGAGCCGGCGCATGAGGCCGGAGGACCTCTCCGGCCGGACGGCCTACGAGGTCCTCGGCGTGGCCTTCGACTCGGACACGGCCACCCTCAAGGCGGCCTGGCGCCGCGCCGCCCGCCGCACCCACCCCGACTACGGCGGTGACGCCGCGGAGTTCCGGCTGGTCAGTGCGGCCTGGCAGCTCATCGGCGACCCGGACTCCCGGCGCGACTACGATCGGTCCTTCAGCGCCGCGGGCGGTCCCGCGCCGGCCGGCACCGCCGGGCCGGGGCCCTCCCGGGGGCGCCGGACGACGACGTCGGGCCCCTCCTTCACCGCGTCCGCCTCCGCGCCCCGGTTCCGCGGCACCGGCCAGGCCACCGGCGGCGACGGGCCGGGCAGCGCCCGCGGCACGGTGGACTATGACCCGCCGCTGGGCGAGGACACCGTGCTGGACATGGTCCGCAGTTCCCAGCAGGTGCACGGGGCGCCCCGCAAGCGCGGGCTCCTGCCGGCCGGGAACCGGCTGGTCCGCGAGGCCCGCACCATCCGGACCCTGCAGGCCCAGGTGCTTAGCTCGCTGCCGGCGGCCCGGCTCGTCACCGGGCTGAACCTGAGGTTCGGCCGAATCAGTTCCGGGGCCATCGACCACGTGGTGCTGTGCGGGGACCGGCTGGCCGTGGTCGGGTCGCTCCAGGTGCCGGACGGGGTGTACCGCTGGGACGGGGCGGAGCTGATCCTCGGCGACCGGAGGGTCTCCCCGCCCTCGCTCGCCCCGGCCATGGTGGCCCTGCAGCGGGCGTTCCCGGACTGCACCGTGGGCGGCTTCATCCTCGTGCTCGGGCCGGAGGACAACCCGCACGCCCCCATCATCCAGCTGGACCGCACCCGCTCCCTGGACACCGACGCCGGCTTCCTCACCGATCCGCCCGCCAACGCGCTGCAGTTCGGCCGCGACCTGAAGATGTTCCTCGGCACCGGCCCGGAGGCCCGCCGCGTGGACCGCAGGGTGCTGGCACGGCTGCTCGGGGCGATGTACTGACTACCATGGACCGGTGCCCACTGACTCCTCCCCCGGTCCTCGCCCGAGTCATGCCTCCGCGCCCGGCGCCGGCCCGGCCGCCTTCCCGGCCAATCCGCACCTGACGGCCCCCCGCGGGCCCGCCCCCGGCACGCCGGGGTTCCGGATCCTGTTCCACTCCCCGGAGATCCCCGGGAACACCGGCAACGCGATCCGGCTGGCCGCCATCACCGGCGCGGAGCTGCACCTGGTGGAACCGGTCGGATTCGACTTCTCCGATGCCAAGCTGCGCCGGGCCGGCCTCGACTACCACGACCTCGCCGTGCTCACGGTGCATCCGAGCCTCCAGGCGGCCTGGGCGGTGCTGATGCCGGCCCGGGTGTTCGCCTTCACCTCCGCCGGGGACACCCTGTTCACGGACGTGTCCTACCGCGCCGGGGACGTGCTGCTGTTCGGGCGGGAGTCCACCGGGTTGCCGGCCGAGGTGCTGGCGGACCCGCGCGTCACCGCCCGGGTCCGGTTGCCGATGCAGCCCGCACGGCGCTCCCTGAACCTGGCGAACTCGGCCTCCATCGCGGTCTACGAGGCCTGGCGCCAGCACGGGTTCGCCGGCGCCGGCTGAACGAGCCCGCCGGACCGGTCCGGCACACCCGTCATGTTGCGCCCATGTTGCGCCACGGTCACGATCAGCGTGGCAGTATCAGCGTCCCGACACGACTTCCTATGCTGGGATGACCATGGATAAGCGCGCCCCCGGACTGCCCGACCGACCGTCGACGACACGCGAGGAGGCCCTCCCGTCAGCCGCGTCGCCGTCCGACACGTTCCCCGGGACCACGCCGACGGCGGCCGACCTGGGCCTGCCCGGGCTCGATGAGCTGCTCCGGCTGGCCGGGGAGGGCGACCAGGCCTCCTTCTCGGCGTTCTACGACGCCACCGCCCCCTGGGTGTTCGGCCTGGCCTGCTCGGTCTTCGCCTCGGAGGACGACGCCGCCGAGGCCACGGTCCTGACCTATGTCCGGGTCTGGGACGCCGCACCGGACGAGCGCTTCGACGAGGACTCGGCCAAGGCCCGCCAGCGTTCCGTGCTGTGCTGGCTGGAGTCCCTGGCCCACGAGACCATGACCCGGCTGCTGCGCACCGACTCCCTGCCGGACTACGGCACCGGACTGCTGCCGGACAACGCCGGGGCGGCCGAGGGCGGGCAGCGCGAACCCACCACCGTGCTCTCGGCGCTGACGCAGGCCCAATTCGAGGCACTGGACCTCGCCTGGGCCGGGGGCCGGACCTACCGGCAGGTGGCCGAGGAGCTGGGCGTGGCCGTGCCCACGGTGAAGTCCCGGCTGCGGGATGCCGTGCAGCGGGTCACGAAGCGCTACCAGGAGAAGTTCCTCGGCCGCGTGGGCGAGGAGGATCCGGTCATGCTGCGCGCCGTGACCCCGGAGATCGCGGCCCGCACCGGGACCACCCGCAATTTCACCCTGAACCTCAGCCAGGACCTGGAGAACGGGCTGGCCAAGGAGTGGGCGGACCTGGTGGCCCTGGACGCCCTGGACGACGTCGAGCGCGAGGAGCTGGAACAGTTCGTCTCCCGCCAGGGCCCGGAGTTCACCACGCTGTGGCGGGCGCGCGTGGAGAGCGCCCGCCGGACAGTGACCTGGGCCTTCCGCGGGCTGGCCCACGAGCCCCCGTCGTCCCTGCTCGACGAGCTGCTGCACCGGTTGCCGGCGCAGGACGTCGGCATGGGACTGGTGGACGGCCTGGGTCCCTCGGAGCAGTCCGCCGAGGGACCGGTCGCCCTGGGCCGGCCGGTGAAGAAGTGGATGCTCGTGGTGGCCGGGCTGCTCGTGGTCGCCCTGGGCATCTGGCTCGTGGTGCGCCTGATCGTCGGCCCCAACGTGGTGGCGGCCGTGGACGGCGCCGAGGACTCCTTCACCACCCAGCAGGTCTCGCTCACCGAGGGCGGGTCCATGCAGGGCCACATCTCCCGGGACCGGGACATGGCCTACGTGACCTTCGCCGGGCTGCCCGATCCCGGCGAGGGCAACGTCTACCAGTTGTGGCTGTTCCCCCGGGACGGCGCGGCCCCGAACACCCTGGGCACCTACGACCTGGCGGACCTCCAGGACCCGGTGACGTTCCGGGGCGTCGCGCGCTACGCCGACCTCGTGGTCACCGTGGAGCCGGACGGTGGCTCCGAGACGCCGACGTCGGCGCCGCTGGGCTCCGTGGACCTCGTCCACCAGGTCACCCAGGGCCCGATCTACGGCGGGCAGCCCAGCAACACCCGGGCCCCCGCCGCGGAGGAGGGCCAGGGCGAGTGAGCGGGCCGCTCAGAACCCGCTGATGGTGCTCTCGTCGTTGACGGCCACCAGGTGGAACGCCTCGGCGTAGCGCACGGCGCCGGCCGGGTCGTCCTGCTCGTCGTCGCCTGCCTTCTCCGGGCTCCACCGGCGGTGCAGGTCGGCCATGGCCTGGAGCACGAATGCCTCCATCCGGGGCACGTCGGGGTGCTGGGAGACGTGGTGGCGCAGGGCCTGCAGCTTCACCTGCTCCGTCCCGGTGACGTCCAGGACCAGGTTGGTCAGCGCGGCCGGACCGCCGAACAGCACGAGCCAGCGCAGCCTGAACGCCTCCAGCCCCTGCTCGGCCAGTTCCGGGTAGGCGAAGGGGTTCTCCACGGCCGGGTAGGCGGCGCGCACCACGGCCTCGCCCGCGGCCAGGTGGTCCGGGTGGGACCGCTGGAGCCGGCTCCAGTCCCGCTCCGGGTGCATCGCGAGCACGGCGTCGGGCCGGTGCCGGCGCATCAGGGCCACCACCTGCGCGATCACCTCGTGGCTGGGCTCGAGGTAGCCGTCCCTTTCCCCCAGGAACTCCACGTCGCGCACGCCCAGCAGCACCGCGGCGTCGCGCTGTTCCTGCTGACGGCGCTCGTTGATGGCGTGGCGGTCCCCCGGCTCGAAGCCGCCGGCGTCGCCGTCGGTCATCACGCAGTAGGTGACCTCCACACCGGCCCGGGTCAGTCCCGCCACGGTGGCCGCTGCCCCGAAGTCGAGGTCGTCCGGGTGGGCACCGAAGGCCAGCACCCGGCGCCAGCCATGGGCGGTGGCTGCCTCCGCCGGGGTCATCAGCGCATCCGGGCTCACTGCTGCTGATCCGTCCCGGACACGAAGGTGACCTCTGCCGACTGCTCCTCACCGTCCCGGGTGAAGTGCACGGTGGCGGTGCCCCCTTCCGGGTACTCGCGGACCACGGCGGTCAGGGACTGGCTGTCCGTCACGGTGCGGTCGCCGACGCCGGTGATGACGTCCCCCTCCCGCAGTCCGGCCTCGTCGGCCGGTGAACCCGACTCCACGGAGACCACGCGGGCCCCGGCGCTGAAGCCACCGGAGGCCTGGGCGGCCTGCTCCGGATTCGCGACGCCGTCGGCCTGGGCGCGGTCGGAACCGGCCGGGATGGCGGGCTGCGGGGTCACGCGGACGCCGAGGAACCCGTGGGTGGCCTCGCCGTCCCGGATCAGGTCCTGGGCGACCCGCTGGGCGTAGTCCACGGGGATGGAGAAGCCCACGCCGATGTTCCCGGCACCCTCGCCGGAGGACGATCCGGCCGCGGAGGCGATCGCGACGTTGATCCCGATCAGGCGGCCCTGGGAATCGATGAGCGCACCACCGGAGTTGCCGGGGTTGATGGCCGCGTCGGTCTGGATCACGTTGATGAAGATGGACCCGCGGGACTGCTGCTGTTCGGGGAAGCCGGGGATGCGGAACTCCGGGGCGCCACCCGAACCGCCCTCTCCGCCGTTCTCCGGTGCGGCGGAGGAGGCCACGGAGATGGTCCGGTTCAGCTTGGAGACGATGCCGTCGGTGACGGTTCCGGACAGCCCCAGTGGGGCACCGATGGCGATGGCCGTGTCACCGACGTTCAGGTCCGAGGACTTGCCCAGCTCGATCGGGGTCAGGCCCTCGGCGTCGATCTTCACCACGGCCAGGTCCGACTGCGGGTCGGTGCCCACGACCGTGGCCGTGTGGACGGTGCCGTCCGCGGTCTGCACCGTGACGTCCGTGTTCCCGGACTGACCCCCCATGGTCACCACGTGGGTGTTCGTCAGGATGTGGCCCTGGTCGTCCAGGATGACCCCGGACCCGGACCCGGCGGACCGGCCGTCGGTGACCGAGAGCGTCACCACGGACGGGGCGGCCTTGGCGGCCGCCGCCGTCACCGGCGTGGCGTCCTGGGACCGGTTGATGTCCAGGCCGTGGCCCTGTTCCTGGACCGTGCCGGTGTCCTGCTGCTGCGTGGTGCCACCGGCGTCGTCGCTGGCCGCGTTCACGCCCGCGGCCACCCCACCGCCGGCCAGCCCGGCCAGGAGCATCCCGGCGACGAGCGTGCCGACGCCCACCGTCCGGCGTGCGCCCCCGAGCCGCTCGCCCCGGTCAGGGCCGCTGCCGGTGCCACCGGTCCCCGATGCGGAGCCGGCGTCGTGGGCGGAGCCGTACGCGGGGGCGGAACCATAGGCGGGCGCGGAACCGCCCGGCTCACCCGCCCGGGGCATCGCCTGGGTCTCGTCCCAGCGCGGGTAGGGCTCCCTGCTGGCGGACACCCGCTGCGCGTCATCACCACGCGGACCCGACGGCGGCGACTCGGGGCGGGGCGGGACAGGTCCGCCCGCCTCCGCTCCTGCGCCGGACTGGGCTTCGTTGGGGTCCGCGTCGTTCATGGTCGTTGTCCTTCCTGCCGGTCGCCCGAGCGAGGCAGTCCTGTTCTTCGCCTGGTGCTGATCCGGGCCGGTCCTGCGTGCGTCGTCCATCCTGCCCGGTGTACCTGTTCGATTGGAGCATGTTCTCTGGATGATTGCTGGTAGGCGGCTCCATAGTTCGCCGTCGGCGCACGCGGGTTCATGGCGGTCCGCGCCACTGCGACCATAGACTTCAGGAAGAAGCCACAGTCCTCGCGGCGCGGTCCCGCCGTCGCCGCCACCGGCCAGCCGACCGTGTCACCGGTCCAGGGTGTCACGGCCTGCCACGGCCACGAAGGGTGATCGATGAAGTCCCACGCCGTCCCGCTCCCGCCCCACCGCCTCTCCCCCGCCGTCCTGGCCCTCGGCGTGAGCGCAGGCTCCGCCGTGTCCGTCGTCGCCGGACTGGCGCTGGCGGACGCGGCTCGCGCCGATGCGCCCGTGGACATCCCGCCGGGCGAGTTCGTGGTGGACCAGGCCCAGGTCCTGTCCTCCGCAGAGGAGGACGAGATCACCCAGGCGATCAACGACCTGCGTGCCAAGGAGGGCCAGAACCTCTTCGTCGTCTACGTGGACGAGTTCACCGACGAGGCCGGCCAGCCTCTGGACCGCCAGGAGTGGATCGCGGATGTCGCGCAGGCCAAGGGGATGGGCTCGCAGGACTCGCTCCTGGCCATCGCCGTCGACCAGCGCCAGTACGGGTTCGACGCGGACCAGGCCAACAGCATCGCACCCCTGCAGAACGACATCATCCAGGAATACATCACCCCCGCCCTGCCGCAGGGGGGCGAGGATGACTGGGCCGCGGCGGCCCTGAGCACCGTCAGCGGCATCGCCGACGCCACCGACGGCAGCCTGTCCGGGCCGTCGCGGTCCGGAGAGGGCGGCGGGGCCGGCGGCTGGCTGGCCGGCGGCCTCGTGGCAGCCGCGCTGGCCGGCGGCGGCATCGCCCTCGCCAGCCGGAACAAGAAGAAGAAGTCGCTCGAGGGCCAGTCGGCCCGCGTAGCCCAGGGGCCGAAGGACCCGCTGGATGCCATGAGCGTGGAGGAACTGCGCACCAAGGCAGGCTCCATGCTGGTGGCCGCCGACGACGCGATCCGGTCCTCCGAGCAGGAGGTCGGCTTCGCCCTGGCCTCCTATGGCGAGAAGGCGGTCGAGACCTTCCGCAAGGACATCGACGTCGCGAAGGACCACATGCGCGAGTCCTTCCAGCTGCAGAACCAGCTGGACGACCACATCCCGGACACCGAGGAACAGCAGCGGGCCTGGCTCAAGGACATCATCGCCCGGTGTGAGGCCGTGGGCGCGTCCCTGTCCGCCCACCAGAAGGAATTCAACGACCTGCGCCACCTGGAGGACAGCGCCGACTCCGCGCTGGCGGACCTGAGGACCCGCGCCGCGGAGGTCGCCGACACCGTCTCCGGAGCCGAGCAGCGGCTGGTGGCCCTGCACGGCCAGTACGCCGACTCCGCCCTCGTGGAGGTCACCGACAACGCCCACCAGGCCCGCGAGCGGCTGGAGTTCGTCCAGGCGGCCGTGGCCAAGGCCGAGCAGTCCCTGGCCACCTCCGACCGGTCCACCGCCGTGCTGGCGATCCGCGCCGGCGAGGAGGCCGTGGCGCAGACCGTCACCCTGGTGGAGGCCGTGTCCAAGGCCGGCCATCACCTGGACCAGTCCATGGAGAACCTGCGGGTCGGCGTCGGGCAGACGACCCAGGACCTCGCGCAGGCCCGCGCCCTCGTGGACTCCGGCCAGCACCGCGAGCTCGCCGGTCCCATCGCGGGGGTGGAGCAGACCCTCGGCCGGGTCAAGGCCGGCATCAACTCGGGCCGTCCAGACCCGGTGGACCTGCTCAAGCAGCTCGAGAAGGCCCATCGCCAGCTCGACGCCCCGCTGGCCGGCATCCGCGACCGGCAGGAGCAGGAGCGCCGGGCGGCCTCCGCCCTGCAGTCGGCGATCATGCAGGCACAGGCCCAGATCGACGGCACCCAGGACTTCATCGCCGCCCGCCGCGGTGCCGTCGGCTCGCAGGCCCGCACCAAGGTAGCCGAGGCCGAGCGCACCCTGCACCAGGCCGTCCGACTCTCCGGCCAGGACCCGGTCACCGCCCTGAACCTGGCGAACCAGGCCAGCGCCCTGGCGGACCGGGCCAGCCAGCTGGCCCAGCAGGACCTGAACAGCTGGGGTGGTGGTTACGCCGGCGCCGGCTACGGCGGTCACTACGGCGGACACCGCGGGTACGGTGGCGGGGCCGGCGGCAGCTTCGCCGGCGGCCTGGGCGGCGCCATCCTCGGTGGCATCCTGATGGGCGGGATCCTCGGGGGCGACCACGACCACGGTGACTGGGGCGGCGGTGGCTTCGGCGGCTTCGGCGGCGGCGGCCTCGGCGGTGGCGACTTCGGTGGTGGCTTCGGGGACGCCGGCGGCGGTAGCTTCTAGGAAAAGGTACAGATTTCCGGCACCAGCGCGGCGCCGGGACCCAGCGCCCGGTAGCGGGGCACGGGAGCGGGAGCACCGGAGACGCCGGGGTTCCACACAATGCAGATCGGAAGGCGACATCGTGGTTAAGCAGTCCATTTTCGGCCGTATCGCAACCCTGGCCAAGGCCAACATCAACGCCATGCTGGACAAGGCGGAGGACCCGCAGAAGATGCTGGACCAGATGGTCCGCGACTACACGAACAGCATCTCCGAGGCGGAGGCCGCCGTGGCGCAGACCATCGGCAACCTGCGCATGATCCAGGACGACTACAACGAGGACCTGGACGCCGCCAAGAGCTGGGGCCAGAAGGCGCTCGCGGCCTCCAGCAAGGCGGACCAGTTCCGCTCCTCCGGTGACACCGCCTCCGCGGACAAGTTCGACAACCTGGCCAAGGTCGCCATCGAGCGTCAGATGGATGCCGAGAGGTCTGCCAAGGCCGCCGAGCCGACCATCTCCTCCCAGTCCGAGATCGTGGACAAGCTCAAGGACGGCTTGGACAAGATGAAGGACAAGCGTCGCCAGCTGGTCTCCAAGCGCGACGAGCTGGTTGCCCGTGCCAAGTCCACCGCGGCCCAGTCCGCCGTGCATGACGCCGTGAAGTCGATCGACATCCTGGATCCGTCCTCCGAGGTGAATCGCTTCGAGGAGAAGGTCCGCCGCGAGGAGGCCCGGGTCCGCGGCCAGAACGAACTGGCCGCCTCCTCGCTGGACGCGCAGTTCGAGTCCCTGGAGGACCTCGGCGAGCAGACAGAGGTTGAGGCCCGTCTGGCCGCGTTGAAGGCCGGTACCCCGCAGTCCATCACTGCCGGCAACGGTGCCGACACCGGTGAGAACGAACTGGACTACACCCAGGGCTCCACCACGAACTAAGTCCTGGCCCCGCGAAGACGACGGCCCGGCAGCATTCGCTGCCGGGCCGTGGTCGTCCTGATGGTGATGCCGCGGTCGAGCACCTCCCCCACGGAGTTCCTGATCGGGGAAAGAGCAAGGCCCCCCAGCCGGGATGAATCCCAGGCCAGGGGGCCTTCGTGGTTGCGGGGGCAAGATTTGAACTTGCGACCTCCGGGTTATGAGCCCGGCGAGCTACCGAACTGCTCCACCCCGCGTTGACTTCATTGACTATACCGGCCGTTTCGCCGGAACTCAAATCGGCCTCTGCCTGCCCGTCACCGGGCGGCTACCGTGCTGCCATGCGGCCGGCACCGGGCGTTCACCGCCCCCGACGCCGGACGCTCACCCACCGGCCCGGGGCCCGGCCGCCGTCGGGCCCCGGGAACACCTCGGGGGGCAGGTTCCCCTGCCCCCCGAAGCCAGACGGTACTCCCGCGGCCGCGGTCAGCCCTCGGTACCGGCGCCCTCCGTGGCGCCGTCCGTGGGCTGCCCGGCGCCGTCGGCGGGCTCCTGGCCGCCCCCGGCGTTGTCCGGGGCGGCACCCCGGATCGCGTCGTCGGCCTCGGTAGCCCGGGTCAGGGCGTCGTTGAGGCGCTCCTGGGCCTCACCGTAGGCCGCCCAGTCACCTGCGGCCAGCGCCTCCTCGGAGGCCTGGATGGCCTCGTTGGCGTCCGTCAGGGCCTGGCTGAGCTTCTCCTGCTCGCTCTGGTTCTCCGGGACCCGCGGCTGCGAGCCCGGCTCCTCCGGGTTCGCGCCGTCGGCGGTGGAGGCCCCGGAGTCACCCCCGAACACCTGGTCCAGGGCCTCCTCCAGGGTGTTGGCGAAGCCCACCTCCTCACCGAAGGCCACCAGGACCTTGCGCAGCGTGGGATAGGAGGTCGGACCGGTCGACTGGATGTAGACCGGCTGGACGTACAGGATGCCCTCGGCCACCGGCAGCGTGATCAGGTTGCCGTTGATGACCTCGGAGGCACCCTGGCGCAGCAGGTTCAGTTCCTGCGAGACCTGGGCGTTGGAGTCGAAGTTCGCCTGGGCCTGGCCCGGTCCCGGGATGGCCGTCTGCCGCGGCAGCTCGAGCAGTTGCAGGTGTCCGTAGCCCTCGGCCTTCTCGCCGTCCTTGCCGGTGCCCGCATCACCGTTGGCGGACAGGAATCCGTACAGCACGTTGCGCTGCTGGGCGCCCTGGGTGATCTGCGGGATGAACGGGCTGGTCAGCGAGAACGCCGGCTCCTCCTTGCCCGGCATCCGCAGGGACATGTAGTACGGCGGCTGCTTGACCGTCGGGTCGTCCTGGGTCGGATCGGCCGGGACGGACCAGGCGTCGTTGTTCTGGTAGAAGTCGACCGGGTTCGTCACGTGGTACCGGCCGAGCAGCTCGCGCTGGACCTTGAACATGTCCTCCGGGTACCGGACGTGGTCCATGAGGTTGGCGCTCATCTCCGAGTACGGCTTCAGGGAGGTCGGGTAGACCTTCTGCCAGGCCTTCAGCAGCGGGTCCTCCTCGTCCCAGGCGTACAGTGTGACGGAGCCGTCGTAGGCGTCCACCGTGGCCTTCACCGAGTTGCGGATGTAGTTGACCCGCCCGGTGAGGTTGGTCCCGGCATCCGTGTTGAGGGCGTCCCGGGTCGCCGAGTCCAGCTGCTGGGCCGTGGAGTACGGGAAGGCGTCCGAGGTCGTGTAGCCCTCGACGATCCACTGCACGCGCCCGTCCACGATCGCCGGGTAGGCGTTGGAGTCGACGGTCAGGTACGGGGCGACCTTCTCGATCCGCTCGACCGGGTCGCGGTCGTAGAGGATCTGCGACTCGGAGTTGACGTCCGAGGAGAGCAGGATCTCCGTGGAGCCGAACTTGATGGCGTAGATCAGCTGGTTGAAGAAGCTGCCCACGGACGGGCCGCCGTCACCGGTGAAGGTGTAGCTGGTGTCCTGTTCGCTGCTGGCGTCCTGCGGCCGGTCACGCTCACGCTCCGGCGCCCCCTCGGGGGCGCCGACGATCGAGTAGCTCGGCGAGTTGGTGCCGAAGTAGATGCGGGGTTCGTAGGTCTTGTCATTGCCCAGCTCGCCGCTCGTGGGGATGCCCGAGAGCAGGAAGGACGGACGCCCACCGGCGGCGACCTCCGAGGCGTCCGCGGCGACCACGCCGTAGCCGTGGGTGTAGATGATGTGCTGGTTCACCCAGGAGGAGGTGGGGTCCACGTTGACGTCACGCACCGAGATGATGGTGTCCTGCTTCTCGCCCTCGACCTCGTAGCGGTCCACGTGGAGGGTGTCCGGGAAGTAGTAGTACGGCCGGAACTGCTGCAGCTGGCCGAACGTGCGGGAGAGCAGGTTCGGGTCCATCAGACGGATGTTCTCCGTGTTCTCCGCCTCGCCCTTGAGGCTTCCCGGCTCCGCGTCGGTGGCCCCCGCGTACTGCGTGGACTCCACCTCCGACAGGCCGTAGGCCTCACGCGTGTGCTCGATGTTCCGGGCGATGTAGTCCTGCTCCAGGGTCTCCTCGGAGGGCTTGACCTGGTACTCCTGGATCAGGAACGGGTAGGCCGCCCCGGCCACGATGGCCGCGACCACCAGCACCGCCGTGCCGACCAGGGAGATCCGCCACCGGCCCGTGACGGCCGTGACCACGAACAGGATGGCCACCAGCACGGCGGCGATGGCCAGGATCATGGAGGTCGGGATCACGGCGTGGACGTCCGTGTACAGGGCACCGGCCCAGTTGCCGTCCTGGGACTGCAGCGTCCGGTAGCGGTTCAGCCAGTAGTTCGCCCCCTGCAACAGCAGGAACAGGGCCGCGAACACGGCGATGTGGACCCGGGCCGGGCGCGCGATGGCGATCCCGCCCTGTTCCTTCACCCGGATGCTGCCGTAGAGGTAGTGCACGAGCAGCCCGGCGATGCCGGCGATCAGCACCACCGAGATCAGGTAGCCGACCACCAGGCCGAGGAACGGCAGCGTGGCCATGTAGAAGGTGTAGTCCATCCCGAACTGGGGATCGACCTCACCGTAGGGCTCCTGGTTGAAGAACAGCAGCACGTCCTGCCAGGCGTTCATCGCGGCGGAGCCGGCGAAGAAGCCGATCACCACGGGGATGCCGATGAAGACCAGGCGGCGCATCGGCTCCAGCTGCTTCTGGTACTGGGCCAGGCTGTCCCGGGCCTGGCCCTGCAGGGTGCGCGGCCGCTTGCGCCAGGCCCGCCACATGGACAGCCAGACGGCGGCGCCCATGACGGCACCGCCGATCAGGAACAGCGCCGCACGCGTCCAGATCTCCGTCCAGAAGACCTCGGAGTAGCCGATCTGGTTGTACCAGAGGACGTCCGCGTAGATGCCGGCGAAGAACATGAACAGCACCACGAGCGCGGCGACCACCACGATCGTGAGCACCAGCGCCGAGGGACGCCGCGGGCCGGCCGGCCGCCCGCCGGGACGGGATGAGCCGCCGTCGCCGCCGCGGCCGGGCTCACCGGGCCGGCCGGGGCCCCCCGGACCGCCGCCGAACAGCCCTCCGGTACCGCCTGGGCCACCGGAGCCGCGGTCGCCGCCGCGCCCATCGTCAGGTCCCCCGAAGAGACCGCCAAACCCTTGTCCGAAACTCACGTGCCCTTACCCCTCTGCGCCGTCCGGCGCCCTTCGTGTCCGATTCATCAATGCCTCTGCCCCGCGTCCCGGTCCCCTCCAGGCCTCAACCACAGGACGGCGCCCGTGGCGTCCGTCCCGTGCCCAGGGCCTCGACGGCGGAACGCGCCTCGTCGAGCGTGCCGACCGCGTAGACGTCGATGCCCTCCGGGACCCGTCCCGCCAGGACCTCGCAGTTGCCGGCCGGGGCCAGGAAGTGCTCGGCGCCGGCGTCACGGGCCCCGGCCACCTTCTGCACGATCCCGCCGATCTCCCCCACGGTCCCGTCGGGGTCGATGGTCCCGGTGCCGGCGATGTGCCTGCCTCCGGTCATCGCTCCCGGGGTCATCTCGTCGATGATGCCCAGGGCGAACATCATCCCGGCGCTCGGGCCGCCGACGTCCTCCAGGGCGATCGTCACGTCCACGGGGAACTCGAAGTCCGAGTCGAGGTAGACGCCCAGCAGCCAGCTGCCGTCGGGCCCCGGGTACACCGGGACCTGCACGGTGCTGGCGGTCCCGTCCCGGATGATGCCCAGGTCGACCGGCTCCCCGCCGGAGTCGTTGAGCCGGTCCTTGAGGCCCTCGAGCCCGGTCACCTCCACGCCGCCGGCGGAGACGAGCTGGTCCCCGGCCCGCAGCACCCCGGTCGCCTGGGACTCGGGGGCGAAGTCGGCCACGAACAGCTGCTGCCGGTAGTCGATCCCGAGGTTCTCCAGCGCGGCGGCCACGGCCCAGTTCTGCGAGGTGGCCATCGCCTGGTCATTCTCCTCGGTCACCTCCTCGGACGTGGTGCCGGAGGGGTAGACGAGTTCACTGGGGATGAGGGTCTGCGTGGGGTCCGCCCAGCTGCCCAGCACGTCCAGGAACGTGGTCCATCCCGTCGGCGGCCCGGACACGTAGACGGTGGTCAGGTCCAGGCTCCCCTCGGTGGGATAGGTCCGGGCGCCGTCCACGGTGATCACCGGAGCGCCGTCGTGCTCGCCGATGGTGTTGAACGTGGGTCCGGGCGACTCGACGATGTAGGGGGTGGGCAGTGCCACGGCCGTGAGCGTGAGGATTCCGGCCACGGCCCCGGAGACGGCGGTCAGCCGGCGACGGCGGCGCGTGGCCCGGGTGCGTCGCGCGGCCGGGGCGAGGGAGACCGGGACGCCGGGGCCGGGCGCGGCCGACGGCGTCGTCGGCGGGTGTCCGGTCTCTCGCACGTCAGGGCACCTGTCTTCACGGATACTGCACCGGACGACGGAGTCCACCGTCCGGGTGGCAGGGGCGTTCCTCCCGCAGTGAGGCGGGAGGCTCTGGTCTGCACTCCATTCTAGGGGGTGCAGGACGTCCCCTGTGCGCCCACAGTGAACCGGAGCGTCCGCTGCGGACAGGGGCCTGTCCCGCGGATACTCTGGTGGCCATGACGAATCCCCCGAACGGTTCTGGTTCCGCCGACGGAGAAGACCCGCTGTCCGAGATGCTCCGCCGGATGTTCGGCGGCGAGGGCCCGGACCCCGAGGAGCTGCGCCGTGCCCTCGGCGGGATGGGCGGCGCGCCCGGTTCCGGCCCGGGCGGGATGCCCGGCGGGCTGCCGTTCGACCCCTCGCAGCTGGACCCGGCGATGATGCAGCAGATGATGCAGCAGTTCCAGGCCATGATGCAGTCCTCCCCGGAGGACGGGCCGGTGAACTGGACCCTGGCCCGCCAGTCGGCCCGGCAGGCCGCAGCCGGTCAGGACCCCACCGTGGGCACCTTCGCCCGGCGTGAGATCGACGAGGCGTTGCGCCTGGCCGAGCTCTGGCTGGACGGCACCACCGAGATCGAGTCGACCGGCCTGCTGGGCAAGGCCTGGTCGCGCGCCGAGTGGGTGGAGGCCTCCATGGACACCTGGCGCCGGCTGACCGAGCCGGTCGCCGTGTCCATGTCCGAGGCGATGACGCGGGCCATGAACGACCAGCTCCCCGGCCAGGTGCCGGAGGAGATGAAGGGCATGCTCGGTGGCCTGCAGCCGATGCTCAAGAACCTCGGCGGCACCATGTTCGGCCTGCAGCTCGGCCATGCGGTCGGCGCCCTGGCCCAGGAGGTGCTCTCCGGCACGGACTCCGGCTTCCCCGTGGCGGGCCACCAGCTGACGATGGTCCCGGTGAACATCGAGGAGTTCGGCGACGGCCTGCAGGTCCCTGATGACCAGATCCGGATCTACCTGGCCCTGCGTGAGGTCGCCCGGATGCGGCTCTTCGTGCACTCCCCGTGGCTGGAACGGGACCTGTACGCGGCCATCGAGCAGTACGCCGCCGGGGTCCACATCGACATGTCCAGGATCGAGGAGGCCGCCCGGGCCATCGACCCGACGGACCCGGAGTCCATGCAGGAGGCCTTCACCGGGATGTCCTTCATCCCTGAGCCCACGGGCCCACAGAAGGCGGCCCTGGACCGGCTGGAGACGACCCTCGCGCTCATCGAGGGCTGGGTGGACGTGGTGGTCACCGAGGCGGCCGCGCCGTTGGACGCGGCGAACGCCCTGCGGGAGACGATCAACCGCCGCCGGGCCACCGGTGGGCCCGCCGAACACGCCTTCGGGGCGTTGGTCGGGCTGGACCTGCGCCCGCGCCGGCTGCGCGAGGCGGCCACCCTGTGGGAGACCATCGGAGCAGAGAAGGGCCGGGAGTACCGCGACGACATCTGGCGTCACCCGGAACTGCAGCCCACCGCCGAGGACCTCGACGACCCGGCCGGTTACGTCGCCCGGCGCCAGAAGCGCGAACAGGAGGCCGCCGGCTTGGACGACGACCTGCGCAAGCTGCTCGAGGGCGGCTACGACGGCGAAGCCGGCAAGGACCGCGGCGGCGACCGGCCCGAGAAGGACTGACCCCGGCCGTCCCCAACTCCATCCGGTGACCCGGCCGGCCGGGCCACCGGCTCCTCGGCTGGATCCTCTTCCGGGCTGTCCGGCTCTCCGTCCGCCCCGGACAGGCCGCGTCCGGTGGCGAAGCTGACGCCTGCGAGGAACGCCATGGCCTCCCGTTGCCGCGGGTACCGGTCCGCCAGGGCATGGAACGCCGCCGTGTGATTGGCGTGCTCCAGGTGCGCCAGCTCATGGACGATCACCCCGTCCAGGACCCAGCCGGGCATGTCCGCCAGTTCTGAGGACAGCCGGATCCGGCCGGTGCTGGGCGTGCACGATCCCCAGCGCCGCTGCTGACGGGTGGACCAGACAACCTCCCGCGGATCCACCCGGCCGTCCAGGTAGCGCCGGGCCAAGGCCCGGGCGCGGGCCAGCAACTCGACGTCCGACGTGGGTCCCTCCGGCTGACGCGCGGCGACCTTGCGGATCATCTTTCGCGCCCATTCGTGTTCCTCCTCGTCACCCAGGCCCATGGGCACGGACACCTGCAGCCGCCCGTCCCGCCAGGAGGCCGAGATGGTCCTGGTGCGCCGGGCCGAGCGCACAAGGCGCACCGGGGTGCCGTCCACCTCCAGGTCCAGGGTCTGGCGGGTGGGCCGGGCTGGGCTGGCAGGGCGTCGTCCGCGCGTGGAGGTCATGGGTCCATTCTGCCGCCGCCCCCGGCCGGGTCCGGGACCGGTTGAGGCCCATTGTGGATAACCGCGGAGGGGTGGGCCGCTGTGGTGTCACGATGGTCAGACGTCGGCAGCACCGTCACGAGACCGGAGGAGACCCATGCGCCTGAACCCCGGCCTGAGCCTGGTGCGGCTGGCACCGGACACCATCCAGATCGGCTCCGGCACGCGGTCCACCCAGTTGTCCGGCTGCTCACCGGGGGTCCTGGAGTTCCTGGACCGGCTGCGGGACGGGATCGAGGACGGCCGTGAGCCGGAGGCGGTGCGCAGCTGCGGACTGGACCCGGCGGAGGCCCGGGCACTGGTCGCCTCCCTGCAGGGCTTCCTGCACCGCCAATCCTTCCCTGCCGGCACCGGTCCGGGGCACGCCGCCGACGTGCTCGCCCAGGACATGGCGAGGGCGCTGGCCGTGGATGACGGGCCGGTGGACTCCCTCGGCAGGACCGCCGAACTCGTGGCACGGCGCCAGCGGGCCGGCGTGCAGGTCCTCGGCCTGGGCCGGACCGGCGCGGTGGTGGCCCGCGGCCTGGCCGCCGCCGGCATCGGCCGGCTGGCCCTGTGGGACCGCGAGGAGGTCCGGACCGCGGACCTCGGCACCGGATACCTGCCCGCGGACCTGGGGCGGATCCGCCCGGTGGCACTGGCCCGGCGCGTCGACGACGTCGGCCTGGATCCGGTGATCCTGCCGCTCACCACCCCGGCCCCGCCGGGGCCGGGCGGTGACGTCACCGTGCTGGTGACCCGTGGCGCCGTCGACCTGGAGGCCGTGGCCCTGGCCCGCGCGGCCGACCATCCGCTGCTGCCGGTCGTGGTGCGGGACGACGACATCCTGGTGGGCCCCTGGTGCGCCCCCGGGGTGGCCGGCTGCCCGCTGTGCTGGGACCTGGCCGCGGCCGCCACGGATCCCCTGCGGTCCGCTCGCACCGAGGCCCTCCTGGCAGCCGGGGCCGGCCGGGAGGACGTCACCCTGGCCACGGCCGCCGGCTCCCTGGCGGCCCGGCAGCTGCTGCAGTGGGTGGACACCGGTACGGTCACCGACGGCACGCTGCTGCACCTGCAGGCCGGCTCCGGCCGGGTGGACACCCTCACGGTGCCGCCCCACCCGGACTGTGCGTGCGCCCCGGTGACGGCCGATCCCGGGTGACGGCGGGTCCCCGGTGATCAGGCCGGCGTGGTCCCGTTGACCAGCTCCAGCACCTCCGGGCCGTACTTCTCCAGCTTGGACCGGCCCACGCCCGGGATCCGCAGCAAGTCGGCGGCGGTCTTCGGCGTGGCCTCGGCGATCGCCACGAGGGTGGCATCCGTGAAGACCACGAAGGCCGGCAGGGAGGCCGCCTGGGACGTGGCCAGCCGCCAGGCCTTGAGGGACTCGAACAGCTCCTCGTCGTAGGTGGGCGGGCAATCCAGGCACCGCCCGGTCTTCCGCTCGGCCCCCGTCTCCAGCAGCGCCCCGCAGGCGCGGCAGTGCGCGGGCTGGGAGCGCTTCCGGCCGTTCCCCCGCGCTCCCCCGCCGTTGGCCCCCGCCCCGGACGACCGGCGTCGGGCCTGCGCTCCGTGCCGGGAGCCGGACTCGGGGTCCAGCGCCTCGAGGAACCGGGAGGGCTTGCGGGTGGAGCGTCCGCCGGTGCCGCGGGCCAGCGTCCAGGTCAGGAACAGCCGCAGCCGGGCGCGGGTGATGCCCACGTACAGCAGCCGGCGTTCCTCGTCGATGTCCTCCTGGGTGTCGGCGAAGCTGATCGGCATCAGCCCCTCGGACAGACCCACCAGGAACACGGCGTCCCATTCCAGGCCCTTGGCGGAGTGCAGGGAGGCCAGGGTGACGCCCTGGACGGTGGGAGCGTGCTGGCTGGCGGCGCGCTCGTCCAGCTCGGCGACCAGGTCGGTCAGGGTGAACCGGTCGCCGCGCGTGGCGGCCAGCTCCTCGGCCAGGGCCACCAGCGCGTTGAGGGACTCCCACTTCTCCCGCACCGCGCCGGAGGCCTGCGGGGCGGTCTCGGTGTAGCCCAGCGAGGCCAGCACGTCCTTCACCCGGCCGGGCACCTGCTCCCCGGACACGTCCTGGGCGGAGCGCGCCGCCGCGCGCAGCTGCAGGATGCCGTCCCGCACCTCGCGGCGGGAGAAGAACCGCTCGCCCCCGCGCAACTGGTAGCCGATGCCCGCGGCGGCGAAGGCCTGCTCAAAGGCCTGGGACTGTCCGTTGGTGCGGAACAGCACCGCGATCTCGGCCGCGGCGATGCCCTCGTCCAGCAGCGTCTTCACCTGGGCCGCGACCCAGCCGGCCTCGGCCTCGTCGTCGGTGCACTCGGCGAACACCGGGGCCGGCCCGTGCGGGCGCTGGGACACCAGGTCCAGGGGCTCGGCCCACCGGGGCATCGGCCCGCGGCTGCCGTCCGGGCCCGGGACAGGCACCCGCTGGCGGGTCCGCTCGTCCAGCAGCCGGTTCGCCAGGTCCACGATCTGGGGGGTGGAGCGGTAGTCCCGGACCAGCTTGACCACCGTGGCCTCCGGGTACTGGGCGCGGAAGTCCAGCAGGAACCGGGAGGTGGCCCCGGTGAAGGAGTAGATGGTCTGCGAGGCGTCCCCGACCACGCACAGCTCCTGCCGTCCGCCCAGCCACAGGTCCAGCAGCCGGTGCTGCAGCGGGGAGACGTCCTGGTACTCGTCCACGATGAACACCCGGTACTGGTCCCGGACCTGGGCGGCGATCTTCGGCTCGGTCTCCAGGACGCCGACCATCAGCAGCAGCACGTCCTCGAAGTCGATGAGGTTGCGGTCGGACTTCACGTCCTCGTAGCCCTGGTAGAGACGCGCGACCCCGTTCGCGTCCCAGCCGGCGGGCATGGCCCGGTCGGCCGCGGCGGCGGCGTAGCCGTCAGGGGTGTGCATGGAGACCTTCGCCCACTCGATCTCCCCGGCCAGGTCCCGCAGGGCGGCCCGGTCCGTGGTGGTCCGCAGGCGACGGGCCGCCTCGGCGAGCAGGTTGACCTTGTACTCGACCAGTTCCGGCACCGTCCCTCCCACGGCCTGGGGCCAGAAGTACTGCAGCTGGCGCAGCGCGGCCGAGTGGAAGGTGCGGGCCTGCACGCCGTGGGCGCCGAGGTCCCGCAGCCGGGTGCGCATCTCGGCGGCGGCCCGGGCGGTGAACGTGACCGCCAGGGTGCGGTGCGGGTCATAGACGCCGGTCTGCACCCCGTAGGCGATCCGGTGGGTGATCGCCCGCGTCTTGCCGGTGCCGGCCCCGGCCAGGATGCACAACGGGCCGTTCAAGGTGGTGGCGGCCTGGCGCTGTTCGGCGTCCAGGCCGGCCAGGATGTCGCGGTGGTCCTCGGGTTGCTCGGTCACGGTCCTCCGGTGGGTACGTACGGTCAGTTCTGCAGGGTCCGCGGTTCGGGCAGGTCCCCGCCGAACCAGTGCTCGATCAGCGCCCGGGAGATGGACGTGGCACCGGGGATGGTGATGTCCCCGGCGGCCACCTGGACCTTGAGCTCCTCCCGGGTGAACCAGCGGACCTCGGCGAGCTCCTCGCCATCGGCCGTGGCCGCGCCGGGGTCGTCCGTGATGGCGGAGAAACCGAGCATGAGGGACTGCGGGAAGGGCCAGGGCTGGGAGCCCAGGTATTGCGGTGAGTGCACGATGAGCTGCGACTCCTCGTGGATCTCCCGTACCACCGCGGCCTCCAGGGACTCCCCCGGCTCCACGAAGCCGGCCAGGGTGGAGAACCGGCCCGGGCCCCAGGCGGTGTTGTTGCCCAGCAGGATCCGGTCGTCCCGGTCCGTGATGGCCACGATGATCGCCGGGTCGGTGCGCGGGAAGTGCTCGGACCCGTCGGCCGGACAGACCCGGACCCAGCCGGACTGCGTCAGGGTGGTCCGGGTCCCGCAGCGCGGGCAGTGGGTGTGCGTGGCGTGCCAGTTGGCGATGGCCTGGGCCTCCACAAACACCCCGGCGTCCCGGTCGGTCAGGGCCGCGGCGACGTCCCGCAGCCCGACCCAGTTCACGTCCTGCGGCCGGCTCACGGGCACGCCGCCGGCCTCGGGCCCCGCCAGCCGCGGGTGCTCCTCCGCTGTCAGCAGGATCAGTTCCGCGCGCACGGCGCCGGACCCGTCTCCGGTCGGGTCTGCCGCCGGGCGTCCGGTCACGACGGCGGCCGTGGACCTGCCGAGGTAGACGGCCTCGTCCGGGAGGTCGCCCTCCGGGCGGGTCAGCACGAGCTGGCCGCCCAGCACCGGGGCACGCCGGCCGCTGAGCCACAGCACCCTGGTCTCCGGGCGGGTCCAGGCCTCCTGCAGCCAGCCGTCGCGGGACCGGACCTCGCAGCCGCGGTCCACCTCCTCCCGCGCCAGGGGAAGCCGGCCCAGGGCAGGCAGAGTCTCGTCCGGGATGCGCATGCCTCCACGGTACCGCCCGGCGCGGACGGCCCGGCGTCCGGCCGGCCCGCTGTGGACGACCGGACGCCGCGGGCGCACCCCGGACCGGCCGGGCGCCTGCAGGCGCCCGGCCGGCGACCGCGGCGCGTCATCTGGCGACTCGCCGTCCCGCCCGGGGCGTGCACGCGGGGCGGGAAAGTACGGTGGGTACGTGAACCGTACGCCCATGGAACTTGCTGCCTTGGCCAGCGCCGCGATCCCGGATCTGTCCCCGACCGGCGTGGTCGGCTCGCCCGACGATCCCCGGGACTTCTCGGCCGCCGTCGTGCTCGACCGGCAGGGGAACCGGTGGCGCGTGCGTTCCCCGCGGCACGAGGAGGCCGCCATGCGGCTGGAGACCGAGCTGCAGGTCCTCTCCGGGTTCACCCCCGCCGTCCGCGCCGCGCTGCCCTTCCGGGCCCCCTCCGTGGCCGGCGCCGTCCGGCTGGACGGACTGCGCACCTTCGTCTACCACGACATGCCCGGGCGCGAGCTGGAGCTGGAGGAACTGACGGGGCTGGGCGCCCGGGGCATCGACGACATCGGCCGGGTCATCGCCGCCGTGCACGCCCTGCCCGCCGAGGTCGTGGAGAACGCCGACCTGCCGGTGTACACCGCCGACCAGTTCCGGCAGCGCCGGCTCAACGAGCTGGACCAGGCCGCCACCACCGGCCGGATCCCCGCACTGCTGCTGCGCCGCTGGGAGAACGCGCTCGAGGAAATGGAGCTCTGGGACTTCACCCCGGTCGTGGCCCACGGGGACCTGCACGAGGACAACCTGCTGGTGGACCGCGGCCGCGTGGTGGGCGTGACCGGCTGGACCGACCTGCACATCGGCGATCCGGCCGACGACTTCTCCTGGCTGGCCTCCTCCGGCGACCAGGAGTTCACCGACGCCGTGGTGAAGGCCTACTGGCAGCACCGCGCCGGCGGGACGGTGGCCGACGAGCACCTGATGCGCCGCGCCGCCCTGGCCGCCGAATTCGCGCTCGCCCAGTGGCTCGTGCGGGGCGTGGCCAATGACGACGAGGACATGGCGGCCGAGGCCGAGGCCATGCTGCTGGAACTGCGGGACGACGTGGAGGACCACGGAGGCCAGCCGATCAGCCTGGCCCCGTCCGGACCACGGCCCGTGGCGACGCCGGCCGTCCCCGGAGCCTCCAGATCGCACGCGGCCGGGCCGACGGCCGAGCAGGCCGACGAGCCGGGGCGGGACGACGAGCCGGGGCGGGACGACGAGCCGGGGCGGGACGACGCGGACGATGACGACGAGCACGTCGACGCCGATGACGACGCCGTCATCACCGACCACGACACCGAGGACGCCGCCGACCACGACACAGAGGTGGAGACGGAACCCGGGGACGAGGCGCCCCCGGCGTCGGGATCCCACCTGGCCGGCGAGCAGCCCACGTCGACCCTGGACCTCGACGAGGTCCGGCAGCTGAGGATCGACCGGGGCGACCGGGACACCGATTCCCCGGCCTGAGCCGGTGCCCGACCGGTCAGCTGCCGCCGGACCGGATCGCGTCCGCCAGGATCCGTTCGAGTTCCTGCTCGTCGGCGAGGTCGTGCATCGACTTCTCGACCCCATGGGCCACGTAGACGAAGCTCGCGCTGATGTTCTCCAGCGGAATGCCGTGCAGGCGTGACCAGGCGAGGCGGTAGACGGCCAGCTGCAGGGACTTGACCTCGAGGTCCCGCCCGCGCGGCACGGCCCCGGTCTTCCAGTCGACCAGTTCCCAGCGTGCCTCCGGGTCGTCGGCGGCACCGCCCGCTCCCCCGTCCCGGAAGACGGCGTCGATGCGCCCGCGCAGGGTCACGCCCCCGACCGTGGTCTCCACCGGGGGCTCCACGGCGACGGGCACCCGGTCCGCCCAGCGGCTGGCCAGGAAGCCCTGCTTCATCGGCTCCAGGTCCAGGGCATCCTCGACCCAGTGGTCCGCGGAGTCCTCCGCGTCCTCGAAGTCCAGCATCCCGGTGCTGCCGAAGTGCTCCTCCACCCAGCTGTGGAACGCCGTCCCGCGGCGTGCCGCGTGGGCCGGGGGCCGGGGCATGGGACGCCGCAGCTGGCGGGCCAGCGCCTCGGGATCGTCGGCCAGCTCCACGAAGGTCGAGGCACTGATGTGGCTGGGCAGTTCCACGGTGGCCCCGCGGTGGTTCACGGGGGTCGCCCGGTCCAGGACCCACTGGACGTGGCGGGCCAGGTCGGTCGCGGTCTCCTCCGCCAGGTCCAGCGGGTCCGCCCGGCGCACCCAGTCCGCAGCGGCCTCCAGGGCCGCCCGGCGGGGCCGGGCCCGGGGCGGCAGCAGGACGGCGCGGTCCTCGTCCTCGGGAGCCTCCGGATCCATGACGCGGACCCGGGGGCCGTCCAGCGGGTCGAACGGCCACCAGGCCGTGAGCTTGCGCCCCGCGAACGGGTTCGCCTCCCCGGCCTCCTCGGGCTCCGTCCACGCTCCGCGCGTGACCTCCGGCGTGCCGGTCCGCTCGGCCAGCTCGGCCAGGAACACCGACGGCTCGGCCGGCGTCTTGTTCGCCCCGCGCCAGTGGCTGCCGCTGACCAGCAACAGGGTGCGCGCCCGGGTGAAGGCCACGTAGGCCAGCCGGCGCTCCTCCTGGAGGTGATGGGCCGCGGCGAGGTCTCGGTAGGAGTCCGGATAGGCCTCCTGGTGCTTGAGCCACCAGCCGACGGCGTGGCCGGCCCAGTCCTGTTGGGTGGGCCAGTCCGTGGACCAGTGCGGCAGGCTCTCCCGGTCACCGCGGAGGTCCCACGGCAGGTGCCCGGTGCCGTGGGCGGTCCAGGTGTCGAACGTCGTGCCCGGGAACTGCCCGTCCACCATGCCCGGCACGGCCACGACGTCCCACTCCAGTCCCTTGGAGGCGTGTGCGGTGAGCAGCTGGACGGCATCGTGGCGGGGTTCGACGCCGGTGATCCCCAGGCCGTTCTCCCGTTCCTCCGCGGCCTCCAGCCAGGCCAGGAACGCGGTGAGGTCCGTGCTGGACCCCTCCTCGGCGCCGTGCGAGAAGTCCCGGGCGGCGTCCAGGAAGGCGTCCAGGTGCCGGCGCGCGGCCACTCCCGTGACACCGGGACGCGCCGCGACCTCGACGTCCAGGCCCAGGGTCTTCTCCACCAGCCGGATCAGGGCCGGCAGTTCCAGCCCGGTCTGGCCCGACAGCGAGCGCAATTCGGCGGCCAACCGCTCCAGCCGGCGCCGGCCCTCGGCGCTGAACGACCGGCCGGACCTCGACGTCCACCCCGGTTCGGGCAGCCAGTCCAGGGCCTCGATGAGCGAGGAGGCCTCCGCCTCCTCCTCCGGAGAGGTGTCCTCGGCCGCCGAGTCCTCGTCCGGGCCGGCAGCGCCGTCGGCAGGGGCGTCCGCTCCGGTGCCCCGCCGGTGGTGGGCCAGGGCCGAGGCCCGTTCCTGCAGCACCATCAGGTCGGCGGTGCCGATGCGCCAGCGGGCGCCGGTGAGGATCCGCATCAGGTGGTCCGACCGGCGCGGGTCCGAGATCACCTGGAGCACGGCGATGACGTCCGCGACCTCCGGGATGGACAGCAGCCCGGACAGTCCCAGCACCTCATACGGGACACCGGCGGCGTCCATGGCCTCCATCAGGGGTTCGAACTGCCGGCGGGTGCGGCACAGCACGGCGCGCGTGCGGCGCTCGGCCACCGGCAGGTGCTCGTCCGCGGCCTCCTTCAGGGCCTCGACGACGGCCGCGGCCTCCTGCTCGGAGTCGGGCAGCCAGGACACCCGGACCTCGCCGTCCGCGGCGGCTGGTGACGGGACGAGCGGCCTCACCTCGATCCCGTTGACCGGTGCGCTGCGCAACGGACCGGCCACGGTGTTGGCCGCCGCCAGGACGTTGAGGGAATTCCGCCACGCCGTGGTCAGGTAACTCACCGGGGCCGGCCGGGCGCCGCCGTCGGGATCCGGGACGGGGAACTGGCCGGGGAAGGCGAACAACTGACCGGCCGAGGCCCCGCGGAAGCCGTAGATGGACTGGTTCGGGTCCCCCACGGCCGTCACCGGGTGGCCGTCCCGGCCGTACAGTCCGCGGAAGAGCTCCAACTGGGCGTGGGAGGTGTCCTGGAACTCGTCCAGCAGCACCACCCGGTAGCGCGACCGCTCGATCTCCCCGACGACGTCGACCTCGCTCGCGATACGGGCCGCGTACCGCACGAGGTCACCGTAGTCCATGACCCCGGCCTCGGCCTTCGCGGTCCGGTAGTCCACGACCAGGTGGGACATGACCCGGCGAAGGCGCAGCATGCTGAGGATCGAGGAGACCTTGGCGTGGCTGCCCTCGGCCTGCTTCTCGCTGTAGGGCAGGGCCGCGCCGTGGTCGTGGGTCCGGATGAGGAACTCCTCCACGTCCTCCGGCTCCACCAGGTGCTCCGCGCAGTCCGCGGCCAGCTTGATGACGCCCCGGACGATCGTGGAGGACGCGGTGTCGGCGAAGCCCAGGTCCCCCTCATAGGCCCGGACCAGACGGGAGACGAGCTGGTAGGACTGCGCCTCGCCGATCATCCCGGTGTCCGGCTCCAGGCCGATCCGCATCCCGTGGTCCCGCACCAGGGTGTGCGCGTAGGAGTGGTAGGTGGAGACGCTGGCCCGGGCGGGGGCCTCCTCCGCTCCCTCGATCTCGATGCCCGTCTCGGCGAGCAGGTCGAGCTTGCGGTTGATCCGGTGGGCCAGTTCGCCGGCCGCCTTGCGGGTGAAGGTCACGCCGAGCACCTGGTCCGGGGCGACGAGGCCGTTGGCGACCAGCCACACCACCCGGTCCGACATGGTGGCCGTCTTGCCCGAGCCGGCGCCGGCCACCACGAGCCGCGGCTCGAGCGGTGAGCTGATCACGGCGGACTGCTCCGGCGTCGGGGCGTACTGTCCCAGACGCACGGCGAGCTCCTCGGGCGCGTGCTGCGCCAGGGCGGTGTCCGAGATCATCGATGCCATTCGGTGGCCTGCCTTCCGTCGCTGTGGATGGGACACACGGAGGGCAGGGCACAACCGGGGTTGTCCGGCCCTCCGTGGACTGCCAGGAACCTCGGGCCGACCATGCTGGCCGCGGCCGTGAAGACCTGGTCAAGGGCCCACTGGTCATCGCCGGACAGCGCCGGCTGGTCCTGGACCTTCACGGACTTGTTCTTGGTGCGCAGCTGCACGAGCGCCGCACCGCCCGGCTCGGTGGGCCGGTCGAAGTCCTCCTCGTCCACGGCCCCGGCCGCGATGGCCGCCTGGTACACCCCCAACTGGGGCAGCTCGAGCATGTCGCTCTTCGACGGTTCGTGCCGGCCCGTCTTGAGGTCGATGACGACGGGCCGGCCCTGGGCGTCCCGCTCGAGCCGGTCGATGCTGCCGTTGATGCGGACCCGCAGCCCCTCGCGCTCGAGCTCCTGGTGGAATCGGTGCTCCACGTCCACCAGGGACCGGCCTTCCTTGGCCATCTGGCGCAGGTAGGACACGAAGTAGTCGAGCATGCGCCGCGCCTCCGACGCGATCCGCTCGGACTCCCAGCCCGGCTCCAGCCCGAGGTCCGGCAGCCGCCGCTCCAATTCCGCAGCCAGGGCCTCGGGCGGACCGTCCGGGTGGGCCTCGGCGACGGCGTGGATGAGCGTGCCGATCGACTGGGCCTGGGTGCTGCCCGCCTGGGCACCGGCCTGGTAGAGGAACCAGTTCAGCGGCGACTTCAGGGCCGTCTCCACCCGCGACGGCGAGACGGGGATCGGGGTGGTGGTGACGTCCACGAGGGGTTCCTGCGTGGACAGCGGCAGCAGTCCCCACCAATCGTCCGGATGCGCTCCCCGGATGCCCTGCACCGCGAGCAGGGCCAGGGCCGACGCCGCCTCCGACGTCTCGGGGCCCGGGGGGTCGGGCACGGTGCCGTCCTCGTCCACGGATGCGGCGGCCTCCTCCAGCCGGCGCCGCAGGCCGGCCACCAGCGCGGTGGCCGTGATGGGCGGCGGGACGTCGGTCAGCGGACGCGTGCGGTCCAGTTCGCGCCACGGCGACAGGATGTCCACGAAGTCACTGGGCTGGGCGTCGTCTGAGGCGACGGCGACTCCGATCACGGTCCGGCGGGCGCGGGACACGGCGGTGGAGAAGCTGCGCAGCTCGTCCTGGCGGACCTCGGCGATGCGGGACCGCCGGTCGGCGATCGTGCCGCGGCCGGAGGCGACGTCCGCCAGGTCACCGGCTCCGAGCAGTTGTCCGCGCAGCCGGGTGTTGGGCCAGACGCCATCCTGCAGCCCGGCGATGATGACCGCGTCCCACTCCTGCCCCGCCGCGGTGGCCGGAGTCAGTACGGAGACCGACCCCTCCTGCCGCCCCGTGGCGGCCAACACGTCCATCGGCAGGTCCTGGGCCTCCATGTAGTGCGCGAAGGACAGCGCCGAGGCCCCCGGGAACTGGTCCACATAGCGCTCGGCGGCCTGGAAGAGCCCGACGACGGCG
This sequence comes from Micrococcus sp., assembly GCA_029961105.1. Taxonomy (GTDB): domain Bacteria; phylum Actinomycetota; class Actinomycetes; order Actinomycetales; family Micrococcaceae; genus Citricoccus. The sequence goes on along the minus strand of JASBVO010000028.1, from coordinate 14,324 downwards.
TCCAGGTCCCGGTCCGCGCGCCGGGCGTCCGCTCCGGTCCCGGTCACCGCCTCCCGCTCCCAGCGGGCCGGACGGTCCGAGGCATTCCACAGGGCCCACAGCACGGTCTCGGCGGTGGCCGCCGGGTCCTGCGCCGCCTGCCGCCCGGCGGCCACCATGCGGGCGATGCGCTGGAGACCGGCTCCGGAGAGCCGGTAGCCGTCCAGGACCTCGGGGGCCTCGAGGGCGGCCAGCAGCAGCTCGGTGCTGGTGCGGGTCCCCCCGCGGGCGCGCTCCTCGCGGAGCAGCCGCTGGCGCAGCTGGCGCAGGTGCAGGGCCGTGGCCCCGCCATACCGGCCGCCGGCCAGCCACAGCGCCCGGTCGATGTCCGGGGCGGACTCCGGGCTCCCCGGCGGTGCGGACACCATCCGGAGCAGGTACAGCAGCGGGGTGACGGCCGGTTCGGTCTTGAGCACCGTGTCAGACAGGGAGTGGTTGACGGGGATGCCCTCGGACTCGAGGAACCGTCCCAATTCGGCCACCAGGGGCCCGGAGCGGGCCATGACCGCCAGCCGGTCCAGGGCGATGCCCTCGCGGTGGTGCAGGTGCAGCACCTGCTGCAGCACGAGGTGCTGCTCGTGGGCCGGCGAGGCCACCAGGTGCACGGCGACGTCGGCCGTCTCGGCGTCCTCCGGCGGCGCCAGGTCCTGCCGGACCTCCAGCATCACGGGCTGGGCGGGGATACGCCGGGCCACGCGCTGCCAGGCGGTGAGCACGTCCGGGCCCATCCGGTGGCCCACGGTCAGGGTCAGCGTCCGCCCATCCGCTCCCCCGGCCGGACCGGGCACCACCAGGCAGTCCGGGTACTCGTGGACCAGGTCGGGCCGGGCGCCGCGGAAGCCCTGCACCACCGTGTCCGGGCTGGCCGTGGCCACCACGTCCTGGCCTCGTGCCAGCAGGCGGATGAGCCGGTGGACCGAGGGGGTGGCCTCCTGCAGGTCGTCGATGACCAGTACGGGCAGGCTGGTCCGCTCGGCGTCCAGCAGCTCCGGATTCTCCTCGAGGAGCCTGCTCGCGGTGGTCAGGAGCCCGGCCGGATCGAAGGCCTCGGCCATGCCCAGGTCGAGGCGGTCCCGGTAGTCCTGCAGGAGCACGGCGGCGGCGGTCCACTCCGGCCGGCGGTACTGTTCCCCCAGTTCCTCGAGGTGCCCGGGCTCGACGCCGTACTCACTGGTGCGGTCGATCAGTTCCCGGACCTCCCTGCGGAAGCCGCGGGTGGTGACCGCCTCGGAGAGGTCCCCGGGCCAGTCGGGGCCCGGGCGTGCCTGTGACGCGTAGCTCTCCAGCAGCTCGGCGATGACGGTGTCCTGCTCCGCGCCCGAGAGCAGCCGCGGGGTGCGCTGCACGGTCGGCAGGTAGCCGCCGACCCGGGCCCGACGGACCAGGTCGAAGGCGTAGGCGGCCCAGGTCCGCACCGGGGTGGCGGAGCGCGTTCCCCTCCCGCCCCGGTCCAGGCGGACGGACAGTGCGTCCCGCAACCGGGCCGCGGACTGACGGGTGGGGGCGAGCACCAGCAACGCCGCAGGGTCCAGGCCCTGTTCGATGCGGCGCGCGGCGTATTCCACGGCGACGGCGCTCCGGCCCGTCCCCGGTCCGCCCAGGACCAGGACGGGCCCGTGCCCGGGCGCCAGGTCCAGCACGCGCTGCTGGTCCCGGTCCGGGACGAACGCCTCGGCGCGGACCGGCGCCGGACCGGTCAGGCGCAGGCCCTGGGCGGGCGCTTCGGGGGACGCGCTGGGAGAAGCTTCGGCAGGCATGGGTGTATTCAACCAGTCACCGCGGACGCGTTAGGGACCCAGCCCGGCCCGCAGCCGGGCCAGGGCGTCCCTCGCCGCTGCCTCCGGCACCCACAGCGCGGCGGCGAGGTCCACGCGGACGGGAGCGCCGGCGTCGGGCCCTGCGGTCTCCTTCAGCGGGGTGCCCTCGGCACGGTAATGGGGCGCCGCCCGCGCGGCCAACGACGCCGGCAGTGTGCCGTCCGCGCGCACGACCCGCCACCAGGCGGTGCCGTCCGGGGCCATGGACATCGCCCGGCCGGCCTGCCGTGGACCGCCCGCCCCCAGCAGCCCGGCCAGTCCCCCGTAGCTGATCGCCCGGCCGGGCGGGACGAGTCCGGCGGCCAGCACGAGCGCCTCGGCCAGCTCATAGGGGCCCTCCGGCAGGACGGGGCCGGTGTTCTGCTCCACAGGGGACATGATGCCAGCGGCCTTCCCCACCGCACGACGCGGGCCTGCGTACCGCGTCCGTGCCGGGCGGTACGGTGAGGGTGTGAGCGACCTCCCGGCCAGCGCCCCCGCAGTCCAGCCGACCCCCTGGCACGAGCAGATCAGGGTCGGCTTCGACCTGGAGACCACGGGACGGGACCCGGAGACCGCCCTGGTGGTCACCGCATCGCTGGTGGTGGTGGACCCGCACGGCACCCTGGCCGCGAACTACGAATGGCTCGTGGACCCGGGCGTACCGATCCCGCCGGAGGCCGCGGCCGTGCACGGTGTCACCACCGAGCGCGCCCGGGCCGAGGGCTTGCCGTCGGACGTGGCGATCGTGGAGATCGCCGAGACCCTGCGGGACTTCTTCGAGGCCGGCATCCCCGTCATCGCCTTCAACGCCTGCTACGACTTCACGGTCATGGACCGGGAGCTGGCCCGCCGGGGGCTCGGGCCGCTGCCCAACCGCTGGATCATCGATCCCTACGTCATCGACAAGCACGTCGACAGGTACCGCCGCGGCAAGCGCACCCTGACGGACGTCTGCTCCCTCTACCAGGTGCAGTTGCTGGACGCCCACACCTCCGCGGCGGACTCCCTGGCCGCGGTGGGGGTGGAGGACTGCCTGGCCCGGAAGTACCCGCAGCTCCAGGTGCCCCTGGAGACCCTGCAGGCGCAACAGGCGGCGTGGAAGGCCGAACAGTCCGCGAGTTTCCAGGACTACCTGCGTCGCAAGGACCCGGCCGCCGTGGTGAACGGTGACTGGCCGGTCATCGGTCGCTGAACCTCCCGGGATAGACTTTCCTGCAGGTTCACACGCGTCACGAAACGTCATCCTGGACCGGGCCGCCGCCGCCACGCCGCCCCGCGCGTCCCGTATGTCATCTCGAGACGCCCAGCGAACCCGCACCGTCGGCGCTCGGGCGAGATCATTGATTGAATAGTGAGTCGCCGTCCGCCGATGGCGACTCAACGCGTTGCGGGTGCCGACCGTGCCGACAGCAGCGAAGCCAACCGAAGGAAGTGCATGATCTCGATCCGTGGCCTGCGCAAGGTCTACCGGCAAGGTGACCGTGAGGTGGTGGCCCTGGACGGCATCGACCTCACCGTGCCCACCGGCGCCGTGCACGGCATCATCGGCCACTCGGGGGCCGGCAAGTCCACCCTCGTGCGCTGCCTGACCCTGCTGGACCGGCCGACGTCCGGCTCGGTGTCCATCGACGGGTCCGACCTCGCCACGGCGGCCGACCGGGACCTGCTCCAGGCCCGGCGCCGGATCGGCATGGTGTTCCAGCACGCGAACCTGCTCGATTCCCGAACGGTGCTGGGCAACGTGGCCTACCCGCTGGAGGTCACCGGCCAGGACAAGGCGGCCCGCACCGCCCGGGCCCGCGAGCTGATCTCCCTGGTGGGACTCGAGGACTACGAGAACTCCTATCCGTCCCAGCTCTCCGGCGGCCAGCGCCAGCGCGTGGGCATCGCCCGCGCTTTGGCCTCCGACCCTCGCGTGCTGCTGTGTGACGAACCCACCTCTGCCCTGGACCCGGCCACCACGGACGGCATCCTGGAGCTGATCCGGGACCTGTCCGACCGGCTCGGGCTGACCGTGGTGGTCATCACCCACGAGATGCACGTGGTGAAGAAGATCTGCACCTCGGTGTCCCTGCTGGACCGGGGACGGATCGTGGAGGGTGGAGGGCTGACCGAGGTCGCCTCCTCCCTCGGCTCCCGCCTCTCCTCTGCCCTGCTCCCGCTCCCCGAGGCCGCGCTGGACAGCGGTGGCCAACTCGTGGAGGTCCTCGGTCACGGCGCGGCCGCGGACGTCCCGGTCAGCGCGGTGATCAGGGACCGCTTCGGCCACGGCGTACGGGTCCTCGCCGGCTCCGTCGAGGACCTCGCCGGCGTGCGTTTCGCCCACCATCTCCTGGCGCTGCCCGAGGGGGCCGCCCACGGGCCGGGTGGGGTGGACGAGGTCGTGTCCTTCCTGCAACAGAACGGCTACCGGGCCGCCCAGCGGACCCGGACCCAGGTGGAGACCGCCCAGGGAACGGCCCAGGACCTCGGAGGTGCCCAGTGAACTGGTTCCAGGACCTGCTGCAGAACCCGGCGCTGACCGATGCCCTGCCCGAGGCGTTCGTCGAGACCCTGGTGATGGTCGGCGTCGCCGGTGTCTTCACGCTCGCGATCGGACTGGCGCTCGGGATCATCCTGCACGTCACGGCCCCCGGCGGACTGCGCCCGGTGCCGTGGTTGCACGCGATCCTGTCCTCGGTGATCGTGAACATCACCCGGTCGATCCCCTACGCGATCCTCATGGTGGCGCTCATCCCGTTCACGGCCTGGCTCATCGGGACCTCGATCGGCCCGATCGCCGCGTGCGTCTCCCTGACCATCGGCACCGCGCCGTTCTTCGCCCGCCTGGTGGAGACCTCCCTCCGCGAGGTGCCGTCCGGCACGGTGGACGCCGCGCGGGTGATGGGCTCCACCCGGGGACAGATCGTCCGCAAGGTACTGCTGCCCGAGGCGATGCCCGGCCTCGTGGCCTCCACGACCACCACGCTCGTGATGCTCGTGGGGTACTCCGCCATGGCCGGACTCATCGGCGGTGGCGGCCTTGGCCGGCTGGCCTACAACTACGGCTACCAGCGCTTCGACACCGCCGTGATGATCTCCACGATCATCATCATGGTGATCCTGGTCCAACTCATCCAGTGGATCGGCGACCGGATCGTCCGCGCCGTCGACCACCGCTGACCCCCCATCCCCGCCCCGACCTGAAGGACATCCGATGACCCAGAACACCTCCCCGCTGCGCCGTCGTTCGCTGCTCGGTGCCGGCGGCCTGCTGCTGGCCGCAGCCCTGGCCGGTTGCGGCGCCGGTGGCGGCGCCACCTCACCGTCCGCGGACGCCACCCTGGACCCGGCCAACCCGGTGGTCCTGAAGGTCGGTGCCAACCCGGTCCCGCACGCGAAGATCCTGGAGTACGTGGACGAGAACCTCACCGAGGGCACCGGCATCGACCTGGAGATCCAGGAGTTCGATGACTACCAGCTGCCCAATGTGTCGCTGGACGAGGGCTCCTCGGACGCCAACTACTACATGCACGAGCCGTTCTTCAATTCCCAGGTCGAGGAGAAGGGCTACGAGTTCGAGCACGGCAAGGGCATCCACATCGAGCCCTACGCCGCGTTCTCCGAGAAGCACGACTCCGTCGAGTCGATCCCGGACGGGGCCACCATCGCGATCACCAACGACCCGGGCAACCAGCCGCGGGCGCTGAAGATGCTTGAGTCCGCCGGGCTGCTCACCGGCATCGAGGACGACTCCGCCGCCCTGACGCTGAGCGACGAGCAGAACCCGAAGGGCCTGAAGTTCGAGGAGAACCAGCCGGAGATCCTCGTCCAGATCGTCAAGGACCCCAAGATCGACCTCGCCGTCATCAACGGCAACTACTTCATCCAGGCCGGCATGACCCTGGAGGACGCCCTGGTGGTGGAGGACATCTCCGGGGAGAACCCGTACGCCAACTTCCTGGCCTGGCGCGCCGGCGAGAAGACCCCCGCCATCGAGAAGCTGGACGAGCTCCTGCACTCCCCGGAGGTCAAGGCCTACATCGAGGAGACCTGGCCCGGTGGAGACGTGACCCCGGCCTTCTGACCGCCGATACCCGAACGGCCGGTACCCGCTGGGGTACCGGCCGTTCGTCGCGTCCGGCGAAGGGCCGGCGTCGTGGTCCTGCGCTCAGGCGTCCGCGGCGGGCCGGGCCGCGGCCGCGGCACGCGCGGCATGCGGCAGGGCGGCGGCGATCCGCTCCATGGCCGCGTCGTCGTGCGCGGAGGAGACGAACCAGGCCTCGAAGACGCTCGGCGGCAGGTACACGCCGTGCTCCAGCATCGCGTGGAAGAACGGCGCGTAGCGGAAGGTCTCCTGCGCCTGGGCTCCCGCGTAGTCGTGCACGCCGCGCTCCGAAGTGCCGAAGGCCACCGAGAACAGCGTCCCGGCCCGCTGGATCGAGTGATCCACTCCGGCCTCGTCCAGGGCACCTACCAGCAGCTCCTCGAGTTGCCGCGAGCGCTGGGAGATGGTGGCGTAGACGTCCGGCGTGGCGTTCTGCAGGGTGGCCAGGCCGGCGGCCATGGCCACCGGGTTCCCGGACAGGGTGCCGGCCTGGTAGACCGGACCGAGCGGCGCCAGCAGGTCCATGACCTCGGCACGGCCGGCGACGGCGGCCGTCGGCATCCCGCCCCCGATCACCTTCCCGAAGGTCCACAGGTCCGGGGTCCATCCCTCGGGCCTGCCGGACAGTCCCCAGTAGCCGGTGTCCGAGGCGCGGAAGCCGGTCAGGACCTCGTCCCAGACCAGCAGCGCGCCGTGGCGCTCGGTGATCTCGCGCAAGAACCGGTTGAAGCCGTCGGCGGGGGTGACCACGCCCATGTTGCACGGGGCCGCCTCGGTGATGACCCCGGCGATCTGGTCGCCGCGGGCGGCGAAGGCCTCCTCCAGGGCGTCGCGGTCGTTGTAGGGCAGCACCAGGGTCTCGGCGGCCTGGGCCACGGTGACGCCGGCCGAACCGGGCAGGGCCTGCGTCGCGACGCCGGAACCGGCTGCGGCCAGCAGGCCGTCCGAGTGCCCGTGGTAGCAGCCTGCGAACTTCACGATGAGGTTCCGGTTCGTGGCGCCGCGCGCCAGTCGCACGGCGGTCATGGTGGCCTCGGTGCCGGTGGAGACCATCCGGACCCGGTCGACGGGGACGCGGGAGGCGATCAGTTCCGCCAGGCGGGCCTCGTCCGGCGTGGAGGCGCCGAAGGACAGTCCGGCGTCCACCGCGCGGTGCACGGCCTCCACGACGGCGGGGTGGTTGTGTCCCAGCAGCATCGGCCCCCAGGAGCACACCAGGTCCACGTACTCGTTGCCTTCAATGTCGGTCAGGTATGCGCCCTGGGCCTTCACCATGGTCCGCGGGGTGCCGCCCACGGAGCCGAAGGCCCGGACCGGGGAGTTCACCCCGCCGGGGATGACGGTGCGGGCCGCCTCGTAGAGTCCGGCGTTGGTCGACGGCGCCGGGGTGCCGGCCGTGGCCTGCCCGGTTGCCTCGGTGGTCTGCGGCATCAGAGCCGTCCCTCCTTGATCCAGCGGGCCAGCTCACTGGCCCAGTACGTCAGCACGGTGTCCGCACCGGCACGTCGGATGGACAGCACGGACTCGATGATCGCCTGGTCCCGATTGATCCAGCCGTTGGCGGCAGCGGCCTCGATCATCGCGTACTCCCCCGAGATCTGGTAGGCGGACACCGGCACGTCGGAGACCTCGGCCACATCACGCAGGATGTCCAGGTAGCTCATGGCCGGCTTCACCATGACCAAGTCGGCGCCCTCGTCCAGGTCCAGGGACACCTCCAGCATGGCCTCGCGACGGTTGGCCGGGTCCATCTGGTACGTCTTGCGGTCACCGGTCAGCTGGGAGTCCACCGCCTCGCGGAAGGGACCGTAGAACGCCGAGGAGTACTTGGCGGCGTAGGCGAGGATCGCCGTGTCCTGGTGGCCGGCCTCATCCAGGGCCTGCCGGATGACGGCCACCTGGCCGTCCATCATGCCGGAGGGCCCGACCATATCGGCGCCGGCCTCGGCCTGGGCCACGCCCATCCGGCCGTAGATCTCCAGGGTCGCGTCATTGTCCACCACGCCGTCTGCGGTGAGCACGCCGCAGTGGCCGTGGTCGGTGAACTCGTCCAGGCACAGGTCGGACATCACCACGATGGACTCCCCGACCTCCTCCTTGACCGCCCGGATGCCCGCATTGAGCACGCCCTCCGGGTCGAGGGAGGCCGAGCCGGTGGCGTCCCGGCTCTCGGGCACGCCGAAGAGCATGATCCCGCCCATTCCGAGCTCGGCGGCCTCGGCGGCGGCGGCCCTCAGGGAGTCCTGCGTGTGCTGGACGACACCCGGCATGGACTGCAGCGGGATCGGCTCGGTGGCGCCTTCCCGGACGAAGACCGGCAGGATGAGGTCGGCCGGGTGGATCCTGACCTCGGCGACCAGCCGGCGCATGGCGGCGGACTGGCGCAGGCGGCGCGGACGGTGGGTGCGGCCGCGCGCCGTAGGGGCATCTCGGCCCGGCGTCTGGAAAGAATGCTCAACGCGGCATGACCCGCCTGACGACGGAATGTCCGACTGACCGGGCGGAGCCGCCACCCCCGCCTGCGCGGCTGTCCCCCTGGACACGGCTGTCCCTGTCCGCGCGACTGAACCCGCGACCAGTAGGGTGAGGGCCATGACCGAATCCTCCAGCGCGACCACCCGCATCGCCGTGCTCATCGACTGCGACAACGTCTCTGCCACCCACGCCGGAGCCGTCCTGGAGGAACTGGCCACCTATGGCACGCCCACCATCAAGCGTGCCTACGGTGACTGGACCACCCATCAGCTCGGCGGCTGGAAGAACGCACTGAACCTGTTGGCCATCCAGCCGGTCCAGCAGTTCTCCTACACCACGGGCAAGAACTCCACCGACTCGGCCCTGATCATCGACGCGATGGACCTGTTGTGGATGGGCAATGTGGAGGCCTTCGCCCTGGTGTCCTCGGACTCCGACTTCACCCGGCTGGCCACCCGGCTGCGTGAGTCGGGTAAGCGCGTGATCGGCCTGGGCGAGCGCAAGACCCCGGCCTCGCTGCGCAACGCCGTGGACCAGTTCATCTACCTCGAGTTGCTGGGAGACGGTGAGCCAGGTGAGACCGCGGAACCCTCGACGGGCGGCTCCACCAGCGCGACGGGACGGAGCCGGAACAGGAGGGGCCCGGTGGCAGCCGGCCAGGGCACAGCGCCCAACGGAACAGCGTCCAACGGAGCAGCGCCCAACGGAGCAGCGCCCGGCACCGCTGACGCCGGCAGCGGTGAGCCCGAGGCACCCCGGATCAACCTCGAGAGTGCCCTGGTCAAGGCCGTCAACGCCACCAGCAATGACGACGGCTGGGCGGGCCTGAGCCGGGTCGGCCAGCACCTGAGCCGCGCTCACGTGGACTTCGACCCGCGCGACTTCGGCCACCAGAAGCTCAGCACGCTCGTGGCCGAGCAGCCGTATCTCGAGCACCGCACCGACGGCGGACGCATGGAGGTCGCCCTGAAACGGCGTGCCGGACGGAAGTGACCTGCCTTACTCCCGGGTAATACTTCCCGGTAGGCTCCTCGCAGGGCTGCCTCTTCCCTGGTCCCGCGAGTGGCGCGCCGCGCGGGAGCCGGGAACCGTGGGTCAGCGAGCGCCCGCGGCCGGCCGCCCGTCGAGCACGGCCAGCAGTCCGGCCGCGTCGGGGCTGGCAGCGGTGCCGATCAACTCGATCCCGGCTTTCTCCGCCGCCCGCCGCGTCGGCTGGCCGATGGCCACGAACCGGGTGCCCGCCGGCTCGCCGGCCCCGCTGTCCCCGACGGCCGCGCCGCGTTGCCGGGCCAGTTCCCGCACCGCGCTGGGGCTGGTCAGCACGACGACGGCGCTCCCTACGTCCCGAAGCCCCACCATCGCGCCCCCCGTCCCGTCTGCCGCGGCCGGCCCCGCCGCCAGCAGCCGACGGTCCGTCGCCGCCGGGTACGGCACCGTGCGGTAGGCCTCCATCCGCTCCACGTCCCAGCCCCGGGACCGCAGTGCCGCGGCCACCTCGTCCGTGGCCAGGGCCGACTGCGGCAGGAGCACCCGGGCCCCCGTCGTCCCCGCGGGCTCACCGGCCCCGCCCGGCCCGGCCGGGAAGCCGGCGATGATCCCGGCGGCGGAGGCGTCTCCGTCAGGCATCCAGGGAGTGGCGGGGCAACCGGCCCCGGCCAGCACGCGCGCCGTCCCCGGTCCCGTCACGGCCACCCGCGTGGCCGCCGGCAGGATGCCGTCCCAGCCGGCCCGCACCAACGAGCGCACGGTGTTGGGACTGGTGACGACCAGCCAGGCGTACCCTCCCGAGCGCAGCCGGTCCACGGCCGACCGCAGCTCCGTGAGGTCGGCCGGCAGCTCGAAGTCGGTCAGCGGCAGGAACCGGACCGTCCATCCGGCCTCGCGCAGGCCCGCCTCCACGTCACCGGCCTGGTCGGGCTGGCGCGTCATGACCACCCGGCCCCGCGTGCCGTGGTCCCCGGGGACCACCGAGTCTGAGCTCACTGCCGGGCTCACTGCCGGGTCAGCGGTCGGCCGGCAGCAGGTCCGCGCCGTCGGCGAGCAGCGCCTCGGCCACGTCGATGCCCAGCGCCCGGGCCACCCCGAGCGTCTCGGTGTCGGCGGAGCCGTCGTCGAGCCGGATCCGCACGGCGGGCAGCTCCACGGAGGCGTGCTTGCGCAGCACGCGGCTGCCGTCGGTGGCGGCCACCATGGCGTCCAGCACCAGCCGGGCCGGGTCCTTCTCCACGCGGGCCAGGGCACCAAGGGGCGCGGCGCAGCCGGCCTCCAGCCGCTCCAGCAGCGCGCGCTCCGCGGTCACCTGCAGCCGGGTCACCGGGTCGTCATAGCCGGCCAGCGCCAGGGCCAGGGCGTCCCCGGCCGCGGCGGTCTCCGGACGGCACTCCACCGCCAGGGCGCCCTGGCCGGGGGCCGGCAGCATCACGGTGGGCGCGAGCCGCTCGGTGATCGCCCACTCCATGCCGATCCGGTCCAGGCCGGCGCAGGCCAGGATGACCGCGTCCAGGTCCCCGCGCGGAGACCCGGCAGCGGCCGGTGCGTGGTCGTCGTGCTGCTCCAGCCCGGGGACGCGGGCCAGTCGCGTCTGGACGTTCCCGCGGATGTCCACCACCCGCAGGTCGGGGCGGACGGCCAACAGCTGGGCCACCCGGCGCGGGGAGCCGGTGCCCACCGTGGCCCCCTCCGGCAGCTCGGCCAGGGTCAGCCCGTCGCGGGCACACAGTGCGTCCCGGACGTCCACGCGCGGCGGGACGGCGGCGATCTGCAGCCCGGCGGGCTGGGCGGAGGGCAGGTCCTTGAGGGAGTGCACGGCCAGCTGGACCTCGCCGTCGAGCACCGCGGCGCGCAGCGCGGAGGCGAAGACCCCGGTGCCGCCGAGGGACGCCAGCGACCCGGTGGTCACGTCCCCCTCGGTGCGGATGATCCGCAGGTCGTACTCCAGCCCGGAGGCGGCGGACAGTGCCTCGGCCACCGTGGTGGTCTGGGTCCGGGCCAGGTTCGACCCGCGGGTGCCGACGGTGAAGCCGGCGGCTGCACCACTCATGGGGACGGCACCCCCACCTCGGAGTCCACGGCGGCCACGGTGGGCCGCACCGTGCCGTCCCGCATGACCTTGACGCAGCAGTTGGGCCGGCAGACGTCGTACCAGGCGCCGAAGCAGCCGACGGCGGCGCGGCCCTCGCGGGTGCCCAGCCGCTCCTCGACGATGTCCACGAGCCCGGACACGAACGACGGGTGGGTGCCCGGCGTCGGGGTCCGGCGGAACGCCAGCCCGAGGCCCTCCGCGGTTTCCTTGGCCTCCGTGTCCAGGTCCCAGACGACCTCCATGTGGTCCGAGACGAAGCCCAGGGGCACCACCACGACGCCGGCCAGCGGCTCCGTGCCGTCCTCGCCGGCCTGCCCGGCCAGTTCCTCGATGGCGTCGTTGATGTCCGGTTCCAGCCACGGCACGTGCGGGGCGCCGGACCGGGACTGGTAGACCAGCGACCAGTCGATGCCCTCGGCCTCCGGTACGAGCCTGAGGATCTCCTCGGCCACGTCCAGGTGCTGGGCGGAGTAGACGTCGGCGCCGTTGCCCTCACCGGGCTTCAGCCCCGTCTTCTCCTGCAGCTCGGCGGCCAGCGGGCGCGGTCCGGCGGCCTCGGCGTCGCCGGTCGGGATGGAATGGGTGGCGAAGAACAGGTGCAGCCTGCCGTCGGCCCTGCCGGCCTCGGCGAGCTCGGCGCGGATCTCGGCCAGCCCGGTGCGCAGCCCCTCGGCGAAGGGCTCCACGAACCCGGGGTGGTTGAAGTACTGGCGGATCTTGTCCGCCTCCAGCTTGCCCTCGAGCCCGGTCGAGCGCAGGGCCATGCCCAGGTCCTCGCGGTACTGGCGGCAGGAGGAGTAGCAGGAATAGGCGGAGGTGGCCACGGTCAGCAGCGTGCGGTGGCCGTCGGCGTAGATCTGCTCCAGCGTCTCGGGGACGTAGGGCGCCCAGTTGCGGTTGCCCCAGTAGACCGGCAGCTCGATGCCGCGGGCGGCGAGTTCGGCCTCGATCGCGGCCTTCAGCGCGCGGTTCTGGGCGTTGATGGGGCTGACGCCGCCGTTGGCGCGGTAGTGGGTGGCCACCTCCTCGAGCCGCTCGTCCGGGATGCCACGGCCCCTCGTGACGTTGCGCAGGAAGGGGATGACGTCGTCCTGGCCCTCGGGCCCGCCGAAGGAGGCCAGCAGCACGGCGTCGTAGGCCTTGGGGGCCATGACCCCGTCCTCGTCGTAGCCGGTGCGCGGGTCGAAGGACTGCCCGGCGGTCCCGGCGGCGTTCTCGTTCATCAGGCCAGCACCTCGGCGATCTCGGCCGAGGTGACCAGGCGCCCGGTGTAGAACGGGACCTCCTCGCGCACGTAGTGACGGGTCTCGTTGTTGCGCAGGTGGCGCATCATGTCCACCAGGTGGTTCAGCTCCGGCGCCTCCAGCCCGAGCAGCCACTCCCAGTCGTTCAGGGCGAAGGCGCTCGTGGTGTTGGCCCAGACCATCGGGAAGTCCCGGCCCAGCAGTCCGTGGTCCTTGAGCATCCGGCCGCGCTCGGCCGGCTCCAGGGTGTACCAGTCGTAGGACCGGACGAAGGGGTAGAAGCACAGCCACTTCAGCGGCTTGCGGCCCATGGCGAACGCGGGCACGTGGTCCTTGTTGAACTCGGCCATCCGGTCCGAGCCCATGGCGGAGAGCGCCACCTTCGTGCCGGCGAGCAGTTCGGTCCGGCGCAGGGTCCTGATGGCAGCCTGCAGGTCCTCCGGGACGTGACCGTACATCCACACCATGACGTCGGCATCGGCGCGCATGCCGGAGACGTCGTAGGTGCCGCGGACCGTCACGCCGCGCTCGGCGAGGTCGGCGACCGTGGCGTCGAACTGCTGCACGGCCCGCTGGCGCTCGGCCTCGGTGTGGGCGCCGCCCTGGCCGGATCCGTTCCGGGCGAAGACGGTGTAGGTGGTGAACCACTCGACGTGCTCGGCACTCCCGGCCTCGGTCTGGGGGGCCTGCGCTGCCTGGTTCTCGGTCATCGTCACAACTCCTGTGTTGTCACCGTGTGGCGTCGGGCACCTCGCGTGCACCGCTGTGCCGTGGTCGTTGCCGGGCACCGGTTTCTACAGCCGGTAGAACGGCGTGTCCAGCCTACCCCTCAGTCGTCCTCGGCACCGATCCGGCGCCGGACATCACCCACGACGGCGGCCAGTCCTGTCCCGGCCAGCCAGGCGCCGACGGCGTCCAGCCCGGGCTGGCCCTCCAGCCAGTCCCGGAGTGCGCGTACCGCCGCCCGGTGCCCGGTGGTCGCCGCGGGCAGGGCGGACCCCCAGCGCACCACGAAGGACCGGACCACCGCACCGGCCAGGTCGACGCCGGTCAGCGTGGTCGCGTCGGCCACGGCCCGGCCCAGCAGTTCCTCGTCGCCGGTGCGGTACCCGGGCGTGGAGGCGTCCGGGGAGTCGGTGACGCGGCCGTAGGACAATCGCAGCACGTGCCGGTGCGGGGCCGTCCGGGCCCAGTCCCACTTGGCGGTCACGTGGGTCATCGCCTTGGCGCCCACGACGTCGGCCGGCACCTGCGGTGAGACCAGCAGGCCGGTGCCCCGCGGGGCCGGGTCCAGCCCGTCGGCCTCGGCCACCAGGGTCACCAGGGCGACGCCGGAGCCCCGGGCCGGCCGTTCCACCCCGGCCAGGGCACCGCCGGCCACGGGTGCCAGCAGGTCCCAGGCGGTCGGCCCGTCCGTGGCGACCACGACGCGGCCGGCGGACAGGCTCCCGTCCGACCCGTCGGACCGTTGCGTCGCCACGGCCCAGCCGTCACCGGTGCGCTCCAGCCCGGTGGCGCGCACGCCGGTCAGCACGGTGGCCCCGGCAGCACGCAGGGCCCCGGCCAGGGCGGCGGTCAGGGTGTGCATGCCGCCGCGC
>JASBVO010000027.1 GCA_029961105.1 Micrococcus sp. | reverse complement strand
GGGGGTCAAATTTCAACCGTCGCTAAGGGGTCAGATTTCGACCGTCGTTGACACCAGCGTCGAACAGTTGGTCCTGTGGGCGGATTGGCTGTACAACCCGGTCTGGGGAGGGAACTGGGACAGGGCTGCCCTGAGCACTCCGGAGCAGATCCGCCGGTTGCTGCTGGACCACCGGGGGAAGCCCGGGATCCGCATCGCCCGTCTGGCAGCGGAGAGAGCGAGGGTCGGGTCGGACTCACCGAAGGAGACCGAATTGCGGCTGGCGCTGGTGGATGCGGGCCTGCCCGAACCGGCAGTCAACCAGTGGATCCTTGATCCCTTTACGGGGGAGCGGATCCATCGAGGCGACCTGACCTACGAGGAGTACCGCCTGAGCCTGGAGTACGAGGGCCGCCATCACTCGGATCCTGAACAGGTTGCGAGGGACATCGACCGGCAGGAGCGGCTCGAGGCGGCGGAGTGGAAGGAGATCCGGCTCAGCGGCCGGCATGCCCGCAACGGGTGGCGGCGAGCGATCGAGAAGACGCGGTCAGCGCTGGCGGAGCGTGGCTGGACACCCTGAGGTGCACGCCCCGGAACGGAGAACTGCAGGTCGAAAGATGACGCCGAATCCGGGAATCCACCGAATCGCGGTCACCTTTTGACCTGCAGTTCCACCCACGGGTGCAGGGATCCACCCGCGGGTGCAGGGACGGGCGGTCAGCCCGCGTTGACCACCAGGGCCATCTCCGCCGGGGAGGCTAGCAGCTCGTGCTGCGGCAACACGCGCACCGAGTAGCCGAAGGCGCCGGAACGGTCGATCATCAGCGAGCCGGTGAACTGCCAGCGGCCATCGCCCAGGTCCTCGGCCGGGCCCAGCTCCAGGGTGGCCGTGTCCAGCAGGCGATCCTCCTCCAGGCTGCCCGCAGGGGTGGTGGACACCCGGCCGTAGACGGCCTGGACGCAGACGTCCGCGGGCTCCAGGTCACCCAGGTTGACGTACGCGGAGACCTGCAACTCGTCACCGATCTGCGGCTCCTCCCTCACGCCGAGGGAGTCCACGTGCTCCACCGCCACCTGGCCGAAGGCCGCGCGGACCCGGGTCTTCCAGACGGCCAGCTCCCGGGCCTTCGCGTAGTCGTCGGCGTCCATGGTCCGGCCGGCCGCGGCCGCGGGGCGGTAGAGCTCGTTGACGTAGTCCTGCACCATCCGGTCGGCGGACATCGCTGGGCCCAGGGTGGCCATGGTGTGCTTGACCATGGCCAGCC
This sequence comes from Micrococcus sp., assembly GCA_029961105.1. Taxonomy (GTDB): domain Bacteria; phylum Actinomycetota; class Actinomycetes; order Actinomycetales; family Micrococcaceae; genus Citricoccus. Next base: position 9,166 of record JASBVO010000027.1, on the reverse strand, counting down.
ACTGATGCGGGATGCCGTCCTTCGAGGCCGCGGACGGCCCGGCCGCACCGGCCTGGTCGGAGTGCTCGGCGGCGTAGAACCGGGGCACCAACTGGGTCTCGAGCAGGTCATAGAGGGCGGCTGCCTCGACGTCGTCCCGCTCCTCGGTGCTGGCGGCGGAGGAGGCGGTGGGGATGGCCCAGCCGTTCTCGCCGTCGTACATCTCGTCCCACCAGCCATCCAGCACGGACAGGTTCAGCCCGCCGTTCATGGCCACCTTCATCCCGGAGGTCCCGCAGGCCTCGAGCGGGCGCAACGGGTTGTTCAGCCACACATCGCAGCCGGGCATCAGGGTGGAGGCCATCTGGATGTCGTAGTTCGGCAGGAAAACGATCCGGTGGCGGACCTCCGGGTCGTCGGCGAACCGCACCATCTCCTGGATCATCAGCTTGCCCTGCTCGTCCGCTGGGTGGGATTTGCCGGCCACGACCAGCTGGATCGGGTACTCGGGATCCAGCAGCAGCCGCTTGAGCCGCTCGGGGTCCCGCAGCATCAGGGTCAGCCGCTTGTACGTGGGGACCCGCCGGGCGAAACCGATGGTCATGACGTTCTCGTCCAGCACGTTCTCGGTCCAGGCGACCTCGGCCTCGGAGGCGCCGCGCTTGAGCCACGAGGACCGCAACCGGGCGCGGACGTCCTGGATCAGGGCCCGGCGCAGCGTCCGGCGCAGCTCCCACAGCTCCTCGTCCGGGACCTCGAACACCCGGTCCCAGCCGTGTCCGGCCACCGGGGACGTGCCGAACAGCTCGATGGCCCGGTCCGAGACGGTGCTGGACACCCAGGTGGGGGCGTGGACGCCGTTGGTGATCGAGCTGATCGGCACCTCGTCGGCCTCGAAGCCCGGCCACAGGCCCTTGAACATCTCGCGTGAGACCACGCCGTGCAGCTTCGCCACGCCGTTGGCCCGCTGGCCCAGCCGCAGGCCCATGACGGCCATGTTGTGCACGTCCGGATCGCCGCCCTCGTAGTCCTCGGCGCCGAGGGCCATGACCCGCTCCACCGGGACGTTGGGAGCCAGCCCGGCGCGGAAGAACTGTTCCACGAGGTGCCGGTCGAAGCGGTCGATGCCGGCGGGGACGGGGGTGTGCGTGGTGAACACGGTGGAGGCCCGGACGGAGGACAGCGCCGCCTCCCAGTCCAGCCCGGCGGCCATGAGCTCCTCGATCCGCTCGATGCCCTGGAACCCGGCGTGCCCCTCGTTCGTGTGGTAGACGCTGGGGGTGTCCGTTCCGGTCAGCCGGGCGTACAGCCGCAGCGCCTTGACGCCTCCCATGCCCAGGAGCAGCTCCTGCTGCAGGCGCTGGTCCCCGCCGCCGCCGTACAGGCGATCGGTGATGGAACGGGCGGTGTCGTCGTTGGCCGGGACGTTGGAGTCCAGCAGCAGCAGCGGGACGCGCCCGACGTCGGCCCGCCACACCTGGGCGTGCAGGGTGCGGTTTCCGGGGATCGGCAGGGACACCAGCGCCGGGGAGCCGTCCTGCTCCTTGAGCAACGTCAGCGGCAGGTTGTCCGGGTCCAGCACCGGGTAGGTCTCCTGCTGCCAGGCATCGCGGGACAGGGACTGCTTGAAGTACCCGGACTGGTAGAGCAGGCCGACGCCGATGATCGGCACGCCGAGGTCCGAGGCGGACTTCAGGTGGTCACCGGCCAGGATGCCCAGGCCACCGGAGTACTGGGGGAGCACGGCCGTGATGCCGAATTCGGGGGAGAAGTATGCGATCGGCCGGGGTGCGGGTTCGACACCGGCGACCTCGTGCTGGAACCACCGGTCCTCGGAGAGGTAGCGGTCCAGGTCCTCCGTGGCCGCGGCCACCCGCTGCACGATCGACTCGTCGGCGGCCAGCTCGGTGAGCCGGGCCCGGTCGAAGGAGCCCAGCAGGGCCACCGGGTCCTGGTTCAGCTCCTGCCAGGCCGCCGGGTCGAGATCGCGGAAGAGGTTCTTGGTCTGCGGATGCCAGGACCATCGCAGGTTGGTGGCCAGGCGGCTCAGCCCCGCGATGGACTCGGGCAGGTGGGTACGGACGGTAAACCGACGAATAGCCTTCACAGGCCCCCATTATCCATGCTTCACCGGCGCGTCCCGGGCTCCGGGTGAACCCCGGCCGACGCCGGGTTGGCCACCGGTTGAATCCTGTGCTGACCGGCGGCGGAAACGCGTCATGTCCGGTCGAAGCGGGGTTTGCCGTTGGCGGCCCGTGCGTGGCGAAGGTAACGTCGAGCGCGTGAGAGCTTCCAGGAATGCCATCACCGCCCCGATGTTCCGCACCGAGGTCAGGGTCGGCCGCATCCCGGTCACGGGTGTGCAGCCGGTCGTCGACTGCGGAGCCCACCCGGCCAAGGCCGTCGTGGGCGAGGACATCCCCATCCGCGCCACCGTGTTCCGCGAGGGACACGACCGGCTCGGTGCCACGGCCGTGCTGTACGGGCCTTCCGGGTCCGAGGTGCAGCGGGTGCGCATGGCCGAGGGCGCGCCGGGACTGGACGAGTACCGGGCGATCCTGCGCCCGGTGGACATCGGTCCGCACACCTTCGTCATCGAGGGCTGGTCCGATCCCGTCGCCACCTGGCAGCACGCCGCGACCGTGAAGATCGCGGCGGGGATCGACGTCGAGCTGATGCTGGCCGAGGGTGGGTCCCTGTTCCGCCGGGCCGCCGCCGACCCGGACCGCTCCGAGGCCGACCGCTCCGTCCTGGCCCGCGCGGTGCGCGGCCTGGAGGACGCGACGCGCGATCCGGCCGAGCGGCTCGCCGCCGCCGACGACCCCGACCTGGCGGAGCTGCTGGCCGCCCGGCCGATCCGCGAGTTGGTCTCGCCCTCGCCGGAGTACCCGCTGGACGTGCAGCGAGCGCTGGCCGGCCGCGGGGCCTGGTACGAGTTCTTCCCCCGGTCCGAGGGCGCGGTCTACCACCCGGAGTCGGGCACCTGGACCTCGGGCAATTTCACGACGGCGGCCGAGCGCCTCCCGGCGATCGCCGAGATGGGCTTCGACGTCGTCTACCTGCCGCCGATCCACCCCATCGGGCGTGCCCACCGCAAGGGGCCGAACAACACGCTGACCGCCGGACCACAGGACCCCGGCTCGCCGTGGGCCATCGGCTCGGAGGACGGCGGCCACGACGCGATCCACCCCGAACTCGGCACGGCGGAGGACTTCGGCCGCTTCGTCGCCCGTGCGGGGGAGCTGGGCATGGAGGTCGCCCTGGACCTGGCGCTGCAGTGCTCCCCCGACCACCCCTGGGTCACCGAGCACCCCGAGTGGTTCACCACCCGGGTGGACGGCTCGATCGCCTACGCGGAGAACCCGCCGAAGAAGTACCAGGACATCTACCCGCTGAACTTCGACAACGACCCCCGCGGGCTGCGCCGGGCCGTGCTGAGGGTTGTGGAGCTGTGGGTGGCCCGCGGCGTGAAGATCTTCCGGGTGGACAACCCGCACACCAAGCCGCTGTGGTTCTGGGAGTGGCTGATCGCCAAGGTGCACCGCCGGCACCCGGAGGTGGTGTTCCTGGCCGAGGCCTTCACCCGGCCGGCCATGATGCACGCCCTGGGCCGGGCCGGCTACCAGCAGTCGTACTCCTACTTCACGTGGCGGAACACGCGGGACGAGATCGCCGAGTACCTCCACGAGGTGACCGCCGAGACCGCCGCGTTCTACCGGCCGAACTTCTTCGTGAACACTCCGGACATCCTGACCGAGTACCTGCAGTTCGGCGGTCCGCCGGCCTTCAAGATCCGTGCCGTGCTGGCCGCGCTGTCCAACCCGCTGTGGGGGATGTACTCCGGTTACGAGCTGTACGAGCACGTGGCCCGGCCCGGCGCGGAGGAGTACATCGACAACGAGAAGTACGAGTTCCGCCCCCGCGACTACGCCGCGGCCGAGGCCGAGGGGCGCTCGCTGGCTCCCTACCTGACCCGGTTGAACCAGATCCGGCGCGCGCACCCGGCACTCCAGGACCTGCAGAACCTGACCCTGCACGCGGCGGACACGCCGGACATCCTCGCCTTCTCCAAGTCGCGCCGGCACCGTGCGGACGGCTGGCATGCCGCCGTCGCCACGGGCGCGGAGGACCGGCCCGACGTCGGCCCCGTCTTCCCGGGCGTGGCAGATGCCGAGGCGCTGGTGGCGGACCTGCCCGGACACGCGGACACGATCATCGTGGTGGTCAACTGCAACCCGCACGACGTGGGGGAGGCGACCGTCCGCCTGGACCTGGGCGCGCTGGACCTGCGCCCGCAGGACCTGGACGCCGAGGGACGGTTCGAGGTCGAGGACCTGATCACCGGCGCCCGCTGGACCTGGGGAGAGCGCAACTACGTCCGGCTGGACCCGCACGTCGAGCCCGCCCACGTGCTGCGCGTGGTGCGCCGCGACTGAGCGGCCCACCCGCCGCAGGAGACCACGCCGCGGTCCAGACGGACCCGACGGACCAGACGCACGACTGACGACGGAAGACACTGCACACGATGGCCAATTCGTTCCAGCTCCACACCCACGGGATCTCCCATGACCCGAACTGGTTCCGCACCGCCGTGTTCTACGAGGTACTGGTGCGCGCGTTCCACGACGGCAACGGTGACGGCTCCGGGGACTTCGACGGGCTGATCAACAAGCTGGACTACCTGCAGTGGCTGGGCGTCGACTGCCTCTGGGTGCCGCCGTTCTACCGTTCCCCGCTGCGGGACGGCGGCTACGACGTCGCCGACTTCTACGAGGTCCTCGACGACTTCGGCACGGTCTCGGACTTCAAGCGGCTCGTGGCCGAGGCCCACGCCCGGGGCCTGCGCGTGATCATCGACCTGCCGCTGAACCACACCTCGGACCAGCACCCCTGGTTCCAGGAGTCCCGCTCGGACCCGGACGGGCCGTACGGGGACTTCTACGTCTGGAGCGACACGGACGAGAAGTACGAGGATGCCCGCATCATCTTCGTGGACACCGAGGAGTCCAACTGGACTTTCGACTCCGTGCGGCGGCAGTTCTTCTGGCACCGGTTCTTCTCCCACCAGCCGGACCTGAACTTCGAGAACCCCGCGGTCATCGAGGCCCTGTACGACGTGGTCCGGTACTGGCTGGACATGGGCGTGGACGGCTTCCGTGCGGACGCGATCCCGTACCTCTACGAGGAGGACGGCACGGACTGCGAGAACGATCCGCGCACCCACGTGTTCCTCAGGGACCTGCGGGCGATGGTGGACGCGGAGTATCCCGGCCGGGTGATCATCGCGGAGGCCAACCAGCCGCCGGCGGACGTGGTGGACTACTTCGGGACCGAGGAGGAGCCGGAGTGCCACATGTGCTTCCACTTCCCGATCATGCCGAAGATCTTCTACGCCCTGCGTGACCACAAGGCCACCGCCATCGTGGAGGCCATGGCCGAGACCCCCCGGATCCCGGCCGGTGCGCAGTGGGGGACGTTCCTGCGGAACCACGATGAGCTGACCCTGGAGATGGTCACGCCCGAGGAGCGCCAGGCCATGCTCGGCTGGTACGCCCCGGACTCCCGGATGCGGGCCAACGTCGGCATCCGCCGCCGGCTGGCGTCCCTGCTGGACAACAACCGCTCCGAGCTCGAACTGATCCATGGGCTGCTGCTGTCCCTGCCGGGCTCGCCGTTCCTGTACTACGGGGACGAGCTCGGGATGGGGGACAACATCTGGCTGCCGGACCGCGATGCCTCCCGCACGCCGATGCAGTGGAACCCGGACCGCAACGCCGGATTCTCCGACGCAGACCCCGGCAAGCTCTACCTGCCGGTCATCCAGTCCCTCGTCTACCACTACAACCACGTCAACGTGGAGGCGCAACTGGCCTCGAACGGCTCCCTGCTGCACTGGGTGCGGGAGACCCTGGCCGTGCGCAAGCGCCACCCCGTCTTCGGCCTGGGGGACTTCACCATGGTGGACGCCGAGGCCGAGCAGGTCCTCGCCTTCGTCCGGGACCTGCCGTTCAGCGAGGATGAAGACCTGTATCCGGAGACGGTGCTGTGCGTGTTCAACCTCTCGCCGGACCCGGTGGCCACGTGGCTGGCCGTGCCGGGCTACGAGGGGCGAGGCCTGCGGGACGTGTTCGGCGGCCGGGCGTTCCTGGACATCGGGGAGGACGGCCGGCTGCCGGTCACCCTGCCCGGCCATGGCTTCTACTGGCTCCGCCTGCGCACCGGGCCGGAACTGATGGCCGGGGCGGGCAAGGCCGCGCTGGCCGGTAAGCAGAACCCCTACACGACCGCCCTGCCGGTGATCACCCCGGACATGGCTGCTGGGAGCGTCCGATGAGCACTGAACACCACCCGTCCACGCCGAACGCCGCCGGCTCCTTCCCCGAACTGCTCTCTGCCTGGTTACCGGCACAGCGGTGGTTCCCGGTGAAAGGCTCCTTCGACCTGAAGCGGGTCGGCGGGATCCGTCTGGCGGCGACCACGGAGGACGTCCAGCTCCAGTTGCAGGTGGTGTCGGTGGGCCGGGACGGGGACGCGGTCACCCTGTCCGTGCCCGTGGCCATCCGGCAGGAGCAGCTCCAGGACGGGGACTCCGCGCTGATCGGGCGCTGGGACACGGACTCCGGGCCCCGCTGGGTCTACGACGGCACCCACGACCCGGAGTTCGTGGCCGCCTGGCTGGAGATGATGCGGCGTGAACTGCCCACGGCGGACCACCGTTCCGGGGGGCACGCCTACGCGGGATTCGAGAAGTGGCCGGCGTTCCACGCGGACACCCTGCGGGCGCGGCTGTTGCAGGGCGAGCAGTCCAACACCTCCGTGGTCATCGAGGCCGGTCCCGGCACGCTGATCCTCAAGTTCTTCCGGGTGCTGGCCGCCGGCACCAATCCCGACGTCGAGATCGGCCTGGCGCTGTCCGATGCCGGTTCCAGCGAGGTCCCGGTGACCTACGGCTCGGTCACCGCCGGGTGGCGCACCGCGGCGGACGAGTGGGTCTCCGGGGAGGCCTGCGTCCTGCGTGAGTTCATCACCGGGTCGCGGGACGCCTGGCGGGTGGCGACCGACGCCGCCAAGGCCGGCGACGAATTCCTCGCCGAGGCCGCGGGGATCGGCGAGGCCACCGGCCGGCTGCACCTGGCCCTGGCCGAGGCGCTGGGAACGCGCCGGGCGCCCGCCGGCACCGGCCGCGCCCCGCAGGTCCTGTCCGAGCTGGCCGCCCGCATCGAGTGGGGCTGGCGGGAGGCCGCCGCGACGGTGGGAGAGGACCTGGCCGACCGCGTGGACCAGGTGCTGGAGTCGCTTCGATCGCCGGATGCTGCATCCGGGCTGCCGGCCCTGCAACGGATCCACGCCGACTACCACCTCGGCCAGGTGCTGGCCTCCGGCACCGGCGGGGCCACCCGGTGGACGGTGCTGGACTTCGAGGGCGAACCCCTGCGGGACGCCGAGGAACGCTCCGGCTGGGACCTGCCGTTGCGGGACGTCGTCGGCATGTTGCGGTCCTTCGACTACGCCGGCGCCCTGGCCGGCACCCCGGAATGGGCGGCCGGGACGCAGCGGGCCTTCCTGGACGGCTACGGCCGGACCGTTGGGGAACCGGTGGACACGGCCTCGACCGTCTTCACCGCGTTGCTGCTGGACAAGGCCCTGTACGAGACGGTCTATGAGCTCCGGCACCGGCCGGACTGGGTCGAGGTCCCCGCCTCGGCGGTCCGCCGTGCCCTCGGCCGGGGGACGGCCACCGCCGCGGACGTGGCAAGGACGCCCGTGCCGGATACGGTGGAGACAGTCATCGAGGGTGAATCCCAGGAGGACAGCATGCACGCCGATCAAGCCGAGAACACCGACCACAACACGCCGGTCACCGCGGCACCCGCGGCGGCACCGCCCGCTGCGGCGACCGGGAGCGAGACCCGGACGAACCCTGCCGGGGCAGGCGCCGCCGGGACAGGCATCCCGGACTCCACCGGGGACACCGCCCCCCTGGAGGTGCGCGCGGAGGTGCTGGACGCCGTCGCGCACGGCCGGTACCACCAGCCCCACGAGGTCCTGGGTGCACACCTGAGCGACGCCGACACCGTCACCTTCCGCGTCCTGCGGCCGATGGCCGAGGAGGTGTCCGTGCGGACCGATGACGGCACCGTGGTCGCGTTGCGCCACGAGCGCGAGGGCATCTGGGTGGGCACCGCGCCGGCCGCGCACCCCGGTCACGTGCCGGGCTACCGGGTCCTCGTCTCCTTCCCCGGCATGGACGCCACCGAACAGGACGACCCCTACCGGTACCTGCCCACCGTGGGCGAACTGGACCAGCACCTGTTCCGCGAGGGCCGGCACGAGACCCTGTGGACGGTCCTGGGTTCCCGCGTGCATCGCTACTCCTCCCCGCAGGGCGAGGTCACCGGGACCTCCTTCGCGGTGTGGGCGCCGAACGCCCAGGCCGTGCGGGTCAAGGGCGACTTCAACGGCTGGGACGGACACCAGCACGCCATGCGTTCCATGGGGGACTCCGGGATCTGGGAGATCTTCATCCCCGGTATCGGCGCCGGCACCGTGTACAAGTACGCGATCCTGGGACAAGACGGGCACTGGCGGGACAAGGCCGACCCCATGGCCCGCTGGACCGAGGTGCCCCCGGCGACCGGTTCGAAGGTGGACGACTCCCGGTACGTCTTCGGTGACCATGACTGGATGCAGCAGCGCCGGCACACGGACCCGCACGCCGGGCCGATGAGCATCTACGAGGTGCACGCGGGGTCCTGGCGTCCGGGTCTCGGGTACCGAGAGATGGCGGACCAGCTGGTGGAGTACGTCTCCTGGCAGGGATTCACGCACGTGGAATTCATGCCCGTGGCCGAGCACCCCTTCGGCGGTTCCTGGGGGTACCAGGTCTCCGGCTACTACGCCCCGACCTCGCGGTTCGGCACCCCGGATGACTTCAAGTACCTGGTGGACCGCCTCCACCAGGCCGGGATCGGCGTGCTGCTGGACTGGGTGCCCGCGCACTTCCCGAAGGACGAGTGGGCGCTGGCGAAGTTCGACGGCACGCCCCTGTACGAGTACGCGGATCCCCGCAAGGGTGAGCACCCGGACTGGGGCACCCTGGTGTTCGACTACGGCCGCACCGAGGTGCGCAATTTCCTGGTGGCCAACGCGCTGTACTGGATCGACGAGTTCCACATCGACGGCCTGC
>JASBVO010000026.1 GCA_029961105.1 Micrococcus sp. | reverse complement strand
AAAAGCGCGCTGATGTCGCGGATGCGACGCGGTCAGATACGCAGAGGTACCAGTAGGCGATAAACCATGTTCGTCTTTCGCACCTCCTGAGGAAACAGAAAGCTTCGTAGCCACTCCCCTGATACGACCTTGACCTGCGCTTGATCGTGGATTGTTGCCGGGCGTGGCGGCTTTGTCGGCGTTGTCGTGACGGCTTCGGGGCTTTCCGCATGGCGGCCTGCCCTGCAGGCCCATCATGGCTGGTTGCGTTTCTCCCAGGCTGCGTGCGGGTGTCGAGCTCACCGTGCAGGCCACCATTTCCTCATGCCTAAGTGCGTTTCTCTGAAGCGGTCTTTGTGCTTCTTGATTGCTGAAAGCAGATCATGAGCCTCCCCGTCAGTTCGACGGGGCATGGGACTGAGGGGGCTATCGACCTCCCGCGCACGCCGATCAGCTTCTGACGTGGAGCAATAGTGCTGTAGGCCACGTTCATCCTCGGGATGAGGGTTCTGTAAGACCCGCTGCAGGCCCCACGTGCCGTTTCTCTATGAAGACATGAATAAAGCAATCCTCCGATGCCCACGCCCCCGCCTGTCCGCGGGCCGGGGCCATACGCTGTCGGCGCGTCTACGGGTGGGGGTGCCCGCCCAGGCGTTCCGCCAAGATCTGGCGGCCGATGACCTGGCCGGTGCCTGGGACGGCGTCGACCCAGCGCTGCGGTGGGCCTGGGTCCGGCGCAGGACCCGCACGTCCTGGACGGGACCTGCCCTGCCGGTCTGGCCGCCGCGCTGACTGCCCTCGAGAGTCCCTCGCATGCGCTCTGGCGGCACTTCGCCGCAGACCAAATCCGCACCCTGCACCAGATGGGGAGCTCTGGGCCACGGAGCCCCTCCCCTAGCCCGGGCCCGTTGCCGGCGGACGTCCCGGTGTTCTACGCCGATCCCCGCCGCCTCAACACCTGGGCGCTTGCCGGCGATCCTGGGGCAGTGCCGATGCTGATGCGCTGGAACGGCAGCACCTGGTTGGTGCTCAGTTACGGAGCGACGACCATACCGAGCCCTCTGGCTAGGGGCGCCGCAAGACCGATCGGCCGAAGGGCTCGATCGAGGAGTCGAAGAATCGCACCGGTCATCACCACGGCTCCCCTCCCCCGGACCGAGGGGTCGGACGGCCGCCCGAGGAGCCGGCGCGGCAGGCCGTGCTGCCTGTGCTGAACCTCAGACCCGGCTCCGCAAGTCCGGACGGGCCCGCGCCGCGCGGACGCCGACGCCCACGTGTATTGGCAGAGAACATCACATCGTGAGGGGCTCAGGTGTGGTCCCGACGGTCGCTTCCGCGCACCGCCGCGCCCGTCAGCCTGCTGGCGGGACATGGGGTGTGGATGGAAAATGGGCAGATGATGTTCAGTTTGACGCGATTTCGCCTCCGCCCGGGAACCCGAGCACAGATGGACGAATGGGTGCGGTTGTACTTGACCCATCCCGACGCGGTGCGCGAGATCATGGACCGAGAACACATGTATGTGGAAGCAGCCTTCACCGACACGGTGGACGGGGTGGACTATCTGTACTGGTACAGCATGCAAAACGAACACAGCGGATCCGCGGAGCCCCACGACCACTGGTTCGATGAACACCACACCCGATTCTGGCGCACCTGCATCGATGAGGGCTTCCCTGCCGAAGAACTCATCCCCCGGATCCTACTGACGCCCGACGGGGTCCAGGCTGCACCGAAAGCCTAGACGGCAGGTAGTAACCGCTCCGGCGTGGAGGGGCTGCGGGCCGGGGACGCGCTCGCCAGGCCGCCCATGGAACCGGCTCTCGACACCATCGAGGCCGCCTTGGCGTACACCGTGGAGCACAAGGCACTGGCCAGCGCCGTCAAGGTCATCGCACGCGCCGACGAGGTGACCACGTTCATCACCCAGCTCCGCGAAACCCACGGACGCCGCCCGCGCCTCCAACAGGAATTCGACCGGCAGAGACTACCCTAGACGATCACCGACGGTCAGCTCGTCCCCCCAGCCAACAGCGCAGCATTCGCCGCTCTTGAATACGACAGGCCATCACTTGCGCTCTCTGCGCTCGCACGTGCACATCGGCCCTACGTAGCGCCGCTCGCTCCCCTGATGCCGCCTGCTCCCCTAATGCCGTGGATTGCGGGCTGGGACCCTCTTGGCGGCCACTCCACGCCCGCCCGGGGCCCTGCGTCAGGTCACTTGCACGAGCGCAGAACGGCCACCCTCCCTGCAGGGAAGGTGGCCGTTGCGAGGCGGGATCGGCTGGGTGGGATCAGAGCGGACGGACCGATGAGGCCTGCATGCCCTTGGCGCCCTGCTCGGCTTCGAACTCGACCTTCTGGCCTTCCTGCAGTTCTCGGAAGCCTCCGCCTGAGATGGCGGAGAAATGCACGAAGATGTCGGCGGAGTTGTCGTCCGGCGCGATGAAGCCGTAGCCCTTCTCAGCGTTGAACCACTTGACGGTACCGGTGGCCATGTCAGCCTCTTTCCTTGGGTGTTCACCCGCCAGGATTCCGGCGGGGCGAAGCGGCATGCTGCGCACCGCTCCCCCACGCCCCGTGCGGCACCGCGAGGGGCCGCACAAGGTGCAGTCATGACGGACTGAGTGCTACTGCTACTTCTGCATCCACCGTACGAGAGGACCGGTCGGAGATCCAGAGCCCGGCGAATGGCATCCAACATATGTTGCCTTCACGGAGGATCAGGCGGTGTCCCCCACGGTCGATCCGGCCGCTTCGGCCTTGACGGCGGACGTCGACGATCTGCGGTCGGGAACCGACCGGCCCGGGTTCGTCGATGAGGTACAAGCGCACGCGTGCATACCGAACGACCAGCGCGCCTCGGGTGCGGAGCCGGCTGTGCGGGCCGACGGGCCTGAGCGTGGCTGGGGGCCGGCTATCGGCGGGCTACAGCGTTGCCGGGAGCCCGCCCTCGCGCACGAAGGCCCACGATGAGCAGCCCGACGGCGAAAAGGAAGACGACGAGCTGGAAGCCGATGACCATGGCGTCCTGGACGCTGCTCTCCAGGCCTTCATAGCCGACGGAGAATCCGATGGCCAGGGAGAGCAGGCCTCCGAGCACCAGGAGCCCGCCGAGCCAACGTGGCAGGAGCAGTCGGACGAGGATTGCGGCACCCAGGACCAGGAGCGTCACTCCGAGCAGCAGGCGGAAGTAGCTCTGCAGGCCCCACTCAACCCAGCGGAGGGTCTCGGCATCGGCAAACCGGATTGCCCTCTCGACGTCCGGGGCGGCGACCCAGGCATCCACAGCCTGCTTGAGGGTAATGCCGTCCACGGCCTGGAGCACCGCCCAGGCCGTGCCGGTGGCGACGACGGCGCCGGCGGCCAGCAGGGCCAGGATGGGCGCCTCGCGTCGCAGCTCGTCACAGAGCACCAGCAACCCGGCCAGGGCCACGAGCACGAGGAGGAACTCGGCGAAATGCGTGGCGACCCATGCCTGGCTCGCCGCGTACTCGGTGAAGATCGCCTCGTGATGGTCCTCCGCTCCCGTGGGGTGCAGGAGGCCTCGCTGGATGGCGTTCACGACCGGGCCGACGAGCAGCAGCGAAGCACTGAGAATGCAAGCGGCGGGGCGTGCCGTCCGTGCGTTCGGGACCAGTTCGGCACCCCCTTCTGCATCCCGGTCGGCACCGCGGTCCGCGCGCATGGCGCCCAGCGTAGCCATCGCAGCCTCGAGGGGCGAGCCTGCGTCGCCCGGTCCGGGTGACGGTACGGACCCCATCCACGGGGAAGGGCCACTTGCACTCATACCCCCCGGGGGTATATACCGGGGGGAGAGACCCCGACCGTGTGAACGAGTCGGCTACATCTTGGCCTCCTCCTCGTCCATCCCTTGATCCCACAACCCGTCGCGACTTCCGGAAGGACCCTCCATGAGCGCCCCGCACCATGACCACCACCACGCCCCGGCGTCGTCGGCCCCCCACGCACTGCACGCCGGACGGGCAGAACCTGGTGGCCACGGGGAGCACAGCACCCATGGCCAGGCGACGCCCCAGGGGCACGTTCATTCGGCAGTGGACGAGGAGCACCAGGTCCACAGCCAGGGGGAACACGCCGGGCACAGCGTCGCGATGTTCAAGAACAGGTTCTGGGCATCGTTGGTGCTGTCCGTCCCGGTGGTGATCTTCAGCCCGATGGTCGCCCACCTGGTGGGCTACCACCTGCCCGAATTCCGCGGTTCGGCCTGGATCGCCCCGGTGCTGGGCACGGTCATCTTCGCCTACGGTGGCACCCCGTTCCTCAAGGGCGGCTGGCGTGAGGTGAGGTCCCGCCAGCCCGGGATGATGCTGCTGATCTCCCTGGCCATCACCGTGGCCTTCGCCGCCTCCTGGGTCACCACCCTGGGCCTTGGCGGGTTCGACCTGGACTTCTGGTGGGAACTGGCCCTGCTGGTGACCATCATGCTGCTGGGCCACTGGATGGAGATGCGAGCCCTCGGCGCGGCCTCCTCGGCCCTGGACGCCCTGGCAGAGCTGTTGCCGGACGAGGCGGAGAGGATCGTGGACGGAAGCACCGTCACGGTGCCGATCCGGGAACTGGCGGTGGGGGACACCGTCCTGGTGCGCTCCGGCGCCCGGGTACCGGCCGACGGGATGATCGTCGACGGCTCCGCCGAGTTCGACGAGTCCATGATCACCGGGGAGTCCCAGGCGGTCGCCCGCGGGACCGGTGAGACCGTCATCGCGGGGACCGTGGCCACCGACAACTCCGTCCGGGTCCGTGTCCAGGCCGTCGGGGCCGACACCGCCCTGGCCGGCATCCAGCGGATGGTCGCAGACGCCCAGGCCTCATCTTCCCGCGCCCAGGCCCTGGCCGATCGGGCGGCGGCCCTGCTGTTCTGGTTCGCCCTGGTCGCCGGCATCCTCACCGCAATCGTGTGGAGCATGCTGGGCAGTCCGGACGATGCCGTGACCCGGACCGTGACCGTGCTGGTCATCGCCTGCCCGCACGCCCTCGGGCTGGCCATCCCGCTGGTCATCGCCATCTCCACCGAACGCGCCGCGAAGGCCGGGGTGCTCATCAAGGACCGGCTGGCCCTGGAGCGGATGCGTACCATCGACGTGATCCTGTTCGACAAGACGGGCACCCTGACCGAGGGCGCCCATGCCGTCACCGGCGCCGCCCCGACGCCCGGCACCACCGAGGGACAGTTGCTGGCGGTGGCCGCGGCAGCCGAGGCCGACAGCGAGCACCCGGTCGCCCGGGCCATCATCACCGCCGCTGCCCAGCACCCGGAAGCCGCCGCGCACCGGCTGCGCGGGACCGGGTTCACCGCGGCCAGCGGCCGCGGAGTTCGTGCCACCGTGGACGGGACCGAGGTCCTCGTCGGCGGGCCCAACATGCTGCGCGAGCTGGGACTGATCACGCCCACGGAGCTGCAGGCCGACGTCGACGGCTGGGTGCAGCGCGGGGCCGGGGTACTGCACGTGGTGCGCGACGGGCACATCATCGGCGCCCTGGCCCTGGAGGACCGGGTCCGCCCCGAGTCCCGGGCAGCGGTCAAGGCCCTGCAGGACCGCGGGGTCAAGGTCGCGATGATCACCGGGGACGCCACGCAGGTCGCCCGGGCCGTGGGCAGGGACCTGGGCATCGACGAGGTCTTCGCCGAAGTGCTCCCCCAGGACAAGGACACCAAGGTTACCGAACTGCAGTCCCGCGGACTGAGCGTGGCGATGGTCGGGGACGGTGTCAACGACGCCCCCGCCCTGGCCCGCGCCGAGGTCGGCATCGCCATCGGTGCCGGCACCGACGTGGCCATGGAGTCCGCCGGCGTCGTGCTGGCCGGCAACGACCCGCGTGCGGTGCTGTCGATGATCGAACTGTCCCACGCCAGCTACCGCAAAATGATCCAGAACCTCATCTGGGCCGCCGGCTACAACGTCATCTCGGTCCCGCTGGCGGCCGGTGTGCTCGCCCCGATCGGGTTCGTCCTCTCCCCCGCGGTCGGCGCGATCCTCATGTCCGCCTCCACCATCGTGGTGGCGCTCAACGCCCAGTTGCTGCGGCGGATCGACCTGAACCCGGCCCACCTCGCTGCGATCAGCGACGAGGACCGGCAGGCCGCGCGGCGACCCGCCCCTGCCCGCACCCACTGACCCGACCAACCCGCCACCCAGGAGAATCAGCCATGAAGCGCACCATCACCCTGACCGGACCGGCCGTGGCCCAGGACGAGCTGGACGACGGGCAGAACCCCAGGCCAAGGAGCTCGCCGAAGAGGTGATCACCGCCCAGGAGGCCAAGATCACCGAGATGGAACAGATGCTCCTGAACCTCTGAGCACCCACCCCAACACGCCAGAGGGGCCCGTCCATCTGGACGGGCTCCTCCCCTCCCCTCAACCCACCGGCCGCCCCGGACGCCCCGGCATCCCACTGCGGACCCCGGGGCCGCATCCGGGCACGCTCCGTGAACGTAGGGGAAGGCGGACGCCGACCGCGGTCCTGTGGCGTGAACTTCGCGATGAGCGGGCCCGGCCCGATCAGGCGCGCTCGCCCGGTAGTGCGTGTGCCCGTTGATCGGTCATTGCCTTCGCCCCGGGCCGAGGTGTTACGCCGGTGCTGGCAGGAGCCAGGACCAGGATGGCCAGGACGGCGGCGATGATGGTCAGCCCCGTCCAGCCGAGTGCCGTCAGTCGCTCACCCACGACCAGTACCGCCAGGAGCGTGGCGACCGCCGGTTCGGTCAGGGTCACCGTGGTGGCAGTGCTGGATGGCACCAGGCTCAGGCCGAAACCGAACAACAGGTAACCCAGGAACATCGGGACCAGCGCCACGTACCCGGCCACCAGGAACGCCTGGGATGAGGCCACCAGAGGCGCCCCGGTCAGGACCAGGACCGGCATCAGCAGCACTCCCCCGGCACCGAACACCGCACCCATGGACGCGGCGCGGCTGACGTTCCGGGACATCAGCCGGTGCACCGTCCAGGAGTAGGTGGCATAGGTCAGCCCGGCCACCAGTCCCAACAGGATCCCGACGACGGTCGGGGCACCTGAGGAGGCCGGTCCGTCGGTCTTCGACACGCACAGGATCGCGCTGCCGAACACCCCCAGCCCGGCGGCCAGCATCCACCGCCGGCTCAATGCGCGCCCGTCCAGCCACCGCTCCAACACGCCCGAGGCCAGCGGGGCCGAGGCCAGGGAGACCACCGAGCCGATCGTCACCCCGGCCCAGTGCATGGAGCTGTAGAACGCCAGCGGATAGACCGCAACGGCGAGGGCGCCGAACCCCACGAGCGGTGCGTGCCGGCGTAGCGCCGGGCCCGCCGCCCGCAGCGCCGGGAGGGCGATGAGGGCCTGCAGCAGTCCGCCGATGCCGAGCGCTGCCGCGCCGATGGCCAGGGGCCCGGCGCCGGGGGCGAACGTGGCGGCCGTTCCCGTGGTGCCCCACAGCAGCGAGGTCACGGTGATCAGCGCGATCCCGCCGAGTCGCGACCGGTTCACCGCGCCTCCAGCAGGGAGGAGCACGGAAAGCCCCTCCGAGCGCCGGCCGCGGATCACCGTGCCAGCCGGTGTTGACTCGGCGCTGGCGCTGGCGCTGGCGCGGGCATGAGGTGGATGGTGGCATGGTGCAGATGGGGCACCTGCTGGCGCAGCGCATCCTCGACGGCCAGGGCGACGCCGTGGCCCGCCTCCACGCTCAGGGCGGCCCCGACGGCGATGCCCAGGTCCGCCTCGAGGCGGTGTCCGCTCCAGCGGGCTCGGGCGCCGTTCACCCCCACCACTCCGGGCACGGCGCCGGCCGTGTCCTCCACCAGGTCGAGGGTGCCGGCGTCGACGCCGTCCATGAGCCGGCGCACGACGGTACGCATCGAGCCGATGAGCACGGCGATGACCACCGCGGCGATCACCAGCCCGATGACCGGGTCAACCCAGGGCAGTCCCGCCCAGGCACCGATGACGCCGAGCACGACGGCCAGGGAGGTCAGGGCGTCGGTGCGCGCGTGCTGACCCTCGGCGATCAGGGCCGCCGAGCCGATGCGCCGCCCGGCCCGGATCCGGTAGCGGGCCACGACCTCGTTGCCGGCGGCCCCGACGACGGCGGCCGCCAGCACCCAGCCCAGGTGGGTCATGTCCCGCTGGCTGGTCAGTGCGCGGACCGATTCCCAGATGATCAGTCCGGCCGAGAGGGTGATCACCGCGCCGATGAGCAGGCCCACCAGGTCCTCGGCCCGCCGGAACCCGTAACTGTAGCGCCTGGTGGGGGCCCGGCGGCCGAGGCGAAAGGCGATGATCAGCGGGATCGTGGTGGCCAGGTGCCCCAGGTTGTGCAGGGTGTCCGCCAACAGGGCCACCGACCCCGAGAGCCAGACGATCACGATCTGCAGCAACGCGGTGGCCCCCATCCCGGCCAGACTGATCCACGCGGCCCGAATCCCGATGGAACTGGCCTGCTCGGCGGTCTGGATCGCCTCGGTGTGGTCATGACTGTGCGGGACCAGGGCGTGCTTCATCCGCGCCCAGACCCCACCATGACCGTGGTCGTGTCCATGGGCGTGGTCATCGTCATGGTGATGCCCATGGCCGTGGACCTCGCCGCCCGCGCCGGGATGGCCGCGGTACCCGCCAGGGTCGTCGCTGTGCTGGTCGGAGTGCTGGGACTGTCTCACCCTGGCATCATATCTGCGCAACTGCGCAGACAGCAATGCAGCAGGTAGGCTGGATTCGTGCATGAGTCGCCCGTTCACGCCTCCCCTGATGACCAGCATGCCCGGATCGCGGCCGAGACCTTCCGGATGCTCTCGGACCCGACCCGGGTGAAGATCCTGTGGGCGTTGTTCCGGGGCGAGTGCAGCGTGAACGCCCTGGCAGAACTCGTGGGCGCGGCCCCGACGGTGGTGAGCCAGCACCTGTCCAAGCTGCGTCTGGCCGGGCTGGTCACCAGCCGGCGCGAGGGCACCTTCGCGTACTACCGGGCCACCGATGCGCACGTGCACCGCCTGCTGGCCGAGGCGCTATCCCACGCCGAGCACCTCACCGGAGCCGCCACCGGGGCGGACCCGCACAGCTACCGCGCCGTGACCCCAGGCCCACGGGCACCGGGACGGCCCCGTTCCGGCCACGGCTCCGAAGCCTGAGCGGCAATCGCCCTGCCCGGTTGGACCCCGCAGTTCGATATCGAGCCTCCCGGTTCGGGGCAGTCGTGGCCCTCAGGCCGCACCACGGCCAGGGCCTTGGCGGTGGCCCTGTACTTGGGCCCGGTGGCTTAGCCTTGATCCACCGATGAGCATGCTTGGTACTGGTACGTAATTAAGAACGAAATGCCCGTCTGACCGGGAAGAATGGCACTTGTCTAAGGTTCCGTTCCACCGCGATGAGAGGGCATCTCGCAGATGCAAGTTTCCCACACCCGTTCCGCACTGTCAGTTTCCTTCGACGAGCCGAACCTCATCGGCTCCGCCGGACTGGTGCCGATGATGGAGCTGGCCGCCGAGGCCGGCCTGCACCAGCTGGCCAAGGGGCGATTGACGGTGCCGACCGACAAGGGCGCCAACGCCGGGGCCAAGATCGCGGCCCTGGTGGCCGGCATGTGCGCCGGAGCCGACTCGATCGACGACATGGCCATCCTGCGCCACGGGGCGATGAAACGAATCTTCAACGCCTGCTACGCGCCCTCGACCCTGGGTTCGTTCCTGCGTGCGTTCACCTTCGGGCACGTCCGCCAGCTCGACGCGGTCGCCTCCCGACTGTTGGCCAACCTCTCCGTCAGGGCATCGGTGCTGGGAAGCCCCGGCGCCGGACAGTTCGTCTATGTGGATGTGGACGACACGATCATCGAGGTCCACGGCTATCAGAAGCAGGGCTCCGGGTACGGATACTCGGGCGTGCGTGGACTCAACGCCTTGCTGGCCACGGCGAGCACCGAGACTGCGGCCCCGGTGATCTTGGGTCAGCGTCTGCGTCGCGGAGCGGTGGGCTCCCCACGCGGGGCCTGCCGGTTGATCGCCGACGCGCTGGCCACGCTCAAGCGACTGCCTCCGGACTCTGGCGCCCGGATGTTGGTCCGTGCCGACTCGGCTTTCTACGGGCACGCCACCGTGGCCACCGCGTTGAAAGCCGGTGCCGACGTCTCGGTCACCGTGCGGATGAATCTGGCGGTCAAGGCCGCCATCGCCACCATCGCCGACGATGCCTGGACCGGCATCGAATACCCCGAGGCGATCTACGACGAGACCACCGGCACCTGGGCCTCCAAAGCCGAGGTCGCCGAGGTGTCCTTCACCGCGTTCACCTCGAGGAAGAAAGCCGAACGGATCCCCGGACGGCTGGTGGTGCGCCGCATCCCAGAACTGAACCTCAGGCAGGACGACGGGCAGCCGACGTTGTTCGACACGCACCGGTTCCACGCCTTCTTCACCACCGTGGATCCGGAAGTGTTGGACACGGTGGCCGCGGACCGGACCCACCGGCAACACGCGATCATCGAGCAAGTCAACGCCGACCTGAAAGACAGCGCCCTGGCCCACCTGCCCTCCGGCCACTTCGGGGCCAACAGCGCCTGGCTGGTCTGCGCGGTGATGGCCTACAACCTCACCCGCACCGCCGGGATCCTCGCCGCCGGCACCTTCACCAAAGCCCGCACCGGCACCATCCGGGCCAGACTCGTGAACATCCCGGCCCGAATCGCCTCCAGCGCCCGCAAAATTCGAATCAGACTGCCCGAGGCCTGGCCCTGGCAACAGGGACTCGAACGGCTCTTCACCGCCATCCACCCGCCACCACAATCGGCATAGCCAACCAACCGAACGCCGCGCCCCGGCACGACCGAAGGACCAACAGTGGAACACCACCGGCAGCGAGGCCGGTTACTTCCTCACGCCCAAAATCGATTCACCCGGTGCTTCTGGAATCACACTCCGGCCTGAACCCGCGTCGGTGGATCGAGGCTTAGGGCTCCTGGCGTAGGCCGCCCGCCGCACCCGCGGCCACCCTCTGGCAGCCGGGCTCTTGTGCGTCCGCCACCTACGCCCCGGGCGGACGGCTTCCGGGACAAGGTGGCCCGGGCGCGAGGACTAGCCTTGGACTCGTGAACGGCATCGAAGGCCTCGGCGTCGCCGCAGAGCTGCTAGCCTGGATCGGCCCGGCGGTCGGGCTGCCCCTGCTCGTGCTCGGCATGATCCTCCGTTCCACGGACCGGGGGCTGGTCGCCACGCAGATCGTGATCGTCGACCAGCCGCACAAACCCCGGGCACGCTGGTTCGCCTCGGAGGACATCTATGAACGGCGTCTACGTGCCTCCGAGCGGGCGCGCCTGACCGGCAAGGACTTCAGCGTGGCCTACGTGAGCCCTGCCAAGCCCACGCTGATGAGCCTGAACCGGCGCCGGCCGATCACCAGCGTATGCCTGTCCCTAGGCGCCACCCTGGCCATCATCGGCGTCTTCGGACTCGTGGTCTCCAACGCTCAATCACTCATCGACTGAGGACCCCAACCCTGCGAACCGGCAGCGTGGGGACTGGCACGTGGACGGGATCGTCACCTATTCTGATACCTATACCCACGTGAGATGCCCGGTGGCGCTCTATGAGCAGCACACGCACCACTTGCTGTGCCCCTGCCACCAGTCGACCTTCGACCTGACGCAGGAGTGCAAGGTCATCTTCGGCCCGGCCGGCCACGCGCTGCCGCAGTTGCCGATCACCGTCAATGAAGAGGGTTTCCTGGTCGCCCAGAGCGACTTCCACGAGCCCGTTGGACCGGCATATTGGGAGCGTGGCTGATACCCATGAGCACCTCGAGCACCACCGAGTACCAGGCATCGACCCCGACCGGGAAGATCGCCAACTTCGTCGACACCCGCGTGGGGGCCTCCCCCATCGTGCGCGAGTTCGGCCGGAAGATCTTCCCGGATCACTGGTCGTTCATGTTCGGCGAGGTCGCCCTGTACACCTTCGTCATCCTGCTGCTCTCGGGCACCTTCCTGGCGTTCTTCTTCGACCCCTCGATGGCCCACACCACCTACCTGGGCTCCTACAAGCCCCTGTACGGGGTGGAGATGTCCACCGCCTACGCCTCCACCCTGGACATCTCCTTCGACGTGCGCGGCGGGCTGTTCCTGCGCCAGGTCCACCACTGGTCGGCGCTGCTGTTCGTGGCCGCGATGTCCGTGCACATGCTGCGGGTGTTCTTCACCGGGGCGTTCCGCCGGCCCCGGGAGCTGAACTGGGTCGTGGGCTGCGTGCTGCTGATCATGGGCCTGGCCGCCGGGTTCACCGGCTACTCCCTGCCCGATGACCTGCTCTCCGGCAACGGGCTGCGGATCATCGACGGGGTGGTCAAGGCCCTGCCGATCGTGGGCTCCTACATCTCCTTCTTCCTGTTCGGCGGGGAGTTCCCCGGGGACGCCATCATCGGACGGCTGTACATCCTGCACGTGTTCGTGGTGCCCGGGGTGATCTTGCTGCTGATCGTGGCCCACCTGTTCATGGTCGTGGTGCACAAGCACACCCAGTACCCCGGCCCGGGCCGGACCGAGACCAACGTGGTCGGCTACCCCATCGGCCCGGTGTACGCGGCCAAGGCCGGCGGGTTCTTCTTCATCGTGTTCGGCATCATCGCCCTGATCTCCGGCACCTTCACCATCAACCCGGTCTGGAACTACGGCCCCTACGACCCCTCCCCCGTCTCGGCCGGCACCCAGCCCGACTGGTACATCGGCTGGGTCGACGGCGTCCTCCGCCTGATGCCGGGCATGCTCGGTGACTTCTCCTTCAAGTGGGACATCCCGATGCCGTGGGGCACCAACACCCTGCCCATGGGCGTGCTGATCCCGATGATCCCGGCCGCGGTCCTGATCCTCACCATGATCATCTGGCCCTGGCTGGAGCGGTGGGTGACCAAGGACAGCCGCGAGCACCACATCCTGGACCGCCCGCGCAACGCCCCCACCCGCACCGGGATCGGCGTGGCCGGCATCATCTGGTACTGCACCATGTGGGCCGCGGCCTCCTCGGACCTGATGGCCACCCACTTCCACGTCTCGCTGAACGACGTGACGTACTGGCTGCGGGCGATCTTCATCCTCGGCCCGTTCATCGGCTTCATCATCACCAAGCGCATCTGCCTGGCCCTGCAGCGCAAGGACCGCGAGATCGTGCTGCACGGCCGCGAGGCCGGCGTCATCGAGATGACCCCGGACGGCGAGTTCCGGGAGCGTCACGAGCGCCTGGACGACTACCGGCTGTACGAGCTGGTCAGCTTCGAGTCCAACCGGCCGGTCCCGGCCCAGCCCGGCCCGGACGGCAAGGTCTCCGGCGCCGAGCGGCGCCGGGCCAGGCTCAACCGCTGGTTCTACGAGGACCGCGTCGAGCCGGTCACCCGCGCCGAACTGGCCGAGGCCATCACCCACGACCACCGTCCCGTGCCGGACGCCCTCTCCGGCGCTGGCAGCCACGCCTCCGTCGGCCGTTGACGCCACCAACGGCAGCACCACACCAGGGGCGGCCCGGCCCCCGAGGAGGTGCCGGGCCGCGCAACGGGCGGCAGGCTAGGGCTTGAGGACGACCTTGATGCAGCCGTCCTCCTTCTTCTGGAACTTCTCGTACGTCGCCGGTGCCTCCTCCAGGGTGGCGGTGTGCGTCTTGAGGTCGAGCACGCCGAGCGGATCGGAGGGGTCATCGACCAGCGGCAGCAGGTCCTCGGTCCACCGCCGCACATTGCACTGGCCCATGCGCAGCTGGAGCTGCTTATCGAACATCGTCATCATCGGCAGCGGGTCCTTCATGCCGCCGTACACCCCACTGATCGAGATCGTCCCGCCGCGCCGGACGGCCCCGATGGCGGTGTACAGCGCGCCGAGGCGGTCCACCCCGGCCGTCTCCAGCGCCTTGCGGCCCAGCGGGGACGGCAGCGCGCCCACCGCCTGGTGGGCGATCCCGGCCACGAGCGAGCCGTGGGCCTCCATCCCGACGGCGTCCACCACTGCATGCGGACCCCGGCCGTCGGCGAGGTCCTTGAGCTGTTCGGCCACCCCGTCC
>JASBVO010000025.1 GCA_029961105.1 Micrococcus sp. | reverse complement strand
CAGGGGAGTAGTCCAGACCAGCGGATTCGCACTTACCGCGAACATGTCATGGTCTACTTGACATAATGTAGATTATCGGCGCTCGGAGTGGGGCGAGTTCAGACAGGTGAGATGAGTCGTCCCAGTGCACCATCTCAGGACCGCTGCCGGTCAGCGCACTCGGACGTCCGCTGGAAACGTTCACTCAGCAACGGGCTTCCGTAGGACGTCCGGAACCTGCCCCGGCGCTGCAGTGCCGGGACGACTCCGTTGACGAACTCCTCCAGGGACGACTGGTAGAGCGCCGGCATGATGACGAAGCCGTCGGCGGCCTCGGACTCATACAGCTCGCACAGAAAGTCGGCCACGCCTTCGGGGCTGTCCACGGGCTGCGGATGCAGCTGGCTGAGGGCCTGCAGCGTGGCCAGGTCCCGGACCGACAAGTGCTCGCGCCGGGCGGTGGCCAGCAGCATCCTCTCGAACCCCTCGCTGCCGGTGGCCCCGCGCCGGCGCAGGAGCAGCTCCTCGGCGCTCCCGCTGGGGTCCAGCTCGTCCGGTCCGGCGTGCAGCAGGCGTCCGAGCTTGGCCAGGACCTCGGCCTCGTCCAGCTCGGCCACCAGACTGGCGAGCGTGTCCTGGGCGCGCCGACGGGTGGCTCCCACGATGGGCTGGACGGCAGGCAGGAACACCAGGTCGTCGGGGTCGCGCCCGGCTGCGGTGGCCCGGGACCTCAGCTCCTGTCGCTGTGCCCGCATCGTCTCGGCGGTGTCCGCCACGGCGAAGACGACCTCGGCCCAGCGGGCGGCGAACTCCAGGCCCCGGTCCGAGGAACCGGCCTGCATCAGCACGGGCCGGCCCTGTGGGCTGCGCGGCAGGGTCAGGGGCCCGCGGCTCAGCGGGTCGGCGGTGCCCCTGCGGGGAACCCGGGACACCTTCGCCGGGTCGGCGAATTGCCGTGCCGCGGCGTCGAGGGTGAGCGCGTCGGGATCCCAGCCGTCCCACAGGTCCAGGACCGTCTGGACGACGTCATCGGCGTGATCGTAGCGCTCGGCCTTCGGGGGGATCCCCGCCATCCCCCAGGTTCCGGGCTTCCGCATCCGTGGTCGAGGTGACGATGTTCCAGGCCGCCCTACCGCCGGAGAGATGGTCGAGGGTGAGCAGTCTCCGGGCGATCATGTAGGCGGGGTTGAACGTGGTGGAGACAGTGGCGCCCAGACCGAGGTGGGTCGTGGCGGCCGCCGCGGCGGCCAGGGTCACGACGGGGTCCAGGTAGATGGACCCCTTCCCTCCCGTGCGCAGCGTGGTCTCGTAGGATCCGGAGTGGTCCTCGGGCACGGCCAGGGCGTCGGGCAGGAACAGCATGTCGAAGCAGCCGCGCTCGAGGGTGCGGGCCAGGTCCATGTAGAAGCCGGTGCTGAGCCAGTCCTGCCGGGAGAGCGGATGACGCCAGTTCTCCGCGTACTGGCTCGTGGGCGGGTTGACCATGGCCACGAGGTGCATGGTGTCAGCCGAAGAGCGCATCGATCCCCTCCAGGTGGCCCAGCATCGCGCTGACGAGCAGCACGGCGCCCAGCACGGCCAGGACCCCGGCGGCCATCAGCCAGTCGGCGGCGGAGAGCCGGACTGGCCGCCAGGTGGTCCGTGGGCTCAGTCCCAGCCCACGCGACTCCAGGGACTGGGCCATCCGCTCCCCCTTGCGCACGGAGATGACCAGCAGGGCGAACGACGCGCGGGCCAGTGCGGTCGCCCCTCGTGGCAGCGTGCCGTCCGGGCGCAGCGGTGCCCGCACGGCGTGGGCCTGCCGGATGGTCTGCCATTCCCGGGGCATCTCCTGGAGCATCCGGTAGCCGGCGAGGACCGCGTAGGTGACCCGCGGGCCGAGCCGGGCCTGCTGGTGCAGGCTGTGCATCAGCCGCACCCCGTCGGTGGAGGCGATGAAGCCGATGGCCAGTACGCCGATCACCAGCGTGCGCAGGGCCAGCGAGGCCCCCACGGACAGCCCCTCGACGGTGATGCGCAGGGGCCCGGCGCTCCACAGCACCTCGCCGGGCCGGCTCAGCGCGTTCACCAGGAACACGCCGAGGCCGAAGGCGGCGAACGGCAGGTGGAGCAGCGCCAGGGCCCGTGGGGCGATCCGCGTGGAGGCGGCCACCGCGATCAGCGCGAGGACGTAGAGCACCGCCGGGGTCACCGGGTCGAGGATGAACACCAGCACGAGGGACACCACGAACAGCAGGCCCAGCTTGACGGTGGGATTGCGCCGGGCGAGGACGCCGACGGCCGCGGCACCGGCCGGGCGGCCGACGGCGGGGGCGCTCATGACCGGTCCCCCGTCGTCGAGACCGTCGCGGTGGCGTCCGGGGCGCCTGCCCCAGCGGTCCCGGCGGTCCGGGCGGCGGATCCCGCCGGGGCGGCCTCCGCCGGGACGGCGGTGTCCAGCCGGTGCAGCACGCGGCGGACCTGCTCATCGCCGTCGAACTCGGCCAGCAGCCACTCCAGCAGCGGCGGCAGCCGCAGGCCGGCGCGGCCCAGGACGGAGCGGTCCCGCAGGACCTGAAGGGCCGGGCCGTCGGCGATGAGCGTGTGGTCGGCGATGACCAGGACGCGGTCCGCGGCGGCGGCCACGGTGCGCAGGTCATGCGTGGAGAACAGGACGCTGCGCCGCTCCGCGGCGGACCGCAGGGCGGCGGTGGTGGCCAAGGCGTCCCGGCGGTCGAGTCCGAACGTGGGCTCGTCGGCCAGCAGGACGGGACGTTCGTGGGCCAGCATCGCCGCCACGCTCAGGCGCCGCTTCTCCCCGCCGGAGAGCCGGTACGGGCTCTGGTCGGCCAGGTGGGACAGCCGGTGCCGTCCCAGCAGGCCGTCGACGTACCCGGGCGGGGCGTCGGCCGGGCCGTGGCCGACCTCGTCCCGGACCCGGTGGGCGAGGAACTGGTGCTCGGGGTTCTGGAACACCATCCCGGGGCGCGCCCCGGTCACGGTGCCCCCCGCGGGGGCGACGAGTCCGGCCAGGGTGAGCAGCAGGGAGGTCTTCCCGGCCCCGTTGGAACCCAGCAGGGCCGTGACCTCTCCGGTGCGGAGCCGGAAGGACACGTCCTGCAGCAGGTACTGGGTGCCCCGTTCCACCGGGACGCCCCGACGGCGGGCCCGCCGGCTACCGCGGTCCGGCGCGTCCCGGGAGACGGCCAGGCCCTCCACGGCCAGGACCGTCTGCCCTCCCCCGGACCGTGCGGCCGGGCGCACCTCGTGCGGAGCGCCGTCCGGCGTGGACAGGCCTCGCAACGCCTCGCGCACCGGGGGCGCGGCGAGCCCGCCGGCCAGCCCGGTGACGGCGCGTAGCTCGGCCTCCAGCGGAAGCCAGCACCCGGCTGCGTGGAGCCTGGCCGCGTGAGCGGTCAGCACCTCGGCGGTGGCCCCCGCGGCCACGACGTCGCCGCGGTCTCCCAGGACGATCACCCGGCCCGGCAGCCCGGCCACCCCCGCCTCGCCGGCGTAGTCGTCCAGGCGGTGCTCGACCAGCACGACGGCGGGGCCGTACGCCGCGGCGGCCGCGTCGATGGCCTCGCGGACGGCGGTGACCCCGGCCGGGTCCAGCATGGAGGTCGGCTCGTCCAGCAGCAGCAGCTCCGGCCCCGTGATCAGCGCCGCGGCCAACGCGACCCGCTGGCCCTCGCCCCCGGAGAGCTGGTCCGTCCGGCGGGACCGCAGGCCACCGGCCCCCACGGAGGCCAGCGCGTCGTCGATCCGGCCGGAGATCTGCTCGGCGGGTACCGCATGGTTCTCCAGGGGCAGCGCCAGCTCCTGTTCCACGTCGGGCAGGCAGATCCCGGAGGAGGGATCCTGCGCCAGCGTCCCGACGTGGCCGGACAGCTCCACGACGGTGGACTCCACCGTCGGCCGCCCGTTCACCCGCACCGCGCCGGTCAACTCGGCGAGCACGGAATGGGGCACGACCCCGGTGATGGCCTGCAGCAGGGTGGACTTGCCCGACCCGGACGCCCCGACCACGAGCAGGTGCTCCCCGCGGTCCAGACGCAGCGTGACATCGCGCAGGATCGGCTCCGGTCGGCGCGGGACGGTGACCGAGACGCCGTCCAGGTCCAGCACCGGCGGCACCGGCTCAGCGGGTGCCATGGCCGGCGGCCAGCCGGGTCTGGCCGATCGCGAAGTTGTCCACGACGCCGGTGCGGGCCAGGCCCTCCACGATCACCTTGGCGAGCAGCCCGCCGAGGACCACCCCGGAGAGCAGGTGGATGGCCAGGCGGGTGAAGAACAGGTCCTGCCCATACCAGCCGAAGCGGAGGGCCGAGTAGAAGAAGACCAGCCCGGCGCCCATCAGCCCGGACAGGGCATAGGTGAGCCAGCCGTAGGAGCGGTAGCGGGTGGCCGCGAACGGCAGCTCGCTGCCCACGCCCTGGATGGCTGCGGCGATGAACAGCATCGGACCGACGGCAGAGCCCAGGAACACCACCTCGATGACCGAGGCCAGCACCTCGGCGATGACGCCGGCGAAGGGCCGCTGGACGATGGCGATGGCCAGGGGCGCCACCAGCAGCCAGCTGCCGGCGAGGAAGTGCTGTGCGAGGTCACCGGCCGGGCCCATGGCGATCGACAGGGCGGTCCAGGCCTGGACGAAGACCCAGTAGACGAAGCCGAAGACCACGCCCAGCACCACCAGCAGGACCAGGTCCTTCAGGGGCCAAGGGGTCCGGCGGGGGGCAGTCTGGCGATCAGGGGATGTCGACACCACGGTTCTCCTCCCCCGGTCAGGCAGCGCTGGGGCTGTTGATGGACAGTGTGGCGTGCGTGGTCACGTGCTGGACCGAGCGGCCGGCCAGGACCCATCCGGCCGCGATCGTCTCCAGGACGAGGCCGAGGTCGCCCTCGAGACGGGTGACGTAGTGGTCGGGCGTCACCGTGATCCCGGTCGATCGGGCGTGGTCGATCGCGGCGTAGATGTCCCGCATGTGGTCGGCGCTCCCGCCGTCCGTCCCGGCGTCGGCCAGGGGGTACAGCGCCCAGTCGGCGACGCAGTGCACCCCGGTGGACTCCAGGACCGGAACCTCGGAGTGCAGCGCGGCGCCGCCGGCCGGGATCGCGCAGGTGACTCCTCCCGGGCAGCCCCGCGAGAGGTGCACCGAGGCGCTCACGTGCGCCCCTGATCGCCCGGCCGCGGAGAGCGCCTGGGACAGGTAGCGCATCACATCCTGCTCGGCACCGGACACGTAGGTGCTCACGACGCCGGTGGCCACGTCCAGCCCGGAAGCGTCGGCCTGCCGGAGGGCGTCGAGGATGACCTCGGCGAAGTCATCGGCCATGACCGCGAGGGTGAAACGGGCGCCGACGCCGAATTCGTGAGGCGTGGGATGGAAGCCCCCGGCGCTGCCGGCGGCGGTGGACGGGGACAGGGGTGCTGCCGTGACGGCAGGCTCAGGTGTTCGCATGATCGCGCCCTTCGAGGTGGAAACCGGGGCACGGGAAATCAGAGTCAACGTCCCTGCGCTGGCATGACCCAGATCAGGTTCGACGGTCGAAGCTTGAGAAGCTTCCTCTCAGCCCGGCTCACCGGACTCCCGTGTTGGGCACGAGTGTAGGCCTCCTCCCCCGGTGTTGGCCAACTCGAGACAGGGGCGGCGACGACTCAGGGGGCAGCCCACCCCATGGCTGAGCCTGGTCGGGGGACGCTCGGGCTCAGCCCCGCACGTACTCCTTCAGGTGCCGGCCGGTCAGGGTCTCCCCCGTCGTCCCCGTCCGGGCCACCAGCTCGGCCGGCGTGCCCTCGAAGACGACGCGGCCGCCGTCGTGCCCGGCCCCGGGCCCCAGGTCGATGATCCAGTCCGCGTGGGCCATCACCGCCTGGTGGTGCTCGATGACGATCACCGTCCTGCCGGCGTCCACGAGCCGGTCCAGCAGCCCCAGCAGCTGCTCGACGTCGGCCAGGTGCAGTCCCGTCGTCGGCTCGTCCAGCACGTACACCTCGCCGGACTCCGCCATCTCGTTGGCCAGTTTCAGCCGCTGCCGCTCGCCGCCGGAGAGCGTGGTGAGCGGCTGTCCCAGCGTCAGGTAGCCGAGCCCGACGTCGGCCAGCCGCACCAGGATCTTGTGGGCGGCGGGAAGGCGGGCCTCACCATCGGCGAAGAACTCCTGGGCCTCGGCCACCGACATCGCCAGCACCTCGGCGATGTCCCTGCCGCCGAGGGTGAACTCCAGCACGGCCTGCTGGTAGCGCTGGCCATCGCAGTCCTGGCACGTGGAGGCCACCGTGGACATGAAGCCCAGTTCCGTGTAGATCACCCCCGCGCCCTTGCAGGTGGGGCACGCCCCCTCGGAGTTGGCGCTGAACAGGGCAGGCTTGACCCCGTTGGCCTTGGCGAAGGCCTTGCGGATGGGGTCCAGCAGGCCCGTGTAGGTGGCGGGGTTGGAGCGGCGCGAGCCCTTGATGGCGGACTGGTCGACCACCACCACGCCCTCGCGGCCGGCGATCGAGCCGTTCACCAGGGAGCTCTTGCCGGAGCCGGCCACCCCCGTGACCGCCACCAGCACGCCCAGCGGGATGTCGACGTCGACCCCGCGCAGGTTGTTGGTGTCCGCACCGCGGACCTCCAGGGCCCCGGTGGCGCTGCGCACGGCGGTCTTGAGCGAGGCGCGGTCGTCCAGGTGGTGGCCCGTGAGCGTCCCCGAGTCGCGCAGTCCGGCCAGGTCCCCCTGGTAGGTGACCTCGCCGCCCGCGGTGCCGGCGCGGGGGCCGAGGTCCACCACGTGGTCCGCGATCGCGATGGTCTCCGGCTTGTGCTCGACCACCAGGACCGTATTCCCCTTGTCCCGCAATTCCAGCAGCAACTGGTTCATCTTCTGGATGTCGTGCGGGTGCAGGCCGATGGTGGGCTCGTCGAAGACGTAGGTGACGTCCGTGAGGGATGAGCCCAGGTGGCGGATCATTTTGGTGCGCTGGGCCTCGCCGCCGGACAAGGTGCCGGCGGGCCGGTCCAGGCTCAGGTAGCCCAGGCCGATCTCCACGAAGGCGTCGAGCGTCTCGGACAGGGACCGCAGCAGCGGGGCCACGGAGGGCTCGTGCAGGTCCTTCACCCAGGCCGCGAGGTCGGAGACCTGCATGGCGCACAGGTCGGCGATGTTCTTGCCGTTGATCCGCGAGGACCGGGCCTCCGGTGCCAGCCGGGTGCCCTCGCAGTCCGGGCAGGTGGCAAAGGTGACGGCCCGGTCCACGAAGCGCCCGATGTGCGGCTGCATGGCCTCGCGGTCCTTGCTGAGCATCGAGCGCTGGATGGACGGGATCAGCCCGAGGTAGGTCAGGTTGATGCCCTCGACCTTGATCTTGGTGGCCTCGCGGTACAGCAGGTCGTGGCGCTGCCTCATGGTGAACTTCCGGACCGGCTTGTCCAGGGGGAAGTAACCGGCCCCCGAGTAGATCCGGCCATACCAGCCGTCCATGCTGTAGCCGGGGACCAGGATGGCGCCCTCCTGCAGCGTCTTGTCCTCGTCCACGATCGCCGTGAGGTCGAAGTCGGTGACCGTGCCCCGCCCCTCGCAGTGCGGGCACATCCCGCCGAGGCGGTTGAACGAGGCCTTCTCCGCGATCGTCTTGCCGCCGCGCTCCACCGTGATCGCCCCGGACGCCGAGACCGAGGGGACGTTTAAGGAGAAGGCGTTGGGCGGCCCGATGTGCGGCTCCCCCAGCCGGCTGAACAGGATGCGCAGCTGGGCGTTGACGTCCGTGGCCGTGCCCAGGGTGGAGCGGGGGTCGGCGCCCATCCGCTCCTGGTCCACGATGATGACCGTGGTCAGCCCCTCCAGCACGTCCACGTCCGGGCGGTCCATGGACGGCATGAAGCCCTGCACGAAGGACGAGTACGTCTCGTTGACCAACCGCTGGGACTCGGCGGCGATGGTGCCGAACACGAGCGAGCTCTTGCCAGAGCCGGACACCCCGGTGAACACGGTCACCCGGCGCTTGGGCAGCTGCAGGCTGATGTCCTTGAGGTTGTTCTGCCGGGCGCCGACCACCCGGATCACGTCATGGCGGTCGGCCGGATGCGTCTCGGGGTCCGCGGGGGGCAGGAAGCCGGAGTGGCTGGTGGTGTCCATGGTCTCAGGGTAGGGCCGGTCCGCTCCCGGACGCCCCTCGGAGGCGTGGCCGGCCGGTCGATGCCTCTGGCCTCCGGCTGCCCCACGTGGCACCCTGTGGGGCATGGAGACCGACACCGCCAGCAGCTTCGCCCAGACCACCGAGCCCGCACCCGCTTCACAGACCGGCCCTCCGCCCCGGCCCCATGTGGAGGCCTACCGGGCCGCGTCGAATGCCCTGGCCCGCGTCTGCTCGAACATCACCGACTGGGAGGCTCCGGGCCTGGGCGAGTGGACCGTCCGGGACCTGGCCGGCCATGTCGATCGCGCGCTCGTCAACGTCACCGCCTACCTCGAGGCCGGTACCGAGCCGGGCGCCCCGTTCGTGGACGGGCCGGTGGCCTACTACCGGGCGTTCTGGGGCCGTCATGACGACGAGGGGGTCGCCGAGCGCGGCCGGCTGGCCGGACAGGCGCTCGGGGAC
This sequence comes from Micrococcus sp., assembly GCA_029961105.1. Lineage (GTDB taxonomy): Bacteria > Actinomycetota > Actinomycetes > Actinomycetales > Micrococcaceae > Citricoccus. The sequence continues at coordinate 7,006 of JASBVO010000025.1, read as the reverse complement.
GAACCGGCCATCACGATCGAGCGGGACCGCGTGCTCGCGCAGGCCGTGGTGGACCGCACTCCCGATGACGCTCGGCTGCGCACCCCGGTGGGCACCATGACGCTGGCCGGCTACCTGCCCACGCGTACCTTCGAACTGGCGGTGCACACCGCCGACCTGGCCCGGGCCACCGGCCAGGAGATCCCTGCCTCCCTCGACCAGGCCTGGCCGGAGGTGATCCGGCTGGCCGCCGAGCTGGCCGTGGAGAACGGGCAGGCCGTGGACCTCGTCATGGCCATCACCGGGCGCGGAATCCTGCCGGAGGGCTTCACCGTCCTGTAGGCCTGGCGGTCCTGCCGGGGCCGGGGGCCTAGGTCAGTCCTCGGTGTGCAGGGAGAAGATCACGCCGTGGCCGCCGGGCCACGTGGCGGTCAGTCGCCGCTGGCTGGCCAGGTGCTCGGACCCGGCGTCCTCCGGGTTGGCCACCACGCGGTGCACCTGCACGCGGCCGGGGCGCTCCGGCAGGGTGCCCAGCACGGTGACGGTCACCTCCGAGGGCTCGTGGCCGATGTACTGCCCGTCCTCCGCGTAGAGGTGGACCTCGGCCTGCTGCTGCTCGCCCTCCAGGGCCCGCAGGAAGCAGGCGGTGGCCACGGGGTCGGCCATGGCGTCGTAGACCCACCGCTGGCCCAGTACCGAGTGGTCCACCGTGCCCACCAGGTACGGCTCGGCCCCCTCCAGGGGCGCTCCGCGGTAGCTCAGCGGCACGTGCAGCACCGTGTCGGTGCCGGCGCGCCGGACGAGGTGGGCCTCGATCCCGACCTCGCCCTCGGGATCGTCGAAACGGTAGGCGCCGACCTTCTCGAGGTCACCCTCACCGGACCAGGGCTGCTGGGCGAGCCAGGACTCCAGGAGTTCCTTCTTCGAGGGCACCAGGGTTGCTTGGTAGACGGTTGCCATGCCCGCCAGTCTACGGGGCCGCGCGCGCAGGGCCACAGGAGGGCGGCAGGCCGCGTGGCCGGCTCGGTCAGCCGTGCGGTCCGGCCCCGCGTCCGACCGGAAGGTGCCGGTCCCACCAGCGCAGGACGTGCTCGAACCGGGCCCGGCGGTGCCACGGGGTCCCCGAGCGGGAGAGCTCGTGGTCCTCCCCGGGGAACACCAGCAGCTCTGCCTCCACCCCGGATGCCCAGAGGGCCTGGGAGTAGCGCTGGGCGTGCTCGATCGGGCAGCGCAGGTCGTCCTCCGAGTGGATCACCAGCGTGGGCGTGCGCACCCGGTCCACCACCTCGAGGGGGCTCTGGGTGCGGACCCGGTCCTGGTCGGCGCCGAAGTACTGGGGCGTGAAGAACCAGCCGATGTCACTGGAGCCGAGGGCGGAGACCGGGTCCAGGAAGCCGCGCTCGACGATCGCCGCGGTGAACCGGTGGTCGTGGGCCGTGATCCAGGCGGTCATGTACCCGCCATACGAGCCGCCCATCACGCCTAGCCGGTCCGCGTCCAGCACGCCCGTTCCCTGCGGGCCGAACTCGGCCAGCGCCCCGTCCAGGAAGCCCAGGATGTCCTGGCGGTCCACCGTGCCCAGCCGCTCGCGGATCGCGGCACCGTGCCCGGCCCCGTAGCCGTTGGAGCCGCGGGGATTGCACATCACCACGGCGTACCCGGCCTCGACCAGTACCTGGGTCTCGTCGAACCAGGACCACGTGTACTGGGAGTAGGGGCCCCCGTGGATGTTGAGCACCACCGGATGGGGTCCCGGTCCGGGTGGGACGAACACCCAGCCGTGGACCATGCTGGCCTCCTCGCCGTCCTCCACCCGGTACTCGCGTTCCAGGCCGGGGGCCGGCGGGAGGTGCTGGCGCCAGGAGTCGTTCGGATCGAACAGTTCCGTCAGCCCGGTCCCGCGGTGCTGGATGCCCACGGCGCCGGGCGAGAGCGCCGTCGTATAGGACACCGCCAGGGTGCCGCCGGCCTCGGACGCACCGGTGACCTCGCCGCGCAGGTCCACGATGGCCTCCGGCTGGCCGTGGTGGGACATCCACACCAGCACGGAGCGACCGCGCTGCTCGGCCAGTGCCAGCACGTTGTCCTGGCCGGAGGGCTGCAGGGGCCCGCCGGAGCAGTTCATCCCGGCCGGGTCGGTCAGCAACCGCGGCTCGAGCGTGGCCGCCGGCCGATCCCAGCCGGCGGTGGCGTCGCGGACGGCCGTGGGGGCCGGCACCGCGTAGACGCCCGTATTGGCCGCCACGAACTCCACGCCGGTCTCCCCCACCTCCGCGCCCTGCAGGTACAGCCACTCCCCGTTGCGGGAGACGCAGGGGCCGCAGAACGATGTCGTCACCGAGGTGCCCCCGGCCACGAGCCGCACCGCGCCTCCGCCGGCGGCCGGGTTCGCCACCTCGGCGTCGACCATGGCCACGGCGGTCCGCAGGTCCCGTCCGGGGCCCGCCCCGGGCGTGGTGGTGAAGAACACGTGCCGGCCGTCGGCGGCGTAGACCGGGTCGGTGGCCTCGCGCTCACCGCAGGTGAGCTGCCGGGCCGGCGGGAGGGCGGGGTCCGTCGTGGCGGCGCCCGGCACCGCGCCCGGCCCGCCTGCGGCCTTCGCCCGGCCCCGCCGGGCGAAGGCCGGTTCCTCGTCCGGGTCCGGGACCTCGAGGTCGAACAGCTGGGGCCGCTGGTCGGTGGTGTATCCCCGGCCGTTCTCGCGGTGGTCCGGGCCGGTGAACAGCCGTGGGTCCTCCTGCCCCGGCCCGACGTCGGCCAGCGTCCCGTACCGGCCCGCCTCGGGGACCGCGGCGCTGAACACGATCCGGGAGGCGTCCGGGGCCCAGTTGAACTGGGCCACTCCCAGGGGGCGGTCGGTGAGCAGGCGCGCCTCGCCGCCGTCCAGCGGCAGCAGTGCGAGCTGGGGCGCGGTGGCGGCCGGGACGTCCCGGTCCATGCCGCCGTGGCCGGTGCCCGGGGCGGGCGTGCGCAGGAACGCCACGGACCTCCCATCCGGGGAGACGCGCGGGTCGGCGTCGCGGTAACCCCGGGTCAGGCGCCGCGGCGGTGCCGAGCCGTCCGTCGCGATGAGCCACAACTGGCCGGTGTAGCCGTCCGTGCCGAAGTCCGCCCGGGAGGTCGCGACCACCAGGAGCCGGCCGTCCGGGGTGAGCGAGGGCGCACCGGTGGCCGTGATGAGGTCGAGCTGCTCAGGTCGCATGTGCATAACCTACGTTGTCGGATGCCGTGGTGAGCAGGCAGGATGGGGGCAAGAGCGCACGTCGCGCGGGCAGGAGGCCACGATGGTCGAGTGGGTGGGTGACAACCTCTGGGTGCTGTGGCTGACCCTGGCCGTGGTGTTCGCGGTGGTCGAGGTGTTCATCCTGGACCTCGTGTTCCTCATGCTGGCCGCCGGTGCGGCGGCCGCGCTGGCCACGGCGCTGGCCGGCGGTGAGGCCTGGCTGCAGATCGTGATGTTCTCCGGGGTGTCCCTGCTGATGCTGGCGGCAGTACGCCCGACGGCCCTGCGGCACCTGAACAAGGGGCCGGCTGAGCAGCTGACCAACGTGGACACCCTGCCCGGCCGCACCGCCGTGGTCCTGCAGGACACCGGCGCCGCCGCAGGGCTGGCCAAGGTGGACGGGGAGACGTGGTCGGCACGCTCGGCCACCGGGGCGGTCATCCCGGCCGGCACCGAGGCCGAGATCGACAGGGTCGAGGGGGCCACTCTCATCGTCCACCCGCGCCCGAGCATCGACTGGGAATCCGGCCGGGCCGGGCTGACCGACGGCCCCTGAGCAGGGCACCACCCAATCCAGCAGCAACAGCAGGCGGCCGTGGGGGCCGCAGGAGGGAGCAAGGGCGTGGAAGTCCTTATCGTGCTCATCGTCGTAGCGGTCCTGGTGGCCATCATCCTGATCCGGGCGGTCCGGATCGTCCCGCAGGCGCGGGCGGGCATCGTCGAGCGCCTCGGCAAGTACCAGCGCACGCAGGGGGCCGGGCTGACGCTGATGATCCCGTTCATCGACCGGATGCGGCCCCTGATGGACATGCGTGAGCAGGTGGTGTCCTTCCCGCCCCAGCCGGTGATCACCGAGGACAACCTCGTGGTGTCCATCGACACGGTGGTGTACTTCCAGGTGACGGATGCCAAGGCGGCCACCTACGAGATCAACAACTACATCCACGCCGTGGAGCAGCTCACCACCACCACGCTGCGCAACGTGGTGGGCGGGATGAACCTCGAGGTCGCGCTGACCAGCCGTGACTCCATCAACAACCAGCTGCGCGGGGTGCTGGACGAGGCCACGGGCAAGTGGGGCCTGCGCGTCTCCCGGGTGGAGCTCAAGGCCATCGACCCACCGCACTCCATCCAGGACTCGATGGAGAAGCAGATGCGCGCAGAGCGGGACCGCCGCGCGGCCATCCTGACCGCCGAGGGCACCAAGCAGGCCGAGATCCTCACCGCCGAGGGTGAGCGCCAGGCCGCGATCCTCGAGGCCGAGGGTGACGCCCAGGCCCGGATCCTGCGCGCGAACGCCGAGGCGGAGGCCATCCACGTGGTGTTCGACGCCATCCACCAGGGCCGGCCGGACCCGGACCTGCTCGCCTACAAGTACCTGGAGACGCTGCCGAAGATCGCCGAGGGCGAGTCGAACAAGGTGTGGGTCATCCCGGCGGAGCTGACCGAGGCCCTGGGCCGGATGGGCTCGGCCTTCGGCGGCTCCGGTGCGGCGGGGGCCGACGTGCAGGACCTGTTCGGCGGGTCCTCCGACGAGTCCGACGCCTCCGGCGAGGAGGACACCCGGTCCCGGGGCCGGCGTCGGGAGCCCCTGCCGACCACCGCTGCCGAGCTGAGCGAGTCCGGGCAGGGACTGGGCGCCATCACGGACACCCCGCTGGAGGAGGCGCTGGCCCCGCCGGTCATCGCCGAGGACGCACACTCCGAGACCGCCGAGCGGGCCCTGCGGGCCTCCACGGCCCCGTCGGACGTGCCCACCATGCCGCGGCGCGCGCCGGGTGAGGCGGACGCGGCCGGTGCGGGCGGGACGGGCGGCCACGACGGGAACAAAGACCGGCCCTGAGGCGTTGGCACCCTCGGATCATCCCGCCGGCCCGGCCGCGGCACCCGCTGGTGCACGGTAGACTGGTGGGTCGACGTCGTACCGCCCCGTTGGGGGGCCGGAAGGAGACCGAATGAGCGACCGCAGCCTGCGCGGCATGCGCCTGGGCGCCCAGTCCATGGAGTCCGAGGCCGGAGTGGAGCCCGCCCCGCGCCAGCGGGTCGAGTACCGCACGGAGGACGGTGAGCAGGTCTTCGTGGTCTTCGCCACCGATGCGGAGATCCCTGCGACCTGGACCTCGAAGACCGGCAAGGAGGCGTTCCTGGTCAACGGGGACAAGCCGGACGAGACCGACGCCAAGCCGGTCCGCACCCACTGGGACATGCTCCTGGAGCGGCGCAGCATCGAGGAGCTGGAGCAGACCCTCGAGGGTCAGCTGAACAAGCTCCGCGAACGCCGCGGCGAGAAGACCGGCAGCTGAGCCTGAGACCGGGACATCCCGGTCGAGCACGCAGCAGAGGCCCGCATCATCCGTGATGCGGGCCTCGCTGCGTTCCGGACGGGCGGGCGTCAGAGCCCGATCCGGCCCTTCAGCACGTTCCAGCGGGCCTGCAGGCCCCACCTCGTCACCGAGGCGACGGCCTCGGTGATGATGTTCCCGCTCATCTTCGACTCCCCGTACTCGCGTTCCACGAAGGTGATCGGCACTTCCACGATCCGCTTGCCCAGCAGCGCGGTGCGGAAGGTCATGTCCACCTGGAAGCCGTAGCCCTTGGACTGGACGTCGTCCAGGTCGATGGCGCGCAGCGTGTCCGCACGGTAGGCGCGGTAGCCGGCGGTGACGTCGGTGAGGTTCAGGCCGAGCATGATCCTGGGGTACAGCGACCCGCAGGCCGAGATGAGCTTGCGGTGGGCCGGCCAGTTGACCATCTTGCCGCCCGGGACGCGACGCGAGCCGATCACCAGGTCGGCGCGGTCCACGGCCTCCAGCAGCCGTGGCAGCTGCTCCGGCTGGTGGGAGCCGTCGGCGTCCATCTCGACCAGCACGTCGTAGCCGCGCTCCAGCCCCCAGTGGAAGCCCGCGATGTACGCCCCGCCCAGGCCGTTCTTCTGGGTCCGGTGCAGTACCTGGACCTGCGGGTCGGACGCTGCGGCGTCGTCGGCCCACCGTCCGGTGCCGTCCGGCGAGGCGTCATCGACGACCAGCACGTCCGATTCCGGCACGGCCACGCGCAGTCGATCGAGGGTGCGAGGCAGGGACTCGATCTCGTTGTACGTGGGAATGATGGTGAGCACGCGCATGCGGGAGAAATCCTTCGGGTCGTCCGTGGGCATCGACAGCCCAGTATAGGGGTGGGTGTCTGGCAGCAGGCCGGTCCTCAGGACCGGTAGACCACGGTGCCGTCCACCACCGTGGCCAGGCACCGCGGGGCGGCGGTGCCCTCCTCCAGGACCGGCAGCAGCGGCGTGCCGGCGCGGGTGTCGGTGCTCCAGGCGGCGACGCGTCCGTCCGGGGCCTGCACGCTGAGCGCCTCCGTGGCCCAGATGCCGAACGTGGCCGGGGCCGCCGGGGCGATCCGCCCGGTCATCCCGAACCGGTCGGCGATGGCGGCGGGCAGGGCGCGCAGGCCGGCGCGGGTGGCGGCGGTGAACCCGGCCCGGGCGGAGATCCGCTGGTCCGGGTCCTCGTGCTCCAGGCAGGCCCGGATGGCCGACCACAGGTCCGTGGACCCGGCGCCGCTGCCGAGGCAGACCTGCACGCCCTGCGAGAGCAGGGCGGCCACCGGTGCGCGGACGGCGCCGGCGGCGTCCGGGACCACGGTCACGGCGATGCCCAGGCGGGCCAGCTCCTCGATCATTGCTGCCGGCACGGGGCCGTTCCAGGCGATGCGGTGACGGACCCGCCCGGCGGCCGCCTGGCCCTGCGCCTCGGCGGCCCCGGCGACGGCCGCGGTCACGGCGTCGAGGGCGGCCGGGTCCTC
>JASBVO010000024.1 GCA_029961105.1 Micrococcus sp. | reverse complement strand
GGGGGTCAAGATTCACCCGCCGCTAAGGGGTCATCTTTCACGCGTCGTCGACACCCGGTGACCGGAGCACGGGAGGGCAACGGCAGCATCGCCGCCCGGTCCTGGCCGATCCGCTCGGCCGGGCGGGCCGCGATGGAGCGCACCCGCCGGGTGTTCGCGGTTCCCAGCCACTGGACCAGTTGGGTGTTGAAGTCCTCCGGGCCGGCGAAGGTCCGCCCCGGCAGGAACGAGGTCTCCAGGTAACCGTTGGCTCGTTCCACGATGCCCTTGGACTCCGGGTCGTAGGGCTTGAGCTGGACCAGGGCGGCGGCCAGGCTGCCCATGAACGGCGCCACCCCGTCGGCCGGCTTGCCCCCGCGGCCGATCCCGGACTCGTTGTCCCACACCCAGCGGCGGGGCACCGCCTGGATCTGGCCGGAGACCAGCTGCCACATCCCGGTCAGCAGGTCTGCGGTGGTGCGCGAGGGCAGCATCATCGCCGTGATGAACCTCGAGTACGAGCAGACCATCACCAACACCGGCGGTGATCCGTCCCGGCCGGCGCCGAGCGGAATCCGCGCCGGCGGAAACCACAGGTCGCACTGGACCTGATCCCCGGGCCGGTAGGAGAGCCGGTCGGCCGGATCCACCGGAGCGTACTGGGCCCGCAGTGGGCGCAGGTTCTCCCGGAACCAGGTGATCGACCCCTCCCAGCCGACCCGCTCGGCCAGTACCGTGGCCGGCATCCTCGGGTGCTCGGCCAGCAGCGCCCGCACCGCCGGATCCACCGCACTGAATGCGTTCGGCCCGGGTGAGCGTTCATACCGGGGAGGGCGATCCGAGGCCACGGCCTTGATCACCGTGTTCCGGCACACCCCCAACCGCTTGGCAATCTGAGTCTTCGGCACACCCTCGGCATGCAACCGGCGGATCAACGCCCAATCTTCCACAGTGATCACACTCCAATCGTCGAGTGCTCACTTTTCAACCGTCAGATCTGCCCAGTATTCGCCCGTCGTCGACAGCCTTACCCGTATGGTTCCGGACTCCGCGTCTTCCTCTAGTCATGGGTTCTCCTTGCGGACTCCTGAACTCACCGGACGGACCACCGATGACGACTAGTGGAGCAGTCATCTCACGAGGACTCAAACCCATCATGAACGGGCGGTTAGTGGACCCTGGGCAACCTCACGGTCTCCCGGACACCAAGATCACCGCGGTAACCGGTTACCGGAAGCCCGTCGATTGGCTCGAGTCCGCCGCCTTCGAAACGCTCATGCTGGAGCGACTCACCCGAGGATCCCGGACGGACGGCTTCTTCAATGGGCTGGCGAGGGACTACGGGACGCTCTCCAAGCGGCTGGGTCTGGTTGCCGCCACAGCGAAAATGGTCTATACGGCCAGGACTTAACCGCTTGGCGGACTTAAATCAATCCGCAGCTTCTCCGCCTCCGGCCCCAGATATCGGATCAGGTCCTCCTGCCGCGGCTGGCCCATGACGAACCGATAGGCGCCCAGGGTCGTCCGCAGCTGTGCGTACTGCTTGGCTTCCCGGCTCAGCGGCATGGCGGGGACGTACCGCTCGATCGTCGCTCCGTCCGGTAACGGGAACACCCAGTACGGGTTGATCAGTGAGTCGTCCTCCGGCCGAGCGCGCTCGGCGGCGCAGAACATCGCCTCCCAGGGGTCCGTCGCCTCCGGCGTCACGGCACTCCCCCGGTACGCCGACGCCACGTTCTTGCGCACTGCGTGCCCCTTGTACCGGTGCACACGCCCCTCTCGCTGTTCCAGGTCCACGGGGTTGCTGGGCAGGTTCCAGTGCACCACCGCATGGCTGTAGGTGTGGAAGTCGAGTCCTTCCTGCCCCACAGACGTGCTGGCCATGACGAACGGCCAGAACGGCGAGGTGTACCCCTCGCGGACGGTCGCCTCGCGTTCTACGGCGGCATCGTTGGACTGGGCACGACCGAAGCGAGCTGCCACGTGGGAGTTCAGATGCCGCTCGGCCAGGGAGATCTGCCCGCCGGCCACCCGCACGTCCTGCACCGTATTCAGCGCAGACCGGATGGACGCCGTGGCTGCGATCCGGTCCGCCAGCGTCTCGGCCCGCTCGGCACGCGACGAGGACGACAGCCCCTCCGACTCGACGAGCGTGTGCACGAACTCATCGAGCACCGACTGAAGGTTCCCGTCCACGCAGTAACGCAGCACCTGATTCCAGTACGCGTCGATGTCCCCGCCGGCATCACCCGTGGCGGCGCGTACGGCCGAGACGATCTCGGGCTTGTTGAACAGTGACCGCAGCCCCTTCGAGGCGATGACCGCAGCGAGCCGCAGTTCGGGATCGGTCACGGATCGCACACCGTCCTCGGCACGGGCCAGCGCGCGTAGGGCACAGACGCCCGGCCCGCCGATCGCCATCTGCGCCAGCACGCGCGCAAGATCGTTGGGCGGATCCCCCAGTTCGGCGAAGTCCGGCTCCATCGCCCACCTCATGTGGTCGACGATGCGCGACCCCTCACCTCGTTCGCCCTGGAGCCACTGGCGCAGTCGCCCGGTGACGCTGCCGTCGGCGGCGTACTCGGCATCGAGCAGGTACGGGGCGACGCCGTACCACCGGCGCCGGGCGCCCTCGTTACCGGGCTGCGGATGGATGCCGAGTTCCGCCAACCGCTGGGAGATCCGTTCCTCGACGACGGCGAGCGCCTGGTCGCGGTCGATCGGCAGTTCCCAGCCGTGCTCGGCCGCGAGGGCGAGCGGATCACCGAGCCGGGCGAGCGTCACGCTCGGGTACAGCACGGTCAGGTTCGGCAGGTTCCGGGGCAGGTCCTTCTCCGGATCCCAGTTGAAGGACAACGGCACGGCGGTCCGCGGGTCCCCGTAACGGTGGGCGCGGTCGACGGCGGCCCCGGACTCATCACGCATGCGCCGCTCGGCCTCGTAGCTGATGAGCGCGGCCACCGACTTGGGGACGACGGCCCAGGACGAGAAGATCAGCCGCTTGGTGAACCTCTGCGCCTTCTCCGACGCGAAGACCCCGCCCGGTTTTAGATAGGGCAACGAGGGTGCCACCCACGCCAGACGCCAAGCCTCGTGGTCCATCAGGTCGTCCACCAGGACGCGCATCTTGGCGTTCACGCGGTCGATCGGCTGGTAGTCGCGGATCCGCTCCCAGTCCAGGAGCGCGTCCCGGTGCTCGCGCAGCACCCCGGCCAGGCGGGCGTCGTTCTGTTCAGCCTGGGTGAGAAACTGCTCCTGGAGCTGGTAGCCGTGCTTGTCCATCAGGTTGGGGGCATACGGCGCCGACCGCCAGTACTCGAAGGGGTCCTGCCCGCCGACCTGCCGGGCGATCGCGTCGGCGGCCAGCCAGCCCTGGAGATCCACCTCGTCGAGGGTCATGGGTCCGAGGCTCCGCTCGGAGAGCATGCCGTCCCGGTCGGGCGTCGCGGAGAGCCGTTCGGTCCGGGACATCACCTTCCGCAGTGTCGTCTCCACTGCCGACCGAGCGGTTTCGGCCGCGGCCTGCCCCTCGGCCGTCCCCTGCAGGATGCCCTCGCGCAGCAGGCCGAGCTGCCGGGTGACCTCGCGGGCCTGTTCCTTCCCCGTGAGGAAGGCGATGGTGTCCGTGAAGTCCCGGTAGTGGTCCTCGCCATCGGGCTCGTCGGGCAGGGTGTACATCTTGTACGGGGTCGCGGACAGCACGAGCACCTTGGCCCGCTCCGTGGTGATGACCCGCTGGGCCAGCCGCTGGGCGTCGGTGAGCCCGGTCGTGTCCGTCTCACCGAGGTTCGGGAACAGTTCCTTGAACCGCTGGAACTCGTCCATGATGACCAGGTCGGGGCTCAGCCGGTCGACGGACACCGTGGCCATGGCCATCCGGAGTGCCCCGACGATGCGGTTACGCCGCTCCCGCGTTTTCCACGGCCGGTGCCGCTGCTGAGCCCACGCCGCCTGGTCTTCGAGCAGCTCGTCCAGCAGGGAGGCTCCCGTGCCCAGCGGCCCGGGGACCGTCACCAGGTACTGCCGGAAGTCCTCGACCAGTTCCGGGTCCAGCGCGGGGCGGTTCGCGGGATCGTTGACGGCTCGCCGGTACCCCTCCACGCTCGCGGTGGCCGCCAGGTACGTGTACCAACCCGATTTCGCCATTTCTCTCGAGCCCAGCACATGGAGCAGCATCCATCGCAGGAGCGCCCGTTCCGAGGCCTTGCCGGTCGACCGCCCGAGGTTCAGTGACGTGCCCGGGGTGAAGGCGATCAACTGCATCCGCTGCCGTGCCGCGGTGCCCATGGTCACCGGCAGCATCGTCAAGCGGTCGGCGTTGTCCTGCAGCTCTCCCCCGGTCAGTTCGCGCAGCCGGCGCAGGTTCTGCCGGGCGATCTGTCCGTTGGAGCAGATGTAGACGATCGTGATGGGCCGCCCGGTCTCCCACAGGTGGTCGATCGCGCGGGCAGCGACACCCTTGGCCACCAGGGTCTTGCCCAGGCCCACCTCGTCGGCGACGAGGAATCGGTCCACACGGTCCTCGTCCTGCCAGAGCCTGCGGTAGGCGTGCTCCACCGTGGCCCGCTGGAACGGCTTCAGACCGTTGAGGATTCCCTCGACGTCCGGTCGGGTCTCGGTCATGGCGTCCCCTTCCGGTGGAGTACTTGCAGCACCACGTCCCACATCTGCAGGAACTCCGGTGGAATGAGGTCCTCGGCCCCGGGCATCTCGCGCAGTTCGGCCACCTGGCGTGCCACCGATCCGAGCGCCTTCGGGTCCCGGCCGGCGGCCCGCACGAGGGGTTCGAACAACACGATCGGTGGTGGTTCATGACCTACGCCGGCCGATCCCGCCCCCTCGAGGTGCTCCGTCACGGCCACCGAGTCGTCCAGGGGCGCCGTCTCAGACTGCAGCGGATCCATGCCGAGCAGCAGGGCCAGGTACCGCAGGACCGCAGTGGAGCTGGAGAGGATGGTGGCCAGCACGGCACGCCGCCGGTCCAGCGAGTCGCCGCGGAGCCGCATCATCAGGATGCAGCGCCGGGTGACCCGTCCGTCCCCTTCCCCCGCCGTGGTCTCGACGGCCAGGTACGGGGTGACGTTCGCCGGCGCGATCTCCCAGCAGTGCTCGGATGCCAGGTCCCGGACCTGGGCGGGCACCGTGGCGAGCCAGACGCGCGTCTTGCCGGGGGCGTCGTCGGGAATCTCCAGGCTCAGCCGCGCCTCCACCCGGTTCTCGTCCACCTCGGTGACCACCAGCTCGGGACGCTGCCGGGCCAGGTCCCGGTGGAACTCCTCGAGCCGGTAGCTGGTGTCGATCGCCGGGTCGGACGTGCCGTCGTCATGCTGCGGGGTGTACGGCTGGAGGATGGCGTCCAGGCCGAGGCTCTCCCGTCCCTCCCCGAGCACCGCGTGGACGCCACAGGCCGCCGTGGGGCCGGTGAGCACGGCGTTCATCTCCACCCCGCCGCTCCACGCCTGCTGCGTGAGATTGGCGCTGCCGGTGACGACCATGGACCGCCCGCCCGCCAGGTCGAGGACGACCGTCTTGGCGTGCAGGCCGTCCAATCGGATGTTCTGCCCGGTGTTCACGTCCTCCCCGTCCGGGGCGTCGAGGACGGTGGTGAACTCGTCCACGGTCCGAACGCTGGACTGGTCGTCGTCCCCCTCCTCAACGCCCCGGTGCAGGACGGTGGTCAACCACCCCCGCCGACGCGCCGGCCCAGCAGGTCCATCGCCTCGGCCCGGGAGACGAGGGTGGCCTCAGAAGCCGAGCCCCGAATCCGCGTCAGCGAGGAGGAGGACACGAAGGGGCTGATCGCGAGGACGCGCCGCGGGTTCTCGGGGAAGGGCCAGGGCCGCTCGTCGGTCAGTCCCAGCGGCAGCAGGGTTCCACCGGTGAAGGGCTCGGGTGCGGCGAGGCTCGCCGCGCGCAGGGTGCGGGCCAGGTCGGTGACGGCGGCCGCGCGCGTCTCGGGGAGCGGGTCCAGCGTCATGGTGGGGAGGGCAGCGACGACGTCGGCGGCCGGTCCCGCGTCGATCGTCCCGTCCGGGTCCTGGTCCAGGACCAGGACGGTGTCCCAGGAGTTGTCCAGGGTGAGGTTGCGACTGGCGATGACGACGCGGTGGTGGAGGGCACCGTCGTCGGCGGTGAAGCGCACGGCCCAGAGCTTGGGGTGGAAGAGGTGTCCCTCGTTCGGTGGCATGACTTCGTGGATGCTGTCCTCGAGGAAGGTGTGGATGCGGCTGTGGCTGGCCGGGACGTGGATGCCGCCGGCCTGGACGAAGACAGTGGTGTGCTCGACGTGGCGCTGGACGGCATCGAGGAGGCGGACCGGGTCACCGGAGGCGAGGGCGTCGGCGTCGTCCACGTCGCCGAGGGAGAAGGTCATCGGGGCGATGAGCATGGCCGTGAGGTTGAGGGTGTAGGTGGTGGCCACGGCGTGGTCGACGCGGTAGCCGGCGGGCGGGCGCAGTGCGTCTGTGAGCAGGACGGTGGTCTCCGGGTGCAGCATCAGGCAGCTCCCTCTGCGTCGTAGAGGTCCTGGAGATGGCGGCGGGCGTTGCTCCACAGGTAGTCGAAACGGCTCGTCCCGCTCGCGCCGGACCAGGCGTCCAGGGCGCGCTGGTTTCCGGGAGTCAGCCGGGCGCGCGGGCCCTTCTTCTCGCGTTCCCGGGCGACGATCATGTCCCGGAGTTCACCGCTGGTGGTGAGGTCTTCTGCCGCGTCCGCCGAGTCGACAGCATCGGCCCAGGTGTACATGAAGTCCTTGGTCGTGTGAGACAGCCGACGTCCTGTCTCCATGACGGTCTGCCAGATCAGCTCGCGGTCCTGGACCTGGAGGGGTTCAACCGTTTGGACCTCGTCGAACCATTCCCCCACCCGATCGGTGTAAAACGCCGTCAGCGGCGTTCCCTGCTGGTCCTGCTTGTTCGTGGCCTTCGCCAGCAGCAGGTTGTAGAGCAGGTTGGCTCCCTGCGCGTACAGGGCGAACCGGTGGGCCCGGTCGACGAGCGCGGCCAGGTCGGACGGCAGACCCTGCCGGATCGCCGGGTGGGCGACGTCGGCCGGCTGAGTCGATGCGTCGGTCCAGTCCTCCGGGCGGTGGGTCACGAGGTGGGCCAGTAGGGAGCCGGCCGTGGTGCGCGTGATGGTTTCACGCAAGTAATGGGCGTCCTCGGGACGTAGGGCAAAGGAGGTCTCGTGCAGCAGGTTTTCTGGCGGAACCGGCAGGCAAGGGTCCAGGCCGGTCGGCGCCAACCGGACCGGGGCGTCGGGATCGTCCGCACGCGGAGTGGCCTTCAATTCCTCGCGGCGCAGCACCTCTCGTTCGAAGTACCGGCGGGTCGTGAAGCCGGGTTCAACGATGCGCCAGCGCCCAATCGCGCCCCAGTAGATCTCACTCGGCAGACGTTGCAGAGTCCGGCCCGCATCGCGGCCGATGATGCCCAGGGATTCCCCGCCACGCTTCAGGGCCTCGATGAGCTGGAACTCGTGTTCGCGGAGCTGCGTCTGCATCCGCCCCACGGTGTCCCGGTGGCTGGCCTCCTGCAGCAGCCACGGCAGGAACAGCACATAGCGGAGCCGGGTCTGGATGGACGAGACCCCGGGGAACAGGGTGTACGAGAATGCGTCCCGGATCGCGCCGAACCCCAGGTCGTCGAGAGTCGTCTCATCGCGGAACTGGTCGACGGCCTCCATCATGCGCCGCCTCTGCTCCGGGTCGATGGCTAGCCAGCCGAAGGAGGAGGTCATGAAGATCGTTGTATCACCAGTGCAGCAACGCTTGATTAGAGCGCGCCCACACCGACTTCTGCGTCGCATACTTTTCGTTGCTGAAAATTGCCAATTCATCTCATACTATGAGACACATGAGCAGTGTTTCGCTTGAAGACCTCAATTTCACGGCAATAGATTTCGAAACGGCGAACTCTAACCGCGCTTCTGTTTGTTCGGTCGGCCTTGTGAAAGTACGTGCAGGCCAGATCGTTGATTCAATGCACCAACTTGTGTGTCCGCCGGAGGACTTCTGCGACTTCTCACCACGCAATGTGGAGATCCACGGGATAACTCCTGAACTGGTGGCCAAAACTCCAACGTGGGACCGCGTCTACAGTCTCGTAAGGGCCTTTGCAGGAGAAGACGATTGGGTCGCTCACAACGCACCATTTGACCGATCGGTTATGCAAGAATCCTCCAGTATTTACGACTTGGATTGGCCCGGAGGGTATTGGTTCGACACCCTCCAGGCGTCGCGAGAGTTGCTTACGCTGTCGACATATTCATTGCCATTTGTCGCCTCCCACCTTGGCATCGAGGAGGCTCGTCACCACCATGCCGAGCAAGATGCCCTGCAGGCAGCACGTATCGCCATCGAACTTGCTCGGCGGGCTGGAGCACCGACCCTCGAGGGCCTCAGAGAAGCATTGGCTTCCTCTGCCCTTCCTGGGCGGAAGGAGCGCACCACGCCCGGTGATTTCTCGTCATTGGCAGGCATCTCGCCTTTGGAAGGAGAGGTGGTTGTATTCACGGGGAAACTACAGACAGTGACACGCAAGGAAGCACAATCTCTGGTTGTAAGCCTGGGTGGTTCGGCCAAGGGATCAATAACCAAAGACACCACATTGGTTGTTACCGGGGATTTTGACCCTAGGACTTTTCGTCCCGGCGCCAAGTTGACCGACAAACTTGAGAAGGCTCAGCGAATGGCTGAGACCGGAATCCCGATTGAGATTCTGACCGAGGTTGATTTCTTGGAACGCATTCAAGTCACTAGAGATGCCCTTGAAGCGGCAACGCGCGCCCAACGGGCATCAACCCGTCAGAATTGGCTTCCCCAGTATGTTTCCGAACAGGCTAGGAACTCCATCGCCCCAGAAGGTGACTACTGGTCATGGCTCAGGAACGCGTTGAGGCATCCGAACGGCACTTCGGCCGGTGGAGATTCGTGTGTTAGATGCGGTTCGTCCATCGAGTCCAAGTCCCCATGGCAGTACAGGGAAAGGCACGTCTGCTCCGGAGACTGCAATGAGGCCCTCAAGCGAGCTGCCAAGAGGGCTTGGAAGAGCCAAGGCATAAGCACGCCGCCCTCTCCCACGTACGACTCTGGATGGAATGCGAAATAGCCCTTATCCCCATATCTGGTGCGCCGCTGCCCCCGTCCCTATCGGATAGCGTCACCATATGGACCCCCGCACTCAGGAACTGATCCGAAACATGGTTGCCGAGCGTAACTGGGCACAGTTTCACTCTCCCGAAAACCTCGCTAAGAGCATCGTGATAGAAGCGGGTGAGCTCCTGGAGTGCTTCCAATGGAACAACAAAGCTGACAGTTCATCCGTGCAAGCAGAGCTTGCGGACGTGCTGACGTACTGCCTTCTCATGGCCGATGCCCTCAACGTGGACATCGACCAGATCGTCCAGGACAAGGTGAGTGTCACGCGGGCCAAGTACCCCGTGGAGAAGGCGCAGGGACGGAGCACGAAGTATGACCGACTTTGAGGTCCGCGACTTTGCCCTGACTGCCGACGCCATCGGCGAAGCTGCAGGCGACGATCACCGCCTCACAGACTGGCCGGCCGTCTACATCCTTCATCAGGGCCGGTCCTCTCGAACTCACCGCGTCCGGCAGAAGGTCTACGTCGGGGAAACGCTCAAAGCAGACCGCCGACTGGCACAGCACATGCAGAGTGAGGCCAAAAAGGATCTGACAGAGACCCGCGTCGTTCTTCACGAGAAGTACAACAAGTCAGCCGCCCTCGGCTTGGAGTCCTTTCTCATACGGATGTTCTCCGGGGACGGGCACACCGTCGAGAACCGCAATGAGGGCATCGTGGCCGGAGACTACTTCGCTCGCGACTACTACCAGGAAACCTTCCGGCGGATCTTCGACCGGCTCCACGAGGACGGACTCTTCGTCCAAACCCGGCTCGAGATCCTCAATCAGGACCTCTACAAGCTCTCACCGTTCAAAGAACTCTCCCCAGAACAGGACGAGTCTGTTCGCCAGATGGCCGAAGCCATCTTGGCCGACATCGGTGCAGATGAGGAAGACCGGCCGTCCGACCCTCCGATGGTGGTCACGGGCGGGCCTGGCACCGGGAAGACCGTCCTGGCGGTGGTGCTGATGAAGCTGCTCGCGGACCTCGCCACCCAGTCCGACGCTGAATTGGAGGATCTTATCCAGGACGGCCGTCCCTTCAGCGACCTGTTTACCAGGGAGAACAGAGACCGGTTGCAGGGATTGAGATTGGGGTTGGTCGTCCCGCAGCAGTCCCTGCGGAAGTCCATCAAGAACGTCTTCAAGAAGACTCCGGGGCTGAACGCCAACCAGGTGGTTGATCCCTTTGCCGTGGGACTCGAGGGCCGGAATTACGACGTGCTGATCGTCGATGAGGCCCACCGGCTGAGCCAGCGCGCCAATCAGTCGGCCGCCATGCACAACGCCAGGTTCCGCGAGATCACCGAGAAGCTCTTCGGTGCCGATGACGTCTCCAAGACCCAACTGGACTGGATCACGGCCCAGAGCCGCCATCAGGTACTGATCATCGACCCGCAGCAGACGGTCCGGCCCGCAGACCTTCCTCAGGCGACGGTGGACTCCCTCATCACCAGCGCGGATTCGGGCGGTCGGCTGTTCACCCTGCAGTCCCAACTCAGGGTCAACGCAGGCGACGACTACGTCGAATTCTTCGGCTCCGCACTCCGTGCGACCAGAGCGGACGGCCTGCCCCAGCCCCCGCAGATCGGAGACTATGACCTGCGGATGTTCACAAACCTGCACCAGATGCGGCAGGAACTGCTCCGGTTGGACGACCGCCATGGGTTGTCCCGCCTGTTGGCAGGCTTCGCGTGGCCGTGGCAGAGCAAGAAGGACAAGACCGCGACCGACATCGCGATCGACGACCTGGAGTTGCAGTGGAACTCCACGGTTACCGACTGGGTCGGTTCATCGAATTCACGCTATGAGGTGGGGTCGATTCACACCATCCAGGGATACGACCTCAACTACGCCGGGGTGATCATCGGTCCGGACCTGTCCTATGACGAGACCACCGGTCAAGTGGTCTTCAACCGCGACTCGTACTTCGACGTGAAGGGGAAGGAGAACAACTCCAAGCTGAAGATCGAATACACCGACGAGCAGATCCGCGAGTACGTCATCAACGTCTACAACGTGCTGCTGACGCGGGGCATCCTTGGCACCTTCCTGTACGTCTGCGACATTCCGCTCCGCAAGCACCTCGCCAAGAAGTACTTCCCGGAGATCTTGTCCGGTGCCAGCGAGGCTTCCTTCATCGGAACCTCACGGAGGCACTGGGCTGACTTCTCGCTGAACCCAGACCCACGGGCCGAGTACGCCCCGGTGCGTCCAGATGCCAGGGCTGCCATGACACCGGTGCTCAAGTTCACGGACGTGGAAAACACACTCAACTGATCTGAACTCATGACAGCAAACAGCCGGGGCGGACGCTCATGGCGCCCACCCCGGCTGTTCGCAGAACGAACCGACTACACCCGGCTGATCATTTGTTCTTCGGAAACCGCACCCTCCACCGGAGCGACAGGGCCGGCGTCGGGACCGGCTCCGTCACCGCCCTGCGGACCGGAACCCTCACCACCGGCAATCCCCGCCGCCTTCTCCCTCCGGTGCCGCACATGCTGCACAGCGGACACCGCCAGGGCCAGCACCAGCACCGAGTACAGGATCACCGTCACCGGGCTGGAGACCAGGATGGACGGGTCGCCCTCGGACACCGTCAGCGCCCGGCGCAGCTCGGTCTCGGCCAGCGGGCCCAGCACCACGGCGATCAGCACCGGGGCCAGCGGGAACTGGTAGCGGCGCATGATGAACCCGAGCAGGCCCACGGCCAGCACCACCCACAGGTCCAGGGTGGCCGAGCTGATCGCGTACACCCCGAGCATGGACAGCACCGTGATCCCGGCGTACAGGTAGTGCCGCGGGATGTAGAGCATCTTGGCCCACAGCACCGCGAACTGCATGTTGAGGATCACCAGCACCACCAGGCCGATGAACAGCGAGGCCAGCAGGGTCCACACCAGGTCCCCGCTGCGCTCGAAGAGCAGCGGCCCGGGCTGCATGCCGTACTGCTGGAACGCGGCCAGCATGATCGCCGCCGTCGCCGAGGTCGGCAGGCCCAGGGCCAGCAGCGCGCCCATCGCGGTGCCGGCGGTGGCGTTGCCGGCGGCCTCCGGGGCGGCCACCCCCTTGATGGACCCAGTAGAACCGAAGTCAGAATCCCCGCGGCGCTTCGCCAGCTTCTTCTCCGTGCCGTAGGCCAGGAACGTCGGAACCTCAGAGCCGCCGGCGGGGATGATGCCGAAGGGCACGCCGAACGCGGTGCCCCGCAGCCAGGCCGGCAGGGCCCGGCGGAAGTCCTTGCGGTCCAGGCGGGCCCGCCCGTTGGGCTCGATCTTCGTGGCGCTGGGGTCCCGGTGGATCCTGCCGGCGATGTGCAGCACCTCGCCCAGGGCCAGCAGGCCCACGGTGATGACCACGATCGAGATGCCGTCGAACAGCTGGGGCAGACCCAGGGTGTACCGCACGGTGCCGGAGGGCCCGTCCACGCCCACCATGGCCAGCACCAGGCCGATGCCCAGGGCGGCGACGCCCTTGACCACGGACTCGGAGACCACGGAGGAGATCGCCAGGAAGGCGAACACGGCCAGGGCGAAGTACTCCGCCGGGCCGAAGGCGGTGGCCATCTTGACCAGGGTCGGGGCGAAGAACACCACGAGCGTGGTGGCGATCAGCCCGCCGACGAAGGCGCCCACCGCGGCGGTGGCCAGGGCCTTGGCGGCTCGGCCGTCCTTGGCCATCCGGTGGCCCTCGAAGGTGGAAGCGATCGCCGAGGAGTTGCCCGGGGTGTTCAGCAGGATGCCCGCGGTGGAGTCACCGAACAGGCCGCCGAAGTAGACCCCGGCGAACATGATGAACGCGGCGGTGGGGTCCAGGGTGAAGGTGATCGGCAGCAGCAGCGCCACCGCCATGGCCGAGCCCAGTCCGGGCAGCACGCCCACGGCGGTGCCCAGGATGGCGCCGATGAACACCCAGAGCAGGTTCATCGGGGTCAGCGCGGCGCCGAACCCCTCGAAGAGCAGAGTCAGCTGTTCCATGTCAGAGCAGTCCTTCCAGGAAGCCGGAGGGCAAATTCAGTCCCAGGCCGGCGTTGAAGGCCAGCTGGATGACGGCGGAGAACACCAGGGAGACCACCACGTCAAACCCGGGGCGCTGGCTGCCCAGGGCCTTGCAGACGATCCAGAACAGCCCGGCGGCCGAGAACACCCAACCCAGCACCGGCAGCACCAGGATGAACAGGGCGATGCCGCCGACCACGAGCCCGACGGTCTTCCAGTCCGTGTAGGTCTTCCAGTCCGTCGGCAGCTTCGCGTCCGGGTTCTGCCCGGCGATCCGCTGGCGTCCCCGCTCCGAGGCGTGGGCCAGGTCACCCAGCAGGTCGGAGGAGAAGTCTGCGTTCTCCGCGTCGTCCGTGGGATCGGGCAGCCGCGGGGTGCGCAGGACCTGCACGGCGTGCAGGATCGCCACGCCGAAGAGCAGCACGCACACGATCGTGGGGAAGAACTGCGGGCCCGGCACCGAGGTGCCCAGCACCGTCATCGTCGCCGTCTCGTAGGCCAGCCAGATGGCCAGCGCGGCTACCAGCACCGGCATGATCAGCTCGCTGCGCCCGGACCAGAAGGACCGGGACGGCCGGGCACCGGAGGAGCGCGCCGCCGTCGTGCCAGGGTTCTTTCCCGACGCCGGCGCCGCGCCTTCCATGGGCACCGCGCCTTCCGCGGGTACCGCGGTGCCGCGCGGCTGGCGCGGGGCGTATGTCTCGTCCGACAGGGACGAGGGCTTGGTCTTGATGCTCACAGTCCGAGTCCTTCCACGATGTCTTCGGTGCGGGCGATCTCCTCGTCGAGGAAGGAATCGAACTCCTCGCCCACCATGTAGCTGTCCGTCCAGGAGTTGCGTTGAAGCGCGTCCTGCCACTGCTCGGTCTGCCGGTACTCGGCCACGATCTCCTGCAGCTCCTGCAGCTGCTCGCCCTCCACGCCGGGGGCCGCGGCCAGTCCGCGCCAGTTCGCCATGACGGCGTTCACGCCCTGCTCCTTGAAGGTCGGCACGTCCACCCCGGGCAGCCGCTCCTCGGAGGAGATCGCCAGGGCCCGCAGCATGCCGGCGTCGATCTGGTCGGCCACCTCGTTGTAGCCGGACATCCCCGCCACGGTGGTGCCGGAGAGCATGGAGGTCAGGGCCTCCCCGCCCCCGGAGTAGGCGATGTAGTTGGTTGTCGCCGGATCGATCCCGACCTCCTCGGCCACCAGCCCGGTGAGCAGGTGGTCGATCGAGCCCAGGGAGCCGCCGGAGATGGAGGTCCCGCCCGGGTCCTGCTTCCAAGCCTCGATGAACTCGTCCAGGGTCTGGTACGGGGAGTCGGCCGGGACCACGAGGGCGGCGAAGTCGTCGGCCAGGCGGGCCACGGGCTGGACGTCGTCCAGGGTGGCCCCGGCATCGGCCAGCTCCACCGCGCCGACCATCACGCCGCCGGTGACCATCAGCATGTCCGAGCGGCCCTCCATCTGGGCGAACTGGCCCAGGCCGATGGTCCCGCCGGCGCCGGGCACGTTGACCACCTGCACGTTGTTGGAGATGCCGCCGGCCTTGATGGCCTGCTGGGACTCGCGGGCGAACCCGTCCCAGCCACCGCCGGGGGCGACCGGGGCCATCAGCACCAGCTTGGAGCGGGCGGTGGCCTCGCCGCCGCCCGCGGCGGCGTTCACCAGGGCCAATCCGACGACGCCGGCCGCGGCCACGCCGAGGATGGTCCTCTTGACTGTCCTTGTGCTCATTGTCTTCCGTACTCTCAATGAAGGTGGTGATCCGGTCCACGCGTTGTTGTGAGCCGGATCACTACGGTGGCAGAGCCGTGACGCACGGCACAGGGCAAAAGCGGTTGTGGTCATAAGAGGTGGTTAAGAAAGTTCTGGTCACGGCGCTGGCCCCACTGGCCGCGGGCAGCGCCCGCGCCGTCCACGCCACCGCGCCCCTCCCCCACGTCCCGCCCACATCCGCCACCGCCCGCACGAGCATCCGCAGCGGTACCCTCCATCAGTACCCGCCCAAGCACAGGAGCAGTCATGACCAGCACGCCCGCCACGCCCCGGGCCGGCCGGCGCATCCGCCGCCGGCTGCTGGCGCTGCAGGTGGCGATCGTGCTGGTGACCGTGCTGGCCGTGGCCGCGGTGGTGCTCTTCGTCCAGGACCGGTACACCCGGGAGCTGGCCTTCGAGGAGGTGGACACCGTGGCCACCGCGATGGCCGCCCACCCGGAGGTCATCGCCGAGGTCAACGCCCCGGACGCCGCCGAGACCATCCAGCCGATCGCGCACCTGGCCGAGCGGGTCGCGGGGGTGGCGTTCGTCGTCGTGGTCAACCGGGAGGGGCTGCGGGTGGCGCACCCGGACCCGGAACTGATCGGGAAGCCGGTGTCCTCGGACCACGGGCCCATCCTCAGCGGCGAGAGCTTCCGGGGGGTCGAGGAGGGCCCGGTGGGGGTGACGCTGCGCTCCAAGGTGCCCATCTGGGACGGGGACACCGTGGTGGGCAGCGTGTCCGTGGGCATCCTGCAGTCGGACATCCGCGCGGACCTGCTCGAGGTGGTGCTCGGCTTCGCGCCCTGGATCCTGGGCGCGGCGGCGCTGGGCACCGCGGTGGCCGCGTGGGCCTCGCGCTACGTGCGCCGGCGGATCTACGGCGCGGAGCCGGAGGAGATGGCCGGGCTGCACCAGTCCCGCCAGGCCCTGCTGCACAGCGTGGGCGACGGCGTGGTGGGCGTGGACGAGCGCGGCACCATCACCCTTGCCAACGACGAGGCCCACCGGCTACTCGGTGTCTCCGCGGACGTCGAGGGCCGCCTCGCCGTCGAGGTGCTCGACGAGGACGTCGCCGCCATGCTCCTCTCCCCCGCCGCCGCCGAGACCACCGGTTTCGTGCTGGCCGGCGAGCGCATCCTGCTGGCCAAGACCCGGCCCGTGCTGGCCGGCGGCCGGCGGATCGGGCGGACGCTGACCCTGCAGGACCGCACCGAGCTCGAGTCCACCTTCCGCGAGCTGGAGGGCCAGCGCAGCATGACGGAGGCCCTGCGCTCCCAGACCCACGAGTTCTCCAACCGGCTGCACGTCATCTCCGGTCTGCTCTCGCTGGGCGAGGCGGAGGAGGCCCGCGAGTACGTCCGGAGCCTGACGGGGCCACTCGGCAGTTCCGGGACCCCGGACCTGGGCGACGCCTCGCTGACCGCGCTGGTGGGCGCGAAGGCCGCGGTGGCGCGCGAGGCCGGCGTGGAGCTCACCGTGACCCAGGGCAGCGCGGTGGCCTCGGACTGGCACGCCGACGACGACACGCTCACCGTGGTGGGGAACCTGCTCACCAATGCGATCGAGGCGGCCGGCGACGGCGGCCGCGTCCTCCTCGAAGTCCGGGCAGGTGCGGGTGGTGACCAGCGTGCCGGTCAGGGCGCCGCCCAGCGTGCCGTTCGGTCCGGCGTAGAGGTCACCGTGGACGACTCCGGCCCGGGGCTGGACCCGGCCGCCGTGGACCGGCTGTTCCGCTGGGGTGAGAGCACGAAGCAGGGTGTCGGTACCGGTGAGCCCGTCACCGGCGGCGCCACCGCTCCCCCGGTCGGCGGACGCGGGGTGGGCCTGGCCCTGGTGGACCGGATCGTCCGTCGCCGGCGCGGGCGGGTCGACGTCGGCGCCTCCCCGTTGGGCGGGGCCCGCTTCCACGCCGCGTGGCCGGGCGAGAATGGCAGCAGTGGCACCGCGGGCAACACCACAGGCAGTACCGCGGGCAGTAGCGCCGGCAGTGCAGCGGCGCGAGCGGACCAGGAGAGGAGACCGGGGTGATCAGGACGCTGATCGTGGACGACGACTTCGCGGTGGCCGGGATGCACCGGCGCTTCGTCGAGGCGCTCGAGGGCTTCGAGGTGTCCGGCGTCCTGGAGCGCGGGCTGCCGGTCGCGGGGTTCCTCGCCGAGCACGAGGTGGATCTTGTGCTGCTGGACGTGCACCTGCCGGACCGCAGCGGCGTGCAGGTGCTGGAGGACCTGCGCTCTTCTGGGTCCGACGTGGCGGTGATCATGGTGACCGCCGCTTCCGAGCGGGACACCGTGCGCCGCGCGGTGGGACAGGGCGTGGACGGCTACCTGGTCAAACCCTTCAGCCGCGAGCAGTTCAATGAGCGGCTGCAGGCCTTCGCCGCCCTGTACGCGGACCCCGGAGCGCAGGACCGCGAAGCGCTCGACGAGGAGTTGGACCAGGCCGAGATCGACCGCCTCGTGCGGGGCGCCGCCGGACTGCCGCCGCGCACGGACCCCGCTCCGCTTGGGGCCGCGGCCGGCGCGCCGAGCAGCGCCGCGTCCCCCGCCGACGGCCTCCTGCCCGCCCGGTTGCCCAAGGGGTTCTCCGTCCCGACCCTGCGCCTGGTGGCCGACGCGCTACGGGAGGCCGGGGCCGGCGTCGACCGTTCGGCACGGGAGGTGGCCGAGGCCTGCGGCATCTCCCGGGTCAGCGCCCGGCGCTATCTGGACCTGCTGACCGGCCACGGCCTGGCCGAGCTGCGTCCTCGCTACGGCGCCACCGGCCGCCCCGAGCACCGCTACCTGTGGACCGGCGGCTGACGCGCCCGCACTGCCCCGGTCAGGCGCCCCGGCCGCCCCGAGCACCGCTACTCTGGACCGCCAGCTGAGGCACCCGTACTGCCGTGGACTGGTGCCCCGGCCGGCACATCGGGATTCGATGATCCGGCCGGGGCGGGTCACACGGGGCCGGTCGGCCGGGCCGATCAGCCGAGCCGATCAGCCGCGGGCGCGGCGGCCGTCCACTCCGGGGGCTCCCCCGAGCGGGAAGTCCTGGTGCTTAAGCGCCTTGCCGGCCACGAAGTCGTAGGCCACCACGCGGATCCGGTCCTCGTAACGGTGCACCCGCAGACCCGTGGAGTGCTCGCCCTGAAGGCGGGTGCTGACGTGGTCGCCCTTGGGCACGCTCGCGTTGAGCAGGGCGCCGGTGTTGACCACGGGGAACCCGGCCGGGTTCTTCGGGTCGGCCACGCGATAGGTGCCCCACCAGTCGTTCAGGTTCACGTCGGCGTGGGTGTGGCTGGTGAGCATCAGGATGTTCGTGTACTTGCCGACCACGGCGTTGAAGTCGTCGATGTTCTCGTAGTTGTTCTGCTCCCAGGAGCTGTGCGTCATGGACACCGTGTAGGGCAGAACGAAGTGGTTGAACAGCAGGACGGTCTGGCCCTTGCGGCGCCAGTGCTCCAGGCGGCCGTCCAGCCACTGCAGTTGTGCCGCGGAGAAGTTGTTGTAGGGCTCGCGGCCTTCGCGTTCGGTGTCCCCGAAGTACTCGGTGCCGGTGACGATCAGCGGAAGCCCGTCCACGACGCGCTCGAAGTAGGGCCGGTCCTCCCCGGCCACCTTCAGGTACCGATTCAGGTAGACGTCGGAACCCTCCTTGCCCAGCATCTCGTGATTGCCCACGGAGTAGAGCACGTTGCCGGAGGCGTGCGGGCGTGCCGCCAGGGCCGCGGCCAGCCCGTCATAGTGGGCCTTCAGCCCGTACTCCACGGCATCCCCGTTGATCACCAGCGCCCCTGCGGCCGGGGACAGGGCGTTGAGCTGGTCCACCGCACGGTCGTAGGGGCCCGAGGAACCTGCGGAGTCCGAGACGTGGAGGTCCGAGATGACGTCGATGGTCACCTGCGGCTCGGCGTCGGCGGGCAGTTCGCCCAGCGGGACGCGGACCTCGATGTTGTCGATGGCCCACCACTTGTCATTGTGCCCGTTGCGGTACTCCCAGGCGAAGCGCACGGACGAGGCCCCCGCGGGCACCTGGACCGGGATCTGCTCGTGGCTGGTGTACTTGTCCGCGCTGTACACCACCAGGTCGCGGAACCGTCCGCCGTCGAAGGAGACCGTGACGGCAGCGGACTGCTGGCTGCGTCCCTGGCGGTAGTGCGAGTCGAAGGCGAGCTCGAGCGTCCGGTGCCCGCGGACGGGGATCGCCGGCGTGGTCAGGGTCGCGTTGAGGACGTCGTCGCTCTCCTCATCGAGCCGGTGATGCTCGCTCTCCAGGACCGCAAACGTGCCGAAACCGCCAGTGAACCAGTGACGCTCATCGGTGCCGACGGCCCAGGTCCACTCTCGGACGTCGGTGAACGTCCAGCCGGACCAGCGGCCCTCACCGGTGCGGAAGCCCGAGGCCTCGTTGGTCCAGCCCTTCGGGGCATCGTGGGTGAACCCGGTGGGCCGGAAGACCTCGTCGAACGACTCACTGAAGAGCACCTGCCGCCCGACGCCCTGGCCGCCGCCGGCCTGACGGCCTCGGCTCGCGTGGGCGCTGGGCGCAGACGCGGCACCCCATCCGGCGGCCGCCGCGCTGAGGGCGCCGGCCGCCAGCAGGGTACGTCGGGCCACCCCGGTCTGCGGGCTGGTCTCGTGCTTGGTCATCATGTCCTCCTGTGTCGGTGTGAGCGTTCCGACGTTAGGGAGTGACGGTTGCCGGAGGGTGTGCCCGCGGTGTCCGGGGCTTGACCGCGAGGTGACCGCACCCGGCCCGACCACCCCTTGACGGGCTTGTGCACCGTTGTATACATTCGTGCACAGCAATCGACGACGGCACCTCACGCCACCACCGGAAGGCACCCCCATGACCACCTCCGCACCCGAGACCACCCGCGAGGACCAGCCCGCCCTGGACGCCGACGTCATCGTCGTCGGCGGGGGCAACGCCGCCTTCACCGCCGCCCACGCCGCGGCCGTCCGCGGTCGCAAGGTCCTGCTGCTGGAGAAGGCCCCGAAGGACGAGTTCGGTGGCAATAGCTACTACACCGCCGGCGCCACCCGGATCGCCCACGGCGGGCTGGAGGACCTGGCCGACCTCGTGGAGCCGG
Source organism: Micrococcus sp. (assembly GCA_029961105.1). Lineage (GTDB taxonomy): Bacteria > Actinomycetota > Actinomycetes > Actinomycetales > Micrococcaceae > Citricoccus. The sequence continues at coordinate 8,383 of JASBVO010000024.1, read as the reverse complement.
ACGAGCGCCACGAGGCCACCGCGGTGCCGCCGTACTCCCCCGAGGACTACGCCGCGGACCTGGCCCGCGTCACCGAGGGCCGCAACGATCCGGACCTCACCGAGGCCCTGGTGCACGAGGCCGCCCCGAACCTGCGCTGGCTGAAGTCCCTGGGCCTGAAGTACCGGCTGATGTACGAGCGCCAGGCCTACCAGCGCGAGGACGGCTCCTACCTGTTCTGGGGCGGGCTGCACGTCGGCAACGTCGGCGGCGGTGAGGGCCTGATGCACGACCACCTCGCCGTGGCCGAGAAGCTCGGCACCGAGGTCCGCTTCGGACAGGACGTCTGCGGCCTGGTCGTGGAGGACGGCCGGGTGCGCGGCGTGGAGGTCCGCCAGCCGGACGGCACCCTGCAGCAGTTGCGCGCCGAGTCCGTCATCCTGGGCGCCGGCGGCTTCGAGTCCAGCGCCGAGTGGCGCCGCGAGCACCTCGGCGAGGGCTGGGAGAACGCCAAGGTCCGCGGCACCCGCTTCAACAACGGGGACATGATCGCCGCCGGACTGAAGATCGGTGCCCAGAAGGCCGGCGACTGGTCCACCTGCCACTCCACCCAGTGGGACGCCTTCAACCCGGACAACGAGTCCAACCGCGAGCTGACCAACCGCCTGACCCGCCAGTCCTACTTCCTGGGCATCATCGTCAACACCGAGGGGAAGCGCTTCGTGGACGAGGGCGAGGACTTCCGCAACTACACCTACGCCAAGTTCGGCCGGGAGATCCTCAAGCAGCCCGGCTCTGTGGCCTACCAGGTCTTCGACGCCAACCTCCGGTCAATGCTGCGCACCGAGGAGTACGACATGCCCGGCATCTCCGTGGAGCAGGCCGACACCCTCGAGGAGCTGGCGGAGAAGATCGGCGTGGACCCGCAGGCCCTGGCCGCCACGGTCGCGGACTACAACGCCTCCATCGACACCTCGGTCAAGTGGGACCCGACCATCAAGGACGGCCGGAAGGCGGACACCACCCCGGTGAAGTCCAACTGGGCCACCCCGCTGACCGAGGGCCCGTTCTACGCCTACGCCGTCACCTGCGGCATCACCTTCACCTTCGGCGGGCTGAAGTCGGACACCCACGGCCGCGTGCTGGACGCCGACGGCGAGCCCATCGGCGGCCTGTACGTCTGCGGGGAGATGCTCGGCGGGTTGTTCTCGGCCAACTACCCCGGCGGCTCGGGGCTGGCGGCCGGCGTCGTCTTCGGCCGCCGCGCCGGTACGCTGGCCTGACAGCGTGAGTCCCGGGCCGCCGTCGTACCTTTAGGGCCCGACGGCGGCCCGGCAGACCCAGCGCGAGTCCCGCCCCCGCCCCACCGGGCGGGGGCGGCGCTCGTGCGCGATCGATACCGCAGCCAGCAGGAAGGACAGCCGATGGCAGTGAAGGTGGACGCGGCCGCGATCCATGCCGCGCTGAAGGCGGAGATCCTGCACGGCGCGCATGAGCCCGGCACCCCGTTCCGCGAGGTCGGCCTGGCCGAACGGTTCGGGGTCTCCCGCACCCCGGTGCGCGAGGCGCTGGGACGGCTGCAGCAGGAGGGCCTGCTCGAGCGCAGCGGCCGCGGCCTGCACGTGCGGCGGCTCGACCCCCAGGAGCTGATGCAGGTGTACGACCTGCGCATCCTGCTGGAGGGGCAGGCCGCCTTCGAGGCCGCGAGCGCGCGCACGGAGATGGACCTGGTGCTCCTGGACTCGCTCGTGACGCGGGACCGCGGACTGCAGGATCCGGACAACTCGACCCGGCTCAACACCAACGTCGAGTTCCACGAGACCCTGTGGTCGGCAACCCGGAACCCTGTCCTGAAGGACCTGCTGGACCGGCTGGCCACCCACCAGATCCACGCCCCCGTCTCCACGCTCACCCGGCCCGGCCGCTGGGAACAGGCCCTGGACGAGCACGCGCGCATCGTGGACTGCGTGCGGGAGCGCGACGGGGAGGCTGCACGCGAGGCCATGCGCGCGCACATGACCACGGCCCGGACGCTGCGGCTGGCGATGTTCCAGGACGCGGCGCAGCGATAGGCCGGCGGAGGGCGTCCCCGCCGCCGCAAGGCCGCCGGAGCCGCCTCAGCGCCCTAGGACCACGTCACCGCTCTGACACCAGGTCGGCGTTACCAAACCACGACTCGGCGATTCTCTCGTACGTTCCATCATTGCGCGCGATGGACAGCCACTGGTCCATGTAGTACTTGAGGACCACGTCACCCCGGGGAAGCATGTAGCCCTTCTGCGTGTAGGTGAACGGATCGTCCGGGTTGGCCGCGCAGAGTTCCTCGTACTCCCGATCGACAAAGAGCACCTCCGAGCGGTCCATGGTGATCACGTCGGCGCGGCCGTCGACGATCTCCTCGAAGATCCTCCCCGGCTTGTCATGGGCCTTCAGGTCACCCTCCGGGAACTGCTCCCGGGTGTACGCCGCGATGGCGCCTCCCTCGGGAAAGATCGAGGTGACCTCCGGCTGGTTGATGTCCTCCACGGTCTGGTACTTCTCTGCGTCCTCGCACCGGACCAGCGGGGTCTTGCCGTCCACCATGGTGTGCGTGGTGAAGAAGGCCTTCTCCGCGAGTTCCGGAGTCCTGTCGATCCCGCCGACCGCGATGTCGCACTTCGTCAGGAAGTCATCCACCAGCCCTCGCCAGCTGGTCTTCACCCACTCGACCTCCACGTCCAGGGTGAGGGCCAGATGGCGGGCCATCTCCACATCGATCCCGGCGAGCTCCCCGGACTCGTCCTCGACGGTGAAGGGAGGGAAGTCGGCTGTGGTACAGACCGTGAGGCGGCCGGCGTCCCGGATGGCGGTCAACCGGGAGTCAGCGGCGCCGGTGCCGGCCACGCCCTCGGAAGGAGCGATCGCCCCCGACGGCGTCCCGGCCTCCGGCGGCGAGGCCCGCAACTGGCTGGCACAACCGGTGAGCAGGGCGAGGCCGGCGATGCCGAGGAGGGCGGCGGCTCGGCGAGAGGGAGATGCCTGCGGGACCATGTGGCTCCTCACGTGGGAACGAGTGACGCGCCTCATAGTATGCAGCCGCTCGGCGGCCGTCCCGCGTGGTCCGTACCCGACCGCCCAGCCTCGACGTGCTCCACCGCGCGTGTCCGCACCGATGCATGCTCGTTGCGGCGCACACAAGCTACACAGGGGTGGTCCCACAGGATCCGGAACTCCTCCTCCGGGGCGCCCGTCCCGCCAGGCCGGCAGGGGCCGGCGGAAGCCCTCCGGCCCACCTCCACGACGCGCATGGCCGGGCATTGCCAAACACCGCGGACTGGTGCACTGTTCAGCGCAGCGGTCCGCGTGAGGACCACCTCGTACCCCGTGGAAGGGGACGGCCATGTTCGAACCTCCCAGCCTCGTGTTCGTGGCGGCCGGAGTGGCCGTCTTCGCGGCCGCGGTCCTGCCGCGCCTGCTCAGCCGGGCGCCGGTGTCGATGCCGATGGTGTTCCTGGCGGCAGGGGCCGTCACCTTCGCCCTGCTGGGCTCCCTGCCGGACCCCGACCCGATCGCCCACCGGGAGTTCACGACCCACCTGACCGAGGTCTGCGTGATCATCTCCCTGATGGGTGCCGGGCTGGCGCTGGACCGTCCCCTGGGCTGGCGCCGATGGGCCACGACGTGGCGGATGCTCGGCATCGTAATGCCGCTGTCCATCCTCGGCCTGACCGTGCTCGGGCTGTGGGTGCTCGGGCTCGGGCTGGCCGCGGCCCTGCTGGTCGGCGCAGCCCTGGCCCCCACGGACCCCGTGCTGGCCTCCGAGGTGCGGGTCGGCGAACCCGCCGACTCCGAGGAAGAGGCCGGACGGGAGGACGAGGTGCGCTTCGGGCTCACCTCCGAGGCCGGGCTCAACGACGGGCTGGCCTTCCCCTTCGTCTACCTGGCCATCGCCATGAGCGTGGTCGGCACCTCCCCTGCGGCGTGGTTCCCGTCCTGGTTCGCCATCGACGTCCTGTGGCGGATCGGCGCCGGCGTGCTGATGGGCTGGGGCACCGGACGGCTGCTGGCGGTCGTGTTCTTCTCCTCGAAGCTGCGGCGGATCCGCCTGGCCGAGCACTCCGAGGGCTTCGTGGCCCTGGCCGCCACGTTCCTCGCCTACGGGGCCACCGAGATGGTGGAGGGCTACGGCTTCGTCGCCGTCTTCGTCTGCGCCGTGACCATCCGCGCGGCCGAACGCACCCATGGCTATCACCGGGTCCTGCACAGCTACGTCGAGCAACTCGAACGCCTGATGACCGTGATCATCCTGGTGCTGCTCGGGGGCGCGATCGCCCGCGGCCTGCTCTCCGGGCTCGGCTGGGCCGAGGTGCTCGTCGCGGTGGCCTTCCTCGTGGTGGTCCGCCCGCTGGCGGGGTGGGCGGCTCTCGCGGGCGGCAGGGCCGGCCCGCGGGACCGCGTCGCCATCGCCTTCTTCGGCGTCCGGGGCATCGGCTCCCTCTACTACCTCGCCTACGCCCTGGGCGAGGGTGACTTCGGCGACCAGACCGACGAGCTGTGGGCGATCGTGGGCCTGGTGGTCACGGGCTCTATCGTGCTGCACGGGGTCACCACCGCGCCGGTCATGAACACGCTGGACAGCCTCCGCCGGCGCGAGGCGGCACGCCGGTTCGGCGACCCGGACCAGGCCCCCAACACGCCCGTCTAGCGGCCCGGCCATGGACCGCGCCCTCGGCCGCTGTGGATAATCGCTCCCAGTCGGCCGGACTGATGCCGGCCGAGCCGGCACCGCAGAGCAGGGAGGCGTCCATGGAGGTCATCGACCTCGGCCACATCACCGCGGAGACGGCCCCGCTCGTCGGCGGCAAGGCGGCCGGCCTCGGGGCCCTGATCGCCGCGGGCGAGCTCGTGCCTCCCGGGTTCTGCCTCACCACCCAGGCCTACCGCGCGGGCAGGATCCCCGAGGAAGCGGTGCTGACGGCCTATCGCGATCTCGGCGGTGGGACCGTGGCCGTCCGGTCCAGCGCCACGGCCGAGGACCTGCCGGGGGCGTCCTTCGCCGGCCAGCAGGACACCGTCCTCAATGTGGACGGCGCCGACGCGCTGATCGCGGCGGTCCGGCAGTGCTGGGACTCCCTGGGCGGCGAGCGCGCCGTCGCCTACCGGGCCGCGCAGGGACTGGACGAGGCGGACCTGGCGATGGCCGTCGTCGTGCAGAGGATGATCGCCCCGAGCGCCGCCGGGGTGATGTTCACGGCGAACCCGCTGACCGGCACCCGCACCGAGACGGTCATCGACGCGGTGCCGGGGCTGGGCACCGGGGTGGTGGACGGCACCATGGACACCGACCACTACGTCCTGCCCGAGGCCGGTCCCATCCCCCTGGACCAGCACCACGGGTGTCTCTCCCCCGCGCGGCTGCGCGAGCTGCGGCTGGCCGGGCAGCGGGTGCAGCGTGCCCTGGGCAGCCCGCAGGACATCGAGTTCGCCTACGACGCGCACGGCACGCTCTGGCTGCTGCAGTCCCGGCCCATCACCACCCTCTTCCCGCTGCCGGCGGGGTCCGGCGCCGGGCAGGACGACGCCCGCATCTACATGGAGGTCGGCCACATGCAGGGCCTGCGCCGCCCGGTCACCCCGATGGGCGTGTCCGTGCTGCGGGAGACGACCCGGCGCTGGTTCCAGATCATCGGAGTCGACGACGCGGCGATCGACCCGTTCCTCGTCGACATCGGCGGCCGGCTGTTCATGGACCTCACCGGCTTCGTCCGCAGCCCGCGGTTCCACTCCCGCGTCCCGGACATGGTGCGGGTCTACGGCCCCGCCGTGGCGCGGGGTGTGCGGCGCGTCCTGGACGACCCCCGCTACGCGCCCCGTCCCCCTGCCCCGGGCCGGCGGGCGTTCTCCCGGCGCGCGACGGCGCGGCTGTTGTTGGCCGTCGTCCCCGCGTCGGTGCTCGGCGCGCTGTGGGCCCTGGCCCGGCCGGCCGCCGCCCGCGACCGCGCGTTCCACGAGCTCGAACAGGTCCGCCGGCAGACCCGGACCGAGCCAACGGACACGGTCGACCGCATCCGCTCCGCCGCCGGGCTGCAGGACTCCACGATGACCGGGCCGATGATGCGCTCCCTGCCACCGCTGTGGGCCGCGCTCATCGCGCAGGGGGTGGCCGGCTGGCTGCTGCGTGGCATCCTGCAGCCGGGTGAACTGAACGCGACCCTGCGCGGCATGCCCTACAACGTCACCACGCAGATGGACCTCAGGCTCTGGTCCGTGGCGGATTCGGCCCGGCCCCACCGGGAGCTGCTGCTCGGCACGGAACCGGACGAGCTCGCCGCGCGGTTCCTGCGCGGTGAGCTGCCGGAGTTCGGCCTGAGGGACTTCCTGGAGGAGTACGGGATCCGCGGCAGCGCCGAGATCGACGTCGGCTCCCCGCGGTGGGCGGACGACCCCACGCCCGTGTTCGCCGCCCTGGCCGGCTACCTGCAGGTGAGCGACCCGGAACAGGCCCCGCCCGCCCGGTTCGCCCGCGCCACCGTGGAGGCCGAGGCGGCCCTGGCGGGCCTCGTCGGCCGGGCGAGGCGGATCCGGCCGGTGCGGGGCCGGCTCGCGGGCTCGCTGCTGCGCCGTAGCCGGGAGCTCGCCGGGCTGCGGGAACTGCCCAAGTTCCTCTGGCTCACCCCGCTGGCCGAGGTGCGCCGGCAACTGCTCACCGCCGGGGCCGAGCTCCACGAGCGGGGCCTGCTGGAGCAGCCCGACGACATCATGTTCCTCACCCTGGACGAGGCCCTGCAGGCCGCCGGCGGCACGGACCTGCGCGCGGTGGTGACCGGCCGGCGTCGGGAGCACGACCGCGAGGCCCGACGGCGGCAGGTGCCCGGCCTGCTGCTGTCCGACGGCACCAACCCCCAGGCCCTGCCCGACGACGCGGCGGCCGAGTACGGCCCCGACGTGCTGGTCGGCCAGCCGGCCGCCACGGGCGTGGCGACCGGGCCGGTGCGGATCGTCCACCATCCCTCCGAGGCCCGGTTGCGGCCCGGTGACATCCTCGTGGCCCCGACCACCGACCCGGGCTGGACGCCGCTGTTCCTCACCCTGGGCGGACTCATCACCGAGACCGGCTCCCCGATTGCCCACGGCCCGACCGTGGCGCGCGAGTACGGCATCCCCGCGGTCATCTGCGTGCCCGACGCCACCACCCGGCTGACCGAGGGGCAGGTGGTGACCATCGACGGGGCGACCGGGCTGGTCCGGATGCACGGGATGCAGCATTCTTCTGGCACGGCCACGAGTACTGGCCGGCGCGCAGGACCGTAGCCGAGAGCCCTCTCCCGCTGTCCGGATGCCTTCTCGGCCTGACCTGGGATGCCTCTGCCCTTATCGCGTCCGTCGTCATGCGTAGGGTCCGGACCATGATCGAACTCGCCCACGGCGGGACATCCCCCTCGATCTCTGCTCCGGCAGCACCCCGGAGAAGCGGCATTGCAGCCATCACCGCACTGCCGTGTGACACCGTCTATCGCTTCCCCCCGCGATCCTCATGAAGGGCACCCCCATGACCAAGAACCCGTCATCACATCCGCACCCCCCGTACGGCCCGTCGCCCGACGGAGCCCCGTTCACGGACACGTCCGCAGCACGGACCGTCCGGCCGTGGTACCGGAAGAAACGCTTCATCCTCCCCGCCGGCCTGCTGGCGCTGTTCGTCGCCGCAGGGATTGCCGGCGGCGGGGCCGCTCCGGAGACGGAGGCCACGCCGCAGAGCACGTCTGCAGCCAGCCCCTCGGCAGCCCGGTCCACGGCGGACGCCGGCGCCGATGCCAGCGCCCAGGCCGCGCAGGACGCGGAGGAGTCCGCTCAGGCGGAGGCCGAGGCGGGAGCCTCGAAGGAGGCTGAGGCCTCGGCGAAGGCCGAAGCAGAGGCCAAGGCGTCACAGGAGGCCGAAGCAGCGGCCAAGGCGGAGGCATCCGAGAAGGATGAAGCAGAGGCCAAGGCATCGGAAGAGGCCCGGGTCGCCGAAGAGGCGAAGGTGGCAGCGGAGGCGGGGACCGTGAGCCAGCAGAATGCCCTGCGGGCCGCCGAGAATTACCTCGACTTCACCGCCTTCTCCCGCACGGGTCTGATCAACCAGCTGGAGTTCGAGGAGTACTCGACCGCGGACGCCACGTGGGCCGTGGACCGGGTAACGGTCGACTGGAACGAGCAGGCCGCCAAATCCGCGGCCAACTACCTGGAGTTCACGTCCTTCTCCCGGCAGGGCCTCATCGACCAGTTGGTCTTCGAAGGATTCACCCTGAAGCAGGCCCAGTATGGAGTGAGCCAGACGGGACTGTAGCGGCACCCGGGCCGGTCTTCACTGCCCCTCGGACTCGGCCCTGTCAACGACGGTCGAAATCTGACCCCTTAGCGACGGTTGAAATTTGACCCCCTC
>JASBVO010000023.1 GCA_029961105.1 Micrococcus sp. | reverse complement strand
AGACCCCGCGCAGGCACCCCAGCCGGTGCACCACCGCGGTGAACTCCGAGTCGGCGGCCATGGCTTCGATAGACCTATCGAGCCGGTCTCGGCGGGCCAGAGTGGCCAGCACGGCCTCGTGGTCAGCATCGAAGGCCAGCCGTGTCGGCCGGTGGAGCAGTTGTGGCTGGGCCTCGTGGACCAGCCAGGTGTGGTGGGCACCGGTCCATGCCTGCCCGCCGGAAAAGACGATGCCCTGGCGCAGCAGCAGCTTGGACAGCCGGTGCCGGGCGCGCATCAGATCCCCCCGGCAGTCCTCCCGGGCCCGGACCAGATCCCGGGCCGCTTCCTGGTCCACGGAGGGCACCGAGACGGAGACGACCTCATCCAGGCGCAGCAGCCGAGCCAGGTGCACCGCGTCCTTGGCATCGGTCTTGACCCGGTCCCCGGCCGGGCGTTGCAGCTTGGACGGGGCGACGACCTCGCACCGGATCCCGGCCCCCACCAGCGCACGGTAAAGGCCGAAGCCGGTCGGGCCGGCCTCGTAGGCCACCGCCACCGGACCGGGCAGATCCCGGACCCAGGAGAGGATGTGCTCATGAGACGGAGTCAGTCTCGTCTGGAAGAGCTCTCCCGTGACGCCGTCGATCGCCGCTGCCGCGACGGATCGTGCGTGCACATCGAGCCCGACACTCGTACGCTCGGTAAACACCGGGGCCTCCCACAACTGTCGGCAAGGCCGGGCACGGGGCTTCGTGTCCGGTAACCCACGAATCTCTGTGAGCGAGGCCCCGGCCCGCAACCCCTCCACGCCGGAGCGGTCACTACATACCGTCTAGCCCACCGGCCTGTTGCCGGGCGGGTTCGGCGGGTTGGGTGGCCCCGGCGGGACGTCGGGCTTTCCCGGCTTGTCAGGGCGGCCAGGGTGTGTCGGATGTACCGGATGGTCTGGCTTGTTCGGCTTGTCCTCAGGCTTGGCCATACGGACACCTCCCTTCTCTCTTGTCAGGAGACCTTCTCCTGCAAGGAGCATGCCATGTCAGACGGACATACTAGCCAGCCCAAAGGCGCAAGAACGCCCAAAGATTGTGGCGGAGGAGCGTTTCGATACAGATGTCTCTCCCAGCTGGCAGTTTCAGAAGTCGGGGCTCCTTCGTTACTAATTTCGACGCGACACTGCGCCTTCCTCTAAGGGGGGCGGTCGACGTCCCGTTCGGGGATCCCCATATGAGACGCAGTCAGTGCGGCCATGGGGTGCGCCTCGTGCAGCAGTGCGCCAGCCGGTCGAGCTCCGGCATCGGAGGCGATGAAGATCTACGCGGTCTTCGTGGCGCGCTTTCGGGCGTAGGCACGGGCCGCGCGCACTCGGTCGCCGCACCGAGTGGAGCACCACTGCCGGCGGGCGTGCGTACGCAGGAAGAACCGCGGGCAGGAGTCCGCCTCGCAGGCTGCCAGCAGGGGCGCCTCGTCACCGGTGAGCAGCGTGGCGGCGTCCTCGGCGATGGCGGCCATGGCGTGCTCGACGACCTGGGTCATCGGGTGCTCGGGACTGCGGGTAAACCCGGTCGCAGGGTCAAAGCGCAGCAGCAGAGCCCCTGGGGCGCTGGTCAGTGCGCGGTTGAGGGCATCGACGGCCGCGGAGGTGGGGACGTCCCCGGTGGCGTGCGCGGTGAAGAGGTCGCGCAGATCGTCCCGCAGGCCCACGAGCCTGCCCTGGCAGTGCTCCTGCAGCCCAGCCTCGGGCGCCATGAGGTCGCGGGCGATGAGCCACGCGGTCGCGGCCTCCGGCGTGGACAGCTCATCGCAATCCCTGCCGCCGAGAGGGCCGGCGGCGCTGTTGACGAGGGCGAGGGCGGGGTGTTCCTGGGCGCCCGGAACGAGCGGGAGTGATGTCTCGGCCATGACCTCATGGTATCCCACACATTTTCCCGTGATACATCTGGTAGGGTCAATCACGTCAAAACATCCGACTATCCATGAGAAGAGAGGTGTGCATGCTCCAGGCTCCGCCCTTCGGCATTGCCCCGTTCGCGCTGTCCGTCCACACCGGCGGGGGCCCGGGTATCGGGCAGAGTGCCGCCGAAGGCCTGCAGGCCACGATCGCCACGGCCCGGGCGGCGGATCGGCGCGGCTACCACCGGTTCTGGATGTCCGAGCACCACGCGATGCCGGCGCTGTCGGTGGCCTCGCCGCCGCTTATGATCGCCCGCCTGATCGCCGCCACCGAACGGATCCGCCTCGGAGCGGGCGGGGTGATGCTGCCCAACCACGCCCCACTGGTGATCGCCGAGCAGTTCGGGATGCTCGAGGCCCTCGCCCCCGGGCGCATCGATCTGGGCCTGGGGCGCGCGCCGGGCACCGACGGGGCAACCGCGGCCGCGCTGCGCCGCGGGGCCGAAGCGAACGACGCGTTCCCGCAGCAGGTGGCCGAGCTGCTGGGCTTTCTGGCCGATGACTTCCCGGCGGGCCACCCCTACCAGGCGGTGCACGCGGTACCGGGCCCGTGGCAGGCCGAGCAGAACCGGGTCCCCGCCCCGGCGACGACCCCGGAAGTCTGGGTCCTGGGGTCCTCGCCGTACTCGGCGCAGCTGGCAGCGCGGCTGGGGCGTCCGTACGCGTTCGCGCTGCAGTTCGGCGAAGCCGACATCGACACGGCCCTGCTCATCTACCGGGAGAACTTCACCCCCTCGAAGGTCCTCGAGCGCCCGCACACGCTGGTCAGCGTCAGCACGATCGTTGCCGAGGACGCCGATCAGGCCAAGCGACAGGCGTCGACGACGGCGATGGCGATGCTGCGCATGTTCAAGCGCGAACCGTACGCGCTGCTCCCCCCCGAGGAGGTCACCGCCTACCCGGCGACCGCCAACGAGCGGGCCATCCTCGACCTGTACACGAACCGCACCTTCGCCGGCACCGCCGCCACGGTCGCCGCCCGCCTCGAGCAGCTGCACGAACAGACGAACGTCGACGAGGTCATGGCCGTGGTCGGCGCCCACGACCTCTCCGCCGCGACCGGCACCGTCGGACTCCTCGCCGACCACTACGGCACGCCGACCACCTGAACCCCTCGGCACCATCCATCCATCACCCCCCATCCAGGAGAACCATCATGTCCGCACCACGCCGCGCCCTCATCGTCATCGACGCCCAGCAGGAATACTTCGCAGGCCTGCTGCCGATCCATTACCCCACCCGCGAGGAATCGATCGCCCGCATCGCCGAGGCGATGGACGCCGCCAAGCAGGCGGACATCCCCGTGGCCCTCGTCCAGCACCGGGCCCCCGCCGGCTCTGCCGTGTTCGCGCCCGAGTCGGCCACCTTCGCCCTCCACCCCGAGATCGACCAGCGCGCCGAGAACGCCGCCCACCGAGGCACCAAATCCTTCGCCAGCGTCTTCGCCGGCACCGGCCTCGAAGACTGGCTGCACGAGAACGAGATCGACACCATCACCCTCACCGGGTACATGACCAACAACTGCATCATCGCCTCCGCCGTCGGGGCCGAGCCCCTGGGCTTCTCCATCGAGGTGCTCGCCGACGCCACCGGCGCCATCGACCTCGCCAACGAGGCCGGCACCGCCTCCGCGCAGCAGGTCCACGAGACGATCATGGCGCTGCTGCACTCGAACTGGGCAGCCGTCGCCACCACCGCCGACTGGATCGACGCCACCAACAGCGGCCGCGCACTGAACGCGAGCAACCTCGTCGCCTCGGCCCAGCAGGGACGACAGGACTCCGGCGCTCAGCTCTGACGCAGCACAGCACGGCTCGGGTTCGCAGGTCCTCGCGCGGGCCCAAGCCGTGGCCCTGCCTGCGGACTCAAGGTAGACGACGAGGCCCTCGCAGGCCGGTATCAGCGAACCGGACGAGGTCCCCGTACGGAGTGCCAGCAAGAATGGGCAACCGTCTCAACACGGCCACCAAGATCGAGCAGCGGCCCTTCCGGCCCTCACCGATTAAGCCGTTGGCGTATGCACCAACGTCACCGTCCCCGTCGGGCTCATCGACAACGGGGCACCGCATGCCCCGTTGATGCATACGCATTTCGGCGCCATCTCGGATTGCGCACTGACCGCCTAACAATCGTCCCGCAAGCCGAACCGCCTACGGCACCTGATCGCTCAGCCCGCCGAAGACCTACGGGTGGGATGATTCGCGCCCGTAAGCGGATCCCCAAGCGGGCACGGTTCCTGAGGGAGTCGCATGATGCAGACGACGCTTGGCGCTGAAGGTCATAGGTGCTGCGCGACAATAAACCCATGGAGATCACGCGTGGCCTTCGCCTGGAGACGGCGGATCAAGCCGACGTCCATAGGATCGCATCGTGGGTCACCAGCGAAGCTGACGTACTCACGTTCGCTGGCCCTTCTCTGACGTATCCGTTCACTGCCGCGGAGTTCTTCGAATCTACGGCCGGTCGGCGGGAGAGCTTTGTGCTGCGGGCAGGCTCTGCTGCGGTGGCTACGGGTGCCCTCGAGGACAGGCGACCCGGTGAGGTGCGTATCGGGCGGGTGCTGGTAGACCCCGGCCAACGAGGCCAAGGGCTGGGTCGCGCGATGATGCAACTGCTGATCAAGCGCGCCGCAGCTCGCCCCGGGGTCAGGCGCCTTACCCTCGGTGTCTTCGAGGGCAACCGCCCAGCCCGTGTCCTCTACGAATCCCTCGGTTTTGCCGACACCGGTGGTCGCGTACCCATCCAGGTTGGACAGCAAATCTGGACCAGCCTGGAAATGAAACGGGAACTCGTTGGCAACCTCCCCTAAAGGGATGGTCACCGGGTCAGCGCAGCGTCGGTTGCGCTTTGACCCCTGGCGATCGGAGCCGGTCCAGGACGCCTACCCCGAACAGTAGCCACGTCCCATAGACGAGGAGAATCACGAATCCGGGCAGGATCAGGGCGGCGTCCTGGCCGGTGCGGCTGAGCGTGGCGATGATGTTATAGAGGACGTGCGCGACGATGACGGCCGTGAGGTTCTGCGTGGCGATCACCACGAGCGTGAAGAGCAGGCCCACGATAGTGGCGTTGATGATCTGGAACACCGTGTCCTGGCCGGACTGGCCAATGAGCACACTGATGATATGACCGATACCGAACGTTAGGGAGCTGATGGCGACCGCCCAGATGGGCCGGCCCTCCTTGAGCAGGGCCCGTAGCAACAGGCCCCGGAACAGCACCTCCTCGAGGAATCCCGAGGCGGCGTAGTGGAGCACAAGGGCCGCCACGGCCATGGTGGTGAGGTCATTGCGCACCCCGGTGACCAGGGGGTAGCAGACCAGCACCAGCAGCGGGACATAGAACCACATCCGGGGCGCTGACACGGCGGCCCGGGCGCCGAGGCCGATCTCCGGGCCGATGCTGGTGCGCCGGAAGTACACCAGCATGACGACGGCTAGCACCGCCAGGGGCAGGGCGACGATCTCGTGCTCGCCCACCCCGAGCGCACTGCCGAGGTTGATGACCACGATGCTCAGGCCCAGGTAGATGGCCAGCCACACCAGGAAGTGGCGAATCTCGTTCTTCTCATACAGACGTTTCATGCTCCGACCACGGCCCTTCCCCAGGGATCGTTCGATACGGCCACGGTACCGCGCTGACGTGGGGCATCAAGAGGAGTAACCGGGGACTACAGCTGGGCAAAGCGGCTTAGCGCGGGATAGGGCGCCGACCGTTCAGGGATCCTCTTGCGGGCAGTGTTCGGGTCACTCCTGAGGGTTCGTGTAGGCCACGTATGAAATCAGTGTCGGCGGCTTCTGCAAATGACAGCGCCGGTTCTTAAGGGGTGGCCGGGGCTTCGAGGACGCCGGGGCCCACGAGGTCGTCACTGGCGCCCTTCCAGGGCTTGACCCAGGTCATCTGCTCGGCCACGAGCGGTTGGCCGCAGGCGCTGCACACCTCGGCCTGGTGCGTCTCGTTCCCGCAGGCCCGGTGCACCATGGGCATGTGCCCGGTATGGGTGGGCATGGCCGTGTGCTTCTCGCCCCACAGGGCCAGCTGCTGCAACACCGGCAGGAGCTCGGCGGCGGCCTCGGTCGCGGCGTAGCCCTGCCGTATGCGGCCACCGTCCCGGTAGTCCACCCGCTGCAGGAGCCCGGCGTCGACCATGCCGTGCAGCCGCCGGCTGAGCACGGCCTCGGAGATGCCCAGGTTCTGGTGCAGGTCATCGAAGCGGCCTCGCCCGTGGAGGATGTCGCGGATGATCACCAGCACCCACGGGTCCCCGACCACGTCCAGGGCGCGCCGGATCGGGCAGGCATCGTCGGACCAGTCGGACCGCAGGGCCATCGCTTGACCAGTCTCCTCGTAGGTCGGGTAATGTCTGCATCGTCTCATGACTTCTCTTAAGAAAGCCAGCGCCGATGTTGACGTCTCCTGTTGCCGCACCACCGTCCCCGACTCATCGACGCCGTGTGCATCCGGCCTGGTGGGTTGCGGCGGTGGCGTTCCTCGCCCTGTTCGGCGCGGCTGGGTTCCGGGGCGCGCCGGGCGCGTTGATGGTGCCCCTGCACACCGAGTTCGGCTGGTCAATGAGCGTGATGTCGGCCGCGGTCAGCCTGAACCTGGTCCTGTACGGGCTGGTCGCTCCGTTCGCGGCAGCGCTGATGGACCGCTTCGGGTTGCGCCGGGTGGTCTCGATCGCGCTGTTGTTGGTCGCGCTCGGGGCGGCCGGCAGCGTGTTCATGACCGCCTCATGGCAGCTGTTGGTCTTCTGGGGCGTGCTCATCGGTGGCGGCACCGGGTCGATGGCGTTGGTGTTGGCCGCGACCATCACCGAACGCTGGTTCGCCACCCGGCGTGGCCTGGTGATGGGCATCCTCACCGCCGGCCAGGCGACCGGGCAGCTGTTGATCCTGCCCCCGGTTGCCGCGATCGCCGAGGGCATCGGTTGGCGGCCGGCGTCGGTGATCATCGGGGCGGTGGCCCTGGCGGTGATCCCGCTGGCCGTGTGGGTGTTGCGCGACTATCCCGAGGAGAAGGGCGTGCTGCCCTTCGGTGCGGACCCGGAGACCTATATCGCCCCGACCCGGCACGGGACCGGGGCGCTGCAGCGCGCCGTCGAGGGCCTGGCCTTCGCGATCAAGCACCGGGCGTTCTGGGCGCTGGCCATCGCCTTCGCCGTGTGCGGGGCGACAACCAACGGGCTCATCGGCATCCACTTCATCCCCTCGGCCCACGACCACGGCATGCCCGCGGCCACCGCGGCCGGGCTGCTGGCCGCCGTCGGGGTGTTCGACATTGCCGGCACCATCGCCTCCGGCTGGCTCACCGACCGCTTCGACCCCCGCAAGCTGCTGGCGATCTACTACACCTTCCGTGGGGTCAGCCTGCTGTTGCTGCCCTGGCTGCTGTCCGACCGGGTGCACGTGAGCATGGTGATGTTCATCGTCATCTACGGCCTGGACTGGGTGGCCACGGTGCCCCCGACCGCGGCGCTGTGCCGATCGTTCTTCGGTGAGCACAGCACCATCGTCTTCGGCTGGGTGTTCGCCGCCCACCAGATCGGCGCCGCCCTGGCCGCCCTGGGCGCCGGGATCATCCGGGACGTGTTCGAGGAGTACACCTACGCCTGGTGGGGCGGGGCCGCGACCTGCCTCCTCGCCGCCGTGTTGTCCATGCTCACCAAGAAGACCCACACCGAGGACACCCCTGCCCGGACTGCAGTCCGGGCGACGCCCTGACCACGTCCGGTGAATTTGATCGCTACATGGCGGTCGTCTGTGATCGCTTGGTGGCGGCGCCGCCCATAGGCACAGGCGTGTCCGTTACGCGATCCTCCAGCGGACACGACTGAGCCCATGGTCGGAGCCGCCATCAAAGAAGATCGCCATTTAGCACCGAAAGCCACACCTCTGTGGCAGGGCTTCTTTGGTTATTGAATTGTCCGCCGCCGGCGTAGGCCTTGGACAAAGGCGAAGGCCCCAGCCGGAGGGGGTGGCTGGGGCCTTCTGTCAGCACTCGCACCTTGAAGAGGTAGCACTGATGGTAATGACCCCGCCTGATTGCAGGCTGGGCGCAAGGTGTCCGTTGGAGCAAAGTGGGAAGCCCGCGCCAGCCTGGAGCCCAGGGTCGGGTGCAGCTTTGCCGGCAGGGGCTGTGGTCCGGGATGGCCGTCGTGGAGTCGACTCCGAAGACCTGGATGGGGTGGTGCCGGCAATGCCCGTGATGGGAAGGACAACGGCCGTATGAGGATAGAGCTGCTGCATATCGATGGATGCCCCAACTCGGTTGAAGCAGGCCGGCGCGTGGACGCTGCCCTGGCGGCCCTGGGCCACCGCGACGCCGCAGTGCATATGCGCCTGCTGGAGTCTTCGGCAGATGCGGTGGGGACCGCCTTCGCCGGTTCGCCGACGATCATGGTGGGCGGTGTCGACATTTTTCCCAACGGAGCACCCACCAGCGACCTGGCTTGCCGGATCTACTCGACA
This sequence comes from Micrococcus sp., assembly GCA_029961105.1. Taxonomy (GTDB): domain Bacteria; phylum Actinomycetota; class Actinomycetes; order Actinomycetales; family Micrococcaceae; genus Citricoccus. The sequence continues at coordinate 17,746 of JASBVO010000023.1, read as the reverse complement.
CCCGGCGGCCTGGCGGGTCTGCCCACCGTCGATCACGTGAAGGACGCGCTCAGCAACCACGGACTCTGACGGCGGAGACAGGAATTCCTGCTGCGGCAGGACGACTGATAGGGGTGATCGGCATGACTCGCATTCATCACCGCGGCCTCGTGAACGAGTGGACCCGTGCGGCCATGCGTCTGATCCGAGCTAACGCCGATGATGCCGGGGTGGCTTGCTGAGCGGGGCAGGCAAGGATGGCCTCGGCGATCTCAATGGGGACAGCCGCCGGCGGGTGGTGCGTGGCCAGGTCGATGGTGTGGGTCAGTTCTTCGCTGGCGTTGGAGACGGTGACCAGTATCGCGGTACTCGTGCGCTCGATCCGGTGACAGGGCGCGGAGGTGTGCCTGCGTTCGGCGCAGGCGAGCTCGGACAGGAAAGACCCGATACGGTCCACGCGTACCTCTTCATGGGATGGATCTGGGGTGGAGCGGTCAGGCCACGACAAACATACTCGGCGTCGACGGTGACACCGACCGGTGGAGCCCGCCGTGTGTGTCACAGCGTGCTGCACCGGCCGGTCCCGGCAGGCCGGGGCGGGGCCGCGGGAGCCGGGGCCCGTGGTGTGGCGGCTGCAGTCAGGACTGGGTGGATTTGTCCAGTTCGTCCCAGAGTGCCTTCACTCGGACATCGATGGCGTCGACGATGGCCTCCACACCGTCGGGGGTCTGCTCGGCAGGGTCGGCGATCTCCCAGTCGAGGTAGCGCTTGCCCGGGTAGACCGGGCAGGCGTCCCCGCAGCCCATGGTGATGACGTAGTCGGCGGCGCGGACCACGTCGTCGGTGAGCGGCTTCGGGTACGCCCCGGACAGGTCGATGCCCCGTTCCGCCAGGGCCTGGACGACCAGGGGGTGAACCTCGGCCCCGGGCAGGGACCCCGCGGAGCGGACCTCCACCTGGTCCCCGGCGTGGTGGGCCAGCAGGGCCGCGGCGATCTGGGAGCGGCCGATGTTGTGCACGCACACGAAGAGCACCTGCGGCACCGGGGAGGCGATCTTGCCCTCGGCTTGGGCCAAGGCCCTCAACCGGTTGTCCGCGAAGTGGCTGGCGGTGGCGGCCAGGTAGGTGCGCACCTTGGCGGTGCGCGAGAGGGTGGCGTAGGACTCGAAGACGTAGCGTTCCACGGTCTCCGGGGAGAAGATTCCGGCGTAGCGTTCGGCCAGGTGCTCGGCGGAACGCTGGAGGACGTGGGTATGCAGGGTTTCGGGGGACGCGGTGGACTCGGCGGGCTGGGTCATGACGGCCCCTTCACGGAGTGAGCGGTGGTCGGGGGTGGGACTCAGCAGCAGGTGGACACCCGGGTGGCCGGTGGGGCAAACCCGATGGTGACCGGCTCAGGTTCAACGGTGCAGCAGGCCGCGGCCGGCTCCTCGGCGACGGCCGGGGCGCAGCAGCCCTGCCCGGTATCGCCGGTGTCGCTGCCCTGGCCGGGGGTCGGGAGGTCACAGGACCCGCCGAGGTCGGTGGAGCAGACCCCGGTCTCGGGCAGCACCAGCTGCACGTCGTCGGCAGCGGCGCGGTCCCCGGCCAGGGCGGCGGCGATGGAGCGGACCTGTTCGTAGCCGGTGGCCATCAAAAAGGTCGGGGCCCGCCCGTAGCTCTTCATCCCGGTGATGTAGAAGCCCGGCTCGGGGTGGGCGAGCATCTTCTCCCCGTGCGGGGCGACAGAACCGCAGGAGTGGAACTCCGGGTCGATCAGCGGGCCCAACTGCTTCGGGGCGTCCACGGCCGGGTCCAGCTCCAGGCGCAGCTCGGCGAGCATGCCCAGCTCGGCGCGGAACCCGGTGGCCGGCACCAGCACATCCACGACCAGCTCACGGTGTCCGGCCGGGGTGGCGGCGCGCACGGTCAGGTGCTCGTCGGTGGTGACGAAGGAGGTGATGGTGAAGGAGGGGTGCACCCGGATGGTCCCGGACTCGACCAGGTGGCGCAACCGGGTGCCCAGGGCGCCGCGGGCGGCCAGCTCGTCGCGGTCCTCCCCGCCGTAGACCTTCGTGACGTCGGCGGTGCGGACCGCCCAGGAGATCCGGGTGCCCGGGGCGTCCTGGGCCAGGGCGCCGAGCTCGAGCAGGGTGTTGGCCGCCGAGTGCCCGGCCCCGACCACCAACACATGTTTGCCGGCGAACTGATCCCGGTCCGCGCCGGTGACGTCCGGCAGCGGGGCGGTGATCCGCCCGGCGGTGCGGGCCTGGGCCTCGCCGGGGGCGGCCAGGCCGGCCTGGCCCAGCGGGTTCGGAGTGTTCCAGGTGCCGGAGGCGTCGATCACCCCGGACGCGAACACGTCCTCCACGGGGCCGTCCGCGCGTTCGACGCGCACCAGGAACGGGGTCTGGGCCCGGCCGGTGGTGCGGGTCTTGTCCATCCCGGCCCGGGACACCGCGATCACGCGGGACCCGGTGCGAATCCGGGGTGCCAACGCCTCGGTGGCGGCCAGCGGGGCCAAGTACCGCTCGACCAGTTCGGTGCCGGTGGGCAGGACCTCAGGGTCCGGGGCGGTCCAGCCGATGGGGCCCAGCAGGCGGGCCGCGGCGGCGTCGACGTTGTACCGCCACGGGGAGAACAGCCGGGTGTGACCCCAGTGGCGGATCGCCGCCCCGACCTCAGGGGCGGCCTCCAGGACCAGCGGGTCCAGGCCGCGCTCGACCAGGTGCGCGGCCGCGGCCAGGCCCACGGGCCCGGCCCCGATGACCACGACCGGAAAATCACTAATGTCAGCCATGGGTGGGCTCCTCGACGAGGGCGGTGGCGATGGACTCGGCGTCATCCAGGGCGGCCAGGTAACGTTCGGCGTCCAGGGCCGCGGCGCACCCGGTGCCGGCGGCGGTGATGGCCTGGCGGTAGCGGTGGTCCACCGCATCCCCGCAGGCGAACACCCCGGACAGGTTGGTGTGGGTGGTGCGGGCGTCCACGACGATGTACCCCTCGCCGTCCAGGTCCAGCTGGCCAGCGACCAGCTCGGTGCGCGGCAGGTGCCCGATGGCCACGAACACCCCGGTCGCGGGCAGCTCTCGCGTCTCGCCGGTGATGGTGTCGGCCAGGGTGACCCCGGTGACCTTGTCCTCGCCGTGGATGGCGGTGACGCGGCTGTTCCAGGCGAAGCGGATCTTGGGATTGTCCTTCGCCCGGGCGGCCATGATCTTCGAGGCCCGCAGAGTATCCCGGCGCACCACCACGGTCACGGTCTTCGCGAACCGTGTCAGGAACAGGGCCTCCTCCATGGCCGAGTCCCCGCCGCCGACCACGACGATGTCCTGGTCGCGGAAGAAGAACCCGTCACAGGTGGCGCACCAGGACACCCCGTGCCCGCTGAGCCTCTTCTCCTCGGGCAGGCCGAGCTCCTTGTACGCCGAGCCGGTGGCCACGATCACCGCCGGGGCGCGGAAGCTCTTTCCGGCAAGGGTGGTGACCTCCTTGAGGTGGCCGGTGAGGTCCACGGTGGCGGCGTCGTCGTACTCGATGACCGCCCCGAACCGGGTGGCCTGCTCGGCCAGCCCGGCCATCAGCTCCGGGCCCTGGATCCCGCCCGGGAAGCCTGGGAAGTTCTCCACCTCGGTGGTGTTCATCAGCGCCCCGCCGTGGGTGACGGACCCGGCGATCACCCGCGGGGCCAACCCGGCGCGGGCGGCGTAGATCGCCGCGGTGTAGCCGGCCGGGCCGGAGCCGATGATGATCACGTTGTCCGTGGTCTGCCCGGTGCTCGTGGTCTCCGTGGTCGTGGTGCTCATGTGCGGGGCCTCAGTTCGTGGTGGTCTCGGCGGGCAGCAGCTCGGTGATCAGCTGCTGGATGCGGGTCTTGATCTGGTCCCGGATCGGGCGCACCCCGTCGATGCCCTGGCCGGCCGGATCCTCCAGCTTCCAGTCCTCGTAGCGCTTGCCCGGGAAGAACGGGCAGGCATCCCCGCACCCCATGGTGATCACCACGTCCGAGTCCTGCACGGCCTCGTCGGTGAGGACCTTGGGCTGGTTCGCTCTGATGTCGATGCCCTCCTCGGCCATCGCCGCCACCGCGGCCGGGTTCACCGTCTCGGCCGGGGCCGACCCGGCGGAGCGGACCTCGATCCGGCCCTCCGCCAGGTGTGACAGGTACGCGGCGGCCATCTGGGAACGCCCGGCGTTGTGCACGCACACGAACAGCACCGAAGGCTTCTGGGGCGTCGGAGTGGGCTGGGGGGTGGTCTCTGCGGTCATCACATCATCCATTTCAGTCAGGAAGCGATCAGGAAGCGGTCAGGAGGTACTGGGTCGAGAAGGGGTCAGGCGGCGGGGGTGCCGTCGGCACCGGTGAGTTCGGCGATCAGGGCTTGCACCCGGGCGTCGATGTCGTCGCGGACCAGGCGCATCCGCTCGATGCCCTCGATGCCACGCTCAGACGGTTCGTCGGTGTGCCAGGTGTCGATGCGCCCGCGCATGCCCGGCACCGGCTCGACCGTGGCCTCATCACCGAGCACGATGACCCGGTCCACGCGGGCCAGCAGCTGCGGGTCGATGGGCTTGGGATGCCCGCCGGACATGTCAGCCCCGGCCTCGGCGACCACCTCGGCCGAGAGGGCGTTGATCGCCTCCCCGGGACGGGTGCCGGCGGAGTGGACCTCGACGGTCCTGGCGGCGTGGTGTTCCATCAGTGCGGCGGCCATCTGGGACTTGCCGCCGTTCTTGGCGCAGACGAACAACACCGACGGCCGGGTGGCGTCCTGGAGTTGTTGGGACTCTGGGGTGGTCATCTCTGGGGGGGTCCTGTCTGGGGTGAGGGCTCAAGGGCGGGCCGCAGCGGCGGTCTGGGCCCGGGCGGGGACGGTGGGGTCGTTCGGGAAGAGCTTGGGCCCGGCCCACAGGGAGACATAGACCAACCCGACCAGGACGGGCACCTCGATCAGCGGGCCCACGACGCCGGCCAGGGCCTGGCCGGAGGTGACGCCGAAGGTGCCGATGGCCACCGCGATGGCCAGTTCGAAGTTGTTGCCCGCGGCGGTGAAGGCCACGGTGGTGGACTTGGCGTAGTTCAGCCCGACGGCCTTGGAGGCGATGAGGCTGATGCCGAACATCAGCACGAAGTAGGCCAGCAGCGGCAGCGCGATCCGGGCCACGTCCCAGGGGTTGGTGGTGATGGCCTCGCCCTGCAGGGCGAACAGCAGCACGATGGTGAACAGTAGCCCGTACAGCGCCCAGGGCCCGATCTTGGGCAGGAAGCGGTTCTCATACCAGTCCCGGCCCTTGGCCCGCTCGCCCAGGGTGCGGGTGAGGAACCCGGCCAGCAGCGGGATCCCCAGGAACACCAGGACGCTGAGCACGATGGCCCAGACCGAGAAGTCGGCGCTGGTGGTCGGCAGGCCCAGCCAGGAGGGCAGGACCTGGAGATAGAACCAGCCCAGGGCGCCGAAGGCGATGACCTGGAAGACGGAGTTGATGGCCACCAGCACGGCGGCGGCCTCGCGGTCCCCGCAGGCCAGGTCGTTCCAGATGAACACCATGGCGATGCACCTGGCCAGCCCGACGATGATCAGCCCGGTGCGGTACTCCGGCAGGTCCGGCAGCAGCGCCCAGGCCAGGGTGAACATCAGGGCCGGGCCGACGATCCAGTTCAGCACCAGGGAGGTGATCATCAGCCGCTTGTCCCCGGCCACCCGATGGGTCTCGTCGTAGCGGACTTTGGCCAGCACCGGGTACATCATCACCAGCAGCCCGATCGCGATCGGCAGGGACACCTCCCCGATCTTCACCGCCTCCAGGGCCGTGTTCAGCCCGGGCACGAACCGGCCCAGGGCCAGGCCGGCGATCATGGCCAGGCCGATCCAGGCCGGCAGCCAGCGGTCCAGGAAGGACATCTCCTTCAGCACCGGCTGGTTTGCCGGGGCGGGGGCGGTGGTGGTGACGCTCACGGGGAACCCATCTGTTGTATCGACCAGTATCGATATGGACGGTACATGGGCTTATTGATGTCCGTCAATGTAGAATGGGGTGATGGTCCCGACAGTCACCCTCTCCGCCCCCGTCGACACCGACGCTGACACCGACCGCGACCAGCCCGGCGCCCTGGAGTGCTGCCCCCTGTCCGAGGGCCCGCTCGACGCCCCGGACGCCCAACGCCTGGCCGGGATGCTCAAGGCCCTGGCCGAGCCGATGCGCCTGCGCCTGCTCTCGCACGTGGCCGCCCAGGGTTGCGCGGCGGTGTGCTCGTGCGATCTCACCGAGGAGCTGGGCATCAGCCAGCCCACCGTGAGCCACCACATGAAGAAGCTCGTCGAGGCCGGACTCGTCACCCGGGAGAGGCGCGGCACCCGGGCCCACTACAGCGTCATCCCCGAGGCGTTTGCCGAGCTGCGCCGCGTCCTGGACCTTGGCTGACCGTCCCGCCATACCCCGCCGGGCCGCCCGGGAGGTCGACGTCCTGGTCATCGGCGGTGGGCAGGCCGGGCTGGCCGCCGGGTTCTACCTGCACCGCCTGGCCCGGGACGCCGCCCGCGGCCGCGGCGGGCCCGCTCCCAGCTTCGCGATCCTGGACGCCAACGACCGCCCCGGCGGGGCCTGGCAGCACTACTGGGACACCCTGGAACTGTTCTCCCCGGCCGCCTACAGCTCCCTGCCCGGGGTCCGCATGCCGGCCTGGGCCGGAGAAGGCAACCCCTCGGCCGAGCACGTGGTGTCCTACCTGACCGCCTACGAGCACCGCTACGGCCTGCCGGTGCACCGGCCCGTCACCGTCCACGCCGTCGAGGACCACCCCGACGGCGGGTACCTCACCCGCACCGACCGGGGCACCTGGACCAGCCAGGCGGTCATCAACGCCACCGGCTCCTGGCGCCGCCCCTTCGTCCCCAGAATCCTCGGCGCGGAACAGTTCACCGGCCAGCAGCTGCACACCACCGGCTACCGCAGCCGGAAGCCCTTTGCCGGCCAGCGGGTCGTGGTGGTCGGTGGGGGCAACTCCGGGGCGCAGATCGCCGCCGACCTGCTCCCCGCCGCGGCCCAGGTCACCTGGGCGACCCGCCGGCCCCCGCGCTACCTGCCCGACGACCTCGATGGCCGGGCCCTGTTCGCCGTGGCCACCGAGCACGTCCAGGCGGTGCGCCGGGGCAAGCCCAGCCCCGGTGGGGTCGGATCCCTCGGGGACATCGTCGCCGTGCCCCCGGTGCGGGCGGCCCGGGATGCCGGCCGGCTCCAGGCCGCCCCGATGTTCTCCGGCTTCACCGCCACCGGCATGCAGTGGGACGACGGGCGGGAACTGGAGGTGGACGCGGTGATCTGGTGCACCGGGTTCCGCCCCGATCTGGGCCACCTGCGCCCCCTGGGCCTGGCCATGGACACCACCGGTCCGGCCACGGATACTGACCTGCCCACCCGGTCCCGGGACCGGTCCGGGATGTTCTTCCTCGGCTATGGGGACTGGTGCGGCCCGGCCTCGGCCACCCTCATCGGTGTCGGCGCCCCGGCCCGGGCCGCCGTCACCGCCGTGACCGAACACCTTGCTAGAACGTCCCAGGCCTGGGCACCGTCTGGGCGCCTCGGCTAACCGCCCAGAACGATGTGGAGAAGAATGCCGCGGAACCCTTGACCTTGGAGTGGGCTTTAAGGTTTACCGTCTTTCCATGACGACCGAGACGGCGGTACGACCCCGGATGCGGATCGGTGAACTCGCCGACGCCACGGGCCTGAGCACCGAGACGATCCGGTACTACGAGAAGGCCGACCTGCTGCCCCCGCCCTCCCGCACCCCGGCCGGGTACCGGGTCTACGGCCCCGAGGCGATGGACCGCCTGCACTTCATCCGCGGCGCCCAGCGCCTGGGCCTGCGCCTGGAGGACATCCGCAACCTGCTGGCCATCCGCGACACCGGCACCTGCCCCTGCGAACCGGCCGCGGACTTCCTGGCCCGACGCCTGGCTGAGGTGGACGCCGAGATCCGGCGCCTCGAGGCCCTCCGGACCGAGATGACCACCATGCTGAACGCCCTGCCCGCCGGGGAATGCCCTCAGCCAACCCCCGGCACCTGGCTCCAACGAGAAGGGAGGTGACCCACGGTGAACGACTGCTGCGAAGACCCGACCTGCCCACCAGAATCCTGCGGCTGCGGATGCGACTGCTAGGAAACCACAAGTAGGGGGCCACAGGTCCCCTACTCTTCTATCCGACCAAGACCGCCACCAAGCGCCGTAGAAACGCCGCCATCTCAGCACGTCAGCCACGGCATCAGGTGGTCCGGCTGGACGCCGCTACGACCCTGTCCGGTGGGGAACCCCACCGGACACCCCCACAGCTGACATGGATGAACTGCGGCACGCCATCATGGGTGTCCCGTAAGGCCGTCCGGTGGTCCGTCCCGCGACGGCACGTCGTACGGCAGACCCCCGGGCAGGTCACCATCGGCGGCACATCGATCCGTGGCTCGCACCGGTCATCGGCGCTGGGCCAGCACCATCTGTCCGGCCTCGACGAGCTGGCCGGTGGGCGAGACGTGACGGTAGAGCGTCTGCCGGGTGACGCCCAGCTCTTTGCATAGAGCGCTGGCGTTCGTGTCCTTCTTCCGGAGTCCATGGACAGGCGGACCTTGGCCGGGGTCACCGGGCGGGGGCGGCCGCCAGTGTGGCAAGGGCCGGGGCGAGGCCGGCCTCGGGAGCGCCCCGGGTTGACGCACTTCTGCCTGTGTGCGGGGCGCCGCCTCGAACGCAGGCACGCGGGCTGACTCACTACGCGTTCCACTGTGCCGCGAACTGGCCGCCATGGGGTCATGGGCCCAGGCCTTCTGATCGCAGGGGGCGGCGTTGTACCGTGCTGGCGTGATCGTCCCCGAAGCCTCCCAGAACGCCGCGGCGGTGGCCGATCACTACGACGAACTCGACCCGGTCTATCGTCGGGTCTGGGGCGAGCATGTCCATCACGGGCTGTGGGCGACCGGTCGCGAGACGCCCACCGAGGCCGTCGAGGCGCTGGTGGACACGGTCGGCGATCGACTGCGCCTGGCGCCCGGCGAGGCGTGCGTCGACATCGGCTGCGGCTACGGCTCCACCGCCAGGCGGCTCGCGGCGACACGCAGGGTCCGCGTCACCGGCGTCACGCTCTCCGCCGAGCAGGCCCGCTATGCCGCCGCGCATCCCGCAGCCGGCGTGGACATCCATCTGCGTGACTGGCTCGTCAATGGGCTGACCGCTGCCTCGGCCCGTGCCGCCTGGGCGATCGAGTCAAGTGAGCACATGGTGGACAAACCCGGGTTCTTCGCCGAGGCTCATCGCGTCCTGTCGCCCGGCGGCCGATTCGTCGTCTGCGCCTGGCTCGCCGAGACCGGTGCGAGCGGGTGGAAGGTCCGCCACCTGCTCGAGCCGATCTGCCGCGAGGGGCGCCTGCCCTCGATGGGCACGCGCGAGGAGTATGAGGCCATGGCCCGGGCGGCGGGCTTCACGATCGCCGATTATGAGGACGTCAGCAACCGGGTCGCGCGCACCTGGACGATCTGCGCCCGTCGCCTGGTGACGGCCCTGGCCGTCGATCGCGAGACCCGTCGCCTGGCCCTGAGGGGACGAAACCGCATCTTCATGCTGACCATCCCGCGCCTGATCCTGGCCTATCGCACCGGTGCGATGCGCTATGGGATCCTCACGCTGTCGAAGACGGCGGGGAACGGGGTGCCGGAGGGGCAGGGCTAGCCGGCGCCGCCTTCAACCGTGACGGCCGCGCGCCCCGGGACCCTACGGGCGATCGAGCGTGCCGGGCCGGGTGGGCGCCTGGCGGTCGGTCAGGTGCGGCCGACGAACCAGCCCGCCAGGGTCTGCAGCCGGGTCTCGAGCTGCTCGGCGGTGGCCTGCGCCACGGCCGGTCCCCCGCTGATCTCCCGCAGCCGGTTGTGGATGACCCCGTGCGGCGTACCGGACCGGGCGGACCAGGCCGAGACGTTCTTCGACAGCTGGGTGCGCATCTCCTTCAGCCGGCGATGGTCCACGACGCCGGGCTGGCCGTCATGGACCGCCGCCCCCGTGGCGGCGTGGCCGGACTTCGGACGGCGCTTGAGCTGCTCGGCCTGGCGCTGGCGGAGCAGCTGACCCACCTGCTCCGGCTCCAGCAGTCCCGGGATGCCCAGGAAGTCCAGCTCGTCCTCCGACCCGACCGCCCCGCCGGTGCCGAACTCGGCGCCGTCGAAGAGCACCCGGTCGAAGGCCGCCTGGGACTCCAGGGCCTTGAACTCGGACCGCGTCAGCGAGTCGGAGGCCTTGTCCTGCCGGTTCGCCGCCGCGAGCAGGTCCTCCTCGGGGGACAGGGAGAGGTCCTCCATCCCCTCGACGCCGGCCGCGGGCTCGGGGCGGTCCAGGGCATGGTCGCGCTCGGCCTCCATCTCGTTGGCCAGCAGCATCAGCTGGGGCACCGAGGGGAGGAAGACGCTGGCGGTCTCCCCCCGCCGTCGGGACCGCACGAAGCGGCCGACCGCCTGGGCGAAGAACAGCGGGGTGGAGGTCGAGGTGGCGTACACGCCCACGCAGAGCCGGGGCACGTCCACGCCCTCGGAGACCATGCGCACCGCGACCATCCAGCGCTGGGTGCCCGCCGAGAACTCCTCGATGCGCTCGGAGGCGCCCTTGTCGTCGGACAGGACGAGGGTGACCTCCTCGCCGGTGATGGCCTTGAGCTGGGCGGCGTAGGCGCGGGCGTCCTCGTGGTCCGTGGCGATCACCAGGGCCCCGGCGTCGGGGACGTTGCGCCGCACCTCGGTGAGCCGGCGGTCTGCGGCCCGCAGCACCGAGGGGATCCACTCGCCCTCCGGGTTCAGGGCCGTCCGCCAGGCCTGGGCGGTGATGTCCTTGGTGGCCGCCTCCCCGAGCTGGGCCTCCATGACGTCACCGGTGGAGGTCTGCCAGCGCATCTGCCCGGAATACGCCATGAAGATCACCGGCCGCACCACGTGGTCCCGCAGCGCGGGGCCGTAGCCGTAGGTGTAGTCGGCCTTGGACCGGCGGATGCCGTCCTCGAACTCCACGTACTCCACGAACGGGATGGCCGCGGTGTCCGAGCGGAACGGGGTGCCCGTCAGGGACAGCCGGCGGGCGGCCGGTTCGAACGCCTCGCGGATGGCGTCGCCCCAGCTCAGGGCGTCGCCGCCGTGGTGGATCTCGTCCAGGATCACCAGGGTGCGGGCGTTCTCGGTCCGGTTGCGGTGCAGGACCGGCTTCGAGGCCACCTGGGCGTAGGTCAGGGCCACCCCGATGTACTCGTCCCCGTGGCGGCCGTCCGCATTCTTGAAGTTCGGGTCGATGGCCAGCCCGATCCGGGCCGCGGAGTCAGCCCACTGCCGCTTCAGGTGCTCGGTGGGCGCCACCACGGTGATCCGGCTGACCGTCCCGGCCTCCATGAGCATCTTCGCCACGCGCAGCGCGAAGGTCGTCTTGCCGGCCCCGGGGGTGGCCACGGCCAGGAAGTCCTGGGGCTGTCTCGAGAAGTACAGCTCGAGCGCCTCCTGCTGCCACTGGCGCAGCTTCGGGGCGGTCCCCCAGGCCGCCCGCTCGGGCAGGGCGGGGGGCAGGTCTTCACCGAGATGGAACAGTGCGTCGGACACGGAGTTTCGCTGGCCTCCTCAGGGGCGTGGAACAGTGCGGGGGTGCTGCGGGCGGGCACCGCGGTGGGCGCAGCGGGGCGATGGCGTGGGCGTCGTGAGGCCACGCGCCGGTGGTGGGCTCGCGTCACGTCACCGCGCACGACGACGGCGCGCCACCTCGGGACGCCGTCTCACCCGGGCGCGTGGCCGGTTCCGGCCCGCGCGCCGGGCAGGGGGTCAGTCGCGGCCGCGGCCGCCGAACCAGCCGCGCCGGCCACCGCCGGACTCGCCGCTGCCGGAGTCGCCGTCCTTCGGGCCCTTGAGGCCGTCGTAGATCTCCTTGCACTCCGGGCAGACCGGGAAGCGCTCCGGGTCCCGGCCCGGGGTCCAGACCTTGCCGCACAGGGCGACCACGGGCTGGCCGGTGACGGCCGACTCCATGATCTTCTCCTTGCGGACATAGTGGGAGAAGCGCTCGTGGTCGCCCGGTTCGACGTCCTGGAGCTGCTCCTGGCGGTCCAGCACGGCGGCCCCGGCGCTGCCGGGACCGTGCGGTGCTCCGGGTTCGTTCAGATCGGGTTCGGCAGGCAGACTCATGCGCCCCAGTCTAGCGGTCCACAGTCACCGGCACGCCGGACCGGGCACGCCTGAACCGGCGCGGCCGTCCGCCACCCCGGCTCAGGCGAACTTCAGCACGGACTGGTAGGTCTCGGCCTGGGCCCGGTCGAACCAGCGGCTGCCCAGCCGGATGCCCAGCCACAGCAGGAACGTCCCGAGCCCCAGGCCGATGGCGAGCGTCAGCCACTGGAACAGCATGTTCCCGGTCAGCAACGCGATGACGAACAGGATGAGCTCGGGCAGCACCAGCAGTCCGATGACCGTCATCGCGCCCAGTGACACCAGCAGGATCCGCAGGGCGGAGCCCTCGGGGGTGGCGAAGGGACTGTCACCCGGCTTGGGCACCGGGTAGATGAAGCGGGCCGAGGACACGGCGGACACGCCCGCGCCGGTGAGCAGCGCCCCCAGCGCCACGCCGAGCAGGCCGGGCAGCTGCTCCCAGGCGCCCGCGATCCAGGCGGTGGCCAACGTCAGGACCAGGGTCAGGGGCACCGCCCAGAGCAACAGCGCCCCCACGCGCCCGACGCGGTCGTCCCGGCCGGACACCCCGGAGGTCACGTGCAGGGCGAAGGCCGAGCTGTCGTAGGCGATGTCCGCGGAGATCGCATAGCCGAGCATGAACCCGGTGATCGGGCCCAGGAACAGGATCAGGAGGTAGTCCCCGGCCTGGGCACCGAGGAACCAGAACAGCACCAGCATCAGGGGGATGACCACGAGCGAGGCCGAGTAGCGGGGGTCCTTGAGCCAGTAGATGATCGACCGGGCGGCGATGGCGCCAGCCGGGGTCCCGGGCAGCGTGCCGAGCAGCCCGAGCCCGGCCCGGGAGCCGCGGCTGGCTCGCCCGGAGCCGCGCACCTGGGTGTAGCTGCGGTTGACGGCGAGCTGCCACAGCCAGACCGCGCCGGCCACCCAGACGAGGCAGAGCAGCCCCTGGCCGAGCGCCTCGGCATACCGGCCCTCCGCCGCGGCCCAGGGCGCGGCCGTGAACGAGCCCAGCGGGGTCCAGCCGACGATCGCGGCGATCCCCGGCAGCCGGCTGGCGGCCGCCTCCACGGACTCGACGATCCCGGCGAAGATGACGCCACTGAGCATGAGCGGGACCAGGGCGATGATGGACACGATCTCGCGGATGCGCCGCTGTCCGGTGAAGGCTGCCAGCAGCCCGGTGACCGCATAGGAGATGCAGATGCAGAACAGGGCTCCCAGGACGGCCGTCGGGATCGCCGTGAGGACGGCCGGCAGGGAGTCACGCCAGGCCAGGGACGAGAGCAGGTAGGCGATCAGGGTCACCGCCCCGGGCACCGTGACCAGCCCGGCCAGGGCCAGGCCCGGGACCAGCGTTCGGGAGGGGATGCCGAAGGTGGCGAAGTTGGCCGGGTCCAGGGTCATGTCGACGCCGGTGAAGAACACCGGGATGACGATCCAGCCCAGTACGGCCGCGGCCCCGGCCAGCGTCAGGACGATCCCGCGCCACTGGACGTCGAGTGCGGGCAGGAACGCCGCGCCGACGCCCCAGGCGGCCAGCACGAAGACCAGGTAGGCGATCAGGAGGATCGACATCACCAGCTGGAAGATGCTGCGCTTCCATCCGTTGACGGTGATCGCCAGCTTCAGGCGCATCAGGTGTGCAACCACGACAGTCCCTCCCCGTGAGAACGGCCGCCCACCAGGTCCACGAACCGGTCCTCGAGGGACTGGCCCTGGCGGACGTCCTCGACCGTCCCGGCAGCGAGCAGGTTGCCCTCGGCGATGACCGCCACGTGGTCGCACATGCGCTGGACCAGGTCCATGACGTGGCTGGAGACCACGACCGTCCCGCCGGAGGCCACGAACTGGGCCAGGATGTCCCGGATGTTGGCGGCCGAGACCGGGTCGACCGCCTCGAAAGGCTCATCCAGGACCAGGACCTTCGGGGCGTGGATCATGGCCGAGGCCAGGGCGACCTTCTTCGTCATGCCCGCCGAGTAGTCGACCACGAGCGTGCCGGCATCCTGGGCGAGGTCCATGACGCGCAGCAGGTCTGCGGTGCGCTCGGCCACGGTCTGCCGGTCGGGCCCGCGCAGCAGGCCCGAATAGGTGACCAGCTGCTCCCCCGTCAGCCGGTCGAACAGCCTCACGCCGTCGGCCAGCACGCCCATCCGCCGCTTGGCGGCCAGCGGCTCCTCCCAGACGTCCGTGCCGTGGACCCAGACCCGGCCGTGGTCCGGACGCAGCAGTCCGGTGGCCATGGACATGGCCGTGGTCTTGCCGGCCCCGTTGGGTCCCACCAGCCCGTAGAACGACCCCGCGGGTACATCCAGGGAGATGCCGTTGACGGCGATCTTCTCCCCGAAGCGCTTGGCCAGGCCGCGGATCGCGATGGCGGTGTGCGGGTCGGGCAGGCCGTGGACGCCGGCATCGGGGCGTCCGGTGGGCAGCGGGGCGCGCCGGCCGGCGTCGTGCGTGGCGCCGGGGCTTACGGGAAGGCTCATGGTCCAGACGCTAGCAAGGGCGGCGCCCGCCCCGGCTGCGCGCCACGGGCCCGGGAACCCTGAGCCGCGTCAGGGCGTGCGCCGCACCTCAGAACAGGGCGCGGGCCAGCGCCTTCCGCGAGGCCTGGGTGCGCGGGTCCTGGTCTCCCACCACGGTGTACAGGTCCACCAGGTGCTCGCGCGCGGTGTTGCGCTCCGGACCGGGGTGCGCGGCGATGAACCGCACGAGCCGGTTGAAGGCATCCTCCACGTGGCCACCGAGCAGGTCGAGGTCGGCCACGTCGATCTGGGCCTGCACGTCGTCCGGGGCCGAGGCCGCCCGCTCGCGGACGGCGGCCGCGTCCATGGCGGCCGTGCGGGCGAACAGGCCCGCCTGGGAGAGGCCGGCCTTGGCGTCCTCGTCGCCCGGGTTCTCCGCCAGGGCCCGCCGGTAGGCCTCCAGCGCGGCCTCGTAGTCAGCGCGGTCGATGGCGTCGACGGCCTCCTGGTGCAGGGGCGGCAACGCCGGCGGGGCCGGCGCCTCACCCTGGGCGCCGGCGTGGTCCCGCGGCGGCCCCAGCGGCGGGACCGTACCGCTCACGCCGTTCTGCGCGGCCGCGGCGAGCAGCTCGTCGATGAGCTGGCTGAGCTGCGCGGCCGGCACCGCCTGGTTCAGCACCGGGACCGGCTGCCCGGCCAGCACCGCGACGACGGCCGGACCGGCGGGCAGCCCGAAGACCTGCAGTGCCTGAGGCTCGGCCTCGGCGTCGATCCGGGCCAGCACGAGCCGTCCGCCGCGGCGGTCCACCTCAGGGCCGACCAGCGCGTCGAGCTGGCCGCTGACCGGGTCGGACGGCACCGCGAGGTGGATCAGGACCGGGACGCGGCCGGAGAGCTGGACGAGTTGCTGCAGGTCTGCCTGCCGTGCCCCGTCCAGGACCCAGCTGCCCTCGGCCGTGCCGTCAGTCCCCGCCTGTCCCGGGGCCGCGGCGGCGCCGGCGGCCGGCCGCTGCTTGAGTCCGGACAGGTCCACCGCTCCGCGCAGGTGGGACGGCATTGCTCCAGGCTGCTGTGACATGCTCCCGTGTTCTCCTCGGTCTCGTCGGTCGGCCGCCGGACCGGGCTGCACGGACCGGACCGGCGGGTCGTCAGTTCAGGAACTTCACCGTGCGCAGCTCGTCGGCCATGCCCACGAGGGAGATCCTGGATTCGTCCCCGCTCGCACCGGCAGCCGGGACGTGCAGGGCCAAGACCTCACGGTACGTCATCCGCACGCCCTTGTGGGTCACGCGGCCGCCACCACGCAGTTCGGCCGCGAGCTCGTCCACGATCACCGACCCGCCCGGCTCCTTGGGCCGGGCGAAGGTCCGGGCGTAGAGGTTGCCGATGACGATCGCCGAGCCGTCCGCCAGCCGCAGCCCCACCAGGGACTCGGGCACGGACTCCCGCTCGAACGTGAACCGGGCGTCGCCGGCGTCCTGGACCAGCGACTCCTGGTACTCGTGCACGGCGTCCACGTAGGGGTTGGCCTCGATGCGCCCGGAGAAGTCGTCCTCGGGGTCGCTGAGATACCGCGCGGCCCCGGCGACGGCGTGGCCGGGGGCCATCACCAGTCCCTCGGCGTCCGCCGATCCGAGGACCTCGACCCCGGTCTGGTCCAGGCTGCCGCCGGGCAGCTGGGCACCCGGGGTCATCGGCGCATTGGCCACGAGTCGGTACTGGCTGCGTGGCGATTCCTGGCGCAGCATCAGGATCTGCGGCGTGCTGTTGCCCTCGCCCTCCGTGACGGCCATGGCCGTGCGCGGGAAGGATGGATCGGAGACGGCCGCCGCCGAGAGCACGGGCGAGGCCGCGACCGGTTCCGGCGCCGGTATGCTGTCGTCGATCTTCCGGTTGCGGTAGTTCAGGGAGCGCATCTCGAGCGCCTGGTCCGCCACGCGCGGCTTGAGCTTCGTCGCGTTCTGCGCGAGGTCCCCGGCCCTGGCGGTCTGGGCGACCTTGCGCAGGATCCGCTCCAGCTGGACGTCGGTCAGGACGGGGTACTCCTGATCGCCGGCCGGCGCCGCGGCGGCCGAGGGAGAGGCGGCGGCCGACGGCGCTGCACCGGCCGGGGCCACGCCGGACAGGCCGATCGCCAGCGCCACGGCGCCGGCCCCGATCCCGCGGACGGCACGCCGGGTGGCGGAGACGCCGCGGCCGGTCCGCGAGGGGGCCGCGGTCATCGGGGCGGACGGTGCCGCTGCCATGCTGGACGCGGTCCCCGCGGTGGAGCCGCTGCCGGATGAGCCGGCGGATCCCGTCGACGCCGGCCGGCCCGCCGGTGTACCCGCGGTCCCCGCGCTGCCGCCGGGGCCGCGCCGCCGGATGAGGGCCCAGGCCAGCAGGGCGAGCCCGATCAGGACGAGCAGCACGCCGATGACGTACAGCGGCACGATCCACGGGCTGTCGCCCACACGGTTGGTCCAGGTCACCGTCATCTCGGTGGGAGCGGGGTCGGTGCCGTCGCGGGCGACGAGCAGCGCCCAGTCCCCGTCCGAGGGCACGCTCCAGCGCTCCTCCAGGCGGTCCTGGGCCTCCTGGACCTCGAGCCAGAGGTCGGAGCCCTTCGGGTTCGGCACGGTGGCCTCGCCGTCCGTGTGCTGGACCTCGATGCGCGGCGCCTCGCCAGAGGGGACGTCCGTGGTGATGCCGGTCACGGTGTTGTGGGCGGCGTCCCCCACCCAGGCCTGGACGTCGCGCTCCCGGCCCAGCATGACGTTGAAGGAGCCCTCGCCGGACAGCGTGAACTCCACCGGCTCCTCGTCGACCTCGTCGATGCCGGAGGTGATCACCGTCAGCGGCGCCTCGGCGGGCGCCTGGCCGACGGCGGCCGTCATCGTCTCCGGCGGCGCCCAGATCGTCTGCAGTCCGCTGGCACCGAGCAGGGCCGCGATGCCCAGCAGGAGGGCCACAATTCCGGATACAACTCGCACTCGGTCACCTGTCGATGGGGGTCGGTTCGGGCCCCGTGGGCCGTGGACCAGTATAGCCGGGAGGTCACCGAATGATAACGGCAGGTCAGTGCCGTACCCTGTCGCTTGTGCAGGACCATGACCCTTCCGCCCCGGCCTCCGGCCCGGGCCCCGAC
>JASBVO010000022.1 GCA_029961105.1 Micrococcus sp. | reverse complement strand
CTTCGCCGGCACGGTGATCGTGCTGGGCGCCAAGCACGGCGAGATGCAGCGGCCCAAGAACGTCAAGCTGGGCCTGCTGAAGCACTGACGGGACAGCCGCGCCGGCACGGTCCGTCCGGCCGGCGCGTGAACGTCACTCCCGGGCCGCGGCGTGAGCACGAGCGTGTCTCCCGCAGCGGTGTGTCACCGCGCGCCCCGGTATGCGTGAACCCCCCCAACCCGAAAGGAATCCCATGAAGACCGCACGTGAAGTCATGACCCCCGGCGCCGAGTGCGTCGGCGAGAACGAGACCCTGGAAGAGGCCGCCCGCAAGATGAAGGACCTCGACGTGGGCCAGTTGCCGATCTGCGGCGAGGACAACCGCCTCAAGGGCGTGGTCACTGACCGCGACATCGTCGTCAAGTGCCCGGCCGCCGGCAAGGACCCCCGCCAGACTAGGGCCGGGGAACTGGCCGAAGGCAAGCCGGTGACCATCGGTGCTGACGACACCCTCGAGGAGGCCGTGCAGACGATGAAGGAGCACCAGATCCGCCGGCTTCCGGTCATCGACGGCCACGACCTCGTCGGCATGGTCAGCCAGGCCGACATCGCCCGGAACTGGCCGGACGACCGCGTCGGGGAACTGCTAGAGGTCATCTCCCGGGACTGAGGGACGCACCCTCCGCCGGTCAGTCCTCGCGTCGGGCGTCGAGGGATGGATCACCACGCAGCAGCGGCCGCTATGCGGTGTGAGCTCGGCATTGTCCGGATTGTCTCCCCGTCCGGCCAGAACGCCACGCAGCAGCGCATGGTTGACTCCGCACACCAGGGTCCTGTGCCGCTCGGCGAGGCGGTGGAACGGGCAGTTCAGCATCTGCATGTCGCCGTCGTCGGTGAGCGCCGGCTCGTACCCGCGGCTGCGCAGCGCGGTCATCAGGTCGGAGTGCTCGGCTCCGGCGGCCCGCCCGTCCTCCTCGGCCATCGTGGTCAGCAGGGTCCGGATGGCGGGAGACCCGTCGGCGTCAACCGCCTCGACGAACAAGCGGGCCATCAGGCCGTAGTCGCGAGGCGGGATGGACACCGCCACTTCCTCCTGGGCGGGCCAATACCGCTTGGCCGGCCGGCCGGCACCCGGGCCCTTGCGGCCGGGCGGGCGGGCGTAGTCCACGAGGAGCAGTCCGGCCCCGGCCAGGCGGTCCAGGTGATAGGCGGCCAGGGTCCTGCTGATGCCCGCCGCCCGGGCGGCTTCGTCTCGCGTGGCACCGGGGTGCTTGCCGATGTGGCCGTACAGGAGCCGCCGCACCGGGTCGGAGAGTTCAGAGGGATCCACTGCCGGGTCGTGGGATTCGTGCATGCTCCATTTCTATCACCAACAACCATTGACAAACAGGTTCGGCGGGAGGATTCTAAAAATGTCCTCGTTGTCTTTAGAAGGAGGTCGTCATGCCCGCCGACACTGTGGCCGTGGAACCGAGATCCACGGCCCGAGCTTGGAGCAACCCTGCGTACGTGGCGTTCTGGATCCTGCGGGTCGGATTCGTCGTCCTGCCGCTGTGGATGGGGATCGACAAGTTCACCAACACGCTGACCTACTGGCCGGACTACCTGGCACCGTGGGTCGTGGGCCTGCTGCCGTTCACCGCCCAGACGACCATGTACGTGGTCGGGGTGGTGGAGATCATCGCCGCCATCGGGGTCGCGATCAAGCCACGCTTCGCGGCCTTCGTCGTGGCCGTGTGGCTGGCCGGAATCATCGTCAACCTCGTGACGCTCTCCGGGTTCTACGATGTCGCCCTGCGTGACGTCGGGCTCCTGGTCGCCGCGCTGGCCCTGGCCGCGTTGTCGTCCGAATTCGACCGCGGCAAGGTCGCAGTGAGGCCTCACCGCTGATCGAGTGCAGGGCTTCTGCCCGGTGCGCACCGAGGCGGAGGTCCTGTCCGCCGCGAACACCCGGACAAGGGGAGTGATGCTGACAGAAGGCCCCGGTTCCCGAGCCGGGGCTTTCACCCTGGCCACCGGGGGCTGTTGAGGTATCTGATGGAAGAGGTATCCGCTCAAGAGCGAGGAAGAGCGATGGTCCAGCGGATCGAGGACTATGGCGTCATCGGGGATCTGCACACGATGGCGCTGGTCGGCCGGGACGGGTCGATCGACTGGCTGTGTCTGCCGCGGTTCGACTCTCCGGCCTGCTTTGCCCGGCTGCTCGGGGACGAGGAGAACGGGTTCTGGCAGATCGCTCCGGCCGACGGACGGGCGTGCACGCGGCGGCACTACCGGGGCCAGACCTTGGTGCTGGAGACCGAGTGGGAGACCGCGGAGGGAACGGTCCGCGTGGTGGACGCCATGCCGCCCCGCAAGGGCGAGGCGACGGACGTGGTCCGGATGGTGGAGGGACTGCGGGGCCGGGTGCCGATGCGCATGGAGCTGCGCCTGCGCTTCGATTACGGCCACATCGTGCCATGGGTGCGCCGCCAGGGGGCGCGGCTCTCGGCGATCGCCGGCCCCGATGCGGTCTGGCTGGACACGCCCGTGCTGGTCCGGGGCGAGCACCAGGCGACCGTGGCCACCTTCGAGGTCGCCGCCGGGGACCGCGTCCCGTTTGTGCTGACCTACCATCCTTCCCACCACAGCCCGCCTGAACCCAGCGACGCGGCCGGGGACCTGGCCTGCACCGAGCGGTTCTGGGCGGAATGGGTGGCCCAGGGCGACTATCGGGGGCAGTGGTCGGACGCGGTCATCCGGTCCCTGGTGCTGCTCAAGGCCCTGACCTACGCCCCGACCGGGGGCATCGTGGCCGCGGCGACGACCTCGCTGCCCGAGTGGCTCGGTGGGGGGCGGAATTGGGACTACCGGTACTGCTGGTTGCGGGATGCGACCTTCACCCTGCAGGCCCTGCTGGGCACCGGGTACGTCCAGGAGGCCGGGGCCTGGCGGGACTGGCTGCTGCGGGCGGTGGCCGGGGATCCGGCCGACCTGCAGATCATGTACGGCATTGACGGCACCCGGCGGCTGACCGAGCTGGAATTGGACTGGCTCTCCGGCTACGAGGGCTCGCGCCCGGTGCGGATCGGCAACGCGGCGGTGGCCCAGCTCCAGCTGGATGTGTGGGGCGAGGTCCTGGACGGGCTGCACGTGGTCCGGTCTTCCGGCCTGTCACCGGTCGCGGAGGCCTGGGACCTGCAGCAGGCGCTCGTGGAGTACCTGGAGGGCCGTTGGCAGGACCCGGACAACTCCCTGTGGGAGGTGCGCGGGCCGCGCCGGCATTTCGTGCACTCGAAGGTCATGGCCTGGGCCGGCCTGGACCGGGCGGTGCGCGGGGTGGACCGGTTCGGGTTGTGCGGCCCGGTGGAGCGGTGGCGAGCGCTGCGCCAGCAGATTCACGAGGAGGTCTGCGCCCAAGGGTATGACCCGGTGCGGAACACCTTCACCCAGTCCTATGGCTCTGCCGGCCTGGATGCGGCCCTGCTGCTGATCCCGCGGGTGGGGTTCCTGCCCTGGGACGACGAGCGCGTGGTCGGGACCGTGGAGGCGGTCCAACGCGAACTGGTCCAGGACGGGTTCGTGCTGCGCTACCGGCCCGGAGGCGACGGCGGGGTGGACGGGCTGCCAGGGGAAGAGGGCGCGTTCCTGGCGTGCAGCTTCTGGCTGGCCGACGCCCTGCACGGGATCGGCCGGACCGCCGAGGCCCGCGAGCTGTTCGAGCGGCTGCTGGGCCTGCGCAACGACCTGGGGATCCTGTCCGAGGAATACGACGCGGCCACCGGACGGCACGTGGGCAACACCCCGCAGGCCTTCAGCCACGTCGGGCTGGTCAACACCGCCCGGCACCTCTCCGGCACCCACCCGGCCACCGACGCTCCCACCCCGTAGGCCACGATGGTGGGGCGTGCCGTCCCCTCCCCGGACCACCTCCGCGCAGATGGGCTTGACCAGCGCCGCGTGCGCTCCACGCCACGCGCTGGTGCTCATCACGCACCGGCCTGCAGGCTAGGGTCCGACCGGCTCGCCGGCCCCTCGCTCTGCCTGCGCGATGACCGGGATGGTGCGGATGACCGAGTCGGGATTCAGGGACACCGAGTCGATGCCCTGCTCGACGAGGAAGGCGGCGAAATCCGGGTGGTTGCTGGGTCCCTGGCCGCAGATCCCGACCGTGATCCCGGCAGCGTGGGCTCGCCGGATGACGTCGGCGATCATGGATTTCACGGCCGGGTCGCGTTCGTCGAAGCGCCGCGCCAGGATCTCCGAGTCGCGGTCCACCCCGAGGACCAGCTGGGTCAGGTCATTGGATCCGATGGAGAAGCCGTCGAAGCGGGCGGCGAACTCCTCGGCGAGGACGACGTTCGAGGGAACCTCGCACATCATGTAGATTTCCAGCCCCTTCGTGCCGCGGGCCAGCCCGTAGGCCGCCAGTGCCGCCAGGACGCCGTCCACCTCCGGGACGGTGCGGCAGAAGGGGATCATGACGGCCAGATTGGTGAACCCGAGGTGTTGGCGCACGCGCCGGATCGCACGGCACTCGAGTTCGAAGCCCTCCCGGTACCGGTCGTCGTCGTAGCGGGACGCTCCGCGGAAGCCGAGCATGGGGTTCTCCTCGGCCGGCTCGAAGGCGTGCCCCCCGAGCAGGTGCGCGTACTCGTTGGTCTTGAAGTCACTGAGCCGGACGATCACCGGCTTCGGATGGTAGGGAGCGCAGAGCTTGCCCAGGTCGGTGGCCAGCCGGTCCACGAAGTACTCCTGGGGATCGTCATACCTGGACACCAGTTCGCGGATCTGCTCCCGCTCATCGGGGGAGTCCACCCGCTCTGGATGGACTAGGGCCATGGGATGGACCCGGATGGACTCGGTGATGATGAACTCCATGCGGGCCAGCCCGACGCCGTCCACGGGCAGCCGCCACCAGCGGAAGGCGGCCGCCGGGCTGGCGACGTTGACCATGACGCGCGTGTGCGGGCGGGGCAGCTGCTCCAGGTCGACGTCCTCGGTGGACCAGCGCAGCCGACCGGCGTAGACCCGGCCCTCCTCTCCCTCGGCGCAGGACAGGGTCACCATCTGGCCGTCGGTCAGGTCGCTGGTGGCCGTGCCGGCCCCAACGACGGCCGGCACGCCCAGTTCCCGGCTGACGATGGCCGCGTGGCTGGTCGGGCCGCCGTGGTCGGTGATGATGCCGGCGGCCCGTTTCATGATGGGTCCCCAGTCGGGATCGGTCATCTCGGCCACGAGGATGGCCCCGTCGCGGAAGCGGCCGATGTCAGCGGCGCCGTGGACGACGCACACCTCGGCCGAGACGATCGAGTCACCGATCGCAGCTCCGCTCACCAGGCATTCGCCGGTCTCCTCGAGGTGGTGGAGGGTGAACTGCCTCGCGCTGCGCTGGGCGTGCACGGTCTCGGGTCGGGCCTGGACGATGAACAGCTCACCACTGACACCGTCCTTGGCCCACTCCAGGTCCATCGGGCGGCCGTAGTGCTCCTCGACGGCCACGGCCCAGCGGGCCAGCTGGAGCACGTCAGGGTCACCGAGGACCAGCGCCCGGCGTTCGGTCGCCGAGGTGTTCACGAGTCGCGTGCGGGACTCACCGTCGCTGTCGTACACCAGTTTGATGTCCTTGGCGCCGCGGGACCTCTCGATGATCGGCACGAGCTCCCCGTCGTTCTGCGGGTGGTCGAGCAGGGGTTTGAAGACGACGTACTTGTCCGGGTCCACGGTGCCCTGCACCACCGTCTCGCCCAGTCCCCACGCGGCGCTGATGACGACCGTCCCGGGAAAGCCCGTCTCCGTGTCCAGGGTGAACATCACCCCGGAGGCGCCGGAACCGGACTGGACCATGAGCTGAATCCCGACGGACAGGGCTACCTCCAGATCGTCGAAGCCCTTGACGGCCCGGTAGCTGAGGGCGCGGTCGGTGAACAGCGAGGCGAAGCACCGGCGGCAGGCCTCGAGCAGCGCCTCCGGGCCGGACACGTTGAGGAACGTCTCCTGCTGGCCGGCGAAGCTGGCGTCCGGAAGGTCCTCCGCCGTGGCGCTGCTGCGGACGGCCACGGCCGCGTCTCCTTCTCCGCCGCTCCGTGCGGACAGCGTGCCGTAGGCACCGACCACCGCCTCGGTTAGCGCGGGCGGGAAGGGGCTGTCCAGGAACAGCTGACGGATGGATGCACCCGCCGTCCTGAGCGGGGCCTCGCCACTCCGAGCCCGGTCCAGCAACTCGCGGATGCGTGGCTCCAGGCCGTTCTGCTGCACGAAGTGGCGGTACGCATCCGCGGCCAGTGCGAAGCCTCCCGGAACCCGGATGCCCTGACCGGTGAGCTTCTGGATCATCTCTCCCAGGGAGGCGTTCTTGCCACCCACCCGGGGGATGTCCGCCAGGCCGATCTCTTCGAACCACACGATGTACTGCTGCTCCATGCCTGCCCCCGCCATCGGTTCGATCGTGTGACACACAGGGTAGGCACGGACCCAGGTGGGGTACAGGTCCACCGCTCCGGGTCTGAACGCCACGGACATTGTGCCGAGAAGTCACTGCGGCTTACCGTGGCCGTGCGCTGAGATCCGTCCTGCCACCGCTGTGGTGTCGGCCGGGACCGGAAGCGCCGAGAGCAGGCGAACCGCGAGGGGAGAACACGATGCAGACAGCACAGCCGATCGTCGTCGGGGTCGACGGATCCACGGGCTCCCTGGAGGCACTGCGCGAGGCCAAGCACATGGCCGAGCTGCTGGGGTGCCCACTGAAGGTGGTGACGGCCTGGAACCTGCCGGTCACCGCCGCAGAATACCCCTATCCCCTCGAGTACGACTTCAAGGATGACGCCTGGCACCGGCTGGGTGACGCTCTGGACGCCGTCTTCGGCAACGAGTTGCCCCAGGGCCTGGAACGCGAGGTGCATGAGGGCTCACCAGCGCGGGTGCTGCGGGAGCTCAGCCAGAACGCGCGGATGGTGGTGGTAGGCAGCCGGGGTCACGGTGGATTCGCGGGACTGCTTCTGGGCTCGGTCAGTTCTGCCGTGGCGGCCCACGCCAAGTGCCCGGTGCTGATCACCCACCAGACGGCCTGACCCGGACGGTGACCTGACCGAACGCCGGGACGGTGACGACGTCGAGCCGTGCGGCCGTTGACGGTGAAGGACATCATCCCGGTGGTCCCGGGCTGCCCGTCCCCGCCCGGAATCCCAAGAGCCCCCATCATCGGTGCGCGCATGGCGAAGTCCAGGCTCCGTCGGGCGGTCACCGACTCGGCACGCAGGTCACGCGGCACCGGTCCGTCCGGCACACCGGGCAGGGGGGCAGGATCACCGCTCACACGGAGCTGCAACAGGGCCAGGGGCCCCGGTCCTGAGTCTTGCGCCCCCCATCATGCCCGGAATCACCCCGCGGTCCACCGGGGTGGTCACCAAGGTGGAGGTTCCCTCCCTGGTGTCCACGAGCAGCTCCACCCGGCCGCCCGGACGCGTCCACGGACAGGTCCGAGACCACCATCGGCACGACGACCCACTCGGCGGCACGCACCCAGATCCGGTCTCCCACCCCGCTGACCGGATCTTGAACAGCACCCTCGCAGGCGCTGCCGGACCGCTTGACGGTCCCCGGTCCGGCCACAAGACTTTGGGGTGTAGTGGCGCAGGCCGATGATCGCCTGCTCCGTGGCCAACCGGCCGGGCCCGGTCAGTTGGTGATGAACATCGTGCGCGTCCCCGCGCCGGCACCGCCCCGCTCGTAGACGCCCATCGTCCTCATCGTCGCAACGTTCTCCGGCCCGTGGAGGACGCCCAGCCGACCGGGGCCGCCCCGCGCCAGAGGGTGGGCGGGGATCACGGTTTTCCGCCGGCGAACCGGGGTTCTTTGATGAGCTGCTGCCCCGGACCGAGGAGCAGGTCCTCACCGGCTCTGCCCGCCTGGAAGGAAGACCCCATGCCCAAGACCTCTGATGCGCCTGTTCACGGCAGCGAGAGCGAGAACCCGGCGATCGACACGCCCACCCCTGCGACGCACCGCCCCCGGACCATCCAGGACTGGTGGCCCCAACAACTGGACCTTGGAGTACTGCGCAAGCACTCGACGACGGTCGATCCCCTGGGCGCTGACCATGATTACGCGAAGGAGTTCGAGCAACTCGACGTCGATGAACTCAAGCGCGACCTCACCGAGCTCATGACCTCTTCCCAGGACTGGTGGCCCGCCGACTTCGGGCACTACGGAGGGCTGTTCATCCGGATGAGCTGGCACTCGGCAGGAACCTACCGTATCGCCGACGGCCGCGGCGGCGCGGGGGATGGGGCCCAGCGCTTCGCGCCCCTGAACAGCTGGCCGGACAACGCCAACCTGGACAAGGCCCGGCGCCTGCTGTGGCCCGTCAAGCGCAAGTACGGCCGGAAGGTCTCCTGGGCGGACCTGCTGGTCCTCGCCGGGAACGTGGCGCTCGAGTCGATGGGCTTCACGACCTTCGGCTTCGCCTTCGGCCGGGAGGACGTGTGGGAACCCGAGGAGATGTTCTGGGGCCCGGAGGACACCTGGCTCGGGGATGAACGCTATTCCGGTGACCGTGAACTCCCCGGTCCGCTGGCCGCTGTACAGATGGGCCTGATCTACGTCAACCCGGAGGGCCCCAACGGCAACCCGGACCCGGTGGCCGCCGCCCGCGACATCCGCGAGACCTTCGGCCGCATGGCGATGAACGACGAGGAGACGGTCGCGCTGATCGCCGGGGGCCACACCTTCGGCAAGACCCACGGCGCCGGCCCGGCCGACCACGTGGGCCCCGAGCCGGCGGCCTGCCCGGTATTTGCACAGGGCCTCGGCTGGAGGAGCACCTACGGCTCCGGCAAGGGTCCGGACACGATCACCAGCGGCCTGGAGGTCATCTGGACCAGCACCCCCACGCAGTGGGGCAACGGCTTCTTCGGCAACCTCTTCGGCCACGAGTGGGAGTTGACCACGAGCCCCGCGGGGGCCCACCAGTGGGTGGCCAAGGACGCGGACGAGACCATCCCCGACGCCCACGACCCGGCGAAGAGGCACCGCCCCACGATGCTGACGACCGACCTCGCGCTCCGGGCGGACCCGGAGTACGCGAAGATCTCACGGCGTTTCCACGATCATCCCGAGCAGTTCGCCGAGGCCTTCGCCAAGGCCTGGTACAAACTACTGCACCGGGACATGGGCCCCGTCTCCCGGTACCTGGGTCCCTGGGTGCCGGAGCCGCAACTGTGGCAGGATCCGGTGCCCGACGTGGACCATGAACTGATCGGGGACGAGGACATCACCGCCCTGAAGGGCACCCTCCTGGATTCGGGGCTGACGGTGGAACAGTTGGTCTCCACGGCGTGGGCTTCCGCGGCCAGCTTCCGGGGCACCGACAACCGGGGCGGAGCCAACGGTGCCCGCATCCGCCTTGAGCCGCAGCGCAGCTGGGACGCCAACGAGACCGACCGGCTGGCCGAGGCGCTCCGCGTCCTCGAAGGGATCCAGCAGGACTTCAACGACGCCCAGCCGGGCGGCAGGCGCGTCTCGATGGCCGACCTGATCGTCCTCGGCGGTTGTGCCGCCGTGGAGCAGGCGGCCCGCGCTGCCGGTCATGAGCTCGACGTCCCGTTCCACCCGGGGCGCACGGACGCCACGCAGGAGCAGACCGACGTCGAATCCTTTGCCGTCCTGGAACCGCAGGCCGATGGGTTCCGGAATTTCCAGAAGACCGGGGCGTCGCTCTCCCCGGAGACGCTGCTGCTGGACCGCGCCTACATGCTGAACCTCTCAGCCCCCGAGATGACCGTCCTGGTGGGTGGCATGCGGGCCCTGGGTGCCAACCACG
The DNA here is from genome assembly GCA_029961105.1 of Micrococcus sp. GTDB lineage: Bacteria > Actinomycetota > Actinomycetes > Actinomycetales > Micrococcaceae > Citricoccus. The sequence continues at coordinate 29,106 of JASBVO010000022.1, read as the reverse complement.
GACGGTCCCCCTACGGCGTCCTCACCGACCGCCCGGGGACCCTGACCAACGACTTCTTCGTCAACCTCCTCGAGGCCGGCATGGAGTGGCGGGCCTCTGAGTCCTCGGAGGAGGTCTTCGAGATCCGCGACCTGGCCACGGACGAGGTCAGGTGGACCGCCACCGCCGCCGACCTGGTCTTCGGCTCGCATTCCCAGTTGCGGGCGATCTCGGAGGTCTACGCCGCCGATGACGCCCAGGCGAAGTTCGTTCGCGACTTCGGCGACGCCTGGGCCAAGGTCATGGAGCTGGACCGGTTCGACCTCCACCGCTGACCGGGAACCCGGTACGGCCGGCCATGGAGGCCAGGACGGCGCAGAAGCGGTACCGCGGCCATTGTCCGGGGTGCCGCGCGGCGGGAGAATTGGGGTGCGGAGGGACTGAACAGCCAGGACACAGCCATGAACGCCAACACTGCATTCGACCTGGCCGGGTTCACCCGGGCCACCGAGGAACGCAACGCCCGGACCCTGCTGGAGGCCTACGCGGAGGACGCGGAGGTCACGGTGGTCGACCGGAACAACCCGCCGAGATCGCCCCTGGTCATGAAGGGCAAGGACGCCATCCGCCCCTGGCTGGAGGACACCTACTCCCGGGACATGACCCATCACGTGGTCGATCCGGTCATGGGCGAGGACCGGGTCGCCCTGACCACCCTGTGCCGCTATCCGGACGGGACCAACGTGCGGTGCGCCTGCACCGCGGACATCTCCGGCGGACTGATCACGCGGCAGAACGTGGTGCAGGTCTGGGACGAGTGACCGTGCCGGACGGTGCCGGTGCCACGGCGCCGTCCCACACCGAGGCGGACAGTGTGCGAAGGGCGCGGCGAGGCCCGGCCAGGGCCGCTGCGTAGCCCGCCAGGGGCGGGTCCAGCCGGTGGACGCCACGGGTGGCAGCGTCCGTGCCGGATATCGCCGTCCGGGCCTTGACCAGGGCCTCGCTGCGTACCCACTGCGGCGCGGTCCCCGGATCGGCGAGGTCGCCGACCCGTTGGACGTCCACGCCCACCGGACCCTGTGGGCTGAGGGCGACGACCACGAGGAGGCCTGAGTGCGACACCGACACGTGGGGCACCCTGGCCCCGGCGTGGACGATCCTCGGCGCACCGTGGGGCCCACCGCACTCCGTGCAGGTCCGGTCCACGACCACCGCCTCGGGCGGGCAGCGGAGGGACTCGGCCGAGGCCACGCGGAGCAGGGCCGCGGCCAGCATGGACCGGCCTCGGTCCGCAGGCCTGGCCAGGGAGGCCACGCGCTCGCGCTCCAGGGGGCTCAGGAGATGGAGCAGGCCGGAGTGAGCGGCGGTGAGCACGGCCCACCGGACATCTACGGTCATAAATACCTCGCGATTGCGTGACTTATTTGGCGTAGGTTAGCCTAACCTGCGTGACTCCAGCCACCCCTCTGGCGGCTCCGACCGCAACGCTGACCGCCCGTCCCGAACGGCGCGCGCCGTTCGCCGAGGAGGTCCACGCCGCGCGTCCCGCGCTCGTGACGGCCTCCGGCACCGTGCTGTCCCACGGTCAGTTGCGCGACGCCGTCGCCAGGCTCGTCCGTGAGCTGCCGGACGTGACCACGGGACGGCGCCTCGTGCACCTGCCGCTGCGCCGGGACCTGCCCGGCGTGCTGGCCTACCTGGCCACCCTGGAGGCCGGCCACGTCGCGCTCGTCACCGCCGAGGAGGACCGGGCCGCCGCCGTGCTGGCACGCTACGCCCCGGACGTCGTGGCCACCGGTGACCCGTCCCGGCCCTTCGCCGTGCTGGACCCCGCCCCTCGTCACCTCCTGCACCCCGACCTGGCCCTGCTGCTGAGCACCTCCGGCAGCACCGGCTCGCCCAAGCTGGTGCGGCTGTCGCACGCCAACCTGCACCGCAACGCCGCCGCCATCGCCGAGTCGCTGCGCCTCACCGCCGCGGACCGGGCGATCACGAGCCTGCCCCTGCACTACACGTTCGGCCTCTCGGTACTGCACTCGCACCTGGTGGCCGGCGGGTCCGTGGTGCTGCACGAGGGTTCCGTGCTGGACGAGGACTTCTGGGCGACGGTGGACGGCGAGGGAGTCACCACCCTGGCCGTCGTCCCGCACCTCGTTGAGCTGCTGGAGTCCACCGGCTTCCTGGACCGCCCGCACCCCACGCTGCGCCTCGTCGCCCAGGCCGGCGGCCGGATGGGCCCGGACCGCGTGCTGCGGACCGCGGCGCTGGGCCGGCGGCACGGATGGGGGCTGTCGGTGATGTACGGCCAGACGGAGGCCACCGCACGGATCTGCGTGCTGGATCCCGCGCTCGTCGTCGAGCACCCCGATGCCGTGGGCCACCCGGTGGCCGGCACCACCCTGCACCTGGACACGACCGTCCCCGAGGCCGCCGACGGCGCCGGTGAGGTCGTGGTCCGCGGACCCGGCGTGATGATGGGCTATGCCGAGCACCCGGACGACCTGGCCCTCGGGGCCATGCTCACCGAGCTGCGTACGGGTGACCTCGGGCGGATCGGGCCGGACGGCATGCTGCGCCTGGTGGGGCGCCGTTCCGGGTTCGTGAAGGTCATGGGCGTGCGGATCGACGTCGGCACGGTCGAGAATCGGCTCGAGGCGGCCGGGTACCGCGCCTGCGTCGGTGGCGACGGCCACCGGTTGACCGTCGCGGTGGAGCCGGTGCCCGGGCGCGCCGCGTCCGACGTCGGCACGGACGTCCGGCGGCTGGCAGGGGCCGCGTCCGGGCTGGGCCCCGCGGCCGTGGCCGTGGCGGTGTGCGCCCTGCCGCGGCTGCCCAATGGCAAGGTGGACCGGCCCGGCAGCGCCGCGCTGGTCCGCTCCCTGACGGGCCAGACGGAGACCCACGACGCCGGACCCGTCCCCCCGGCGCAGACCGGCGCCGACGCGCGGGGAGACGGCGCGGAGGGGGCACCGGCCCCGGGCGGTGCACCCTCGCGCACCGAGGCTCCAGCGCGGGACCGGCGCACACGGCTGACGGCTGACGTCGCCGGGGCCGTCTCCTCGGTCCTGATGCTGGACGCCGCGGACCTGGAGAGGACCTTTGTCCAGCACGGCGGTGACTCCCTCAGTCACGTGCAGGCCTCGGCCCGGCTGGAGCGGCTCGTCGGTCCGCTGCCGCGCGACTGGCACCACCGGCCGCTGGCCGACCTGGTGGAGCTGGGGCTGGCCCGTGCCGCCGGGACCGGAGGCGCCGTCGTCGGGACCCGGGGCCGGGGGGCGGGGACCACCGCACACCGGCGAGCCGGGTCCGCAGGCGTGCCCCTGCGCCGCGGGTCGGGGCGCGGGCGCGCGGCGGCGACGTGGCACAGCGTGGAGACCTCCGTGGTGCTGCGCGCGGTGGCCGTGGTGGCGATCTGCGGCTCCCACGCCGACCTCTTCGACCTCATGGGCGGGGCGCACGTGCTGCTGGCCGTGGCCGGGTTCAACACCGCGCGCTTCGGGCTGTCCGTGCCCAGCGTCGCCGGCCGGTGGCGCTCCACGGCCCGGATCGCGATCGGCGTCGCCGTGCCGACCATGCTCATCGCGGCGTTCGGCATGCTCACCACGGGGCGGTACGGCTGGTCCAACATCCTGCTGAGCCACTGGCTCATCGGCGACACCACCGAGGGGTCCACCGCCAACGAGTACTGGTTCATCGACGCGCTGCTGGCCTCCGTCCTGGTGCTCGCCGTGGTCCTCTCGGTACCGGCGGTCGCCCGGGCCTGGCAGCGGGACCCGTGGCGCGTGGCCGCCTGGTTCACGGCGGGCGCGCTCGTGCCCCGGTTCGTCATCCTGTCCCTGACGGACGACCACATGGCGCAGTCGATCATGCCCACCACCCTGTGGCTGGTCGGGGTCGGCGCCGCCGCCGCGTGGGCGGACAGCCGCCGGCGCCGGTGGATCACCACCGCCCTCGCCGTGGCCGGCGGGGTGGCCTTCTTCCCGGAGCAGCCGATGCGGGAACTGGCCATCGTGATCGGCCTGCTCGTGCTGGTCTGGGTGCCGCGGCTGCGCGTCCCGGCGGTCGTCCTGCCCCTGGTGGGCCTGCTGGCCGCGGCCTCGCTGTACATCTACCTGGTGCAGTTCATGGTGCTGTCCTCCTTCGAGGACGACGTGGTGGAGACGGTCGCCGCCCTGGCGGCCGGCTGCCTGCTGTGGTGGCTGGCCGACCGGCCGATGCGCCGGCTGCAGGACCTCGTCCCGGCGCCCGTCCGATGATCCCCTCCCTTGCATCCCCCCTTGAGAAGAAGGTTCCCATGCCGAAGACGTCCCGCCCCCTGCTCGCCCTCGCGCTGACCCTGCCCCTGGCCCTGACCGCCTGCGGCGGCGGGGGAGGAGGGAATGGTGGTGCGCCGGCCGAGGAGGCCTACGAGGCGCAGCCGGACACGCTGCAGATCTACTCCGCCCAGCACATCGAGGTCACGGAGGCCGTGGCGGAGGCGTTCACCGAGGAGACGGGCATCCCCACCCAGGTCCGCGACGGCCAGGACTCCTCGATGGGCCACATGATCGTCCAGGAGGGCGAGAGCTCCCCGGCGGACGTCTTCCTCACCGAGAACTCCCCGGCCATGACCGTGGTGGAGCGCGAGGGACTGCTGGCCGACGTGGAGCGCGACACCCAGGCGCAGCTGCGCGAGGGACTGGTGCCCTCCTCCGGCAAGTGGGTCCCGATCGCCGCCCGCTCCACCGTCCTCGTGTACAACACCGAGATGATCAGCGAGGACGAGCTGCCCACGTCCATGATGGACCTGGCCGACCCGGAGTGGGCCGGGAAATGGGGCGCGGCCCCGGGTGGCGCGGACTTCCAGGCCATCGTGGCCGGCATGCTCGCCGAGCGCGGCGAGGACGACACCCGCGCCTGGCTGGAGGCCCTCGCGGACAACGCGCAGGTCTACCAGAACAACATCGCCACCATGAAGGCCGTCAACGCCGGAGAGGTGCCGGTGGGGATCATGTACCACTACTACTGGTACCGCGACCAGGCCGAGGCCGCCGAGGGCAGCGCCAACACCAAGCTGCACTACTTCGGCGGCGAGGACCCGGGCGCCTTCGTGAGCCTCTCGGCCGGCGGCGTGCTGGAGTCCTCGGACATGCCCGAGGAGGCCCAGCAGTTCCTGGCCTACGCCACGGGCCCCGAGGGCCAGCAGGCGCTCGTGGACTCAGGGTCCATGGAGTACGCCGTCGGCGAGGGCGTGGAGTCCGACCCCGCGCTGCCGCCGCTCGACGAACTGGAGTCCCCGGACGTCGACCCCTCCACGCTCAACTCCGACGAGGTGATCGCGCTGATGACCGATGCCGGCATCCTCTAGCGCCCACGCGGATTCCGCCCCGGGGCCGGCCGCCGCCACGCGACCGGCCGGCCCCGGGCGCCCAGGTCCCGGCTCCGGCCATGCCTCCGGTGCAGCCGCCACCTCCACTCACCGTGCCGGAGCGTCCCGGCGCGCCCAGGGTCCCTGGCTGGCCGCCCTTGCCGCCGCCGTCGTCGCCGTCGTCACGCTGTTGCCCCTGCTCGTCGTGCTGCCGGGCGCGTTTGCCGGCGGCTGGGAGGATGCCGCCCGCTACCTGCTGCGTCCGCGCGTCGGGGAACTGGTGGCGAACACGGGGGTGCTCATCGCCGTCACGGTGCCGGCCGCCGTCGTGGTGGGCGTCGTGGCGGCCTGGCTCGTGGAGCGCACCGCGCTCCCGGCCGCCGGGCTGTGGCGGACGCTGTTGCTGGCCCCGCTGGCCGTGCCCTCGTTCGTCAGCGCCTACGCCTGGGTGACCGTGGCCCCCGGGTTCACCGGCTTCGGCGGGGCCGCCCTGGTCACTACGCTGGCCTACTACCCCTTCGTCTTCCTGCCCGTGGCCGCCCTGCTGCGCGCCCTGGACCCCGGCGACGAGGAGGTGGCCCGGTCCCTGGGCCTGAGCCCGACGGCGGCCATGGTGCGCACCGTCCTGCCCCGGCTGCGTCCGGCGCTCAGCGGTGGCGCCCTGCTCGTGGCGCTGCACCTGCTCGCCGAGTACGGCGTGCTGGAGATGATGCGCTTCCAGACCTTCACCACCGCCATCATGCAGCAGTACGCCGTGGGCTTCAGCGACAGCGCCGGCAGCCTGCTCGCCTCGGTCCTGGTGGGACTGTGCCTCGTGGCGCTCCTGCTGGACCTGGCCGCTCGTGGCCGGCGCCGCGTGGCCCGGCTCGGGGCCGGCACCCAGCGCCGCGGCGTGCCGCACCCGCTGGGCTCCTGGACCGTGCCGTCGCTGCTGTTCCTCGCCGCCGTCGTGGGCGCCGCCCTGGTGGTCCCCGTGGTCACCGTGGTCCGCTGGCTGCTGGCGGGCCAGGACGCGGCCAGCCTGTTCGACGGCGGCCTGCTGGCCGTCACGCTGAGCACGCTGGGCCTGGCCGTGCTGGGGGCCGTGGCGGCCACCGTCGCCGCGTTCCCCGGTGCGTGGCTGCTCAACCGGCGGCGCTCCGCACTGACCCTGGCCCTCGAACGGGTCACCTTCATCGCCAGCTCGCTGCCCGGCGTCGTGATCGGCCTGGCCCTGGTGACCCTCGCCGTGGCCTGGGTGCGGCCGCTGTACCAGACGGTGTGGCTGGCGGTGCTGGCCTATGCCATCCTGTTCCTGCCGCGCGCGATGGTCTCGCTGCGGGCCGGCCTGGCCGCGGCTCCGCCCGAGCTGTCCGAGGCGGCCCGCTCGCTGGGGCTGCGGGGACCGGCCGTGCTGGTGCGCGTGGTGTTGCCGCTCATGGCACCGGCCGTGCGCACGGGCCTGGTGCTGGTGGCCCTGGCCGTCAGCACGGAGCTGACCGCCACCCTGCTGCTCGCCCCCACCGGCATGGACACCCTGGCCCTGTCCTTCTGGCGCGAGGCCAGCCAGCTGGACTACGCGGCGGCCGCGCCCTACGCGGCCGTGATGATCGTCCTGTCCGTTCCGCTGACCCTGCTGCTGCGGCGGCAGATCCTGGAGGAAGAATGAGTGAGCTCTCGCTGCGCGGCATCTCGGCCGGATACGGCTCGGAGGCGGTGCTGCAGGACCTCGACCTGACGGTCGCCGGCGGCACGACGACGGCCGTGCTCGGTGGGTCCGGCAGCGGCAAGACGACCCTGCTGCGGGTCGTGGCCGGGTTCCTGGCACCGCGCTCCGGCCAGCTCGTCATCGGCGGCCGCACGGTGGCCGGGCCCGGGGCGTGGGTCCCACCCGAGCGCCGCGGCGTCGGCTACGTGCGCCAGGAGGGCGGCCTGTTCCCGCACCTGTCCGTTGCCGGGAACATCGCCTTCGGCCTGCCCTGGCCGCGGCGGCGTCACCGGGCCCGGGTGCTGGAGCTGCTGGAGCTGGTGGGCCTGCCCGCCGCAGCGGCCGACCGCCGGCCCGACCAGCTCTCGGGCGGCCAGCAGCAGCGGGTCGCCCTGGCCCGCGCCCTGGCCCCGCGCCCCGAACTGGTCCTGCTGGACGAGCCGTTCTCCTCCCTGGACAGCGCCCTGCGCGCCTCCACCCGCGAGGCCACCGCCCGGGCCCTGAAGGCCACCGGCGCCACCGCCGTGCTGGTCACGCACGACCAGGACGAGGCGCTGTCCTTCGCCGACGAGGTGGCCATCCTCGACGCCGGCCGGTTCCGGCAGGTCGCCGAGCCGCGGGTGGCCTACCGTGACCCGGCCGACGCCGGCGTGGCCGCGTTCCTGGGTGACGCCGTCTTCGTCTCCGGGACCGTGGACGGTGGCACGGTGCACTGTGCGCTGGGGGACCTTCCAGTACGCGGGGGCGCGGCGGACGGACCGGTGCAGGTGATGATCCGGCCTGAGCAGATCACGGTGTCCGCGCCGGGCACCTCGCCGTTCGAGGCCACCGTGCGTGAGGTGGAGTACTTCGGGCACGACGCCGTCGTGGAACTCGAGCTGCCCGGGGACGCCGCGACGGTCCCCGGAGTCCTGGCCGACGAGGGCCTCCCGGCAGGCCTCGCCGCACCGGCCGATGGGGTCCGCGCCCGGTTGCTCGGCCGCGACCTTCCCCTGCCCGGGGACCGCGTGGCGATCAGCGTGGTGGGGGAGGTGCGGGTGTTCCCGCGGCCCCGCAGCGCGGTGGGAATCCAGACGGGTCACGGGGGCGGTGACGTCCGGGTGCACCTGCCGCAGGCCGGCTGAGCCGACCGTGCCGGACGCCAAGCGCGCGGGCCGTCCGCCGTCCGGCACGGTCTACACGTGCAGGCGCTGGGCGAGTTCGTGGCGCACTTCCGCGCCGCGGGCGAAGTGCACCACCACCAGGGCGCAGAGGCTGAGGACACCGCAGATGGCCGACGGCAGCGGGTTCGTCACCCAGCCGAAGACCAGGAAGCCCAGGGGCGCCAGGCCCAGCAGCACCGTCAGGCCGCTGTAGACGATGTGGTCGCTCACCTCGATGCGCATCACGCGGACCGTGATCAGCAGGGCGAGGATGGCAGAGGCGCACAGGGCCGGCACGGCGTAGGTCAGTGACCAGCCACGCCAGCCGCCGAGGTAGTCCCAGTACACGCAGACCAGGCCGACCAGCACGACGAGGTACACGGTGCCCTTGGCGAGGTTGCGCCGTTTGCGCACTGCCATCAGGACCACGAGCCACATCGCGCTCAGCCCCAGCCACACGGAGCGCAGGAGTCCGATGCCGTCTAGGTCCGGACTGAACAGCAGCTGGGCCACGAAGGACGCCAGGACCACCGCGAGCGAGGTGAGGAACAGGGCCCGCAGCACCCGCTGCCGGGAGAAGTTGAGAGGCACCGCCGGCAACGGACTCGGAGCCGGTTCACCGGTGAGGGCCGCGGCGCACAGGGGGCAACGGGTCCAGTGCCCCTCGACGTCCACGGCACATTCGGTGCAGCGCCTCATGCTTCCCCCTCCGCCAGCTCCTCCTCGGTGACCCGCGCCGCGGCGACGGTCATGCCGATCCCGCGGGTGGTCAGCAGCCGGGCGAACTGGCTAACGTGCCCGGTCTCCGTGAACGGCGAGGTGAAGGTGACGGTGAGCAGGCCGGCGTGGGAGATGGAACAGAATTGCGGCCGGACCGCTGAGACGTGGAACAACAGGCGACCCACGTGCGAAGCGGCCGGTTCGGGCAGGCTCACGCGGCCCAGATTGGAGGCCGCGACGGTCAGGCCACGGTTGTTGCCCCGGTTGACCAGCTTCAGGATCAGGTCCTTGACCGGCCGCGGCAGGATCCTCAGCAGGGGCATCCGTTCGAACCGGAGGAACCGCCGCAGTTTCCGCTCGAGCGCCTCTGGAGTGGCCTTCGGGCGGAATTGGGCCTCAAGGCTCCTGCTGATGGAGCCGAGGTCGTCCGGACCCTCCCCATAGGTGTGCTCCACCCGGACGGTCGTGAAGAAGTTGCGCGCCGACGTCGAGGGGAAGAACTGGCGCAGGTTCACGGGCACCGACGCCGTCAGGGTGCGCGCCGTCCCCAGACCACCGGAGGACAGGCGAACGGACTCGAAGAACAGGGCGATCAGGTACATCGTGAGCGAGACTCCCTCGGCGCGGGCCAGGGCCAGCACGCCGTGAGCGGGCATCGTGAGCTCGACCGCGCGCGTGCGGTTGTCCGGCGTACGGGTTCCCACGACCCGGTATACCTTCTTCCGCGGCCGGCGGTGCCCCCGGCGGATGTCCCGTGGCGCGTTCCCCGGTGACCGCGGGTGGTCCTCGACGGTGAGTGCGGCCGGCACGGCCTCACGGCGGAAGGCGGACCCTGCTGCCGGCCCTGCGTGCGGGCGACGCCGTAGGAAGTAGTGCCGGAAGCTGTCGGCGCCGAGCTCATGCGTCCGCCCAGCCCCGTGGCCGCCGCGCTGGGCACCGGCGTCGGCCCGGCCAGGGACAGGGCCAGGGTCAGGCCGGGCGCCGCCCGTCCCGATGCCGTCCCGGACCGGCCGCTCCTGCCCGGGATATCGCAGTCGGTGGTAGGCGACCACCAGGTCGGACAGGAACCACAGCGCACCGGTGCCGTCGGACAGGGCATGGAAGACCTCGAGGACGATTCGCCGGTGATGGTGCATCACGCGGAACAGCAGGTTGCGCCGATCCACCTGGTAGACCGGTGCGCAGGTGTACTGGTCCTCCGTGGTGACCAGCGGGCGAAGGTCGCTGTCCTGCAGGTAGTACCAGAAGACGCCGCGTCGCAGCACCGCATGGTAGAGCGGGTACCGGTCGAACGTGGTGTCCAACGCCTCCTGCAGGAGTTGTGGGTCCACCGGGTGGTCCGTCTCGGCGCTCAAGCGGAACACCTTGGGATCGGCGTCGGTCCTGGCGGCCAGGAAGATGTTGGAGGCATTGTCGAGCCGCACCCAGGTCCGGCGGGTCACGCGGGCTCCTGCCGGCGGTGGTGCTCGGCGCCGGCGGCGTCATCACCGAGGAAGGCATTGATCACCTCGTAGGCCTCCCGCAGGGACCGGGAGAACCGGGGCAGGACGATGAACCCGTGCAGCGCCCCCGCCACCCGGTGCACCTGCACGGTGTTCCCGGCCTCCTCGAGGGCACGGCCGTACGCCTCTCCCTCATCGCACAACAGGTCCAGCTCGGCAGTGATGAGCAGTGTCTCCGGTTGTCCGGAGAGGTCGGTCGCCATCAACGGCGCGACCCGCCGGTCGCGGCGCTGCTCAGGGTCGGGGACGTAGAGCTCGAAGTAGTCCTGTACCTCGGTGTTGGTGAGTCGGTAGCCCTCGCCGTGCCGGTGCACCGAGGCGAACGGCGAGGTCTCCGGGTCGTGGTCCCAGTGGGTCACGGGATAGAGCAGTATCTGCCGGCTCGCGCCCCGGTATCCGCGCTCGCGCAGCAACAGGGAGACGGCGGCCACGAGGTTGCCTCCGGCCGAATCGCCCACCAGGACGATCCTGGCGGCGTCCTCGACGCCGGCCCGCTGCGGATCCTCCAGCAACGTCCGCGCGGCCCGGTAGCAGTCCTCCAGGCCCGCCGGGAAGGGATGCTCGGGCGCCAGCCGGTAGTCCACGGAGGCCACCACGCAGCCCGTGAGGTCGGCCATCGTGGTGCAGGCCGAGGTGTAACTCACGATGTCCCCGGTCACCCAACCGCCGCCGTGGAAGAAGAGGAGGACGTCCTCGCGCCGCCGCTCCTTCGGCTGGAAGACCCGGACCGGGACAGGGTCGCCGCCGTCGTCGATCGAGGCCTCACGGTAGGGAGTGCGGTATCGCGGCGCCGTCAACGTGGCCAGTCGACGCTGCACGCGCCTGACCTTCCCGTAGTCCTCGCGCATGTTGAGCCGGGGAGCGGCGAACATGCCCAGCACGGCCCGGGACACCCGGTTCACGGGCGGGCGAACGTGTCAGGAACAGGATTATCCATGCACCCAGCGTAGAGGGCAGAGGCCGGCGTGCGGTCCGCGGCGGCGGTGCGTGCCCGGCTGTGCGTGCGGATACGTGTCACACACAACTGTTGACTACGTCACATATCTGAAATACGGTGCTGCCCATACTGATATATCAGCTACGGCCGACGAAAGGCATGGACTCGCATGTCCGCACCCCCCTCATCCAGCACCCATCTGGCCACCGTGGAGAGATCCGACGCGCTGCGGATCATCACCTACGCCGGGGCGATCATTGCGTTCCTCATCGGTTCCGGATTCGCCACCGGCCAGGAGATCCTGCAGTACTTCACGTCCTACGGGTACTGGGGGGTCTTCGGCACCGGCCTGCTCGTGCTGGTGCTCATCACCTACGTGTGCGTGGAGTTCTTCGTGGTCGGCCAGGCGAAGGAATTCGACCGGCCCTCGCGAATCTTCCACTACTACTGCGGGCGCTACCTCGGCACGTTCTTCGACTACTTCTCCATCCTCTTCGTCTTCCTCTCCTTCACCGTGATGGTCTCCGGCGCCGGTGCGGTCTTCGAGGAGCATTACGGGCTGACCAAGTACGTCGGCGGGATCGGGCTGGCCGCCGTCGTGGGCCTCACCGTCTGGTTCGGCCTGAAGAGCCTCGTGGACGTGATCGGCAAGGTGGGTCCGCTGATCGTGGTGATCGCGATCGCCCTGGGCGTGCTCGGGATCGTCCGCAACCCGGCGGGCATCGTCGACGGGGCGGCCATCCTCCCGGACCTGGAACTGACCCAGGCCTCCACGAACTGGTTCATGGCGGGGCTGTCCTACGTGGGCTTCTGCATGCTGTGGCTCGCGGCCTTCCTCACCGCCCTGGGCAAGACCGCTCGCAGCCGCCGGGAGGCCGCCAGCGGCGGGGTGCTCGGTGGCGTGGTCTTCTCGGTGGCCTGCATCATCGTCGCCCTCGGCCTGCTGGCGAACCTCGAGGCGGTGGCGGGCACACAGATCCCGATGCTCGTCCTCGCGGCCGACGCTGCTCCGTGGCTCGCGGCCGGGTTCGCCGTGATCATCCTCGCCGGGATCTACACCACGGCGGTCCCGCTGCTGTGGACGGTCTCCTCCAGGTTCTTCACGGATAAGACCCGTCCGTACAAGTACCTCACGCTCGCACTGGCGGCCCTGGGCACGGTCATCGGCCTGGTCCTGCCGTTCGACCAGATGGTCAACATCGTCTACGTGATCAACGGTTACGTGGGCATCCTGCTGCTGGTGCTCATGATCGTCAAGACCGTGGCGCGGACGGTCGGGCGTCAGCCGATGTAGCCAAGGCCCCGCAGCTCCCGGGCGATCCCGCTGGCCCAGGCCTCGACCTCCGCCCAGTCCCGGTAGTCACCGAGGCGGATGCCCGTGACCCGCATCAGCAGTACGGACGAGCGGGGGAAGGCCTCGGCCGAGGCGGCCCCGGAGAACAGGTGGTGGCCCCGCGGCCGGACGACGTCCCGCAGGGCGCGGGCGATCCGCCGGTCCTGGGCCGCCCGTGCGGACGGTCGCAACCACCGGGGCAGCCCGCCGGACATCCCCACGCTGAACAACCACACCGGCCGGTCCCGCAGGACGTCCTGGTGGCCGTGCACGAACTCGCTGGCCCGGGGCAGCCACGCCTGGTGGTGGATCGCGCTGCCCAGCACGATCGCGTCAAATACTGCTGGATCGGTGACGTCTTCCACGGCGGCCACCTCGACCTCGCCTCCCTGCTCCTGCAGGATCCCGGCGATCCGACGGGAGATCTCCTCCGTGGATCCGTGGGCGCTCGCGTATCCCACCAGGATGGTCATACCGGCTCCCTTCCGTGCCGTGCGCCCAGTGTAGGAAGGACCGGCCGGTGCTGGTGAGGGTCCACCGGCGCCGAGGAACACCACACCCAGGGGACCGGACATCCGCGGGGGAACGGCCACGGGCGGGAGGACCGTCGAGCACCCGGGCCGACGACTCGACCAGGGTGCGGGGAGCCGGACCGCTACGGTAGGAGGGTCCGGGCACAGGGTGCCGCATCGAGCCGAGGGAAGAGGCATACCGCGAGATGAAGGCCGCATTCATGTACGGCGCAGGAGACGTCCGCGTCGAGACCGTTGCCGACCCCGCCATCCAGGAACCGACGGACGCGATCATCCGCACCGTGCGTTCCTGCGTCTGCGGCTCGGACCTGCACCCGTTCCGCACCATGCCGGCGGCGGAGACCGGGAGCCCAATGGGGCACGAGGTGATCGGCATCGTGGAGGAGACCGGGGCGGACATCACCACGCTGAAGGCCGGCGACCTGGTGGTCTCCTCCTTCACCTACCAGGACAACACCTGCGTGCACTGCCGCGAGGGCTTCCACGTCTCCTGCCGGCACGGCGGGTTCTTCGGCGGCCAGGGCGTCGGCCTGCAGGCCGAGTACGTGCGGATCCCGCAGGCCGACGGCACCCTGGTCGTGGTGCCCGGCGTCGACGAGACCGGCAACGGCTCCGAGGAGCTGCTCGCCAGCCTGCTCACGCTCTCCGACGTCTACCTCACCGGCTACCACGCCGCCCACATGGGACGGGTCGGTCCCGGCAAGACCGTGACCGTCGTCGGGGACGGTGCCGTCGGGCTCTCCGCCGTCCTGGCCTGCCGGGAACTCGGGGCCGAGCGGATCATCCTCATGGGCCGCCACACCGCGCGAACCGACCTGGGGAAGGACTTCGGCGCGACCGATGTCGTCGCCGAACGCGACCGGGACGGCATCGAACGCGTCCGGGAACTCACGTCCGGAGAGGGCACCCACGTGGTGATCGAGGCCGTGGGGCACCTGCCGGCGCACGAGCAGGCCGTGGGCGTCGTCCGCCCCGGCGGGACCATCTCCCGCGTGGGCGTGCCGCAGTTCACCGAGGCCCCACTGGGCGGCAGGCTGTTCCGGCACAGCATCACGCTGACCGGGGGGACGGCGCCGGTGCGGGCCTACATGGAGCGGGAGCTGCCCCGGGTGCTCTCCGGGCAGATCACTCCGGGCAGGGTCTTCGACCGCTCCATGTCACTGGACCGGGCCCCCGAGGCCTACGCGGCCATGGACGGCCGCGAGGCGCTCAAGGTGATGCTGGTGCCCTGACGGTCCGGCGTCCGGCCTCAGCCGGCCAGCGCCGGAATCCGGTAGTCGGCGGCGTACTCCTCCACGGCGGACCGCAAGATCGCCAGGCCTCGCCCCAGGACGGCGTCGTCGGTGGTCAGCGGCGCCATGACCTTGATGACCTCGTCATGGGGACCGGCGGCCTCGATCAGCAGTCCATTCGCCACGCAGGTGCGACGGATGGCCGCCGAGGCCTTCTCGTCGAGGACGTCCAGGCCCTGCATCATCCCGCGGCCCTTGACCCGGGAACCCGGGACCAGGCTCGAGAGCTCGAGCAGGCATTCGCGGACCGTGGCGGCACGACGGCTGATGGCCTCGGTGAGGTCGGTCGTGGCCCAGAACTTCCGCAGTGCGACCTCGCCGGTGATGAAGGCATGGGCATTGCCCCGGAAGGTGCCGTTGTGCTCCCCGGGCAGCCACTGGTCCAGCTGTGGCCGGATCAGCAGGATCGACATCGGCAGCCCGAACCCGGACAGCGACTTCGACAGGACGATCATGTCCGGCCGCACGCCCATCTCCTCGAAGCTGAAGAAGGTGCCGGTGCGCCCGCAGCCGGCCTGGATGTCGTCGACGATCAGCGCGGCACCGTGCTCGGCGGCCAGGGCGGCGATGCGCCGGAGCCAGGCCGGGGAGGCCTCATTGAGCCCACCCTCGCCCTGGACGACCTCGAGGATGATGGCCGCCGGGGCGTCCACCCCGCTGGAGGGGTCCGCCAGCATGGTCGCGAGCATCTCGCCGGTGTCTGTGCCGGCACCGTGATACCCGTCGTACGGCACGCGCGTCACCCCGTTCAGGCCCTGCCCGGACATTCGATGGTGCTGGTTGCCCGTGGCCGCCAGCGCACCGGCGCTGCCGCCGTGGAAGGCGTTGGTGAAGGCGATCACGTTGCTGCGCCCGGTGACCTTGCGCGCCAGCTTCAGTGCGGCCTCGACGGCGTTGGTGCCGGTGGGTCCGGTGAACATCACCCGGTAGTCCATGTCGCGGGGGGCGAGGACGTGCTCCTGGAACGTGGACAGGAACCTGGCCTTGGCCTCGGTGTGCAGGTCCAGGCCGTGCGCGATCCCGTCTCCGGCGATGTACTCCATCAGGGCGGCCTTCATGTCCGGGTCGTTGTGCCCGTAGTTCAGGGCGCCGGCTCCGGCGAGGAAGTCGACGTACTCGTTGCCCTCGCCGTCGTACAGCAGGCTGCCGACGGCAGTGCCCAGGACGTGGGGAAATGACCGGCAGTAACTCCGGACCTGGGACTCACGTTCGGTGAAGACATCGTGGTGTGCGGACACAGCGTTTCCTTCCACTGGGATGGCCTCGACGGGGATGGGGTCGTCGGCCGGGGGCAGACCTCACGGTCTTAACCACCGTATGAGCGGTCCCGGGCCGGGGCATGCGTGGGCCGCACTCGTCCGTTACCTGTGCTTTCGTGTCCGACCTGGAGCGGGGACGTGGGGCCGCGGCTGCAGTGGATCCGCACCCCGGACGGGTATCCACGTCCTGCCGGGCGTGCGGATGCAGTGCCCTCCAAGTATCGGCAGTGCAGATCACGTGCCCGGATCCGGGGAATCGAGTGTGTGCCACGGATCTCGCGGGTCCGGCCCGTCCATACCGTGGAAGAGAGGCCGTGGCCGTCCTGCGGTCACAGACGCCGTCGCTCACCGAACCCCCAATGAGCAGAAGCACGAGGCATTCATGGCTCCGGATGAGGTATCCACGACCAGCTCGGACATCACGGGAATGTTGACTGACGTCCGCGACCCGGGCCCCCTGGAGGCCGGCCCGCTGTTGCTCCAGTCTCCGCACGCCCAGCACGTCCGGTGGCGACCGGGCGAGCGCATGGAGACGCTGTTCGAGGACTCCTGCGATGCCCTGCTCCGCACGGGCCGCGCAGGCCAGCTGGCCGTGGACTCGGGCGATATGACGCTCACCTACGGTCAACTGGACGCGTTGGCGAATCAACTGGCCCGGTTCCTGCTGGACGACGGCGCGCGGGCGGGCGACCGCATCGCGCTGCTGTTCGACCAGGCCATCTATTCCTATGCCGCGATGCTGGCCGTGCTCAAGATCCGTGCCGCGTACGTTCCCCTGGATGCCGGTTTCCCCTCCGACCGGATCGGCTACATCATGGAGGACGCCGGGTGCAGCCGGGTCCTGACCCTGGATCACCTGACCGGCCTCCTGCCGGACAGCGGCGCGCTGGCACTTGCCCTGGACGCCGCCGTTCCCGTCATCAAGGAGTACCCTGCTTCTCGGCTCGCGGAGGGTGAGAAGCCACAGCCGGTCGAGGACCTCGCCTACATCATCTACACCTCGGGATCCACGGGCCGGCCCAAGGGCGTGGCCATCGAACACCACAGCATCTGCAACTTCATCCGGGTCGCGGCCGAGGTCTACGGCTACGAGCCTGATGACCGTGTCTACCAGGGCCTGACGATCGCCTTCGACTTCTCCATCGAGGAGATGTGGGTACCGTGGATGGTCGGTGCCACGCTGGTACCCAAGCCCAGTTCGTCGAGCCTCCTCGGAGCCGACCTCGAGGAGTTCCTGATCGACCAACGCATCACGGCGATGTGCTGCGTGCCGACCCTGCTGGCGACCATCGAGGGGGATCTGCCGGACCTGCGCTTCCTGCTCGTCTCCGGCGAGGCCTGCCCGCGGGACCTCGCCGAGCGCTGGCATCACCCGGGCCGACGGTTCCTCAACGTGTACGGGCCGACCGAGGCGACCGTGACGGCGACGATCGAGGTCCTCGAACCCGGCAAGCCGATCACCCTGGGCCAGCCGCTGCCGACCTACACGACCATGATCCTGGATCCCGACCAGCCGCGGGTTCTGGGCCATGGCGAGATGGGGGAACTCGGCATCGCCGGGATCGGGGTCGCCGCCGGTTACCTGAACAACCCCGACAAGACGGACGCCGTCTTCATCGACGACTTCATGGGCATCCCGAACAATCCCTCCGGGCGGATCTACCGCAGCGGGGACCTGTGCCGTGTCAATGAGAACGGCGAGATCGAGTACTTCGGCCGGATCGACACGCAGGTGAAGATCCGGGGCTACCGGATCGAGCTGTCCGAGATCGAGTCGGTCCTCCTGCAGGTGCCGGGGATCGCGCAGGCGGTGGTGGACACCCACGAGGCGGTACCGGGAATGGTCGAACTGGCAGCGTTCTACACGCTGCGCAGTGATGTCTCGACTCTCGATCCGCAACTGATCCAGGACCAACTCCGCGACCGGTTGCCGGCCTACATGGTCCCGGCCTTCTACGAACACCTCGAGACCATGCCGATGCTGCCCAGTGACAAGGCCGACCGCAAGAGCCTGCCGGCCCCCACGAACCGGCTGGGCGTCTCCGCGGACGTCGAATACGTCGAGCCCGGCTCGGAGGCCGAGTCGACGCTGGCCGAACAGCTCGCCGTCGTGCTGGGTGTGCCCGCCGTCTCCGTCGAGGCGCACCTGTTCGGTGACCTCGGCGCCAACTCGCTGACGATCGCGCGCTTCTCCGCGGCCCTGCGCCGGAACACAGACCTGCCGCCCCTCGGCGTGCAGGACATCTACCAGGCGCCGACCATCAGGCAGCTGGCGGCAACGCTCGACGCCCCCTCGGGCCCGGCCACCTGGGCCGAACCGTACCTCGCACCCGGCGCCAGGCGCTCCACCACCTTCGACGCCGTACTCTGCGGGGTCCTGCAGGCCGTGCTGGCTCTCGGCTACTCCTTCTCACTCATGGTGGTCGCCGTGGCCGGCTATGACTGGGTCGCCGACGGTGGCGGGGTCCTCGCAATCTGGGGACGGGCGATCGTCTTCACCGTCGGTTTCTTCGTGGCCCTGTCCGCAGTGCCGATCCTGCTCAAATGGGTCGTCATCGGCCAATGGCGAGAACAGCACATCCGGATCTGGAGCCTGGCGTATGTCCGGTTCTGGTTCGTGAAGGTTTTGGTCAACCTCAACCCCCTGGTGGCGTTCGTCGGAACTCCGATCATCCCGTTCTACCTGCGTCTGCTCGGTGCGAAGATCGGTTCCAACGTCCTGATCCTGAGCCCGGTCATTCCGGTGTGCACCGACCTGCTGACCATCGGGGACAACACGGTGATCAACAAGGACACGCGCTACGCGTGCTACCGCGCCATGGACGGGTGGATCCAGACCGGGCCGGTCACCTTGGGCAAGGACGTCCACGTCAGCGACAAGTGCGTCCTGGACATCGGTTCTTCCATGGGCGACGGGGCCCAGCTGGGGCATACGTCGTCACTGCAACGGACCCAGGCCGTCCCCGCCGGCGAGAGCTGGCATGGTTCCCCCGCGGTGCCTGCGCAGGTGCAGTACCGGCGCGTCGAGCCCCTGCCGGCCAGCCCGCGTCGGCGATTCACCTACAGCGTGTTGGTCCTGCTCGGCGCGACAGCCGGACTCAGCCCCCTGATCGTGGTGGCGATCGCCCTGATCGTCCCTCCGTACCTGGCGACCGGTCACCTGGACTATGGAAATCCGCTGTTCTATGTCGACCTGACGATGGTGGCGCTGATGGCGATGATCGCGACCGTCACGGTCGGCCTGGTAGGCGTGTTCGTGATTCCCCGGCTCCTCAACCTGCTGATCAGGCCCGGGCAGACCTATCCACTGTTCGGTCTGCACTATGCGGCGCACCGTGCGATCTTCGGGATGACCAATGTCGAGTCGATCATGCACATCGTCTCGGACAGTTCCCTGGTGGTCCACTACCTGCGCCTGCTGGGTTATCAGCAGCCCGATCTGGTGCAGACGGGGTCGAACTTCGGTCCGGAGCTCACCCATGAGAATCCATACCTCACCACCGTGGGGTCCGGGACTATGGTCTCGGACGGCCTGTCGATCATGAACGCCGACTACTCCAGCACGTCTTTCCGCGTGTCCGCGGTGACCATCGGGGCGCAGAACTTCTTCGGCAACGATGTCCCGTACCCCGCCGGCGGGCGGACGGGGGACAACGTCCTCTTCGGCACCAAGGTCATGGTCCCCATCGACGGCGAGGTCCGCGAGGACGTCGGCCTACTGGGTTCACCGCCCTTCGAGATCCCCCGGACGGTCGACCGCGACGCGGAGTTCCAGAAGGTCGTCAGCCCCGAGGACATCGCTCGCCGATTACCGGCCAAGAACCTGCACAATGGCGTGACGATCGGGCTCTTCCTGCTCAGCCGCTGGGTCCTGTTCCTCGCGGGCCTGCTGGCGGCCTCGCTGGTCCTCTCCCTGCCCGACGACATCACCGGCCTGGGACTCTTCGTGGGCACCACGGGTTTCTTCGCCTTCACGATCGGATTCCTCATCGTCCTGGAGCGGGCCACCATGGGCTTCAGGCCGATGGTGCCCACGGTCTGCTCCATCTACGACGTCCGGTTCTGGCGGCATGAGCGTTTCTGGAAGTTCATCACCTATCCCATGCCGTTCCTCGACGGAACCCCGTTCAAGCCCGTGTTCTGGCGTCTGCAGGGCGTCAGGATGGGCAGGCGCGTCTTCGACGACGGGTGCTGGATCCCGGAGAAGACGCTGGTGAGCATCGGCGACGACACGACTCTCAATGCCAATGCGATCATCCAGTGCCACTCGATGGAGGACGGGGTCTTCAAGCTGGACAGCGTCCGTATCGGCAATCGGGTCACCATCGGTGTGGGCATCTACCTGCACTACGACGTCACGATGGACGATGACTCGGTGCTGGAGGCGGACTCGTTCCTGATGAAGGGCTCCAGGGTGCCGGCGGGCGCCCGGTACGGCGGCAATCCGGCGCAGGAGATCGTCCCGGTCCACGTCACCGCCTGAGAGGGGCCCACCGGCGGGGTCGACCCGCCGGTGGGTTCGGTAATATCGACGCCCTGAGGGGTCCCCGACTCGAAGGATGACATGACGCGGAGCCCATACCTGGCCACGGTCCGGAGAAGTCTGGGCCGGTCCCGACGAGGCACGATCGCCATCGTCGCCTCTGGTGCGATCGCGCTCCTGGTGTCCATCGGCGTCGCCACCCAGCTCGCCGGGGACGCCGGGCGCCACCACGTGCACGTGTCCCCGGCGTACGAGCACCTGATGCAGTTCCAGGCCCTGGCCGAGGAACACGGTGACCGGGCCCTGGGCACCGCCGGGTATGAGGCCGCGGCTGAATACGTCGAGGAGCAGCTCGCCAGTGCCGGCTATGAGACCACGCGCCAGTACTTCACCTTCGAGCGGCGAGGAGAGGACTACGAGTCCTTCAACGTCATCGCGCAGACGCCGCGAGGCGACGATGAGAACGTCATCATGCTCGGGGCCCACCTGGACGGGGTGCCCGGAAGCCCGGCGATCAACGACAACGCCTCCGGGGCGGCGGCCCTGCTGGAGGCAGCCAGGGAACTCTCCCGGCAGGACCGGGTCAACACCACGGTCCGGTTCGTGTGGTGGGGAGCGGAGGAGGCACGCCGGTCCCCGGGATCACGTCACTACGTCGAGGAGCTGGACGAGGACGACGAGCTCGAGCACATCCTCGCCTACCTGAACTTCGACATGGTCGCCTCGCCCAATCCGATCATCGGGATCTATGACGCGCGGGACACCGGGGCCTCGCTGGACATCCCCGAGGGTTCGGTGGAGATCATGAGGCTCTTCGCGGACTACTTCGACGCCCGTGGCCAGCCGTGGGTGGCCACCGAGTGGGATTTCCGTTCGGACCAGGTGCCGTTCGCCCGGGAGGACGTTCCCGTGGGCGGCCTGTTCACCGGCAGCGACGAGCCGAAGTCCGGACGGGAGGCAGCTCTCTTCGGCGGCCGGGCCGACGCGCCACGGGACCCGAACTACCACTCGCCGGGCGACGACATCGACAACGTCGACCTGCAGACCCTGGACCTCATGACCGAGGCGATTACCCACGTCGCGGCCACGCTGGCCGAGGACAGCAGCGTCCTGGAGTAACCATCCCGGCCCACTCGACAAGCACTTCTACCTGCGAGGAATCCATGAAGCTGAGCTGGCTCCTAGGACCACGTCCCGCCGCCCCCCGCCGGGACGTCCCCCCGGCCTTCGAGCACCTGCGGGAGTTGCAGGCACTGGCCGACCAGCACGGCGACCGTGCCTGCGGCACCGCGGGCTATGAGGCGGCCGCCCGCTACGTCGAGGGGCACCTCTCCGGGTGCGGCTACCGCAGCAAGCGCCAGTACTTCACGGTCAAGGACCGCGGCCGGACGATCGAGACCTTCAACATCCTGGCGGAGACCACCTCCGGCCACCCAGACCACGTGGTCATGCTCGGTGCCCACCTCGACGGCGTGCCGGGCAGCCCCGCGATCAATGACAACGGTTCGGGCGTGGCGGCACTGCTCGAGGTGGCCGGGGCGATCAGCCGGCACGCGGGCCTGGGCAGTACGGTGCGGTTTGCCTGGTGGGGGGCCGAGGAATTCTCGAAATCTCACGGCTCCCGCCGGTACGTCAAGGACCTGAGGAAGAACGATCCCGAGGAACTCCGCAGGCTCCGCGCCTACCTGAACTTCGACATGATCGCCTCGCCGAACCCGGTCATCGGGGTCTACGACGCCCGGGACGCCGGCCCCATCCACGCCGTGCCGGCCGGATCCACGGAGATCATGGACGTCTTCACCGGCTACTTCGACTCCCGCGGCCAGCCCTGGATTCCCACCGACTGGGACTACGACTCCGATCAGATCGCGTTCGTCAAGGCCGGCGTTGCGGCAGGAGGGCTGTACACCGGTGACAGCGACCGCAAGACCGCGAAGGAGGCCCGCCTCTTCGGCGGGACGGCCAGACAGCCCTGCGATCCCCATTATCACCGGCCGGGGGACGACCTCGGCAACGTCCATCCCGAGGTCCTGGGACTCATGACCGACGCGATCACGCACGCCGTGGTCCGCCTGGCCTCGTGATCTTGACGAAACCTTGAACATTCCGTCCGGCATCTGAAACGTGCCACTGTCACGCTGGAGCCACAGCAGGCGAGGGCGGGAGTCCCGCAAACGGATGAGGAGAAGTGGAGGAAGTCATGAGCGATATCGCTTCCGGCCGGACGGCAGGGATCGTCCCGGTGAGCAAGAAGCGCCTGATCGGCATCGACGCCGCCCGGGGGCTGGCACTGATCGGGCTGATGGCCGTGCACATCCTGCCCCTCTCCAGCGAGGACACCGGGGATCCCACCTGGACCTTCACCCTCTTCTACGGCGACTCGGCGGCGCTGTTCGCCCTGCTGGCCGGCGTCGGCCTGGCCCTGACGTCGGGTGGGCGTCAACCCCACAGTGGTCGCCAGGTGTCCGCGGACCGTGCGGGGCTGGCGGTGCGCGCGGCCATGATCGGCGTCCTGGCCCTGGTCCTTGCCGCGATCATCCAGCCCGCGGACCCGGAGACCAGCATCCTGCTGTACTACTCGATGTTCTTCCTGCTGGCCATTCCATTCCTGTCCCTGGGCCCCCGTGCGCTGTTCGTCTCTGCCGCGGCCTTCCTCGTCATCGCTCCGATCCTGATGCAGCAGCTGGGGCCGATGCTGCCGGAGTGGAGCGAGTCGAATCCGGGCGTGGTGGAGGTCTTCACCGAACCCGCCGCCGTGGTCTCGCAACTGCTGCTGACCGGCACCTACCCGGCACTGCCGTACATGACGTTCCTCCTGGCCGGCCTCGGCCTCGGGCGGCTGAACCTGCGCAGTGTCCGGGTCCAGGCCATCATCGCCGGTGTGGGAGCGGCCCTGGCGGTGCTGGCCAACCTCGTCTCGTCCCTGCTGTTCTACGCCTTCGGTGGTTACCAGGCCCTGCTGGACACCCCGGACATGACCATCGAGACCCTGGACGAGGCCATCGTGTACGGCCCGGAGCTCGTTCCCGCCGACTCCGGATGGTGGTACGCCCTCGCGACCCCGCACACGAACATGCCCCTGGCCCTGGTCTCCAGCCTCGGCACCGCGATGATGGTGCTGGGCGTGTTCCTCCTGGTCTCGGACAGGGCGGGGCGGTGGCTCCGGCCGCTGGCCGCCATGGGCGCCATGACCCTCACCCTGTACTCCGCCCACCTGGCCGCCCTGGCCATGGAACTGCACTACGACGACCCCGAGCTGTGGTTCGTGATCCACGTGGGCCTGGCAGGCCTGTTCGCCTGGTTCTGGCAGCGGTCCAGGGGGCGCGGCCCCCTGGAGGCGATGGTCTCCCGGGCGGTCAATGGCATCAGGATCGCTGCTGGGGGATCCGGCCAGGTGGCGATCGGCACTACCGTCGGCGTTGTCCAGGGTGGGAACGTCGCCGGAACCGCCGACGGCGCCACCGCCGACCCCACGGGCGGGACCACCGGCGGGCCCACCGGCAGGCCCAGCCAGAGGCCGCCGGCCTCTTCCACGGACGGATGAGAGCGCCGCGCTGCACGCACCGGCGGTGACGTCGGTGCCGTCCATATCCCGGACGCGTGGTCCGTATCCCGCGGTCAGACGGCAGGATGACCGGCATGCGCCGAGGAGGCACCATGACTGACGCGTCGGTGGGACGGGTACTGGTGGTCGAGGACGAGCGGGACCTGGCCCGCCTGGTCCGGGACTACCTGCAGAATTCCGGCTTCCAGGTGCAGGTCTGCCACGCCGGGTCCGAGGCCGTGGTCGCGGTGCGGGAGTTCGGCCCGGACGTCCTCGTGCTGGACATCGGGCTACCGGGCATCGACGGCTTCGAGGTCTGCCGCCAGGTCCGGGCGTTCTCCCGGTGCCACGTGCTGATGCTCACCGCCCGGGACGACGAGGTGGACAAGATCGTGGGCCTGTCCCTGGGCGCGGACGACTACGTGACCAAGCCCTTCAGCCCCCGCGAGCTTGTCGCCCGGGTCCAGGCCATGATGCGCCGGGCCCGCACCGTCCCGGCGCCGGCCCACCAGCCGGCGGACGAGCCGGTCGACAGCGTGCATGAGGTGGGCGAGCTGGTGGTGGACGAGGGGTCGCGGCAGGTCCGCCTGGCTGGAGCGTCCATCACGCTGACCAAGACGGAGTTCGACCTGCTGGCCTGCCTCGCCGCGTCACCGGACCGGGTGCTGAGCCGGCGCCGTCTGCTGGAGATCGTGTGGGGTGAGTCGGTGACCACCGACGACCACCTCGTGGACGTCCATCTGGCCCGGGTGCGCAGGAAGCTCGGCGAGGACGCGGCCAACCCTCGGTACATCCACACGGTACGGGGCATCGGCTACCGGATGGTGACAGGCACGTGAGCACACCGTCCTCCAAGGGCGATCTGTGGGAACAGCAGGACAGCGGGGACGCCGAGGCGCCCCGTGCCTCGCTGACGGCCCGCTTCCTCGTCGTCCAGCTGCTGGTGCTGGTCGTCGGGTTGGCCGTGATGGCGGTGACGACGCTGCTCATCGGACCGCAGATGTACGTCAACGAACTGCTCCGGGAGGACCGCGGCCGGGGCATCCGGGCCGTCTTGGACCTGGACAACGCCTTCCGCGAGGTGAGCCTGCTCGCCATGACGGTCGGCGGGCTGACCGCTCTGGTCTTCGCCGTCGTCGTGAGCGTCCTCGTGAGCCGCCAGATCCGGCATTCGGTCTCGCAGGTGGGCGAGGCCGCGAACCGGATCGCCTCCGGCGAGTTCGTCATCCGCCTGGCACCGTCGACGTTGGGATCCGAGTTCGACGCCCTGGTCGATTCCTTCAACGACATGGCCGCCAAGCTCGAGGCGGTGGACCAGACCCGGCGCCAGATGCTGGCCGACCTGGCTCATGAGATGAGGACGCCCCTGGCCAGCCTGAAGGGGCACCTGGAGGGAATCGAGGACGGGATCGTGCCCCGGAACCAGGACTCTGCGGCCATCCTGTCGGCTCAGATCGCCCGCCTGGAACACCTCGCCAAGGACATGAGGGCCCTGACCCAGGCCGAGGAGGGGATGCTGCACCTGCGGCTCGGCCACCACGACCCGGCAGACCTGGTCATCGACACCATCGCCGCGGCGGAGCCGACCGCCCGGTCCCGGCAGGTGGAGCTGAGGGCCCAGGTTCCGGGCGGCGCGGTGGCCGACGTGATGGTGGACCGGCGCCGGATGGACCAGGTCCTCAGCAACCTGGTGGACAACGCCGTGCGCCATACCCCTCCCGGCGGCCGGGTGACGGTGAGCGTGGCGGAAGGCACG
Organism: Micrococcus sp.; assembly: GCA_029961105.1. Classification (GTDB taxonomy): domain Bacteria; phylum Actinomycetota; class Actinomycetes; order Actinomycetales; family Micrococcaceae; genus Citricoccus. The sequence goes on along the minus strand of JASBVO010000022.1, from coordinate 3,592 downwards.
CACGAGGTGTCCTTCACCGTGTCGGACACCGGCGAGGGCATCGACGCCGAGGACCTGTCCCGGATCTTCATGCGCTTCTACCGCGTCGGGGAGGGGCGCGAGGGCAAGCCCGGCGGATCGGGACTGGGACTGGCCATCAGCAAGGCCCTGGTCGAGGCGCAGGGGGGCACCCTCACCGCGGCCAGCTCCGGACCCGGGCGGGGTGCCGAGTTCACCGTCCGGATGCCCCGCCGGTAGCCGACCGACGGCCGTTCCCCTTCACCGGCCGAGGATGGACGATGGGTCCATGCCGTCCCTCGACCCCGGCCTGCTGGAACTGCGGATCCACGGGGTGCGGAACACCCCTTCGCACCTGATCCTCCGGGCCATCCCTGCCGACGTCCAACGCACTCGTGGTGACCAGCTGGCCGGGTTCTCCATCGACCGCGCCTCGGACGCCGGCCACCGGGTCGAGGCCTACTCCTGGGGCCGGCTGGCCCGGTTCACCGGGTTCCCGGCACTGGGCAGGCTGGGGGACAGCCTGGTTCGCGTCCTCTGGTTCACCCTGGCACCCTTCGGCCTGGCCAACACCGCGTACTGGTCCCGCCACCAGCTGGGGAAGGGCCCGACGCCGGCCCCCACCGGTGCGGGTCCGCCCGCCTCCGGCCGGGGCACCCTGTCCGAGGTCATCGGCGAGGGACGCCAGGCCGGCACCGTCAGGCTGCTCGGCCTGGCCCTGACCCTGCTGTTCGTCAGCACCGCGGCCACGGTCGCCCTGGACATGGCCGCCGTCGGGCGCGGCGGGTTCGTCCGCGACGCACTGGACGGCTGGCCGGCCGGCGCCCGGACGGTCCTGCTGACGATGCTGCCGGTGCTGGCCCTGTGCGTCGTCGTGCTGCTGTCCACCGTGGCGCGCACCCGGTACCTGCCCGGTCCGCAGGGAGCGAGGCCGGCACCGGCGGATGAGGAGGCCACCGCCGGGCCGTCCGGAGACCGGCACCCGCCCGGCCATGTCCTGGGCCGCCGCGACCTGTGGCGGGTCGGTGCGGGAATGCGGCTGTTGGGCCTGCTGCACGTGGCCGGTGCCCTCGCCTGGATCGGGTCGATCGTGGCCCTGGCCCGGGTGGACGCGCTGGTGGCCGACGGCCCGCGGCCCTACGGCGCGATGGAGTCCGCGTGGATCACACTGCTGGCCGTGGGGCTGTCGGTGAGCGCCGTCGTCGGGGTCCGCATCCTGCGCTCCCAGGCCCACGATCCGCGCACCCGCGTCCCGGCCGGTCACCGGGTGCTGCTCGTCGCCGGGGCCGCCGTGGTCCTGGCCGCGATGGGCTGTGCGCTGGCGGACCCACGCCGGGTCGGTCACCCCGGCCCGGTCGGACTCGCCGCGGACGATCCCGCGCTGGCCGGCAACCGCGGCGGGGGACTGGCCACCGTGCTGATGGCCCTGGTCCTGACCGTCCTGCTGGTGGTCCTGCTGGTGCGGTCCCCGGGCGGCGTGGCCCCGGAGGACCGCGATTCCGTCGCCTGGAGGGGCCGCGGGCCGTTCGTCTTCGCGTCCCTGTCGGTGGGCTTCGCCTTGCTGCTGTCCTTCTCCACGGTGATCCTCGCCGGCTGGGCGCTCGGGAACATCGAGCCCCCGGTGGTCCACCTGTTGTTCGCCTCGGGCTTCACCCTGCTCACCGGGGCCGCCCTGGCCGGGCTGATGGTGCAGTTGGGCCTGGCCTGGCGGGCGGGGCAGAGCGAGGCGGCGCGGGAGCGCTCGGAGGTCCGGGAGCGCCTGGTGGCCGACGCCGGCCCCTGGGCCGAGGCTGCCGTGATCGGTACCGCGGCGCGGGCCGTCTGGACTGCGCGGCGCGTCGCCTCGCTGCTGCGCCGCGCGGAGGTGTCCACGGCGTGGCTGGCGGTCGCGGTCCTGGTGGGCTTGGCGGTCTCCGTCGTGCTGAGCGGGGCGTGGCTGCTCGACTGGCCGGGGCTTCAGGGCTGGTGGCCCGCGGTCCGGGGAGCCGGGACGGTGGGACTGTGGACCGGCGTGGTGCTGGTGGCGGCCATCGCGATCCTGTCCGCCCGGGGCCAGAGCCGGCCCGCCGGACTGCTGTGGGACCTGATGTGCTTCCTGCCCACCCAGGCCCACCCCTTCGGGCCGCCGTGCTACTCGGAACGGGTGGTGCCGGAGGTCGCCGACCGGGTCGAGGAATGGCTGCAGCTGCACGCGGACGGGATGCGCCGCGTGGTCCTCGCCGCACACTCCATCGGCGCGGTGCTGGCCGTCTGCGTGCTGTTCCACCTCTCCGCCCGCGGCATGGCCGCTGAGCGGCTGCGGTGCATCGGCCTGCTGAGCTACGGCTCCCAGCTGCGCCGGTACTTCGCCCGGTTCTTCCCCCAGGTGCTGGGTCCGCAGGTGCTCTCGACCATCCCCGCCCCACCCCCCTCGGCCGGTGGTCGTGACCCCTGGCCGCCGGAACTGGCCGCCGAAGTCGCCCAGGAGCGGGGCAGCGGTTGGCTGCCCCGGGCTGCGGCGCACCTGCAGGCCCCGGATTCGCTGTGGTGGATCGTGCAGGACCGGTGGACCAACCTGCACCGGCCCAGCGATCCGCTGGGCTTCACCGTGCGCTACGGGCCGGCCGGCGCGCCCGACACCCCCGGGTCCGCCGCGGGCATGGACGTGCAGGCCGAGGAGTTCGTCCGGGGCGCCTACCAGTTCACCGTGGCCACCCACCAGGGCTACCTCGAGTCCAGGGCCTACGCGCAGGCACTGGAGGCGCTGGTCGGGCGTCTCGGCCGGGACTGAACTGCGAGACTAACCCCCCCCGAGCTGGCCGAAGGTGCCGGTTCGGTGCCTCGGAATCTGGACATTGGTCCACTGGTCGCCGGCCCGGGGACGCCGTTAACCTGAAGGAGCCCAGTGAGACGGTGCACACGGACGGGAACGGCGGAACAAGCCCGGGGGGATACGGGCCCGCCGATCCTCGGTCCTCCAGGAGGCGGTTGCCGAGCGCAACCGCCTCCTGACTCGTTTAAGGAAGTGGGCCAGGACCGCAGCCGAGCCGGGGCCAGGCGCCTTCACACGTGCGGGGGCCCGCCCTCGACAGGCGCACTGGCCGGCAATATCCTCACGTCATCCCACCACGAACGACACGGATGCCAGAGAGGTGTTTCACATGGGAGCTGCAGAGAACGCCGCCGCGGTCCGGCGGGGGTATGAGGCCTTCAGCGCGGGGGACCTGGAAACACTGGGCGCGTTGTTCGCCGAGGACGCAGTCTGGTACGTCCCTGGAAACGGTCCGCTCTCCGGGACCAAGCGTGGGCGCGAGGCCATCCTGGCATTCTTCCGCGAGCTGGGAGAGCGTTCCCAGGGCTCCCTGAACGTCTCCGTCCGGGACATCGTCGGAGGGGAGGACCACACGGTGGGAATCCACCAGGCCCACGCCGAGAGGAACGGGAAGACCCTGGACCAGGCGACGGCGGCCGTGTTCGTCGTCCGGGACGGGAAGGTCGTCGAGTGCCGGGAGTTCTTCGAGAACACGGCCCTATCGGACGATTTCTGGGCCTGAGGCCCCTCCTGTCGACGACGCGTGAAAGATGACCCCTTAGCGGCGGGTGAATCTTGACCCCC
>JASBVO010000021.1 GCA_029961105.1 Micrococcus sp. | reverse complement strand
AGGGGGTCAAATTTCAACCGTCGCTAAGGGGTCAGATTTCGACCGTCGTTGACAGGCCGCGGTCCGGCATGTCGCCGGGCTGCTCGGCATGAGCGCGGAGACGTTGCGTGTGTGGGATCGGCGTCGCGAGGTCGATGCCGGGCAGCGGCCAGGCGTGACCACCGATGCGGCGGCGGGGATCAGACGGCTGCAGAAGGAGAACGCCGAGCTGCGGAAGTCAAACGAGATCCTCAAGGCTGCGAGTGTGTTTTTCGCGAAGGAGCTCGTCCGCCCCTGACCGAGATGATCCGGTTCGTCAACGAGAACCGGGGCGTTCCCGGCGCCGAGCTCATCTGCCGTTTCCTCAGACCGGCAGTGCAGGAGTGTCGGCGCTCGTCAGGAATTGAGCAGAAACGTTCGTGAGCACCTGATCCAGATTAGACGGATGATTACCTTGGAGCACTGGGCCTTGATTCGGCAGTTGCACTTGGCGGAAGGAGTGCCGAAGGCGCAGATCGCCAGGCAGCCTGGGCTGTCACGGAACGCGATGGCCAGAGCGCTGGCTTCGCCGGAGCTGCCGTCGTATAGACAGCCGCCCAGACCATCGGTGTTCGACGAGTTCGAGCCGCGGGTGCGGGCGCTGCTGGCCGAGTTCTCGACGATGCCAGCGACGGTGATGGCCGAGCGGGTCGGCTGGGCGGGGTCGCCGTCGTGGTTCCGGAAGCGGGTTGCGCTGCTGCGGCCGGAGAATGCGCCGAAAGGCCCAGCCGACCGGCGAATCTCCGCCCGATCTTCCACTTCGATCACCCTCCCAAGAGTGCCGAAGGGACCAAGAAGCAGACGACACCAGAGGGTGAATATTCACGCGGCAGCGACAGACCCCTTGATCTGGCCCGAGCGGGGGTCTCGGCCCGGCACGGGCCTGGCTTAGATCCGTGGGCGTAACGCGTCGGTGATCTGCTCGGTGGTAGGTGTTCCCTTAAGGCCGTGTGGGGTGGCATAGACACGGCAGGCCAGGCCGCTGGTGCGGCCATCTGAGGGGAATATGTCGACGCCGTTGATCGTGATCGTCGGTGAGCCGGCGAACGGGGTTTCGGCTGCCTCTTCGGGAGTACGCAGCAGTCGCGTGGCGACGAGGACGTCGGTCCGTCCCAGGGCCTTCAGTGCCTCCCGTGTGCGGGCCTCCGCGCTCTCCCAGCTGGGGCATTCATTGATGTGCAGGATCTCGACGGTCATCTCCTCATTCTCCTCTCATACCGAGCCTGGAGCGCTGGTATCGAGACTCTTCCACAGGTAACCGGTGCTGGAGCCGGTAGGAGCTCGTGCCGGTCTCGATGATGGTGCCGTTGAAGGTGAGGCGGTCAACGATCGCGGCGCAGAGCCTCGGGTCGGTGAACGTGTCTGTCTCGCGTCAAGTAGTTGGCAGGGTTTCTTCGATTTCGAAGTTGGGGATGGTGGGGTTGGCGAGGGCGGCGTGGACCTCTGCGGGTCGGTGAGCAGGCTGTCGCCGGCGTGGAGGGTGGGACGCGCCTGGTAGAGCGGGTCGCCCTTCATCCCGCGCCTGCCGAACAGGTGTTGCTGGGCTCGACGCCGGCAGACATCCAGCGCGTCACTAGCCAGCCGGGGCACGTAGAACGGGTCCGGGGGCTGTGAGGTCGTGATTGAAAGTTTTAGAGGTTGTCCATCGCTTCGCAGGGGCTGGTTCCGGGCTGGGCGCGGTGAACAGCCCTTGCCAGCTGGCTGATCAGTGCGCGGAGCGTCCGGGCTTCGTCATCTGTCATTCCGGTAAGGAGGTCTGCCTCGGCTGCCGCGGCGCGATGCTCGTAGTCGACGAGCATGTGCCGTCCGCTTTCGGTGGCGATGATTTTCCTTGCCCGGCGGTCGGCCGGGTCGGGTATGCGTTCAACGACGCCGGCGTCCACGAGGGTATCGAGCAGGTATGTCAGCACGGTCCTGTCGATGACCAGGTGTGCCCCGAGGGCCTGCTGGTTCGGCGGATCTTTGTGTACGACGGCGGAGAGCACCTGGAAGCCGCGGATGCCGGCCGGCATTTCGGCGACAGCGTCCTCGAAGCGGGTCTGGTAGCCGCGCAGCACCATACCCAAGTGCCAGCCAAGGTCGCCCGGAACGGCTGCCGTCGCGATGCCGAGGCGAGTCTGTGTGCTTTCGGTCATGAACACATCATACCGCCAAACGTGAAGTTGTGCAGATGTTCTGTTCGTAATATGGTCTGTACCAGCACAGATGTTATATCGGGAGGACCAGCAGCATGAGCGTTCCGCGGCACCAACCGACAGAGGCACGGACGATTGGAATCCTCGGGGCCGGCCGGGTCGGAACCGCCGTCGCTCGCCAGGCTCTCAAGTCCGGCTACGACGTGAGGATCGCAACCTCAAAGCCGGCGGACGATATCGCCTTGCTGGTGGAGATCGTTACCCCCGGCGCGGTCGCCGTCGCGGCCGCCGAAGCGACGGGGGCGGACATCGTCGTCGTTGCTGTACCGCTGAACAAATACCGCACGCTCGCCCCTGATCTTCTGGCTGGCAGAACGGTCATCGACGCGATGAACTACTGGGCACCCATCGACGGGGAGATCGACGAGTTCGAGAACGATGAGCGGACGAGCAGCGAAATTGTGCAGGCTTACCTCTCCGGCTCGGACGTCGTGAAGACTCTCAATCACATCGGGTACCACGACCTCGAAGAGGACGGCAGGTTGCCGGGTTCCGAAGACCGGCGTGCTCTGGCCCTGGCTGGCGGCAATAACGATGCGAAAGCCCTCGTGGCGGGCTTCATCGATCGCCTTGGCTACGACCCGGTGGATGCGGGTCCGCTCGAATCCGGACGGGCCTTCCAGCCCGGCACCGAGATCTTCAACGGCAGCCACTCGGCAACACAGCTGCGGTCAATCCTCGCCGCCGACCGCGAACCCGCCCGGGCCTGAACCCCTGCATTCAACAACCACAGCACTGCAATCAGGAGAACATCATGGAACTGGGCGCCTACAGCTTCGGCGACACCCCACGCAACCCCGACGGAAGCCTCCGGCCCACCGCGGAGGCCATCAGCAACCTCCACGAGGCGATCATCCTGGCCGACCAGAACGGGCTGGATTACTTCGGCGTGGGCGAGCACCACACCCTCGACATGCCCGCATCTTCCCCGGGTTCTGTGATCGCGGCCGCGGCGGCGGCAACGAAGCAAATCAAACTCGGCAGTGGCGCGAGCATCATCAGCACCGACGACCCCGTACGGGTGTTCCAGCAGTTCGCCACCGCCGACGCCGTCTCCGGCGGCGGCCGGGTGGAAATCACCGCCGGCCGCGGATCCTCGGTGGAGACGTTCCCGCTCTTCGGCTACGACCTGAAGGACTACGACCGGCTCTACGCCGAAAAACTGGACCTGCTGATGAGCATCAACAACAGCACAACCGAAAACGTGACCTGGTCCGGCACCGTCCGGCCGGCGCTCCACGAGCTGGCCGTCGTGCCACGGCCGGTCAACGGCTCCCTGCCCGTCTGGGTGGCCACCGGCGGTAGCGCCCCGTCCTCGGTCCGCGCCGGAAAGCTCGGCCTGCCCATCTCTTACGGCATCATCGGCGGAGCCCCCGCCAGGTTCGCCCCGCTCGCCGACCTCTACCGACAGACCGCCGCGCAGGCAGGACACACCGGCGAGAACATCAAAGTCTCCGTGGCAACCCTCGGACTCGTCGCTCCCACCAAGAAAGAAGCGCTGGAACGCTTCTACCCCGGCTGGGTCAACCTCAACATAGAAATGGGCAAACTCCGCGGCTGGCCCGCCCCTGACAAGCGCCAGTTCCTGGCCCAGGCAGACTTCCCCGGCGCGTACTACGTCGGAGACCCCGACGAAATCGCCCAGCGCATCGCGGACCTGCACGGGCACATGGGACACATGCGCCACTTCCTGCAGATGGACATCGGCGGCCTGCCCCAGGAGCACTTCCTCGAATCCTTAACCCTGCTCGCCACCGAGGTCAAACCCCGCGTCGAACGCCTCCTGGCCGGCAAATAGGCCACGCCTGCACGCACGCATCACCCCCAACCTTCTCAAACCGTAAGGAAAGAACCTTCAACACTGACGTACTACCGAACTTGACTACGATACGCCGCCCTGGAGCCCCACATCTCTGCGAGGGACTGTCGGAAACGGTGGATCTGGGACTGGCTTGACCGAAAGGTAAGGCAGTGACTCAAATGACCGAGATGATCGATCCTGTGACGGGAGAGATCATCGATGAACAGCAGAATGCCGAGCAGCTGCTCCCACAGGCGAAAGAGCAGGGCGTCATCCTCGTCGGCCCGGGAGGGCTGCTCGCTGGGTTGACGAAGACGGTGTTGGAGACCAGACTGCGCTCGAGCTTGAGATGGCCGAGCACCTCGGCTATGAGAAGCACCAGGCAAGCGACAACGGCAACGCCCGTAACGGGACGAGGCCTAAGACGGTGCTCACCGAGGTCGGTGCCGGCGAGATTGACGTGCCGAGGGACCGGGATGGGTCGTTCCAGCCGAAGATCGTGAAGAAGCGGCAGCGCCGGCTGGACGGGATCGATGAGATCGTGCTGTCGCTGACCACCCGCGGGCTCACCACCGGTGAGGTCGCAGCGCACTTCGACGATGTCTATGGCGCCTCGGTGTCGAAGGACACGATCTCGAACATCACTGACAAGGTGATCGAGGAGATGACCGAATGGCACAAGGTGCCCGCCGGCGCCTACCGTGGCGGCTGCGCGTCGCAGGATCGCGGTGCGCCGGAGCTGGACGGGTGAGTGCAGGAAGCTGGCGGTCACCAGATCGAAGGGGCCGTCGTCAGGCTCACGCTGCGCCAGGTCCGCAGTGACGAACCGGGCGTCCGCCCCAAGCCGCTGGCGTTGGGCCTCGCTGCATGAGCGGGCGGTGGCGGAGATGTCCACGCCGGTGACGGTCCGCCCCTGGGTGGCGGGCCAGATCGCGTCGGCGCCCTCCCCGCCCCCGGTCCAATGCGTTCCCGGTGCCAGGTGCTGCACGGCGTCAACCGGCGGGGGTTGGGACGGCCAGACCACACGCGCTCCTGAGGATTCTGGGAGGGCGCGTCGTGGTGCGTGGTGCCTGTCATCGTCCGAACAGGCGGGCAAAGAACCCGCCCGTTGCGGGCTCCTTCTCCTTGTCGTGGCCGGGGCACCACTGGCCGGCCGGCACGGTGCGCTTGACCTCGGCGATGTGCTGGCCGCAGCCGGTCCAGGTGGTCTTGCCGCAGGTCTTGCAGGTCACAGGTCGGCACATGAGTCGTTTCTCCTTAGAGGGCTGTGTTTCGGTTCGGTTCGGGTCGGAAGGATGGCTGGTTCAGGCGAGGGCGAGGAACAGCTTCTCCAGCTCCTCGGTCGTGATGTCGTCGGCGCGTTTGGTGCCCTCGGGGTCGGCGATGCAGTCCTTCATCGCGGTGGAGATGATCGCGAACCCGGCACGGTCCAGGGCCGAGGAGACCGCGGCGAGTTGGGTGACCACCTCCCGGCACGGGGAGCCTGACTCGACGGCAACGATCACGGCGTCGAGCTGGCCGCGGGCGCGGCGGAGCCGGTTGAGGATGCGGCGCTGGGTGTCGAGGTCACTCATGGACATGCGAACTCCTGTTCTGAACGGCGGCGACGCTCGCCGCCAGATCGACGTCCTGGTGGGCGTCGGGGAACCCGAGGGTGTTCTGCGGGGCGTGCGACTGCCTGCGGGGGGCGAGCCAGTCCGCTGGGCACCATCCCGTGATCGCCATGACCGCGACCAGCACGGCGAACAGGCCCGCCACCGCCGCTGTCACGGGGTCGGTGGGCAGCATGGATGCGGCGAACGCGGCGGTGACCACCGCGACGGCGCCGCGGGCCAGCCGCCCCCAGACGCCAACACGGCAGGCCGGAGCGGAGGTCAGGGAACGGTCAGGCATGGGCGGGTTCTCCTTCGGTTGTCAGGACCCGGGTGGCATCCGGGCCGAGCGCGGCGCGCAGGGTGAGCATTCCGCCGGAGAGCGAGGCCGAGTCGAACCCGGCCTGAGCGAGCACGCGGTGTGCGATCGCGGACCGCACGCCGGAGGCGCATAGCACCCGCACCGGCCGCCCACTGGCGGCGTCGGTCACCTCGGTCAGGCGGTCGCGCAGCTCGGTGTGCGGAATGTTGACCGCCCCGGGCAGGTGCCCGGTGGAGTACTCGTCCCGGCTGCGCACATCCAGCACCAGCGCGGAACCGGTCACCCTCTCCAGCTCGTGCGGATACCAGAGCCGGAGGGTCCCGTCGAGGACGTTCTGCCCGACCATCCCGGCCAGGTTGACCGCATCCTTGGCCTGCCCGTACAGGGGCGAGTAGGACAGGTCCAGGTCGATCAGGTCGGCCACCACCATCCGGGACCGGATCGTGGTCGCGAGCACATCGATCCGCTTGTCCACCCCCTGGGCGCCCACCGCCTGCGCGCCCAGCAGCAGCCCATCTCCGGCGCGGAAGTGGACGCTCAGGTGAATCTGGGTGGCGCCGGGGAAGTAGCCGGCGTGCTGATTCGGGTGCAGATGCACCGTCCGGTAGTCGATCCCTGCCGTCTCCAGGGCGGCGCGGTTCGCGCCGGTCATCGCCGCCGTGACCTCGCCCACCCGGACGATCGCGGTGCCCAGCGGCTGCGGGATCGGGCGGACGCGCCCGGGACGGAGGATGTCGTCGGCGACCAGCCGGCCGGCACGGCTTGCCGGCCCCGCCAGCGCGACCGGCCGGCGCACCCCGGTGACCGGATCGACGCTGACCGTTGCGTCTCCGACCGCCCAGACCCCATCGAGGGAGGTCCGGCCGTGCTCGTCCACGACGAGCGCGCCCTGCTCGCACACAACACCCGCGGCCTCGAACACGGCCGTGTCCGGCCGCACCCCGGCGGCCAGCACGAGCACATCCGCCGCCAGGCGGGTGCCATCATCGAGCACCACCGTGTCCTGATCGGGGCCGGTCACGATGCTGCGTGCCACGGTCCCGGTGTGCACGGCGATGTCAAGCCTGGTCAGTTCCTCTTGCACGAGCCAGGCGTGCTCGGCCTCCAACGGGGGAAGCACCTGCGGGGCGAACTCTACCACCGAGGTGGCCAAGCCCTGCCGGGCCAGCGCTTCGGCGGCCTCCAGCCCGATGAATCCCGCGCCCAGCACCACCGCCCGTCGCGCGCCCGCCTCCACGCGCTCGCGCAGCCCGGTCGCATCCTCCACCGTCCGCAGCGTCTGCACCCGCAGCGAGTCCAGCCCCTCGATCGGCGGGCGAGCGGCTACCGCCCCTGGCGAGAGCACCAGCGCGTCGTAACCGATCCGTTCCTCACCGGCCGAGGTGCGCACCACCACCTCGCGAGCGGCCGCATCGAGCGCCACGACCTCGTGACCGGTGCGCACATCCAGGTTCAGCGCCGCCCGCAGACGCTCCGGCGTCTGCACTAGCAACCGATCCGCTTCGACGATCTCCCCGCCCACGTAGTACGGCAGACCACAGTTCGCGAACGACACATGCCGCCCACGCTCCAGCACGATGATCTCCGCGGACTCGTCTAGGCGCCGCGCCCGTGCCGCACAGCTCATCCCGCCGGCCACGCCGCCGACGACCACCACACGGGTCACCGTCGCGTCTCCGAAGCCTTGTCGTCCCGAGCTGCCACGGCCGTACGAACCTCATCCATGTCCAGCCCGCGCATCCCGGCGATCATCTGCTCCAACTGCGGCGCCCGCAGCGCACCCGGCTGAGCGAATACTATGACGCCCTCCCGGAACGCGACCAGCGTTGGGATCGAGGTGATCCCGAATCCCGCCGCCAGTTCCTGCTGCGCCTCGGTGTCGATCTTGCCGAATACCACGTCCGGGTGCGCCTCCGACGCCGCCTCGAACACCGGCGCGAAGCTCCGGCATGGACCACACCAGTCCGCCCAGAAATCCAGCAGCAGCATCGGACTGTCCTCAACCACCCGGGCCAGGTTCTCACTCGTGATCTCTCTCGTCGCCATGAGACCATTATACCCCCAGGGGTATTATCACCAAATAGTCATCCCTGCGACGTGGCCGCCCGCCGCTTCTCGCGCAGTCCGCCAACCTCCGGCTGCGCGGCCCCTGGAAGACTGTCGAGCAGGTCGAGCTCGCGACCCTCGAGTGGGTGTGGTGGTGGAACAACCAGCGCCTCCACGGCGAGCTCGACATGCGCACCCCGATCGAGGTCGAGACGGCGTACTACGCTGACATCGAATCAGCCAATCCGGCATCCGCCGGGCAAGGCTCCCGATAGAAACGAAAGTCAGGCCGATTCAAGGTGAGGTTGAACCGGGGCGGGAACCGGCGGATGAACGCTGCGATCCGCCGCATCGCGATCACCTAGAAGCGCATGCACCAGCCCGCGCAGGACTACCTCGCCGCCCGGCGGGCGCTGGGGAACTCCAACACCGAGGCCATCCGTGCGCTGAAACGACACCCCGCCAGGCGGGTTTTCCCCCTGCTCCGGTCGACCGAGCCCGTAACGCTGGTATCCGATCGGCGTTCGGTCGCGCTGTTAGCCGTGTAGCCGAGAACTCGCTCTCGACGTCACGATCACTTGCACGAGACAATGGGACGCATGGACGTGTAGAGCGTGACGGTCGGGCTACCAGTCAGCGACTCGAACCGAGCCGTCAAGTGGTATGAGGACGTGTTCGCTCTGGCGATCCAGACCTCGCACCCGCCGAAGGTGTCGTGGAGTTTCGGCTGGGCACGATTTGGCTACAGCTCGGCGAAGAGCCGACAAGCCGCTCCGGGGCGGAGGTCGTGACCCGGTTCGAAGTCAGCGACGCCGCCGCAGAACGGGAACGTCTGATCGGAGAAGGCATCGAGCGCGGGCCGCTCGAACACGTCCCGGACGCCATGGACTACTTCGACTTCCCCGACCCCGACGGCAACAAGCTCAGCTTCTACTCCGAGGTATAGCCCTCGGATGACTGTCGACCGCGGAGCTTCGAGCTGCTGGACCCAATCCCGTCCGTGACATTGAGGCAGAGGAACCCGCCGCAGAGCACATCGACGGGCTCAGCCTGGCTCCAGTCGATGGTGGTGATGTCGCCGAGATTCGGGGCGTCGGGCCAGCGGTGCGCGAAAACCGCGGGCGACGGGCTCGTTGATCTCGGAGAACCACACGGTGTGGGCGCCGAACACCTGCTCGACGGCGAGGTCGAGCCCGCCCTAGCCGGAGGACAGCGGCCCGGCCGGCAGACGGCGGTCGGCGTTCTCGTTGTTCAGCTCGCGCATGAAGACTCCGGCGGATCGGTGGTCCCCGGCTCAACGCCGGGTTCGTCAGCAGCCAGGTGCTCGCACCCACTCCCGTGATCGTTCCGAGTCCGTCCGTCCGGCGCCGCGCGGAGCCGTCGTTCCGACTGTCCCTCAGGGCTGCCACGCGTCTTGCAGGTCCTCGGGTCCCGCCCTGCGGGCGGGGTCGCTCACCTCCTCGTTGAGCGACGGGAGGCGGGCGTGTGACGGTTTCGATGCGCGTGATGTCGGCGGGTGATGGCTACAAGTACCTGCTGCGCACGGTCGCCGTTGGTGACGGTGACCGATCGCTGTCCACGCCGTTGACGAGGTACTACGCCGAGGAGGGCAGCCCTCCCGGGTTCTGGCTCGGTGCCGGTGTCGCCGCGCTGGGTGGGGTGATCGTGGAAGGCGATCGGGTCTCCGAGGCCCAGCTCCAGCTCCTGGTCGGGATGGGCCGGAACCCTGTCACGGGCGACCCGCTCGGCCTGGCCTATCCCGCCTATAAGACCGTGTCCGAGCGCATCGAGGAGCGCACCGCCGCGCTTGATCCGACGCTCGGGCCGGCCTCGCATGCCGAGGCGGTCGCGCAGACCGAGGCCGAGGAAGCGGCGCGAGGGACGCGGCGGGCGGTTGCGGGGTATGACTTCACGTTCAGCATCCCGAAGTCCGCCTCGGTGCTGTGGGCGGTCGCGGATGCCGGGACGCAGGCGTTGATCGCGGATGCGCATCATGTGGCGGTTGCGGAGGTGGTTGCGTTCATGGAACGGGAGGTTGCAGCCACCCGAACCGGCGCAACCGCCCGCAACGGAGCCGTTGCACAGGTCGACGTCCACGGCCTGATCGCCACCGCGTTCGATCACTACGACTCCCGTGCGGGCGATCCCCATTTTCACACGCACGTCGTCATCAGTAACAAGGTGCAGACAGTCCTGGACGGCAAGTGGCGCTCCCTCGACGGCCGCCCGATGCACGCGGCGACGGTGGCGCTGTCGGAGTTTCACGAGGCGGTGTTCGCCGACCACCTCACGAGGCTGTTCGGCGTCTCGTGGGAGTCCCGTGACATGGGCCGGGACCGCAATCCGGCGTGGGCGGTGGCGGCGGTGCCGGAGGAGCTGGTGGCCGAGTTCTCCTCCCGCTCCCGGCACATCGACGCGGAGAAGAACCGGCTCATCACCGAGTACGTCACCAAGTACGGCCGGCAACCCTCGACGGCGACGATCATCAAGCTCCGCGCCCAAGCCACCCTCACCACCCGACCGGAGAAGCAGGTCCGGTCGCTGGCGGACTTGACCGGCGAATGGCGGGATCGTGCCAGCCGGCTGCTCGGGCAGGACGCGACCTCATGGGCGCGTCAGGTCACCGCGAACCAGACGCTGCTATTGCTGCGCGCCGATGACCTCCCGCTCGACGTGATCGCCTCCCTCGGCCAATCCGTCGTGAACGTGGTGGGCGAGAAGCGATCCACCTGGCGGCGCTGGAACCTCACCGCTGAGGCAGCCCGGCAGACGATGGACTATCGCTTCGCATCGACCACGGATCGGGAGGCCATCGTCGGTCTCGTTGTGGACGCCGCTGAGGCCGCCTCCCTCAGGCTCACCCCGCCGGAGCTCGCGACGAGCCCCGCGGTGTTCCGCCGCCCGGATGGCACTTCGGTGTTCCGGCCGAAGCACTCGACCGTGTTCTCCTCCGAAGTCCTGCTCGCCGCCGAAGACCGCCTCCTCGACCGTGCCCGTACCGCTACCGGACCGACCGTGCCGCTCGCGACGGTCGAGCGGATCGCCCGTCGCCCGAATCGGAAAGGGCACACGCTCGGGGACGACCAGGCCGCCGCGCTGGCGAAGATCGCCGTGTCCGGGCGCATCGTCGATGTCCTGGTCGGCCCGGCCGGCGCGGGCAAGACCACCGCCATGAACGCGCTGCGACGAGCATGGGAGGCCGAGCACGGGCGCGGCAGCGTGGTCGGACTGGCCCCGTCGGCGGTCGCCGCGCAGGTCCTCGCCGATGACCTCGGCATCCAGACCGAGAACACCGCGAAGTGGTGGCAGAACCACCTCATGTACGGTGAGACATTCTGCCAGAGCCAGCTCGTCATCGTGGACGAAGCCTCCCTCGCCGGCACTCTCTCCCTCGACCGCATCACCAACCTCGCCGCCAATGCCGGCGCAAAAGTGCTGCTGGTCGGCGACTACGCGCAGCTCCAGTCAGTCGATGCCGGCGGCGCCTTCTCGCTGCTGGTCCGCGACCGGGACGACGCTCCCGAGCTGGTCGACGTGCACCGCTTCACCAACGTCTGGGAGAAGACCGCCTCGCTCGGCCTGCGCCACGGGCACACCGAGGTCATCGACACCTACATCGACCATGGCCGCGTGATCGGCGGCGAAACCGAGACGATGATCGACGCCGCCTACACCGCATGGCGAGCCGACCGACAAGCCGGGCACGCGACGGTGCTGGTCACCGACTCCAACGAATCCGTCCACGCACTCAACCAGCGCGCCCGCACCGACCTGATCCTCGACGGCACCGTGAACCCTCGCCGCGAGGTTGCCCTACAGGACGGCACCCGCGCCGCGGCCGGGGATACCGTCATCACAAGACGCAACGACCGTCGCCTGCGCGCCGGCCGAGGCTGGGTTCGCAACGGCGACAGGTGGACGGTCACCGATGTCCGCGACGACGGCTCCCTCACCCTCCACAGGGCCGGTGCGAAGTGGGGCGCCTCAGTCGTCCTCCCAGCGGACTACGTGGCCGAGCACCTCGAACTCGGCTACGCGGTCACCTCGTACCGCGCGCAGGGCATCACGGTGGATACCTCGCACGTCTTGGTCGATGCGGCCATGACGCGGGAGAACCTGTACGTCGCCCTCACCCGCGGCCGGAACGCGAACCTTGCCTACGTCGCTATCGACAGCCCCGACGACTCGCACCCGGGTCCGCACCCCTGCGACAACACCGAAGCCACCGCGAGGTCGGTGTTGTTCGGGGTACTCCAGCACGTCGGCGCCGAGCTCTCCGCGCACGAGACCATCACCGCCGAACAGGACGCCTGGGCGAACATCGGCCAGCTCGCCGCCGAGTACGAGGCCTTGGCCGCCGCCGCACAGCGCGACAGGTGGGCGAGCCTCGTTCGTGGCTCGGGACTCTCCGGCGAGGAGGCCGAGGCGGCAGTCAGCTCCCCGGCGTTCGGTGCGCTCACCGCGGAGCTCCGCCGCGCCGAGGCCAACCACCACGACATCGAGGCCCTGCTGCCGCGGCTCGTTCGAGCGCGCGGGTCCACCGACGCCGACGACATCGCTGCCGTCCTGCACTACCGCGTCACCCGCGCCACTGCCCGGCCCGCCGGGTCCGGCCGCGCCCGCAAGGCATCCCGGCTGATCGCCGGGCTCATTCCCGAAGCCACCGGCACCATGAGCGCCGAGCTCCGGCAGGCGCTCACCGAACGACGCGACCTCATCGAGGCCCGCGCCGACGCCCTGCTCGACGCCGCGCTCACCGAAGGCGAGGGCTGGGCTAAGTCGCTCGGCACCGCACCGAAGGACGCCAAGACCGCCGCGGCCTGGCGACGCCACGTCCGTACGGTCGCCGCCTACCGCGACCGCTACGGCATCACCGATCCCGGCCCGCTCGGGACGCCGGCCGAGAACGACACGCAGAAGATCGACGCCGCCCGCGCCCGCGCCGCACTCGACCGTGCGCGTGACCTTGCTCGGAGATCGGGGGAGGAGCCGCAGCGGCGGCCCGGACGAGAGCCGGTGCGTCGCTCGCTCTGACAGCGGTGCCCCTTCCCGATGTCAGAGCCGCGTCGTAGCGTGGAGGACGAGGCGGCCTCTATATTGTCGCTGTCGCTCTCCGCGACGGTATGACCATCCCACAACCACCGTGGGCGGTCCTTTCAGGTTCTTGTCGTCGAACCCCTGAGAGGACTATGCCCATGTTCCGGCTCATCTGGGCGGCCAGCGTCCGCACCCACACCATCCTCAGCTACGCGCCCACCAACCTCCTGATCGTCGCGACCCGCGCCCGCCGCGGTCTGCGTTGGGGCATCCCGGCGATGCTCCTCGCGATCCCGTACCTGCTCGCCGCTCACTGGTGCGTCACGACCACCGAGAACGGCGGCCCGGGATGGCTCAACCTCCTCGTGCTTCTGTGCGGGTGGAACTCGATCAAGTTGACGGTCAACGGCCCGGTCACGGTGATCCTGCTGATCCGCGCCCGTATCCAAGAGGCTGGCGCCCGGCGCCGTGCTCGCCAGGCCGAGCAGGCGCCCGAGTACGCGGCGTTCTGACGCGCAGCCGCATCCCATGCCCTTCCCGTCAATACCTTCACTTTTTGCTAAGGTCTTGACATGGCTGTGGTGACGAAGTTGGAGCGTCTGCGGGAGGTCGCGCTGGACCAGCATGGGTTCATCACGACCGCGCAGGCCATCGAGGAGCAGGTCTCGCACGCGGAGCTGTCCACGATGGTTGCCCGCGGCCGGATCGAGCGCGCCGCCCACGGCGTCTACCGGGTGCCGCAGGTGCCCGAGACCGAGTACGACCAGTACCAGCTCGCCGTGCTCTGGACCGGCGCACCGGAGGCGTGCCTGAGCCACGACACCGCGCTGGAAGCCTGGGACATCACCGACATCAACCCCGACCGCATCCACTTGACCGTCGCACGGAACCGGCGGTTGCGTCGTGCGGGGGGAGAGCGGTACATCATCCACCACGACGACCTCGACCCGGCGCAGGTCACCTGGTGGCAGGGCATCCGCATCGTCAACGTGCCGACCGCGATCGCCCAGGGCATCGCCTCCGGGGTGCCGACATACCTGATCCGCCAGGCGCTCGACCGCGCCGGCCGGACGAGCGTGCTGCCCACCGACGAGCGCGCACGGTTGACCGCAGAGCTGGAGGCCCGCGATGGTCGAGCATGACCGGGCGAACCTCGCCGCCGCGCTGAACGACCTGACCCCGAAAGGCAAGACGCCCGCCTCGGCGCGCGTACTCAACGCCTGGATCGCCCAGGCGCAGGACCGTCTCGGCTCGGCGGGTCCGCGCCTGGGCTGGCTCGTCGCCGCGACGGTCGTCTCTGCCGCTCTGCAACGCGCGGTGGACAAGTCCGGGGTTCCACTGTTCCTCCTGAAAGGAGGGACGATGCTGCAATACCGGCTGCCGGGGATGTCCCGCAGCACCCAAGACATCGACGGGCTCGTGCGCGGCGACATCGACCGTTTCCTGACCGAGCTCGACAAGGCCCTGACCGAACCGTGGGGGCCGCTGAACCTCGTACGCGGCGAGGTCGAGATAATCGAGGTGCCGCACCGGATCGTCAAGCCGCGCCGGTTCGACATCACCGTGCAACTGAACGGTGTGACCTGGCGGCGCGTGCAGATCGAGGTCTCACCCGACGAAGGCCAGGCCGGAGCTCGCCCGGAGGAGATTGCCGCGCCATCGCTGGCCGGGTTCGGCCTGCCGACCCCGGATGGGATCGCGAGCCTGTCGATGGCGTATCAGATCGCGCAGAAGGTCCACGCCTGCACCGATCCGCACGACCCGCCCGCCGCGCTCAACGACCGCGCCCGCGACGTGGTCGACCTGCTCCTGCTCCGCGACCTCTCCGACACCGCAGGGGAACCGACACCGAGGGAGGTGCGCGCCGCCATCGAGGATGTCTTCGCCGCGCGCGCCGCCGAAGCGGCCTCGACCGGCGCGACACCGCGCACCTGGCCGACGACGGTCACGGCGCACGCGCATTGGGGAACGAGCTTCGCCAGGGCCGCGGCATCCGCCGGCCTCACGATCGCCCTCGCCGATGCCGTCAGCCAGCTCAACGACTGGCTCGGACGCATTGCCGAGCACCCTCATGGAGGTGGACCAATCAAGTGACCAACAGCCTGCAATACGTGCAAACTCTGACGCGCAGAGCACACCCCTGAAAAGTAAAACCCCTGGTCAGGGGCGGTAAGAGGGTCGATAGTGGCACCTGGGGGTCAGGAGGTCGTGGGTTCGAATCCCGCTAGCCCGACCAGGTGATCTCTCAAGAGATCGACGACAGCCCGGACCCATGATCAATGGGTCCGGGCTTTCCGTTTGCCCGGGGCGGTCCGGGTGGGCCGCCCCCTGTGCGTCACGTGCCGGTGTCGCCTCAGCGGCAGCGTCCATATCACCCCGCGCTTGACCGTCTGGGACTGCAGGGGCGAGGCCGAACTCCACGGCACAACGCCACCAGGGTCGACCGAGACATGACTCGCCAGTAACTTCTGGACAACTGCGACTCGTCCGGACATCCTGAGAGGTGGGACCCGTCACATCGATATCGGTGAGGGCAGCACCCGGCTCCGGCTGGACAAGGGTCCTCCTGACGGAAGGGGATCCCCAGCATGACCCAGGCTTACATCATCGACGCCGTCCGTACCCCGGTGGGCCGGCGCGGGAAGGGACTGGCGGGGGTGCACCCGCTGGACCTGGCCGCTGCGCCGATCGCCGAGCTCCTCGCCCGGGCCGGGGTGGACTCGGCGGAGTATGACGAGGTGATCCTGGGCTGCATCGACCAGCTGGGCCCGCAGGCGATGGACATCGCCCGCAACGCCTGGCTCGCCGCCGGGGGCTCCGAGGCCGTGCCCGGGACCACGGTGGAGCGCCAGTGCGGCTCGGGCCAGCAGGCGATCCACTATGCCGCCCAGGCGGTGATGAGCGGCACCAGTGACCTGGTCATCGCCGGCGGGGTGCAGTCGATGTCCGCGATCCCGCTGTCCGCCTCGAACAAGGCCGCCGCCGGGCTCGGGTTCCCCGACCCGTTCACCGGCTCGGCGTGCTGGGCCGACCGGTACGGGGAGACGGAGATCTCCCAGTTCCGCGGCGCGGAGATGATGGCCGCCCGGTGGGGCTTCACCCGCGAGCAGCTCGAGGACCTCGCGGTGATCTCCCACGAGCGGGCCCTGGCCGCCCAGGCGCAGGGCCGGTTCGAGAGGGAGATCATCCCGGTGCCGGCCGCGCCGGGCGTCACCGCCGACGAGGGCCCGCGGGTCCCGGACCGGGCGAAGATGGCCTCGCTGGCCCCGATCATCCCCGGCGGGCGGCACACCGCGGCCACCGCCTCGCAGATGTCCGACGGTGCCGCGGCGCTGCTGATCGCCTCCGAGGCCGCGGTGGCCCGGTACGGGCTGAAGCCGCGGGCCCGGGTGCATCACGTCTCGGCGCGCGGGGATGACCCGGTGATGATGCTCTCGGCCCCGATCCGGGCCACGAAGTACGCCCTGGAGCGCACCGGGATGTCCCTGGAGGACATAGACGTGATCGAGATGAACGAGGCCTTCGCCGCCGTGGTGCTGGCCTGGCAGGCCGAGACCGGGGCGGACCTGGCCCGGGTCAACGTCAACGGCGGGGCGATGGCCCTGGGCCACCCGATCGGGGCCACCGGGGCGCGACTGATGACCTCCCTGCTGCACGAGCTCGAGCGCACCGGCGGCCGGTACGGGCTGCAGACCATGTGCGAGGGCGGCGGCCAGGCCAACGTCACCATCATCGAAAGGCTCTGACCGTGACTTCAACCGATACCCAGACCGGTACCGAGACCGGCACCAGCGTGGGCGCCGCCGTCCACCAGGCTCAGCAGAACACGGTGGGCGCCCTGCTGCGGCGCTCCGTGTCCACCTTCGGCGACACCACCGCGCTGCGGTTCCAGGACCGTGCGTGGACCTACCGTGAGCTGGGGGCGGCCGTGGACCGGGTCGCCCGTCGTCTGAGGGACCTCGGCCTGGCACCGGGGGACCGGGTCGCGGCCTACGGGCTGAACTCGGATGCCTACCTGGTGCTGTTCCTGGCCTGCGCCCAGGCGGGCGTGGTCCACGTGCCGGTGAACTTCGCCCTCAAGGGCGGCGAGCTCGCCTACGTCCTGGAGGACTCCGGTGCGCGGCTGCTGGTGGTGGACAACGCGCTGGCGCCGCTGGTGCAGGCAGTCCGGGACGGCGGCCGTGCCGCCGCCGTGGAAACCGTGCTCCCCATGTTCCCCGGCTCCGGGGCGGGCGAAGAGTCCCTCCTGGAGACCGCGTGGGGCCATGACGCTGACGCCGAACCCGGTCCGGGTCCTGGGTCCGGCGCGGGGCCTGATGCCGGGCCCGCCGAGACGGACCTGCTGCAGCTGCTGTACACCTCGGGGACCACGTCGGCCCCGAAGGGGGCGATGATGACCCATCGGGCGCTGATGGCCGAGTACGTGTCCTCGGTCATCGCCCTGGACTTCACGGCCGAGGACCGGCCGCTGGTGGCCATGCCGCTCTACCACTCGGCGGCCATGCACGTGTTCCTGCTGCCGTACCTCTCCCTCGGGGCCACGGTGCGCCTGCTGGCCAAGCCGGATGTGGCCGAGATCCTGGAGTACGTGGAGTCCGAGCACATCGGCTCGCTGTTCCTGGCCCCGACCGTGTGGGTGCCGCTGTCCAATCACCCCGACCTGGACACCCGGGACCTGTCCTCGCTCACCAAGGCCCAGTACGGGGCCTCCATCATGCCGGTCACCGTGCTGCAGCGGCTCCGGGGGCGGTTCCCGAAGCTCGGGTTCTACAACTGCTTCGGCCAGTCCGAACTCGGCCCGCTGTGCACCGTGCTGCGCCCGGAGGAACACCACGCCCGGCCCGCCTCGTGCGGACGGCCGGTGTACTTCGTCGACGCGCGGGTGGTCACGGCCGAGGGGCGCCTGGCCGGGCCCGGGGAGCCCGGGGAGATCCAGTACCGGTCCCCCCAGCTGATGGACGGCTACTGGAACAAGCCCGAGGCCACGCAGGAGGCCTTCTCTGAGGGCTGGTTCCGCTCCGGGGACCAGGTGACCCGGGACGCCCAGGGGTACATCCAGGTGGTGGACCGGATCAAGGACGTGATCAACACCGGTGGCGTGATGGTCGCCCCCCGGGAGGTCGAGGACTGCATCTACGAACTCGAGGAGGTCGCCGAGGTCGCCGTCATCGGCCTGCCCGACGAGCGCTGGATCGAGGCCATCGCCGCGGTGATCGTCCTCAAGGACGGTGCCTCCCTCACCGCCGAGGCCGTGCGGGCCCACGTGAAGGCCCGCATCGCCGACTTCAAGGTGCCCAAGCGGGTCGAATTCGTCGCCGAGCTGCCCCGGAACCAGTCCGGCAAGCTGCTCAAGCGCCAACTGCGCGCCGAGCGCATGAGACCCGCCGCGGACCGTCCTGCGCCGGGAGAGGCAGACGCGCGGTGAAGGCGGCGACGGCCGGGGCATAGGCCGGCTGGATGACTTCGCGGGCCGGCGCGGCCAGGATCAGCGGGCCGGGTAGGTGACCCGGCCGTCGTCGGGGTCCACCACGGCACCGGCGGTGAGCCGGGCCGGGGGAGCCTTGCCCGGTTCCATGAGGTGCAGCACCGGCTCGCCCGCGGCGAGCAGGTGGTCGGCGATGATCCGGCGATGGCACCGCCACCACACGGCCTCGGAGCACATCACGGCCGTCGTGCGTTCGGCGCCCCACGCCCGCAGTTCGGCCAGTCCCGCCCGGAACTCCTCCGAGAGGGCATGGTCCGCGTAGTTGTGGAAACTGCGGTTCTCCCAGAAGGCGTTGACCTCGTCGGGGATGGTCCGGTCCCGCGGCCGCCGGCCGCCCAGGGAGGCCAGCCGCCGGTACCCGATGCCCACCCCGGACAGGGACGCCGCCAGGGCGTCCTGGTCGAAGTGCGGGTAGCGGCCCGAGCCGGGCAGACGGCGCACGTCCACCACCAGGCCCACGCCCGCCGAGCGCAGCAGGCCGATGAACTCCTCCAGGCTCCGGGTCGAATGACCGACAGTGTAGAAGGGCAGCTCCATGCCCCGAATCTAGCCTTCCCGGCCGCGAGGTCCATTGGGTGGACTTGCACTTGCCAGACAAGAGGAGGAAAGTGTATGGGTGCATTTCCCCGAAATCACTGAACCCACCGCCGCTGAGCGGAACCCCACGGGCAAGACCTTCTTCGGCCAGCCCGGCCCACTCGCCAACCTCTTCAGCGTTGAACTGTGGGAACGTTTCTCGTTCTACGGGATGCAGGGCATCCTGTTGATCTACATGTACTTCACGGTCGCCGAGGGCGGCCTCGGGATCGACGAGACGGTGGCCGCCGGCATCGTCGGCGCCTACGGCGGCATGGTCTACGTGTTCTGCATCATCGGCGGCTGGGTGGCCGACCGCTTGCTGGGCTCGGAACGCACGATGTTCATCAGCGGCGTGCTCATCATGTGCGGGCACATCGCGCTGGCCCTGGTCCCGGGGATCCCCGGACTGGCGCTGGGCCTGGTCCTGGTGGGCCTGGGCTCGGGCGGGCTCAAGGCGAACGTCGCCAACCTGGTCGGCAACCTCTACACGCGGGACGATCCGCGGCGCGACGCCGGCTTCTCCATCTTCTACATGGGCATCAACATCGGTGGCCTGATCGGGCCGCTGCTGACCGGGCTGACCGCCCAGGCCTGGGGCTTCCACTTCGGCTTCGGACTGGCCGCCATCGGCATGGCCATCGGCCTCACCCAGTACGCGCTGACGCGCAAGAGCCTCCCGGAGCACGTCCACCACGTGCCCAGCCCGCTGCCGCGCAGCCAGTACGGCAAGTGGATCGCCATCGTCGCCGTGGCCCTGGCCGTCATCGCCGTGGCCGTCGGCACCGGCCTCATCAACGCCGCGAACCTGGCCAACGTCGTCGTGGTCCTCTCCGCCGTGGCCGCCATCGCGATCTTCGCGGTCATCCTGACCTCCGCCCAGACCACCGGCGAGGAGCGCAGCCGCGTGCTGGCCTTCATCCCGCTGTTCATCGGCTCCGCGGCCTTCTTCGCCCTGTTCCAGCAGCAGTTCACCGTCATCACCATCTACTCGGACACCCGCCTCGACCGGATGCTGGGCGGCTGGGAGATGCCGATCCCGTGGGTGCAGTCCTTCAACCCGTTCTTCATCATCCTGCTGGCCCCCGTGTTCGCCCTGCTGTGGACGAAGCTGGGCCGCCGCCAGCCCAATACCCCCGTCAAGTTCGGCGTCGGCATCGCCCTGATGGGCGCCGCGTTCCTGCTGTTCCTGCCGATGGTCGGCACGAGCTCGGTGCCGGTGCTGTGGATCGCGTTCATCATGCTGGTGGCCACCATGGGCGAGCTCATGGTCTCCCCGGTGGGCCTGTCGCTGTCCACCAAGCTCGCCCCGGCGGCGTTTCCCGTGATGATGGTGGCCCTGTACAACCTCTCGGTGGCCCTGGGCACGGCGCTGTCCGGTGCACTGGCCGGTTACTACACGGCGGACACGGAGGGCGTCTACTTCGGGGTCCTCGGTGCCGCCACCATCGCGATCGGCGTGGTCATGCTGCTGATCTCGCGTCCGGTGTACCGCGCCATGCGCGGGGTGCGCTGACCGGTCCATGGCGGACGGGCGCCGACCGTCACCCTGCGGCCGGCGCCCGTCCGCCGGGACATCAGGAGGGTGAGCGGAACGTCGCCGCGATCCGGGCGCCGTCGGGAAGGTCCCCCGAACGGACGGCCTTGACGGTGCCGCCGGTGCGCAGCACCCGGGCGGCGACCTCGTCCACCAGGCCGTAGGTCTCGGCGCTGGGCTCCTCCGCCACCGTCACCTCGCCGAACTCGTCGATCGTGCCCTCGCGAGCGGCCGCCAGGTCGAAGAGCAGCACGTCCACCCGGCCCGCGGTGGCCGCCCGGGCGATCTCCCGCAGCTTGGCACTGGCCCGGCCGTGCGCGCGCTGGGTGCCGAACCGTTCGCGCCAGGCGGCCAGCTGGGAGGCGTAGTTGCGGTCCAGGACCTCGCGGCCGCGCTGGGCGAGGTCGGTCACGGACAGTGATGTCGGGTTGACGCCGATGCCCTCCTCCACGAGCCGCTGATAAGTGTTGACCTCCCGGTAGGCAGGCTCCAGGTCGGGACTGGCCGCCAGCACCAGCGGATGGGCGGAGCCGTTGATCTGGCGCAGGACCGCCTCCTGGACGGTCGAGCAGTAATCGCGGCGCTGGACCTTGGGCCGCTGGTTGCCATCGGCGCGCTGGCGGTCCATGCGACCCTCGTTGTCCGCGGTCTGCAGTTCGAGCCCGAGGTCGTCCGGCAAGCCGGTCAGCTGGACCTCGTGGCAGGAGGCGTCGGACTCCAGGGCCAGCAGCCGTACCGAGCCCTTCGTCAGGGCCAGGACGAAGCCGCTGTGGGCGAACGTCGTGGCCCGGATCAGGGGGCCGACGTCGAAGCGGTCACCGACGCTGCAGTGGCTGCGCAGGTTGTTCATCAGCCGGAAGGCGCGCCGCCCGAGGGGTGAGACGAACACCGCCACGGAACGCGCCTGCGTGGACCAGAAGCCCCGGTCCTCCTCCAGTGCGGCGACCTCGGCGGTGATGCGGTCCCGGTCCTCGGCGGACACGGAATCGGGTAGTTGGGCCAGCGCCTCCGCGGCGGCGGTGCGCAGCGCCAGCTGGGCCACCTCGGGGTTCCGGCCGATCGGTGCCCGGGCATCATCGGCCCCGGACGACGCAACATACAACGACACGCTCGCGGCGTGGCGGTGTTGCGTGAGCTCGGCGAAGTCTTCTGCTGAGGGGATGTCGATGCTCATGGGGACACGCTACCCACGTGTGAGGGAAAGCACACCTGCTGCCGGACATTCCATGGGCGCAGCCCACGGCGGCGCGAGGACGACGCCGGCTCGTCGCCCCCGTAGGTGCGGCGGGCGTACGCTGTGCGCATGCAGACGCGCCCGGCGCGTCCGGCGGGGGAGCGGAACCGCACCTTCGCCGGCATCCTGGCCAATACGGCCCTGGCCAACCTCACCACCAGCTACCTGTGGTTCGCCATCACCTTCTGGATCTACCTCGAGACGAGGAACGTGATCGCCACGGGGGTGATCGGCGGCGCCTACATGCTGCTGCTGGCCGCCACCGGGATCAGCTTCGGCACCTACGTGGACCGGTTCAGGAAACTGCCGGTGATGCGTTTCGCCGGCGCCTTCACCCTGGCGATGTTCACCGCAGCCGGGGTGCTGTTCCTGACCGCGCCGGCCGGGGTCATCAGCGCCCTGGACCGGCCGTGGTTCTGGGTGTTCGCGCTCATCATCCTGGCCGGAGCCGTCGTCGAGAACCTGCGGAACATCGCCCTGTCCACCACCGTCACCCTGCTCATCGACCCGGACCGGCGCGCCAACGCCAACGGCTACGTGGGCATGGTGCAGGGACTGGCGTTCATCGCCACCTCCGTGTTGTCCGGGTTGTCGATCGGACTGCTGGGGATGGGGCCGACCGTCCTGGTCGCCATCGTCCTCTCGGCGGGGGCCGTGGCGCACCTGGCGGTGCTGCGCCTGCCGGAGGAGGCAGAACCCGCTCCCTCCGACGCCCAGGGCGGCTTCGACCTGAAGGGAGCATGGACGGCGGTCCGGGTCATCCCGGGAATGGCAGCCCTGATCCTGTTCACGACGTTCAACAACTTCATCGGCGGGGTGTACATGGCCCTGATGGACCCGTATGGACTGGAACTGTTCACCGTGGAGCTCTGGGGCGTCTGGATCGCCCTCGGGGCCACGGGATTCCTCCTCGGCGGCGCCCTCGTGGGGCGCCGTGGCCTTGGCCCCAACCCGATCCGCACGCTGCTCGTCGTCGTCGCCGTCATGGGAGTGATCGGCGCGGGGTTCACCCTCCGGGAGTGGGGGTGGCTGTTCGTCCTGGGCATCTGGCTGTACATGCTCTGCATCCCGGCCGTTGAGGCCGCCGAGCAGACCGTCATCCAGAAGGTCGTACCGTTGCACCGCCAGGGCCGGGTCTTCGGCCTCGCCAGTGCGGTGGAGGCGGCAGCGGCTCCCGTGACCGCCTTCGTCGTGGCACCGGTCGCCGAGGTCTGGATCATCCCCTTCGCCCGGAGCGCCGAGGGCAGCACCGCCCTTGCGCCCCTGCTGGGCGAGGGCACCGCCCGGGGAATCGCCCTCGTGTTCCTCGTCGCGGGACTGGTCATGGTCCTCGCCGCGGTGGTGGCCTGGCGGTCCCCTGCGTATCGCCGGCTCACGGCCTCGTACTCCGGACCCGTGCTGGCGGGGGCCTGACGGCCGGTCCTGTGCTGCCGGGGCGCACGATGGCCGCCGGCGCCGGGCCCCCCTGGACGTGACCCCGTGCCCTTGGTCCAGACTGGCGCCATGGACGCCCTCGAGATCCTCACCGACCTGGCCCGCCGCCCGCTCGACCAGCTGGACCTGTTCTGGGACGACGTGGACGCCGGGCAGCTCAACGCCCATCCCGGCGGCCACCCGAACTCGATCGCCTGGCTCATCTGGCACGCCGGCCGCGAGACCGACGCCCAGATCGCCTGGCTGGCGGGGGCCGAGGAGGCATGGACCGCCGGGGGCTGGACCAGCCGGTTCGGTCCCGCCGTGCCGGCCGATGGCTACGGCTATGGCCAGTCACCCGCGCAGGCGCGTGCCGTCGTCGTGACGGACAAGGCCCTGCTGCGGGACTACCTGGCGGTCGTCTCGCGGGCCGCGATGGACTACCTGGCCCGGCTGCGGCCTGGGGACCTGGACGAGGTCATCGACGCGGACTGGGACCCGCCGGTCACGCGGGGCGTGCGGCTCGTGAGCATCTTCGCCGATGCCCTGCAGCACGTGGGGCAGGCGGCCTACGTGGCGGGGAGCCCGGAGCGCCACTGAACCTGTGCCGGCACGCCGAAGGCCGGTCCGCCACGGGGGCAGACCGGCCTTCGGCGGCGGTGTCAGCGAGGGCTCAGGACTGCGCGACCATGAATGCGGCGAAGAACGCGGCGAGGTCTTCGTGGGCGTCCAGCGGCATCACCTGGGCGATGTACTGGTCCGGGCGGACGACCACCAGGGCGCCGCGGGTTCGGTCGATGCCGCGCAGGTCGTAGATGTCCTGCGTGGCCTGCAGCCCGGGGACCTCCCCCAGCAGGCGGCCGTTGGTCTTCTCGGCGGAGAACACCTTCTCGTAGTCGCGCAGCCCGAACGCGCCCTTCGCGGGCAGCAGGAACTGCGGGATGGCGTTCAGGTCCACGTCCAGGTGCTCCTGCTGCAGGATCACGCGGACGTCGAACACGGCGTCATCGGCCCACCCGGCCGGGGTGAAGCGCCGCACCGGGGAGTCCTCGGACTCATCCAGGAAGGTGATCAGCCTGCGCAGCGCCGAGTCCTCGGAGGCGGCGTCGGCGGCGTCGGCGAAGGCATACAGGCGCCACCGGCCGTCGGCCTCGTGGACGTGGCCGAGCTGGACCGGCTTGGCGTCGGCGACCCGGATGACGGGGGCGGAGTGGAACCGCATGCCGACCTCGAAGCCGGGCGCCAGGTCCTGGTGCTCCGTGCCGCCGGTCAGCAGGGACTGGCGGTAGACGGTGGACAGCCCGGCGGTGAACTTCCCGCCGGCCACGAAGTGCGCCTCCACGTCCGTGGCGGCCACGCCGCCGGCCTCGGGGTGGTCCGGGTCCGCGACCTTGGAGCCCATCATCTTCGACCAGCGCTTGTCGAAGTCGATCAGGTCCTGGGCGATGGTCTGGCGCTCTGCGGAGTAGGTGGACAGCAGGGACTTCGGCGAGCGGCCCTGCAGGACCGCGGCCAGCTTCCAGCCCAGGTTGTAGGTGTCCTGCATGGACACGTTCATCCCCTGGCCGGCCTTGGCCGAGTGGGTGTGGCAGGCGTCCCCGGCGATGAACACGCGCGGGTCGCGGCTGCCGGGCACGGTGACGTCGTCGAAGCCGTCGGTGACCCGCTGGCCCACCTCGTACACGCTCCACCACGCCACGTCCTTGGCATCGAGGGTGTAGGGGTGCAGTGCCTTCTGGGCCGCGGTGAGGATGTCCTCGTAGGTGGTCCGCTCGCGGATGCTGCGGTCTCCCTCGGGGATGTCACCGAGGTCCACGTAGTAGCGCACCAGGTTCCCGCCCTCTCGCGGGATCTGCAGGAGGGATCCGGTGGCCGACTGGATGACGGCCTTCTTCCGCACGTCGGGGAAGTCGGTGACCGGCAGGATGTCCATGACGCCCCAGGCGTGGTTCTGGGCATCCCCGTGCAGGGCACGGCCGATCGAGGTGCGGATCGCCGACCGGGCGCCGTCGCAGCCGATGACGTAGCGGGCCTGCACGGTGCGGGTCGCGCCGGTGCCCTTGCCGCTCTCGTCGGTCTCCTCGAGGGTGACGGTGACCAGCGCCTCGGGGTCCTCGGGGACCTCGACGCCGAGGGCCTTGTAGCCGTAGTCGACCTCGAGCCGGGAGGCGGACTTGGCGGCCTTCTCCAGCAGCAGTTCCTGCATGCGGGCCTGGTTGACGATCACGTGCGGGTACTCGCTGAGCCCGTCGGCCACGTCCTGGACCCGCCCGGTGCGCGCGATCCCCGTCCGGTCGGTCGAGTCGGGGGACCAGAAGGTGGTCTCGTTGACCCAGTAGGCCTCGTTCACCAGCGTGGAGGCCAGCCCGAAGGCATCGAACATCTCCACCGTGCGGCAGGAGACACCGTCGGCCTGGCCCACCGGCAGCGGGCCCTGGCGGCGCTCTACCACGCGCGTGGTGATCTCCGGGAACTCGGCCAGCTGGGCCGCCAGGACGGTGCCCGCCGGGCCGGTGCCCACGATGAGGACGTCCACCTCCGCCGGCAGCGGACCCTGCCCGTCCCCGCGGCCCTCGGCCGCGGGCTGGATGGTGGGATCGCCGTAGCGGTAGCCGTTCAGGTGGTATTGCATGAGGCTCCTTCTCGCCGGTGGGAGTCGGTCACGTGGCGGGAGTCCCCACCATTCGTCCGTGTGCTGAATGTTTCTGGGCGATCATAACGCAGTCGCGTGACAGGAACCACAGTATGCTGTGCCTGTTGCGTGGGCCGTGCCGGTATCCGCGGGGACAGCCCTGCGACGCCCGCCCTGAGCGGCCTCCGTCCAGAACGGTCCTGACGGACCGACCTGGCCGTCCTGCCGATCGTCCGCCCACGCACGGATACGGAGCGTGGAGTACACGCGGGAAGGCAGCGCATGGTGGACCCGGACGGGCACGGACAGGAGCGGGGCCCCGGGCGGGGCGCGCTCGTCGGACACCTGCTGCGCCGCTGCCACCAGGTGCACAACGTCCTGTGGTCCGAGGAGGTCGGGGCGACCCTCACTCCCTCGCAGTACTCGCTGCTGGCCACGCTCGCGGGCGCCGGCTCCGGACTGGACCAGAACACCCTCGGCACCCGGGCCGGGCTCGACCGGTCGACCACGGCCGGGATCGTCCGCCGGCTCAAGGACCAGGGCTGGCTCCGGCAGGTCCGCGACCCCCGGTACGGCCGACGCCAGGTCATCTCGCTGACCGCACCCTCAGGGGCGGCGCTGGCGGGGCTGGCCCCGCCGGTGGCCCGTGTCCAGTCGCGGTTCCTGGCGCCCGTGGCTCCGGCAGACCGGGACTGGTTCGTGGCACACCTGGCCCAGGTGGCCGACGTCGACCCCTCCGCCCAGGACCGCCGGCCCGGCCACCTGATCCGGCTGGCCCAGCAGCGGCACGCCGTCCTGTGGTCCGAGGAGCTGGGCGGGCAGCTGACCGGTCCCCAGTTCGCGGTGCTCGACGTGCTGCTGCGCGCCGGGGACATGGGACAGGGCGCGCTGGCCGAGGCATCGGCCGTCGACCGGTCCAGTGCCTCGGACGTGCTCGGCCGGCTCGAGGCCCGGGGGTGGACCGAGCGGACCGCCGATCCGTTGGACCGGCGGACGCGGCGAGTGGCCCTGACCCCGGCCGGCCGGGAGGTGCTGCGCAACGTCCACCGGCCGGTCCAGCGGGTCCAGGAGCGCATCCTGGCGCCGGTGCCGGAGGGGGAGCGGGAGCGGCTGGTGGACCTGCTGGGGCTCGTCGCCGGGGGCGCCCGGGCGCCATTGGCGCCCGGCCCGGGACCCCAGTAGTCTCGGAGCTGTATCGCGTGGACCCGTTCAGGGCGGTCCAGCGTCCCGACCACCTGGAGGTACCATGAGCAACATCCCCGACGGGCTTCGCTACAGCGCCGAGCACGAGTGGGTCTCCGGCCCCGACGCCGATGGGGTCGTCCGCATCGGCATCACGGACTTCGCCCAGGACGCCCTCGGTGACGTGGTCTACGTGGACCTGCCGGAGGTCGGGGCAGAGGTCGAGGCCGAGTCCACCGTGGGCGAGGTGGAGTCCACCAAGTCCGTCAGCGACCTGTTCGCGCCCGTCACCGGAACCGTCACGGCCCGCAACGAGGACCTCGACGCCGATCCCGCCAAGGTGAACGCCGATCCCTACGGTGACGGCTGGCTGATGGAGATCTCCCTGAAGGATCCGGCCCAGGTGGAGTCCCTGCTCGATGCGGAGGGCTACCGTCAGCAGGTAGGCTAGTCAAGTCACGGAATCACTACGACCGGCCCGCCGCGGTGCGGGCCGGACACCACCTCGGAGGAGCAATGTCAGGCACCCAGCATCCGGGCGGCAGGGACTCGGGAACCGAGCCAGAGGCGCAGACCACCAGCATCGGCCTGCCCGACCTCGGCGGCCCCGTCGTCCGCTCGCTCGATGAGGAGGACCGTGCGGCGATCAACGCGCTGCCCATCGGTTCGGCCCTGCTCGTGGCCCACGCCGGCCCCAACCAGGGCGCGCGGTTCCTGCTGGACCAGGACGTGACCACCGTCGGACGCCACCCCAACGCGGACATCTTCCTCGACGACGTGACGGTCTCCCGCAAGCATGCGGAATTCCGCCGTTCGGGGGAGGGATTCGTCGTCGTGGACTCCGGTTCCCTCAACGGCACCTACGTCAACCACGACCGGGTCGACTCGGTGGCCCTGCGCTCGGGGATGGAAGTGCAGATCGGCAAGTTCAGGCTGACGTTCTACGCCGGTACCCAGCGGCCCAGCGCCTGAGCCGGGCCGCCGGGCCCGAGCCAGATCGTCGAACGCCACCGAAGGAAGACCCGAGGAACTCCGTGACCGCAGCAGCCTCCCGCCGCACCGTCTCCACCGCCACGACCGGTGCCAGCCGCGCCGTGATGAACATCGGCGAGGTCCTCGGCGAGCTCAAGGAGGACTTCCCCCAGGCCAGCGCCTCCAAGATCCGCTTCCTGGAGGAGAAGGGCCTGATCACCCCCCGCCGTACCGCGGCGGGGTACCGGAAGTACACTGACGCCGACGTCGACCGCCTGCGGTTCATCCTGGCGCTGCAGCGTGACCAGTACCTGCCGCTGAAGGTCATCAAGGACTACCTGGACGCCGTCGACCGCGGGGACCATCCCGAGTCGCTGCCCGGTGGGCTCACCCTGACGCCGCGCTCGGTCTCGGACCAGCTCGCCCAGGAACTGGCCGGGCACACCCGGCCCCTGACCCGCGCCGAGCTGCAGGGCATCTCGGGGGCCAGCGCCGAGCTGCTGGACTCGCTCGAGCAGTACGGCATGATCGCCGCCGACGAGGACGGGCGGTACAGCGAGCACTCCCTCAAGGCCACCCGCTCGGCCGTGGTACTGGCCTCGCACGGGCTGGAACCCCGGCACCTGCGCCCGTTCCGGGCGGCCGCGGACCGCGAACTCGGCCTCATCGAACGCGTCACGGCCCCCCTGGCGAGCCGCCGCGACTCCGCGGCCGGCGCCCGGGTGGCCGAGACCGCGCGGGAGATCAGCGAGGCCTGCCTGGGCCTCCACAGCGCCCTGGTGGGCGCCGCGGTCGCAGAACTGGACTCGTGAGGCAGTCATGGCCCTTCCCGACGTGGAGATGACGGTACTGGGGGTCCGGGTGGAGCTGCCCGGAAACCAGCCGCTCGTACTCCTCCAGGATCCCGGCACCGGCACGCTCGTCCCCATCTGGGTGGGCGCGCCGGAGGCCAGTGCGATCGCACTCTGGCAGCAGGGGATCACCCCGCCGCGTCCCATGACCCACGACCTGCTCGTCGACGTCATCGCCGCGGCGGGCGCCGCCCTGGAGTCCGTCCGGATCAGTTCGGTCCGGGACGCCGTCTTCCACGCCGAGCTGGTCCTCGGCAACGGCGCCCGGGTGGATGCCCGGGCGTCCGACGCCATCGCCTGCGCCCTACGCGCGGGGGTGCCCGTGCTGTGCGCGGCGGAAGTCCTCCACGACGCCGGCGTGGACCCGGAGCAGGCGCTCGAGGATGAGGACGAGAACGAGACCGATGAGTCGGTCACCGGCGTGTCCCGCTCCGCGGACCGCGACGCCGAGCTGAACAAGTTCCGGGAGTTCCTCGATTCCGTGGACCCCGAGGACTTCGCCGACGGCGGTCCGGGGCAGTCGTGACGCCGGGGCGGCGGCCTTCTGGGGGCCGCCGGTGCCTCGCAGGGGATGCGACACGTTCGGGGTGAAAGCGACAGGGTCTTTGACCGCGGCCCTCCACGGGCCTACCGTCGTCAGCAGAGGTTCCACATTGCCTGCCGGTCCATTCGCACCGGTCAGCGGTTCCACGCCGGGTCGATACCCGTCGCGTGCCGCTGGTCCGGACCGGCGGGCGACTTCCTTTCCCCGTGTGGACCTGAGACCAGGAGGGTTCCAGTGAGTCCGAAGGGCGAGGCCGGGCAGTCCCCGGCCGTGACGCATCACGTGCCCCCGCGCACCCCGGCGCAGGGCATGCTGTTCACCGAAGACCTGCCGAGGCTCGACGAGGGCGCCGGCTACCGCGGTCCCACCGCGTGCAAGGCGGCCGGGATCACGTATCGCCAGCTGGACTACTGGGCCCGCACCGGCCTCGTGGTGCCCACGGTGCGGGGGGCCAGCGGCTCCGGCACGCAGCGCCTCTACTCCTTCCGCGACATCCTCGTGCTCAAGGTCGTCAAGCGGCTCCTCGACACCGGTGTGTCCCTGCAGCAGATCCGGTCGGCCGTCGAGCACCTGCGGGAGCGGGGCGTGGACGACCTGGCGCAGATCACCCTCATGAGCGACGGTGCCTCGGTGTACGAGTGCACCTCCGCCGACGAGGTCATCGACCTAGTCCAGGGCGGGCAGGGCGTCTTCGGCATCGCCGTCGGCCGCGTGTGGCGCGAGGTCGAGGGATCCCTCGCCGAGCTGCCCTCCGAGCAGCTGCACGATGCCTCCGACGACTTCCCCGGTGACGAGCTCTCCCAGCGGCGCGCGCGGCGCAAGTCCGCCTCCTGAGGCGCCGCACCGGCCCTGTCCCGACGACGGCCCCGTACCTGCCGCTGGCAGGCGCGGGGCCGTCGTCGTCGGTGGCGGACGGGAGGGCGACCGGTCAGTGCCGGCGCTGGCCGCGGCGGTCCTTCAACGGCCGGTGGATCGCTGCCAGCAGGTCGTCGAACAGCGCGGCCGACTGCGCGGCCGTCTGGCCGGGCCAGGCATGGACCGGCCACGCGGCCCCCTGGATCTGCTGCCAGTTGCCCTGCTCCGGGATGGCCACCGGGAGCAGCCGGTCGCCGTACATCCGTTCCATCTCGCCGAGGCGGAACTGGTGCTCCACGCTGGCCGGGCGGACACGGTTCGCCACCACGCCGGTGGACGTCACCCCCTGGGCGTACTCCCTGCGGAACAGGTCCAGCGCCCGCAGGGTGCGTTCTGTGCCGGCGACCGAGAACAGGCTCGGCTCGGCCACCAGGAGCACGTCCGTCGAGGCGGCCCAGGCCATCCGCGTGACCCCGTTGAGTGCCGGGGGGCAGTCGATGAGGACCAGGGCGTAGCGGGTCACGGGCTCCAGCAACTGGGTGAGCCGGCGCAGTTCCCGCTGCCGGGTCGTCGGGCGCTCGTACAGTGACGTCCGTGAGGAGCCCCGGACGACGTCGAGGACCGTGGGTGCGCGGCGGGGCGCGGACTCCCGGGTGCCGTCGGCCGGGGAGACCGCCGCGGCGCTGGGCCATCCGGAGGCGACCACGTGGTCGGGCAGGGACGCTCGTCGTGGATGGGAGAGCAACGTGCCCACGTCCTCGGTCCCGGCATCCTGCCGGACCGCCAGGCCCGTCGTGGCGTCAGCGTGCGGATCCATGTCCACCACGAGCGTGGGGATGCCCTGTGCCTGCGCCGCCGAGGCCAGTCCGAGGGTGACCGAGGTCTTGCCGACCCCGCCCTTGAGGCTGGAGATGGAGATGATCTGCACGGCGGTGGAATCCTGACTGTCGACCAGACGGTGGGTGGCCCGGGGCCCTGGTCCATCCTAGTGCCGAGCCCGGTGTGACGTGTCTCACGTAGTGAGGGCGGGGGGCGTGTGCAACACTGGCGGGTGATGCAAGCCACAACGAGGTGGCTCCACCGAGCGCTGACCGCGCCTGATCGTGTCCCGGCACACCCGCCGGGCAGCCCAGGAGGCTCCATGTCATCCAACGCCACCGATGGAATGTTCTCGAAGGTGCTGGTCGCCAACCGCGGGGAGATCGCGGTTCGCGCCTTCCGCGCCTGTTACGAGCTGGGTGCCCGGACCGTGGCGGTGTACCCGCACGAGGACCGCAACTCCATCCACCGGCAGAAGGCCGATGAGGCCTACCGGATCGGGGAGGAGGGGCACCCGATCCGCGCGTACCTGGACGTGGATGAGATCATCCGGGTGGCGAAGGAGTCCGGGTGTGATGCCATCTACCCCGGTTACGGGTTCCTGTCGGAGAACGCGGGTCTGGCCCGGGCCGCCGCGGAGGCGGGGATCACCTTCGTCGGGCCGCCGGCGGACGTTCTGGAGCTGACGGGTAACAAGGTGGAGGCCCTGCGGGCCGCCAAGGCCGCGGGCATCCCGACCCTGAAGTCCTCCGAGCCCAGCGCGGACGCCGAGTGGCTCATCGGCCAGGCCGAGGGGATCGGCTTCCCGCTGTTCGTCAAGGCCGTGGCCGGCGGTGGCGGTCGCGGCATGCGCCGGGTCGAGACCGCTGCCCAGCTGCCCGATGCGCTCAGCGCGGCCATGCGCGAGGCCGAGACCGCGTTCGGCGATGCGACGGTGTTCCTGGAGCAGGCGGTGCTGCGGCCGCGGCACATCGAGGTCCAGATCCTGGCGGACTCCACCGGGGAGATCGTGCACCTGTTCGAGCGGGACTGCTCCATGCAGCGCCGCCACCAGAAGGTCATCGAGATCGCCCCGGCCCCGCAGCTGGACGAGTCCATCCGCCAGGCCCTCTACGCCGATGCGGTGAAGTTCGCCCGGGCCATGGGCTACGTCAATGCCGGCACCGTGGAGTTCCTGGTGGACACCGCGGGGGAGCGGGCCGGGCAGCACGTGTTCATCGAGATGAACCCGCGGATCCAGGTGGAGCACACCGTCACGGAGGAGATCACCGACGTCGACCTGGTCGGCTCCCAGCTGCGCATCGCTGCCGGGCAGACCCTCGATGAGCTCGGTATCCGCCAGGACCAGCTGAGGATCCGGGGGGCCGCGCTGCAGTGCCGGATCACCACGGAGGACCCGGCCAACGGGTTCCGTCCGGACACCGGCACCATCACCGCCTACCGCTCGGCCGGCGGCTCCGGGGTGCGCCTGGACGGGGGCACCATCTACACCGGGGCGGAGATCAGCCCGCACTTCGACTCGATGCTGGTCAAGCTCACCTGCCGCGGGCGGGACTACGCGACGGCGGTGCGCCGGGCCCGGCGGGCCCTGGCCGAGTTCCGGGTGCGCGGGGTGGCCACGAACATCCCGTTCCTGATGAACGTGCTGGACGACCCGACGTTCGTGGCCGGGGACGTGGCCACCGACTTCATCGACGCGCACCCGGAGCTGGCGCAGGTCAACCGCAGCCAGGACCGCGGTTCCAAGGCCCTGCAGTACCTCGCCGACGTCACGGTGAACCAGCCGCACGGGCCCCGCGTG
Source organism: Micrococcus sp. (assembly GCA_029961105.1). Classification (GTDB taxonomy): domain Bacteria; phylum Actinomycetota; class Actinomycetes; order Actinomycetales; family Micrococcaceae; genus Citricoccus. The sequence continues at coordinate 76,158 of JASBVO010000021.1, read as the reverse complement.
GACGGGATCGACCCGCGGGACAAGCTGCCGGCGTTCCCGGGGGACAAGTCCCAGGAGCCGGACCGCAGCCCCTTCGACGGCCCCTCGGGGCAGCAGCCGCCGGCCGGCTGGCGCCAGGTGTTGCAGCAGAAGGGCCCGGAGGGCTTCGCCGCGGAGCTGCGCGGGCGCACCGAGCTAGCGGTCACGGACACGACCTTCCGCGATGCCCACCAGTCCCTGCTGGCCACCCGGGTGCGTACCCGGGACCTGCTGGCTGCCGCCCCGGCGGTCGCGCACACGCTGCCCGGGCTGTTCTCGGTGGAGGCCTGGGGCGGGGCCACCTACGACGTGGCCCTGCGGTTCCTCGGCGAGGACCCGTGGGACCGGCTGTGCCGGCTGCGCCAGGAGATGCCGAACATCCCCCTGCAGATGCTGCTGCGCGGGCGCAACACGGTCGGCTACACGCCCTACCCGGTGGAGGTGACCAACGCCTTCGTGGCCGAGGCCGCCGCGACGGGCGTGGACATCTTCCGGATCTTCGACGCGCTGAACGACGTGCGGCAGATCGCCCCGGCCATCGACGCGGTCCGGGCCACCGGCACGGCGGTGGCCGAGGCGGCCCTGTGCTACACCGGCAACCTGCTGGACCCGGCCGAGGACCTGTACACGCTGGAGTACTACCTCGGCCTGGCCCGGCAGATGGTCGACGCCGGCGCGCACGTGCTGGGCATCAAGGACATGGCCGGGTTGCTGCGGCCGCAGGCGGCCCGGGAGCTGGTCGGGGCGCTGCGCGCGGAGTTCGACCTGCCGGTGCACCTGCACACGCACGACACGGCCGGCGGCCAGCTGGCGACCCTGCTCGCCGCCGCCGAGGCGGGCGTGGACGCGGTGGACACCGCCGTGGCGTCCATGGCCGGGACCACCAGCCAGGTGCCGATGTCCGCCCTGGTGGCGGCCCTGGAGCACACCGAGCGGGACACCGGCCTTGGCCTGGACGCCGCGGCCGCCCTGGAGCCGTACTGGGAGACCATCCGCGAGGTCTACCGGCCCTTCGAGTCCGGGCTCTCGGCGCCGACCGGCCGTGTCTACCGGCACGAGATCCCGGGCGGGCAGCTGTCGAACCTGCGCCAGCAGGCCATCGCCCTGGGCCTGGGCGACCGCTTCGAGGAGATCGAGCGGATGTACGAGGCCGCCAATGACATGCTCGGCAACATCGTCAAGGTCACCCCGAGCTCCAAGGTGGTCGGGGACCTGGCCCTGCAGCTGGTCGGCATGGACGTGGACCCGGCCCAGTTCGCCCAGAACCCGCAGGACTATGACCTGCCGGACTCGGTGATCGGCTTCCTCTCCGGGGAACTGGGGGACCCGCCCGGGGGCTGGCCGGAGCCGTTCCGGACCCGGGCGCTGGGCAACCGCGCCCGGCGCCGGATGGAGACCGAGCTCTCGGACGCCGACCGCGCGGCGTTGCAGGTGCCCGGGCCCGAGCGGCAGGCGACGCTGAACCGGCTGCTGTTCCCGGGACCGACGCAGGAGTTCGAGGCCGGGCGTGCCGAGTACGGGGACACCTCCGTGCTGCACACCCGGGACTGGCTCTACGGGCTGGTGCGCGGCCGAGAGCACGTCATCTCCCTGGGCAAGGGCGTGCGTCTGCTGGCCACGCTCCAGGCGATCGGCGAGCCCGACGCCAAGGGCATGCGCCCGGTGATGGTCACGCTCAACGGCCAGGCCCGGCAGATCACCGTGCGGGACCGGTCCGTGGAGTCCACCGCCCGGGCCGCGGAGAAGGCCGACCCCTCCGACAAGTGCCAGGTGGCCGCCCCCTTCGCCGGGGTCGTCTCCGTGACGGTGGCCGAGGGGGACACGGTGGAGGCCGGGGACACGGTGGCCACCATCGAGGCCATGAAGATGGAGGCCGCCATCACCTCCAGCGTCTCCGGCACCGTCACCCGCGTGGTGCTCGGCGGGACCACGGCCGTGGAGGGCGGTGACCTGCTGCTGACCCTGGGGCAGTGACCGGGGCGGTCCGCGCGGAGCCTTAGGCTGAGAGCCATGGGCACCGAAACCTACGACCTCGCCATCATCGGCTCCGGCTCCGGCAACTCGCTGGTCACCCCCTACTGGGACGACAAGCGCGTGGCCATCATCGACTCCGGCACGTTCGGGGGCACCTGCCTCAACGTCGGCTGCATCCCCACGAAGATGTTCGCCTACCCGGCGTCGCTGGCCATGGTCCCCGAGGAGGCCAGCCGGCTCGGCGTGGACCTGGGGATCGGCGGGACCGACTGGGCGGGGATCCGGGACCGGATCTTCACGCGCATCGATGCCATCTCCGCGGGGGGACTGCGCTATCGGGACGTGGAGCTGCCGAACACCACGGTCATCCAGGAGGAGACGCGCTTCTCCGGGACCCACCAGCTGACCACGGCCAGCGGGCGGGTCCTGGAGGCCCAGGACATCGTGGTCGCCGCGGGCTCACGGGCGGTCGTCCCCTCGGTCCCCGGCAGCGACCTGCCGCAGGTCCACACCTCGGACACGGTGATGCGCCTGCCCCGGCTGCCCGAGCGGATCGTCGTGCTCGGTGGCGGGTACATCGCCGCCGAGTTCGCCGCGATCTTCTCCGGACTGGGCTCCTCCGTGGTCCAGGTGAACCGCTCGCCGAAGCTGCTGCGCCATCACGACGCGACCATCTCCGAGCGGTTCACCGAACTGGCCTCGACGCAGTGGCGGGTCGAGACGGGCTGGACCCTCTCCCACATCGAGGAGGGCCTGGACGGGTGGGTGACCGTTCATTTCGACGGACCCACCAACACCACCTGGGAGGTGGACGCCGAGGCCGTCCTGATCGCCTACGGCCGCGTCCCCAACAGTGACCGCCTGGACCCGGCCGCCGCCGGCCTGGACCTGCATCCGGACGGGCGACTCGCCGTCGACGACTATCAGCGGCTGCTCTCCGGCGGCGAACCGGTGCCCGGGCTGTGGGCCCTGGGCGACGTCTCCAGTGCCCAGCAGCTCAAGCACGTGGCCAACCATGACCAGCGGGTGGTCAGCCACAACCTGGAACACCCCGACGACCTGCGGCGGAACACGCTCGGGCCGGTGCCCTCGGCGGTGTTCTCCCGGCCGCAGGTGGCCGCGGCCGGGCTGACCGAGGCGGAGGCGGTCGAGCAGTACGGTGCGGACCGGATCACCGTCAAGGAGCAGAACTACGGCGACGTCGCCTACGGCTGGGCGATGGAGGACGGCACCTCCCTGTGCAAGGTCATCGCCGACCGCCAGACGGGCCGGCTCCTCGGGGCGCACCTGATCGGCCGGGACGCCCCGAACCTGATCCAGCCACTGGTACAGGCCATGAGCATGGGCCTGGACGCGCACTCCATGGCCCGCGGCCAGTACTGGATCCACCCGGCCCTGACCGAGGTCGTGGAGAACGCGCTGCTCGGGCTCGATGTCCCGGACAGCGGCCTCCTCTAGGGTCAGACGGGCTTGGGAGCCCCGTAGATCTCGGCCACGAGCGGCTCGAAGTCCTCGAGGACGACGTCGCGCCTGATCTTCAGGGACGGGGTCATCTGGCCGGACTCGATGGAGAAGTCCACCGGGGCGATCCGGAACGCCCGGATCGACTCCGCCTGGGACACCGACTCGTTCGCCCGGTCGATCACCGACTGGACGTGGTCGAGGACGACAGGGTGCGTGGCGAGTTCCTCCATCGGGGTGTCCGCGGGGATTCCGTGCTGGCCCAGCCAGGTGGGCAGGATGTCCGCGTCCAGGGTGACGAGGGCGGACACGAAGGGCCGCTGGTCTCCCACGACGACGCACTGGGAGACCACCGCGTCGGCGCGGATCTGGTCCTCCAGCTGGGCCGGCACCACGTTCTTGCCGGACGCCGTGACGATGATCTCCTTCTTCCGCCCGGTGATGGTGAGGTACCCCTCGTCGTCCAGGTCACCGATGTCCCCGGTGTGCAGCCAGCCGTCCACCAGCTCCTTCCCGGTGACGTCCGGACGGTTGTGGTACGCCCGCATCACGCACACGCCGCGGGCGAGGATCTCCCCGTCGTCGGCGATGCGCACCCCGTTGCCGGGGAGCGGCTGGCCGACGGTGCCGATCTTCACGGCGGACGGGACGTTGACCGTCACCGGGGCCGTGGTCTCGGTCAGGCCGTAGCCTTCCATGATGTTGACGCCGATCCCGTGGAAGAAGTGGCCCAGGCGCGCTCCCAGGGGGCCGCCGCCGGACACCGCGTGGGCGACCCGCCCACCCATGGCGGCACGGATCTTGCCGTAGAGCAGCTTCTCGAACAGTGCGTGCCTGACGCGGAGCACCAGCGGGACCCTGCCCCTGCTCTTGGCCTGGGAGTACTCGATGGCGGTCCGGGCGCCGGCCGCGAAGACCTTGCCCTTGCCCCCGGTCTCGGCCTTGAGCTGTGCGGAGTTGTAGACCTTCTCGAACACCCGGGGGACGGCCAGCAGGAACGTCGGTCGGAAGGACTGCAGGTCCGGGACGAGCTGCTTGATGTCAGCGGTATGGCCCACCTTGGTGCCGGCCGCCAGCGCCAGCACGGAGATGAACCGGGCGAACACGTGGGCCAGGGGGATGAACATCACGGTGCTGGACCGGGCATTGACGACGGTCCCCAGGTCCGTGGCCAGGGTCTGCAGGCTCAGCTCCGCGAAGTTGCCGTGGGTCAGCTCGCAGCCCTTCGGCCTGCCGGTGGTACCCGAGGTGTAGATGATGGTCGCCAGGTCCTCGAGGGTCGCAGCGCAACGGCGGGACTCCATGGCGGCCTCGTCCGGGCCGTGGTCGGCCAGCCGGCGCAGGTCGTCGAGCCCGTCGTCCTCGATCAGCCAGCAGCCGACCAGCGGGTCCAGCTGCTCCTGGCGGATGGCGGTGTCCACGATGCCCCGGTGCCGGGAGGTGTCACACACGACCGCGCGCACCTGCGCGTCCGAGAGGATCCAGGCCACCTGGCTGGGGGAGGACGTCTCGTAGATCGGGACGGTGACGGCGCCGGCGTACCAGATGGCCACGTCCATCAGGGTCCACTCGTAGCGGGTGGGCGCCATGATCCCGATCCTGTCGCCCGGCTCCAGGCCGGCGGCGGCCAGTCCCCGGGCGAGGGTGCGGACATCATCGCGGAACTCGCTGGAGCTGACATCGCTCCACTGCCCCGGGGAGGCCTGCCGCGCGAACAGGGGCCGCCGCGGATCGGCCAGGACCTGTTGTTCCAGGAGGTCGGTGATGTTCATGTCCTGGGGTACGTCCACGACGGGAGGGGAGATGTATTCCTTCAACGTGCGCTCCTGGTGATCGACGGTGGCAGCCTGCATGGCAGAGTGGTGGTCCTGGGTACAGCATGCCCCGGGGCGGGGGGTCCCCGTGACCTCCGACCCTACCGGAGAGGCCCCGGCTGGTGTGTCCTGCGCCACAGGCGTGATTCTACTCGTGGGTAACTTCGGTTGTCAGCAGGACGGCGAACCGGCGGAAGGGCGATGGGCCAGGGCATGGGCGGTTCGGCGGGACGGGCAGCGCCGGTGGCAGCGGCCCTCGGCCTGGACGTGGGCGGTGGAGCCGTCAAGGCCGGGGCGGTCCTGCTGGATGCCCGCGGGCGCTTGGAGCCGTTCCTGTCGGAGGTCCGGGTCAATCATCACCTCGAAGCCGACGGCGCGGGACTGACCGCCCTGTGTGCGCGCACGGCACGGGACCTGTTCGGGAGGCTGGACACCGCCTGGCCGGGACTGCCGGTGGTGTGGGGTGTCTCCGCAGCGGCCTGGATCGACCCGGACAGCGGCGCGGCTGTCTTCAGCCCGCACCTGATGGGATGGCGCCACCGTCCGCTGCCGGCGGATCTGGGCGCCGCCCTGGCGAAGGCGACCGGACTGCCCCTCGCCGCGGAAGCAGCCCTCCCGCGGCCCCTCGACGGTGTCCCGGTGCCCGCCGTCGTCAACGACGCCGATGCCGCGGCCTGGGCGGAGGCCCGGCTGGGGGATCCGGGTATGCCGTCGGCGGACCCGGCCCGTCCCGCCAGGCCGGACCGGATGGTGATGGTCGCCATCGGCACCGGCATCGGCGGCGCGCTGGTGCAGGACGGCGCCGTGGACATCGGTGCCCACGGCATGGCCGGGGAGTACGGGCACATGACCGTGGACCCCTCGGGGCTGCCGTGCCCCTGCGGCAACACCGGCTGCTGGGAACTCCTCGTCTCCGCGGAGGCGCTCGCCGCCCGTGCCGGGCACGCCTCCGCACGGCCTGCGCTGGACGACGCCCTGTCCGGCGATCCGCGCGGAGTGCGGGCCGTACAGGAGACGGGGCGGTGGCTCGGGCGCGGGCTGGCCACGCTGGCCGCCGTTCTGGATCCCACCCGCTTCGTCATCGGTGGCGGCGTCGCCGTGGCCGGGGACCTGTTGCTGGATCCCGCCCGCGCCGAGCTGGCCCGTCACATCCCCGGGGGGCGGCGACGGCCGGTCCCGCCGGTGACGGTGGCGAGCCTGGGCAACCGGGCCGGATGGCTCGGTGCGGCCGGGGTGGCGCTGGAGCGGGCCGGCTGGTCCGTCACCGGTTCGTCGGCCACCGGGGGGAACTGACCGGGCTACGGGTTCAGACCCGGGCCCCGTCATCGCCGGGCCCGTCCCGGTCGGCGTCCCGCGGCAGCGCGAAGAACAGCCCGACGGCGCCCGCCATGAACGCGGCCACCAGCACCGCGAGCACGACGCCCGGGGCGGCGGGCCAGAAGATCGCCGTGAGCAGCAGGCCGGCCGGTGCCCCGGCCACCCCGATCATGCTCAGCACGATGGCCGGATTCCCGGAGCCGAGCGCGGGGGGCTCGGGCGGGACGAAGTCCCCGTCGTCCTCGTCCACCGCGTAGTCGCGTGGCCCCCGGCCCCCGTCGGGGGCGGGGGCCTCATCCCGGTCCGCGGTGGCCGGGTCCGGGCCGGCCGGTTCGGCCCCGGCCATCCGTTCGGCGTCCCGGGCGCTGACGTCCAGGGGTCCCAGCCCGGCGACGATCTCCTGCCACTGGCGGTCGAAGTCCTCCCGGTCCCGGTGCTCGGGGTCGCGGCCCTCGGCGTCTCGGTCCCGTGGCTCAGCCATGGACCCGGACCCGTCGCGGCACCAGTGGTGCGATGAACCGGACGGTCTCGTCCTCGATGACGCCGGCGTCCCAGTCCAGGGTGGCCACGTGATAGCTGTTGTACAGCGGCCGCACGGTCAGCAGCCCGGCGGCCAGGCCTCGGCCGAGGACGTCCATGGAGGACCGCGGCACCACGTGGTCGGTGCTGGACCGGAAGGCCAGCACCGGTGCCTGGATGCGCGGAAGCCCGGCGCGCGCGGTGGACTGCAGGGCGCCGACCTGCTGGACGGCGGCCACGGGGGTGCGCGGATAGGCCTGCTCGTCCACCCCCGGGCGCGCCGCGTCATTGGCGATCGGGGCCACGCTGCGCACGGCGAACTTGAGCAGCCCCGCGAGCGGTGCCAGCAGGGAGGCGAAGCGCAGTCCCGGATTCACGACGACGGCACCGGACACCGGCCGGTGCGCGGCGGCGTCGAGGGCCAGGGCCCCGCCCATGGACAGGCCGCCGACGATCACGCGGTCGTGGACGGCCAGCAGGCGGTCGACCGTGACCCGGGCGGTGGCCCGCCAGTCGTCGGCCGTGACGTCCTCCAGGTCCTGCCACCGGGTTCCGTGACCGGGCAGCAGCGGGACCTCCACGTGGGCCCCGGCGGCGGCGAGGGCCCGGGCCCATCCGGTCACCGAGACGGGTCCCGAGGTGAACCCGTGGAACAGGGCGACTCCCGTGGAACCGGGCCCGGCGGCCGCGGCCAGGGGGCCGTCATCGGCGCCGTGGAGGGACAGCGCCCGCTGGTGGGCGTTCATGCCCCATAGCGTAGCGTCCGGGTCCACCGGCGAGGGCTCCCTAGACTGGGGATCGGTCCACGCCACCGCCTGAGAGGATGACCATCGTGTTCTACTGGTTCGCCAAGACCTTCGTGGTGGCCCCCGTGACCAACCTCGTGTTCCGGCCCTGGGTGAAGGGCCTGGGCAACGTCCCCGACGAGGGCGGGGCCATCCTGGCCAGCAACCACCTCTCGGTGTCCGACTCGATCTTCATGCCGGCCCAGCTCAGCCGTCAGGTCCACTTCCTGGCCAAGAAGGAGTACTTCACGGGGCGGGGTGTCAAGGGTTGGCTGACCCGTAGGTTCTTCGAGGCCACGAACCAGCTGCCGATGGACCGGGGCGGAGGCCAGGCCTCGCTGGACTCCTTGCACTCCGGCCTGGAGGTGCTGCAGGAGGGCAAGCTGCTCGGCATCTACCCGGAGGGCACCCGCAGTCCGGACGGGCGGCTGTACCGGGGCAAGCTCGGGGTGGCGAAGCTGGCGCTCAACGCGAGGGTCCCCGTGGTACCGATCGCCATGATCGGCACGGACAAAGTCCAGCCGATCGGCCGGACCATCCCGAACATCCGCCGGGTCGGGATGATCTTCGGCCCGCCGCTCGACTTCTCCGAGTACTACGACCGCGCCGGCGATCGGTTCGTCGAACGGCAGGTCACGGACCAGGTCATGGAGGCCATCCGGAGACTGTCCGGCCAGGAGTACGTGGACGTGTACGCGGCCACGGTGAAGAACGCGGCCCCGGCCGATGGCCGGGACGCCGGCTGAGGGCCCAGCGGTCCGGCCCCGGGGCGCCTCGCGCGCGCGGCGACGGTAGGAGATCGTCACGTGGACGTGGGGACGTGAACCGTTCCGTACCCTTGAAGCATGATTTCCGATCCCCGCACCGACACCCCGGCCTTCGGCTCAGCCCAGTCCAACGGGGCTGCTGACTATCCCGGCCTGGACTCGTGGCGGGACAGGCCCATCTCCCAGCAGCCCACCTGGGAGGACCGGGACGCCTTCGACGAGGTGATGGCGGAACTGTCCTCCGCCCCTCCGCTGGTGTTCGCCGGCGAGGTCGACGTGCTGCGCACGCAGCTGGCCGCGGCCGCCCGGGGCGAGGCGTTCCTGCTCCAGGGCGGTGACTGCGCCGAGACCTTCACCGGTGCCACGGCCAACAAGATCAGCGCGCGCGTCAAGACCATCCTGCAGATGGCCGTGGTGCTCACCTACGGTGCCTCGCTGCCGGTCGTGAAGATGGGGCGGATGGCCGGCCAGTTCGCCAAGCCCCGTTCCTCGGACACCGAGACGCGCGATGGCGTGACCCTGCCGTCCTTCCGCGGTGAGATCGTCAACGGCTTCGACTTCACCCCGGAGTCGCGCCGCCACGATCCGCGCCGGATGGTGCAGGCCTACAACACCTCGGCCTCGACGCTCAACCTGGTCCGGGCCTTCACCCAGGGCGGATTCGCGGACCTGCGGTCCGTGCACGCCTGGAACCAGGGGTTCATGAGGAACCCGGCCTACTCCCGCTACGAGGAGATCGCCCAGGAGATCGACCGCGCCGTGAGGTTCATGGAGGCAGCCGGGGCCGACTTCGAGGCCCTGCGCCGCACCGACTTCTTCACCGCCCACGAGGCCCTGCTGCTGGACTACGAACGGCCGCTGACCCGCATCGACTCGCGGTCGGGCCTGCCGTACGCCACGTCCGGGCACTTCCTGTGGATCGGCGAGCGGACCCGTGACCTGGACGGTGCCCACGTCGAGTTCCTCTCCAAGGTCCGCAACCCGATCGGCGTGAAGCTCGGGCCCTCCACGAAGCCCGAGGACGCCCTGGCGCTCATCGACAAGCTTGATCCCGAGCGGGAGCCGGGGCGGCTGACGTTCATCACCCGCATGGGCGCGGAGAAGATCCGGGAGAACCTGCCCCCGCTGGTCGAGGCGGTACGGGACTCGGACGCCAACCCGCTGTGGGTCACCGACCCGATGCACGGCAACACCGTGACCGCCGCCAACGGCTACAAGACCCGCCGTTTCGACGACGTCATGGACGAGGTGCGGGGCTTCTTCGAGGTCCACCGCGCTGCGGGTACCTACCCGGGCGGCCTGCACGTGGAGATGACCGGCGATGACGTAGCCGAATGCCTCGGTGGCTCCGATCCGATCGACGAGTCCGCCTTCGCCGACCGATACGAGTCCCTCGTGGACCCCCGGCTGAACCACCAGCAGTCCCTGGAGATGGCGTTCCTCGTCACCGAGGCGCTGTCCCGGTCCAGCCGGCGGCCCTGAGCCGGCCGGGAAGCCGGCGATCGCTCCACGTCCCGGTGCCGCGGGCACCGTGACGTGGAGGCCGCGGGCGCCGTGACGTGGAGCGTCAGAGGATGAGGATGCGGACGGTGGAACCCGGCCGGGCCTGACGGCCCGGCTCCGGCGACTGGCGGCGGACCGTGCCCTCCCGGCGGCCGAAGAAGCCCCCGAGGACATCGGTCTCCTCCACCGTGAAGCCGGCCTCCTCGAGGGTCTCGCGGGCGCGGGCCGTGGACTGGCCGGTCACGTCCGGGACCGTCACCATGGCCGGGCCGCCGGAGACCACGACGGCGACCGGATGGCCGCGCCGCAGGCTCGCCCCGGCGCCCGGCTGCTGGCGGATCACCAGCCCCTGGTCCACGGTGTCGGAGTGCTCCGTGGTGGACCGGCCCAGGCTCAGGCCTGCCGCCACGAGCGCGCGTGAGGCCTCTTCGCGCCCCAGGCCGGTCACGTCGGGAACCTCGAACAGCTCCGGTCCCAGGGACACGGTGACCAGCACGGTGTTGAACCGGCGCAGTTCGGTACCGGGTCCCGGCTCCGTGGAGATGACACTGTCCGCGGCCACGAGGTCGTGGTGGACGCTGGTCAGGGAGTAGCCCACCCCGGTCTGCTGCAGCGCCTGCACCGCGGCTGACTTGCTGTGCCCCTCCACGTCCGGGACGGTCACCATGGCGCCCGGTCCGGAACCGAAGAACCAGCCGGCCAGGACCAGGATGGCCGTCATGATCAGCACGACGGCGGCCCAGGCCCACATCCGCACCCGGCTGCGCCTGCCCAGGTCCTCCGTGGGGGTGCGGGCCCGACGGCTGGCCTGGCGCCGTTGCTGCCGCGCCGAGACCCGCCGCGGGGATCGCCCCGTGGGACGGGGCAGCATCGGACCGGTCGAAGGGTGCCGGCCCGGGGCGCCGGACGCGGAGGCCGCGGCAACCGCTCCCGGGTCCGCGACGCCGGCGGGACGACGTCCCGGCTGCGGCGGCAGGCTCGGCAGGACCGAGGTGCGCTGCACGCCCGGGGCCGGGATGACGGTGGTCGCACCGGGATCGAGGGCCTCGGTGGCACCGTCGTAGCCGATCACGTCCGTGGCGTCGTACCGGTCCTCATCGACGTCGCGCTCGTCGTCTTCGTCGTCTTCGTGGTGCTCGTCATCGTCGCGGCCACCGGAGTGGATCCCATGGGCGTCGTCCTCGAACGCCCCGGTTCCGGAGCCCTCGTCGCCGTATCCGTCCCCCGGGTCCTCTCCGTTCCGGCCCGGCGCCGCCGGGACGCCGTCCGTGGAACCCGGCCAGGCGGCGTCGGGATCCGCGGGGTGGCTGCCGAAGGCCTCCGTGGGGTGGTCCGTGGCGGCTTCGGACGCGATGGCGGGTGGCTCGAAGTCGAGGTCCGCGTCCGCCAGGGTCGAGCGCAGGTGCCGGACCTCGGTGAGCAGCACGCCGGCGTCCGCTGGCCGGTCGCGGGCATTCCGGGCCGTGCACCACAGCACGAGCCGGTCGAGGGCCTCGGCGAGCCCGGGGGTCCGGTCGGAGGGCGGCGGGACCTCGTTGTTGACGTGCTGGTAGGCCACCTGGATGGGGGAGGAGCCGGTGAACGGCTGCCGTCCGGTGAGCATCTCGTAGGCCATGATGCCCACCGCGTAGATGTCGCTGCGCTCGTCGGCGGGGGAGCCGCTCACCAGTTCCGGGGAGATGTAGGCCACGGTGCCCACCAGGGCGGCACCGACGCCCGTGAAGTCGGTCGTGGCCCGCGCGAGGCCGAAGTCGGCCACCTTGATCTGGCCGTCCCGGGACACCAGGACGTTCTCCGGCTTCATGTCCCGGTGCACCAGGCCGGCCCGGTGGGCGGCCGCGAGCCCGTCCGCGATGGCCTCCAGATAGGCCAGGGCCACCCGCGGAGTCATCGCCCGGCGGCGCTGCAGCACGGTCCGGAGGGTATACCCGGGGACGTACTCCATCACCAGGTAGGCGAGGTCCCCGTCGGGGCTCTCGTCCACCCCCTGGTCCAGGACGTTGACCACGTGCGGGTGGGACAGCCGCGCGGCCGTCTTGGCCTCCCGCTCGAACCGGTCCACCAAGGACGGGTTCTCGGCGAGGTGGGGATACAGCACCTTGAGGGCGACCTCGCGGTCCAGGCGCCGGTCCACGGCCAGGTACACCGTGGACATGCCGCCCCGTGCCAGACGCGAGCGGATCTCGTACCGTCCCTCGATGACGGTCCCGTTCAAGGGGTCGGCGCGGCGTTCCTTCACCATTACAGGGTAGACCGGTACCCCGGGGGCTCCGGGGACGCCGGGATCAGAACCGCTGCATGTAGGCCTTGATCTTCGCCACGTACTGCCGGGTGTCCGGGTACATGCCGTTGCGCGTCACTCCACCCAGCCCCTGGTAGTAGGCGGCGATGCCGACATCCGTCGAGGGGGCGGTGCGCTGCAACTGGCGGATGATGGCCACGCCGGCGGTGGCGTTGTCCTGGGGATCCAGGAGGTTGAGCTTGCGCCCGACCAGTTCCGAGGCCCAGGTGCCGGAGGACGGGATGACCTGCATGGCGCCGATGGCGTTGGCGGGGGAGACCGAGGCGTGGTTGAAGCTGGACTCCACGAACGCGTGCGCCAGGGCCAGGCTGGGGTCAACGCCCATCCGACGTGCCGTGTCCGCGATGATCGCCTGCATCTGGGACCGGGACGGCACGCCGGCCGCCAGCAGGGCGCGCTTGTTCTGGTTGGCCGAGGAGACCACGTGGTCCGGGTAGGTGTAGTGCAGGAAGGTGTTCGGCACCAGGTCGTCGTCCGGCGCGGCGCTGGCCGGCGCGGTGCCGGTGAGCTTGAGCCGCTGGCCGGGGTGGATGATCGAGGCGGTGGAGAGGCCGTTGGCCTGGAGCAGGACGGACAGTCCGAGGCCGTGGCGGGCGGCGATGCCGGAGAGGGTGTCCCCGGACTTCACGGTGTAGGTCCCCGCCGCGGACCCGGCGGCGGACGGCGCGGAGGACTGCTGGCTGGCCGGTGCGGTGCCGGTGAGCTTGAGCCGTTGGCCGGGGTGGATGATCGAGGCGGTGGAGAGGCCGTTGGCCTGGAGCAGGACGGACAGTCCGAGGCCGTGGCGGGCGGCGATGCCGGAGAGGGTGTCCCCGGACTTCACGGTGTAGGTCCCCGCCGCGGACCCGGCGGCGGACGGCGCGGAGGACTGCTGGCTGGCCGGTGCGGTGCCGGTGAGCTTGAGCCGTTGGCCGGGGTGGATGATCGAGGCGGTGGAGAGGCCGTTGGCCTGGAGCAGGACGGACAGTCCGAGGCCGTGGCGGGCGGCGATGCCGGAGAGGGTGTCCCCGGACTTCACGGTGTAGGTGGCCGGAGTCCTGGCAGCCTGGGGGATGGTGGGAGCGACGAACGCGGCCGGCAGACTCGAGGCTAGCGAGGCAGAGGAGATGCGAACCTGGGCCGCCTCCAGGTTGACCGGCGTGGCCGCTCGAGGCGCCAGCGCCTGTCGTGGCACATCGGCGGCCGCGGGAGTGGCGAGCGCGGCGGACCCCAGCACGAGCAGGGGCAGGGCGGACGTGGCCACAGCGGACCTCAGCAGGCGCGATGCGCCGAACGGGCGTTCAGACATGGATTTCCTCTGCGGTGCGGCACCGCGCGGACGTCGGGGCCAGTGGGACTGACGCGACGGTCCTTATCGGATGGTGCCTGTGATCAGATTGTGACAAACGTAAACGTACCTGACCCGCGTTAAGCGACGGTAATAAAAGGCGTAACGATCCCGTAACGACGGCGTGTCGCGTCATGCCTGTACCTTCCACGCCATTGACACGTCATTGACCTTCCGCCGACGTTCCGCGGGGGAGCGCGGCAATCGATACGCTGGGGCGGTGAGTACATCGGACCGCAACGAGAATCAGCCGTCGGAGCAGCCCCTGGAGGAGCTGGTCGGGGAGTGGGTCACCTTCACCGATCTGGCCGAGCGCTGGGACATGCCCGTCACCCGGGTGCACAACATGGTCAACGAGGGCCGCCTGCTCACCTCACGCATCGGCGAGAACGCCTACCGCGCCGTGCCGGCACTGTTCGCGCAGGAGAACGGGCCCCTGGAGGCGCTGCGCGGCACCATCACCGTGCTGAAGGATGCCGGTTTCACCGAGGACCAGGCCATCCGGTGGCTGTTCACGAAGGACGACTCGCTGCCCGGCCGTCCCGTGGACGCGCTGCGCGAGGGGCGCAAGACGGAGATCCGCCGCCGGGCCCAGGCCCTGGGCTGGTAGCGGACGCGACTAGCGGTTCTGCCGCAGGATGCGGTGGGCCAACCGGGCCAGTCCGTCCCGGACCCGGTCATCCACCGGCATGGCCTCCAAGGCTCCCAGGGCCCGCTCACCCAGGGCGGACACCTCGTCCTCGACCCGGCCGCGGGCACCGCACTCCTCGAGCAGCACCTGCAGCCGCGCAACGGCCCCGGACGTGAGGTCAGGGTCCCCCAGGGAATCCTCCAGTTCCCGCACCTGGTGCGGGGCCAGGAGTGAGAGGGCGTGGGCGACCAGTTCGGTGCGCTTGCCCTCCCGCAGATCGTCCCCGGCCGGCTTCCCGGTGACCTCGGGGTCCCCGAAGACGCCCAGTAGGTCGTCCTGGAGCTGGAAGGCCTCCCCCAGGGGCACTGAGAACGCCTCGTAGTGGGCCAGGGGCGCGCCGTTCGGGTCGGCCAGCGCCCCGCCGAGATTCAGGGGATGCACCACCGAGTACCGTGCGGACTTGTACCGCAGGACGGTCCGTGCGCGGACCAGTGCCTCCGCCGGGTCCTGCCCGGGCACCTCCACCTCGTCGAGGACGTCGAGGTACTGGCCGGCCATGACCTCGAACCGCATCTGGTTGAACATCGACCGGCCGGCGGGCGGCGATCCCGTGGAGTCCGCCGCGTTGGCGAACACCTCCTCGCTCAGGGCCAGGCACAGGTCACCCGTCAGGATGGCGGCGGACGTGCCGAAGTGCTCGGGATCCTGCCGCCAGCCGGCCTGGCGGTGCCCGGTGGCGAAGGCCCGGTGGATGCTGGGCGCCCCGCGACGGGTATCGGACCGGTCGAGGATGTCGTCGTGGATCAGCGCCGCGGCCTGGAACAGTTCCAGGCCCACGGCTGCGTCGACGATGCGGTGGTCGTCCGCAGCGCCGCCGGCGCCCCGCCATCCCCACCAGGCGAGGACGGCCCGGAGCCGTTTGCCGCCGCGGACCAGGCCGGCGATGGCCTCGACCAGGGGAGAGGCCGACGTCGAGATGTCCTCGGCCCTGCGCCGGTAGTCATTGAGCAGTGCGGCCATCCGCCGGTCCACCGACGCGACGAAGGACTCCTCCGGGAGCTGGTCGGGGCAGGGGGACGGAGAGGCTGAGGATGGCACGTCGCCCAGCCTACCGCCGGGCCGTCGGCCTAGGCTGGAGCCATGGATGATCGCAGTTCCCCGGGGGTGGTCCGGCCGGCGTCCCCGGACCCGTCCTGGGACGCCGTCATCCTGCACGTGGACATGGACGCCTTCTTCCTCTCCGTCGAACTGCTCGAGCGACCGGAGCTCGTGGGAGTGCCGGCGCTCGTGGCCAACCGGGGCGGGCGTTCGGTGGTGCTCTCCGCCTCCTACGAGGCCCGGCGCAGTGGAGTCCGCTCGGCGATGCCGCTGGCCCACGCGCTCGCGCTCTGCCCCGGAGTGGCGGTGGTGGAACCACGGCACGAGCGGTACACGGCGGCCTCCCGGACGGTCATGGAGGTCCTGGGATCCTTCACGCCGGTCCTGGAACAGCTCAGCATCGACGAGGCGTTCCTGGACGTCTCGGGAGCGCGACGCCGGCTGGGGCCGCCGGCGCGGATCGGCGCCCAGATCCGTGAGCGGGTCCGGGAACGGACGGGACTGCCGTGCACCGTCGGCGCGGCCACCACCAAGTCCGTCGCCAAGATCGCCTCGACGCGCGCCAAGCCCGACGGGCTCGCCGTGGTGCCGAGCGCCCAGACCCGGGCCTTCCTGGACCCCCTGCCGGTCTCGGCCCTCTGGGGCGTCGGGCCCGTGCTGCACCGCAGGCTCGTGGAGGCCGGCCTGGAGACCGTCGGGGACGTCGCGGCCCAGTCGCCGCAGCGGATGCGGCGCTGGCTGGGGGTCAACGGCCCGGTCCTGGTCGACCTGGCCCGTGGCATCGACCCGCGGCCGGTGGTGCCCGAGCGGGAGACCAAGTCCCTGGGGGTGGAGCGGACGTTCGACGTCGACGTCACCGACCGGGACGAACTGCACCGGATCCTCATTGCGCTCTCCCATGAGTGCGCCTTCCGGCTCCGGCGGTCCGGATTCCGTGCCGGGGCCGTCACCGTCAAGCTCAAGGCCCCCGATCTGTCCGTGCGGAACCGGACCCGTTCCCTGACGGTGCCGGTCGACTCGGCCGGTCCGCTGGCCGCGGTGGCCGAGGAACTGCTGGCAGAGCTGCAGGCGGCGCGGCGGCACCCCGTCCGCCTGCTGGGCATCCGGGCCGAGCGATTGTCCGGAGTCGACGATGCCGTGCAGGACGCGCTTCTCTGGGACGACGAGAGGGTGCCGGCGGACTGGTCCGAGGCGGACCGGGTGGCGGACGACATCCGGCGGAAGTTCCCCACCGCGGCGCTGCGGCCGGCGACCATCGTGGACGGCAGGCCGCCACCCCGGCGTCCGGATCTACGCTGATCGCGGAAAAGCCTGGCCTGGACCGGTCAATCGGCGTCGCCGATATGGCGTGCCGTGCGGGCCGGGCCCTATGCTAGTACCACGGAATTCGGGGCTGGAAGAGGAGGCAGCGATGCCGTTGTCTGAGCGGGAGCAGAAGCTCCTGGAGCAGCTGGAACAACAGCTGAATGCTGAGGATCCTCACTTTGCCACGAGCATGAGTGAGACGGGTACCACGCGCTTCTCGACCTCGCGGCTGGTCGCCGGCGCGGTGACCGCGGCGGTGGGCCTCGGCGTGCTCCTGTGGGGAGTCTCCCAGCAGGCGATCTGGCTGGGCATCATCGGCTTCGTCCTGATGGCCGTGGGCGTCTACGTCGGCACGGCGCGCACCAAGGCCGGTTCCACGGGCCGATCCTCCGGGGCGGCCTCGGGCAGGAAGAATTCCCCGTTCATGGATGGACTGGAACAGCGCTGGGAGCAGCGCCGCCACCAGGACCCGTGACCGTGGCGTCGGGCCGCCGCCACTGATTCGGCCCACGTCCCCGTCTTCGACCCAGGACCCCGTCGCGATGCGACGGGGTCCTGCCGTTGTCTCCACCTTCCGGGGTCACTCCACTTCGCTCCCCGGGAGCATCACCGGCAGCCTCTCCGGGGGCTCCCGGACGGCGTTTCCACCGGACCTCCGCACCCCTCTCCGCCGGGGCCTCCACTTTCCTCCCCCACCGCCCTCCACCGTCGTCCCCACGGCGCGCCGGCGCCCCGTTCATGGGCCCCGAGATCCGTGTGATCGCGAGGCGGTCTCCGTGCGTCTCCCGGCCGGGCGAACACCGTATCCGCGCTGGTCAGCGCCGCGCCACGCCGCTGCGGAGGGGGCTCCGTGGCTTGACGGTGGAGGGTAGTGGGGTAAAGTGGAGGGCATTAGAGGATGGTGGTGTTGAAGGAGGCTCGAACGGCCCTCTCGGACGGCAAAGGCGGTGGTCCATGTTCCTGGGCACCTACACGCCGCGGCTGGACGAGAAGGCCCGTCTGATCCTCCCGGCGAAGTTCCGTGAGGAGCTCGCCGACGGTCTGGTCCTCACCCGGGGGCAGGAGCGCTGCATCTACGTCTTCAGTGCTCGTGAGTTCGAAAGGGTTCACGAGCAGATGAGGTCGGCTCCGCTGTCCTCACGCCAGGCCAGGGACTACATCCGCGTCTTCCTGTCCGGAGCTTCCGATGAGGTCCCGGACAAGCAGGGGCGGATCACCATCCCGGGACCGTTGCGCAACTACGCGGGACTGGACCGGGACGTGGCGGTCATCGGGGCCGGCACGCGAGCAGAGATCTGGGATGCCGAGGCCTGGAACTCCTACTTGGAGGACCAGGAGAACGCCTTCTCGGAGACCGACGAGGAAGTCCTCCCGGGGATCTTCTGACCCACCGGCCGCTCCGCACTCAGCCGCGGACCGGCCGGCACAACCGAACAGCGCGGATTCTTGCATGAGACCTCCAGCCGCCCCAGGCCGGTCCTGACCCGACTTCCCCCGGGCCAGGCACGGAACCGGTGAGCCGTTCCGGTCCTGACCCGACTTCCCCCGGGCCAGGCGCGGAGCCCCTGCGGATGGGGATCTGATCCAAGGGTCCGCCTGTCACTTAAAAGGGCCTTCTGCCGTCGCGATCCGGGTGGGGCCAGCGGAATCCGTCGAGGACGAGCAACGGAAGGGCACACGGCTTGGGTGAAGAGCAGAGACCGGCACAGGACCGGCACATCCCCGTCATGCGCGACCGCGTCCTGGACCTGCTCTCCCCGGGTCTCGACGCTGCCCGCGACGCCGGTCGGCGCCCCGTCGCCCTGGACGGCACCCTGGGCATGGGAGGACACGCCGAGGCGATCCTGACCCGGCACCCCGACGCCGTCGTCGTGGGCATCGACCGGGACACCGAGGCGCTGCGCCTGGCCACCCGACGACTGGCCTGGGCCGGCGACCGGCTGCGGACGTGGCACGGCACGTACGACGGCGTCGCCGAGGCCCTGGCGGCGGCCGGGTTCAGCGAGGCGGACGCCATGCTCTTCGACCTGGGCGTCTCCTCCTACCAGCTCGACGAGCGCGAACGGGGCTTCGCCTACTCGTACGACGCGCCGCTGGACATGCGCATGGACACGACCGGCGGGATCACCGCCGCCGACGTCGTGAACGAGTACGACGAGGACCGGCTGCGACGGCTCATCAGGTCCTGGGGCGAGGAGAAGTTTGCCGGCAGGATCGCCTCGGCCATCGTCCGGGCCCGCGAGGACGAGCGCTTCGAGACCACCGGCCGGCTCGTGGAGGTCATCCGCTCGGCAGTTCCCGCCGCGGCCGGCCGCAGTGGCGGCCACCCCGCCAAACGCACGTTCCAGGCCCTCAGGATCGAGGTCAATGAGGAACTCGACGTCCTCGAGGAGGCATTGCCCGCGGCTCTGCGTGCCTTGGCGGTGGGGGGACGGCTCGTGGTCATGAGCTATCACTCGCTCGAGGACAGGATCACCAAGAGGGCCATCACGGCACAGTCCACCTCCACGGCGCCCCCCGGATTCCCCGTTGAGCTGGAGGAGCACGAACCGGTGGTCAGGGTCCTGACCAGGGGCGTCGACAAGCCCACCGAAAAAGAAATCGAAGAAAACCCTCGCGCCTCCTCAGCAAAAGTGCGCGCTATTGAGAAGATCAGACCATCAAGGAGCACAGCATGACCGCAACGCAGCAGCGCACTGCCATGCAGCAGCCCGTCCACGCCCGCGAGAGCACTGCTCCGCTGCTGGACCAGGCTGCTCCTTGGCAACCCACGATCAGCCCCGAGTACCGCGCCGCGCCGGCCGGCTCGCAGAGCGCGCCGGACCGATCACGGACCCCCCTGGCCATCGTGCCCGCGCCCGTCAGGAGATCCGGCCGGGGCTTCGTCGCCCTCTGTGTCGGCATCCTGGCCGTCGCGCTGCTGGCGGTCCTGGTGGTCAACATCTCGGTCTCCAACCGGCAGTACCAGATGGTCGGGCTGAAGAGCGAGCAACTGGACCTGACGCAGGCCAACGAGCGGCTGCGCCAGCAGGTGGAGCACCTGGAGGCACCCCAGAACCTTGCGGCCGAGGCTGACCGGCTCGGCATGGTCAGGCCGGGCGACATCGCGGCGATCGACCTCGCCACGGGCGAGGTCTCCGGGGCCGCCACCTCCGCCGAGGGCGAGGACCGGCCCGCCGGCCTGATCGAGGCGCCGGTCGGACCGGCCGAGCAGGCAGCGGCCCGGGCCGCCGAGGGCCAGGCCACGGAGAACGCCGCAGAGCAGGCGCCGGCCGTGCAGGAGTCGAACGGAACGACGGCGCCCGGCCGGCCGGCCGGTGAGCAGCCCGCGGACCACACAGCGGCCGGGCAGGAGGACCAGTCCGCCGGGTCGGCGGAGGGACGGACCGGCGATGACGGCTCCGGCGCCGACCGCGAACTCAACGGCGGGACGATCCCCGCCCCGCAATTCACCGCCTCCAGCACGGACTGAGACGGGCGCGCCGGAGACGGTCCGGCACCAGCCCCCGACGAACCGATGAACGACCGGACGGCGCCCAGGCCGGGGTGACCGACAGGAAGGAACCCAGCAGATGGCCCAGGCATCCGACGCTCGAAGTGCCGCGGACGTTGGCGGCCGGCGCCTGCGCCTGGGCATCATCATCGCCCTGGTCCTGCTGGCGGTGCTGGCCCTGCGGCTCGTCTTCATCCAGGGCGTGGACGCCTCGGGCCACGCGCAGGATGCCATGAAGGAGCGACTGCGCTCGGTGACGGTGGCTCCCGAGCGTGGATCGATCCTGGACTCCCAGGGGCGGGTGATGGCCGCCTCGGTGGACCGCTACGACCTCGTGGCCGACCAGCGCCTGGTGAAGGACTACCGGCGCTGGGACGAGGAGAGCGCCTCCATGGTGGACGTGTCCCTGGCCGACTCGCTGGACCGGCTCTCCGGCATCCTCGGCATCGACCGCGCAGAGCTCGAGGCCCGCATGGTCGGGGACCGGCCGTACAAGGTCGTGTCGAAGGGAGTCACCCCGGAGGTCAAGGACCAGGCGCTGGAGCTCGGCATCCCGGGCCTGCTGGCCGAACCGGTCACCGAGCGGACCTACCCCAACGGGTCGGTGGCCGGTTCGATCCTGGGCTTCGTGGGCGGGGACGGCACCCCGCTCGAGGGGCTCGAGCTGAGCCAGGACGAGCAGCTGTCCGGGGAGCCGGGGAAGCGCACCTACGAGATCTCCGCCGACGGCGTGCGCATTCCCAACGCGGAGTTCTCCGAGACGCCCGCCGTCGACGGCCAGGACGTGCGGCTGACGATCAACCAGGACGTCCAGTGGTTCGCCCAGGAGGCGATCGCCGCGAAGACGGAATCCTACGACGCCTTGTGGGGCAACATCGTGGTGATGGACGCCAAGACGGGCGAGCTGCTGGCCATGGCGGACTCCACCACGGTGGACCCCTCCGATCCCTCCGCCACGGACAGCCTCTTCTGGCGGCCCACCGCCCTGACCCAGTCCTACGAGCCGGGCTCCACGGGCAAGGTCCCCACGTTCGCCACCGCCCTCGAGGAGGGCGGCGTGGAACCGACCGACGCCTACACCGTGCCCAACAAGCAGGAGTTCGACGGGCAGATCATCAACGACTCGATGCCCCACGACACCTACGAGATGACCACGGCCGGCATCTTCACCCGCTCCTACAACACCGGCACGGTCCAGGTGGCCCAGAGCGTGGACGACCAGACCCGCTACGAGTACATGAAGAAGCTCGGGATCGGCGAGCACGTGGACATCGGGCTGCCCGGTTCCAACAAGGGCATCCTGGTGCCGCCCGAGCAGTGGGACGGCCGCCAGCGGTTCACCACGATGTTCGGCCAGGGCTACACCCAGACCACCCTGCACATGGCGCAGATCTTCCAGACCGTCGCCAACGGCGGCGTCCAGAAGCGTCCGCAGCTCATCGACGCCTATATCGACGCCGACGGCTCGGAGCACGTCCAGCCGGATCCGGAGGGCACCCGCATCTACTCCGAGGAGACCTCGGAGGAGATGCTGAGGATGATGGAGGGCGTCGTCCAGGTGGGCACCGCCACGCCGGCGCAGATCCCCGGGTACCGGGTCGGCGGCAAGACCGGTACCGGCGAGGCCGCCGGCGTCGGCGGCTACAACGGCTACACGACCTCCTTCACCGGTGTGGCCCCGCTGGACGATCCCCGGTTCGTGGTCTCCGTCGCCGTCCACCGCCCCCAGGGCAACTGGAAGGCCTGGGAGGTGGAGGACACCGCCGCCGAGGTCCTGTCCTACCTGCTGGCCCAGTACAGCGTCCCGCCCTCGGACGCCGAGCCGCAGCACTACGATGTCTTCACCGACGACCCCCAGAAGCGACCCTGGTAGAGCCCGGATGACCACCCCCCTGACTCCCGCCGCGCAGGACGCGGCCTTCCGTCCCGCCCACAATGCCCCGATCCCCTGGGACGAGCTGCTCGCCGGGCTGGACCGCGCCGGCCAGCCGGCCGATGTCGTCGGCAGCACCACGGGCCGCCCTGGACCCAGCGGCATCGCCATGGACTCGCGGACGGTCCGGCCCGGCGACCTCTACGTCGGCATCCCGGGAGCCTCCCGGCACGGTGCCGAGTTCGCCGCGGCGGTCATCACCGGCGGGGCCCGGGGCATCCTCACGGACCGCGAGGGCGCCCGGCTCTGTGCCGCCTCGGCCACCGGCACCCCGGTGCTCGTGGTGGAGGACGTGCGCGACGCCGTCGGGCCGGCTGCCGCTGCCGTGTACCGCAACGCCGGGGCGGGACCGCGGCTGTTCGGGATCACCGGAACGAACGGCAAGACCACCACCAGCTACTTCCTGACGGCCCTGCTGCGTGCGCTGGGGGAGACCACCGGGCTGATCGGCACGATCGAGATCCGGGCCGGGGGCCGCGTGGTGCCCAGCACGCTGACCACCCCGGAGTCCACTCAGCTGCACGCCCTGATGGCCCTGATGCGCCAGGAGGACGTCGGCTCGGCGGTGATGGAGGTGTCCTCGCACGCGATCAGCTACCGGCGGATCTCCGGGCTGCACTATGCGGTGGCCGGTTTCACGAATCTCACGAGGGACCACCTGGACCTGCACGGGTCCATGGACGACTACTTCCGGGCCAAGGCGGGCCTGTTCGACGCCGATCGCACGGACCGCGCCGTCATCACGCTCGACGGTGGCCCGGACGCGCCCGATGCCGACGGACGGACCTGGGGCACGAGGATGGCCGCCGATGCCGGCTGCCCGGTCGTGACCCTGGCCCTCGGCCCGGCCGCCGACCACGGCGGTCCGGAGCTGGCCGCGGACTGGGCCATCACCGATCTCGCCCCGGCGGGCCTCGGCCACCGGTTCGCGCTGCGCCACGCGGCCTCGGGGCGGACGGTACCGGTGTCGACCGGACTGCCCGGACGGTTCAACGTCGCCAACGCGGCCCTGGCCGCCGTCATGGTGTTCGAGTCCCGGCCGTCCGGGGACTGGGACGCGATCGCCGCCGTGCTCGACGGCCCCGTGGGGCAGGGCCCCTTCGCCACGGCCGTGCCGGGACGCATGGAGGTGGTCGGCCACGCCCCGGACGCCATCGTCGACTTCGCCCACAACCCCGACGGCCTGGTCCGGGCCCTCGAGTCGGTCCAGGAGGCGCGGCGCGCCGCCGGCGGCGACGCGGGGCGGACGATCCTGGTCTTCGGGGCCACCGGTGACCGGGACCGCGCCAAGCGCCCGGAGATGGGCCGGATCGCCGCCCAGTGGGCCGACGTCGTGATCGTCACCGACGACGACCCCCACGGAGAGGCCCCGGCCGGGATCCGGGCCGAGGTCCTGGCCGGGGTCCACGACGGCGCGCGGGTGGCTGCCGCGGCCGGCCGTGCCGTCGAGGTCTACGAGTCCGCGCCACGCCAGGACGCGATCGAGCTGGCCGTGTCCTTGGCCACACCAGCCGACACCGTCCTGCTCGCCGGCCGCGGCCATGAGACCGTGCAGGACATGGACGGAGTCGACGTCCCGCTCGACGACCGCGTCGAGCTCCGGGCCGCCCTGGCGCGGCACGGCCACGGCCCCTCACCGGTTTCCCCCGGGCGGGGACGTAAAGTTGACGGGTCATGATCGAACTCACCGCCTCCGCCATTGCCGGGGCCACCGGGGGCGTCCTCACCGCCACGGCGTCCCCTGACCTCCGGGTCTCCGCCGCCACCACCGACTCCCGCCAGGTGACTCCGGGCACCCTGTTCATCGCCAAGCCGGGCGAGCAGGCCGACGGTCACGACTTCATCCCGGCCGCACGGGCCGCCGGGGCCGACCTGGTGCTGGCCGAGCGCGAGACCACGGACGCCGGGGGCCTGGTGGACCCGGCCGTGATCGTCGACGACGTGGTCCTGGCCATGGGCCGGCTGGCCTCCTTCGTCGTCGAGCGCATCCGCGAGCACTCGCCGACCACCGTCATCGGCATCACCGGCTCGGCCGGCAAGACCACCACCAAGGACCTGCTCGCGTCCATCCTGGCCACCGACGGCCCCACCGTGGCGCCGCAGGGATCCTTCAACGGGGAGGTCGGCGTCCCGCTGACCGTGTTCCGCGCCGCCCTGGACACCCGCTACCTGGTGGTCGAGATGGGGGCCGACGGGATCGGCAACATCGAGTACCTGGCGCAGATGGTCAAGCCGGACATCGGCGTGGTCCTGATGGTCGGCAGCGCCCACGCCGGCAAGTTCGGCGGCGTGGAGAACATCGCCCTGACCAAGGGCGAACTGGTGGAGGCCCTGCCGGCCGACGGCGTGGCCGTCCTCAACCGGGACGACGCCCGGGTCGCCGAGATGGCCGGCCGGACCCGGGCACGGCTGGCGTGGTTCTCCACCGAGGACGGCAGCTTCCCGCTGGTCGACGCGGACGTGGCGGCCGGCACCGCCGCATTCTCCGCCCTGGCCGCCCACCTCACCACCACCGACGGGGAGCATCCCGAGTTCGACCTGCAGCTGGGCGCCGGCACCTCCGCCGAGTCCCACCACGTGGTCTCGGGCCTGATCGGCCGGCACCACGCCACGAACATCGCCGCCGCCGCGGCGGCCGCCCACGCCGCCGGACTGCCGGCCGGGCGGATCGCGGCCGCCCTCGACGGCGCCCGTGCCACGAGCCGCCGTCGGATGGAGCGCACCGATCGCCCGGACGGCGTGACCATCATCAACGACGCGTACAACGCCAACCCCGAGTCCATGCGGGCCGCCCTGAAGACTCTGGCCATGATCGGCCGCTCCACCGGGCGGCGCACGTGGGCCGTCCTGGGGGAGATGCTCGAGCTGGGGGACGCCCGGATCGCCGAGCACACCGCGATCGGCACGGCCGTGGTTCGGCTGAACATCGACCAGCTGGTGGTGGTCGGCCGCGGGGCGCGGCCGCTCTACACGTCTGCCGTCAACGAGGGGTCCTGGGGTGAGGAGATCGACTTCGCCGAGGACCTGGACCAGGCCGAGGAACTGCTCCGGCGCCGCCTGGAGCCCGGGGACGTGGTGCTGTTCAAGTCCTCCAACGGCTCGGGCCTGGGTGACCTCGGCGATCGGCTAGCATTGGCCCCGGCCGGCCCCGAGGCCGGGGCCGGGGCCCGGAAGGAGCAGAGCCAGTGATAGGCCTGTTGATCGGTGGTCTGCTCGGGCTGGTCCTGACTCTCGTCGGCACCCCCCTGTTCATCCGCTTCCTGGTGAGGCGGGGATACGGCCAGTTCATCCGCGACGACGGCCCGACCACCCACAAGACGAAGCGCGGTACCCCCACCATGGGAGGGGCCGTGTTCGTGGTGGTCACGGTCGTGGCCTACTTCCTGACGCACTGGATCATGGGCGGCCTGGGGCTCGAGAACGCCGGGCCGACCGCCTCGGCGCTGATCCTGCTGTTCCTGATGGCCGGCATGGGACTGGTCGGGTTCCTGGACGACTTCACCAAGATCTCCAATCAGCGCTCGCTCGGCCTGACACCTTGGGCGAAGATCGTCCTGCAGGGGGTCGTGGGCATCACCTTCGCCGTACTGGCCCTGAACTTCCCGGATGAGCGGGGGCTGACGCCGGCCTCCACCGCCATCTCCCTCGTGCGCGACCTGCCGATCGACCTCGCCTTCGCCGGCCCCGTGCTCGGGGTGATCCTCTTCGTGATCTGGTCCAACCTCATCACCACGGCCACCACCAACGCGGTGAACCTGACCGACGGCCTGGACGGCCTGGCCACCGGTGCCACCGCGATGATCACCGCCGCCTACGTGCTGATCACCATCTTCCAGTCCAACCAGTCATGCTCCACCTCGGGCGGTGCCGCCGGCTGCTACGAGGTCCGTGACCCCCTGGACCTGGCGATGCTCGGTGCCATCCTCACCGGCTCGCTCATGGGCTTCCTGTGGTGGAACACCTCTCCCGCGAAGATCTTCATGGGGGACACCGGCTCCCTGGCCCTGGGCGGAGCGCTGGCCGGGTTCGCCATCCTGTCCCGCACGGAACTGCTCGTGATCGTCCTGGCCGGGCTGATGGTCCTGATCACCGTGTCCGTGATCGTCCAGGTCGGCTACTTCAAGTTCTCCGGCGGCAAGCGGGTCTTCCTCATGGCCCCCCTGCAGCACCACTTCGAGCTCAAGGGCTGGGCAGAGGTCACGGTGGTCGTGCGGTTCTGGCTGATCGGCCTGCTGTGCGTCGCCCTGGGCGTGGCGATCTTCTACGGTGAGTGGGTGCTGGTCCAGTGAGCGCCGGAGGCATCCCCGGCCATTCCCGGCTGGACGGCCTGACCTCCTGGGATGCGGACTGGTCCGGGTTGCGCGTGGTCGTAGCGGGCCTCGGGCTGTCCGGGTTCTCCGCGGCGGACACCCTGGCCGAGCTCGGGGCGGACGTCGTCGTCGTGGACGGCCAGGACACCCCGGAGAACCTGGCCAAGGCGGACACCCTGAAGATCGTGGGGGTCCGCGAGGTGCTGCTCGGCGAGGAACACGCCCGGTCCCTTCCCGACGTCGGCGGCGCGCCCGCCGACGTCGTCGTCACCTCCCCGGGGTGGCGGCCGGACCAGCCGCTGCTGGCAGCGGCCGCCGACGCCGGGATCCCCGTCTGGGGAGACGTCGAACTGGCTTGGCGGGTCCGCGAACGCGCCGGGCGCAAGACGGCCGACTGGCTGGTGGTCACCGGCACCAACGGCAAGACCACGACGGTGGGCATGGTGGAGTCCATGCTGCTGGCCGCCGGCCTGCGCGCCGTGGCCTGCGGCAACGTGGGCACCCCGATCCTGGACGCCATCCGCGACCCGGAGGGCTGGGACGTGATCGCGGTGGAGCTCTCCAGCTTCCAGCTGCACTGGACCCACCACATCGAGCCCGCCGCCTCGGTCGTGCTCAACCTGGCCGAGGACCACGTGGACTGGCACGGGTCCTTCGAGGGGTACCGGGCGGACAAGGCCAGGATCTACGAGAACACCCGCGAGGCGTGCATCTTCAACGAGGCCCAGCCGGAGACCATGCGCATGGTCGAGCAGGCCGACGTCCAGGAGGGCTGCCGGGCCGTGTCCTTCACCACCGGCACGCCGGGACTGTCCATGGTGGGCGTGGTGGACGGCATCCTCGTGGACCGGGCATTCCTGGACGAACGCGCCCACCAGGCCCTGGAGCTGGGCCACGTGGAGGACCTCGGACCGATCGCGCCGCGTCACCAGGTGGCCAACGCCCTGGCGGCGGCCGCCCTGGTCCGGGCCATCGGCGTGCCGCCGGAGGCGGTCCGTGACGGGCTGCGCTCCTACCGCCCGGGTGAGCACCGTATCCAGCTCGTGGCCAAGGCCGATGACGTGCTGTGGATCAACGACTCCAAGGCCACCAATCCCCACGCCGCGGACGCCTCGCTCGGTGCCTTCACGGACGTGGTGTGGATCGCCGGGGGGCTGCCCAAGGGCGTGACCTACGACGAGCTCGTGACCCGCCATGCCCACCGTCTGCGCGCCGTGGTGCTCATCGGGGCGGATCCCAGCGAACTGGCAGGGGCTTTGCAGCGACACGCGCCGCACATCCCGGTCCTGTCGACGGCGGTGCGCGAGACTGGAGGGGATCCCTCGGACGGCCACCGGGCCATGGACGCAGCGGTCCGGACGGCCGACGGCGTGGCCCGGCCCGGGGACGTCGTGCTGATGGCACCGGCAGCGGCGTCCATGGACCAGTTCACGTCCTATGCAGACCGAGGAAACGCCTTCATCGACGCCGTCGCCCGCCTCATGGAGGACAAGGGCCTGGGCAGCTAAGGAGCCACCCATGGTGACCACCCCACTCCGGCCTCCGCGCCGCACCCGGGGTCCCGCCAGGGGCCGGCGTCCGGTGACCGGCGGAGCCGGCCCCGACTCCCGTGCCGGGAGCACCCGGGCGGCCGCGGACCGGCGCTCCACCGGCAGGGGATCGGCCACCTCGTCCGCAAGCACGGGACGAGGAGGCCGTGGTCCGGCCCGCTGGTGGCGACGGATGTGGTCCTTCCTCGAGGGGGAGACGGCGGCGTCCTCCTACTACCTCATCCTCGGCTGCACCCTCGCCCTGACCGTGATCGGGCTGATCATGGTGCTGTCCTCGTCCTCGGTGGAGAACATCGGGGAGACGAGCGGCTCCTACGACCTGTTCATCCGGCAGGCGGCCTTCGCCGTGGCCGGACTGGGCGTGATGCTCGGGCTCTCCCGGCTGAGCACGGACCGCCTGCGCCGGTTGGCCTGGCCGGCGCTCATCATCGCGGTGGTGCTGTTGATGCTGGTCCTGACGCCCCTGGGGCACGAGGTCAACGGCAACCGCAACTGGCTCAAGATCGGCCCGGCCACGGGCCAGCCCTCGGAGGCCGCGAAACTGGCACTGGCGCTGTGGGCCGCCGCCGTGCTGGAACGCAAGGGCCGGCTGATCGGCCAGCTCAAGCACTCCGTCGTGCCCGTGCTCTTCCCGGTGGGCACGATCCTGCTGGGCCTGGTGATGATCGGCCGGGACCTCGGCACCGCCTTGGTCATCATGCTGATCATGGCCGCCGTGCTCTTCCTGGCCGGCACGAGGCTGCTCTACTTCGCAGTGGCCGGTGCGGTGGCGGCAGTGGGCGTCATCATCATGGCCCTGGTCTCGTCCAACCGTACCGTCCGCATCCAGGCCTGGCTGGGCAATTGCGACTTCGCCACCGACCCCTGCTACCAGCCCCAGCACGGCCTGTACGCCCTGGCCTCGGGCGGCTGGTGGGGACTCGGCCTGGGCCAGTCCCGGCAGAAGTGGAGTTACATCCCCGAGGCGGAGAACGACTTCATCTTCACCATCCTCGGCGAGGAACTGGGCCTGGTGGGAGCGCTGCTGGTGCTGGCCCTCTTCGCAGGCCTGGCCGTCGGCATGTTCCGGGTCGCCAGCCGCGCCGACTCGATGTTCGCGCGCATCTGCACCGGCGGCATCCTGGCCTGGATCGTGGGACAGTCGTTCATCAACATCTCGATGGTCACGGGCCTGCTGCCGGTCATCGGCGTCCCGCTGCCGTTCATCTCCTATGGCGGTTCCGCCCTGACCTTCGTCCTCGCGGCCGTCGGCGTGGTCCTGGCCTTCGCCCGGGAGCAACGCCGGGCCGCGCGGCACGGCCAGGCCGGGGTGACCGGCCTAGGCCCCGCCGCCGCCACGCCGATCACGGAGCGGGCCCACTGATGGCCGGCGCCCTGAACGTGGTCCTGGCCGGCGGCGGTACGGCCGGCCACATCAGCCCCATGCTCGCCATCGCCCGCGCCCTCGATGAGGCCCCCGCCCCGGAGGGCCGCCCCGCCGGGGTGCACTGCACCATGGTCGGCACCGCCTCCGGCATGGAGACCCGGCTCGTCCCGGCGGCCGGCTATGAGCTGGACACCATCGACCGGGTCCCGCTGCCGCGTCGTCCCACCATGGACCTGGTCCGGCTGCCCTCCCGTTTCCGGCGTGCCGTGGCGCAGGCGGGCGAGATCCTCGACCGGCGCCGGGCCGACGTCGTGGTCGGGGTCGGCGGCTATGTCTCCACCCCCGTGTACCTGGCCGCCTTCCGGCGCCGGGTGCCGGTCGTCATCCACGAGGCCAACGTGCGGGCCGGCCTCGCGAACCGGGTCGGGGCCCGCCGCGCCGCGGCCGTGGCCACCGCCTTCCCGGAGACGGTGCTGCCGGGAGCCGAGTGCGTGGGGATGCCGATGCGCCGGGAGATCTCCTCCCTCGACCGCGCCGCCGCCCGCGGGCCGGCCCGCCGGGCCCTGGGCCTGGACCCCTCGGCCCCCACGATCGTGGTCACCGGTGGTTCCTCGGGCGCCCTCAACGTCAACCGCACCATCGCTGCTGCCCTGCCGGAGCTGTCCGCTGCCGGGCTGCAGGTCCTGCACCTCACCGGCCGGGGCAAGCAGGTCAAGGGACCCGACGGCGGCCCGGCCGCCGCGGCCGGCTACCACCAGGTCGAGTTCCTGGACGGCATGGAGCAGGCCTACGCCGCGGCAGACCTCATCGTCGCCCGGTCCGGCGCTGGCACCGTCTGTGAGCTGGCCGCCGTCGGGCTGCCCGCCGTGCTGGTCCCGCTGCCGATCGGCAACGGCGAGCAGGCCCTGAACGCCCGCGGGATGGTGGCGGCGGGCGGGGCCGTCATGGTGAGGGACGAGTCCTTCACCGCCGACTGGGTCCGCCGTGAGCTCATTCCCCTGGCCCTGGACGCGGGGCGGCTCCAGCGGATGTCCGCGGCCGCCGGCGCGCTGGGGGTCAGGGACGCCGACCAGGCCATGGCGCGCCTGGTCCTGAACGCCGCAGGAGGCCCCCGATGACCCGACCGACCGACGAGACCACGCCGGTGCGCCCCATGGCCCCGGCCCTGGCCGCCCTGGGCCGGGTGCACTTCCTGGGCCTGGGCGGTGTGGGCGTGTCCGGGATCGCGCGGATCATGCAGCAGCAGGGGGTCCAGATCTCCGGGACCGACGCCAAGGACCTGCCGGTGATGCGGGAGCTCGAGTCTGCCGGGGCCACGGTGTTCGTGGGCTATGACGCGCAGAACCTCGACCGGGCGGCCCGGCGCGCCGGGGGCGGCGGCGTGGACACCGTGGTCGCCTCGTCGATCGCCGGCCCCGGGAACCCCGAGTACGATGCCGCGGTCGAGCGGGGCATCCCGGTCATGCACCGCTCCCAGGGCCTGGCCGCGGCCATGGCCGGGCACCGGGTGCTCGCGGTCGCCGGTACCCACGGCAAGACCACCACGTCCTCGATGGCGGCGATGACCTTCACCCGTGCCGGGGCCGACCCGACCTTCGCCGTGGGGGCCGTGGTCGCCGGGCTCGGGACCAACGCGCGGGCCGGCGCGGGGGAGTGGTTCATCGCCGAGGCGGACGAGTCGGACGGGACGCTGCTGAACTACCGGCCGCAGGTCGCCGTCGTGACCAACGTGGAGGCCGACCACCTCGACTTCTACGGCTCGGCCGACGCCGTGGTGCAGGTTTTCCGGGACTTCGCGAAGCTGCTTCCTCCCGACGGCGTGCTGGTGGCCTGTGCCGACGACGCCGGAGCACTCGCACTGGCCCAGTGGGTCCGCGCCGAGGCGGACGCCGGTCGGCCGGCGCCCCGCGTGGCCACCTACGGTTCCGAGCCCGGACGGGGGGACGACCTCGTCCTGGAGCACTGCTCGGCCTCCGCGGCTGGCGGGGGCACGGGCCAGCTCGTGACCTTCCGCTGGGCCGGGGGCCGGTCCACGCAGGTGGAACTGGCCGTCCCGGGGCGGCACAACGCGCTGAACGCCGCCGCCGTCCTGCTGGCCGCCCACCACGCCGGCCTGGAGGACGAGGCCGCCGCCCGGGGCCTGGCGGCGTTCCGCGGCACCGCGCGTCGGTTCGAGTTCCGCGGGGAGCGTGCCGGCGTCCGGGTGTTCGACGACTACGCGCACCACCCCACCGAGGTGGCGGCCGCCATCGCCGCCGGCCGCTCCGTGGCGGGCGGGCACCGCGTCCACGTGCTCTTCCAGCCGCACCTGTTCTCCCGCACCCGTGACTTCGCGGAGGGCTTCGCCGAGGCGCTCTCGGCCGCCGATGGCGTGCGCGTGCTGCCCGTGTACCCGGCCCGCGAGGAGCCGATCGCCGGCGTGGACTCCACCCTGATCACCCGGCGGCTGTCCACCGTCCTGCCGGGCTCCGGAGAGGTCCCGGAGGACGCAGGGGCCGGCGTGGCCGGCCTGGTCGCGGCGGCGCGTCCCGGGGACGTCATCCTGACCATGGGCGCCGGGGACGTCACGGCCCAGGGGGAGGCGATCCTGGCGGCCCTGGCCGCGCGCGGGGAGGGACCCGGCGATGGCGGGCAGTAGGACCGAGGAGGGGCGGGAGGCCGCGGCGCCGGCCGGAAGGCCGTCCGGGGGCGACGACAACGTCCTGGCCTTCCCGGAGACGCCCGAGAAGGCCCGGCGCCGCCGGGTCCGCCTGTGGTGGGTCGGCGGTGCCGCGGGCCTGGCGCTGCTGCTGGTGCTCGGCGCCGTGCTGTACTTCTCCCCGCTGCTGGCCATCCGCACCATCACGGTCACCGGAACGGACCTGCTGCCCCAGGACCGTGCCGAGGAACTGCTGCATCCCCTGCACGGTGTGCCCCTGCCGCAGGTGGGCCAGCGGACCGTGGCGGAACTGCTCGCCGGAGAGGCTGCCGTGGACGAGGTCAGGGTCCGGGCGGAGCCGCCCGCGTCGCTGGCCGTGGAGATCGTGGAGCACCAGCCGGTCGCCCAGGTGCCCCAGGGCGGAGAGCGGGTGCTGTACTCGGCCCAGGGACACGCCGTGGCCACGCTGCCCGCCGAGGAGGCCGAACGGTATCGGCTGCCCAACGTCTCCGATGCCGCCGACCTGGCGGACCCCGAGGTGTTCGACGCGATCACCACCGTCCTGGGCTCGCTGCCGGACCCGATCCGGGACCGCATGGAGTCCGCCTCGGCGCGGACGGTGGATTCCGTCACGCTCACGCTGGAGGACGGGCGCACCGTGCTGTGGGGCAATGCCGAGCACGGCACCCGGAAGGCCCAGGTCCTCACCGCCCTGCTGAAGGTCCCCCAGGACGAGGCCGACCCGGTGACGGAGTTCGACGTCTCGACCCCCGACCACCCGGTGACGCGGTGAGGACACCGGCCGCCGGCGCGTTTTCCGGGCGCGCTGGAGGCGACACGCTGGAGCGGGTCTTTGCGCGATCCGCGTCAGCACCATAACGTTTCACCCAGAACACAGGTTGACATAACACTAACCTTCAACCTGAACGTTAAGCCACCCGGAGGTCGCTGCGGCGTCCGATGGGCGTCCGGGGCGCAGGCCGGACAGCAGACAGACAGACACCGAACAAGGGACAAACACCGTGGCAGCACCCCAGAACTACCTGGCCGTCATCAAGGTCGTCGGCATCGGCGGCGCCGGCGTGAACGCCGTGAACCGCATGATCGACGTGGGACTTCGCGGCGTGGAGTTCATCGCCATCAACACCGACGCCCAGGCGCTGCTGATGAGTGATGCCGACGTCAAGCTGGACGTCGGCCGGGAGCTGACCCGTGGACTGGGTGCCGGGGCGAACCCGGAGGTGGGCCGCCAGGCCGCCGAGGACCACGCCGAGGAGATCGAGGAGGTCCTGCGCGGGGCCGACATGGTCTTCGTCACCGCCGGTGAGGGCGGCGGCACGGGCACCGGTGGCGCGCCGGTCGTCGCCCGCATCGCCCGTTCGCTGGGCGCCCTGACCATCGGGCGTGGTGACCCGGCCGTTCACCTTCGAGGGCCGCCGTCGCGCCACCAGCGCGGAATCCGGCATCGACGCACTGCGGGACGAGGTCGACACGCTGATCGTGATCCCGAACGACCGGCTGCTGTCCATCTCCGATCGCAATGTCTCCGTGCTGGACGCGTTCAAGTCCGCCGACCAGGTGCTGCTCTCCGGTGTCCAGGGCATCACCGACCTGATCACCACCCCCGGCCTGATCAACCTCGACTTCGCCGACGTCAAGTCCGTCATGCAGGGGGCCGGCTCGGCGCTCATGGGCATCGGTTCCGCCCAGGGCGAGGACCGGGCCGTCAAGGCCGCGGAACTGGCCATCGCCTCGCCGCTGCTGGAGGCCTCCATCGACGGCGCCCACGGCGTGCTGCTGTCGATCCAGGGCGGCTCGGACCTCGGCCTGTTCGAGATCAACGAGGCGGCCCGCCTCGTCCAGGAGGTCGCGCACCCTGAGGCCAACATCATCTTCGGTGCCGTCATCGACGACGCCCTCGGCGACGAGGCGCGCATCACCGTCATCGCCGCCGGCTTCGACCGGGTGGACGCCACCTCGGCTCCGGCCGGGGCCTACGGCTCCGGGATCCGCCCGCAGGGTCAGCAGGCCGCCCAGCAGCCGGTGGCCCACCAGCCCCTGCCGGCCGCACCGGTGGCGGCCCCGACGCCGGCCCCGCCGGTCGCGGAACCGTCCGGATACCGCGCCGAGCCGGCGGCCCACCAGGACCTGCCCACCGTCGTGGAGCCGGACCTCTCCGGCAGCAGCCGCGACGACCTGGACGTTCCCGACTTCCTGAAGTGACCGAGGGGCCGTTCGTGTTCCACGCGATGCCTTCTGCGGGGCTGCACGTCGCCTTCACGGGGGTGGACGCGGGAAACCTCGCCTTCCACGTCTCCGGCGGTTCGGAGGACGGCGCCCCCGGGCGTCCCGGGGCGGCCGCGGAGGCGGTGGCCCAGGCGCGGACCCGGCTCGAACGGGACATGGGCGTGGCACCGGGCAGGACCGAGTACCTCACCCAGGTCCACTCCGCGCGCGTCGTCGCCGCCACGGGACGTGGCTGGGCGGGGAGCGGAGCCCGACCCGAGGAGGGGGACGCTCTGGTTAGCCCGACGGGACGGGACCCGCTGGCCATCATGGTGGCCGATTGCCTGCCCGTGGTGTTCGCCTCCCGGCGTCCCGGCGGCGCCGAGCTGACGGGACCGACCGCCGTCGCCCACGCCGGGCGGCGCGGACTGCTCGACGGCGTGCTGGAGGCCACCGTGGACCGGCTGCGGGCCGCCGGCGCCGGGGATGCACCCGGGGAGGTCGTGGCCTGGGTGGGGCCGGGCATCTGCGGGCGGTGCTACGAGGTCCCCGAGGACATGCACCGCGACGGTGTGGCACGGATCCCGGCCGCCGGCTCGACCACCTCGTGGGGCACGCCCGCGCTGGACCTTGCCGCCGGTGCCGCCGCGGTGCTGGACCGGCTGGGGGTGACGGTGCACCGCGATGACCGGTGCACCTTCGAGGACGGGCGGCTGTTCTCCCACCGCCGGGCCCCGGGCGAGGGCCGGTTCGCCGGCCTGGTCTGGCGGACCGGGGAGCGGGCGGCATGAGCGCACCGGACCTGCAGCCCGGCCGTGGCCCGGCCGGTGACGAACGCGGGCGGGAGCTGTCAGCCCGTCTCGCGACGGTCCGTGGCCGGATCGCCGCGGCCACGCACGCGGCCGGGCGGTCCGACGCCCCGACGCTCATCGTCGTGACCAAGTTCCACCCGGCCGCGGACGTGGCCCGCCTGGCCGCCCTCGGCGTCCGGGACGTCGGCGAGAACCGGGACCAGGAGGCGCGCGCCAAGGCGGCGGAGACGGAGGTCCTGGTCGAGGGGCTGGCCGGGGATGACTCCACGGCCGCGGTGCGCTGGCACTTCATCGGGCAACTGCAGTCCAACAAGGCCAAGTACGTGGTGCGCTACGCCGCCGCGCTGCACTCGGTGGACCGGGCGTCCCTGGTCGATACCCTGTCCGCGGCCATGGGCCGCGAACAGGACAGGCGCCGAGAGGCGGGACTGGCGGCGCGGGACCTGCTGGACTGCCTGGTCCAGGTGGACCTGGCCCCGAGGCCCGCGCAGGACCGGCCGGCCGGCATCGGCGCGCGCGGCGGTGCCACGCCGGATGAGGTGGCGGCCCTGGCCGAGCGGATCGCGGTGGCGGACGGCCTGAGGCTGCGGGGCGTGATGGCGGTGGCCCCCCTGGGCCTGGACCCCGCCCCCGCCTTCGCGCGGCTCGCGGAGCTCTCGGCGGCCCTGACCAGCACGTATCCTGACGCCACCTGGATCTCCGCGGGGATGAGCCAGGACCTCGAACAGGCCGTCGCCGCAGGGGCGACACACCTTCGGGTGGGAACCGATGTCCTCGGGCCCCGACCGCCGGTGGGTTAACCTCGGAAGTGTCCGCAGGACGGCAGACCTCCGCAGGGCCGGCAGCAGGCCGGGCGGCTTCCACACGGTGAGGATTTTCGATGGCTGGTGCACTGAAGAAGACCATGATCTACCTCGGGCTCGCCGATGGCGATGAGCACTACGAGGAGGAGCAGCGGGCCGCCGAGTCCCGTCGGCACGATCGTGCCGACCGGGGCCAGGACGTCGACCTCACCGACCCTGCCGATCGCGATGACCGTGCTGAGGACTGGGACGAGGACGTCCGTCCCGAGCGCCCGCAGCCGAGCCGGGTTGTCGCCGCCCCGGTGGCCGAGCGCGAGTACCGCGCCCCGGTCACCCCCATCAAGCGAGCCGCCCAGTCCCGCGAGGACGCCACCGCCGTCCGCCAGATCACGACCGTGCACCCCCGTTCCTACAACGACGCCAAGGTCATCGGGGAGTCCTTCCGCGGTGGCATCCCGGTCATCATGAACGTGACGGACATGGGCGAGGCCGACGCCAAGCGACTGGTCGACTTCTCCGCCGGGCTCGTGTTCGGCCTGCACGGCTCCATCGAGCGGGTCACGAACAAGGTGTTCCTGCTGACCCCCGCCAACGTCCAGGTGCTCGGCGAGGACTCCTCCGGTTCCGAGGACCAGGCGCACTTCTTCAACCAGAGCTGACACCGGTCGGCGGGGCGTCCCGCCCGACGCCGACATGGTGTGGAATAGGCTGCCGTGACCCTGATCTTCTCCTTCCTCTACCTCCTCCTGGCGATCTTCCAGTTCCTGCTGCTGGTCCGGATCGTCTTCGACGTGGTGCAATCGTTCGCCCGGGCATGGCGCCCGAAGGGCTTCATCCTGGTCATCGCCTCGGCCGTCTACACCGTGACGGACCCGGCGCTGCGGTGGTTGCGGTCCAAGATCCCGCCGCTGAACCTGGGCGGGATCGGGCTGGACATCGCGTTCCTGGTGCTGTTCGTGGTGATCGTGCTGCTGAAGTCGGTGGTCGGTGCGCTGGCCGTGGGCTCGTTCGCCTGAACCCCCCGGGACCTGCGCCGGGGCGGATGCGCCTGGCACCCGGTCGTTATACCGGTGGTAGCCTGAACAGCAGTGTGGCCTCGTGCGCGTCAGAAGCCGTGGCGCGGTGCCACGGGACGACCGTTGCCCCACTGCGGGCAGAACTGACGAGTATTGGGGTGACCACATGGCACTGACGCCGGAAGACGTTGTCAACAAGCGGTTCCAGCCGACCAAGTTCCGCGAGGGATACGACCAGGACGAGGTCGATGACTTCCTGGATGAGATCGTCGTGGAACTGCGCCGGCTGAACCAGGAGA
Source organism: Micrococcus sp. (assembly GCA_029961105.1). Taxonomy (GTDB): domain Bacteria; phylum Actinomycetota; class Actinomycetes; order Actinomycetales; family Micrococcaceae; genus Citricoccus. Next base: position 38,891 of record JASBVO010000021.1, on the reverse strand, counting down.
ACGACGAACTGCGTCGCAAGGTCGCCGAACTCCAGTCCGGCGGCGCCGCCGAGTCCACCGTGCCTGCCCCGGTCTCCGCCGAGGCCGCAGAGGACGAGGGCACGGTCCAGAAGTCCACCGTCGGCCAGGACGCCGCTTCCGAGGTCCCGGCCGCTTCCACCGACGAGTCCGGGGCCGGCCAGGAACCCGCCACCGCGGTGCCGGCCGTGAAGGACTCCGGCGAGGTCATCGAGTCCGCCCCCGTCTCCCAGCCTGCCGCCGCGGCATCGGCCGCGCCCGCCGCCGACACCGGCCGTGAGGCCGCCGCCAGCTCGGCCGCCGGCGTGCTCGCCATGGCCCAGAAGCTGCACGACGACTTCGTCGCCGAGGGCCAGGCCAAGCGCGAGCAGATCATCGCCGAGGCCCAGTCCGAGGCCAACGGCTTGGTCAACGACGCCCAGGAGAAGTCCCGCAAGACGCTGGCCGAGCTGGAGGAGAAGAAGTCCGTGCTCGAGCGTAAGGTCGAGCAGCTCAAGGGCTTCGAGCGTGACTACCGGGCGCGGCTCAAGGCCTACATCGAGGGCCAGCTGCGCGACCTGCAGGACCAGGGCCCGATCCAGGACGAGGTCGCCGTCACCAGCTGACCGCCGAGGGCCGTTCGCCGGCCCGGACGTACCGGCAGGTCCTCACCGGATCCGGGGCCGGCCACGGGGATCACCGTGGCCGGCCCCGCGTCTCTGCCCGGTGCGCCGCACCGACCCACCCACCGTGATCCACTGCCGCCTGTCCACTGACCCCGACCCGAGAGACCTCACCGCGTGACCGACATCGAACCGACCGTCCCGGCGCCCCCGGGCGCCGGCCGCCCCCCGAGGCGTCACCGCGGCTGGATCGCCGTGCTCGTCCTGGCCGTGGGCTACGTCCTGGACCAGCTGACCAAGCGCTGGGTCGAGACGACCATGACGGAGGGACAGGTCATCGACGTGCTCCCCCCGTTGCTGCGCTGGCACTTCATCCGCAACCCGGGGGCGGCCTTCTCGATCGGTGAGGAACACACCTGGGTCTTCACGATCATCCAGGCGGCCGTGGCGGTGTTCGTGGTGGTGCTGCTGTTCCGCGTGCGGTCTTCTGCCTGGGCCCTCGCCCTGGGCGGCCTGCTCGGTGGAGTGCTCGGCAACCTCACCGACCGCCTGCTGCGGCCGCCGGGCTTCGGCGTCGGCCACGTGGTCGACTTCATTGCCCTGCCCAACTTCGCCATCTTCAACATCGCCGACTCGCTGATCGTCTGCTCGATGATCGGCATCGTGCTGCTGATGTTCACCGGCCGCCGGCTCGACGGGACCCTCGAGGCCGGTGACTCCCCGCGCCCCGCCGGCCCCGAGGAGGACCGTGACTGATCCCGCAGCCGGCCCGCGGCCCGGTCCGGCCGTCGTGGTGCCCGGGCCGGACGACGTCGGCCGCCGGGTGGACGCGGTCCTGGCGGCGGCGCTCGGGGTGTCCCGGACGAAGGCCGGCGCCTGGTGTGCCGCGGGCCGGGTGACGCAGCGCCCCGCGGGCGCGGCCTCCGGCGGGCGAGCCGTGCAGAAGTCGGCCAAGGCCGCACCGGGCACCGAACTCGTCGTGGACGTGCCCGAGGAGACCGACCCGCTCGAGGTGAAGGTGGAGACCGTGGAGGACCTGACCATCCTGGCTGACGACCCGGACTACGTCGTCGTGGACAAGCCCGTGGGCGTGGCCGCCCATCCCTCGCCGGGCTGGGTGGGGCCCACCGTCGTCGGTGGCCTGGCCGGCGCGGGGTACCGGATCTCGACCTCCGGGGCGCCGGAGCGCCAGGGCATCGTGCACCGGCTGGACGTGGGCACCTCCGGGGTCATGGTGGTGGCCAAGTCCGAGCGTGCGTACACCGCCCTGAAGGACGCCTTCCGGGACCGCACCCCGCAGAAGACCTACCACGCCGTGGTGCAGGGGCTGCCGGACCCGCTGAACGGCACCATCGACGCACCGATCGGCCGGCATCCCGGCCACGACTGGAAGTTCGCCGTCCTGGACGGGGGCCGCGACTCCGTGACGCACTACAGGACGCTGGAGGCCTTCGGCAGGGCCACCCTCGTGGAGGTGCAGTTGGAGACCGGCCGGACCCACCAGATCCGCGTCCACTTCGCCGCCCTGCGCCATCCCTGTGCCGGGGACCTGACCTACGGGGCCGACCCCCGGCTGGCCGCCGAGCTCGGGCTGACGCGGCAGTGGCTGCACGCCCACCGGCTGGGTTTCGCCCATCCGGTGACGGGGGAGTGGGTGGAGTACGAGAGCCCCTACCCGCAGGACCTGGCCTACGCCCTGGATGTCCTCCGGGGCCACTAGGGTGGAACGGCAACGAGAAGCAGTTGTGCGGCAGCACGGCAGGGCAGTAGGGAAGTGCGGGAAATGACGGCGACCACATCGGCAACGGGACAGGCCTCGCGGGACGGCGGTTTCGCCCACCTGCACACCCACACCGAGTACTCGATGCTCGACGGTGCCGCGAAGCTCAGCGAGCTGTTCGTCGAGACGGAGCGTCTCGGCATGGACTCGATCGCCATCACCGACCACGGCTACCTGTTCGGCGCCTTCGACTTCTGGAAGAAGGCCACGGACGCGGGCATCAGGCCGATCATCGGCCTCGAGGCCTACCTGACGCCGGGCCAGCAGCACCGCACGGACAAGACCAAGGTCCGCTGGGGCGAGCAGCACCAGCGCGGCGACGACGTCTCCGGTGGCGGTGCCATCACGCACATGACCCTGCTGGCCAAGAACAACACCGGCATGCACAACCTGTTCCGCGCCGGCTCCATCGCTTCCCTGGACTCCGTCTACGCCAAGTGGCCCCGGATCGACCGGGAGCTGCTGTCCACGTACTCCTCAGGGTTGATCGGGACCACGGGCTGCCCGTCCGGTGAGGTCCAGACCCGGTTGCGGCTCGGCCAGTACAAGGAGGCGGTGGAGGCTGCCGCGGAGTTCCGGGACATCTTCGGCAAGGGCAACTTCTACTGTGAGCTGATGCAGCACGGACTGGACCTCGAGAAGCGCGTGGTCCCGGACCTGCTGCGGCTGGCCAAGGACCTGGACCTGCCGCTGGTGGCCACCAACGACCTGCACTACACGCACGAGCACGACGCCAAGCCGCACGAGGCGCTGCTGGCCATCCAGTCCGGATCCACCCTGCTCGAACCCACCTACGACCAGGGCGGTTCCCGGTTCGCCTTCACCGGCACGGAGTTCTACCTGAAGTCGCCTCGGCAGATGCGGGACCTGTTCTCCGAGTTCCCCGAGGCCTGTGACAACACCCTGCTCATCGCCGAGCAGTGCGAGGTCTCCTTCGACACCAGCGCGAACTACATGCCCAAGTTCCCCTGCCCGCCGGGGGAGGACGAGACCAGCTGGCTGACCAAGGAGGTCGCCACGGGGCTGAAGCACCGGTACCCCAACGGGGTGCCGGACCACGTGCGAAAGCAGGCGGACTACGAGCTGGACGTCATCATCTCGATGGGCTTCCCCGGCTACTTCCTCGTCGTCGCAGACTTCATCAACTGGGCCAAGGACCACGGCATCCGCGTGGGTCCGGGCCGTGGTTCCGGTGCGGGATCCATGGTCGCCTACGCCCTGAAGATCACCGAGCTCGACCCCCTCGAGCACGGCCTGATCTTCGAGCGCTTCCTCAACCCGGACCGCGTCTCCATGCCCGACTTCGACGTGGACTTCGACGATCGCCGCCGATCCGAGGTGATCGACTACGTCACGGAGAAGTACGGGGACGAGCGCGTGGCGATGATCGTCACCTACGGCACCATCAAGACCAAGCAGGCCCTGAAGGACTCCGCACGCGTGATGGGCTTCCCGTTCTCCATGGGCGAGACGCTGACGAAGGCCCTGCCGCCGGCGGTGATGGCCAAGGACATCCCGCTCAAGGACATCGAGGACAAGGACGCACCGAGGTACTCCGAGGCCGGGGAGTTCCGGGAGCTGGTGGCCACCGACCCGGACGCGGCGAAGGTCTTCGAGACGGCCAAGGGCGTCGAGGGCCTGAAGCGCCAGTGGGGCGTGCACGCCGCGGGCGTGATCATGTCCTCCGAGCCGATCATCGACGTCATCCCGATCATGCGGCGCCTGCAGGACGGCCAGGTCATCACGCAGTTCGACTACCCCACCGCCGAGGGGCTCGGACTGATCAAGATGGACTTCCTGGGGCTGCGGAACCTGACGATCATCTCAGACGCCCTCGAGAACATCAAGGCCAACCAGGGCTTCGACCTGGACCTGGAGTCCCTGGAATTCGACGACCAGCCCTCCTACGAGCTGCTGGCCCGGGGCGACACCCTGGGCGTGTTCCAGCTCGACGGCGGGCCCATGCGGTCCCTGCTGAAGATGATGAAGCCGGACAACTTCGAGGACATCTCGGCGACCATCGCGCTGTACCGCCCGGGGCCGATGGGTGCGAACTCGCACACCAACTACGCGCTGCGCAAGAACGGCCAGCAGGAGATCACGCCGATCCACCCCGAGCTGGAGGAACCGCTCAAGGAGATCCTGGACACCACCTATGGCCTGATCGTGTACCAGGAGCAGGTCATGGCCATCGCCCAGAAGGTGGCCGGGTACTCCCTGGGACAGGCGGACATCCTCCGCCGGGCCATGGGCAAGAAGAAGAAGTCCGAGCTGGACAAGCAGTACGTCGGCTTCCACCAGGGCATGATCGACCGCGGCTACTCCGAGGCCGCCGTCAAGGCCCTGTGGGACATCCTGCTGCCGTTCTCGGACTACGCCTTCAACAAGGCGCACTCCGCCGCGTACGGCCTGGTGTCCTACTGGACGGCCTACCTCAAGGCGCACTACCCGTCCGAGTACATGGCCGCGCTGCTGACGTCCGTCGGTGACGACAAGGACAAGATGGCGATGTACCTCAACGAGTGCCGCCGCATGGGCATCACGGTGCTGCCTCCCGATGTCAACGAGTCATCCCTCTACTTCACCCCGGTCGGCCGGGACATCCGCTTCGGCATGGGCGCCGTGCGCAACGTGGGCTCGAACGTGGTCACGGCCATGGTGGACGCCCGCGAGGAGAAGGGGGCCTTCACCTCCTTCCAGGACTTCTTCAAGAAGGTGCCCGCGGTGGTCTGCAACAAGCGCACCATCGAATCGCTGATCAAGGCCGGTGCCTTCGATTCGCTCGGCTACGCGCGCCGTGCGCTGCTGGCCATCCACGAGGAGTCGGTGGACGCCACGGTGGCGCAGAAGCGCCAGGAGGCGAACAACCAATTCGACTTCTTCTCCATCCTCGAGGCCGAGGGAGGGGAGGCCGCCGACGCCGGACTGGGCATCGACGTGCCGGACATGCCCGAGTGGGACAAGAAGGACAAGCTGTCCTTCGAGCGGGAGATGCTGGGCCTGTACGTCTCGGACCATCCCCTGCAGGGACTGGACGGGGTCCTGGCCCAGCACGCGGACACCTCGATCACGCACATCCTGTCCGACGACGGCCCGTCCGACGGCGCGCAGGTCACCATCGCCGGGCTCATCACCTCGCTGCAGCGCCGGATCGCCAAGAGCTCGGGCAACGCCTACGCACGGTGCGAGATCGAGGACCTCGGCGGCTCGATGGAGGTGATGTTCTTCGGCCAGGCCTACGCCCCCATCGCCACGATGCTCGCCGAGGACCTGGTGGTGGCGGTCAAGGGCCGGGTGCAGAGGCGCGACGACGGCTCGATCACCCTGAGCGCCCAGGAACTGACCATCCCGGACCTCTCCGACGGGCATTCCGGGCCGGTGTCCATCACCATGCCGGCGTTCAAGGCCAACGAGACCGTGGTGTCCGCCCTGGGGGACGTGCTGAAGACCCACCCCGGGACCACGGAGGTGCGGCTCAAGCTGGCCGGGACGCGGACCATGGAGATCATGCAGCTCGGGCCGGACTTCCGGGTCAGCCCCAACCCCGCGCTGTTCGGCGACCTGAAGGTACTGCTCGGCCCGGCCTGCCTGGAGTGAGCCCCGGCCGGCCGACCCCGCCCCTCCGCCCAGGGAACCACTAGATGTGGTGATGACCTGATTGTGGTGACGCCATATGTGGGATTATGATGAGGGCGTTCATCCGAACAGCCCAGCGCGGGTCGGCCGACTGCAGAAGGGGAGTACATGCACTGTCCCTTCTGTCGTCATGAGGACTCCCGGGTGGTCGACTCCCGGTCCCTGGACGACGGATCGGCCATCCGCCGGCGCCGGCAGTGCCAGTCCTGCGGCAAGCGGTTCACGACCATGGAGACAACGGCCCTGACGGTGGTCAAGCGGTCCGGCGTGGCGGAGCCGTTCGACCGGTCCAAGGTCATCAACGGCGTCCGCAAGGCCTGCCAGGGACGGCCGGTGACCAACGACGACCTGGCCATGCTGGCCCAGGAGGTGGAGGAGACCATCCGCGCGACCGGCAACGCCGAGGTGGACGCCCACGAGGTGGGGCTGGCGATCCTCGACCCCTTGCGGCGGCTGGACCAGGTGGCCTACCTGCGCTTCGCGTCCGTGTACCAGGACTTCGACTCCCTCGACGACTTCGCCCGCGCCGTCGAGGAACTGCGTGAGGCGGGGAACAAGCCCGAGACGGTCAGGGCGTTGCAGCCGAGGCTGTTCACCCGCTGACGGCGGGAGCCCCCGACGGGCACATCAGACCGCCGATGGTGGCTCCGGAGGGGAAGCCGGGGCCACCATCGGCCACCACGGCCGGGACGGGCGCCGGAGTCGGAGGCGACTAACGTCCAGACCGGCGGATCGCCTTCTCCATGGCCTTGTGCACGGCCCTCGCCTCCTTCGCCGCCTTGCGCTCGGCCTTGGCAGCTCGCTTCACGGCCTTGTCGGCCTTCTTCCGCAGCCGGGCGGCCTTCTCCCCGGCCTTGCCCGGCTTGCCGGCTTTCCCGGTCTTGACCGCGTCGCCGGTCTTGCCCGCCGTGCCGGTTCCGGGGGCCTCGCCCGCCGTCCCGGCCGAACGTTCCGCAGCGGCCACGGCCTCCGTGGGGGCGCCATCCCAGCCGTCGGACTCCTCGGCGTCCGCGTCGGCCTCGGCCTGGCGGGCCATCTCCCGGTCGGCCGCCCGGCGGGCGGTCTCCAGCACGGTCGCCCGCGCCGGGGACTCGGCCAGCACGTCGGTGGCCCACAGGGCGGCGCCGACGATCCCGGCATTGTTCCGCAGCGCGGCCGGCACGATCGGGGTGCGCAGGCGTAACCGCGGCAGGTAGTCCTGGGGACGCTTCGAGATCCCCCCGCCGACGATGAACAGGTCCGGGTAGAAGATGCCCTCCACATAGGAGAAGTACCGCTGGAGCCGCTCGGCGTACTCCGGCCAGTCCAGTCCGTCCCGCTCGCGGGCAGCCGCCGAGGCTCGCTGCTCGGCGATCGCCCCGTCCAGCTCGATGGTCCCCAGTTCCAGGTTCGGCACCAGCTCGCCGTCGCGGAACAGGCCCGCGCCGATGCCCGTGCCCAGCGTGATCACCAGGACGGTGCCGGCGACCCCCTTGCCCGCCCCGAAGCGCACCTCGGCGAGCCCGGCCGCGTCGGCATCGTTCAGGGTCGTCACCGGGCGCTTGAGGTGCTCGGAGAACAGCTCGTCCACGTCCGTGCCGATCCAGGACGGGTCGATGTTCGTCGCCGTCCGGCAGATGCCGTTCTGGATCACCGCCGGGAAGTCCACGCCCACCGGCAGGGTCGACGGCGGCGCCTCGGGCCGGGCGTCCAGCTCGGCGGTGATCTGGCCCAGGACGTCGGCGACCGACGCCGGGACGGCAGGCTGCGGCGTCGGAATCCTGAACCGGGAGCCGACCAGCTGGCCGGCGCCGGGACCCGTCCCGAGCTGGACGATCCCGCCCTTCATGCCGGTGCCGCCGACGTCGATCCCCAGTGCGGTGTGCGCTCCGGTGGCAGGGTCGGTTCTGTGGTTCGCCATGGAAGGGCTCCTGTGGGTGTCGGCGAGGGACGGGATCAGGTCCGGGTGAGGACCGGGTCAGGGCAGGGTCAGGATGTCCGCGCCGTCGTCGGTGACGACCAGCGTGTGCTCGAACTGGGCGGTGCGCTTGCGGTCCCGGGTGACGACGGTCCAGCCGTCGTCCCACTGGTCCCAGGCGATGGACCCGAGGGTGATCATCGGCTCGATGGTGAACACCATGCCGGGGACCATGAGCCGGTTGTGTGCCGGGGCGGCGTCGTAGTGGGGGATGACCAGGCCGGAGTGGAACTCCCGCCCGACGCCGTGGCCGATGAAGTCCCGCACCACGCCGTAGCCGAAGCGCTTGGCATAGGACTCGATGGCCCGGCCGATGACGTTGATCTCCCGCCCCGGCTTCACGGCCTTGATGCCCCGCATCATCGCCTCGTGGGTGCGCTCGACCAGGAGCGCGGACTCCTCGTCCACGGTCCCGACCGTGAACGTCATGTTGTGGTCCCCGTGGTGACCGTCCAGGTAGGCGGTGATGTCGAGATTGATGATGTCCCCGTCCTCCAGGACGGTGTCATCCGGGATCCCATGGCAGATGACCTCGTTGAGGGAGGTGCAGATGGACTTCGGGAAGCCCTTGTAGCCCAGGCAGGACGGATAGGCGCCGTGGCCGATGAGGTACTCGTGGGCCACCCGGTCCAGCTGGGCCGTGGTCACCCCCGGCGCGATGTGCTTCGCCGTCTCCTGCATGGCCCGGGCGGCCAGCCGTCCGGCGGCCCGGATCTTCCCGATGCCCTCGGCGTCGTAGACGTCCGAGCCCTTGCCCTCGTCCGCGGTGGCCTTGCCCACGTACTCGGGGCGGTCGATCGAGGCGGGCACGGCCAGCATCGGCGCGACGACGCCCGGCCGCAGGGTCCCCACGGGCGCCAGGGAGCCGGGCTGGCCGGCGGCGGGCCCGGCGGGGGCCGGGCCGTTGTGGCTGGACGCGGTCCCAGCGGGACCGGTGGCGGTTCGGGTGGACGTCTGGGAGCCTTCGGACATGGTTCGATCCTATCGCCGTCCCGTGGCAGCCGGTTCAACCCTAGGCTGGTGCCATGAGCGAATACTGGTACAACGTCGTCACCAAGACCGTCGAGGAAGGGCCCCAGTCGGACTGGTCCAAGCTGCTGGGTCCCTACGCCTCCCGTGAGGACGCCGAACAGGCGATCGCGCGGGTCCAGGCCAACAACGAGCGCTGGGACGAGCGCGAGGCCGAGGACGCCAACTGGGACAACAACCCGTCCAACGACGCGGACTGAGTCCGCGGTGCCGGACCGGGCCGGGACCCGATCCCGGCGGTCCCGGCCGCGTCAGGACTCGAAGCCGTGCTCGGCAGCCGGGAAGGTGCCCTCCAGCACGTCACGGCGGTAGGCGGCCGCGGCCTGCCCGACCACGGAGCGCAGGTCCGCGTACTGCTTGACGAACCGGGGCATCTTCCCGGCCCGCAGTCCCAGCATGTCCTGCCAGACCAGCACCTGGCCGGTGGTCCCGGCGCCCGCACCGATCCCCACGGTGGGCACGCGCAGGGCCTCGTCCACCTGGCGGGCCACGTCGGAGGGCACCATCTCCATCAGGACGGCGAACGCACCGGCGTCCTGCAGCACCCGGGCCTCGCGGATCATGGACTCGGCGGCGCCCTCACCGCGGCCCTGGACGCGGTAGCCGCCCAGGACGTTCTCGGACTGCGGCGTGAAGCCGATGTGGGCCATGACCGGCACCCCGGCGTCGGTCATCATGCCGACATGGTCCGCGTACCGGATCCCGCCCTCCATCTTCACCGCGTGCACCCCGGCCTCCTTCACGAGCCGGATGGCGCTGGCGGTGGCCTGCTCGGGGGAGACCTCGTAGGAGCCGAAGGGCATGTCGCAGATGACCATGGCGCGGGTCGTGCCGCGCACCACCGAACTCGCGAAGACGATCATCTCCTCCATGGTGATCGGCAGGGTGGTGGCATGGCCCATCATGTTGTTGGCGGCGGAGTCGCCCACCAGGATCGTCTCGAGTCCGGCCTCGTCGAAGACCTGGGCCATCTGAAAGTCGTAGGCGGTGAGCATGGCGAAGCGGCGGCCCTCGTCCTTGGCCTGCTGCAGGTGCGCGGTGCGGTACCGTGCCGGGGTCTTCGCGGCGTAGGGTGCGGTCTCGTTCTCAGACATGACCGCAGTCTAGTGTCGTCGCGGCTGACCTCGGGTCTTCACTGCTGGGACCGCACGGGGAGCCGCTCCCACCGCTACAGTGGAGCCATCGTCCCGATCCGACAGGAGGCAGCCGCGAACGATGGATCGCCAACAGGAGTTTGTGCTCAGGACCATCGAGGACCGGGACGTGCGCTTCGTCCGCCTGTGGTTCACCGACGTGACCGGGACGCTGAAGTCGGTGGCGCTGGCCCCCGCCGAGGTCGAGGGCGCCTTCGCGGAGGGGCTGGGCTTCGACGGGTCCTCCATCGACGGCTACACCCGCATCTTCGAGTCCGACATGCTGCTGCAGCCGGATCCCGCGACCTTCCAGATCCTGCCCTGGCGCGGTGAGGAGGAGCCGACGTCGCGGATGTTCTGTGATGTGCTCACCCCCGACGGCGAGCCGTCTGCGGCGGACCCGCGGCACGTGCTGCGCCGGCAGCTGTCCAGGGCAGCGGACATGGGATTCACCTTCTACACGCACCCGGAGATCGAGTTCTACCTGCTGGCCTCCAAGGAACCCGGGCCGGACGGCCAGCCGGTGCCGGTGGACCAGGCCGGGTACTTCGACCACGAGCCGGGCGGGGTGGCCACGGACTTCCGCCGCCACGCGGTGAACATGCTGGAATCGATCGGCATCTCCGTGGAGTTCAGCCACCACGAGTCCGGGCCGGGCCAGAACGAGATCGACCTGCGGTACGCGGACGCCCTGCAGACGGCGGACAACATCATGACGTTCCGCACCGTCATCAAGGAGGTCGCCCAGCTGCAGGGCAACTACGCCACCTTCATGCCCAAGCCGTTCGGGGAGCACGCCGGTTCCGGCATGCACACCCACTTCTCCCTCTTCGAGGGCGACTCCAATGCCTTCTTCGAGCCCGGCGCCGAGTTCCACCTCTCGACCACCGCGCGCCGGTTCATCGCCGGCCTGCTGCACCACAGCGTGGAGATCACGGCGATCACGAACCAGTTCGTCAACTCCTACAAGCGCCTCTGGGGCGGTGGCGAGGCTCCGGCCTACGTGTCCTGGGGCCACAACAACCGCTCCGCCCTGGTCCGGGTGCCGTTGTACAAGCCGGACAAGGCCGGCTCCGCCCGGGTCGAGTACCGCGGCATCGACGCCTCCGCCAACCCGTACCTCACCTACGCCGTCCTGCTGGCCGCCGGGCTGAAGGGGATCGAGGAGGAGTACGAGCTGCCGGAGGCGGCCGCCGAGGACGTCAACGCCCTGACCGCCATGGAACGCCGTGCCCTGGGCCACGACCCGCTGCCCGGCACCCTGCACGACGCCGTGCGGATCATGGAGGAGTCCGAGTTCGTGGCCGGCGTGCTGGGGGAGCAGGTGTTCGAGAACTACCTGCGCAACAAGCGGCAGGAATGGGACGAGTACCGCGTCAAGGTCACCCCCTACGAACTGCAGCGGTACCTCGGCATCCTGTAGAGCCCATGCCCGCGATGCGTCCCTCGACCCCCGGAAGCGGCCCCGTGGCCGCCCGCAGCGTCAACCGCAGCGGCATACCGTCCCCGGCCGGTTCCCCGGCCGAGGCCGGGGAGTTCAGCCGTGGCGTGCTCATCGGGACGGGCTTCACGGACCTCGACCGGGCGCGGACGCTGCTGGCCTCGGGCGAGCTCGACGGAATCGACCGCGAGGCCCTGCTCGGGGTCCTGGCCTGGGCGCCGGACCCGGACCAGGCGCTGATCCTCCTGGTCCGTCTCCTGGACCGTGCTCCGGAGGCAGCGGGCGTGCTGGACGACGCCGAGCGGTCCCTGGCCATGGCGCGCCTGCTGGGATCCTCCGAGGCCCTGGGCGAGTTCCTGATCCGCCGGCCCCACCACGTGGACCTGCTCGCGGACCCCGGGCAGGCGGCCGTCACCGCGCCCGTGCTCGGCCCAGAGGGGCTGGACGCCGACTCCTCGATGCTGCGGGACCTGCTGCTGGCCGCCGTCGGGGCCGATCCCGATGCCCCGGAGCCGGTGGCGGCGATGCGCGGCAAGGAGGCCGCCGTCGCGCTGCGCGTGGCCTACCGCCGCCAGCTGACGGCCCTGGCGCTGCGGGACCTGACCGATCCGGACCCGCGGGGCATCCAGCCCAAGGTCTCGGCCTGGCTGTCCGACCTGGCCGGTGCCGCGATCGAGGCGGGCCTGGCGGTGTCCCGCGCGGACGCCGTCGAGCAGTACGGTGACGACGCGCGGTCCGTCAGCCTGGCCGTCATCGGCATGGGCAAGTGCGGAGCGCGGGAACTGAACTACATCTCGGACGTGGACGTCATCTTCGTCCACTCCTCGGACCTGGCGGACGGGCACCGCTCGGCCACCATCGCCTCCGCCCTGGCCGCCGGGATCTCCCGGTACGTCACCGCCGCCGCCCCCGAGCCCGGGTTGTGGGAGGTGGACGCCAACCTGCGCCCGGAGGGCAAGGACGGGGCGTTGTCCCGCACGGTGGACTCCCATGCGGAGTACTACCGCCGGTGGGCGCATTCCTGGGAGTTCCAGGCCCTCCTCAAGGCCCGGCCGATCGCCGGCCTGCCGCGGCTGGGGCAGGCGTACGTGGAGGCGATCTGGCCCCTGGTGTGGACCAGCTCCGAGCGCGAGGGCTTCGTGGACTCGGTCCAGGGGATGCGCCGCCGCGTGCTGGACAACATCGCCCACCAGGACCGGGACCGGGAGATCAAGCTCGGCTCGGGCGGGCTGCGGGACGTCGAGTTCACGGTGCAACTGCTGCAGCTGGTGCACGGCAAGACCGAGGAGTCGGTCCGGGTCCGGAACACCCAGGACGCCATCCGGGCCCTGGAGCGGCGTTCGTACATCAGCCGCAAGGACGCCCAGTCCTTCGCCGCGGCCTACCGGTTCCTGCGTCTGCTGGAACACCGCATCCAACTGGTGCACCTGCGCCGCACCCACCTGATGCCGGACCGTCCCCGCGCCCGGTGGGTGCTGGCCCGCGCCTCCCGGGGACCGGGGGAGCCCGGTCCGTCCGACGCCGACGCCCTGGCCGCGGTGTGGAAGCGGACCCGCAGGGACGTGCGGGCCCTGCATGAGAAGATCTTCTACCGTCCGCTGCTGTCCACCACGGCGGCCCTGTCCGCCGAGGAGGTCCGGCTCAGCCCGGAGGCGGTGGCCCAGCGGCTGTCCGCCCTGGGCTACCTGGACCCGGCGGGCGCGCTACGGCACATCGAGGCCCTCACCACGGGGGTGTCCCGGCGTGCGGCGCTGCAGCGGCAGTTGCTGCCGGTCATGCTGGGCTGGCTGGCCAACGGCCCGGATCCCGACGGCGGCCTGCTCGCCTTCCGCAGGCTCTCGGAGTCCCTCGGGTCCTCGCCCTGGTTCCTCGGCATGCTCCGGGACTCCTCCGCGGCGGCCGAGCGGCTGTGCCACGTGCTGTCCTCGTCCTCCTACATCAGTGACAAGCTCGAGCACCTGCCCGAGGCGGCGGCCTGGCTGGGCCGGGACCAGGAACTGCAGCCCATGCCGTTCGAGACGCAGTGGCAGGAGATCCAGGCCAAGATGGCCCGGCACCCCCACGGCGACGAGGCGATGCGGCAGATCCGGCTGATCCGGCAGCGCGAGATCCTGCGCACCGCGATCGCCGACGCCTCCGGGCTGCTCGACCAGGACGCCGTCGGGAACGCCCTCTCCGACGCGGACCAGGCCGCCGTCCTCGGCGCCCTGCACGTGGCCGAGAACGCCATGTTCGGCCATCCGGAGCACCGGCAGGGCGGGAGCGGGGAACTGACCGACCTGCTGCTCGTGGCCATGGGCCGCCAGGGGGGCCGGGAGATCGGCTACGGCTCGGACCTGGACGTGATGTTCGTCCACCGCCCCCGGCCCGGCGCCGACCAGGACGCGGCGCAGCGCCAGGCGGTGGAATTGGCCAAGCAGGTGAGCTCCCTGCTGAGCAAGCCCTGCCGGCCGCCGGTGCTGGCGGAGCGGCCGCTCATCGTGGACGCCGATCTGCGCCCCGAGGGCAAGAAGGGACCGCTGGCCCGGTCGCTGGCCTCCTACCAGGAGTACTACCGCCGCTGGGCGGAGACCTGGGAGGTGCAGGCCCTGCTCAGGGCCCGTCCGGTCGCGGGCGATCCGGAGCTGGCCCGGGAGTTCACGGCCTGGGCGGACACCGTCCGGTACGCCGGGGACCCCGGCCCCTCCGCCATCCGGGAGATCCGCCGGATCAAGGCCCGCGTCGAGGCCGAGCGGCTGCCGCGCGGCGCCGACCCCGCCCGGCACCTCAAGCTCGGCCGGGGCGGGCTGTCCGACGTGGAATGGCTGGTGCAGACCCTGCAGTTGCAGCACGCCGACACCCGGGCGTCACTGCGGACGACCGAGACGATGTCCGCGCTGCAGGCGCTGGTGCACGAGGGCCTGCTGCCGGCGGGCGACGGCGAGGTACTGCACCGTGCCTGGCAGCTGGCCTCGAGGATCCGGTCCGGCATCGTGGTGTGGTCGGGCAAGCCCTCCGACGTGCTGCCGGCCAAGCGCCGGGACCTGGAGGCCATCGCCCGCTGGTGCGGGTACGAGCCGGGGAACGCCGCCCGGCTCGAGGAGGACTACCTCCGCTGCACCCGGCACGCCCGGCAGGTCTTCGAGAAGCACTTCTACGGGGCCTGAACCTCTCCCGCCCGTGCCGCGGGCCCAGTGGCGGGTTCAGTCGCGGGCGATGACGTGCTCGCCGAGCAGCTGGAGGGTCCGGTGCCGGGCCTGGAGGTCCGGCGCCGCATTGGTGATGATCAGCTCGTCGGCCTGGACCCGCTCCCTGAACCGGTCCAGGTAGTCCCGGACCGTGTCGACGGTCCCGACGGCCGTGTACTTGGTCATCGACAGCACCTGGTCACCGGCGGGGGAGTGCATCAGCGTGGTGACCTCGTCCTCGGTGAGTTCCCGCCCCCGGCCGAGCATCTGCCGGATGCGGAACCGCTGGGAGAGCTCGAACTGCCGCTGGGCCTCCTCGGCGGTGTCGGCCGCGATGACGTTGAGCGCGGCGATGAAGTGCGGCTCCGGGTAGTCCTCGGAGGGCTCGAAGGACTCCCGGTAGACCCGGGCGGCGTGCTCGAGCATCTGCGGGGCGAAGTGGGAGGCGAAGGAGTACCCCAGGCCCAGCGCGGCCGCGAGCTGGGCCCCGTACTGGGAGGAGCCCAGGACGAACAGCGGGACGTCGGTGCCCTTGCCGGGGTAGGCGTCGACCCCGGGGATCATGGAGGTGCCCTTGAGGTAGGCCTGCAGCTCCTTGACGTCCCGCGGGAACGTGTCGGCCGCGGAGGGCTCCCGCCGCAGCGCCATCATGGTGCGCTGGTCCGTTCCGGGCGCCCGGCCCAGGCCCAGGTCGATCCGCCCCGGGTGGATCTCGGCGAGGGTGCCGAACTGCTCGGCGATCACCAGGGGCGAGTGGTTGGGCAGCATGATGCCGCCGGCGCCGAGGCGGATGGCCGTGGTGTTCGCGGCGACGTGGGCGATCAGCACCGAGGTGGCGGAGGAGGCGATCGACGGGAAGTTGTGGTGCTCCGCGAACCAGATCCGGGTGAACCCGTTCTCCTCGGCCGTCCGCGCCAGGTCAACACTGGCCGCGACGGCCTCGGCGACCGGCTGGCCCGGCAGGACGGTGGACAGGTCGAGGACTGACAGCGGGTAGCTCACGAGGTGCCTTTCACGAGGGGATCTCTCCCAGGCACAGCCGGGGCCGGAGGGAATCTATTCCCTCCGGCCCCGGACCGGGTACGGCCGCGGATCAGACGCCGTAGTAGAGCTCGAACTCGAAGGGGTTCGGGCGGATGGACAGCGGCAGGATCTCGTGCTCGCGCTTGTAGTCGATCCACGTCTGGATGAGGTCCTCGGTGAAGACGTCTCCGGCGAGCAGGAACTCGTGGTCCTCCTCCAGCGCCCGCAGGGCCTCCTCGAGCGAGGCGGGGGCCTTCTGGATGCTGGCGGCCTCCTCGGCGGGCAGCTCGTAGAGGTCCTTGTCGATCGGCTCGGCCGGCTCGATGCGGTTGCGGATGCCGTCCAGGCCGGCCATCAGCTGGGCGGCGAAGGCCAGGTACGGGTTGCTGGACGGATCGGGTGCCCGGAACTCCAGGCGCTTGGCCTTGGGGTTGGAGCCGGTGATCGGGATGCGGATGGCCGCCGAGCGGTTGCCCTGGGAGTAGACCATGTTGATCGGGGCCTCGAAGCCCTTCACCAGGCGCCGGTAGGAGTTCACGGTGGGGTTGGTGAAGGCGAGCACGGCGGAGGCGTGCTTCAGCAGGCCGCCGATGTACCAGCGGGCGGTGTCCGAGAGGTTGGCGTAGCCCTTCTCGTCGTAGAACAGCGGCTCGCCGCCGGCCCACAGGGACTGGTGGCAGTGCATGCCGGAGCCGTTGTCGCCGAAGACCGGCTTGGGCATGAAGGTGGCGGTCTTGCCGAAGGCCTCCGCGGTGTTCTTCACCACGTACTTGAACTTCATCAGGTCATCCGCGGCGTGCGTCAACGTGTTGAACCGGTAGTTGATCTCGGCCTGGCCGGGGGCGCCGACCTCGTGGTGGGATCGTTCGACCTGAAGGCCCACCTCGTCCAGGGCCACACAGATCGCGTCGCGCAGGTCGGCCTGCTTGTCCACCGGGGAGACGGGGAAGTAGCCGCCCTTGACACCCGTCTTGTGGGAGAGGTTGCCCCCCTCCTCGGTCCGGCCGGAGTTCCACCAGGCCTCGTCGGAGTCGACCGAGTAGAAGCTATGGTTGGGCGTGGACTGGAAGCGCACGTCCTCGAAGATGAAGAACTCGGCCTCGGAGGCGAAATTGGCGGTGTCGGCGATGCCGGTGGACGCCAGGTACTCCTCGGCCCGCTGGGCGACGCCGCGCGGGTCGCGGTGGTAGGGCTCACCGGTGCGCGGGTTGACGATGGAGAAGTTCATCACGAGCGTCTTCTCCACCCGGAACGGGTCGACGTAGGCGGTGGCCACGTCCGGGATCAGCTGCATGTCGGACTCCGCGATGCCCTGGAAGCCGCGGATGGAGGAACCGTCGAAGAGCTGGCCCTCGGTGAAGAAGTCCTCGTCCACGGCCTTGGCCGGCAGGTTGAAGTGCTGCTGGACGCCCGGCAGGTCGGTGAAGCGGACATCGACGAAGACGACGTCCTCCTCCTGGATGAACTGCAGGACGTCCTGGACGGATGTGAACATCTGGGTGCTCCTCGGTGGTTCGTTGCGAATGGCTTCACCCTAGCCGGATGCCGTGAAGCACCGGTGACGGACGTGTTTCAGGCGTGTAACGCGGCGCGAGGCTCGTGAGCCCGTCCCGGGTCGTCGGCGCACCGGGGCAGGAGCGCCGGGCGGAGGGACTCGGTAGAGTGGAGCGGTGGCACGATCCAAGAACAACAGGTCCCCAGAGCCCGAGCCCGAGCGCCTCGTCACCAGGCGGGACATGGCCGGCTGGGTCGGGGGGACCGAACGCACCGGGCAGCTCGGCCGGTGGCCGGGGGAGCGGCTCGGACTCGCGCAGGACGGGCCGACGTCGATGGCGGGGTGGGGCCGGCGGCTGCTGGCCCTGGTCATCGACTGGTTCATCCCCGCCCTGGTGTCCAACGTGTGGTTCCAGGGCCACAGCCTCGTGACCCTGGGCCTGTTCGTCCTCCTGCAGACGCTCGGCGTCGGCCTGCTGGGCACCACCATCGGCAAACGCCTGGCCGGGATCCAGGTCGTGCGCGTGGGCGGTGCCATGACGGGGCTGCCGAAGGCCCTGCTGAGGACGGTGCTGCTCTGCCTGCTCGTCCCGCCGCTGGTGATCGACGGGGACGGTCGCGGCCTGCACGACCGGATCGCCGGCACCGTGCAGATCCGGATGTGAGGACCCGGCACCGGCCAGTCCGGCCCGACGGGCCTAGCGACCGCGCATCGCCTTGCGGTCCGGCCGGGCGCGGTAGGGATCGATGCCCTTGGGGATGGGCATCTTCGCCGAGCCGAGCGCGGTCAGGCGCTTGTCCACGGCCTGGACCTCCTGCTTGGTCAGGGTCTTCTTCATCCGCTTGAGCGTCTTGGCGAGGTCGTGCAGTTCGACCTGGCCCTCCCCGTGACCGGTGGCGATGCCTCGATCGGCACGTTGGGCAGGAAGCGCTGCATGTTGCGGCGCTCCTTCTCCACCAGCGGGCGGACCCGGTTGGTCGGGCCCTCCGTGATGAGCACGACGCCGGGACGACCCACCGCGCGGAAGACGGCGTCCTGGGTCTTCGGGCTGACCGCGACGGGCTGCTCCGGGACGATCCAGCCGCGGCGCAGGGTCGACAGGGCCGCCCCGGCGGCGCCCGGCCTGCCGTCGATCCGGGCGAAGGCGGCCCGCTCGGCCATCCGGTTCATGATGATGACGGCGGCCAGCAGGCCGAACGGGATGGCGATGAGCAGCCAGGTGATCCAGTTGTCCAGGAGCAGCCCGATGACGAGTCCGACGGCCAGGGCCCCGACGAACGCCAGGGACATCCACAGCACGACCTTGGGGTCGTGGGCGCGGGTCATGGAGAAGACGTCGCCCAGCTGCTTGAAGACACCGGGCTTCTTGGTGGCCTTCTTGCGAGCCCTGTTCTCGGCCTTGTTCGCCTTGGCGTCGGCCCTCTCCTGCTGGCGACGCTCACGCTGGGCCGCCTTGACGGCCTTCAGGGCGTCGCGGGTCGAGGACGAGGATGCTGCGGAATCGGTGCTCTTGGCCATAGTGGCCTCAGTCTACCGGCCGGCGAGCAGCGTTGCGGCCTCCTGCCGCGTGGTGCCGTTGTCCTCGATGTGGGACAGGTGCTCCGGCATCGGACGCCCGAGCCTGCGCATGGCCGCGGCGTACAGCCGGCCGGCGCGGTAGGAGGACCGCACCAGCGGTCCGGCCATGACGCCGGCGAAGCCGAGCTCCTCGGCCCGCTCGGACCAGTGGACGAACTCCTCGGGCTTGACCCAGCGGTCGATCGGGTGGTGCAGCTTGGACGGGCGCACGTACTGGGTGACCGTGATGATGTCGCAGCCGGCCTCGTGCAGGTCGACCAGCGCCTGGTCGATCTCGTGGTCCTCCTCGCCCATGCCGAGGATGAGGTTGGACTTGGTGACCAGCCCGTCCTGCTTGGCCATGGTCAGCACGCGCAGGGACTTCTCGTACGTGAACGCCGGGCGGATGCGCTTGAAGATGCGCGGCACGGTCTCCAGGTTGTGGGCGAAGACCTCCGGCTTGGCGTCGAAGACGACCTGGACGAGTTCCGGGTCCGCCCCGAAGTCCGGGGGCAGGATCTCCACGCCGGTGTTGGGGTTGAGCTCGTGGACCTTGCGGATGGTCTCGGCGTACAACCAGGCCGCGCCGTCCTTCTGGTCGTCCCGGGCCACGCCGGTGATGGTGGTGTAGCGCAGGTTCATCTCGCGGATGTTCTCCGCCACGCGGCGGGGCTCGTCCAGGTCCAGGGCGGTGGGCTTGCCGGTGGCGATGTCACAGAAATCGCAGCGGCGGGTGCAGACGTCGCCGCCAATCAGGAAGGTGGCCTCGCGGTCCTCCCAGCACTCGAAGATGTTCGGGCAGCCCGCCTCCTCGCAGACGGTGTGCAGCCCGGAGGACTTGACCTTGTTCTTGAGCTGGACGTACTCCGGCCCGATCTCGACCTTGGCCTTGATCCAGTCCGGCTTGCGTTCGACGGGGACCTCGGAGTTCCGGGCCTCCACCCGCAGCAGTCGGCGTCCATCGGGGGATGCGCTCACGTGGGTGTTCCTTCCAGCAGGGGGGAGTTCATTCCGTCGCCGTCCGCGAGGACGGCCGGGGACACCGGGGCGAGATACCCCGGGGCCAGGGCGGTGAAGTGCTCCATCACGGCGGACACGACGTCGGCGGGAGACACGTCCCGTCCGGTCTCGGCCGCGATGGTGGTGGAGCCGGCGTCGGTGATCCCGCAGGCGATGATGTGGTCGTAGGGCGCCAGGTCGTTGTCGCAGTTCAGCGCGAAGCCGTGCATGGACACCCCGTGCTTGACCCGCAGCCCGATGGCGGCGATCTTCCGGTCGGGCCGGGGCCGGCCCTCGGTGTCCGTCCCGCCGAGGATCCAGACCCCCGAGCGTCCCTCGACCCGCTCACCCGTCAGGCCGTAGCCGGCCAGGGTGCGGATGATGACCTCCTCGAGGAACCAGACGTACTCCCGCACGGCCGACTTGTCCGCCAGCCGGACCACCGGGTAGCAGACCAGCTGGCCGGGGCCGTGCCAGGTCAGCTTGCCGCCGCGGTCCACGTGGACCACGGCCGAGCCGTCGTCGGGCATGTCCTGGGGCTCCGTGCGCTTGCCGGCGGTGTAGACGGCGGTGTGTTCCAGCAACAGCACGGCGCCGGCCGAGGATCCGTCGACGACCTCTGCGTGCAGGGATTGCTGGAGGTCCCACGCCTGACGGTAATCGACGGTGTCCGGGGACAGGCCCAGGACGCGAAACGGCGGGTAGGTCGGCGCGGACATGCGTCCACTCTAGCCCCGCCCCCCGGGGCTGTGGATAACGCGGCACGCCGGAGGCGGCAACCCGGGACGATGGGAGGGCAGGACTGATCGCGAAGGGAGTCGGGGCAGCATGGGCACAGCAGGGGACACTCCGGTGGTTCCGGGATGGACGGTGCGGCGTGAGTTGGGCCGCGGCGGCAGCTCCACGGTGTGGCTGGTGGAGGACGGCCAGGGCCGGCAGGCGGCGCTGAAGGTCCCGGACCGGACGGCGGAGGTTCCCGCCGAGCTGCTGGACGTCGAGCTCAGGGCGGTGGGAGAGCTGAGGCACGAGCACGTGGTGCGACCGCTGGGGGTGGTGCCGACCGACAGGGGCCCGGGGCTGCTGAGCGAGTACCACGCGGGCGGGTCGCTGGGCGCCCTCGTGCGGGCCGCCGGCCCCCTGCCCGTGGGCCAGGTGGTGACGGTCCTGGTGCCCGTGGCGCAGGCGCTGCAGGCCCTGCACGGGCACGGCGTGGTCCACGGCGACCTCTCACCGGGGAACGTCCTCTTCACGGTCCGGGGACGCCCGGCGGTCGCCGACCTCGGCTCGTCCCGGCTGCTGGGCGGGACCGCCGCCCGGACCGGCACGCCGGGCTTCACCGCTCCGGAACTGGCGGAGGGCCCCGACGGGCCGGGCGGGAGCGCCGGGCCGGACCGGTCTCTCGCCCCGGCCGCGGACGTCTACTCGCTGTCCGCCGTCGGGTGGTACGCCCTGACCGGTCGGGCGCCGGCGCGGACCTCATCCCGGGCACCGCTGCCGCTGGTGATCCCGGACATCCCGGGTGAGGTGGTCTCGCTCCTCGAGGCCGGACTGGACGAGGATCCGGGCGCCCGGCCCAGCGCCGAACACTTCGCCACGGCCTGCTACCGGTGGGCCACCCCCGAACCGGTGGACCTGTACCCGTCGGCCAGTCCGGAGGTCGCCATGGAGCTGCCCACGCGCCGACGGGCCGATCCGCCACCGCGGCGCCGGCGCCGGCCCGTCCTGCTGGTCGCCGGGGCGGGACTGGCACTGGCGGTCACGGCGGGGGCCCTGGCCGCCGGGGCCACCCTGCCGTGGGCCGGCTCCGAATCCGAACGGGTAGCGGGACCGGTGCCCACGGCAGCGTCTGTCCCGGCCGCGTCTGTCCCGGCCGCGTCCACGCCGGCCCCGGCGGAGGCCGGCGAGCCGGTGGGGACCAGTCCGACGACGGCCCCCGGTCCCACCGCCGGCGCGAACCCGACCGGCCTCGCCGGCGTCCCGGTCGACGACACCCCGGTCGACGACACCCCGGTGACCACCGAGTCCACGGCCGGGATCGGCGCCAGCGACGTGGCGGAGGCGGCCGAGGCCCTGGGACCGGCCCGGGCCGCGGCGCTGGTCTCCCTGGACCGGCAGGACGTGGGCGTCTACAGCCTCCCGGACTCACCGGCCCACCAGGCCGACATGCACCTGCTCGCTGAACTCCGGCGGCGCGGGCTGCGCTACGAGGGGCTGACCCTGCACACGGAGGTCTCCGGGCCGGTGCGACGCATCGGGGCGGACGAGGCGCGCGTGCCCCTCACGCTGACGATCAGCCCCTACCGGACGGTGACGGCTGATGGGGAGACGGTCGACGAGGCGACTGCTCCCACGGACGAGCGGTTCACGGCCGAGCTGGTGCGGACTCGCTCCGGGTGGCGCGTCCACCGGATCGTCGGAGGATGACCGTGTGGGGCGAGAACGCCCAGGGCGCCCGGCCGGAGGATCCGGACGGGCGCCCTGGGCGCTGTGGTGGTGCCGCCGTGGCCGGCTCAGCGGCGCACGGCAGTGGTCAGGAGGAGTAGTCCTGCCATAGGACGGCCACGAGGATGTTGACCAGGCCGAGGCCACCCACGGCATGGGCCAGCCCGGTGGGTACCGGCTCGCCCTTGTTCTCCTTGCGGCGGCCCAGCAGGGCGGCCACCAGCACGGCCAGGCCGATGACCAGCTTGACGCTGAGCTTGATGCGGTTGACGGGGCCATCACCCATCTCGGCGAAGCCGAACAGCAGCAGACCGGAGATGATCATGCCCAGTGAACCCCACCACTGCGACGCGGTGACGGTCGGGTTCTTGAAGTGGGCCAGCCAGCCGCCGACGATGGCCGCCGCCGAGATGATGTGGATGGCGACGAAGATCGCGGTGAGGACCTCCACCCTTACAGACCCAGCTCGTTCGCGAACTCGGCCTCTTCGAGGCGGGCCTTCACGGTCTGCAGGAACCGTCCGGCATCGGCGCCGTCGACCAGCCGGTGGTCGTAGGTCAGTGACAGGTACATCATGTGACGAACGGCGATGACATCATTGCCGTCCTGGTCCGTGATGACCATGGGGCGCTTCACGATGGTCCCGACGCCGAGGATGGCGACGTTCGGCTGGTTGATGATCGGGGTGTCGAAGAGCGCGCCCACCGAGCCGAAGTTGGTGATGGAGAACGTTCCGCCGGACAGCTCGTCCGGAGAGATCTTGTTGTTCCTGGTGCGCTCTGCCAGGTCGGCGATCTTCCCGGCGATGCCGGAGAGGTTCAGCGAACCGGCGTCCGAGATCACCGGGACGAACAGGCCCTTCTCGGTGTCCACGGCGATCGCGATGTCCTCGGAGTCGTGGTAGGTGATCTCCGAGGTCTCCGCGTTGTACTCGGCGTTGAGCTTCGGGTGCTGCTTCAGCGCCTCGGCGACGGCCTGGGTGATGAAGGGCAGGAAGGTCAGCTTCACGCCGTTCTTCTGCTGGAAGCCTGTCTTGGCCCGGTTGCGCAGTGCCGCGATCCGGGTCATGTCGACCTCGTGCACCTGCGTGAGCTGGGCGGACACGTCCAGGGACTCGCGCATGCGCTTGGCGATGGTCTGCCGGATGCGGGGGGCCTTCTCCGTGGAACCGCGCTTGGCCGGGTCCACGGTGCTGGCCGCGGCCTTCGCTGCCGGGGCAGCAGCCGGTGCGGCCGCGGCGGACGGCGCCTGCGCTCGTCCGCCGGCCTGGGCCGCCTTGGCGGCCTCGGCAGCCACGAGCACGTCCTGCTTGCGAATCCGGCCGCCGACCCCGGTGCCGACCACGGTGGACAGGTCGACGTTGTTCTGCTGGGCCAGGCGGCGCACCAGCGGGGTGACGTACCCGTCCCCGGGGGCGGAGGCCTGGGCGGCGGGCTTCTGCTCGGCCGGCTTCTCCTCGGCCTTCGGGGCCGGCTGCTCGGCAACCGGTTCCTCGGCCTTCGGAGCGGGCTGCTCGGCCGGCTTCTCCTCGGCGGGCTTCTCCTCGGCCTTCGGGGCCGGCTGCTCCTGGGCCGGTGCCTCGGCCGGGGCAGAGCCGCCGGCGGAACCGGATCCCACGAGGGCCAGCAGTGCACCGACCTCGACGGTCTCGTCCTCCTGGACCTTGATCTCGAGCAGCTTGCCGGCCACGGGGGAGGGGATCTCCGTGTCGACCTTGTCCGTGGAGACCTCGAGCAGCGGCTCGTCGACCTCGACGTCCTCGCCGATCTCCTTCAGCCAGCGGGTGACGGTGCCCTCGGTGACGGACTCGCCCAGGGCGGGCAGGGTGACCTCGGTGGCCTCGCCGGTGCCGCGCTCCTCGGCATCCTCGGCGGCCACCTGCTCGGAGGACAGCTCCTGGCCGGAGGTGTCGGTGTCCCCGGCCTCGTCGGCCTCCGTGCCGGTGGTGCCCTGGGCCGGTTCCTCGGCCTGGGGCTCCTCCTGCTGGGGCTGCCCCTCGGCTCCGGCGTCCGAGCCGGCGTCCGCGGCACCGCCACCGGCGCCGTCGCCGACGCGGGCCAGCGGCGCGCCGACCTCGACGGTCTCGTCCTCCTGGACGAGGATCTCCTCCAGGACCCCGGCCACGGGGGACGGGATCTCGGTGTCGACCTTGTCGGTGGACACCTCCACCAAGGGCTCGTCGACGGCGACCTCGTCGCCGACCTCCTTCAGCCAGCGCGTGACGGTGCCCTCGGTGACGGATTCACCCAGGGCCGGCAGGTTCACGGTTTCAGACATGTCGTCCCGTTTCTCCTCAAGTGCGTGCCGGCAACCAGCCGGCCTGACGTGTGTTGGCGGTCCGCCCGGCAGGGCGTCCCGGTGGATGGTCTGTTCTCCGCGACCTCAGCCGTGCAGCGGGTGGCCGTTGAGGGCCATGGCGGCCTCACCGAGGGCCTCGTTCTGGGTCGGGTGGGCGTGGACGAAGGCGGCGACGTCCTCGGGGTAGGCCTCCCAGTTCACGATGAGCTGGGCCTCGCCGATCTGCTCGCTGATGCGCTTGCCGACGCCATGCACGCCCACGATGGGCCCGTTCTTCTGGCGGACCATCTTGATGATGCCGCCGGTGCCCAGGATGGAGGACTTGCCGTTGCCTGCCAGGTTGTACTCCACGGTCTCGACGTTGTCCTCGCCGAATCGTTCCTTGGCCTTGGGCTCGGTGTAGCCCACCGACATGACCTCGGGGTCGGTGAAGGTGACCTTGGGGATGTTGATGTCCTCGACGATGAGCGGGTTGTTGCCGGCGATCTCCTCGGCGACGAAGTGGCCCTGCTGGTAGCCGCGGTGCGCCAGCTGCAGGCCCGGGACGATGTCCCCGATGGCGTAGATGTTGCCGACGCCGGTGTGCAGGCGCTCGTTGGTGATGACGAAGCCGCGGTCCAGTGTGATGCCCTGCTCCTCGTAGCCCAGGCCCGCCGTGACCGGGCCGCGGCCCACGGCGACGAGGCAGACCTCGGCGGTGAATTCCTTGCCGTCGGCCAGGGTGACCTTGACGCCGTCGCCGGTGTCCTCGACCTTCTCGAAGAAGGTGCCCAGGCTGGTCTTGATCTTCTTCTTCTTGAACTCGCGCTCGATCACCTTGATGATCGCCGGATCCTCGTTGGCGACCAGGTGGTCCAGGCCCTCGATGATCGTGACGTCCACGCCGAAGGAGTTCCACGCCGAGGCGAACTCGGAGCCGATCACGCCGCCGCCGAGGACGATGGCCGACTTCGGGGTGTAGTCCAGCTCGAGGGCCTCGGTGGAGGTCATGATCCGGCCGCCGATCGGAAGGCCGAAGGTCTTGGCCTCGGAACCGGACGCCAGGACGATGTTCTTGCCCGAGTAACGGGTGCCGTCCACCTCGATCTCGTTCTGCGAGACGAGCTTGCCCTCGCCCTGGATGACGGTGACCTTCTTCTGCTTCAGCAGGCCCGTCAGACCCTTGAACTTGCCGGCGACGATGCCGTCCTTGTACCCGCGCACGGCGGCCATGTCGATGGACTCCAGCGAGGTGTTGATGCCGTACTTGGAACTGGTCCGGGCCTCGTCGGCGAGCTCGGCCGCGTGCAGGTAGGCCTTGGTGGGGATGCATCCCCAGTGCAGGCAGGTGCCGCCCAGCTTGGCCTTCTCGATGAGCCCGACGGTGAGCCCGTACTGGACGGACCGCAGCGCGGCGGCATAGCCGGCGGAGCCACCGCCGAGGATGAGTACGTCGAATTCCCTGGCGGTTGCCTCTTCGGCCACGATGATGCTCCTCACGGTCGGGCACCGGGGTCCCCGGACGCCCTTCGGGTTGGTTGGTGATCCCAGCGGGATCCTCGGTGTGATGCCTCGCGTTTACCTTAGCCGCACGTGACCGGTCGTTCTACTTCAGCGACCGTATCCCGGCGGGGCGCGGACGGGCTCACGGCGCGCTCAGCTGGCGCGGTCCTGGAGGAACCGCACGAGGGTGCGCACCATGACGCCCGTGGCGTCCTTGGGGGTGTAGCCGTAGGCTCCCGACTCGTTGAAGGAGGGGCCGGCGATGTCCAGGTGCGCCCACGGCGTGGGGGCGGCCTTGGCCGCCTCCGGTTCACGGCCGGCGTCGACGAAGTCCCGCAGGAACGCGGCGGCGGTCAGCATGCCGCCGAACCGGTCGCCCACATTGGAGATGTCGGCGACCGACGAGTCCAGGGACGCACGCTGGTTCTCCGGGATGGGCATCGCCCAGGCGGACTCGCCCGCGGCGTCGGCGGCGGCCACCAGCTCCTCACGCAGCTCCTCGGTGCCCATGACCCCGGTGGTGCGGGTGCCCAGGGCGATCATCTGGGCGCCCGTGAGCGTGGCCACGTCGATGACCGCGTCCGGGGTCTCATCGGTGGCGGCGACCAGACCGTCGGCCAGCACGAGGCGTCCTTCGGCGTCCGTGTTCATCACCTCGACCGTCTTGCCCCCGTAGATGGTGATGACGTCCGAGGGCCGCTGGGCGGTGGCCGAGGGGAGGTTCTCGGCCATGCACAGCCACCCGGTGACCTTCACGGGCAGCTGCAGCTCGGCGGCGGCGGCCACGGTGGCGGCCACGGTGGCGGCCCCGGCCATGTCCGACTTCATGGTGGTCATGGAGGTCGGCGGCTTGAGGGACAGGCCGCCGGAGTCGAAGGTGATGCCCTTGCCGACCAGGGCGACGTGGGTCGAGGCCCGGGCGGGGGAGTACTCGAGCCTCACCAGCCGCGGCGGCCGGGAGGAGCCCATGCCGACGTTGAGCAGCCCGCCGAAGCCGTCCTTGGCCAGTCTCTTCTCGTCCCACACGGTCACCTTCACCGGCAGCTTGCGCACCGCCTCGGTGACCGTCTCGGCGAACGAGGCGGGGAACAGGTGTGACGGCGGGGTGTTGACCAGGTCACGGGTGCCGCGGACCGCGCGGGCGATGACCGCGGCGCGTTCCAGCACCGGTCCGGACTGCCGCGGCTTGAGGCGGGTCACGACGGCGGCGCCGGCCACCGGGTCCTTCGCCTTCTGTCGCGCGGGGGCCGAGCGGAAGGCGGTGAACGAGTACGCGGCCAGCGCCGCCCCCTCGGCCACCGCGGCCAGCTGCTCCGGGGTGTCGGCGGGCAGCGCCAGCGCCACCGAGGAGGTACCCGCCAGCTGGCGTACGGCGGCGCCGGCGGCGCGGCGCAGGGCCTCATCGGACACGCCCGCCCCGGCCTCGCCGGTGATCGTCCCGACGCCGGTCAGCACCAGCAGCGGGAACGGGAGCGGGTCCAGTCCCGGGATGCGCAGCACCTCGTCGGCGGCACCGGTGACCCCCAGGGCTTCGAGCGAGTCGGCGAGGGCGCGGGCGCCGGCGTCGGGCAGTGGACTGGGCAGCAGCACCGGTCCCTCATCACTCGAGGCGATCCCCACGACGAGGGCCGAGGCGGTGCACTTGTCGAGGTCCGGCCCGATGGCGGTCAATACTGGACTGAAGTCGTTGATCACGTGCGCGTTCTCCGTCGTTGGATGCTGGGGTCGATGGGTCGGGGCCAGGGGAGGCGTCCCACCGTCTCGATCCTAACCACGGAATACCGGGGGGCCGCCGCGCGTTGGACATTGCACGTGCACCCCATCGCACGAGACCATGTTGCCGAAAGGACGGACCATGCAGGATCCCACCCAGCTGTTCACCCTGGAGGCCGCAGGCCGCGACCTGCTGGCCGGGGGTTTCGACGGCGCCTCGGCGCTGCGCGGGCTGGGCATGCTGGCGGTCTTCGGCGGCCACCTGGATGCCGGGCACCTGTCCGAGCAGGTCCGGCACACCCTGCTGGACTCCCTCGACCACAAGCTGCTCGCCAGCTTCGATGCGGACCAGCTGATCGACTACCGGGCCCGCAGGCCGCAGATCAGCTTCGACGGGGACCGGTTCCTGGACTACCGGTCGCCCCGGCTCGAGCTGCACCTCGTCTCCGACGCCCTGGGCCGGCCCTTCCTGCTCCTCTCCGGACCCGAGCCGGACTACCAGTGGGAGCGGTTCGTGGCCTCCGTGCTCTTCCTGGTCGACAAGCTCGACGTGAAGCTGGTCGCGCTCGTGGACGCCGTGCCGATGCCGGTGCCGCACACCCGCC
Source organism: Micrococcus sp. (assembly GCA_029961105.1). Taxonomy (GTDB): domain Bacteria; phylum Actinomycetota; class Actinomycetes; order Actinomycetales; family Micrococcaceae; genus Citricoccus. Next base: position 10,514 of record JASBVO010000021.1, on the reverse strand, counting down.
CCCTGGGCGTGACCACGCACGGCAACCAGGAGGAACTGGTGGCGGGCCTGTCCACCTGGAGCCCGCAGGCGCGGATGGTCTCCGGCGTCGCGCAACTGCTCGAACTGCGGCTGGACGAGCATCGCCGTGGCACCGCCGGGTACACCCTGCATGTCCCGCACTACCTCGCCGACGCCGCCTACCCGCAGGCGGCCGTCGCCGCCCTCGAGTACGTCGGTGCCGCCCTGGGGCTGATGCTGCCCACCGACGAGCTGCGCGAGCGCGGTCGCGAGGTGGACCGGGAACTGGACCGCCAGACCGGGTCCTCCGGCGAGATCACCGCCATGGTCCAGGGACTCGAGCGCAACTTCGACCAGCACTCGCCCGGCGCGGGCCGGTCCCTGCTCGTGGGACCGGACGAGCAGGTGCCCGACGCCGAGGAACTCGGTGCCGCCGTCGAGGAATACTTGCAGAGCCAGCCCCGGCACGCACTCGACGCGGACGCGGGACCGTCGGACTCCCCGGAGCCCGGGGAAGCCCCGCCGGAGGGCGACAGCCCGGACCCGGCCGGCTGAACCGTCAGGCCACCTACTGCACAATCGACCGGATGCGCCCGGCCCTCCACGGATCCAGGGTCGGGCGCTTCCGTGTCCGGGGCGGCCACGGAAGCGTGGAGGCATGCAGACAGACCTCCCCGAAGACCAGCTCCACGCCAATCCGTCACCGACCACGCCACTGAGGGTCAAGGCCGTCGAACCGGTGGACCTCGTCAGCTACATCCAGCACACCCTGGGATTCGTCCCGCGCAACAGCATCACGGCCATCGCTCTTGCGGGCCGCGACCTCGGTGCCGTGCTCCGCTGTGACTGGGATCCCCTGCTGACCGACGACTGGGACGCCCTGTCCGGGTACGCCAGCCAGGTCGCCGGCTACCTCACGGCGGATGAGCGCGCCGACGGCAGCCTCGTGTTCCTGTTCCGGGACTCCACCGGGTATGTGGGGCCGGATGACGACTCCGACGGGCTCCTGGCCGATGCCCTCGAGTTCGAGCTGGCCGCGGTGGGGCTGCCCCTGCAGGAGGCATGGCTGGTGGCGGACGGCAGGCTGTGGCACCTGGACTGTCCGGACCCGACCACCTGCACGGCGCACGGATCCGAGGTGGCCCGCACCGCGACCAGCGCGCTGAACACGGCGTTCATCCTGGAGGGTTCCGTCGTCGAGGACGAACCGCAGGCCGCTGTCCTGCCTGCCCCGGCGGACCGGATGAGCCCCGCACTGCACGAGGCCGTCCGACGGTTCGGGCGGCCAGGGCACGGAGGCCGGCCGCGGGCGCAGTGGCTGCGGGACTGGGAGCAGGTCCTGGGCGGGGCGGAGCTGCCGGCGGACCCGGCCGAACGGGCCGGGCTGCTCGGCGGGCTCGCGGACGTGCACCTGCGTGACACGCTGGTGGCCGCAGCCAGCTTCACCCTCGAGCGCGCCGTCTCCGGGGCGGCCTGGCTGCACGCCCTGCCGCAGGAGGTGGCGCAGGCCTTCGACGTCAGTCCCCGCGAGGTCAATGGTGTCCTGTACTCCTCGGTCCTGATGGCCGCCTCCCGCCGGGCCCCCGACTGGGACCGGATCGCCCGGCTCCGCAGGGCGTGCGAACTGTTGCTGCCCGAGGCCGCGGGGGAACCCGCCACGGCGGCCCGATGCCTGGTGGCCTGGGTGGAATGGGCCCGTGGGCGCGGCTCCGTGGCGGGCCGGGTCATCGAGGAGTGCCGCCGGGCCGACCCGGAGTACCCGCTGGTCCAGGTCCTGGGCGAGGTGGTCGACTGCGGCGTCCTCTCCGGCTGGGCGCGCCGGAGGTCCACGGCCTGGTCGGCCCGGCGCGGTGCCGGCCCTGAGCGGTGAGCCCACCGGGTATCTGCCTGCGGGGCCGGGCCATGGCATAATCGTCGGGCCCTCTGTGGTGCGCTCCATCGTGCGGAACGGGGAACAAAAGCGGACCGCAGGGCGTTGACCACATCACGACCCTGCTTCTGCGCGGGTCCGGACCCGGGACCTGACGTCCCGGCCAGTCCGGATCCCATCCCGCGGACTTGACAGGGTCATAGTGGTGTTGACCGTCAGGGGCCCCCAAGGGACGCCCGTACGAAAGGTAATGAGTGACTACTTCTTCCAAGAAGACCGAGACCCAGGCCAACGTGTCCGTCGAGGACGCGGTGGCCGAGGACCAGGGCGCGGCACAGGCCGGCACGTCCACTCGGAAGTCCACCGCCTCCTCGCGGGCCACCAAGCCGAGTGGCACCAAGTCCACCGCGGCCAAGGGCGGCGCCAAGGGCGCGGCGAAGACGACCGCCAAGCCTGCCGCCGCGAAGTCCGCCGACGAGGCCGGGGAGCCGGACGAGGAGCCCAGGGACGCCCCGGAGGACGTCGTCGAAGAGGAGGCGGAGGAGACCTCGGCCGGTGGCTTCGTGGTGTCCGACTCGGACGATGACTCCCCGGTACAGCAGGTCGTCTCGGCCGGCGCCACCGCAGACCCCGTCAAGGACTACCTGAAGCAGATCGGCAAGGTCGCGCTGCTCAACGCCGAGCAGGAGGTGGACCTCGCCCTGCGGATCGAGGCCGGCCTCTATGCGGAGCACAAGATGAAGGAGAACCCCGTCAAGGATGCGCGCCTGCGCCGGGACATGGAGCTCATCATCGCCGACGGCCGCCGGGCCAAGAACCACCTGCTTGAGGCGAACCTGCGTCTCGTCGTCTCCCTGGCCAAGCGCTACACCGGACGCGGCATGCTCTTCCTGGACCTCATCCAGGAGGGCAACCTCGGCCTGATCCGGGCCGTGGAGAAGTTCGACTACACCAAGGGCTTCAAGTTCTCCACCTATGCCACCTGGTGGATCCGCCAGGCCATCACCCGCGCGATGGCGGACCAGGCCCGGACCATCCGCATCCCGGTCCACATGGTGGAGGTCATCAACAAGCTGGCCCGCGTCCAGCGCCAGATGCTCCAGGACCTCGGCCGCGAGCCCACCCCGGAGGAACTGGCCAAGGAATTGGACATGACTCCGGAGAAGGTGGTCGAGGTCCAGAAGTACGGCCGTGAGCCCATCTCCCTGCACACCCCGCTCGGCGAGGACGGTGACTCGGAGTTCGGCGACCTGATCGAGGACTCCGAGGCGGTCGTGCCGGCCGATGCCGTGAGCTTCACCCTGCTGCAGGAGCAGCTGCACTCGGTGCTGGACACCCTCGCGGAGCGCGAGGCCGGCGTGGTGGCCATGCGCTACGGCCTGACGGACGGGCAGCCGAAGACCCTCGACGAGATCGGCAAGGTCTACGGGGTGACCCGTGAGCGCATCCGCCAGATCGAGTCGAAGACGATGTCCAAGCTGCGTCACCCCTCCCGGTCCCAGGTGCTGCGCGATTATCTGGACTGACAATCGACGCCGCTATGCGGTGCATCCCAGTGTTTCCAAGGGCCGTGTGGCCTTACGGGTCACACGGTAGCACCGCATAGCGCTTCTAGTCCAGATATTGCTATGATCGAGTTGTGACTGAACCCCTCGACCTCGAAGGGCTGGCGTCCTCCTGGACCCTGGCCCTCCGAGCCGAGCGCAAATCACCACAGACCATCAAGAGCTACGCCACCGGTCTAGAGCAGTACATCAAGTTCTGCACCGACCACGAGTATCCGCTCACCATCGACCGCGCCACCGTGCAACGCTTCACCGGGCACCTACTCGACCAGGGCCGGGAAGCCGCCACCGTCCGAGCGCGACAGCTCGCCCTGCGCCGATTCAGCGAATGGCTCGTCGAGGAAGGTGAACTAGACGCCGACCCCCTCATCGGCCTGAAGGCCCCGAAGCTGGACCGCAAGGTTATTGAGCCGCTGAACGATGCCCAGATCAAGGCCCTACTGAAGGCGTGCACGGGTACGGACTTCCGCGCCCGCCGTGATGAGGCCCTAGTGCGGTTCATGGTGGAGACTGGCGTCCGGGCAGGGGAGTGTGCCGCCCTCACCCTGGAGGACGTGGATCTCATCAGGGGTACCGTCATCGTCCGCCGTGGCAAGGGTGGCAAGGGCCGCGTCGTGCCCATCGGACCGCAGACCGCACGGGCGATGGACCGATACCGCCGACAGCGGGCACGGCACCGCCTCGCCCACCTGCCCGGATTCTGGCTAGGGGACCGGGGTAAGGGATTCACCTATGACGCCTTGCATAAAGCCTTAGGCGAACGTGCCAACGCAGCTGGCATTACTGGATTCCACCCGCACCTATTGCGCCACACTGCCGCTCACCGTTGGCTGTCGGCTGGCGGTTCCGAGCTAGGACTCATGGCAGTAGCCGGCTGGGAACGCCCGGACATGCTCCAGCGCTACACCCGCGCCCGCGCCACAGACCGCGCCATTGACGAGGCTCGAAACCTGAATCTAGGCGACCTTTGACCCGTCTTTGGCGAATATTTGGGAAGATTCTTTGCGCAGTGCGCTTGATTTGCGTACACCGTATGATAGCCTTTGATTTAGTAACAGAATGACGAGGTGCTAGCCCGAGGGGCTGGGACTCCGGGAAACCGGGGAGCTGCACAGCGAATCCCAGTAAGTAGGGCGCACGGTGAGACACCCCTAGGGTGCCCCGCATGGGAAGCCGAGCAACACGAAGACCACAGACAGACGTGGCCGTGTTAGCTCGGCATTCGTGTATCCGGAAGGGATTCCGTGAGCACCTCGCCCACAGAGCGCCGTCTCGCCGCTCAGATCGCCGCCCACGAGTCATGGGCACAGACCGAAGACCGATCCGCCCGCACCGCCAAGGCCCGCGCCGCCCTCATGGCGAAGTTCGAAGCCGAGGCAGACCCGGACGGCACCCTCCTGCCCGCCGAGCGCGCACGCCGCGCCGAGCACCTGCGTAAGGCACATTTCCAGCGCCTCGCACTGAAGTCCGCACAGTCCCGCCGCCGCGCCCGCGAAGCCGCCGAGGCGGCAGCAACAGCCGAGGCCGAGATGGACTCCCTGGGCGGTGATGCCGCATGAGAGTGGCCATCGAATCCCACACTCGCCCCGCTGGCAGTACAAACACCGGGGAACACAGCCAGAACAAGGCCGCGCCCTCAGGTGACGCCCTGTTCCGCAAGGCCCGCCAATGGGCCGATGAGCGCGGCCTGAACGTCTCGCACTCCAAACTGTCCCGACTGGTGCGCGGGTACAACCGCGCCCGAGCGGAACGCCCCGCCCTGACGCTGGAAACCTACCTGCGCCGCACGTGGGCCGACCCCGTAGGCGAGTCCGTCGCCCGCAACGTGGACGCGGGCCGCACCTCCCTGTGGGCCGAGCGCCGAGGCGGTGACGCCCTTGTCTGAGGCAAAAGAAAGCCGCCCGGCGGGGAACCGGACGGCCTCAAAGTCGTTTGGCGGCGACACTCACAGTCTACCGGATGCAGACATGTTGCAGGCCGTGAATAACGGCCTCTACATCGTCGTCGTTCACGTGAAGTCACCCGGACCGGCACCCCGATACCGCCGCTATCCGTTTCTGTCGCTGGCTTCGGCACAGCGCAAGGTGGACCGGGCACGGATGGACGGCAGAGACGCCCACCTCCTGACCTACCAACTCCGTTCCGCCGGCTGGCAGATGGGCGGTGACGCATGAGCGCGCCCACCATGCCCCCGAGCGCGTGGGAGCACGGGCCGAGCTGTCACCACTGCGCCGACTGGGCACGGGGGTACGCCGCCGCATGGTCCGACGCCCTGGCGACCCTGCCCACCTGCCAGCACACACACCCCGCCATCGCTGACAGCGTGCGCGAGTTTTTCCCCGGCTGGGACGGAGCCGAGGCCGCACACCGCCGGTCAGTCCAACGATTCAGAACAGAACAGGGGGTGAGGGTTTGACGGCAGAGTTCACCATCCCTAGGCCCCTGGACACCGGAAGGCAGTTCGAGGACGGCGGGGAGTTTATCTTCAACACCCCGGACATGCCCACGGCGGTATGGGGACAGGGCCACGACGTGCTGTGGGCCGAGGGGGAAGCGCTGATGATCTACGGCGGGTCCGGCGTCGGTAAGTCCACCATTGCCGGTCAACTGGTCCGCGCCCTGATCTTGGCCGACGGCGACGTACTAGGGCATCCCGTGGCCCCGGCGACCGGCCGGGTGCTGTATCTGGCAATGGACCGTCCCCGGCAGCTAGCCCGCTCGCTGCGCCGCCAGTTCCACCCCGCCCACCGTGGTGAGGTATCGAGCCGGCTGGTGATCTGGCAGGGACCGCCTCCGGAAGACCTGGCCGAGAACACTGGACTACTGGCCCAGATGTGCCGTGAGGCGGGCGCGTCCCATGTGTTCGTGGACAGCCTGAAGGATGCCGCCGTGGGACTGTCAGACGACAAGGTAGGGGCCGGATACAACCGGGCACGACAGGCCGCGCTCAGTGACGGTGTGCAGGTTGCCGAACTGCATCACCAGGTCAAGCAACGGGCCGACGGTCCCAAGGGCATTGATGCCGTCTACGGTTCCACCTGGCTCACGGCCGGAGTCGGTTCGGTCATCCACCTGGACGGGGCACCCGGTGACGCCGTGGTGAAGCTGCGCCACCTGAAGCAACCGGCCGACACCGTGGGTCCGTTTGACGTGATCCATGACCCCGACACCGGACTGTGAAGCGCCCTGGGTTTCGTTCCGAGTCTCACGAAGGAGAATCGGTTCATGCCCAAGAAGTTCACCCCTGAGTTCCGCGATCGAGCGGTCCGGATGGTCTTCGATCGTCAGGCCGCTGAGGGCGGTCCCCGGGCCGCGTCCATCCGCGCGGTCGCCGAGGCCCTGGGCTGCGGCCCGGAGACTTTGCGGAACTGGTGCCGTCGAGCGGAATCGCCCGACCTCACCTCGGTAGCCGTGCCCAGTAGTGCGAGCCTGGAAGAAGAGAACCGGCAGCTGCGCCGGGAGTTGGCCGAGACCCGACGGGCCAACGAGATCCTGAAGAAGGCCTCGGCTTTTTTCGCAGCGGAACTCGACCGCCCCACGACGAGATGATCCGGTTCATCGATGAGAACCGCGGTCAATTCGGGGTCGAGGCCATCTGCCGCACCCTGGGTGCGACGGCGTGTGGGTTCATCACCTCCCGCGGCTACCGCGCCGCGAAGACCCGTCCGGCCTCGACGCGGAGGCTGCGCGATGCGGTCCTGATGGAGGAGCTGCGGCGGATCCACGCCGAGAACTACGGCGTCTACGGGTACCGCAAGATGTGGCATGCCATGCGCCGGGCCGGCTGGGATGTGGGCCGTGACCAGGTCGCCCGCTTGATGAAGGCCGCCGGCCTGACCGGTGTCCGGCGCGGCCGCAAACCGATCACGACGAAGCCCGCAGTCGAGCCGGATCACCGTCCGGACCTGGTGAAGCGGCAGTTCGCCGCGCACGAGCCGAACCGGCTGTGGGTCGCTGACATCACCTATGTGCGGATCCTGACCGGCTTCTGCTACGTCGCGTTCATCACCGATGCCTGCACCCGCAAGATCGTCGGCTGGGCCGTAGCGGCCACGCTGCACACACAGGCGCTGCCGCTGCAGGCCCTGGAACACGCGCTGCTGAGCACCGACGCCAGCCTACGAGATGGGCAGCTGGTCCATCACTCGGATCGAGGCGTGCAGTACGTCAGCCTGGCCTACACCGACACGCTGGCGGCCTACGGTGTCACCGCGTCAGTCGGGTCCGTCGGCGATTCGTATGACAACGCCCTCGCCGAAGCCGTGAACGGCCTCTACAAGGCGGAGATCATCCATTCTCAACGGGTCTGGCCCTCGGTCACGGCCGTGGAAATGGCCACGATGGACTGGGTGCAGTGGTGGAACACCCGCCGACTGCACGAGAACCTCGACTACCGAACCCCGGCAGAAGTCGAAGCCTCATACACTCAACAACTGACAGCCGCGCCCGCGGTGGTCTAACCACGGAACGAAACCCAGGGCGCTTCACTGTCTCAGGTACTGGACGACGCCGACCCGCTGCAACTGGTGAGGGCGGCAGGATCCCTGACCGTCAAGGACTACTCCCGCGCCCTGTTCACCACGGACAAGCCGACTCCGAATGAGGTGGAGAAGGCCCGCCGGAAGCTGGACGCACTGGTGAGGAAGGGAAGTCTCGTCAAAGCGGACCAGGCCCCCGGTGATAAGTCCCCCGCGACCTATCACGCGCCCGAGGCTCCTATCACGGCACCTATCACGGCCCGTGAAGCGGCCTGACCTATCACGGCCCCGAGAACCCATCACGGAACCCCGGATTCAAGCATCACGGCAACTATCACGGCTATCACGCACCCACCTATCACGTTCCACCCCCCTCCTTTATGGAGGGGGTGGACGGGTGGAGCCCAAGGAAGGACCCCCAACCCATGAAGCACAACTGCAACCGAACCCACCGCAACGCCCGAACGTTCATGAACTGCGCCATCCCGGAAAACATCTGGATTACCGGCAACGGGGACTACGCACTCATTGCGTGGTGCCAGTACCCATCTATCTCCCTGTGGCCCACCGTCGAAGAAGCCGAAAAGAAAAAGGCATTCATCGACAAAACCCGATGCGGTGGCCAGTGCGTCAACAGGCACGAGATTGCCCATGTGGACATGGAGGGCAACCGATGAGCCTTGCATCGAACCCGCCCTGGACCGCCTTCCCCGCTGTCCCTCGTCGCAAGCGCACCCGCACAGTCGAAGCGCCGCCCGAGCCGTCTACGCAACTGGCCAACGCCCAGAGGGAACTACGGGAATCCCAACGACGACTAGCAGCAGCACACGCCCAGCGCGCCGAAGCCGAACGCATCGGAACCGAACTCCGCCGACTCATGGAAGGCATGGAATGACCATCCACACCGACCCGCACAAGCACACCAGCCCCCGACTCCTGAACACCATCTTCTGGACGTGCATCACCCTCGTATTCGTCTCCGGCGTCCTGTTCGGAGTCACCATATGAGCCGCCACCAGGACACGCTGACCCGGTTCAGGACCATCCCCAAAACCGGCACCACCCTGGACACACCCCTCACCGGCTGGCGCTACGAATGGACCGACGGCACCCGGTTATGGAACTACACCGACACCACCGCCCGCGCCGCACGGTGCACTCTGCGCCCCCGTGGACCCGGGACCGCACTCGCCCAGCACAGCGACCACCCCGCCCCGCACTGGGGCTGTGTCTGCGGATTCCGTGTCGTCGGAGACCTCGAAGTGCTGCACACCTACACCGAGCGCCTATTGCAGTTCACCGAAACAGTCGGACTCGACCGCGAACAGCCCCAAGGGGCAACCGGATTGGTCATCACGAAAGTGGAAGTCACCGGCTACGTGACACCCGCCGTCCCGGACTGGCACGTAGACCCACCCTTCACCGTGAGGACCGGGACCATGCGACTCATCGAGGTTCACGCCCCCGACTGGATCGACCGGCCACGACTAGCACGAATGAACCCCGGCGTCACCGTCCGAGCCATGGACGGACTGCCACGCGGCCTGTTCCCCTCCGTGCGAATGGGACCACGCCCCGCCCCGGTGCTGTCCATCGAGGCAAAGGGCGACGCCGCCCGCATCGTGCTGGGCATCGGCCCCGTAGTTATCCCCAGGGAAGCACTCAGAGGAACCGAAATCCATGCCGCAGTGATGGGCGTAGCTCACCCCAACGGCGACATACAGGACTGCCTGGCCACGGTCATAGACCGTCTAGTGAAGCCCCACCGCCCCGACATCACCACCCCAGCCGACCAGGAAGCCGCCGCATTCGGCATCGCCTGGACACTCGCCCTCATGGCCGAAGGGAACACCACAGCATGACCCGCAAACCTGCCCACACCGAACGAGAAGCCATGACGTTCTGGAGCGTATTCGAGGCCAAGCACGGCCTACGCCAACCCGAGCACCGGAACCCGCCGCCCCTCACCGACGCCAACGGCAACCCCGCCGAACCACTCCCAACCACCGAACCAGAAAAGGAATAACCATGACCGCATTCACCGCCCGCCCCGACATGTGGGAACGCAACGAAAGCGACTCCCACAACCTCAAAGTCATCCACATCCAACGGGAAGACCCCGAGGGCAACCTGCACCCCGGCATCGGCGTATTCGCCCACAAACAGCCCCGCATCCTCATGTCCGCCGAAAACGCCATGACACTCGCCCACAAACTCGCCGACGCCCTCGAAGGATTCCACCGGAGAAACCACGCATGATCCGCGTCCAGACCGAAGACGGCCCCGTCACCATCGACGCCGAACCCAAAGACGTGACCAGCAGCGCCGGACACCTCAAGATCACCCGCCAAGGCGTCATCATCGCCCAATTCCGCAACTGGCAGCACTGGCACGAAACCACCGAAGGGACCGACACCGCATGACCACCGACGACTGGACGCGGAATCTCACCCGGCAACTGTTCGGCAGGACCGCAGAAAACCAGCCACCCACCGACCCACCGCCCCCCGCACCCATCACCGGGCCAGTGATCCCAGGGCAGGAAGCTGAACCGTCCCCGGTTCTCTGCCGCTCCTATGCGGGTGCCAGCACCGGGTGTGTT
>JASBVO010000020.1 GCA_029961105.1 Micrococcus sp. | reverse complement strand
CGCCCACGGCGATGAGGACCCGCACGTCTGGATGGACGTGGCGCGGATGGCGACGGCCGCCCAGGTGATCGGGGGCGCCCTGGCCGAGTCCACCGGCGATGACGCCTACGCGGCGTGCGGGGACGAGGTGGCGGCATCGTTGCGGCAGACCGACGAGGAGGTGCGCGAGATCCTCTCCGCCATCCCCGATGACCGCCGGACGCTCGTGACCGACCACGCCGCCTACGCGTACTTCGCGGACGCCTACGGCTTCGAGGTCTCCGGCGTCGTCGTGCCGGGGGGCTCCACTGACGCCGAGCCGTCCTCCGAGCGACTGGCCCAGTTGGTCGCCCAGATGCAGCAGGAGGGCACCGACGCCCTGGTGATGAGCGCAGGATCGGGGAACCGGCTCATCGCGGCCCTGTCCGCGGAGACCGGCGGCGAGGTCCCCGTCGTGGAGCTCTACGAAGGCGGAGTGGGCCCCCAGGGAACCGACGCGGAGGACTACGCCGACGCCATGGTCATCAACGCGAAGGCCCTCGCGGACGCCCTCGCGTGAGCGGCGCAGCAGGCCGGGCCGCCGGTGGCGCCGCCGGCGTGGACGGGCGGGCAGTAGGGTGGTCGCCGTGGATTGGTTGATCGAGCCCTTCGCCCTGGGCTTCCAGCAACGGGCGCTCGTGGGGGGCCTGGTCGCGGCACTGATGTGCTCCGTGGTCGGCGTCTGGCTCGTGCTGAGGGGCATGAGCTTCTTCGGCGACGCGTTCGTGCACGGGGTCATCCCCGGCATCGCGGCCGCCGTGGTGGTCGGGTTCTCCCCGTACCTGGGCGCAGCCGTGGCCGCCGCCGCCATGGTCGGCGGGATGCAGCTCGTCTACCGCACCACCACGCTGAAGGAGGACACCTCGATCGGGCTGCTGTTCGTCGGCATGATGGCCCTGGGCGTGGTGATCATCTCCCGCGCGGAGTCCTACACCGGGTCCCTGACGGCCATCCTGTTCGGCGATGCCCTGGGCGTGAGCTGGGCGGACATCCGCATCCAGGCGATCATGGCCGTCGTGGTGATCCTCTTCGCCCTCCTGCTGTACCGCCCGCTGATGGCGCTGTCCTTCTCCCCGGCCAAGGCCGAGTCCCTGGGCATGCGCCCGAAGCTGACGCACGCGCTGCTGCTGGTGCTCATCGCCACGGCCGTGATCGGCAGCTTCCAGGCCGTGGGCACCATGCTGGTCTTCGGACTGCTGGTGGGCCCGCCGGCCACCGCGGCGCTCGTGTCCCGGACGGTGCCGGTGATGTTCGCCGTCTCCACCGGCATCGCCGCGGTCTCGGTGGTCGTCGGGCTGGGGCTGAGCTACCACCTGGGCACGGCCGGCTCGGCCACCATGGCCCTGGTGCCCATCGTGCTGTTCTTCATCGTCCTGGCCGTCCGGGAGACCCTCCGCAGGATCCGCCCCGGACGCCGGGGCGCGGAGGTGACGGCATGAGCGGTACGGCTGGGGCCCTGGTCGAGGCCCGTGACCTCGTGCTGTCCCACGGTCGCCACGTGGCCCTGCAGGCCTCCACGTTCACGGTGCCGCTGGGCGGGGTGACGGCCGTGATCGGACCCAACGGGTCCGGCAAGTCCACCCTGCTGCAGGCCATCGCGGGGGTGCTGGAGCCGACGTCGGGCTCACTGCGGGTGCTCGGCGGGTCCGCCTATGCCAACCGCCGGCGGATCTCCTACGTCATGCAGTCGGTGGTGTTCCCGGTGGGGACGCCGATGACCGTGCGCGACGTCGTGAGGATGGGCCGCTACCCGTCCAACGGGTGGCTGCGCCCGTTCTCCAGGGCCGACCGCGCCGCCGTGGGCGAGGCGCTGGAGAAGATGAACGTGGCGGACCTGGCCGGCCGGCACCTGGAGGAGCTCTCCGGGGGACAGCGGCAGCGGGTCTACGTGGCCCAGGGGCTGGCCCAGGGGCACGAGGTGCTCATGCTCGACGAGCCGATGACCGGGCTGGACATCACCTCGGCGCAGACCATCGACCGGATCATCCACGCCGAGACCGAGCACGGCCACTCCGTCGTGCTGACCACGCACGACCTGGAGGAGGCCGGTGCCGCGGACCACGTCATCCTCGTGGACGGGCGGGTCGTGGCCTCCGGTGCCCCGGGCGAGGTCATGACCCGGAAGAACTTGGAGGACGTCTATGGGCTGGGCTCCCTGCACCGTTCCGCGGCGCCGCTGCTGGTGGATCCGGACTGCGGGCCCGAGGAGGCTCAGGGACGCGAGCAGTCGGGGCAGAGGCCGTAGATCTCCACGGTGTGCTCCGCATCGGTGAACCCGTGCTCGCTCGCGATCCGTGCGGTCCACCGTTCCACGGACGGCGCCTCGATCTCCACCGCGCGCCCGCACTGCCGGCACACCAGGTGGTGGTGGTGGCTCTGCACCTCGCACCGGCGGTACAGCGACTCGCCGTCGTCCGGGTTGAGGACGTCCACCAGTCCGTCCTGCTGCTGTTGCTGCAGGACGCGGTAGACCGTGGCGAGGGAGACCTGCTCGCCGCGCTCCTTGAGGACGGCGAAGAGCTCCTGGGCGCTGACGAAGTCCTGGCGTTCGTCCAGTGCCCTGTTCACCGCGGTCTTCTGCCGGGTGGACCGTCCCCGGGCCGGCCTGGTGGGCTGCGGCGGGGGCGGCGTGCTCGCGTCGGGTCCGGGGTTCATGTCCCGCACAGGCTACCAGCGCCCGGTCCCGGACGGCGCCCGCCCGGGGGTGCCCGGCCTCGACCGGCGGCTGACAGGCGGCTTCGGCCCGCCGGCCGGACGGTCCCGGGACTGACGGTCACCGGGGTTCCGGGATAGGCTGGCCGGGTGGAATCCCAGATCGCCCTGACCAAGTTCGGCCACGCCTGCGTCCGGCTGGAGAAGGCCGGTCGGCGTCTCGTCATCGACCCGGGGAACTTCACGGACGTCCCGGCGGCGCTCGAGGGCGCCGAGCACATCCTCGTGACCCACGAGCACGCCGACCACCTCGACGACGGCCCCGTGCTCGAGTTCCTCGCCGCGCACCCGGACGTGACCGTCCGTGCGCCGGCGGCCCCCGCCACCCGGCTCGCCGGGGCGGCAGGCCGCGCAGGGGTGTCGGCCGAGCGGATCATCGCCACCGGCGCTGGTGAGCAGTTCGAGACCGCGGGCTTCGCCGTGCGGACCGTGGGCGGACAGCACGCCCTCATCCATCCCCAGATCCCCATGGTCGCCAACACCGGCTACGTCCTCGACGGGCTGGTCTACCACCCGGGGGATAGTTACATCGTCCCGCCCGGTCCGGCCCCGGACACCCTGCTGGTGCCGTTGAGCGCCCCGTGGTCCAAGGTGTCCGAGATGGTCGACTTCATCACCGCCGTGCGTCCGCGCCGGGCCATTCCCGTCCACGACGGGCTGCTGAACGGCCGCGGGCTTCCGATGTACCGCAGGCAGGCCGCCACGTTCGCCGAGCGCTACGGGGCCGAGCTGGTCGTCCTGGAGGAGGGGGACACCGCGTGGATCGGCTGAACGAAGCCACCCCCGTCCTGGTGGACGTCCGGACGGTGGCCGCCTGGCAGGGGCACGACCCGTCCGCGCTCCCGGCGCCGGCTGGTCCGCTGCGTCCGGGGTTCGTGCCCGCGGACCGGCGTCCGGACGCCGACACCGTGAAGCTGCTGGACGTGCGCTGGGCCGCCATGGGCTCCCACCACGGTCACGCCGAGTACCTGCGCGGCCACCTCCCCGGCGCGGTGTACGTGAGCATGGACGGCCAGCTGGCCAGCCACGACGGCCCGCGCGAGGGCCGGCACCCGCTGCCGGACCCGGACCGGTTCGGGGACACCGTGCGGATGCTCGGCATCAACGACGGGGACACGGTCGTGGTGTACGACGACGTCCAGGGCACCTCGGCGGCCCGGCCCTGGTGGCTGCTGCGGCACGCCGGCCTGGAACAGTCCTACCTGCTCGACGGCGGCCTGGCGGCCTGGCGCGCGGCCGGGCTGCCCCTCCAGGCCGGGGACGTGATCCCCGTGCCGGGCAATGCGCGGACCGACTGGGGGCGGATGCCGGTGCTCGACATGGACGCGGCCGCCGGACTGCCGCAGGGCGGTGTGCTGCTGGACGCCCGGTCCGCTGCGCGCTACCGCGGTGAGGAGGAGCCGCTGGACCCCCAGGCCGGGCACATCCCCGGTGCGGTCAGCGCTCCCACCACCCAGAACGTGGGTGACGACGGTCGGTTCCGTCCCGCCGACGAACTGGCCGAGCGGTTCCGCTCCCTGGGCGTGCAGTGTGATCTCCCGCTGGGGACCTACTGCGGTTCGGGCGTGAACGCCGCCCACCAGGTGGCGGCGCTGAACATCGCCGGCTATCAGGCGGCCCTGTTCCCCGGTTCTTGGTCGGCCTGGTCCAACACCCCAGGGCGTCCGGTGGCCACCGGCGAGGAACCCTGAACCGGGAACCGCGCCGACGGCACCCGACCCGACCCTGATCGTCCAGACTGAACGCACGACCACGATGGAGGAGCCCACACCATGAGCACTGTCTTCACCCGCATCATCAACGGGGAACTGCCCGGCCGCTTCGTCTGGCAGGACGAGACCTGCGCGGCCTTCCTGTCCATCGGCCCCCTGACCCAGGGTCACACCCTCGTGGTGCCCCGCGCCGAGGTGGACAAGTGGACCGAGGTCGATCCGGGGCTCGTCTCCCACCTGGTGACCGTGGCCCAGACGATCGGCAAGGTCCAGGTGGAGGCCTTCGGCGCGCACCGGGCCGGGCTCATGATCGCCGGCTATGAGATCCCGCACCTGCACGTGCACGTCTGGCCGTCCTACTCCCTCGACGACTTCGACCTGGAGAAGGTGGACAACCACCCCGAGCCGGAGGACCTGGACGAGGCCGCCGGGAAGATCCGGGCCGGGCTGCGCGTGGCCGGCCACGGGGAGTTCGTCCCGGGGGACTGACCCTCTCCAGCGCGATGCCTACGGGCGGGCGCGCACCTGGATCCGCCCGTCCTGCACCCGCGCCTCGTAGGCGGGCTGCGGGACGCTGGCCGGGCCGCGGACGATACTGCCGTCCTCCAGGCGGAAGGTGCTGCCGTGCCAGGGGCAGGTGACGCACCCATCGGCGATCGTGCCCTCCTGGAGGGGACCACCCATGTGGCTGCAGACGTTGTCCAACGCGGTGATCGCGCCGTCGTCACGGACCAGCAGCACCGAGACGTCCCCGGCGGGGACCAGCCGGTGCCCGCCGGGAGCCAGCCCGGCCTCGTCGAGGACGTCGGTCCAGTCCCTCGGGCCCCTCCGCCAGGCGGTCCGGTTCACGTTGACGCCCAGGGCGTAGCTGAGGTGCCCGCCGAGGAACCCGCCGGCCAGCACGGCCCCCAGCCCGGCCAGGCCCAGGGCCTTGCCGGTGGTGCGCCGCCCGCGCCGACGGTAGGCGTACGAGGCCGAGTAGAGGGCCAGGCCGATGGTGTTGGCCGCCGCGTGCACCTGGCCCACGCGGCGGGCCGCCCCCTTGGTGTCGGACCAGTCGTTGAGGCCGGTGGCGGCCGTCGGGACGGCTGCCGCCACTCCGGTGGCCACGAGCAGGTCGGCGGCCGGTTCCGCCGCGCGTCCGCCCACCACGTCCAGCACCGCGGCCATGGACCAGGCGCCGATCGGCAGGTCGGTGAGCACCGGGTGCGCGGGGTGGCCCAGGGCGGTGCCGCTGAGCAGGTTGCGCACGGGCCTCGGGCTCACGGCCCGGCTCACCGCCGCGGCGACCGGACGGCCGATGCCGTCCAGCGCCCTCCAGCGCTCCACGCCGCCGACAAGATCGTCGATCATCCTCATGGTGGCCTCCAGGGTGTCGTCAACCGTGGCTCCACCGCTCCGCCGGTCGTGGCAGGACCGTGGTGACGCGGACGGACCGCAGGGGCCGAAGGAACCCTCAGTGTTCCATCGCCGTGTCAACGGCGACAAGGTGCCACGGGCCGTGGCCGCGGCCCGGCGGCTCAGCCCGTGGCCTGCCTCAGGGCCTGGCGGACGCGCTTCTCGGAGACGGACACGGCGGTGCCGAGGTCCTGGGCGAAGAAGCTGATCCGCAGCTCCTCGATCAGCCAGCGCACCTCCTCCAGCGCCGGCGGCACCGGCCGGCCGGGCGGCAGGGCGGCCACGGCGGCGTCGAACTCGTCCTCCAGGGCCTGGACCACGGCCATGTCCCGGCCGTCGCGCTGGAGGTGCCCGCCGGCCTTGAGCCTCTCGATCCGGCGCAGCATCCCGTCCAGGTAGCGTGGCAGGTGCTGCAGGTGCCGCCACCCGGTGGCCGCCACGAAGCCCGGGACGATGAGCTGTTCCAGCTGGGCCTTGATGTCACTGAGCGCCGGCGCCATCGCCAGGGACACCGTGCCCTTGAGCTCGCGGCGGACCTGTCCGGCGCGGGACAGCACCCTCTCCACGACGGCCGTCACGGCGAAGACCGTGTCGATCAGGTCCGCCCGCACGGCGGTGAACAGCGCCTGGAACGACCCCGCGGTGAACGGCAGGTCCTCCGGCACCAGCCGGTCCACGGCGGCCCGGGTGCAGTCGGCCACCAGCTGGTCCACCGAGCCGTGCGGATTCTGCGTGAAGGTCAGCTTCTCCCGGTTGTCCAGGTGGTCCAGCACGTAGCGCTGCGGGCTGGGGACCTGCGCCAGCAGCAGGTTGACGACGCCGGCCCGGTGGGCGGAGAGCTGGTCCGCCTCGGTGCGGAACACGGTCAGCCCCGCCGCCGGAGAGCCGTCCGGCAGGGTCTCGGCGGTCAGGCCCGGGTACCCGGTGATCCGCTGTGTCCCCGATCCGGCGGAGATGGTGGTGTCGAGCTTGCGCGGGATGTCCCCGATGTCCCACGTCGTCATGCCGTGGCGTTCGGCCAGGGCGGGGACCGCGGGCGGGGCGGGGCGGCCGGGCGCGCCGCGGCCGTCTCCACCGCGCCTGCCCGCCCTGCCGTCCTTCCCGGCACCACCGGCTCCCGGGACGGTGCCGGGGGAGGGGGCGCCGCCGTCGGGACCCGGGCCACCGGCCGCACGCGCCAGTGACTCGGCGATGGCCGTGCGGTTCTGTCCGGCCAGCCGGTCCTGCAGGGCGGCCAGGTCCTGCCCGCCCCCGATCACCGCGCCGCGGCCGTCCACCACGCGGTAGTCCGGCACCAGGTGCGGCGGCACCGCGGACAAGTCCCAGGACCCGGGCGGGACGACCACGCCCCTCAGCCGGCGCAGCGCCAGCTCCAGGGCGGGCAGCAGGTCATCGGCCTGCGGGTCCGCGTCCTGCTCCAGGGCCTCGACGGCGGCCCGGGCCACGTCCGGGGCCGGCACGAAGTTCTTCCGCACGGCCTTGGGCAGGGACCTGATCAGTGCGGTCACCAGCTCCACGCGCAGTCCGGGCACCAGCCAGCGGAACCGCTCCGGGTCCATCTGGTTGAGCATCAGCACCGGGATGATGACGGTGATGCCGTCCGGCTCGCCCGCGGTGGCGGCCGGATTGAAGTCGTAGGACAGCTCCAGGTCGATCCCGCCGCCGGCCGTGGGGTGGTGGAAGGTGGTGGGGAACTGGTCGGTGTCCAGGTCCTCGGTGTCCACGGCCAGCAGGGACCGCGGGTCGAAGTCCAGCAGCTCCGGGCTCTGCTGGCGGGCCTTCTTCCACCAGGAGTCGAAGTGCCGCTCGGAGACCACGGAGGCGGGGATCCGGGCGTCGTAGAACTCGAACAGGTCCTGGTCCGAGACGCGCAGGTCACGTCGGCGCAGCCGCGTCTCCAGCTCCTCGACCTCGGCCAGGGCCTTCCGGTTGCGGGCGAAGAAGTGGTGACGGGTCTTCCAGTCACCCTCCACCAGCGCGTGTCGGATGAACAGCTCGCGGGACAGGGCCGGGTCGATCTTCCAGAACTGCACCTGGCGGTCCGGGACGAGGGTGACCCCGAACAGGGTGACCTTCTCCCGGGCCACCACGGAACCGGACCTGCGGGACCAGTGCGGCTCGTTGTAGGTCCGCTTGGCCAGGGAGCCGGCGGCCTCCACGGCCCAGTCCGGGTCGATCCTCGCCACCATCCGGGCCCAGAGCCGGGAGGTCTCCACCAGCTCGGCGGCCATCACGAAGGCGTGGCGCTTCTTGAACAGGGCCGAGCCGGGGAACACCGCGAACCGGGTGTTCCGGGCCCCGGCGTACTCGCGCTTGCGCTCGTCCCAGGACCCGATGTGGGACAGCAGCCCGGACAGCAGCGACCGGTGCACCGGCTCGTGCTGGCCCACCGGGTCCACCGGGCCGGGGGAGACGGAGATGCCCAGCGGCCTGGCCAGCTGGCGCAGCTGCTGGACCAGGTCCTGCCACTCGCGCACCCGCAGGTAGTTGATGTACTCGCTGCGGCACATCCTCCGGAACTGGTTGCCGGAGAGCTCCTTCTGCCGCTCGCGCAAGTAGGACCACAGGTTCAGCAGCGCGGAGAAGTCCGAGTTCTCGTCCGTGAACCGGGCATGCTGCTCGTCGGCCTGGGCCCGCTGCTCGGTGGGGCGCTCGCGGGGATCCTGGATGGTCAGGGCCGCGGCCAGGACCATCACCTCCCGCACGCAGCCGCGCTCGCCGGCCTCGACGATCATCCGGCCCAGCCGCGGGTCCACCGGCAGCCGGGCCAGCTTGCGCCCCACCGGGGTGATCGTGCCCTTGGGGTAGGACTTCCCACGCGCGTCGGGCTGGCCGCTGTTCAGCGCGCCGAGCTCGGTGAGCACGGTGGCGCCGTCGGTGACCTGGCGGGAGTCCGGGGCCTGCAGGAAGGGGAAGTCCCCGACGTCGGCGGGGGTGCGGGCCACGCCCATGGAGCACATCTGCAGGATGACCGCGGACAGGTTGGTGCGCAGGATCTCCGGATCGGTGAACTCCGGCCGGGAGGCGAAGTCCTCCTCGGAGTACAGCCGGATGGCGATGCCGTCCGAGGTGCGCCCGCACCGGCCCGAACGCTGGTTGGCGCTGGCCTGGCTGATCCGCTCGATGGGCAGTCGCTGGACCTTGGTGCGGTGCGAGTAGCGGGAGATGCGGGCGGTGCCCGTGTCGATGACGTACTTGATGCCCGGCACCGTCAGGGAGGTCTCGGCGACGTTGGTGGCCAGGATGATGCGCCGCCGCCCGCCGGGGGAGAACACCCGGTGCTGCTCGGCCATGGACAGCCGGCCGTACAGCGGCAGCACCTCCGTGTTCCCCAGCCGCCGGTTGGCGGCGACGCGCGGGGCCAGGGCCTCGGCGGCGTCGCGGATCTCCCGCTCGCCGGAGAAGAACACCAGGATGTCCCCTTCGCGCTCACGGGACAGCTCGTCGACGGCGTCGCACACCGCGTCCACCGGGTCCCGGGCGTCCTCGCCGTCGTCCGCATCGTCGTCGGGGTCGTCCTGCGGCCGCGGCTCGTCCAGCGGCCGGTAACGGATCTCCACCGGATAGGTGCGTCCGGAGACCTCGATGACCGGGGCCGGCACCGGGGCGTCACCCGGCGCGGCGTCCGGGGCGGGCAGGGCGAAGTGCGCGGCGAAGGACTCCGGGTCGATCGTCGCGGAGGTGATGACCACGCGCAGGTCCGGCCGCTCGGGCAGGATCCGCTTGAGGTAGCCCAGCAGCACGTCGATGTTCAGGCTGCGCTCGTGGGCCTCGTCGATGATGATGGCCGCGTACTTGGACAGCAACCGGTCGTGCTGGATCTCGGCGAGCAGGATGCCGTCCGTCATGACCTTCACCCTGGTGCCGGCGGAGGTCTCGGCCGTGAACCGGACCTGGTAGCCCACGTCGGTGCCGATCGGGGTGCCGAGTTCGGAGGCGATGCGTTCGGCCACGGAGCGCGCCGCGAGCCGGCGCGGCTGGGTGTGGCCGATCAGGCCGGTGCCGGACACCGCGGTCTCGTCCGGGTCCAGGGCCAGCTCCAGGAGCATCTTGGGCAGCTGGGTGGTCTTGCCCGAGCCGGTCTCGCCGGCCACGATGACCACCTGGTGGTCCCGGACGGCATCCTTGATGGTGTCCCGCTCGGCCGAGACCGGCAGTTGAGGTGGGTACTCCAGGCGGAAGGCGGTGGCGGGGGACTGGGACATGGCACCGGCCAGTCTAGTCGGCGCGGCCGCTGTCCCGCGGCCTGTCTGCGGCGGGGCCGGCCGGCGGACCAGACGTCCTGAGCGGGACCGGTTCTCCACCGGCGCGGGAGCAGAAGGTCTGGCGATCCCGGCCGCTGGGGCGGGAAAATCCACGGAGTCCGCGGCTCGTGGTGCATTGTGTTGCGCGTCACGTCTATTCTTGACTACCAACGTCCCCGGTCATCCCACCTCACGGCGCAGCCAGCGTCCATCCGCCGGGGACCGTGGCGTGGAAAGGACCATCACCATGATTCGCACCGACAAGGCCCGCACCGGGCTCCGTGCTGGGGCCCTCCTGGCCGTCTCCGCCCTCGCGCTGACCGCCTGCGGCGGTTCCGGCAACAGCGGCGGCGCCACCGGAGGGACGGGCGAGGGCACCGAGGCCCCCGCCGAGTCGTACACCATCGGCATCTCCCAGTTCGTCACCCACCCCTCCCTGGACGCCGCCCGCAAGGGCTTCGAGGAAGGCCTCGAGGAGGCCGGGCTGGACGTCACCCTCGACGTGCAGAACGCCCAGGCCGACCAGGCCACCGCCAACACCATCGCCGGCACCTTCGCCTCCTCGAAGCCCGACCTGATCCTGGCCATCGCCACCCCCTCGGCCCAGACCGTGGCCCAGGCGGTCAGCGACATCCCGGTGCTGTTCACCGCCGTGACGGACCCGGTGTCCGCCAAGCTCGTCGACTCCCTCGAGGCCCCCGGCGCCAACGTCACCGGCACCTCCGACGCCAACCCGGTGCTCGAGCAGCTGACCCTGCTGACCGAGCTGGACCCGGAGGCGAAGCGGGTGGGCGTCGTCTACTCCTCCGGCGAGGTCAACTCCCAGGTCCAGGTCGAGTGGGCCAAGGAGGCCGCCCAGGAACTGGGCCTGGAGATCGTGGAGGCCACGGTCTCGAACTCCTCCGAGGTCCAGCAGGCCGCCAACTCCCTGGACGTCGACGCGTTCTACGTCCCCACCGACAACGCCGTGGTCTCCGCCCTGGAGTCCCTGCTCGGCGTGGCGCAGAGCCAGAAGGTGCCCGTCATCGCGGCCGAGGGCGACTCGGTCGAGCGCGGGGCCGTGGCCACCTACGGGCTGAACTACGAGAAGCTGGGCGCCCAGACGGCCGAGATGGCCGTCCGCATCCTCACCGAGGACGCCGACCCGGCCACCATGCCGGTGGAGACCCAGACCGAGCTTGAGCTCTACGTGAACCCGTCCGCCGCCGAGGCGATGGGCGTGGAGATCCCGCAGTCGATGCTGGACGAGGCCGACCACACGGTCGGCAAGTAGTCCGGCCGCCCGACGCCCCCAATAACCCCATGACGCGGTGCCGTCCCGGTCCTCCCGGGGCGGCACCGCCCGGAACCGCCGCATTGGAGCTGCCATGACGACCGCCATCGAGCTCGGTCTGATCTACGCCATCATGGCCCTGGGGGTCTACCTGACCTTCCGCATCCTCGACTTCCCCGACCTGACCGTGGACGGCTCGTTCACGACCGGCGCCGCCGTCGCCGCCATCTCGATCACCAACGGCATCAACCCCATCCTGGCCATCCTCATGGCCTTCGTGGCCGGGCTGATCGCCGGCGTCGTCACCGGCCTGCTCAACACCAAGGGGCGCATCAACGGCCTGCTGGCCGGCATCCTGACCCAGATCGGCCTCTACTCGATCAACCTGCGCATCATGGGCAAGGCCAATGTCCCGCTGCTGGGGGAGGAGACGGCGATCTCGCCGTTGCGCGAGGCCGGGGTCCTCGGCGGCCCGGTGGGCATCGGCGCCTTCACCCTGCTGGCCGTCGTCCTGGCCCTGGTCCTGGTGTGGTTCCTCCACACGGACACCGGCCTGGCCATGCAGGCCACCGGTGACAACGAGAAGATGATCCGCTCCTTCGGGGTCAACACGGACAACCAGAAGATCCTCGGCCTCGCCCTGTCCAACGGCCTGGTGGGCATGTGCGGTGCGGTGATCGCCCAGTACCAGGGCTTCGCGGACATCGGCATGGGCATCGGCCTCATCCTGGCCGGCCTGGCCTCGGTCATCATCGGCCAGGCCATCTTCGGCCAGCGCACCATCCTCGTCGCCGCGCTCGCCGTGGTGATCGGCTCCGTGATCTACCGCGTGGTCATCCAGCTGTCCCTCGAGGTCGGCCTGAACCCCAACGACATGAAGCTGGTCTCCGCGATCCTGGTGATCCTCGCCCTGGTCGTGCCGCAGCTGCCGTTCTTCAAGCGCCGGCGCCGCCGCCGGGTTCGCAAGGGCGAACCCGGCGCCGTGCTCGAGACCCCCGGTGCTCCCGCGCTGGCCGTCGGCGCCCCCGGTACCGGCGCCGCCACCGGTACCACCACCACCACGATCGAGCAGGGAGACCGCTGATGCTGACCGTTTCCTCCGTCTCCAAGACCTTCTTCGCCGGCACCGTCAACGAGCGCCGCGCCCTGCGGGACGTGGACCTGCACCTGGCCGAGGGTGACTTCGTGACCGTGATCGGCTCCAACGGCGCCGGCAAGTCCACCGTGCTGAACATCGTCTCCGGGGACCTGTTCCCCGACGAGGGGTCGGTGACCATCGATGGCCGCGACGTCACGAAGCTGCAGGACCACCAGCGGGCCGCCTTCGTCGGCCGCGTGTTCCAGGACCCGATGGCGGGCACGGCACCGCACCTGACCATCGAGGAGAACATGGCCATCGCCGACCGCCGGGGCAGGTCGCGGCGGCTGGCCATGGGCGTCACCCGGGCCAAGCGGCACCGTTTCGCCGACGAGCTCGCCACCCTGGAACTGGGGCTGGAGAACCGGCTCAAGGCCAAGGTGGGGTTGCTCTCCGGTGGCCAGCGGCAGGCCCTGAGCCTGCTGATGGCGACCTTCTCCGACCCGAAGATCCTCCTGCTCGACGAGCACACCGCCGCCCTGGATCCCCAGCGGGCCGAACTGGTCACCCGGCTGACCCGCCAGGTGGTCGAGGACAAGGGCCTGACCACGCTGATGGTCACCCACAACATGGAACAGGCCCTGCGGGTCGGCAACCGGCTGATCATGATGCACGAGGGCCGGATCATCCTCGACCTCACCGAGGAGGAGAAGCGGGTCCGGACGGTGAAGGACCTGCTCGGGGAGTTCGAGAAGATCAAGGGCGCCACGATCGACGACAAGACGTTGCTCCAATAATGTCCACGTCGGGGCGGGCGGTTGGCCCTCGGGCGTCATTCGTGGCAAGGTGACCCATCGCACCTTGCTGTCGAGGTCCCCCGGCCGCCACGCGCCGACGGGGACGAGGAGAACATGGACAACGCCTACAAGCTCATCGCAATCGGGCTGTACTTCGCGGCCATGCTGGCCATCGGGTTCTACGCGGCCCGCAAGAACACCGACCTGGACGACTACATGCTGGCCGGCCGCCGGCTCCCGCCGTCCGTCGCGGCGCTGTCCGCCGGGGCCTCGGACATGTCCGGCTGGCTGCTGCTCGGCCTGCCCGGCGCCGTCTACGCCTTCGGCCTGGTCGAGGCCTGGATCGCAATCGGCCTGACCGTCGGCGCCTGGCTCAACTGGAAGTTCGTGGCCCCGCGGCTGCGTGCCTACACCGAGGTGGCGAGGAACTCCATCACGATCCCGTCCTTCCTCGAGAACCGGTTCCGGGACCGGACCCGCATGCTGCGGATCGTGGCCGGGCTGATCATCCTCGTCTACTTCACCTTCTACGTCTCCTCGGGCATGGTCTCCGGCGGCAAGTTCTTCGAGTCCTCGTTCGGTTCGAGCTACCTGGCCGGCATGCTGCTGGTGGCCGGCATCACGATCGTCTACACCCTGTTCGGCGGCTTCCTGGGCGCTTCCCTCACGGACGTGGCCCAGGGCCTGTTGATGCTCGCCGCGCTCGTGGCGGTGCCGACCGTGGCGATCGTCAACATGGGCGGCTGGGGGGAGATGGTCGACTCCGTCCGGGCCGCCGACGCCGCCCTGGGCGAGGGCGCGAACCGGTTGTCCATCGTGGCCAATGCCACCTGGGTGGGGGTCATCTCCGCACTGGCCTGGGGCCTGGGCTATTTCGGCCAGCCCCACATCATCGTCCGGTTCATGGCGCTGCGCTCGGCCAAGGACGCCGTGGTCGGCCGCCGGATCGGCGTCGCCTGGATGGCGATCTGCGCCTTCGGCGCGATCATGACGGCGCTCGTCGGCATCGCCCACGTCCAGGCCAACCCCGGGATGACCCTCGACGACCCGGAGACCGTCTTCCTGGTGCTCGCCCAGATCATGTTCCACCCCTTCGTGGCGGGACTCGTCCTGGCGGCGGTGCTGGCGGCGGTCATGTCCACCATCTCCTCGCAGCTGATCGTGTGCTCCTCCGCCCTGGTGGAGGACCTGTACAAGCTCACCGGCCGCACGGCCAGTCCGCGCGCCGGATTGTGGCTGGGCCGCGGGGGCGTCGTCCTCGTGTCCATCGTGGCGATCCTCCTGGCACTGGACCCCGAGTCCTCGGTCCTGGCCCTGGTGGCCTTCGCCTGGGCCGGCTTCGGGGCCTCCTTCGGCCCGGTGATCCTGCTGTCCCTGTTCTGGAAGCGCTTCACCGCCTGGGGCGCGTTGGCCGCGCTCGTGGTCGGTGCCGTCGTCGTCTTCTGGTGGGGGAACATGCCGGACGAGGCCTGGGGCGGGGCCTTCGCCCTGTACGAGATCGTCCCGGGCTTCGCGCTCGCCCTGATCGCCGGCGGGGCCGTCTCGCTGGCCACGTACCGCCAGGACCCGGAGATCGACGCCGAATTCGACGAAGCCGTGGCCGTGTCCAGGGGCGCCGAGCGCACCCTGGAGACCGCCTCGGCCTAGCCGGCCGCGGCTCCGTGCTCCGGGCCCGCTTCCGGCGCGGGCCGGGCACCGCGGTAGCCGCGCAGCGCCGCGTCCTGGCGGAGCCCCAAGGACAGGTACAGCCGCTGCGCGGCGGTCCGGGACTCACGCACCGTCAGGTGGACCTGCTCCGGGGACCCCTCGGCGAGCAGCAGCCGGACCAGGGCCGTCACCACGTGACGTCCCACGCCCCGGCGGCGCGCCGAGGGGTCCACGGCGGTGAAGTCCACATAGGCGGTCCCGTCGTCCTGGATCCGGCCGGAGGCGTAGCCCAGCAGCCGGTCGTGCGGGCCCTGCGCGACCACCGTGCGGTGCCGGGTGAGCAGCTGGTCCACCGTGGCGTAGGCCTCGCCGAACTCGGGCTCGTGCAGCCGGGCCAGTCCGGGCCGGTCCGCCGGCACCGCCGGCCGGACGGTCATGGCGTGGGACGGCTCGGGCAGCGGCCAGCGGGCCGCCTGCCCGGCGTCGATCACCATGGCGAGGCTCGTCTCCGTCGCGGTGAACCCCAGCCGGTCCGCCAGCCCGGCCATCGCCGCGTTGGCCACGTGCCCGCACAGCTCGTAGCGGCGGACGGACCGCGGCACCTGCGCCACCGCCGCCATGACCAGGTCCACGCCGTGGTCACGCACCGCCTCGGGCGCGCCCCAGGGCCCGTGCAGCCAGGCCATGGACGGCTCCTCGTCCCAGTCCACGGCGACGGCCGCCCGGAGCCGGCCGTCGACGGCCACGGCCCGCAGGGTCTGCAGCCACGGCTGCCCCAGCCCCTCGAGCTCGGCCTCGACGCCGGCCGGGTCCTCCCCGAGGAACGCCGTGCCCAGGGCGGGGTCCTGCTGGCAGGACACGATGAAGTCCAGGGCGGCGGCACGGTCCCGGAACGGCCCGGGCACGCCGCCCGCACCCGGGACCGCGGTCACGTCATCCTCCGGTCCTGCGGATGGCCCACGCGCAGCCACCGGTAGCCGTATCCGTCCAGGGGCACGGTCACGGAGCCGTCCGGTCCGATGGCCAGGTCTTCCCCGCCGAGCAGGTCGAGCAGGGGCCAGCCGGCGATCCGCCCCGCCGGCCAGTCGTCCGTGGCGAGCCGGAGGTGCACGCTGTGGGCCTCGGCAGAGAAGTTGTGCAGCATCACCGCGGACAGCGGTACCTCCTCGCCGCCCTGCCCCGGGTCCCGCGGCCCCCCGGCCCAGGTGACCCGGTGGGCGAGCACGGCCGCAGCGCCGTCGGGCTGGTCAAGGATCTCCAGCGAACCCCAGCCGATCTCGGGGGACCGGCGGTAGGCGTGCACCAGCCGGCGGACGTGGTGGTAGAGGGAGTCCGGGTCCCGGCGGGCCTGCGCGGCGTTGACGTGCTCGGGGCCGTAGGCACCCGTCACGGTCCGGGACGCCAGTCGTGAGGGCGCCGCCGTCGAGAAGCCGCCGTTGCGGCCGGCGTCCCACTGCATGGGGGTCCGCACGGACATCCGCCCCGGCGCGTCCAGGTCCTCGCCCATCCCGATCTCCTCCCCGTAGAACAGCACCGGGGATCCGGGCAGGGAGAACATCAGCGAGTACGCCATCCGGAGGCGGCGGGGATCGCCGTCGAGCATCGGCGGCAGCCGGCGCTTGAGCCCGCGGCCGTAGACCTGCATGGCCGGGTCCGGTCCGAAGGCCGCGAAGACCTCGGCCCGCTCCTCCTCGCTGAGCTTGTCCAGCGTGAGTTCGTCATGGTTGCGCAGGAACGTGGCCCACTGGCTGTCCGGGTCCAGGGCGGGCCGGAGGGCCAGCGTCCGGGCCAGGGGCCGCGCGTCGCAGCGTGCGAGCGCGAGGTACGTGTACTGCATGACCATGAAGTCGAACATCATGGTCAGCTCGTCGCCCTCGCTGCCGCCGAAGAACTCCCTCTGCTCCGCGAACGGCAGATTGACCTCGCCGAGCAGCACCGAGTCGCCCTTGCGCCGCTGGGTGAAGGAGCGGAGGTCACGCAGGATCTCGTGCGGATCCGCGGCCACGTCCGCGCTGTCGCCGTCACCGGTCCCCGCGGACGACGAGGAGCCGGCCGGCGTCAGCTCCAGGAAGAACGGCACGGCGTCGATCCGGAACCCGTCGATGCCCAGTTCCAGCCAGAACCCCATGGCCTTGGCGAGTTCGTTCCGCACGCGGGGATGGTGCACGTTGAGGTCGGGCTGGTGCCGGTAGAACCGGTGGAGGTACCACTCGCCGGACTTCTCGTCCCGGGTCCAGATCGAGTCCTCCTGGTCCGGGAAGACCACCTGGTCGGAGGTGTCCGGCGGCGCGTCCTGCCGCCACACGTAGAAGTCGCGGTACGGGGAGTCCTTCGAACGCAGCGCGGAGCGGAACCACGGGTGCTGGTCTGAGGTGTGGTTGACCAGGAAGTCGACGATGACCCGCATGCCCCGGTCCCGCGCGGCCCGGAGGAACTCGACCAGGTCCCCGTGGTCGCCGAGGCGGGGGTGCACCCCGTAGAAGTCCGTGACGTCGTAGCCGTCGTCCCGGCCGGGGGAGGGGTAGAAGGGCATGAGCCACAGGCAGGTGACACCGAGCTCCTGGAGGTAGTCGATGCGCTGGGTCAGGCCCTCGAAGTCGCCCACGCCGTCGCCGTCGGCGTCCATGAACGTCTCCACGTCCAGGCAGTAGAAGACCGCGGTCTTCCACCACAGGTCGGAGGTGCGTGCCGTGCTCACGGCGCAGGCTCCGCCGTCCGCTCCGTCCGCTCCGTCCGCTCCGTCCGTGTCGACAGGGCCGACAGGGCGGGCAGGACCTCGGCGCCGAAGGCCTCCAGGAACGGAGCCTGGTGGCGGCCGACGAAGTGCAGGTACACCTCGTCGAAGCCCAGCGCCGCGTACTCGGCCAGCCAGCGCACGTGCCGGTCCAGGTCCGCGGAGACGTTCACCACCCCGGTGACGTCCTCGGGTCCCGCACCGGCCGTGGCCGCCTCGAAGTTCTCCGGCAGTGCCAGGTCCCAGCACCGGGGCGGGGGCAGGACGTTGGACTGCCACTGCTCCATCGCGATCCGCTCGGCCTCGCGCTGCGAGGGGGCCCAGGACAGGTGGACCTGCAGCGCGGCGGGCCCGCGCCCCCCGTTGCCCCGGTAGGCCTGCAGCAGCTCCCGCAGCGTCTCCACCGGCTGGTTGACGGTGATGAACCCGTCCGCCCACGCTGCCGAGCGGGCCGTGGTGCGGCGGGACACCGCCGGGGCGATGAGCGGGACCGGTTCCGGCGGCAGGTCCCAAAGGCGGGCGTGCTCCACGGTGACCCGGCCCCGGTGGGTCACGGTTTCCCCGCGATGCAGCCGCCGGATCACGTCGATGCCCTCCTCGAGGCGCCGCTGCCGTTCCTCCTTCTCCGGCCACGGGTCCCCCGTGATGTGCTCGTTGAGGTTCTCCCCGGAACCGGGGGCCATCCAGAACCGGCCGGGGAACATCTGGGCCAGCGTCGCGGAGGCCTGCGCGATGATCGCCGGGTGGTAGCGCTGGCCGGGCGCGGTCACGACCCCGAGGCGCAGCCCGGTGGTGGCCAGTGCGGCCCCGAGCCACGACCATGCATGGCCGGAATGGCCCTGGCGGCGGGACCACGGGGCGAAGTGGTCCGAGCACATCGCGGCGCCGAACCCGGCCCGCTCGGCGGACTGGACGTCGGCCAGCAACTGGCGCGGGTCGACCTGTTCGTGGCTGGCGTGGAATCCGAAGACCGTCACGGTCGGTCATCCTCCTGGGTGCGATGGCCGGCGGGTGTGCCCCCATCCTTGCGGCTCCGCGCCGGTCAGTACAGCCCCCGGCGAGGGCGTGCCGGGCCTGGGCCGGCACCCCGGGGCCCGCTCACCGGAGCCAGGGTGCCCCGGGCCCGCCGGGGGCGGCCGGGAGCCGGGGGCCGGGTACCCGTCGACGGCGGCCGGGACGGTGGCGGTGCGCGGCATCAGCCGGTGGTGGGTCACGCCGGGGGCAGGAGCCCGGGGGAGACGAAGACGGCCGCGCAGATGCGCGGCCGCCGGTGAGGAGAGAACTGGTGCCCCCGGCAGGATTCGAACCTGCGGCCTTCTGCTCCGGAGGCAGACGCTCTATCCCCTGAGCTACGGAGGCGGGGGTCTCGCGGCCTGGTCGGCCGATCGGGACTTGACAACCCTACCGCATCCGGAGCCCCCAGCAGAAATCCCGCACCGGCGGGCCCCGAGGACACCCCGGGTCACGCGGCTTGCCGGTTTCACAGGGGCCCCCCACGCGACACTAGACTGTCCCGGGTGACCCCCGAAGACCTTTCCACAGCCCTGGCCGCCTGCCTGCAGGACGCCGTCGACTCCGGCGCGATCGCCGTCGAGATCCCGGCGCAGGTGAAGGTGGAGCGACCGAAGAACCGCGAGCACGGGGACTGGGCCACGAACGTGGCCATGCAGCTGGGCAAGAAGGCCGGGATGGCACCCCGGGACCTCGCGTCCCTGCTGGCGCAACGCCTGGAACAGGTGCCCGGCATCGCGGGCGTGGACATCGCCGGACCGGGCTTCCTGAACATCACGCTGGACGCCGCCGCGGCCGGGGAGCTGGCGCGGACCGTCGTCGAGGCCGGCGCCGACTACGGCAGGAACTCCGCCCTGGCCGGTCACGTGGTCAACATGGAGTTCGTCTCCGCGAACCCGACGGGGCCGCTGCACATCGGCCACACCCGCTGGGCGGCCCTCGGTGACGCCATCGCCCGGTTGCTGCACGCCTCCGGGGCCGAGCTGACCGCCGAGTACTACATCAACGACGCCGGCAACCAGATGAACGTGTTCGCCCAGTCCGTCTACAACCGGCTGCACGGCCTGCCGGTCCCGGAGGGCGGCTACCCGGGACAGTACATCCAGGACCTCGCCGACCAGGTCCTGTCCGACCACCCGGACATCCGGACGGTGAACGAGCAGGCCGCGCTGCCGATCATCCGCGAGTCCGCCTACCGGCACCAGATGCGGGACATCCGGGCGACCCTCGACGACTTCGGCGTGCACTTCGACGTCTGGTTCTCCGAGAAGCAGCTGCACGAGTCCGGGGCGATCGAGACCGCGGTGGCCCGGTTGCGCGAGCTCGGTCACATCGACGACCGCGACGGTGCCGTCTGGCTGCGCACCACCGACTTCGGTGACGACAAGGACCGCGTGCTCAT
Organism: Micrococcus sp.; assembly: GCA_029961105.1. Taxonomy (GTDB): domain Bacteria; phylum Actinomycetota; class Actinomycetes; order Actinomycetales; family Micrococcaceae; genus Citricoccus. Next base: position 25,051 of record JASBVO010000020.1, on the reverse strand, counting down.
CCGGGCCAACGGCGAGCCGACCTACTTCGCCGCCGACGCCGCCTACTACCTGTCCAAGAAGGACCGCGGCTTCACCGAGAAGATCTACCTGCTCGGTGCGGACCACCACGGCTACGTGGGCCGGCTCAAGGCCATCGCGGCCTGCGCCGGGGACGATCCGGAGCGCAACATCGAGGTGCTCATCGGCCAGCTGATCTCCGTCAACGGCGCCAAGCTGTCCAAGCGGGCCGGCAACATCATCGAGCTCAAGGACCTGATCTCCTGGCTCGGCGCCGATGCACTGCGCTATTCGCTGGCCCGGTACCCCGCGGACTCGCCGATCACCATCGATCCGGAGATCCTCACCTCGCGGACCAACGACAACCCCGTGTTCTACGTCCAGTACGCGCACGCCCGGACCCGGGGAGCGGCCCGCACGGCCGAGGCGGCCGGCGTCGACCGCTCCGCCTTCGACGCGTCCCTGCTGACCCACGCCACCGAGTCCGACCTGCTGGCCCGCCTCGGCGAGTTCCCCTCCGTGGTCGCCCAGGCCGCGGAGTTCCGCGAGCCGCACCGCGTGGCCCGCCACCTGGAGGTCATCGCCGGGGCCTACCACGCCTGGTACGGCGCCTGCCGGATCGTGCCCGTCGCGAGCGATGCCTCGGGGGAGACCCGCGGGGAGATCACCGACCTGAACCGCACCCGGCTCTGGCTCAACGAGGCCACCGCCCAGGTGCTCGCCAACGGACTGGGCCTGCTGGGTGTCAGCGCCCCGGAGAGGATGTGAGGACACCGATGGAGCCGACCCCTACCGACGTGACCGCCCCGGCCGACGCGACGAACCCCGCTGCCGGGCCCTCGCCGCTCGCCCCCGGCTGGCTGCAGTATCCCCGGGACCCCAACGCGCTGGTGGCCAAGCTCTGGGCGTCCGGGGTGTCCCGGAACGACGACGGCGAGATCGCCGTGCAGGGCATCCCCGCCTCCCGGCTCGCCGCGGAGTACGGCACCCCGCTGCTGGTCCTGGACGAGGACGACTTCCGGGCCCGGGCCCGGGCGTTCCGCGATGCCTTCGACGCGGCCTTCGCGGAGCTGTGCGGGGGAGTGGACGTCTACTACGCCGGCAAGTCGTTCCTGTGCACCGCGGCGGCCCGCTGGGTCGCCGAGGAGGGACTGCGCCTGGACACCGCCTCCGGCGGGGAACTGGCCATCGCGCTGCGCGCCGGCGTGGACCCGGCCCACATCGGCCTGCACGGCAACAACAAGTCCGATGCCGAGCTGCGCCGGGCCCTGGACGTCGGCGTCGGCCGGATCGTCGTGGACTCCCTGGACGAGCTCGAGCGGCTGGCCGTCCTGGCCGCCGAGGCCGGGGTGAGGGCACCGGTCATGCTCCGGCTCACCCCGGGCGTGCACGCGCACACCCACGAGTTCATCGCCACCGCGCACGAGGACCAGAAGTTCGGCCTGTCGATGGCCGCCCCGGACGCGGGGCAGGGCAGCGGGACGGCCGGATCGCCGGCCGCGGCCGCCGTCGCCCACGCCCTGGCGGCGGACTCCATCGACCTGCTGGGCCTGCACTGCCACATCGGCTCCCAGATCTTCGAGGCCGAGGGCTTCGGGGTGGCCGCGGAGAAGCTGCTCGGCTTCCTGGCCGAGATCCGTGACGCCCACGGCGTGGAGCTGGCCGAGCTGGACCTCGGCGGCGGGCACGGCATCGCCTACACCGAGGCCGACGATCCCCGCACGCCCGAGGACATCGCCACCACCCTGGCCGCCGCGGTCCGGGCGGCTACCGAGCGGCTGGGCCTGGCCTGCCCGCGGATCTCCATCGAACCGGGCCGGGCGATCTCCGGCCCCTCGACCTTCACCCTGTACGAGGCCGGCGTGCGCAAGACCGTGTCCGTGGACGTGCCGGACGCCGCGGGCGGGACCACCCACCCGCGGCGGTACGTGTCCGTGGACGGCGGCATGAGCGACAACGCCCGTCCGGTGCTGTACGACTCCGACTACTCGGTGGCGCTGGCCTCGCGCACCTCCACCGAGCCCGCCGTGCTCTCCCGCGTGGTCGGCAAGCACTGCGAGTCCGGGGACATCGTCGTCCGGGACGCCTACCTGCCCGACGACGTCGCGCGCGGCGACCTGCTCGCGGTGCCCGCCACCGGGGCGTACTGCCACTCGCTGTCCAGCAACTACAACCAGCTCACGCGACCGGCCATCGTGGCCGTCCGCGAGGGTCAGGCCCGCGTCATCATCCGCCGCGAGACCGAAGAGGACCTCTTCGCCCGCGAGACCGGCCACTGACGCCCGGCCGGCCGTACCAGCACTTCCATTCCCGACTCAACGGAGGACCATGACCGAGACCACCCCGCCCCTGAAGGTCGCCCTGCTCGGCGCCGGCACCGTCGGCTCCCAGGTGGCCCGCATCCTCACCGAGGACGCCAGGATGCTCGCCGCCCGCGTCGGCACCGGCCTCGAGCTGGCCGGGGTGTTCGTCCGCAACCCGGAGGGCCAGCGGGACTACCAGCTGCCCCGCGAGCTCTACACCTCGGATGCCGAGTCGCTCGTGGACTCGGCAGACATCGTGATCGAGCTGCTGGGCGGGATCGAGCCGGCGAAGACGCTCATCGAGCGGGCCATCGCGAACGGCTCGGCCGTGATCACCGGCAACAAGGCGTTGCTGGCCCAGTCCGGTTCCGAGCTGTTCGCCGCCGCCGCCAAGGCCGGCACGCAGCTGTCCTTCGAGGCCTCCGTCGGCGGGGCCATCCCGATCCTGCGGCCGCTGCGCGACTCCCTCTCCGGGGACCGCGTCAACCGGGTGATGGGCATCGTCAACGGGACCACGAACTACATCCTGGACCAGATGGACACGACGGGGGCCACCTTCGAGGCAGCCCTGGCCGAGGCCCAGCGGCTCGGCTACGCGGAGGCGGACCCGACCGCCGACGTCGAGGGCTATGATGCCGCGGCGAAGGCGGCGATCCTGGCCAACCTGGCGTTCCACGCCCCGTTCTCCATGGACGAGGTCCACACCGAGGGCATCAGCCGGATCACCGCGGCGGACAACGACGCCGCCGCCGAGGCCGGCTACGTCATCAAGCTCCTCGCGATCGCCGAGCGCATCCGTTCCGAGGACGGCGTCGACGGCGCGGTGCTGCGGGTGCATCCCACCCTGCTGCCGCGCCAGCACCCCCTGGCCGCCGTGCACGGGGCCTTCAACGCCGTGTTCGTGGAGGCGGAGAATGCCGGAGAGCTCATGTTCTACGGCCCCGGCGCCGGCGGGGCGCCGACGGCCAGCGCGGTCATGGGGGACACCGTGTCCATCGCCCGCCGGCTGGTCCGTGGCGGCCCCGGCCGCACGCGCACGCCGAAGCGGGTCCTGCCGGCCCTGGACGTCGGAGAGGCCACCACCAGCTACATGATCGTCCTGCGCGTGGCCGACCGGCCCGGCGTGCTGGCCGCCATCGCGACGGTCGTCGCCGGACACGGCGTGTCGATCGAGTCGATGCGCCAGGTGCCGCTGCCCGAGGACAGCACCGTGTACGAGGTGCACGCGGCCGAGGGCGTGCCGGGCCCCCCCGGGGCGGAGGGTCCGGCCGAGTCCCTGCTGCGGCTGACCACCCACCCCGCCCGGGAACGGGCCCTGGCCTCCACCGTCACCGCCATCAAGGAACTGGACGCAGTGACCGACGTGGTCTCCGTCCTGCGCGTCGAAGGGAACTGAACACCAGTGGCACACCAATGGCGCGGAGTCATCCGCGAGTACGCAGACCGGCTGCCCGTCAGCGAGTCCACCCGGGTCGTGACCCTGGGCGAGGGCGGCACCCCGCTGATCGAGGCACCGGCCCTGTCGGAACTGGTCCAGGGTGAGGTCTGGGTCAAGTTCGAGGGCATGAACCCGACCGGGTCCTTCAAGGACCGCGGCATGACCATGGCCATCACCGCCGCCGTCGAGCAGGGGGCCAAGGCGGTCGTCTGCGCCTCCACCGGCAACACCTCGGCCTCGGCCGCCGCCTACGCCACCCAGGCCGGGCTGACCTGTGCGGTGCTGGTGCCGGACGGCAAGATCGCCATGGGCAAGCTTTCCCAGGCGATCGCCCACGGGGCCACGCTGCTGCAGGTGGACGGGAACTTCGACAACTGCCTCGACGTGGCCCGCAAGCTCTCCGAGAACTACCCGGTGTTCCTGGTCAACTCCGTGAACCCCAACCGCATCGAGGGCCAGAAGACCGGCGCCTTCGAGGTGGTGGACGCCCTCGGCGATGCCCCGGACTACCACCTGCTGCCCGTGGGCAACGCGGGGAACATCACCGCCTACTGGAAGGGGTACCGCGAGTACGCCCAGCCCTACACCAACCCGCACCCCGGTGCTGCCGCCGGTGAGCTGCCGCCGGTGTCCACCAGGACCCCGGTGATGTGGGGCTTCCAGGCCGCCGGCGCGGCCCCGATCGTGCTGGGCCACCCCGTGACCGAGCCGGACACGATCGCCACGGCCATCCGGATCGGCAATCCGGCCTCCTGGGAGCAGGCGGAGGCCGCACGGGATGAGTCCGGGGGACTCATCGACTCCGTGACCGACGAGGAGATCCTCGCCGCGCACCGCTGGCTGTCGGCCAAGGAGGGCGTGTTCGTGGAACCCGCATCGGCCGCCGGCGTCGCCGGGCTGATCAAGCACCACGGGCTCGGCAACGTCCCGGCCGGCAAGCGCTGGGTCATCACGGTCACCGGCCACGGGCTCAAGGACCCCCAGTGGGCCCTGCGCAATGCCGACGGCTCGGACGTGGAACCGCAGAAGGTGCCCTTCGACGTCGTGGCGGTGGCCGAGGCGCTGGGGCTGTCATGATGCCCGCCGCCGAGCCGCGGACCACGCACCCGGACGCCGGGCCCGCGGGCCGGCCCGCCGGCCCCTCGGGCCTGCGGCGCGTTCCCGTCGGGATCACCGTGAGGGTCTCCGTCCCGGCGACGTCGGCGAACCTCGGCCCGGGCTTCGACTCGATGGGCCTGGCCCTGGACCTGCGCGACGAGGTGGTCGTCACCACGGTGGCCGAGGGCTTCTCCGCCGTCGTGGAGGGAGAGGGGGCCGGCGCCCTGCCCACGGACGCCACGCACCTGGTGATCGCCACCCTCCGGGAGTACCTCGCCGCGCGCGGCTGGGAGGTCCCCGGGCTCGAGCTCACCGCCACCAACCGGATCCCCCACGGGCGTGGACTGGGATCCTCCGCGGCGGCACACGCCACCGCGATCCTGGCCGCCGACGCCCTGCTGCCGGAGGCCGAGCGCGCCTCGGCGGAGGGCCTGCTGGACGCCACGGCCGGCCTGGAGGGGCACCCGGACAACGTGGCGCCGGCGCTGACCGGAGGCCTGACGGTGTCCTGGGGTGGGGACGGTGACTACCAGTCCGTGCGGATGGACGTCCATCCCCAGGTGGTGCCCGTGGTCGCGATCCCCGAGGAACCGCTCAGCACGGAGACGGCCCGTGGGCTGTTGCCGCCGCAGGTCCCGCATCAGGTGGCCGCGGCGAACGCCGGGCGGGCCGCCCTGCTGGTCCACGCCCTGACCGCCGACCCGTCCCGGCTGCTGCCGGCCACCCGGGACTGGCTGCACCAGGACTACCGGGAGCCGGCCATGCCCGAGTCCCTCGGGCTGGTCCGGGCCTTGCGCGCGGAGGGGCTGGCCGCCGTCGTGTCCGGGGCCGGTCCGACCGTCATGGTGCTGGCGCCCGATGAGGGGACCGCCGAGCGGGCCCGCGAAGCCATGGAATCCGCCCTGAGCGGATCGGCACAGCGGTGGCGTGTCCGCATTCTGCCGGTGGACGCGGCGGGTGCTAAGGTGGAGTCACACCGCATAGGCCATCCCCCCCGGGGCTGAAGCCGGCCGGTACCCGTCTCTACGTGGAACCGGTGGGCGGTGTGGATCCAGGCACCGAGCGGACCGAAGGCGGTCCTGCTGGGCTCCGGCCTGTCACGGCACCCTGGATCGCCCCTCCCGGACCGTCTGCGGTCCGATCGGCGCCAGCCGGCGCCACTCCGACGGCCTTCATTCCGGCCGGCGGACCTGAATCCCGGTTCTCAGCCCCTGGTTCTCCAGTGTTCACGGGGCGGCCGGAGCACACTTAGCGGGATCCCTCCAGCCGGATCCCGCCTGACGAGGGAGAAGGAACCTTCGTGACCGAAACCACTGAACTGCCCACGGCATCCGAGGGCAATTCCACCCAGGCCCCCACCGGCGGGGGCCTGGCCGGCCTCAAGCTCGCACAGCTTCAGGCCCTGGCCTCCCAGCTCGGCATCACCGGGGGCTCCCGGATGCGCAAGTCCGATCTCGTGGCCGCCATCTCCAGCCACCAGCGCGGCGGCGCCGTGGCCGACCGCAAGCCGGCGCAGAAGGACGACGGCGGCGCCGAGGCCGCCACTGACGGCGCCACCGCCACCACCGGCCGCGGCGCCCGGGGCAGGACCGCGAAGCAGGCCGACAAGCCCGCCGCGACGGGCGTCGACGGTGCGTCCGACTCCTCCGCGCCGGTCCAGGGCCAGGACGCCGGCCCGCAGCCCGCGGCCGAGCAGTCCGACGGCGACGGGCAGGGCACCACCCGCCCGGCCCGCCGCTCGCGGTCCCGCCGCGCCGAGGCGCCGGCCGGTTCCTCGGGCGATGCCGCCACCGGTTCCGCCGATGCCGCCCCGGCCGCAGGCCAGGAGGGCGCCGACGGTGCCGCGGACCAGCAGCAGTCCGGCGGCTCCGGCCGCGGAACCCGTCAGCAGGAGTCCCGCGAGGGTGGCCAGGACCAGCAGTCCGGCGGCTCCGGCCGCGGGACCCGTCAGCAGGAGTCCCGCGAGGGTGGCCAGGACCAGCAGTCCGGCCGCAGCCGCGGCCGCAACGACAACCGCGGCGACCGTGACAACCGCGGCGACCGTGACAACCGCGATGGCGGGCAGGACCAGCAGTCCGGTGGCGGCAGCCGCGGCCGCACTGACAACCGCGCCGACCGCGATGACGACGGCAACGGCCGCCGCAACCGCCGGAACCGCAACCGGAACGACCGCAACCGCAACCGTCGCGGCCGCACCGGCCCGGAGGTCGACGACACCGAGGTGACCGAGGACGACGTGCTGCTGCCCGTCGCCGGCATCCTGGACGTGCTGGACAACTACGCCTTCGTGCGCACCTCCGGCTACCTGCCGGGCTCCAACGACGTCTACGTCTCGCTGTCCATGGTCAAGAAGCACGGGCTGCGCAAGGGCGACGCCGTCACCGGCGCGATCCGTGCACCCCGGGACGGGGAGAACCAGGGCGGCGGCAGCCGGCAGAAGTTCAACGCCCTGGTGAAGCTGACCTCCGTCAACGGGCAGCCGGCCGAGGACAACCCCAAGCGCGTCGAGTTCAACAAGCTGGTTCCGCTGTACCCGCAGGAGCGCCTGCGCCTGGAGACCGACTCCAAGCTGATCGGCCCGCGCGTCATCGACCTCGTGGCCCCCATCGGCAAGGGCCAGCGCGGCCTGATCGTGTCCCCGCCGAAGGCCGGCAAGACGATGATCCTGCAGTCGATCGCCAACGCCATCACCACCAACAACCCCGAGGTGCACCTGATGATGGTGCTGGTGGACGAGCGGCCGGAGGAAGTGACCGACATGCAGCGCTCGGTCAAGGGTGAGGTCATCGCCTCGACCTTCGACCGCCCGGCGGACGACCACACCACCGTGGCCGAGCTGGCGATCGAGCGGGCCAAGCGGCTGGTGGAGATGGGGCGCGACGTCGTCGTGCTGCTCGACTCCATGACCCGCCTCGGCCGTGCCTACAACCTGGCCGCCCCCGCCTCCGGACGGATCCTGTCCGGCGGCGTGGACTCCTCGGCCCTCTACCCGCCGAAGCGCTTCTTCGGTGCCGCCCGCAACATCGAGAACGGCGGTTCGCTGACCATCCTGGCCACCGCCCTCGTGGAGACCGGGTCCAAGATGGACGAGGTCATCTTCGAGGAGTTCAAGGGCACCGGCAACATGGAGCTGCGCCTGTCCCGCCAGCTGGCGGACAAGCGGATCTTCCCGGCGGTGGACGTCAACGCCTCCGGTACCCGCCGCGAGGAGAACCTGCTCTCCGGCGAGGAGATCAAGATCATGTGGAAGCTGCGCCGGGTGCTCTCCGGCCTGGACACGCAGCAGGCACTGGAGATCCTGACCAACAAGATCAAGGACACCCAGTCCAACGCCGAGTTCCTGATGCTGGTCTCCAAGACCACGCTGGGGCCCAAGGGCGAGAAGTAGCACCGACGCCGGCCCCCGGCCCGCCGCACCCACGCGGCGGGCCGGGGGCCGAGTCGTTCCCGATGCATCCCCATCCACCGATTGCCACCGATTGCCACTGGCCACTGAGCGCCACTGAGTGAAGGAACCACCATGTTCGAGTCCGTGCAGGATCTGCTGGACGAGCACCACGAACTCACCGAGCGGCTCGCCGACCCGGCCGTCCACCAGGACCAGGCCCTGTCCCGCAGGCTCGGCCGCCGCTTTGCGGAACTCAACGGGATCGTCTCCGCCCATCGTGCCTGGCAGCAGGCCGCCGCCGACCTCGCGGACGCGAGGGAGCTGGCGCAGGACGACCCCGACTTCGCCGCCGAGGTGCCGGCCCTGCAGGAGGCCACCGACCAGGCCGCGGAGCGGCTGCGCCGGCTGCTCATCCCGCGGGATCCCTCCGATGCGCGCGACGCCATCCTGGAGATCAAGGGCGGGGAGGGCGGCGAGGAGGCCGCCCTGTTCGCCGGCGACCTGCTACGGATGTACGTGCGCTTCGCCGAGTCCAGAGGCTGGAAGACGGAGATCCTCTCCTCGACCGAGTCAGACCTGGGCGGTTACAAGGACGTCCAGGTCGCCATCAAGGGCGCCTCCACCGACCCGGCCGAGGGGGTCTACGCCCACCTGAAGTTCGAGGGCGGGGTGCACCGCGTGCAGCGGGTGCCGGTGACCGAGTCACAGGGCCGGATCCACACCTCTGCCGCCGGCGTGCTGGTGTTCCCGGAGGTCGACGAGCCGGAGGAGGTCCAGATCGCCCCGAACGACCTGAAGATCGACGTGTTCCGGTCCTCCGGGCCGGGCGGGCAGTCCGTGAACACCACGGACTCCGCCGTGCGCATCACGCACCTGCCCACCGGGATCGTGGTGTCCATGCAGAACGAGAAGTCCCAGATCCAGAACCGCGAGGCGGGCATGCGCGTGCTGCGCTCGAGGCTGCTGGCGCACCAGCAGGAACAGCTGGACGCCGAGAACGCGGCGACCCGGGCCTCCCAGGTGCGGACCATGGACCGGTCCGAGCGGATCCGGACCTACAACTACCCCGAGAACCGGATCGCCGACCACCGGACCGGGTACAAGGCCTACAACCTGGACGCCGTCCTCGACGGGGACCTCGGCCCGGTCCTGCAGTCCTGCATCGAGCTGGACGAACAGCACCGGCTGGAGTCCCTGGGCCAGCACTCCGGCAGCGACCAGGCCGGCCAGGCGAAGTGAGGAGGCACCGATGACAGACGCCATGACCACGGAACGCACCACCCCGTCACGGCCGCGCCCGACGCCGGCCGGATCCTTCCGTGCCCACGGTGCCCGCGCCGGGGGAGTGCGGGAGGATCCGGGGCTGGACGCCCTGCTGCGCTCGGCCGCCGAGCTGCTGGCCGCGGCCGGGGTCCCCTCCCCGCGCGCCGACGCCGAACTGCTGGCCGCCCACGTCCTGGGGGCCTCCCGCGGCGAGGTCGCCGCGTGGGCCGTGGCCGGCCGCGAGCTGACCGCGGTGCAGGCGGTCGACTTCCGCCGCCTGGCCATCTCCCGGTCCACGCGCACGCCCCTGCAGTACCTCACCGGCACCGCCGCGTTCCGGTCCGTGGACCTGCAGGTGGGGCACGGCGTGTTCCTGCCCCGCCCGGAGACCGAGCTCGTGGCCGGCCGGGCCATCGAGGCCCTCGCCGAGGCCGTCCGGGCCCGCGGGGCCGGGGCCGTCATCGGCGTGGACCTGTGCACCGGATCCGGAGCGATCGCCGCGGCGATGGCCGAGGAGGTGCCGGGTGTGAGCCTGCACGCGGTGGAGGCCGACCCGGAGGCGGCCTGGTGGGCCGCCGCCAACCTCGGGCCCCGCGGCGTCGAGCTCCACCTGGACGACGCCGCCACGGCACTGTCCGCGCTCGACGGGCGCGTCGACGTCGTGGTGTCCAACCCGCCCTACGTGCCGGACGGCCGCATCCCGGAGCAGGCCGAGGCCCGCCGGGATCCCGAGCGCGCGCTGTACGGCGGGGGTGCGGACGGCATGCGGATGCCGTCCGTGGTCGCCGCGTCCGCGGCCCGCCTGCTGCGCCCCGGCGGCGTGCTGGTCATGGAGCACGACGACACCCAGTCGGCGGCCGTGGCCAGGCTGCTCGAGCGCGACGGACTGTTCGACGCGGTCCTCGCCCGCAACGACCTCAACGACCGGCCCCGGTACACCGAGGCCGTCCGCACCGCCCGGCCCGTCGATGGGCAGGTCACCGGGGGAGTCGATGGGACAATGACACCGTGAGCACGATGATCGACTGCACCACGGAGACCGGGCTGGACGAGGGCATCGAGGCCGCGCGGCAGGCCCTGGGCCGGCAGCAGTGCGTGGTGCTGCCGACCGACACCGTCTACGGGATCGGCGCCGACGCCTTCTCGCCCCAGGCCGTGGCCGTGCTGCTGGCCGCCAAGGGCCGCGGGCGCTCGATGCCCCCGCCCGTGCTGATCGGCGCCCCCCAGGTGATGGACGGGCTGGCCGTGGACGTCCCGGCGGCCGCGCGGGAGCTGGCCGAGGCCTTCTGGCCCGGCGCCCTCACCCTGATCCTCACCGCGCAGCCGTCGCTGGCCTGGGACCTCGGGGAGACCCGGGGCACCGTGGCGCTGCGGGTGCCGGACGACCAGGTCGCCCGCGAACTGCTCCAGGAGGTCGGGCCGATGGCCGTCTCCAGCGCCAACCGCACGGGCCTGCCGGCCGCGACGTCGGCGCGGGCCGCCGAGGAGATGCTCGGCGAGTCCGTGGCCGTCTACCTCGACGACGGCGAGCGAGAGGTCTCCGCGCCGTCGACCATCGTGGACTGCACGGTCTCGCCGTTCCGGGTGGTCCGCCAGGGCGCCCTGCCCTTCGCCGACCTCGTCGGCGTCGTGCCGGACCTGCTGGAAGCGGACGGGGACACCGACGGCGGCGCGGGCCAGGCCGGTCCGGCGGTGCCGAGCGGTCGATGAAGGCCTACCTCCTGCTGCTGGCCCTGTCCGCCCTCGTCAGCTTCGTCCTGACGCCGGCTGTCCGGGTACTGGCACTGAAGGGGCGGGTCTACACCCCGCGTCGCCAGCGGGACGTGCACCGGCGGCCGGTGCCGAAGCTCGGCGGGGTCGCCATGCTCGCCGGTGTCCTGGCCGGACTGGGCATCGGGGCCATGGTGCCGTTCCTGGACGGAATCTTCACGGACCCCGAACCGGTGCGCGGGGTCGTCCTGGCGCTGGCCGTGGTCCTGGTCATGGGAGTCGCGGACGACCTGTGGGACCTGCACTGGACCCTGAAGCTCGCAGGGCAGGTCGGGGCCGCCGCGCTGGTGGCCCTGCACGGCATCCGCGTCGAGGCCATGCCCGTGGGCTGGATCCCGGTGGGCAGCGAGCCGGTCCAGATCGGGCTGACCATCTTCATCCTCGTGCTGACCATGAACGCCATCAACTTCGTGGACGGCCTGGACGGCCTGGCGGCCGGCATCGCCGTGATCGGCGGTTCGGCGTTCTTCATCTACTCGTACCTGCTGACGCGCACCATCAACCAGTTCGACTACTCCAACCTGGCGACCCTGCTCATGGCGCTGCTCGTCGGCTGCTGCCTGGGGTTCCTGCCGCACAACTTCAACCCGGCGCGGATCTTCATGGGCGAGGTCGGGGCCATGCTCATCGGGCTGCTGCTGGCCTCCGCCGCCGTGGCCGTCACGGCCGACGTCGGCGCCATGGAGGGCTTCCGCTTCCGGAACGTGCCGGCGTACATGCCCATCCTGCTGCCGATCGCGGTGGTGGCCCTGCCGCTGATCGACCTGTCCCTGGCCGTGGTCCGCCGGACCGCCCGGGGCACCAGCCCGTTCTCGGCCGACCGCGGCCACCTCCACCACAAGCTCGTGGACGGTGGTTACACGCACCGCCAGGCGGTCCTGCTGCTGTACCTGTGGGCGTTCCTCATCGCCTACGGCGTCGTCTCGCTGAACTTCTTCGACTGGCGCATCGTGCTGCCGGTCCTGGCCGCGCTGCTGATCGGCGCCGGCTACCTGACCCTGCATCCCTGGGTCCGTCGTTCCAGAAGGGGGAGCCGATGAGGCCCGCACCGAAGACCAGGCGATCCTCCGGCGCAGGACGTCTCCGCCGCCAGAACACCCGCGGCTGGTGGGGGATCCTGATCGCGTGCCTGACCGTCTGCCTCGTCGCCGTCGCCATCGCGGCCGGGATCGCCTGGCCGGTGGGCGGCCCCGCCGCCGCCGCGTCGCTGGCACTGGCCGGCGCCGCCGTCGTGGTCCTGTCCGCCATGACCCTGGCGCTCACCGCCTGGTCCTGGAACCGCTGGCGGGACCAGGCGATCTTCATCGCCCTGTTCGGGTTCGTGGTGAAGCTCGTGCTGATGGCGGTGCTGCTCACGGTGGTGCCCGTCCCGGGCTGGCTCCAGCCGCTCCCCGCCGGGGTGGGCGCGCTGCTGGCCATCCTCGCCTGGCAGGCCACCGAGGTGCTCGTCTTCGCCCGTACCCGGCAGCAGATCTACGACGACTGAGCCGGTCAGGCGGCACCCCGGCGTCCGACGACGGCCCTCGGGCGGCCCCGCCGGCGGCCGGATCCCCGCCGGACTTCGACACAACGTAGAAATAAAACGTCCTGAGGCCGGAAAAGCGCCCCGAAACCGGCGATCTGGTCATGAGCACCGTGCCCGGTTTGGTAGGCTCATCAACGATCAATAACGACGGTCCGGGCTGAGCCGTGTCGCCGCCCCTGACCGCGTGGAGGGAACGCCCACGACCGCGTTCCGCTGACGGACATTGCAGAGAGGATCAGCGTGCTACCGATCGTGCTCGCCAGCTCCACCGATCAGGGTGGATTCGCTCCTCCCACGATCGACCAGACCCACCTTCCGGACATCCTCCCGTGGATGGCCGAGTACGGCACGGGCTTCGGCAAGCAGATGCTGATGATCATCCTCTCGGTCATCCTCATCGCTGCCTTCTTCATGCTGGCCATGCGCAATGCGCAGCTCAAGCCCGGCAAGGTCCAGTGGCTGGCCGAGTCCGGCTACGCCTTCGTGCGCAACGGCATCGGCCGGGACATCATCGGCGAGCGGGAGTTCAAGGCCTGGGTGCCGCTGCTGTTCGGCATCTTCTTCTTCGTGCTGCTGAACAACCTCTTCGGCGCCATCCCGTTCCTGCAGCTGCCGAGCTTCTCGCACGCCGGTTCGGCCTACGCCATGGCCCTGATCGTCTACGTCATCTGGATCGGCGTCGGCGTCCGCCGCAACGGCCCGAAGTACTTCAAGCTCGCCGTCGTCCCCAGCGGCGTGCCCGGCTGGATCCTGCCGCTGCTCGTGCCGCTGGAGATCATCTCCAACTTCATCGTCCGGCCGCTGACCCACTCCCTGCGTCTGATGGCCACCATGCTCTCCGGGCACATGATCGTGATGCTGGCCGGTTCCGGCGCGCAGTTCCTCATCATGGAGACGGGCAACCTCGCCCTGCAGGGCACTGGTGTGCTGGTCATCCTCGGCTCGGTGGCCATGTACTTCCTGGAACTGCTGATCATGTTCCTGCAGGCCTTCGTCTTCACCCTGCTGACCGCGATCTACATCCAGGGCGCCATCGCCGCCAACGACCACTGACCTTCCGGGCCCGAGCCCGCGCCGGTACGCAGCCGGGGCGAGCACGGGAACGGATCGGCGGGCCCTGAGGTCCGCCACCGCAAGACTTCCCGGTACCGGCAACCGCCGGACCCACGCCGGGGATCCCCGCACAACCTGCCGACTGGCATCTTGAAAGGAACACAATGGAACTGCACGGTTCTCTGAACATGATCGGCTACGGCCTGGCCGCCATCGGCTCCGCGATCGGCGTGGGCCTGATCTTCGCCGCCTACATCAACGGCGTCGCCCGTCAGCCGGAAGCTCAGCGCATCCTGCAGCCGATCGCCCTGCTCGGCTTCGCCCTGGCCGAAGCCCTCGCCATCCTGGGCCTGGTCTTCGCCTTCGTCGTCGGAGTCTGATCCCTCCTGCCATCACCGGCCGGCAGGCCGGCCGCCCATGACAGGAAATTCCACCAAAGGATGGTTGAACCATGATCAGGTCTGAACTGATCCTCGCCGCAGCCGAGGAGGGGCACAGCGCCAACCCGCTGATTCCCAACTGGTGGGAGGTGCTGGTCACCGCTGTCGGCTTCGCCGTGCTGATGTTCCTCGTGATCAAGTACATCGCACCGGCCCTCGAGAAGGCCTATCAGGACCGGTACGCTGCCATCGAGGGCGGCCTCGAGAAGGCCGAGAAGGCCCAGGCGGAGGCCAACGCCCTCAAGGCGGACTACGAGCAGCAGCAGCAGGAAGGCTACGCCGAGGCGAACCGCATCCGCGAGGAAGCGCGTGCCGAGGGGGCCCAGATCCTGGCCGACGCCCGGCAGAAGGCCTCGTCGGAGGCGGCCCGCATCGTCGAGCAGGCCCACGCGCAGATCGCCGCGGAGCGCGTGCAGGCCGAGGCCTCGCTGCGCAACGACGTCGGCGCCCTGGCCACCACCCTGGCCGGCCGCATCGTCGGCGAGTCCCTCGAGGACGACGCCCGGTCGCAGCGGGTCGTGGACCGGTTCCTCGAGGACCTCGACCGCAGCGAGGCCGTGGGCCATGGGTTCCATGGCTCCACGGCAGCAGGTGCGGCTGAGTAATGGCAGGTGCATCTTCCGACTCACTGACGGCGGCCCGCCGGGACCTGGACCACGTCCTGACCTCCGGCGGACTGCCGCTGGCCACCGAGCTCTTCTCCGCCCTGGAGACGGTGGACTCGAGCGCGCCCCTGCGCCGGGCCCTGACCGATCCCTCGTGGACGGCGGAGCGACGCGCTGGCGTGATCCGGTCCCTGTTCGGCGGGAAGGTCTCCGAGGCGGGCTCCGCGGTCCTCACCGACCTCGCCGGGCGCCGGTGGTCCCGTGACCGGGACTTCGGCGACGCGCTCGAGCAGCTGGCCACCACCGCGGTGGCCGCGGCGGCCGAGCGCAACGGCCTCGGCGGACTGGAACGGCTCTCCGACGAGCTGCTGTCCTTCAACCGTGCGGTCGGGGAGTCCCATGATCTCCAGCGTGCACTGACGGATCCGCAGGCCCCCGCCGCGGCCCGGGGCACCCTGGCCGAGCGACTGCTGGGCGGTGCCTCCCAGGAGGCACGGGTCCTGGTACGCCAGGCCGTGCAGAACCCGCGCGGCCACAAGCCCGTGGACCTGATCCGGGATTTCGTGGACACCGTGGCGGAGCGCCAGAGGACGTGGATCGCCGAGATCACCGTCGCCCGTCCGCTCGCACCCGGGCAGCAGGACCGCCTGGCGGCGGGGCTCAAGCGCCTCTTCGGCCGCGACCTGAAGCTGGACGTGGCCGTCGATCCCGAACTGGTCGGTGGCATCCGGGTGCAGGTGGGCGACGACGTCGTCGACTCGTCCGTCCAGACCCGGCTCCATGACCTCCAGCGCCAGCTGGCCGGCTGACGCCGGTACGACGAATCCACCCAGACACCTTCGGTCATCGTCATCTCGATGATCACCAACGTTAGAGAGCAGGGAACGCAGATGGCCGACTTGACCATCAACGCTGACGATGTTCGCAATGCCCTGAATGAGTTCGCGGCATCCTACGAACCGGCCGGCACCGAACGTGTGGAGGTCGGCCACGTCGTCTCCGCCGCGGACGGCATCGCCCGTGTGGAGGGACTGCCCTCCGCCATGGCCAACGAGCTGCTTCGCTTCGAGGACGGCACGCTGGGCCTGGCCCAGAACCTGGACACCCGTGAGATCGGCGTCGTCGTGCTCGGCGACTTCCAGGGCATCGAGGAGGGCCAGGAGGTGCAGCGCACCGGCGAGGTCCTCTCCGTGCCGGTGGGTGACGCCTTCCTCGGCCGCGTCGTGGACCCGCTGGGCGCCCCGATCGATGACCTGGGCCCGATCCAGGCCGAGGGCCGCCGCGCCATGGAGCTGCAGGCGCCGGGCGTGACCCAGCGCAAGTCCGTCGAGGAGCCGCTGCAGACGGGCATGAAGTCCATCGACGCAATGATCCCGATCGGCCGCGGCCAGCGCCAGCTGATCATCGGTGACCGCCAGACCGGCAAGACCGCCATCGGCATCGACACGATCCTGAACCAGAAGGCCAACTGGGAGTCCGGCGACCCGACGAAGCAGGTGCGCTGCATCTACGTCGCCGTCGGCCAGAAGGCGTCGACCATCGCCGCCGTCCGCCACACCCTGGCGGAGAACGGCGCGCTGGAGTACACCACCATCGTGGCGTCCCCTGCCTCCGACCCGGCGGGCTTCAAGTACCTGGCCCCCTACGCCGGATCGGCCATCGGCCAGCACTGGATGTACGGCGGCAAGCACGTGCTCATCATCTTCGACGACCTGTCGAAGCAGGCCGAGGCCTACCGTGCGGTCTCCCTGCTGCTGCGCCGCCCGCCGGGACGCGAGGCCTACCCGGGCGACGTGTTCTACCTGCACTCCCGGCTGCTGGAGCGTTGTGCCAAGCTCTCCGACGAGATGGGCGGCGGCTCGATGACCGGCCTGCCGATCGTGGAGACCAAGGCCAACGACGTCTCGGCCTACATCCCGACCAACGTCATCTCCATCACCGACGGCCAGATCTTCCTGCAGTCGGACCTGTTCAACGCCAACCAGCGTCCCGCCGTGGACGTGGGCATCTCGGTGTCCCGCGTCGGTGGCGCCGCGCAGATCAAGGCCATGAAGAAGGTCTCCGGCACCCTGAAGCTGGACCTGGCGCAGTACCGCGACCAGCAGGCCTTCGCCATGTTCGCCTCCGACCTGGACCCGGCCACCCGGCGCCAGCTGCAGCGCGGTGAGCGCCTGACCGAGCTGCTGAAGCAGCCGCAGTACAGCCCGTACCCGGTGGAGGAGCAGGTCGTGTCCATCTGGACCGGTGCCAACGGACACCTGGACGAGGTCCCGGTCGAGGACGTGCTGCGCTTCGAGCGCGAGTTCCTGGACCACCTGCGGCACAAGAACCTGGTCCTGGGTTCCATCCGGGAGACCGGCAAGCTCGAGGACTCCGCCCTGGAGACCCTCAAGGCCGAGGTCGAGGCCTTCAAGAGGGGCTTCTTCGGCGAGGGCGACAACAAGCTCGTGGCCGCCGGGCACGAGGAGCACGATCCGCTGGCGGCCGACGCGGTCACCCAGGAAAAGATCGTCAAGCAGAAGCGCTGACCGTGACCATCGGCCGGTGCCCGCCAGAAACGGCGGGCACCGGCCGGCGGGAACGAAGGAAAGGACAACCATGGGAGCCCAGATCCGGGTCTACCGCCAGAAGATCGCCTCGACGCAGTCGATGCAGAAGATCTTCAAGGCGATGGAGCTGATCGCCACGTCCCGTATCGGCAAGGCCCGTGAACGCGTGGCCGCGTCGCTGCCGTACGCCAACGCGATCACCCGCGCCGTGTCCGCCGTGTCATCGCAGCAGGACATCGAGCACGTGCTGACCTCCGAGGTCGAGAACCCGAAGCGTTCGGCCGTTCTGGTCCTGTCCTCGGACCGCGGCATGGCCGGCGCCTACTCGGCGAACATCCTCCGCCACGCCGAGGAACTGCTGGAGAAGCTGCATTCCGAGGGCAAGGAGACCGACATCTACCTGGTCGGCCGCAAGGCCCAGGGGTACTTCGACTTCCGCGACCGCCCGTACCAGCAGTTCTGGGGCGGGGACACGGACAGCCCGAAGTTCGCCCGGGCCCAGGAGATCGGCCAGGTGCTGGTCGACTCGTTCCTGCAGGACACCGCCGAGGGCGGCGTGGACGAGATCCACGTGGTCTACACCGAGTTCCGCTCCCTCGTCACCCAGGTGCCGACCGTCGTCCGGCTGCTGCCCCTCGAGGTGGTGGAGGAGGAGGTCACCGAGGACACGGAACTGCTCCCGCTCTACGAGTACGAGCCGGCACCGGAGGAGGTCCTGGACGCCCTGCTGCCGAAGTACATCGAGTCCCGTGTCTTCTCGGCGATGCTCCAGGCGTCCGCCTCGGAACTGGCCAGCCGCCAGCGGGCCATGAAGTCCGCCGGTGACAACGCCAAGGAACTGGTCCGCGAGTACACGCTGAAGATGAACAACGCCCGCCAGGCCGAGATCACCCAGGAACTCACCGAGCTGATCGCCGGTGCGGACGCCCTCAACGCGTCCTGACCCCTGGCCGAACGGCACCACTGCAACCGCCATCCACACCAAAGAAGTGAGAGAGATGACTGCCACCACGAACGAACAGGGCACCGGTACCGCAACCGGCGGCGCCATCGGTCGCATCGCCCGCGTGATCGGGCCGGTGATCGACGCCGAATTCCCCGGGGACGCCATGCCGGGCGTGTACAACGCCCTGACCGCCGAGATCACCCTCAACGGCGAGACCCGCACCGTCACCTTCGAGACCGCGCAGCACCTGGGCGACAACCTGGTCCGCGCCATCTCCCTGCAGTCCACCGACGGACTGGTCCGCGGCGCCTCCGTCGTCGACACCGGCGCGCCCATCACGGTGCCGGTCGGCGAGGTCGTCAAGGGCCACATCTTCAACGTGCTGGGTGAGGCCCTGGACGTGCCGACCTCTGAGCTGGACGTGCGCGAGCGCTGGTCCATCCACCGTCCGGCCCCGAACTTCGCGGCCCTCGAGGGGTCCACCGAGATGCTGGAGACCGGCATCAAGGTCATCGACCTGCTGACCCCGTACATCAAGGGCGGCAAGATCGGCCTGTTCGGCGGCGCGGGCGTGGGCAAGACCGTGCTCATCCAGGAGATGATCACCCGTGTGGCCCGCAACTTCGGCGGCACCTCGGTGTTCGCCGGCGTCGGCGAGCGGACCCGTGAGGGCAACGACCTCTGGGTCGAGATGGCGGAGGCAGACGTCCTGAAGGACACCGCCCTCGTGTTCGGCCAGATGGACGAGCCGCCGGGAACCCGCCTGCGCGTCGCCCTGACCGGTCTGACCATGGCCGAGTACTTCCGCGACGAGATGAACCAGGACGTGCTGCTGTTCATCGACAACATCTTCCGTTTCTCCCAGGCCGGCTCCGAGGTCTCCACGCTGCTGGGCCGTATGCCCTCCGCCGTGGGCTACCAGCCGAACCTCGCTGATGAGATGGGCGTGCTGCAGGAGCGCATCACCTCCACGCGCGGTCACTCCATCACCTCGATGCAGGCCGTCTACGTCCCCGCGGACGACTACACCGACCCGGCCCCGGCCAACGTGTTCGCCCACCTGGACGCGACCACGAACCTGACCCGTTCGCTGGCCTCCCGTGGCCTGTACCCGGCCGTGGACCCGCTGGCCTCGACCTCGCGCATCCTCGACCCGCAGTACGTGGGCCAGGAGCACTACGACGCCGCGACCCGCGTCAAGCAGATCCTGCAGAAGAACAAGGAGCTGCAGGACATCATCGCGATCCTCGGCGTCGACGAGCTCTCGGAAGAGGACAAGATCGTCGTCTCCCGTGCCCGTCGCATCGAGCAGTTCCTGTCCCAGAACACCTACACCGCCAAGCAGTTCACCGGCGTGGAGGGCTCCACCGTCCCGATCAAGGACACCATCGAGGGCTTCAACGCCATCGCCAACGGTGACCTCGACCACGTGGCCGAGCAGGCGTTCTACAACGTCGGCGGCCTGGACGACGTCGAGCGCAACTGGGCCAAGATCCAGTCGGAGAACTGATCATGGCTGACAGGCACGAGCTCGAGGTGGAGATCGTGGCGGAGGACCACTTCGTGTGGTCCGGGCCGGCCCAGTCGGTCAGCGCCCGGACCATCGACGGCGAGATCGGCATCCTGCCCGGACACACCCCGCTCCTGGCGGTGCTCGGGGACGGCGACGTCGTCGTGCAGCAGGCCGGCGGCCAGACCATCACGGCCCATGCCGAAGGCGGGTTCTTCTCGGTGGACAATGACCGCGTGGTCATCGTCGCCGGCGCGGCCACGCTGGACGGCGGCGCGGCCGGACAGGGCGCAGCCTGACGTGAGCCCCGGGTGGTCCGCGCTGGTCGCGGCGGTCGCCGCCGCGGTGCTGGTGGTCGCCTTCATGGTGTGGTGGCGCTGGCGCACGCTGGTGCGCACGCCCGGGACGTTCACGGCCCGGGCCCGTCAGGCCGGCCAGGACCGCGCCGGCACGCTGGTCATCGGCCGGTATGACGAGGCGGGCCTGGACCTGATGACGGTCTGGTCGATCGATCCCCGGCCCCGATGGAAGGCGCCCCGCCACCAGTTGCGGTTGCGTCGCGGGGACCGCGGCCGGCAGGACGGTTCGGTGGTGGTGCGCGTGGATGGCGGGCCATCACCGATCGACCTGGACATCGACTCCGACGCCTGCTCGGGGCTGTCGGCGTGGATCGAGGCCGGTCCCGCGGTCGGCTTCGGCACGTGGCGGGAGCTGCCCGCACGGCGGCCCCGGCCGAGCCGGGGGCATCGGGCCCCGCGCCGCCGGACCCACTGAACCGGTCCAGAGCACCCCACCTCCAGCGCATCGCCTGACGGCGGTGCGCTGGAGTCGTTAAGGGCGCCGGTGCGCGGGCAGCCGGGCGGGAGGCACGACGTCGGCCGGGGTCCCGGGCGCGTCCCACACGACCCAGCCGGAGTCGCGGCGATGGGGCGGCAGGCCGCGGGCCGGGGTGGTGGTCACCGCCCGCACGGCGGCGTCCGTGGCCACGCCCCACTCCATGAGCAGGCGCAGGGCCTGGTCCAGGGTGACCGCCCCGGAGGCCAGGGTGTCCGAGTCCGCCAGTGTCGGCGCGAACCCCGGCGATGACTCGATGTCCACGCTGCCGAGCCGGTAGCGGCCCGGCGCGGCGCCCGTGGCGGACGAGGCGTCGGAGACCACGCAGACCGAGCGGGGGACCAGGGCGATGACGTCCCGGACCACGGCCGGGGCCACGTGCCGGCCGTCGGCGATGAGCTCGAGCCGGAGCCGGCCGTCCGCCGCGGCACGCAGGGCACCGGGCAGCGGGCCCGGGCGGCGGTGGTGGAACCCGGCCATGGCGTTGAACAGGTGGGTGAGCGCCGGCGGCCCGGGGGCCCCGGCCAGGCGGTCCAGGGCGGCGTCGAACTGCGCCGCCGTGGCGTCCGTGTGTCCGGGGGACGGGCAGACGCCCGCGGCCAGCAGGTCCGCCTCCAGCGCGGCGGCTCCCTCGAGCTCGGGAGCGTAGGTCATGGCGGTGATCGCGTTGCCGCCGTGGACGCCGGCGTCGGTGGAGCCCTCCGCCCCCGCCTCGAGCAGTGACCGCACGAGGTCCCGGGCCGTGGTTGATCCCGGAGCCAGGACGTCTGCCGCCGGATGCGCCCCGCAGCGGGCCCGGGAGAGGAACGGGCCCTCCAGGTGGATCCCGGCCAGCTCGCCGGTACGCACCATCGGGGTGAGGCGCCGCACCGCGGCCAGCATGCCGGGCGCCGGCATGGTGGGGACGGAGGCCACCACCCGGGTCACGCCGCGGGCCGCCAGCCGGGCCAGCGCGGCACTCACGGCCTCCGGCTCCGCGGTGGCGAAGTCGGTGCCGTCGTAGCCGTGGCAGTGCTGGTCGACGAGCCCGGGGGTGACGAGGCGTCCGGGGGCGTGCGGACGCGGGACGGGCTCAGAAGAGCCGGGACTCGGCATCGTCCACGCCACGCATGGCGTCGTAGTCCAGGGTGAGGCAGCGGATGCCACGGTCCTCGGCCAGGGTGCGGGCCTGGGGCCGGATCTGCTGGGCGGCGAAGACGCCCCGGACGGGAGCCAGTAGCGGGTCCCGGTTCATCAGTTCCAGGTACCGGGTGAGCTGCTCGACCCCGTCGATGTCACCGCGGCGCTTGAGTTCCACGGCGACGGTGCCGCCCTCGGGATCGCGGGCCAGGATGTCCACGGGACCGATGGCCGTCATGTGCTCCCGGCGCACCAGCGAATGGCCCTGTCCGAGCAACTCGATCTGTTCGGCCAGCAGCCGCTGCAGGTCCGCCTCGACGCCGTCCTTGACCAGGCCGGGGTCCACGCCCAGCTCGTGCGAGGAGTCGTGCAGGACCTCGAAGAGGTGCACGACCAGGCGGTCATCGGCCTTGGTGGACTGCACGGTCCAGACCTCGCTCACGCCCTCCTCGGCGAGTTCCTCCGAGGCTGGGGCCACCCGCAGGGTCGCCGGGGGGCTCATCCAGTTCAGGGGCTTGTAGGACCCACCGTCGGAGTGGACCAGGACGGACCCGTCCGCCTTGATCATCAGCAGGCGGGTGGCCTGCGGCAGGTGGGCACGCAGGCGCCCCTCGTAGTTGACGGAACACCGGGCAATCACCAAACGCACACGGGGCAGTCTACTGTCCTGTGACACCATGAGTGGGTGCCACGATCCAACCGCCCCCGCCGCCGCCCCGGTACCGCCTCCGGCCGCCCGGCCGCCGGCGGCACCAGCCGTCGCCGGGGAGCGGGGCCGGCGTCGGACGCGGGTCCCGGGGGGCCGGACGAACTGGACCGCCTGCTGGGCCTGGACCCCGGCTACCGGCACGAGACCGGACCCGACGGCGGCTGGCACGTGCGCAGGATCCCCGCCTGGCGCGCGGTGAAGGACTACACCTGCCCGGGCTGTGGCCGCACCATCCCGCCGGGGATGGCCCACCTGGTGGCCTGGCGCAGTGACTCGATCCTCGGGGACGAGGCCGCCGGGGCGGACCGGCGGCACTGGCACCCCAAGTGCTGGAGCACCCGTCGGCAGGACGGCCGGTACTGATGGGACCGCGGGAGGGCCGCTCGATGCGCGGTGCCCCGGACGCCCCGGCCGTGCCGTTGCCGCCCGGGCCCGTGCACGAGGACTACCGGCGCACCGAGGGGCCGGAGCCGATCCATCCGCGGACCGTGCTGCCCGCCGTGCGCGAACGCATCGTGCTGCGCACCGGGGACGGCCTGGACCTGGTCGGCGAACTGGCCCTGCCCGTGGACGGCGCCCCGGCGGCCACCCTGGTGACCTTCCACCCGCTGCCCACGGTGGGCGGGCACATGGACTTCCACCTGTACCTCAAGGCGGCCCAGTGGCTGCCGGCGACGGCGGGGGTGGCCGTGCTGCGGTTCAACACGCGCGGCACCTGCTCGGCGCGCGGCTGCTCGGAGGGGGAGTTCGGCGACGGCGTCTCCGAGCGGCACGACGTGGCCGCTGCCCTGGCGTTCGTGGCCGAACGCGCGCTGCCGGACCCGTGGCTGCTGGGCTGGTCCTTCGGCACCGAACTGGTGCTCCAGCACGGCACCGTGGTGCCCCACGCGCAGCTGGCCGTCGGCGGCATCCTGCTCTCGCCGCCACTGCGGCGCTCCACCGATGCCGACCTGGACCGCTGGGCGGCCGACGGGCGACCCCTGCGGGTGCTCGTGCCCGGGCTGGACGACACGCTGCGGCCGGCCGAGGCCGTGCGGCGGTTCGCCCGGGTGCCACAGGCCGAGGTGGTCGGCGTGGACGGCGCCCGGCACCTGTGGGTGGGCCGGACCTACACCCGCCGGGCGCTGGACGAGGTGGCGTCCACGGCGCTGGGCCGGGCGGTCCGGCTGCCGGCCACGTGGGACGGGCCGGTGGTGGCCGGCTGAGCCGGAGCCCTAGAGCCGGTCCTGCCGGGGGAGCAGGACCTCCTTGACCACCAGCATCACGCCCGCGGCCAGGGGGATGGCCATGAGTGCCCCCAGCACGCCCAGCAGTGCCGCACCCGCGATCACCGCGATGACGGCGACGGAACCGGGCACGGCCACGGCCTTGCTCATCACCCGCGGGGAGACGAAGTAGGCCTCGACCTGCAGGTAGATGAAGTAGATGGCAGCGAAGACCAGCGCCTGCTGCCACCCGCCGGTCAGCGCCACGAGGGTGATGATGGTCCCGCCGGTCAGGGCGCCGACCAGGGGGATGAAGGCCATCAGCCCGGCGAAGAACGCCAGCAGGGCGCCGAAGGGGATGCCGGCGATGGAGATCGCGATGAAGGCGACGAGTCCGTTCATGACGGCCACCACCGACTGGCCCATGACGTAGAAGCCCACCGAGGAGGTGATCTCCTCGCCCAGGTACTCCACGCGGTGCCGGCGGGAGCGGGGGGCCAGGCGGTAGGCCCAGAACTTCATGGACGGCAGGGACACGAGGAAGTACAGCGTCAGCACCAGCACGATCAGCACCGCGAAGCCCGTGTTGACGATCGCGCTGCCCACGCCGAAGAGCCCGCCGAAGATCGTGGTGAAGTTGGCGGAGTCCGCGACGAACTTGTCCATCTCCGCCACGGCGATCTCGCGGATGCCGAACTGGGAGTCCAGGTCGTGGAAGAACTGGGACTCCAGGAAATCCGAGACCATGTTCGGCAGGTCGCTGACGAACGCCGCGGTCTGTTCCACCACGGTGGGGATGAGCAGGGCGAAGAAGGCCGAGAGGATGGCGGCCAGCAGCAGCACTGCAGCGGCGACCCCGACACCGCGCGGGGCGCCCCAGCCCTCGATGCGCCGCACGATCGGGTCCAGGCCCAGCGCGATGAACAGGGCCGCTCCGATCCACACGAGCAGCTGGGTGTTGGCCGAGAGGATGCCGAAGACCAGCAGCGCCAGCCCGACGCCCACGGTCAGCAGGAACCCGGTCTGGACGGGGTGGGCGGAGCTGATCAGGCCGACCCGGTTCTCCTCGGCGATCGGTGCCGCGTCAGCGGGCTCCGGCTCCGGCGGGCGGAACTCGAACCGCGGCCGGGGGCGGGCGCCCGGCAGCCGCCGGGTGGTCAGCACGCGCCGGACGAATCCCGGCCGTCGACCGGTGTCCGCGGCCTCCGGAGTGGCGGTCACCGGCGCACCGGACGCCGGCGTCGGAGCCGAGGGGGGCCCGGGCCGGACGCCGGTGGCACCGGGGCCGGCCACGGGGT
>JASBVO010000002.1 GCA_029961105.1 Micrococcus sp. | reverse complement strand
GGGGTCAAGATTCACCCGCCGCTAAGGGGTCATCTTTCACGCGTCGTCGACAAGGTCTCCTTCAGGCCCCGCTACGAGCACTACATCGGGGGCGAATGGGTCCCGCCGGTCAAGGGCCAGTACTTCCAGAACCCGACGCCGGTCACCGGCCAGGTGTTCACCGAGGTCGGCCGCGGGACGGCGGAGGACATCGAGGCCGCGCTCGACGCCGCCCATGCTGCGGCGCCGGCCTGGGGCGCCACGTCCCCGGCGGACCGGGCGGTGATCCTCAACCGGATCGCCGACCGCATGGAGGAGAACCTCGAGATGCTGGCGGTGGCCGAGACCTGGGACAACGGCAAGGCCATCCGGGAGACGCTCAACGCCGACCTGCCGCTGGCGATCGACCACTTCCGGTACTTCGCCGGCGCCATCCGCGCCCAGGAGGGATCCCTGTCCCAACTGGATCCGGACACGGTGGCCTACCACTACCACGAGCCGCTCGGCGTGGTCGGCCAGATCATCCCGTGGAACTTCCCGATCCTCATGGCCACCTGGAAGCTGGCGCCTGCCCTGGCCGCCGGCAACGCGATCGTGATGAAGCCGGCGGAGCAGACCCCGGCCTCGATCCTCGTGCTCGCCGAACTCATCGGTGACCTGCTGCCCGCGGGCGTGTGGAACATCGTCAATGGCTTCGGGCTGGAGGCCGGCAAGCCGCTGGCCGCCAACAAGCGCATTCGCAAGATCGCCTTCACGGGCGAGACCACCACCGGCCGGCTCATCATGCAGTACGCCTCCGAGAACCTGATCCCGGTGACGCTCGAGCTGGGCGGCAAGTCCCCGAACGTGTTCTTCGAGGACGTGATGGCCGCCGAGGACGCCTACTGGGACAAGGCCCAGGAGGGGTTCACCATGTTCGCCCTCAACCAGGGCGAGGTCTGCACGTGCCCGTCCCGGGCCCTTGTGCAGGAGTCGATCGCGGACCGGTTCCTGGAGGCCGTGGTGGAGCGCACCCGGCAGGTCAAGCAGGGCAACCCGCTGGATATCAACACGATGATGGGGGCCCAGGCGTCCAACGACCAGCTGGAGAAGATCACCTCCTACCTGGACATCGGGCGCCAGGAGGGTGCCGAGGTGCTCGCCGGCGGGGCCCGGGCCGAGCTCGACGGCGACCTGGCCGGCGGGTACTACGTCCAGCCCACCATCTTCCGAGGCCACAACCGGATGCGGATCTTCCAGGAGGAGATCTTCGGGCCCGTGGTCTCGGTGACCACGTTCAGCGACTTCGACGACGCCATGGCCATCTCCAATGACACCCTCTACGGCCTCGGCGCCGGCGTGTGGTCCCGCAACGGCAACATCGCCTACCGGGCCGGCCGGGCCATCCAGGCCGGCCGGGTGTGGGTGAACAACTACCACGCCTACCCGGCCCACGCGGCGTTCGGCGGCTACAAGTCCTCCGGTTTCGGCCGCGAGAACCACCGGATGATGCTGGACCACTATCAGCAGACGAAGAACCTGCTGGTCTCCTACGCGGAGGGCAAGCAGGGCTTCTTCTAAACAGGTGCTCCTTCCCGACGCCGGCGCCCGCCTCCCCGGCGGGCGCCGCTGGGCTGCCCGGGAGGGGCCGGCCGCCTGCTCAGGGGATCCGGCCGTCCGCCCTGAGGTCGGCCGTCCGCTCGGGGGTTCGGTCGTCCGCCCGGGGGCCAGCCGGCGGGGGCGGTGCGTGGCGCGCCGTACGGTCAGTCCCCTCGGGCGGTCTCCGAGGTCTCTCGGGCGTCCGCCACCCAGGGGTCCACGAGCCGGCGGAAGGCCCCGGGCTGCTCCACCCAGGGATAGTGCCCGCAGTCGTCGATCATCTCCAGCCGGGCGCCCAGCACGCGGGCCAGGGCACGGACCGGGGCATCGCCGACCAGGATGTCCTCCGTCCCGCCGATGACGAGTGTCGGAGGCACGCCAGCCTGCCGGATCCGGTCCACGGCGTCATCCGGGGTGTGCGCGTACCAGGCGTGCTGGGCCGCTCGGGACGTCGACCCGAGGGGTGAATGCTCCTGCTCCCGCCGGGTCCATCGGGCATACCCGGCGGGTCGCTGGATCGGCGAGGCCGCCTGGAACTGGGGCTCGTCGTCGGGCTCCGGACCGGCCATCGATGCCAGGGCCTCTGCGATCACCGGCTCCTGGCGGCGTGCGGCGATCGCCGCGCCGTCGTGTTCGGTCCCGGTCAGCCAGGCTGCCGCGGGGGTGACGAGCGCCAGGGTGCGCACGCGGTCCGGGTGCTGGACGGCCGTGGCCAGGGCGAGCTGGGTTCCCGCGGAGTGGGCGAGCAGGTCGGCCTGCGCCAGTCCGAGGGCATCGATGACGGCCACCACGTCCGCGGCGTCGGTCCACCACCCGCGGGACAGCGTGCCGGTGGCCGGGGTCCCGCGCGGGTGCAGGACCGCCAGGGGCCGCACCTCGGACAGCCCGGCCAGGTCCTCGAGGTATTCCGGCGAACGGCACGGCCCACCCGGCAGGACGATGAGCGGCGGGCCGGATCCCGCACCCAGGAGCTGGACCGCAAGGCGGGTGCCGTCGTCGGACGTGACGTGGAGGAGGGACGGGTCCATCGGGGGCTGCATGGCCTGCACGCCTACAGGTAGCGGCCGGCCAGCCGGGTCAGGGACGAGCGGATGCCGTTGGCGTTGTCGGCCGGGCGCCGGCTCAGCTCGTAGAGCCGCGCCACGGCCGGCCGGGTCCACGAGTAGTCGAAGGTCTCGGTGACCACGGTGCTGCCGTTGCCCTGGTCCTCGAACAGCCAGCGCCAGCGGTGCCCACCGGGGTGCTGCCACTCGACCAGGCGGCCCTCGTCGGCGGCGGTGGTCACCAGCTTCATCGTGTAGGGCACGCCGAACTTGCGCATCGCGACCGTGAACTCGTCGCCCACCGCCAGCCGGGTGGGCCCGGTCCTGGTGAACTGCACCGACTGTGAGCCGTCCACCTCGTGGTGCCGGTGGGGATTGGCCAGCAGCGCCCACAGCTCCGCGGCGGGGGCGTTCACGGTGATCCGGTAACTGACCTGGTGGGGGCCGGTGTCCACCCGCTCCGGCCACGCGGCCTGGGGCGCGGACACCGGCAGCCCGGTCTCGGGGTTGGTCCGGTCCGGGGCGTTCTCGGGCTGCTCGCTCATGGCCCCAGTCTAGGGACGTCGTCCTGCCCGGATAGGGTGGAGGGCGTCATTCCCGCCCCTGAAGCACCGAGGCCCCGCCATGTCCACGCACCCGAATCACCCTGAGGTCCGGCAGAACCTGGTCCTGGAGTCCTCCGGCGTCAGTACCGAGGAGCGCATGTCGGTGGTGAAGACGCTGAGGCGCCCGGGCTGGCTGAAGACCGAGGTGCTCGCCGGGCTGGTGGTCGCGCTCGCCCTCATCCCGGAGGCCATCGCGTTCTCGCTGATCGCCGGCGTCGATCCCAAGGTGGGCCTCTATGCCGCCTCGGTCATGGCCGTGGCCATCTCCTTCCTGGGCGGCCGCCCGGCGATGATCTCGGCCGCCACCGCCGCCACGGCCCTGGTCGTCGCGCCGGTGGTGGCCAGCCATGGAGTGCAGTACCTGTTCGCCACCGTCATCCTGGCGGGCCTGTTCCAGGTCATCCTCGGTCTGCTGGGCGTCGCGAAGCTGATGCGGTTCATCCCCCGCAGCGTGATGACCGGATTCGTCAATGCGCTGGCCATCCTCATCTTCGTCTCCCAGTTGCCGGACCTGATCGGCGTCCCCTGGCCGGTCTACGTCCTGGTGGCGATCGGGCTGGCCATCATCTTCCTCGTCCCGCGGCTCACCACGGCCGTGCCGGCCCCGCTGGTGTCCATCATCGTGGTGACCCTGTTGGCCGTCCTCGTCCAGCTGTCCGTGCCGACCGTGGGGGACAAGGGCGATCTGCCGGACGCGTTGCCCGCCTTCCTCATCCCGGACGTGCCCTTCACCTTGGTGACGCTGCAGGTGATCGCGCCCTATGCACTGGCCATGGCCGTCGTCGGGCTGCTCGAGTCCCTCATGACGGCCAAGCTGGTGGACGACGTCACGGATACCCGCTCGGACAAGACCCGCGAGTCCCTGGGCCAGGGCGGGGCGAACATCCTCGCCGGCCTCTTCGGGGGCATGGGCGGCTGCGCCATGATCGGCCAGACCATGATCAACGTGAAGGCCTCCGGGGCGCGCACCCGGATCTCCACCTTCACGGCGGGAGTGCTGCTCATGGTCCTGTCCGTCGCGCTGGGCGACGTGGTCGGTCAGGTCCCGATGGCCGCGCTCGTGGCCGTGATGGTCTTCGTCGCCTGGTCGACCTTCGAGTGGCACTCCGTCCGCCCGTCCACCCTGCGGGCCATGCCGAAGTCCGAGACCACGGTCATGCTCGTCACCGTCATCGCGACCGTGGCGACCGACAACCTGGCCATCGGCGTGGGCCTGGGCGTGCTGACGGCCATGGTGCTCTTCGCCCGCCGGGTGGCCCACGTGGTCACCGTGCACCGGTCGGTGCAGGAGGCGCCCGACGGCGGTGCGACCGCCACCTACACGGTGGACGGCGCCCTGTTCTGGGCCTCCTCGAACGACCTCTACACGCAGTTCGAGTACCTCGGGGACCCGGAGCGGGTGGTCATCGACCTGTCCGGTTCACACGTCTGGGACGCCTCCACCGTGGCGAGCCTGGATGCGATCACGGACAAGTACGCGCGCTACGGCAAGGCCGTGGAGGTCATCGGCCTCAACCAGGCCAGCGCGGCGATGCGCGAGCGACTGCGCGGCAAGCTGGCCGCCGGCGAGTAGGGCGCCCCTCCTGCGCCCGCGGGGGGCCTCCGGGCTGCCCCGCCTCCTTCGTTCCCTTGAGGTGCCGTTGAGTGGTGACAAGTGTGCCTCCCCAGGCGCCGTGAAGGGCTGATTCCCACCGACCGACCACGAGCCTTCCTCCCCGAGGTGTTCGCACGAGGCACTGGATCGTATACGATCTGGAGCAGAGCGACTCAGATCACACCTATCGCGGAGGCGAGACAGCAATGACAGCCAACCCTGGCCAGCAGGGCACCCCAGAGCACCAGACCCCGGCCACTCCGGTGCCCGTGGACTTCACAGTGCGGGAGAACCGCCCGGGCAAGGTCATCGCCCTGCACCTGAACTACCCCTCGCGCATCGCCCAGCGCGGGCGCTCGCCGCAGTTCCCGGGCTACTTCCTCAAGGCCGGCAGCTCCATCGCTCGCACGGGAGACGCCATCGAGCGCCCCGCCGGCACCGAACTGCTCGCCTACGAGGGCGAGATCGCGCTCATCATCGGCCAGGACTGCCGCCGGGTCACCCCGGAGGAGGGCTGGTCCAAGGTCTCCGGCATCACCGCCGCCAACGACTGGGGCCTGTACGACCTGCGCCACGCGGACAAGGGCTCGAACATCAAGAACAAGTCCGGTGACGGCTTCACCCCGCTGGGACCGAACGTCATCCCCGCGGGGCACGTGGACCCGGCCGCGCTGCGCGTGCGCACCTGGGTCAACGGCGAACTCGTGCAGGACGACACCACCGAGGGCCTCGTCTTCCCCTTCGGCCAGCTCGTGGCGGACCTGTCTCAGCTGATGACCCTGGAGGCCGGGGACGTCATCCTCACCGGCACCCCGGCCGGCTCCTCCGTGGCCCAGCCGGGCGACGTCGTCGAGGTCGAGGTGGACGCGCCCTCCGCCCCCGGTGCCCCCTCCAGCGGCCGCCTGGTTACCCGCGTGGTGGCCGGGGAGCACGCGATGGCGCCCTACGGTCACGGCCCGAAGGTGGACGACACCCAGCGCGAGGAGGCCTGGGGCTCCCGCGAGGCCGCCGGGCTGCCCCCGGTCGCCCCGGAGGCCGGCGACGGCGGCGCCTCGGCCGGCGCGGGCGCGGCACCGGCGCAGGGGGCCGGGTACCACTACGTCCCCTCGATGCCCACCGCCGACCGCTCCCTGCTCACGGACGAGCTCAAGGCCAAGATCAACGCCACCGCGGTGGCCACCATCACGGCCCAGCTGCGCAAGCGCGGCATCGACAACGCCACGATCGACGGCGTCCGTCCCATGCACCCGGGCCAGCGCATCCTCGGCTACGCCAAGACCCTGCGCTACGTCCCCAACCGCGAGGACCTGTTCACGGCCTTCGGCGGTGGCTTCAACGCCCAGAAGCGGGCCATGGACTCCGTGGAGCCGGACGACGTGGTCGTCATGGAGGCGCGCGGCGAGACCGGCACCGGCACCCTCGGGGACGTGCTGGCCCTGCGCGCCAAGGTGCGCGGAGCCAACGCCGTGATCACCGACGGCGGCGTGCGGGACAGTGCGGCCGTCGCCGAGGTCGGCCTGCCGGTCTACTCCAACGGCGCCCACCCGGCCGTGCTCGGGCGCCGCCACGTCCCGTGGGAGGTCGGCGGCACCATCGCGTGCGGCGGCACCACCGTGCAGTCCGGGGACATCGTCATCGGCGACGACGACGGCGTGGTCATCGTCCCGCCGGCCCTGCTGCACGAGGTCGTCGAGGCGGCCTACGAGCAGGAGCTCCAGGACGCCTGGGTCTTCGACCGCGTGGCGGAGGGCCATCCGGTGGACGGGCTGTTCCCGCCGAACGCCGAGTGGAAGCAGCGCTACGCCGAGTACCGTGCCGCCCAGAATGCGGGGCAGACCTCGTGAGCGCCGTGCCGGGCGCCGCGCGGGCCTCCGGGCCCGCCACCGCCCGGGACGCCGCCGCGCCGGCCGAGAGCCACTCCAAGGCGGACCGGGCGTACCAGTCACTGCTCGAGGGCATCCAGCAGGGCCGCTTCGCGCCGGGCAGCCGGCTGGTGCTGTCCCAGCTGGCCGACGAGCTCGGCATGTCCGTGGTGCCGGTACGCGAGGCGATCCGTCGGCTCCAGCACGACGACCTGGTCTCCTACGAGCGCAACGTCGGGGCGACCGTCGTCGGGATCGATCCCGTGGAGTACCAGTACACGATGGAGACGCTGGCGCTGGTGGAGGGGTTCTCCACCGCCCAGTGCGCCCCGCTGGTCACCGCCGAGGAGCTGCAGCGGGCCCGGGAGATCAACGCCCGGATGCGCGCGCTGCTGGACGACTTCGACCCGGTGGAGTTCACCGCCCTGAACAAGGAGTTCCACGCCACCCTGTTCGAGCACCACCAGAACCCGCACATCCTCGACCTGGTGCACCGCGGCTGGAACCGCCTGACCGCCCTGCGCTCCTCCACCTTCGCCCACGTGCCCGGCAGGGCACCCGAGTCCGTGGCCGAGCACGACCAGCTGCTCGACCTCATCGCCGCCGGCGCCCCGTTCCAGGAGATCGAGGCCGCCGCCCGGCAGCACCGCGCCAACACCCTGGCGGCGTACATGGACACCATGGCGCCCGCCGGCCAGCACTGAACCCCACCACTTCCGTCCGTCCGCCACACCGAGAGGACCCCACCATGACCACCCAGGCCACCCCGACCACCGAGTTCGTCCCGGCGAACCTGCCGGAGAAGATCCAGCACTACATCAACGGCAAGCACGTCGACTCGATCGACGGCGACACCTTCGACGTGCTCAACCCCGTCACCAACGAGCCCTACCTGAAGGCCGCCTCGGGCAAGGTCGCGGACATCGACGCCGCCGTCGCCGCCGCCAAGGAGGCCTTCGAGAACGGGCCGTGGCCGACCATGCTGCCGCGCGAGCGCTCGCGGATCCTGCACAAGGTCGCGGACATCGTGGAGTCCCGCGGCCAGGACCTGGCGGAGATGGAGTGCTTCGACACCGGCCTGCCGATCAAGCAGGCCCTGGGCCAGGCCCGCCGCGCCGCCGAGAACTTCCGGTTCTTCGCGGACCTGATCGTCGCCCAGCACGACGACGCCTTCAAGGTCCCCGGCCGCCAGGCCAACTACGTCAATCGCAAGCCGATCGGCGTGGCCGGGCTCATCACCCCGTGGAACACCCCGTTCATGCTCGAGTCCTGGAAGCTCGGGCCTGCCCTGGCCACCGGCAACACCGTGGTGCTCAAGCCCGCCGAATTCACCCCGCTGTCCGCCTCCCTGTGGCCGGGCATCTTCGAGGAGGCCGGGGTCCCGACCGGCGTGTTCAACATCGTCCACGGCTACGGCGAGGAGGGCTTCGCCGGGGACTCCCTGGTCAAGCACCCGGACGTGCCGCTGATCTCCTTCACGGGGGAGTCCCGCACCGGGCAGATCATCTTCGCCAACGCCGCCCCGTACCTCAAGGGCCTGTCCATGGAGTTGGGCGGCAAGTCCCCGGCCGTCGTCTTCGAGGACGCCGACCTGGACGCCGCGATCGACGCCACCATCTTCGGCGTCTTCTCCCTCAACGGCGAGCGCTGCACCGCCGGCTCGCGCATCCTGGTCCAGCGCGGCATCTACGACGAGTTCGTGGAGCGCTACTCGGCCCAGGCCCAGCGGGTGAAGGTCGGCCTGCCGCACGAGGAGACCACCGAGGTCGGCGCCCTGGTGCACCCGGAGCACTTCGAGAAGGTCATGTCCTACGTGGAGATCGGCAAGTCCGAGGCCCGGCTGACCGCCGGCGGCGGCCGCCCGGAGGCGTTCCCTTCAGGCAACTTCATCCAGCCCACGGTGTTCGCCGACGTCGCCCCCGACGCGCGGATCTTCCAGGAGGAGATCTTCGGCCCGGTCGTGGCCATCACCCCGTTCGACACGGACGAGGAGGCCCTGGAGCTGGCCAACAACACCAAGTACGGCCTGGCCGCCTACATCTGGACGAACGACCTCAAGCGCGCCCACAACTTCGCCCAGGACGTGGAGGCCGGCATGGTGTGGCTCAACTCCAACAACGTCCGGGACCTGCGCACCCCCTTCGGCGGCGTCAAGGCCTCCGGCCTGGGCCACGAGGGCGGCTACCGGTCCATCGACTTCTACACGGACCAGCAGGCCGTGCACATCAACCTCGGCGAGGTCCACAACCCCGTCTTCGGCCGCCAGGAGGAGGCCGCCGAGCAGCTCCAGGCCTGAGTGCCGTGGGCGGCGGGCCCACCGGCCCGCCGCCCACCTCCTGCAGTTCCCCCTAGCCGGAATCCCCGTACCCCCCGCACGAGAAACAAGGACAGCCATGACCCACCTCGACGACCGGACGCTGACGTCCTCGGGCTTCTACGTCTCGCAGGAAGCCCCCATCCACTCCGACAACCCGATCCCCACCCCGCAGGCCCCCGCCCCGGACATCCTGCGCTGCGCCTACATGGAGCTGGTGGTCACCGACCTGGCCAAGTCCCGCGAGTTCTACGTGGACGTGCTGGGCCTGACGGTGACCGAGGAGGACGCGGAGACCATCTACCTGCGCTCGCTGGAGGAGTTCATCCACCACAACCTGGTGCTGCGCAAGGGCCCGGTGGCCGCCGTCGCCGCCTTCTCCTACCGCGTGCGCAGCCCCGAGGACCTGGACAAGGCCGTGGCCTTCTACGAGGAACTCGGCTGCCGGGTGGAGCGCCGCCCGGAGGGCTTCACCAAGGGCATCGGCGACTCGGTGCGCGTGGAGGACCCGCTGGGATTCCCCTACGAGTTCTTCCACGACGTCGAGCACGTGGAGCGGCTGGCCTGGCGCTACGACCTCTACACCCCGGGGGCGCTGGTGCGCCTGGACCACTTCAACCAGGTCACCCCGGACGTGCCGCGGGCCACCAAGTTCATGCAGGACCTGGGCTTCCGCGTCACCGAGGACATCCAGGACGACGCCGGCACCGTGTACGCGGCGTGGATGCGGCGCAAGCCGACCGTCCACGACACCGCCATGACCGGCGGCGACGGCCCGCGCATGCACCACGTGGCGTTCTCCACCCACGAGAAGCACAACATCCTGGCGATCTGCGACAAGATGGGCGCGCTGCGGATCTCCGACCGGATCGAGCGGGGCCCCGGCCGCCACGGCGTCTCCAACGCCTTCTACCTCTACATCCTGGACCCGGACGGCCACCGGATCGAGATCTACACCCAGGACTACTACACCGGCGACCCGGACAACCCGGTGGTCACCTGGGACGTGCACGACAACCAGCGCCGGGACTTCTGGGGCAATCCGGTCGTCCCGTCCTGGTACACCAACGCCTCGCTGGTCCTCGACCTGGACGGGAACCCGAAGGAGGTCGTGGCCCGCACCGACGACTCCGAGATGGAGGTCACCATCGGCGCCGACGGGTTCTCCTACACCCGCGAGGGTGACGCAGACGGCACCTGGACGGGCGAGGCGGCCAAGGGCTTCAAGCTCGGCCACCAGCTCTGATGTCCTGAGCCGGTCCGGGGGATCGCCCCGGACGGTCCCGACGGCGGCCGGCACCTCACAGCGTGAGGGGCCGGCCGTCGTCGTTCCCCGGACGCGCTACCTCCTTCGGGAGGTAACGGACGCTCCTTCCGCTCCTTAGTGTGGCGTGCATCACATTCACTGTCTCGCACCGAGGAGAGGCCATGACCCTGATGAGCCGTGACCAGCAGCAGGTGACCCGGGCTGCCGTGCCCGTCAAGAAGCCGCCCATGGCACGCGTCGCCGTCGCGACCACCGTGGGCACCACCATCGAGTACTACGACTTCTTCATCTACGGCACCGCAGCCGCCCTCGTCTTCCCCACCCTCTTCTTCGGGGCGCTGGGCGAGGCCGGGGGCCTGGTGGCCTCGTTCGCCACCTTCGCGGTCGCCTTCTTCGCCCGTCCGGTGGGAGCGGTCGTCTTCGGGCACTTCGGGGACCGGATCGGCCGCAAGAAGGCCCTGGTCGCCACCCTGCTGATCATGGGCGTGGCCACCGTGCTCATCGGCCTGCTGCCGACGCCGGCGGCCCTGGGCTCGTTCGCCGTCCTCGCCCCCATCCTGCTGGTGACGCTGCGCTTCCTGCAGGGCTTCGCCGTCGGCGGTGAATGGGCGGGGGCCGCCCTGATGGCCGCCGAGTACGCGCCGCCGAAGCTGCGCGGCTACTTCGCCTCCCTGCCCATGCTCGGCCCGGCGATCGCGTTCGGGCTGGCCAGCAGCACGTTCCTCATCACCAACATCACGCTCGGCGATTCCTCGGGGGCCTTCATGGAGTTCGGGTGGCGCGTGCCGTTCGTGCTCAGCGCGGCGCTCGTGATCGTGGGCCTGTGGATCCGGCTGAGCCTCGAGGAGACCCCCGTGTTCCTGGAGGCCAAGGCCAGGGCGCGGGCCCAGGAGGCCGCCGCCGCGGGCCGTCCGGCGGCGGCCCGGGAGCATCGCACCCTGCCGATCTGGGCCTCCGTGCGCCGGCAGTGGAAGGAGATGGTGCTGGGCGGGGTCGCGTTCAGTTCCCTCTTCGCGTTCTTCTACATCGGGACCTCCTTCCTCACCAGCTACGGCTCCTCCGTGCTGAAGCTGGAGCGCAACGAGGTCCTGCTGGCCGGCGTCATCACCTCGGTGTTCTTCGCGATCGCCACCGTGGGCTCCGGCATCCTCTCCGACCGGATCGGCCGCCGGGGCACCCTGCTGGTGGCCGGCGTGGCCGGGCTGGTCTGGTCGTTCGTGATGTTCCCGGTGCTGAACGCGGGGCTGACCGAGGAGGGGGGCAGCTTCCTGTTCTTCACCCTCGGCGTGATCGGGACGCTGGTCGTGGCCGGGCTGAGCTTCGGCGCGGCCGGGTCCTTCCTGCCCGAGCTGTTCCAGACCGAGTACCGCTACACCGGGGCAGGCCTGGCCTACGGCCTGGCGGGCATCCTCGGCGGGGCGCTGCCGCCGCTGGCCGCTGCCACCCTGCTGGCCGCCTTCGGGGGCGGGGCCGTGGGCCTCATGCTCTCGGGCATCGCCGTGATCAGCGTGGTGGTCCTGGCCATGCTCCGGGAGACGAGGGGCTCCGACCTCGCCGCCGAGGACGCGGAGCGGGTCCACGCCTCCTGAGGCCCAGCCTGCTGCGGAAGCCACGGCCCGGAACCCGGGCCGTGGCTTCCGGCCTTTGCTAAAGTGGCGTGGATCACGCACGAGGGGAGAGCCGCCTGTGTTGAGCCCGTCCGTCGAACTGCTTCGCCCCGATGATCGCGAGCTCATCAGGGCGTGGTTGCGCAAGGTCCGCCAGGAGACCCTGACGGACGTGTGCTTCGGCGGGGTCGTCCATGATGGGCGGCTGGAGATCTCCGAACTGCGGGGTGCCCGGACCCGCGTCCTGGCCGGGCAGAAGGTGCCGGTCGGCCAGGGGCTGGGGGGCGAGGCCATGGCGCGGGACCGCCCGCTGACCGTGGAGGACTACGTCACCTCCCCGTCCATCACGCACCAGTTCGACGAGGTGGTCAGTGCCGAGGGGCTGTCGTCCATGGCGGCCATCCCCGTGGTGGTGGGCCAGCGCCCGCGCGCCGTGCTGTACGCCGCCACGCGGCAGGCGGGCACCGTGGGGGACCGGGTGATCCACGGCATGGTGTCCACCGGCCGCGCGATCGCCCAGGAGCTCCGCGTGCGGGACGAGGTCGACCGCAGGGTGTCCATGATCGGGCTGGCGGACAGCGCCGGAGCCGGTGACGCCCGGGACCTCGAGGAGGCCGTGCGCACCGCGCACTCCGAGCTCATCGCGATCGCCCACTCCAGCCACGATCCCACCCTGGTCGCCGCCGTGCGCGCGGTGGCGGAGCGCCTGGAGCGCCGGGGGACGGTGCCCGCCGAGGTGCCCGCGCTGACCCGCCGGGAGATGGACGTGATGTCCCAGGTGGCCCTCGGCTGCAGCTACGCCGAGATCGGGGAGCGGCTCTCCCTCAGCCCGGTGACCGTCAAGAGCTACATGCGCTCGGTGATGATGAAGCTGCACTGCAACAACCGGGTCGAGGCGGTGGCCATCGCGCGGCGGCTGCGCATCCTGCCCTGAACGCCTGAACGCCTGAACGCCTGAACGCCTGAACGCCTGAACGCCTGAACGCCTGAACGCCTGAACGCCTGAACGCCAGCCGGCCTGCGGAAACCGCACCGTGTGACGCAGATCGCGGCGATATCGTATACGATCTTGCCAGGACGCCACATCCTGTGGGCTCGCCGCCACGGAGCACCTGGAGGACTCACCTTGCTGGACCATGACACCCACGTGAAGATCGCCGACGAACTGCACCGGGCCGGCATCGACCGCCAGCCCGTGCCGCTGCTCACGGCGCGCTACCCCGAGATGCAGATCGAGGACTCGTACGCGGTCCAGCGGATCTGGGCCGAGCGCCAGGTCGAGGCCGGCCGCACCAAGGTCGGCCACAAGATCGGGCTGACCTCCAAGGCCATGCAGGATGCCACGGGCATCGACGAGCCGGACTACGGCGTCATCTTCGACGACCAGGTCTTCGAGTCCGGCCACGTGTACGAGTGGGCGAAGTACACCCATCCGCGCGTCGAGATGGAATTGGCCTTCGTGCTCAAGGACGAGCTGCGCGGCCCCGGGCTGAACCTGATGGACGTGTTGCGCGCCACCGAGTACGTGGTGCCCGCCCTCGAGGTGCTGGACTCCCGCATCGAGATGAAGGGCCGCACCATCACGGACACGATCTCGGACAACGCGGCCCTCGGCTCCATGGTGATCGGCGGACGGCCGGTCGGCGTCGGGGACGTCGACCTGCGCTGGGTCGCCGGCATCCTGTCCCGCAATGAGCAGATCATCGAGACCGGCGTGGCCGCAGGGGTGCTGAATCACCCCGCCAACGGCGTGCACTGGCTGGCCAACCGGATCGCCGGCCACGGCGACTGCCTCGAGGCCGGCGAGATCGTCCTGGCCGGGTCCTTCACCCGGCCCATGTGGGTCTACGCCGGGGACACCGTGTACGCCGACTATGGACCGCTGGGGACCGTGACATGCCGATTCGAGTGACCACCGAGCCGAGCCTCAAGGACCTGTTCACCGCCGAGGCCGTGCAGGCCCGCGGCGGTCGTCCGGTGGCCGGCATGTTCCTGTCCTCGGGGGATGCCACCGCCGCGGAGATCTGCGCCGGGGCAGGGCTGGACTACCTGCTCATCGACGCCGAGCACGCTCCACTGTCCCTGGAATCCATCCAGGCCCAGCTCCGGGTGATCGCCGGGACCGGCACGCTCGCCCTGGTGCGGGTGCCCGCCCTGGACGAGGTGTTCATCAAGCAGGTCCTGGACCTGGGGGCGCAGAACGTCCTGGTGCCCATGGTCCACACCGCGCAGGACGCGCAGGCGGCCGTGCGGGCCATACACTACCCGCCGCGCGGGGTGCGCGGCGTCGGCTCGGCCCTGGCCCGCTCCGGCCGCTGGAACCGCACCGCCGGATACCTGCGCGACGCCGGTGAGCACCTCACGCTGTTCGTCCAGGTCGAATCGGCCACCGCGGTGGAGAACGCGGCGGAGATCGCCGCCGTGGACGGCGTGGACGGCATCTTCATCGGCCCCTCGGACCTGTCCGCCACGATGGGGCTGATCGGCCAGCAGGCGCACCCGGACGTGGTCGCCGCCGTCAAGGACGTCATCGCCCAGGTCAAGGCCGCGGGCAAGATCGTCGGGGTGAACGCCTTCGTGGAGGCCCATGCCCGGGACTACGTCGAGGCGGGTGCGGACTACGTCAACGTGGGCGCCGACGTCGCGCTCCTGGCCCGCGGGTCCGAGGCGCTCGCCGATACGTGGTGTCCCGCTCCCGCCGAGGAGCACGTACTGGACCGGGAAGCGGCCAAGGATGCGGCCAGGGCGCCCCGCGGGTCCTACTGACGGGCTCCGCCGGGCGCTCCGGTATCGCGCCTGCCGGTCCTTCCGGCACCGCGCCCGTCCGTCCTTCCGGGACCGCGCCTGCCGGTCCTTCCGGGACCGCGCCCGCCGGTCCTTCCGGCACCGCGCCCGTCCGTCCTTCCGGTACCGCGCCCGCTGCGCCTATGGGCCGGAGGTCGCCAGGCGCTGGCCGAGCCGGGCGGCGACCCGCTCTGCGCTGAGCGCCAGCTGCTTCCCGAGGGCCTCGACGTCCAACTGCCGGGTCGCGTAGACGACCGCGACCGCCGCCGGCAGGTGGCCCGCCACCCGCAGGGGGACGGCAACGGAGGAGACTCCGTCCAGTACCTCGTCGTGGCTGACGGCGTAGCCCCGTCGGCGGGTCTGTTCCACCTCGGCGCGCGGCGGGACGCCATCGGTGAGTTCCACCAGCTCCTCGGGTGCCATGCCCGCCTGCACGGCCACGCCCGGCGCGCCGCGGTCCAGGGGATGGCGCGTGCCAGGGCGCTGGGTCACCGCGTGACCGCGGGACGGTTCCACCGTCACCAGCGTGATGCACTCGCCCTGTCCCCAGACCGCCACGAAGGCGCTCATCTGCAACTCATTGGCCAGGGCCGTCAGCTCCGGCAGCGCGGCCGACTGCAGGTCCTGCTGCACGCCGCGGGCCAGCACGGCGAGCCCGGGCGCGCCGATCAGCCGGCCGGAGCCGTCCCGGGTGACGAGGCCATGGTCCTCCAGGGTGCGCAGGATGCGGTAGGCGATCGATCGGTGGACCCCCAGCTGGGCGGCGACCTCGGCGATCGTCGGCGGTTCCGGGGCCGAGACCACGAGCTCGATCATGCGCAGTCCCCGGGACAGGGTCTGCGAGTGGGGAGCGCTGCCGCCGTCGCTGCCGCTGCT
Organism: Micrococcus sp.; assembly: GCA_029961105.1. Lineage (GTDB taxonomy): Bacteria > Actinomycetota > Actinomycetes > Actinomycetales > Micrococcaceae > Citricoccus. The sequence continues at coordinate 344,626 of JASBVO010000002.1, read as the reverse complement.
GCCGCTGCTGCCTCCGCCGGCACGCCGGGATGGCGACGGTGGGGTTCGGGGGGATCGGGGAGGGTTCACCGTGGGCCCTTTCGGACGGAGGGAGCGGGGGCTATGGCCACGGGTCGCCGGGATGAGGACCATGGCGGGACGGACACAGGATGAGGGCTCGCTCACGGCACCTTGTGAGGGCCGTCACCGAACGTATATGATCGGGCTCAGCTGTTCGATAGATGAACTGCGTGTTCGAGTATAGAACACTCCGAGCATCTCCGCTTCCATCACCGCCAGGAGTCACCATGCTGTTCCACCACCATGGCTACGTGTCCACCGATCCGCGCGTGCAGCCCGCCGCCGGGGTCGGTGTCGACCGCTCGCCCGAATTGCCCGAGACCATGGACGTGCTCGTCGTCGGCTCCGGCCCGGCCGGCATGACCGCCACGGCCCAGCTCGCCAGCTTTCCGGACGTGATGACCTGCCTCATCGACCGACGCCCGCACCGCCTGGAGATCGGCCAGGCGGACGGCATCCAGGCCCGCAGCGTGGAGACCTTCCAGGCGTTCGGCTTCGCCGACGAGATCGTCGCCGAGGCCTACCACCTGACCGAGATGAACTTCTGGAAGCCGGATCCGGCCAACCCGGACCACATCATCCGCACGGCCCGGGAGCACGATGACCCGGCGGGCGTCAGCGAGTTCCCGCACCTGATCGTGAACCAGGCCCGCGTGCTGGACTACTTCGCCCGTTTCGCCAAGCACGCTCCCTCCCGCACCGAGCCATACTTCGGCTGGGAGTTCGTCAAGCTGGAGGTCGGTGAGGGCGAGTACCCGGTCACCGTCACCCTGAAGCGCACCGGCGAGCAGGCCGAGGCCGGGGTGGCCCCGGGCGAGGAACGCGTCGTGCGCGCCAAGTACGTCCTGGGTGCCGACGGCGCCCACTCCCGGGTCCGCCGGGACATCGGCGCCCAGCACGTCGGTGCGGTGTCCTACCACGCCTGGGGTGTCATGGACGTGCTGGCCGAGACGGACTTCCCGGACATCCGTACCAAGTGCGCCATCCAGTCCAAGCACGGCTCGATCCTGCACATCCCGCGGGAGGGCGGCTTCCTGTTCCGCATGTACGTGGACCTCGGAGAGGTGGACCAGAACGACGCCGGTGCGGTGCGCAAGACCCCGCTGGACGAGATCATCCGCCGGGCCAACGAGATCGTCACGCCCTACACCGTGGACGTGAAGGACGTGGCCTGGTGGAGCGTCTACGAGGTCGGCCACCGCGTCACGGACCGCTTCGACGACGTCCCCGTGGAGGAGGCCGGCACGCGCACCCCCCGGGTGTTCATCGCCGGTGACGCCTGCCATACCCACTCGGCCAAGGCGGGCCAGGGCATGAACGTCTCCATCCAGGACGCCTTCAACCTGGGGTGGAAGCTCGGCCAGGTCGTCTCGGGGATCGCCCCGGAGAAGCTGCTGACCACCTACACGGCGGAGCGGCAGCAGATCGCCCAGAACCTCATCGACTTCGACCGCGAGTGGTCCTCGATGATGGCCGCCAAGCCGGAGGAGCTGGAGAACCCCAACGCCCTGGAGGAGTTCTACCAGAAGACCTTCGAGTTCCCGGCGGGATTCATGACCGAGTACCCGCAGGGCCTGATCACCGGATCCGCTTCCCACCAGGACCTGGCCACCGGCTACCCGCTGGGCAAGCGGTTCAAGGCCCACCCGGTCAAGCGCGTGTGTGACACGAACCCGAAGTTCCTGGGCCACCAGCACGTCGCGGACGGCCGCTGGCGGATCTACGCCTTCGCGGACGCAGCGGTCTCCTCCGCCCAGGACTCGAAGCTGCGGGCGTTCGCCGAGTGGCTCGACTCCGCCGAGTCCCCGGTGTGCCGGTACACCCCGGCGGGCCAGGACGTCGACGCGCTGTTCGACGTCTACGCCGTCTACCAGCAGCCGCACCAGGACGTGGAACTGATGCAGGCGCCGGCGATCTTCCGACCGAAGGTCGGCGCCTTCCAGGTCTCCAACCTCAACAAGGTGTTCGGCGTGGACCCGGAGGATGACATCTTCGAGGCCCGCGGGCTGAGCCGGGACGGCGTCGTCGTGGTGGTCCGCCCGGACCAGTACGTCGCCCAGGTGCTGCCCTTGGACGCCACCGCCGAGCTGGCCGCGTTCTTCGAGGGCATCTACACCGCCTGACACCCCGGTCCACTGCGCCCCTGAGGCCCGGATTGCCTGGCCTCCCCGACGGGACAAGGCGATCCGGGCCTCAGGCCGTTCCGGGGCGGCGGGGTGGCCGGTGGGACGGTCGGTGGGGGCGGCCGGCTCAGCGCGCGAAGCGCGTGAGCCGCAGCGAGTTCGCCACCACCAGCACCGAACTCGCGGCCATCGCGGCCCCGGCGACCATCGGGTTGAGCAACCCCAACGCCGCCACCGGGATGCCCAGGGTGTTGTACGCGAACGCCCAGAACAGGTTCGACTTGATGATGCCCAGGGTCTTCCGGCTGAGCTGGACCGACTCCACCACCTGGTGCAGCGACGAGCCCATCACGGTGATGTCCGCGGCCTCACGGGCCACGTCGGTGCCGGAGCCCATGGCGATCCCCAGGTCGGCCTGCGCCAGCGCGGGGGCGTCGTTGACGCCGTCGCCGACCATGGCCACCACCCGGCCGGCCTCCTGCAGTGCCCGCACCTTGGCGACCTTGTCCTCGGGGCGCACCCCGGCGAAGACGTCCTGCTCGGCGATCCCGACGGCGGCCGCCACCCGGGTGGCGACCTGGGCGTTGTCCCCGGTCAGGAGGATCGGACGCAGGCCCAGGACCTTGAGGTCCGCGATCGCCTGCGCCGAGGACGCCTTGATGGTGTCCTGCAGGGAGACGATCCCGGCGGCCTGCCCGTCGACGGCCACCCAGATCGCGGTGGCGCCGGCGGACTCGGCCCGCGCGAGGGCGGCGGACTCCGCCGCGCTCAGGGCGCCGGAGTCCAGCCGGGAGGCGATGTGGCTGGACCGGCCCGCGGACACGGCGCGCGGGCGGCCGGTCCCGGTGCTGCCGCCCTCGGGCCCGCCGGCGGCGACCCCGCCCGCGGAGGCTGCGGAGCCGGCGTCGTGCACGGTGCCGTCCACCCCGCCGCCGGCCGCCGAGGCGAAGCCGGTCACCTCGGGAAGGCTGCCGGTGCGGGCACGGGCGGCCTCCACGATGGCCGTGGCGATCGGGTGCTCGGAGTGTGACTCCACGGCCCCGGCGAGGCGCAGGACGGTGTCCGCGTCGAAGCCGTTCAGGGGGGTGATGCCCGTGACGGCGAGGTTGCCCTCGGTGACGGTGCCGGTCTTGTCCAGCACGATGGTGTCCACGGTCCGGGTGTCCTCGAGGACCTCGGGCCCGCGGATCAGGATGCCCAGCTGTGAGGCGCGGCCGGTGCCGGCCAGCAGGCCGACCGGGGTGGCCAGGCCCAGGGCGCAGGGGCAAGCGATCACCAGGACGGTGACGGCGGCGCGGAAGGCCCCGTGCAGGTCGCCCGAGAACACCATCCAGGCCGCGAATGTCACCACGGCGATGACCAGCACGACCGGCACGAACACCGCCGAGATGCGGTCCGCCAGCCGGGCGATGGGTGCCTTGCCGGTCTGGGCGTCGGATACCAGGCGGCCCATCTGGGCCAGGGTGGTGTCACTGCCCACGCGGGTGGCCCGCACGAGCAGGCGGCCGGAGGCGTTGATGGTGGCGCCGGTGACGGTGTCCTCGGGGCCGACCTCCTCCGGCACGGACTCGCCGGTGATCAGGGAGGTGTCCACGGCGGAGTGGCCGCTGACGACGTAGCCGTCCGTGGCGATCTTCTCGCCGGGACGCACCACGAACTCGTCGCCCGGGACCAGCTCGGCCGCGGGAATCGTCGTCTCGACCCCGCCGCGCAGCACGGTGGCGGTCTTCGCGCCCAGGTCCAGCAGGGACCTCAGTGCCTGCCCGGCCTGCCGCTTCGCCCGGGCCTCGAGCCAGCGGCCCAGCAGCAGGAAGGTGGTCACCACGCCCGCGGTCTCGAAGTACAGCTGGTGGTCGGCCATGGAGGCCATGCCGCCGTGGCCCGGGCCGGCCATCGCCGTCATGCCGGGGTCGAGGAGCAGCTCGACCGTGGAGAACGCCCAGGCGGCCAGCACGCCGATCGAGACCAGGGTGTCCATGGTGGAGGACCCGTGGCGGGCGGCCTTGAACGCGGCGGCGTGGAAGGGCCAGGCGGCCCAGAAGGTCACCGGCGTGGCCAGGGCGAAAGCCACCCAGCCCCAGTGCGGGAACTGCAGGGCCGGGACCATCGAGATGAGGAACAGCGGGACCGTGAGGACGGCCGCACCGATCAGCCGGGGCCGGATCACGTCCCCCGAGGGGCCGTGGTCCATGTGGTCGGCGTGTTGCGCTGCGTCGGTTCCGTGGTCCGGGCGGGTGCCGAGGCCTGAGTGGCCGTCATGTGCGTCGTCTGCGGGGGCCGACCGGGCCTCGTGGCCGGCGTGCTCGGCCGGAGTCCCCTCCCGCGCGGCAGGGCTTGATCCCTGTGACACGTCTCTGCGCTTCCCGGTCCCGGAAGCGCCAATTCGTGCCACATCGATGGGCTCGGCCCCGGCGGTGTCGCGTCGATGGCCCGCGTGCGCACCGGCGGAACGGCGGACGGTGGCCGAGTACCCCGCGCGGTCCACGGCGGCGACGAGCTCCCCGTCGGTGACGGAGGCCGGTGCGGTGACGGCGGCCGTCGCCAGGGGCAGGTTGACCGAGGCGCTCACGCCCTCGAGCTTGCCCAGCTTCTTCTCGATGCGCTGGACGCAGGAGGCGCAGGACATCCCGCTGATGTCCAGGTCCACCCTGCGGGTTCCCGCGTCTAGGTCAGTGGCGTTGCCAGGAGAGGGCGCGGGATGCGGCGGGGTGGAGCCGTCCGTGAGGCCGGGGGCGTGGGAGGCGGTGTGGTCCATGACCTCAGGCCAGCTCCAGTCCGGGGGTGGCCACGGAGTACCCGGCCTCCTCGACGGCGGCCTGCAGGTCCTCGGGCGCAGGGGCCCGCCCCTCGCTGGTCACGGTCGCGACAGAGGTCCCGCCGGCCACCAGGTCCACCTCGACGCCCGTCACGCCGGGCAGTTCGGAGAGCTCCTCGGTGACGCTCATGACGCAGTGGTTGCAGGTCATGCCGTTGATCTTGATGTCGGTGGTCGCCATGTGGTCCTCCTGGGGTGTCGGGATGAAGTCAGGGTGTTGTCGGGGGCGGGGGTAGTGAGTCTGGATCCCGGCGGTCACGGTTCAGCGGCGCGGGACCGTATGGGGCCGGGGCCGGTCAGCGCACGAGCCGGGCGATCGCGGCGCCGGTCAGCGGACGAGCCGGGCGATCGCGGCGGCCGCCTCGGCCACCTTCTCCTGGACGAGGGAGTCGTTCCCGGTGTCCCCGGACTGCCGCGCCGCCTCGGCGACGCAGTGTCCGAGATGGTCCTCCAGGAGGCCGAGGCTGACGGCATGCAGGGCCTTGGTCGCGGCGGCAACCTGGGTCAGCACGTCGATGCAGTACTGGTCCTCGTCCACCATGCGGCTGATGCCGCGGACCTGTCCCTCGACCCGGCGCAGCCGCTTGAGGTATTCGTCCTTGCGCGGGCTGTATCCATGGCGCGGGGTTCCGTCATGCTCGCCCGTCGGCGCGCCGGGCGGGGTGCTGGTGGGAGGCCGGGTGGGGTCATCCACTGATGTCACATCGCGGGTCATGTGTTCAACATATACCCCTAGGGGGTACCGGCGCAAGTACCCCCTAGGGGTATGCGTTCGCGCTGGCTGTCAGGAGTGGACGTGGGCCTCCCGGTCCCGGTGGCCCGGCGGCTCCAGCTGGAAGGTGCTGTGCTCCACGGGCAGGGGGAAGTGCTCCGTGACGCAGTCCTGGAGGTCCTGCAGGATCTCGGTGGCATGGCCGTCGTCGAAGCAGCCTCGCTCGACCACCACGTGGGCGGTCAGGACGGGCGTGCCCGTGTCGATCCGGGAGACGTGCAGGTCGTGGACCTCCAGGACGTGGGGCGTGCTGAGCAGGTGACGCCGGATGTCCGCCAGGTCCAGTTCGGCGGGAACCGACTCGAGGAGCACGCTGCCGGCCTCGCGCAGGATCACCACCGCCCGGGGGATGATCAACAGGCTGATGAGCATGCCGGCCAGGGCGTCCGCGCGCATCCAGCCGGTGGCGGCCACCACCACCGCGCTCACGATGACGGCCACGGAGCCCAGGGCGTCGTTGACCACTTCCAGGAACGCCGCCCGCAGGTTCAGGGAGTGGTTCCTGCCGCCGGCCAGGATCACGAGGGCGGCGATGTTCCCCAGTAGCCCCACCGCACCGAAGACCAGCAGGCGATCGGCGTGGACCTCGGGCGGGTCGGCCAGCCGGAACGCCCCGTTGACCAGGGCGAAGAGCCCGACGGCGAGCAGGACCGTGGCCTGGGCGCCGGCTGCCAGCACCTCCAGGCGCACGAGCCCCCAGGTGCGATGGCGCGAGGGCGGGCGGAGCACCAGCTGGGCCGCGATGAGGGCCACGAGCACTCCGGCGGCGTCCGTGAGCATGTGGCCGGCATCGACCAGCAGGGCCAGGCTTCCCGTCAGGGCCGCACCGATCACCTCGGCGATGAGGATGGCGGCCGTGATGCCGAAGGCGACCGCCAGTCGTCCACGGGCCGCGCTGGCGCCGTGCTGGTGGCCGGAGGCCCCTCGATCAACCGTCATGCGGTGATGATAGGCCCCGGTCCGTCAGGAGTCCCCGCGGGGTCCTGATGAAGGCTCGGCTCCGGGGGCGGGGCCTCAGCGCCGGTACGACCCTCCCACGAGGGCCCGGCCTCAGGACTCCTGAGCCGGCCCCAGTTCGGTGATCAGTTCGCGGACCCGCGCGTCGATGTCATCGCGCACCTGCCGCACGTCCTCGAGGCCGCGGCCCTCGAGGCTGGGGATGTCCCAGTCGCGGTACTCGACACCGTCCACCCTCTCGAGGCGGTCCGCGCAGGCGAAGGTGATGACCAGCTGGGCGGCCCGGTGGACGTCATCGGCCAGCGGTTTCGGGTAGGCGTGCTCGAGGTTGACGCCGACCTCCGCCATGGCCTCGACGGCCGCGTCGAAGACTGACCCGGCCGGTTCCAGCCCTGCGGAGCGGGCGGTGATCCTGCCCTCGGTGTGCTTGAGGATCAACGAGGCGGCCATCTGCGACCGGCCGGCGTTCGCATCGTCGACGAACAGCACGCGCGGATTCCTCGCCTCGATGGAACCCCGGGCGATGGCGATCGACCGCAGCTTGCTGTCGGCGAAGTTGCCGGCCGAGGCGGTCAGGTAGGTCTTCACGGCGGCGGTGCGGTCGAGTTCGTCATAGGACTCCTGGACGACCCGGTCCACCGTCTCCCGGTCCACCACATGGGCGTACCGCTCGTAGAGGTGTGCGGCGGTGCGGGCCAGGACGTTGCGGTCGAGCGCGCGGGCGGCGCCGATGTCGTCCTGGGCAGGGGTCTGGGGTGTGGTGTTCTGGTCCATCATCACTCCAACGGTGGCGGCCCCGGGGAAGGGCGCATGTCGGCCCGGACGGAACCCGGCGACCGGTCGGCCCTGTGCGGGCCCGACGGTCACCATGCTGGCCAGCGTGGGCGCATCGGTCAAGGCCGCCCGGGGACCTGCCAGGCCACCGCGTCCGTCGCGGCAGCGGTCGGCTTGGGTGGTCCCGGGGTGGGCGTCAGCGCTCAGGCCGCTGCGGGTGCTGAGGACGCCGGACCGGGGCCGGACCGCCCGGTGTCCGGCCCGAGCTCGCGGACCAGTTCCAGGACGCGGGACTCGATCTGCGCACGGGCCTGGCGCACGTCCTCCAGGGGGCGTCCGACGAGGTTGGGGATGCCCCAGTCGCGGTAGTCCTTGCCGTCCAGCCGGGGGACCCGGTCGGCGCAGTCGAAGGTGATCACGATCTGGGCCGCCTGCAGCACGTCCTCCGTCAGCGGCTTCGGGAAGGCATGATGCAGGGGGATGCCGATCTCATCCATGGCCGTCAGGGCGTCCTCGTAGATCGAGCCGGCCGGCTCCAGCCCCGCCGACCGCGCGGTGATCCGGCCGTCCGAGTGCTTGAGCGTCAGGGATGCCGCCATCTGTGAGCGCCCGGCGTTGGCGTCGTCGACGAACAGCACGCGCGGCAGCGGCGACTCGATGGCGCCACGGTTGATGGCCAGCGCACGGATCCGGCTCTCCGCGAACCTGCCGGCGCTCGTGGCGAGGAGTGACTTGACGCTCGCGCGCTGCCCCAGCTCCTCATAGGCCTCCGCCACGAGGCGGTCCACCGTGGCCCGGTCCACGGCCGGGGCGTAGCGCTCGTGCAGGTGTTCCGCCAGCCGTTCCAGCACGTGCAGGTCGCGCTCGCGGTGGTCCTGGTTCGGGTCTTCCAGCCCGGAGGTGGTCCGGGTGCCAGGGGCCTCGTGCATGGTCATCACTCCAGTGCTGCTGCCCCGGATCCGGACGACGGTGTCCTGGCGGGGCATCGGATGGGTCAGGCTGCGGCGCGCTCCCCGGGCTCCGTGATGGTCACGGTGCCGGCATCGCGGGTCCCAGGTCGCGGGGCGTCCTCGGCGGCGGGGCCGGTCCGGGCCCGCCGGGCCAGCTCGCGTAGGCGGTTCTCGGCGAGCCGGGCCGCGGTGACGGGGAGGAAGGTCTTCAGCCGCGCGGAGGCCTCGAGCTCCCGGTACGTCCTCTGGACGGTACGGCGGATGACGTCGGCCTCCACGTCGGTCCCGTACTTGACCTGCAGGCGATCGACGCAGCGGGACAGCACGCGGGCGTGGACGATGTCGTTGGCGCCGGTGGGAAGTCCACCGGTCATGCCGTTGCCCGCGGCAACGGCAGTACTGGCATGACGGCCGCTCGGCCGGTCATTAATCATGACGTGGGTGGTCATGGCACCTCCTTGCTTCTCTGGCGACGTCAACGTCGCCCTCCGTCCATTGTTCAACATGAACAGAAGATGAACGGAACATTAATCACTATAGGCGATCCTGTGACGAATGCAACAGGCCGCCGCCGAGGCGCCGGGAACGGGGCCGGAACCACGTTGCCCGCGGTTCATCCGTCCGTGCCACAATCGGCGACCGTGACGGACTTGAGTTCATCCCCAGCACCCGCCACCGCAACTGCCGGCCCGGACGGCCCCCGGAGCCGCCCCGGGCCGACGCCGGGACAATGGCCTGCCGCTCGCCGGGCGACGAACCCGGTGGCGCAGGAGTCGCTGGCCATCTGGGTGGCCATCGCCGCCGTGGTGGCGGGAGCCGCCGTCGGGCTGCTGCTCTTCGACGCCCGCCGGCCGCTGTCCGGGGACGGGTCCGTCGGCGTGATCGCCGCCATCACCGCCGGCGCCTGCGCCGGCGTGGCCTGCCTGGTCGGGCTCGCCCGGTCCACTCGGACCACCCACCAGTGGATGACCCAGCGGCACTGGGGCTGGCTCGTGGCCGACGCCGTCGGGCTGCTGGTGGTCCACGCCGCGATCGCCGTCATGGCCTGCCTGGCGCTGTTCCGCCTGTTCCAGGAGGCCTTCACCGGTCTGACCGTGGACCGGGTGGCCGCCACGGTGATGCTGACCATCATCAGCGCGGTGGCCGGCTACCTGGGGTTCAACTCCTCGGCCCGGATCTCCACCCGGTCCCTGTCCTCGCTGCTGGCGGTGTTCATGGCCTCCGGGATGATCGTGTCCATGCTGCTGGCCGAGAACCCGTTCTGGTGGCACGCGTTCTTCTCCGAGTTGGGCACCGGCCAGGCCGGGATCCTGTCCTTCTGGACCTTCAACACGACGCTGAGCGTCTCCGGGCTGGTGCTGACCACGCTGGCGTCCTTCATCACCCAGGACCTCTATGCCTGGGCCCGGGCCCGCGAATCGGCGGGGGGACGCAGGGCCAGGATCCACGTGCTGCGCTGGGGCCTCGTGGTGATCGGACTGTGCATGATGGGCGCGGGCGTCGTGCCGATCAACCTCTCCGATCCCGTCCACTCCACGTTCATCCGGGTCCTCGGCGTGGTGTTCATCCTCATGCTGGCGACCATCCAGTGGTGGCTGCCGGGATTCCCCGCCGCCGTCTACGTCGCCAGCTACCTGATGGTCGCCCTCGGCATGGTCGCCACCCTGCTGTGGCTTCCGCTGCGCTACTACAACCTCACCGGGTTCGAGCTGGCCATGGCCGGGATCGTCTACGCCTGGCTGGTGGTCTTCATCCGCAACCTGGACGCCGTCCTCACCGTGGCCGGCATCGGCGACGCCGAACGCGACGGGGAGATGGCGGCGCTGGAGGCGACGGCAACGGCGGAGGCGGCACGCTCGGCACCCGCGCCGCCGGTCACGGCACCCGTCACGACGAGGGCCACGACGACGGCCGCGACCCGGCTGCCCTATCGAGGCTGGCGGACCGGGCCCGAGGACCGGCCGTGACCGCCGGGCCGGTGCGGCCGGAACCGGCGGGCGGCCGCGGGCGGCATCCCCTGTCCCGGCGGCCGCCCGCCACGCCTCGGGGGCACCGGGACGCGCCATTGACGACCATCGACCTGGCGCGGGAGGCGATCGTGCTGGCGGGGGCCGGAGCGGCGATCCTGCTGCAGGTCGCCCACCGGCCGGTCGGGGCCGGCGTCGCGCGGCATTCGGACTTCGCCGCGGACCCGTTGAAGCGCCTGCGGCACACCCTGCAGTACGTCTACGCCACCGTCCTGCCCGAGGCCTCCGGGGCGCGTGAGACCGTGGCGAGCCGGGTGCGGGGGGCCCACCGCACCGTGATCGGCACCGATGAGGACGACAGGCCGTACTCGGCGGCCGATCCGCAGGCCCAGCTCTGGGTCGCGGCCACCCTCTACCACGCCGCCGAGGAGGCCCGCTGGCGGATCTGGGGCCTGCTCGACGACGCCCGTGCCGAGGAGGTCTACCGCGACTACGCCGCCCTGGGCACCCTGCTGGGCATGCCGGGGGACCTGTGGCCCGAGGACCGGGCGCGCTTCGCGCGGTACTGGAGCGCCGCCGTCGGGAACCTGGAGGTGACCGAGGAGTCGCGGGCCATCTGCCGGGACCTGTTCGCAGCCCGGGCCCTGCCCTGGTGGCTGCGGCACCTCATGCCGCTGGTGCGGTTCACCGCCGCCGGCATGCTGCCGGTGACGGTCCGGACGGGCCTGGGCCTGGACTGGGACGGTGCGGACTCCCTGCGCGAGGACCGGCTGTGGCGGGTGCTGCGGGTCGTCTACCCGCGGCTGCCCCGGAGCCTGCGCGAACTGCCGTCCAGGGTCGTGGTGCGCACGCTGTCCTGACTTCGGTGGCATGATGCCCCTTGTGAGATCGAGACCCCGCGCTTCGCCGTCGCCGGTCTCGTGGCTGTACCTGGCGGTGTGCGTGGTGCTGGTCTCGCTGAACCTGCGGACCCTGTTCTCCTCGTTCTCCGCGATCCTACCGGAGATCATCGCCGCCACCGGGCTGCCGGGCTGGGGCGCCACCGTGCTGACCACCGTCCCGGCCACCCTGCTGGGCGTCTTCGCGCCGCTGGCTCCCGTGCTCGCGCGCCGCTTCGGGTCCTGGCGGGTGCTCTTCGGCGCCCTGCTGCTGCTCACGCTCGGCCTGGTGGTGCGCTCGGCGCCGGTTCCCGACGGCGGCGCGATGGTCCCGCTGCTGGCCGGCACCGTCCTCTCCGGGGCGGCGATCGCGTTGTCCAACGTGGTGCTGCCCAGCATCGTCAAGCAGGACTTCGTCAACCACCTGGGGCTGATGAGCGGCCTGTACACCACCGCGATCTGCGGCTCGGCCGCATTCGGCGCCGGGCTGACGTTCCCCGTGTACGAGGCGGTGGGGGACTGGCGCCTGGCCCTGGGGGTCTGGGCGGTGCCCGTGCTCGTCACCGCCGGGCTGCTCGTGCCCGTGGTCCTGCGGCACCGTTCCGGGGCGCGGCCGGTCACCTCCACCTCGGGACGGAGCCCCCTGACGTCCCCAGTGGCCTGGCACATCACGCTGATGATGGTCTTCCAGGCGGTGACCTCCTTCACGTGCTTCGCCTGGCTGGCCCCGATCCTGCGCGAGCGGGGGCTCGACGGCGGGCTGGCCGGGCTGATCGTGGCCGTGTCGATCGTGCTGCAAATGGCCGGCTCCCTGGCCGCCCCCGTGCTCGCGACCCGGCTGCGCAGCCAGTCGGCGCTGAACGTGACCGCCGCCGTGCTGACCGCCGGCGGGTTCATCCTGTCCATCCACGGCCCGCTGGCCGGGATCTGGGTGTGGACCGGCGTGCTCGGCGTGGGCCAGGGGGCGCTCACCGCGCTGGCGCTGACCATGATCACCCTGCGCAGCGATTCCGCCCACATGGCGATCCGGGTCTCCGGCATGATGCAGGGCCTCGGCTACGGCCTGGGGTCCTCGGGGACGTTCATCACCGGGCAGGTCTTCGCCGTGACGGGCTCCTTCGGGCCGGCAGCCTGGCTGTTCGCGGCCTCCGGGCTCGGGGCCGCCGTGTTCGGCTGGCTGGCCGGGCGGGCCCGGATGATCCAGGAGTAGCTCCCTGGCCTGCCCCGCGCCGATAGTTGGCTGGAATCATCCCTCTGCGCCGGCGACGGAGGGATGATTCCCACCGACAGATCCTCGGGCCACCCCACTACGCCCGGCCCCTGCCACGGCTGGACAGGCATGGGAGAATGGGGCGTGATGGCTGAGCAGAACCGTTCCCGCACCCCGGACCGCACGCCCCGCACCTCATCGGTGGACGAGGGCCAGCAGGTCCGGCGCGCGCCCGACCCCGCGGACGCGCACCTCGAGCACGCCCGGGACGGCAAGCTCAGGCTCAACCGGCCGAGGCGCGGGCTGATCGACGAGGCCGAGGCGCGGCACCTCGTCGAGGACCGTGAACGGCTCCAGCGCCAGGGGATCGGCGGGCCGCTCGACGGCCGGATGCTGTCCAACCCGGCGGCCTCCGCGGCCGGGGCCGACGCCGGCCGCCCCCAGGTGCGTCCCCAGGCGGAGGGCTGGACGCAGCAGACCACGGAGGACGGACGCCCGCTGCTGCAGTTCAAGCAGCCCCGCGTGGCCCAGCCGAAGACGCACCTGGCCGACCTGACGCTGGCTGAGCGCCAGGAGAAGGTCAAGGAGCTCGGACTGCCGGCATTCCGCGCCAAGCAGCTGTCCACCCACTACTTCGTGCACCACACCTCGGACCCGGAGCGCATGACGGACCTGCCGGCCGCCCAGCGCGAGAAGCTCGTGGCCGAGATGTTCCCGCCGTTGCTCACCGAGGTCCGCCGGCTGACCACGGACAACGGGGACACCGTCAAGTTCCTGTGGCGCCTGTTCGACGGGGCACTGGTGGAGTCGGTGCTGATGCGTTACCCGGGCCGGGTGACCCTCTGCGTGTCCAGCCAGGCCGGCTGCGGCATGAACTGCCCCTTCTGCGCCACCGGCCAGAACGGGCTGACGCGCAACATGTCCACCGCGGAGATCGTGGAGCAGGTGGTCCGGGCCAACCAGGTGATCGCCGAGGGCGGGCTGGGCGGGCTGCGGCGCGACGGCGGGCACGACGCCGAACGGGTCACCAACATCGTGTTCATGGGCATGGGCGAGCCGCTGGCCAACTACAAGCGCGTCATCGCCTCGGTCCGGCGGATGGTGGACCCTGCCCCCGAGGGCCTGGGCATGTCCGCCCGCCACATCACGGTCTCCACCGTGGGCCTGGTCCCGGCCATCAACCGCCTCGCCGACGAGGGCATACCGGTCACCTTCGCCCTGTCCCTGCACGCCCCGGACGACGAGCTGCGTGACGAGCTGATCCCCGTGAACTCCCGGTGGAAGGCGGACGAGGCGATCGACGCCGCCTACAACTACTTCGTGAAGACCGGCCGGCGCGTCTCGATCGAGTACGCGTTGATCAAGGACATGAACGACCACGCCTGGCGGGCCGACCTGCTGGCAAAGAAGCTCAACGCCCGCGGCCGCGGCTGGGTGCACGTCAACCCGATCCCGCTCAACCCGACCCCCGGCTCGATCTGGACCTCCTCCGAGCCGGACGTCACCCGGGAGTTCGTCGACCGGTTGAACGACGCCGGCATCCCCACCACCCTGCGCGACACCCGGGGCAAGGAGATCGACGGGGCCTGCGGGCAGCTCGCCGCGGAGGGCGACGAGGAGACGGACGGTTCCGTCACGGCGCCCGACGCCGGCCGGCCAGGGTCCGCGGAGTCCATCGACCTGCGCGGCTGACCACCCCGTGCATCTGGCGGTCAATAGATGACGCCCCAGCCCGGAATCCGGGGATTTCACGTCGTCTATTGACCGCCAGATGCCGGCTGGGGGATCAGGCGTCGACGGCGGCGGGTGCCGGGGCGGCTGCCTGCGAGGGGTCCTCCTCGGCGGGCGTGGAGCGGACGACGAAGGAGCCCGCGAACGCCACCAGCGAGATGAGGGCGCCCCAGACCATCGCGTTGTGGATGCCGTCCATCAGGGCGACCGTCGGCTCGGTGCCGGTGGAGGCCCCGGCGATGGTCGCCGTCGTCATGACGGTGATGAACAGCGCGGTGCCCGCTGCCCCGGCCACCTGCTGGAGGGTGGACAGCAGGGCGCTGCCGTGCGAGTACAGCCGGCGCGGCAGGGCGCCCAGGGCCGAGGTCATCAGCGGGCCGAACATGAAGGACAGGCCGGCATTGAGGACCACGTGCCAGGCGATGACCGTGCCCAGGGACGTCTGGGCGGTCAGCGTGGTCATGCCCCACAGCGCCGCGGAGACGATCGCGGTCCCGGGGATCACCAGCGGACGGGCTCCGACGCGGTCGAACAGGCGGCCGACGACCAGGCCGAGCACGCCCATCACCAGGCCGCCGGGCAACAGGGCCAGGCCGGTGTCCATGGTGGATTCGCCCAGGACGTTCTGCAGGTAGATGGGCAACACGATCAGTGTGCCGAACATGGCCATCATGCCGATGACCATCATGGCCAGGGCGATGGTGAAGGCCGGGGCGGCGAAGGCCCGGACGTCCAGCAGGGCGTGGTCGCGCAGTGCGAGCTGGCGCCACGTGAACAGCGCGAGGGCGGCGACGCCGGCCACCAACGGGATCCAGGGCGGCATCAGGGCGTCGCCCTCGGCCGCGGCACCGATGCTGCTCAGGCCGAACACCACGCCGGCGAAGCCGACGCCGGAGAGCGCCACCGAGAGCACGTCCAGCGGGATCCTCTGGGTGTCGGTGACGTTGCGGATCATCATCACGCCCAGGACCAGGGCCAGGGTGGCGATCGGCAGCATCAGCAGGAACATCCAGCGCCAGTCCAGCAGGTCCAGGATCACCCCGCCGATGGTCGGCCCGGTGGCCGGAGCCACCGCGATGACGATGGAGATCACCCCCATGGTGCGGCCGCGGCGGCTGGCCGGGACCACGTTCAGCACGGTGGTGAACAGCAGCGGCATCATGATGGCCGTGCCCACCGCCTGGACCACGCGTCCCAGGACGAGGACGAGGAACGTGGGGGCCATGGCGGCCAGCAGGGTGCCCAGCAGGAAGCTGACCATGGCGATCGTGAAGACCGTCCGCAACGGCAGCCGGGTCAGCAGGAAACCCGTGACGGGAATGACCACGGCCATGGTCAGCATGAACGCGGTGGTCATCCACTGGGCGGTGGCGGCCCCCACGCTGAACTCCTGCATCAGCTCCGGCAACGCGACGCTCATGATCGTCTCGTTGAGGATCACCACGAAGGCCGAGACCACCAGCAGCCAGATGGCGCGGAGCGCGGCGGGCGGGATGCCGGGAGCGGTGGAGGCGGCAGCCTCGGGAGCGGACTCGGTGGCGGTGCCCCGCTGGGGGTCTTCGGCGGGGGCAGGCGACACTGTGGTCCTCTCCTCGGAATGCGCGGGCAGCCACATGGCTCCGGTGGTCCAACGGAAGATCTTGCCTTGCTATTCCCGCAATTCCACGGGCCGTCATCCGAGCGGGCCCCATCCCAGCGGACCGCATTCTCCCTGCAACCTTTCCGCGCCCGTCCCGGTAGTAGGGGGTGTGAGCACATCAGTGCCCATCCGGACGGCCCGGCACGGGCCCCTTGAAAGGACGACATCATGCGCAAGGCACTTCCCCTGGCAGCCACCGCAGCGTGTGGCCTGGCCTTCTTCGGCTCCGCTCTTCCCGCGGCCGCAGCCGGAACCGACGACTCCGGTGGGGACACCGCGAAGGTCTCGGTGCTGCACGGCGTTCCGGACACCACCGTGGACGTGTACGTCAACGGCGAGCGCACCCTGGACGACTTCAAGCCCGGCGAGCTGGCCGGTCCGCTCGAGCTCCCCGCCGGCGACTACGAGCTCGCGGTGACCGCATCGGACGCCGAGGACGACTCGGAGCCCGTCATCGGTCCGGTCGACGTGAGCCTGGAGGGCGGTGGCGACTACACGGCCGTGGCCCACCTCGACGCCCAGGGCCAGCCGACGGCGACCGCCTTCGTCAACGACACCTCGGCGCTCGAGGCCGGCAACGGCCGCCTGGTGGTCAGGCACGTGGCCGCCGCCCCGGCCGTGGACGTCTGGGCCAACGGCGAGGTGGCCATCCCGGGGCTGGAGAACCCGAATGAGGAGTCCCTGGACCTGCCGGCCAGCACCATTGAGGCCGCGGTGTCCGTGGCGGGCGAGAGCGACCCGGTGCTCGGTCCGACCGACGTGGAGGTCGCCGAGGGCGCCGCCACGATCGTCTATGCCTGGGGCTCGGCCGAGGACGGCTCCCTGGCGCTGGCCACGCAGTCGGTGAACGGGATGCATTCCGCCCCGGATGGTGTTCCCACCGGCAATACCCAGGTGCCGGCGCAGGGGCCGGGCGTGTGGTGGGTGGTGGCCGGTGGCGCACTGCTGCTCGCGGCGGCCGGGACCACGGCGGCCGTCCGTCGTCAGGCGACCGTCCGTGACTGAGACGACCCGCCACGGCCGGTCACGGCCGGGTGGGTCCAGGGCGGCGAGGGCCTTCCTCGCCGCCCTGGCGGCCGCAGCCGCCCTGCTGGGCACCGGTTGCGCACCTGCCGGTGTGATGGAGTCCCCTTCCTCCGCACCGGCTGCGGCCGCACTTCCCGACGGCGGCGCCCGGCTCCCGCGGGACGCCGCGCCGTCGGTGACCTGCCCGGAGACGCCCGGCCCGGAGTCGCCCGGCCGGTCGAGCGCAGGACCCGGGTCCGCGGACTCTGCGATGCCGGTCGTCACGGCCACCCTGGCCCCGGCAGCCGCGGCGTCGGAACGGCCGGCGCCGGTCCGCGTCGAGTACGCCTCGATCGGCGCCGAGCTCCCCGTGGTGCCGACCGGGGTGGCGGACGGCGGTCAGATGCAGATCCCCGAGGACGCGGCCACGGCGGGCTGGTACCGGTTCGGTCCGGCCCCGGCCGACGGTGAGGGAAACACGGTGATCGCCGCCCACGCCGGTTCGGCGCAGACGCCCGTGGGACCGCTGTACGGGCTCCGGGAAGCGCAGCCGGGCGAGGTGGTCCGCGTCGAGGACGCAGCGGGGCAGCAGCACGCCTACCGGGTCACCGAGGTGCACCAGCTCGGCAAGGACGGGCTGGACTTCACGCCCTACTTCACCCGCTCCGGACCGGAACGGCTGGTCCTGGTCACCTGCGGCGGGCAGTGGTTGCCGGAGAGGCAGAGCTATGCGGACAACATCATCGTGGTGGCAGAGGCAGTGGACTGATCCCTATCCGCCGGACCACCCCGTATCCTCGGAACCAGTCCGTGCCACGGGTCCGTTCCCGGGTGACGCGATGAACCACCGCCGCCCGCCCGGACCACGATCGAGGAGGGACGCTGGACAGCGACGACCTCTCACGACGCTTCGCCGCGGGGAGCACCGACGCCATGCGTGAGGCCTACGACCAGCATGGCCGTCTGGTGTTCTCCCTGTGCATGGCGGCGCTGTCCAACCGGCAGGACGCCGAGGACGCCACCCAGCAGGTGTTCACCCGGGCCTGGCGGTCGCGGGAGGCCTACGACCCCACCCGTCCGCTGGGCGGGTGGCTGACCGGGATCACCCGGCGGGTCATCGCGGACACGTTCGCCGCCCGGGACCGCCAGCGCCAGCTGGTGGACGCGACGGCCGGCCAGCGTCAACGCGAGGACGGACAGCTGTCCGAGCAGGTCATCGACCGGGTGGTGGTCCACGATGCGCTGGAGCGGCTCGGGCCGCCCCAGGATGAGATCCTGAAGATGGCCTTCGTCCAGGACCTCACGCAGGGACAGATCGCTGAGCGGTTGGGGATGCCCCTGGGCACGGTCAAGTCGCATGTCCACCGGGGACTGGCCCGGCTCCGAACAGCGCTGGAGGTGAACGATGGCTGAGACGGCGGAACGGCACCTGACCGAGGAGGACCTGGCCTCGATCGCCACCGGCCAGGCACCCGGCGCCGAAGCCGTCGCACACCTGCGTACCTGCGCCGACTGCCGTCAGGACCTGGCCCTGACCGAACGCGTGGCGTCCGCGCTCGCCGAACCGATCACGCTCCACGAGCCGCCCGCGGGCGTGTGGGCGGGCATCGACCGTGAGCTGGGCCTGCGCGGGGATCACGACGGCGCCCCCGTCCCCGAGGGCGACGGCACGGTGACGTTCCTTCCCCGGACACAGCGCCGCCGGTGGCCCGTCATCGCTGCCGCCGCGGCCGCCGGACTGGTCGTCGGGGTCACGGGTGCCGCCGTCGTTGCCGGCCTGCTGGCCCCGCGGGACGGCGAACGGGAGACGCCGCCCCGGCCGGTGGCCGTGGGCGAGGCGGTCCTGGCTCCGGTGACGGACCGGGACGTGGAGGGCCGGGCCGAGATGGTCGCCGAGCCCGACGGCGGCCTGCGACTGACCGTCGACGTCACCCAGCTGCCCGAGCAGGGCTACTACGAGGTGTGGCTGCGTGACGAGCAGGCCAGCCGGCTGATCTCTCTCGGCACGGTGTCCGGCAGGAGTACCACGCTGCCGGTGCCGTCCGGCGTCGACTTGGACCGCTTCCCCGTGGTGGACGTGTCCCAGGAGGACTTCGACGGCAATCCCGCCCACAGCGGCGTGACGCTGGCGGCGGGGGCGATGACCCGGACGGGGGACACCGGCACCGCACCGCAGTAGCTGCGAGGCCGTCGAGGTGGTGTCCCCTTCCCGCTGCGGCCGGGTGACGTGGCGTCGCGCGACGTGGCATGTGTCCTGGTGTGACCGGCATGACACCGGCCGCCGGTGCCCGGCTGTTACGGTGGGCGGGTAACCATCCAGAGCGGCTGAGAGACCTGGCTCGACGACGCCGCAGCAACCCGAGGGGATCACCTCCCCATGGACGGGTGCTAAGGCCAGGACCGATGGAGATCCCGGATCTGCAGTCGGTCTGCGCGTCGGCGTCCCCCGCTGCCGCCGGACCAGCCCTGGACTGACGTGCGGGGCGTGACTGCCGGTAATCCTCGGTGTGACCGGAAGGACCGCCGAATGTCCCAGAGCACGGCCGAGAAGGCCATCACCCCCGAACAGCGCCCCCGGCCAGGAGCAGACGCCGACGCCGTCAACCTCGCCGACGGCCTGCCCGCCTCCTACGCGGGGCTGCGCGAGTACTTCGCGCCGTCCTTCGAGGCGATCGCGGCCGGCTCGCTGCAGCGGGACCTGGACCGCCGGCTGCCCTTCGAGGAGGTCCGGCGGCTGGACCGCGCCGGGTTCGGCACCCTGCGGGTCCCGGTGGCCCACGGCGGACCGGGGGTGAGCATCGAGGACTTCACCCGGTTGCTGGTCGACCTGGCCGAGGCGGACTCCAACATCGCCCACCTGTACCGCTCCCACTTCGGCTTCGTGGAGTCCCTCCGCTTCCTGCCCCGCCGCCTCCAGGACGCCTGGTACCCGCGGGTGCTGGCCGGCGCGACGGTCGGCAACGCCTCGACGGAGAAGGGCGGCAACGCCCTCGGCACGCTGAACACCGTGCTGAGCCGGAACGAGGACGGCTGGGTGCTCAACGGCCGGAAGTACTACGCGACCGGGTCGGTCTTCTCCGACTACACCCGGGTCTCGGCCGCCCTGGACGGCCAGGACGGGCGGCGCTTCGCAGTCGTCGCCACGGACGCCGCCGGTGTCACCCTGGAGGACGACTGGGACGGCTTCGGGCAGAAGCTCACCGGCACCGGCACGGCCCTCTTCGAGGACGTCGTGGTCCCCGAGGACGCCCTGCTGGAGCGGACGGCGGGCAGCGCCGAGGCCGTCCACGAGGCCGCCTTCTTCCAGCTCGTGCTGCTGGCCGTGCTGGCCGGTATCGCCCGGGCGGCCCGTCGCGACGCCGTGGCCACCATCGCCGCCCGCAGGCGCACCTTCAACACGGGGCTGGGGCTGCCGTTCCGCGAGGACCCGCTGATCCAGGAGGCCACCGGGCGCATCTCCGCGAAGGCCTTCGCCGCCGAGGCCACCGTGCTCCACGCTGCACGGACCCTCGACGCCGGCATCCAGGCCGCCGTCGACGCCGGGGCCGATGCCCCGGACTTCGCCGGCACCCTGCCGGGGGCCCTGCACGAGTCCGAGATCGCCGTCGAGCACGCCCAGGTCACGGTGCCGGAGCTGGCGCTGGGCGCCGCCCAGGACCTGTTCCTGACGGTGGGCGCCTCCGCCACCTCCACGTCCAAGGGGCTGGACCGGCACTGGCGCAACGCCCAGACCGTGGCCACCCACAACCCGATCGCCTTCCGGGCCCGCGCCCTCGGTGACTATCTCATCAACGGGACCCTGCCGGAGGGCCTCAACGCCATCGGCGACGCGAGGACCACCACCGGCCGCACCACGGACGGGACCTCCGGGAGGACGACCGCATGACCCGCCCCATGCTGCTGAACGCCTTCGACATGATGGTCCCGGTGCACCAGTCCCCGGGGCTCTGGCGGCACCCGGAGTCCGGGGTCTCCCGGTTCGACACCCTGGAGTACTGGACCTCCCTGGCTCGGACGCTGGAGGAGGGCGGGTTCGCCTCGCTGTTCCTGGCGGACATCCCGGGCGTCTACGACGTCTACGGCGGGGGCACCGCGGCCACGGCGCGCGGCGGGGTGCAGTACCCGGTGCTGGACCCGCTGGTGATGGTCCCGGCGATGGCGGCCGTGACCGAGCGCCTGGGCTTCGGCGTCACCGCCTCGGTGACCTACGAGGCCCCCTACCTGCTGGCCCGCACCCTCGCCACGCTCGATCACGTCACCGGCGGCAGGGTGGCCTGGAACGTGGTCACCTCGTACCAGGACTCGGCTGCGCGCAACCTGGGCATGGACCGGCAGTTGCCGCACGATGAGCGCTACGACCGCGCGGACGAGTACATGGAGGTCATGTACAAGCTCTTCGAGGGCTCCTTCAGCCCCGGAGCGGTGCGCGCCGATGCCGAGACGGGCGTGTTCGTGGACCCGGAGCGGGTGCGGCCGATCGACCACCACGGGACGTACTTCTCCGTCCCCGGCCAGGCGCTGACGCACCCGGGTCCGCAGGGGACCCCGTTCCTGTTCCAGGCCGGTGCCTCCCGGCGCGGCCAGCAGTTTGCCCTGGACCACGCCGAGGCGATCTTCTTCATCGGCAACACCCCGGAGCTGGTGCGCCGCTGGACCGACGGCGTGCGGGCCGGGCTCGCGGAACGAGGCCGGGCCGAGGACGCCATCAAGGTCTTCACCATGGCCACGGTGGTGGTGGCGGACTCTGACGAGGAGGCGCAGGCACGGCTGGACGGGTACCGCCGGTACGTGGACGTCGAGGGCGCCCTGTCCCTGTTCGGCGGCTGGACCGGCGTGGACCTGGCCGGCGCTGACCCGGACGCCCCGCTCGAGTACGTCGCCACCGACGCCAACCAGTCTGCCCTGGCCTCGTTCACCTCGCTGTCCCCGGAGAAGACCTGGACGGTGCGGGACCTGGCCGAGTTCATCGCGATCGGTGGCCGCGGACCGGTCATCGCCGGTTCCCCGGCCACCGTGGCGGACGAGCTCGAACGCTGGCAGGAGGCGGCCGGCGTCGACGGCTTCAACATCTCCGCCGCGGTCCGCCCCGCGGACCTGGAGCGGTTCACCGCCCTGGTCTCCCCGGAACTGCGGCGCCGTGGACTCGTGGCCGAGGGGTCCGGTCCCACCCTGCGCGAGGCGTTGACCGGTGCCGGGCCGCACCTGGCGGCGGACCACCGGGGCGCAGGATACCGGCGCGCGGTCGGCGCCGACCGGCGCTGAACCGGGCCCGTCCGGTCAGTCCCACGGAACACGACGGGACGAGACCGGGCCCCGCCGCACCACTGGTGCGACGGGGCCCGGTTCCGTGAGGGGGCAGGGTCAGTGCCGGCCACCCCGGTCGGTCGGCGTGCCCGTCTCACCGTGGGCCCGGGCGGCCTGCTGCACGATGGCGGCGTCCTCCGGGTGCTCGGCGAGGTACTGCTCGTGCACCTCCTCCACGTGCAGGTCGGAGCCTTCGATGGACTTCGGCACCATGGACACGGCGATGAACGAGACGATGGCCAGCGCGGCGATGTAGACGCCGATCGTCCAGCCGGCACCGGTCTGGTTCAGCAGCAGCTGGGCGATCATCGGGGCGAAGGCACCACCGATGATCGAGCCGAAGGCGTAGCCGATGGAGACGCCGGAGTAGCGCACGTTGGCCGGGAACATTTCGGCGTACAGCGCGGACTGAGGGCCATAGGACGGGCCGAGGCCGACGGTCAGGATGACGATCGCCAGCGCGAACAGCGGCAGGGACGCGGTGTCCAGCAGGAACCACATGGGGACGGCCCACAGGATGATGATGCCGTAGCCGATCTGGAACGTGCGGATCTTGCCGATCTTGTCCCCGATGTATCCGCCGTACATGGTGAACGCCAGCCAGCCGAGACCGCCGATGAAGCTGGCGATCAGCGTTGCGTCCCGGCTCATGCCCAGGTGGTTCGTGCCGTAGGAGGCGAAGAAGGCGATCACCAGGTAGCCGGCAGCGTTGTTAGCGGCGAAGATCAGGGCGGCCAGGATGACGTTCTTCTTGTGCGACTTCAGCAGCACTCCGAGGGGGGCGGCGGACTCCTTCCTGCGCAGCTGCATCTCCTTGAACACCGGGGACTCGTCCACGGCGCGGCGGATCAGGTAGCCGACGAGGATCAGGACCACGGACGACAGGAAGGGGATGCGCCAGCCCCAGGCCAGGAAGGCCTCCTCGCTCATCGAGCTGGTGAGGGCCCACATGAACAGGGTGGCCAGCAGCATGCCGATCGGCACGCCGATCTGCGGGTAGGACCCGAAGTAGCTGCGCTTGTTCCTCGGCGCGTGTTCCACGGACATCAGGGCGGCTCCGCCCCACTCGCCGCCGGCGGAGAAGCCCTGGATGACGCGCAGCAGGATCAGCAGGATCGGCGCCCAAACGCCGATCACGGCGTAGGTGGGCAGCATGCCGATCAGTGCTGTGGCCGCACCCATGCCGACGAGCGTCAGGACGAGGACCAGCTTGCGGCCGTGCTTGTCCCCGAGGTGGCCGGCGATGACGGCACCCAGCGGGCGGAAGAGGAAGCTGATGCCTAGCGACGCCCAGGCGACCACCTGGGCCAGGCCAGGATTGTCCGCCGAGAGGGGGCCGAAGAACAGGGGGGCCAGCACGAAGGCCGCCGCCTGGGCGTAGATGAAGAAGTCGTACCACTCAATGGTGGTGCCGACGAGGGTGCCGGCGAGGACCTTGCGTTCCTCCCGGGTGCGGCCTCGTGGCGATGCCACTGCGGCGTCGTGATGTGCCATGGTGTGCTCCAGTTGATGGTGCTTCGCGGGGATGACGTTACGTTTTAGTGACCGACCGTTCGGTTACTTTGAAGAGCATAGAGCACGCGGGTGAGGTGTGTCACACCTTTCTGGTGGTCCGATCGTGATGATTTCCCGACGGCCGTTATTCCGTCACGGATTCATGACGTAATCTCGAAGGAGAGGGCGGTGTGTTGGCCCGCTCCGTGCCCCGCCGGCCGCCAGCCGGTGACCCGACGAAGAGGTTTCCCCATGACCGATCAGATGTCCGAGCAACAGCCCGCGGCCGCCCGGCCGCGCCGCCAGCCCAAGCCCCCCGTGGTGCTCGAGGTGATGGCCTCGGAACGATTGGGCCCCCACATGGTCCGGTTGACCCTGGGCGGGGAGGGCTTCGCCGTGTACCAGGACAAGGACGCCACGGACAAGTACGTCAAGCTGATGTTCGCCGATCCCGCGCTGGGCCTGGAGATGCCCTATGACCTGGAGGCCCTGCGCCAGCACCTGGCCCCAGAGCAGATGCCGGTGCGCCGCACCTACACGGTGCGCTCCGTGGATCCCGACGCCGGCACCCTCACCATCGACTTCGTCGTCCACGGCGACGACGGCCTGGCCGGGCCCTGGGCGGCCTCCGCCCAGCCGGGGGACCGGGTGTGCCTCACCGGGCCCGGCGGGATGTACCGGCCCGACCCCGAGGCCGACTGGCACCTGCTGGCCGGGGACGAGTCCGCGCTGCCCGCCATCGGCGCCGCCCTCGAGGCCATGCCGACCGACGCCGTCGGGCAGGCCATCGTCGAGGTGAACAGCCCAGAGGACGAGGTGGGGCTCTCCGTGCCGCAGGGGTTCACGATCACCTGGCTGCATCGCGGTGCGGACTTCACGCCCGAGACCACGAAGCTGGCCCAGGCGGTCATCGACGCCGAGTGGCGGGAGGGCACCGTGCAGGTGTTCGCCCACGGGGAGCGGGAGATGGTCAAGGACCTGCGCCGCTACCTGGCCGACGTGCGCCGCGTGGACCGCCGGCAGATGTCCCTGTCCGCCTACTGGGCCTACGGCCGGGCCGAGGAGGCCTTCCAGGCGGAGAAGCGCGAGCCGATCGGCCAGATCTTCCCGGACGCCTGAGCCGCCCCGGGCCCCGGGTCCATTCCGCTGTCCCGCCCGCGCGCCGTACGCTGATCGGCACGACACCGGACGGCATGCAGAGCCAAGGAGGCACGGCATGGGCAGCCACCACGGGACAGGGCATCGCACCGACGGCGAGCGCCATGAGTCGGGCCCTCGCGCCGCGCCGGACACGGCCCCGGGTGCGGAGGCCGGGGCCGACGTCGGGGGCCTGGCCGCGGTGGACGCCGCCTACGGGCGCTACCGTGAGGCCCGCGACCGTTACGCCGAGGCCAAGTACGAGTACAAGGCCGCGAAGTACGCGCTGAAGGCGGCCCGGCTCCGTGCCGAACGGGAGGCCGGCGGTGGTGGGGACCGGCGCGGCAGGGACCGGTACGACCACGACCGGCACGACCACGACCGGCACCGTGCGCACCGGGAGCATCACCGGCACGACGACGGCCGGCGGCCCGGCGGGGGCGTCGCCCCCGGGCGGGACCGGGAGGCCGGCCGCGACGACCGGCACGGGGACCGGAAGCAGCGTGGCCGAGGCCAGGTCGTGATGCAGGTGGTCGAGACCGAGCGGATCGGTGAGCACGTCCAGCGGCTGACCCTTGGCGGGGACGGGTTCGAGGACTTCCGGGACAACGACTGCACGGACAAGTACGTCAAGATCCTCTTCGTCGACCCGGCCCTCGGCCTGGACCCGCCCTACGACGTGCAGGGATTGCGCAAGACCCTGCCCAGGCACCAGCGTCCCGTCCGGCGGACCTACACCGTGCACTCGGTGGACCCGGTGACGCGGACCCTGGCGATCGACGTCGTGCTGCACGGGGACGTCGGCGTCGCCGGCCCCTGGGCGGTCCGGGTGCAGGTGGGGGACCCGGTGGCCTTCTCCGGACCCGGCGGGAAGTACGCCCCGGATCCGGGGGCCGACTGGCACCTCTTCGTCGGCGACGAGTCGGCGCTGCCGGCGATCACGGCCGCGCTGGCCGCCCTTCCGTCCGACGCCGTCGGGACCGCGCTGCTCGAGGTGTCCGGTCCGGCCGACGAGCAGCTGCTGGAGCACCCGGACGGCGTCGAGGTGCGGTGGCTGCACCGGGAGCCGGGCGCCCCGGAGGTGGCGCCGGCCCGCCCGTCGGGCGACGCGCAGGCCGGGATGCCGGGGGAGGAGACGCCGGGGGAGGAGACGGCCGTGCCACCGGACGACGCCGGGACCGCCCGGCCGGAAGCTGACGGCGCCGGCCCGGCCGCCCGCCCCGCCCGCGGGCCGTCACCGCTCGTGGCGGCGGTGGAGGGGATGGACTGGCGGCCCGGACGCGTGCACGCCTTCGTCCACGGCGATAAGTCCGTGGTGAAGCGGTTGCGCGGGCACCTGCTGGATGCGCGCGGCGTGGACAAGCGGATGCTCTCGTTGTCCTCCTACTGGACGCGCGGGCGCTCCGGGGACTGATCGGGCGGTGGGCGTGAGCCCGGGGCTCCGGCAGGGGC
Organism: Micrococcus sp.; assembly: GCA_029961105.1. GTDB lineage: Bacteria > Actinomycetota > Actinomycetes > Actinomycetales > Micrococcaceae > Citricoccus. The sequence continues at coordinate 318,358 of JASBVO010000002.1, read as the reverse complement.
CGGCGGGGCGGTCCGGATGAGCGCTCGCCTACGGCACCGGCCTCCCGAGCTGGGTGAGCAGTTCGAGCTCGTCGGTCAGGCCGGAGAACTCCGTGACGCGCCCGTTCGTCACGCGGTACATCGCGAACTCGGCGATGTTGGCGTGCCGCCGCGTCGGCGCGATGCCGCGGAACTCGCCCCGGTGCGTGCCGCTGCCGCGCAGGTGCACGGCGAGGCGATCGTCCTCGACGATGAGCTGGATGCGGCGCCAGCGCCAGTCGGGAAACCCGCGGAAGAGCTCGGCCAGGTCGGCCAGCCACGCCTCGTCCCCTCCCGGTCGGTGCGCACGCCGCACTGACGGATCCACGAACGACCGGATGGCCTCGAGGTCGTGCCGGTTGCAGGCCTCGAGGTAGTCGGCATGCCACTCGCGCATCGTCCACGGCTCCACCCGCCCATTATCCGCCTGCCCGTCACGCCGTCTGTCACACCGGGCGTCGTGGTGGTGGCGGATGGTGGTGGCGGATGGTGGCGGGGCGTGGTGCCCCAGCCCTCGGGCGGGACCGAGGTGCTCTCCCCGGCTGAGGGCTGGGGCACCCGGCGCGGCTAGCCGCGCCGGCCGGCCATGACCTCGGCGATCTGCCCGACGCAGGGCTCGTTCTGCAGGGACGTGGTGTCCCCCAGGGCGGTGCCCTCGTAGAGCTGGGTCAGCAGGCGGCGCATGATCTTGCCGGAGCGGGTCTTGGGCACGTCTGGGACGAAGACGACGTCGCGCGGCTTGGCCACCGGTCCGATGACCGTGCCGACGTGCTGGCGCAGTTCCTCCGCCGCGGTCGCGCTGTCGGCACCGTACCCATCCCGGGCCACCACGAAGGCGACGGCGGCGTGCCCGGTCTTCGGATCCGGCACCGGGCAGACCCCGGCCTCCACCACGCCGGGGTGGGACACCAGGGCGGACTCGATCTCGATGGTGGACAGGCGGTGGCCGGAGATGTTGATGACGTCGTCGATGCGGCCGAGGATCCAGGTGTCCCCGTCCTCGTCGACCTTGGCGCCGTCGCCGGCCAGGAACCAGCCCTGCTCGGCGTAGTCCTTCCAATAGGAGTGGAAATAGCGGGCCGGGTTGCCCCACACGGTCCGGGCCATGGCCGGGCCGGTCCGGGTGACCACCACCTTGCCCTGCAGGCCCGCCGGGACCGGCGCGCCGTCGTCGTCCACCACCGCGGTGTCCACGCCGGGCAGCGGACGGGACCCGCAGCCGGGCTTGAACCGCTCGTCCGTCTGCCGCGGGGAGAGCACGGTGGCCCCGGTCTCGGACTGCCACCAGGTGTCCACCATCGGCACGCCCACGGAACCGTCGCGCGCTACCCGCGCGCCGGCGTCGCCGGTCTTCGCCTGCAGCTCCGCGTCGAGGGCGGCCAGGCGGTCCCGGCCGATCTGGGTGCGGGCCCAGGTCCACGCCTCCGGGTTGACGGCCTCGCCGACGGTGCCGATCAGGCGGATCGAGGACAGGTCGTGCCCGGCCGGGATGCCCTCGGGGAACCAGCCCATCAGCGAGCGCACCAGCGTTGGTGCGGTGTAGTAGGAGGTCACGCCGTAGCGCTCGATGACCTCGAAGTGCCGGCCCGGGTGCGGGGCGTTGGGCACGCCCTCGTAGATCACCTCGGTGACGCCGTTGGACAGCGGTCCGTAGATCTCATAGGTGTGCGCGGTGACCCAGGCCAGGTCCGCGGTGCACCAGTGCACGTCCTTCTCCCGCTCGGCCACGTCCGGGTTGGAGAACAGGTAGTCGTGGGACCAGGAGGCCTGGGTGAGGTAACCGCCCGAGGTGTGCACCAGGCCCTTGGGCTGGCCCGTGGTGCCGGACGTGTACATGATGAACAGCGGGGTCTCGGCGTCGAAGGATGAGGGGACGTGGGTGTCCGGCTGGCGGTCCACGAGCTCGTGCCACCACACGTCCCGGCCCTCGGTCCAGCTGATCTGGCCCGGTCCGTCGCCGACCTCGGTGTGGCCGGTGCGGTTGAGCACGAGCACGTGCTCGATCTGGTTCTCCCCGGAGACGGCCGCGTCCGCGTTGGCCTTGACGGGCACGGCCTTCCCTCGGCGGTACTGACCCTCGGAGGTGACCAGCAGCTTCGCGCCGGTGTCCTCCACGCGGAAGCGCAGCGCCTCGGCGGAGAAGCCGCCGAACACGAGCGAGTGCACCGCGCCGATCCGCGCGCAGGCCAGCGTGATGACGATGGTCTCCACGAGCACGGGCAGGTAGATGACCACGCGGTCGCCCTTGCCGATCCCGAGCTCGAGCAGCGCGTTGGCGGCCTTGCTGACCTCGCGCTGCAGCTGGGCGTAGGTCACGGCGCGGCGGTCCCCGGGCTCGCCCTCGAAGTACAGGGCCACCTTCTCGCCGCGTCCGGCGGCCACGTGCCGGTCCACGCAGTTCACCGCGACGTTGAGCCTGCCGCCCTCGAACCAGCGGATCTCCGGGCCGCGCTCGGCGGCCGGGTCGGCCGGGGTCCACGCATGCGTGGTGTGCCACGGCGTCTCCCAGTCGAGGCGGCGCGCGGCGGCGTCCCAGAACGCGAGCCGGTCCTCCTCGCGGACCGGCCGGCCGTCGCCCAGACCGCCGTGGAGAAGGTTCGCGGGACGGCCCGGGTGGATTTCACGGTCGGCGGCGTTCACGACGTCGGCTGGCAGCGGGCCGGGGAGGGCGCCGGTGGGGGCGGCGGAGGCGTGCTCGGTGGCGGTGGAGGTGGTGTGCGGGGCAACAGACAAGACAGAACCTTCTTTCCATCGATTCTGGCGGTAGCACCTGGTCCGGGCCCTTCGTGCCGTGGAGGCACTGCAGGACCGGGACGGGTTGCTGCGGCGTCACGGAGCCAGATCTCTCAGCCGCTCGGGATGGTCGGGTCCACTCTACGACCGGGCCCCGCCGCGGGGCGAAACGGGTGAACCAGTGCTACGCGGTGGCGTGATCAGGGGGCCTGCCGGGGAGCCAGTGGCTGTGGACGCCGGGGACGTGTCCAACCATGATCTAGACCCTCCTTCACAAGTGCGTCCAAAGAGCGTTTTGGGACCCGCTTGGACAGCGCGTTCTCGACGAGTGCTGAGGTGTCCAAGAGGGTATACCCGCCCTTACACTCGGCGGTGTGATGCGGTCCGGTCTTATCAGGCGAGGGCGCAGAGCCCCCTGCTGTTTCGTCGGGCAGCCGCATGACCGGCCGCGATGATGTGATCCATGTCATGATGCGGGCATGACGACGATGCCCTCGGATGCCCAGCCCATGGATCGGGAGGCCGCCATCCGGTCGTTGGTGCAGCATCTGGCCGAGCATTCCCAGGAACTCGGGGAACGACTGGTGGTGGCGTACAAGGAGCGGATCGTCGAATACCGGTCCCTGCCGGCGGGGCCTCTTGACGAGGACATCGCGCATGTGGCCCGGCAGAACGTGTTGACCCTGCTGGAGTGGCTGAGCGGAGACGCCCAGGAGTTGCGGGGTCTGGAGGAGTTCAAGAACAGTGCGGTGCGCCGGTTCCGTCAGGGTGTCTCCGTCCAGGCCGTCCTGCACGCCTATCGCGTGTGGGGTCAGGTGGTCTGGGAGGAGGTCTCGCGGGTGGCGGAATGCCGGCTGTCGCCGACCACGGGGTTCGCGGTCGCCGGGGAGATCATGCGCTACGTCAATACCGTCTCGCTGGTGGTGGCGAACTCCTACCTGGAGGAATCCGCCGGCATCATCTCGGACCGGCACCTGGCCGAGCGTGAGGCCTTGGAGGAACTCATCTCGGGTCGGTCCGTGTCAGAACGGGTAAGCGGTTACCTGCTCCGACTCGGTGTCCATCTCGAGGGCCGGAATAGCGTGGTCGTGCTGCACCGCCGGCCGGGCGCGGGTACGGCGCCGCTGCGCGACCACCTGGCCACGGTGCGCCACCATCTGCCCTCGGCCCACCGCTCAGCCTTGGTCGGGGTGCGGGAGGAGGAGATCGTGGTGGTGCTCCCGGCGGTCCCCACGGAGGGGGCGGGGCTCGCCGACCTGGCCCGGGGCTTGGCCGCCGGGCTGGAGGACTTCGTGGTCGGGGTCGGTCGCGTCCACGAGGGGATGGCCGGCGTGGCCACGGCCTACCGGGAGGCCCAGGACGCCATGCGCCTGTGCAGGGCTCGGGGCGAGCGGGGCCGGGCCTGCTTCTACACCGACGTGTTGCTCCAGCGCGTGCTGGAGGCCTCGGGTCTGGCCGGTGAGGTCGTCGAGGAGACGGTTGGTCCACTGGCTGCGTACGATGCCCGGCACCAGGCCCAGCTGTTGCCCACCCTGCGTACCTACGTGGCCCATCGGTTCAACCTGACCCGCACGGCCGCCGAACTCCATGTTCAGCCGAACACGGTGCGCTACCGGCTCGAGCGAATCCACGAGGTCTGCGGGCGGGATCCCTCCCGGTCCGACGACCTGCTGCTGCTAGCCCTGGGCGCCAAGGCCGAGCACATCCTTCCGCCGGACCGCCAGGCCAGCTGAGCCCACCCCGTGGTTCCGCATCACCGCCGTAGCAAGCACCTCCGCAGTCCCGTGCGCACCCTGAGCCCGACTGGTCGCGCCTCCGGTTGATTGCAGATTCTGCAGTGACCAGGGCGAAAGTCCGCGTTCTACCGTAGTGACCTGCGTCATGTCCCGTTCCTAGGGTCGTCTCATCGGACTTTCCCGAGCGGACAAAGGACCAGTGACCATGAACCGGGTGTATCCATCAGCTTTCGAGGCCATGCATGCCATCGCCTCGGGAGTATTCATCACTGTCGGTGGACCGGTGGCCACGGCGGGGGTGGGTCGGTGATGACCACGGCAGCACGGCGGCGGCAAATGGTGCTGTTGGCGGTCGTGACGGTCCTGGGCTTGACTGTGTGGTTCTCGGCCACGGCCGTCTCCCCGGCGTTGCAGGCGGAATGGGGGATCAGCCCGGTCACCGCGGTCTGGATCACCGCCTCGGTCCAACTCGGATTCGTCACCGGAGGGGTCACCTCGGCCCTGCTGACCCTCGGCGACCGGTTCCGGCCTCAACTGGTGATGGCCATCGCCGCCGCCGGGGCCAGCCTGAGCACCGCGCTGCTGGCGCTGACCGCCAACGGCTTCTGGGCCGCCGTTGTCCTGCGGTTCCTCACCGGGGTCTTCCTTGCCGGGCTCTACCCGGTCGGGATGAAGGTCATGGCCAGTTGGGCGGCACCCCGGCAGCGCGGCAAGGCCTTCGGCCTCCTCCTCGGGGCACTGACCGTCGGGTCCGGGATGCCGCACCTGATCTCCGGGCTGGCCGATCTGCCCTGGCGCCAGGTGATGCTCGTCGCCGCCGCGGTCACCGCCGTTGCGGGGATCATCGCGGTGCTGTGGGTCCGGCCCGGCCCGCACGCCCATCAACAGCCGTCCAGGCCCCGGATCCGGCACGCCTGGGCGGGGTTCCGCACCCGCACCCCGCTGCTGGCCAACCTGGGTTACTTCGGCCACATGTGGGAGCTCTACGCCTTCTGGACCTGGTTGCCGACCTTCCTGCTGCTGAGCCGCCAAACCCAGTTCGGTGGTCAGGGGGTCGAATGGATCGGCCTCGTCGTCTTCCTGGCCATCGGGGTGGCCGGCCTGGCCGGATGCCTGCTGGGCGGGTGGGCGGCCGACCGGTTCGGCCGCAGGTTGGCCGCGGTGTCCGCGTTGCTGGTCAGCGGTGCCTGTTGTTTGCTGTCCCCGGTGATGTTCCGGGCGGCCTGGCCGGTGATGATCGTCTTCCTGGTCCTCTGGGGTGCCTCGGTGATCGCCGATTCCGGGGTCTTCTCCACCTCACTGAGCGAAAGCGTCGACCCGCGCTATGTCGGAACCGCCCTGACGGCCCAAACCGCCCTGGGATTCCTGCTGACGGTGGTCACCATCCAACTCGTCCCGGTACTGGCCTCAGCGCTCGGATGGCAATTCGCCTTCCTGCTCCTGCTCCCGGGCCCCGTGGCCGGAGCGGCCGCCATGTACCTGCAGCACCGGCCCTCCCACCAGCCCGACACGACCGCCGGCACGGCGGAGCCCACAGCGCCATTCGCGAGGCTCAGCGCAGGAGAACAGGTCGACGGGCAACACCCTGGTCAGAGCCCGTCCAAAGGAGCGCGAACAGGGTCACCCGGATCCTCACGAGGTGCGAAACCGGAACATGGAATCGTTTCTACTTGACGTGACGTCGGTTCAGGGCACGTGTCCAGGGCAGGGCCCATTGGACACATCTGTCAGCCGAACACCATGTCATCGCACACATCTGTTGAGCGGGTATACCTGCATTTACACGATTGCCCCCGAAATTGAGGGCGGGAGGTGGTGGTACACCCGTCGAGTGGCTGCCCTCGAGAAAGGTCTGCGCGATGGCCCTGAATTTCCCGCGCCGTGGCCGGAGGGGCGTGACATTGCGGCTCTACGACCTCGTGGACCGGAGCGCGGTCGGTTCTACCGAGGCTGTCACCCTGCTCCTCGCCGATGGGACCGATCCGGATCCCAAGTCGGAATGCCACGCCCTTTGCGCCGCCCATCAGCTCCACATGAATGCCGTCACCTATCTCAGACGGCTCCGCCCAACTCGGCCTGACGAGTATCGGTCCTCTTGGTGTACCCCGAGATGACGGCGGGACGGATACGCGTGGGTGTCCGTCCGACCGTGGTGTGGGCCTGCATCAGGAGGCGGCCTTGGAGTCACCGTCGATGGGCAGCTGCTGGCCGGTGATCGTGCGGCCGTGCGGGCCGGCCAGGAACAGGACCAGGGCGGCGATGTCGGCTGGATCGATGAACTGCTTGACCGACTGGTTGGCCAGCGCGTTGGCGGTCTCGGCCTCGACGGTGGTGCCGTTGGCCTCGGCGCGTCCCTGCAGGACTCGGTCCATGCGCGAGCCGGCCACGGCGCCGGGGTGGATGGTGTTGGAGGTGATGCCGTACTCGCCGAGCTCCAGGGCCAGGGTCTTGGCGAAGCCCACCAGGCCCCACTTGGTGGTGGAGTAGGCGATGCGGTTCGGGTAGCCGAAGCGCCCGGCCAGCGAGGACATGGTGACGATGGTGCCGGCGTCGGATTCCTTCAGCATCGGGATGGCGCGCTGGGTGACCAGGAACGTGCCGGTGAGGTTGATCCCAACCACGGCGTTCCAGTCCTCGAGGGGAAGCTTGTGGGCGGGGGCGGTGGGTCCGCCGATGCCGGCCATGTTGACCAGCACGTCCAGTCCGCCGAGCTCGGCGGCCACGTCATGGAACAGGGCCTCGACGGCCTCGGGGCGGGAGACGTCGGTGACGGAACCGGTGATGTTCTGGTGCGAGGCGACGGCGGCGGTGACGGCCTCGGCGTTGATGTCGGCGATGTGCACGCGGTGGCCTTCGGTGGCGAAGGCGGTGGCGGTGGCGAAGCCGATACCGCCGGCGCCCGCGGTGATCAGGACTTTCTTGCTCATGGTGTTTCCCTCCTGGGGGTGATGCGTAATGGGTCGCCCGGTAGGGGATCGGCGCCGCGTCAGGGTCGGACGCCCCACCGGCCCCGGCAGCGGCGGTGCTGCCGGTAGGCGCGCAGTAGCAGAACGGCCAGGACGGGCAGGCAGACGCTCACGAGCAGTGTCCCATAGGCCAGGGTGGTCGCCCGCAGCCCCATGCTGCCCACGAGCAGGCCGGCGGCGACGGCGGGCAGGCTGAAGGACAGATAGCAGATGATGTAGATCGTGGACAGCAGCCCCGTGCGCTCCTGGGGTGCACCCAGGGGGAGGATGGCCCGCAATGCGGCGTAGTACCCGGAGCCGAAGCCCACGCCGGCGGCGACCGTTCCCGCGAAGTAGGCGCCCGGGGATCCCAGGACGACGCCGGCCACGACGGCGCTAACCCCGCCGATGAGCGCGATGATAGCGATGACCATGATGGACCGGTCTCGCAGCGGGCGCAGCACCACGATCGCCAGGGCGGCCGGAACGTACAAGCACAGTAGGGCCAGGCCGCCCAGCAGGGGGGAATCCTGGCCGGTGACGCTGCGCGCCAGCGCGGGCCCGAGGGAGAGGTACAGTCCGCCCAGGGCCCAGATCGCCCCGGCCACGGGCATCGCCAGGCCCATCGCCCCACGGGCACTGGCCGGGATGCTCACGGTCGGCTTCAGGGACGCCCACGCCCCGGGAGCCGGTGCGCCCGGGCGCGGGGCGAACGCCAGCAGGCCGGCGAGGACGACGACGGCGGCGGCCACGACCAAATAGCACAGCCGGGTCGGTGCCGGCAGGACCTCGACCATGACGCTGGCCCCGGCGGCCCCGAAGGCCAGGCCCAGCGGTGCGGCCAGGGCGTTGACCAGGGCCGCACTGCCCCGGCGGCGCTCGGTCTCGAGGGCCATCAGCGCCGAGCCCGCCGCACTCATCGCGGCACCGGTCGCCACCCCCTGCAGGATCCGCGCGACCAGCAGCCCGGCCACACCGCCGGCTGCGATGAAGACCAGCATCGAGACCACCTCGACGGCCATGGCGACCAGGAGTACCGGACGGGTGCCGACGTGGTCGGCCAGCCTTCCCACCACCAGCAGGCTGGCCAGCAGGGCCAGGGCGTAGACGGAGAAAACCACGGTGGTGGTGACGGCCGGGAACCCCCACAAGTGCTGGTAGAGGGGGTAGACCGGGGTCGGGACAGCCGAGGCGCCCAGGAACACGGCCAGGATCGCCGCGTGCAAGGCGAACGCGCCGCGGCGCCCCATCCGGGGTAGGTGTTGACTCAAGCGTACTCCTAATCGCTACTTCTTTGCTTTAAGCTGCATCGTACACTAAAGCAAAGGATTTGCGTTAGGATGGGGTCATGAGTCTGGAGAAGACGCCGAGGCCCGGCGGTCGGAGCGCGCGCGTCCAGCAGGCCGTCCACGCCGCGGCGGAGGAGTTGATCGCCGAGAACGGCGGGGACCGCTCGGCGGTGACCATTCCCCAGATCGCGGCCCGGGCCGGAGTGACGCCCTCGACGATCTACCGACGCTGGGGTGACCTGCAGCAACTGCTCGCCGCGATGGCCACCGACCGGCTCCTGCCGGAGTCGGTCCCGGACACCGGCTCTCTGGCGGGGGACCTGGGCGCCTGGCTGGAGTCCTATGTCGAGGACTTCTCCTCGCCGTTGGGTCGACGGATCCTGCGGGACATGGTGGCCGACGATGCCGCCACCACGCGGTACTTCCAGATCCTGCAGGACCACCTGGACACCATCCGTGGCGCCGCCCTCCGGCGCGGGGAAGACCCGCCGTCCGTGGACGACATCGTCGACACGGTCGTGGCCCCGATCATCTACCGGATCCTCTTCACCGCCGCGGAGGACGAATCCCTGGGGCTGTCGCGCAGGCTACGGCAGCTGCTGCAGCGACCAGAGGCAGGACCACCGGGGGCCGACGTGCACGCCGGCCCCGAACATCACTACCAGACCACGGGCACCGCTCCGGGGCCCGAGACGAGGAGACTCCCATGACACAACTGCTTTCTCTGGCCTGGCAGCCCGGCAAGGTGGTGCTGGTGAATCTGGCCAGCGGCGAGTACCGGGTCATCGTGGAGGACGCTGGGGACCACCCTGACGGCATCGCCTGCGACGGGAAGACGGTCTACTGGACCACCATGGGAGCGGGCGTGCCGGCGGACAATCCCGAGGGCGCCGACTACACGGCCCGCAACGCCGGGCTGCACGCGATCGACCTCAACGGGTCCAACCGCCGCGACGTCATCCCCCAGGGCGGGACCACCACCGGCAAGCAGCTCGTCCTGGACTCGAAGGACAACCTGTACTGGGGCAACCGGGAGGGCTTCAGCCTGGCCACGGTGCGCACAGACGGTACCGGGCTGCGGGATCTCGTCAGGCGCGACGGTTCGCAGGGACAGTTGGACTGGATCGTGGGCGTGGCCGTCGACGAGGACAACGGGTACGTCTACTGGTCGCAGAAGGGATCCTACGCGGGCGGTGACGGACGGATCTTCCGGGCCGGCCTGGAGATCCCCGATGGTGAGACGGCGGAGAACCGCACGGACATCGAGACCCTGTGGGAGGGTCTGCCCGCGCCGATCGACCTCGAGCTGATGAACGGGCACCTGTTCTGGACCGACCGCGGCCACCAGCCGGGCGGTAACTCCCTGAACCGCGCCCCGGTCCCCGCCCCGGGGGAGAAGGGCGAGTCGCCGCAGACCCTGGCCGACGGCTTCCAGGAGGCCATCGGCCTGGCCGTCGACCTGGACGCACGTGTCGCCTACGTCTCCGACCTCTCCGGCAAGATCTGGGTCATCCCCGCCCCAGAGAACACCCGGGTGCAACGGCACGCGCTGGTCTCCCCGGGCATCCCGCTGACGGGGCTGACCCTCATCGAGGCCTGAACCTACCGAGGCAGACACCGCGATGCGCCGCGTTCAGCCCAGCGCCCCTCCGCAGGAACGAAGCGGGCGATTGCCTGCCGACTCCTCGAGGCCCAAGATGGTGGTGGCCCCGCTGGGGCAGCACTCCTCACCGACGGCCCAGCCGCGGCCAGTGTCCAGAACTCAAATCGAAATTCCGGCTTCGCCAGGTCTAGCCATCTAGTGGGAGTGGCCCGGGCCGCCCAGGTCCGCGGCACCGCCGGAGATGGATCCGGTGATCCAGCTCATCATGCCGGCGGCGGCGTCGAACTTGGGCTTGCGGTCGGCGTGGGACCAGACGGTTTCGGGTCGGCGTTGGAGCAGGATGAGGTTCTGCCCTTCCGGGAGCTCCTCGTCGATGGCGAACTCGATGTCCTGGGGCGCCCCGCCGTGGACCTTCTCCAGGTTCTTGCCGTACCGGGCCAGGGCAATGACTTCCTCGTCGCTCAGGCACAGCACGTCCCGGCGGTCTTCGGGCACGTCCTGGGGGGCATCGCCGCGGCGGTACTCGATGTGCTTGTGGCCGGCCTCGCGCACCACGATGTCCAGCGTGATCTTCTCCAGCATGTAGCGGTCCGGGGTGACCTCCCCGCCCACCACGGACAGGCCCAGGCCCCAACTGGCCTCCAGGACGATCCGCGAGCGGTCCCCGGTGGTGGGGCTCAGAGTGAACATCACGCCTGCAGCGCGGGCCCGGACGGTCTTCTGGACCACCACGGCCATCTCGATATCGTGGGGGTCGATCCCCTTCTCGGCCAGATAGGACAGCACCCGGCCGGAATAGACGCTGACGTAGCACTTCTGCACGTACTCCACCACGGCGTCCTCGCCGACGACGTCCACCCAGGTCTCGAACTCGCCGGCAAAGCTGGCGTCCACGGAGTCCTCGGCGGTGGCACTGGAACGCACGGCCACGGCAATGTCCTCCACACCGGTGTCCGCGCAGAGCTGCCGGTAGGCCGCGCGGATCGGCTCGGCGATCTCCGCCGGCATCCCGACCGATTCCATGCGCTCGGTGATGACCCGCTCGGCCTCGTCGAAGGCGGCCTGACCCGACTCAGGCGTCAGCTTGTCCAGGATCGAGCTGGTGAAGTCCTTCAGCCCGGACTCCTGGCGGTAACGCCGGTAGGCCGCGGCGGTCACGGCGAAGCCCGGAGCCACGGGAAGGCCCTCGGCGGTCATCTCGGCCAGGCTGGCGGCCTTGCCGCCGACCTGGCGGACGTCGGTGCAGTCGGGGTGGGTGAAGGTCAACGTGTACATGGTGTGGTCCTTAGGTCCGTGCAGTCCGGTGGCGCCCCGGGGCGCGAAGGTTGCGGTGCTCATGGATCAGCCCTGCGCGGGGGCGTCGGCGGCGTCGACGAGGTCGGCGCGCCCGGTCTCGGTGTCCGGCCCGCCGTCCAGGTAGACGACGCTGCCGGTCTTGCCGTCGATCCGGACCCGCTGGCCGGTGGTGAGCCGGGCCGTGGCGTAGCCGGTGCCGACCACGGCAGGAATGCCGTATTCGCGGCAGACGATCGCGGCGTGGCACATCATGCCGCCGATGTCCGTGATGACCCCGCTGGCCACCGAGAAGGCGGCAGCCCAGGAGGGGGCGGTGATGGGGGCCACCAGGATTTCACCCGGCTGCAGCAGCGGCAGGTCCTTCTCCGAGCGCAGCACCCGGACGGGGCCTTCCACCACGCCGAGGGACCCGGGGATCCCGGCCAGCCCCTTCTCGTCCTGGTCGGCGCCCAGCCACTCCTGGATGCGCTCGGTGGTGACGCCGTAGTTCATGACGGCGAACGGGTCGGTGATCTGCTCCGGCGGGATGCCGTACGCCGGCGGGGCACTGGCGGACTGCAGGGCCGCCACGATCGGCTTGCGCCGCTCGATCTCGGCCCGCCAGCGCTGCTTGCCGCGGATGTCCACGCCGATGGCCCAGGACTGCACCACGTCGGTCAGGGCCATGTCCACCTCGAAGCGGTTGAGGTAGTAGAAGTCGTCGGCCTGCTCGAGCAGGCCGGCCTCGACCAGCAACTCGGCCAGCTCGCGGGTCTTCTTCCAGAACACGTTGTGGGACCAGTGCTCCACGTAGATGTTGTGTTCCTCGATGTACGGGAACACGGTGCGGGCCAGGTTGAGCAGGGCGTCGAACTGCTGGGCCTCCTCGGTGGTCAGCAGCGCCCGGTACTCGCCGACGATCTCGTCGCGCTCTTCCCGGAGGCGTTCGATCGGCCGGGAGATGTCCTCGCCGGCGGCGATTTTGTCCGCGTACCGGGAGATGCTGCCCAGCGGAATGGACAGGTCGGTGTTCCAGGTCTCCTGGTCGTGGGTGAAGCCGTACTCGGTGAAGTAGTTGAACCACGGGTCGCGGGCGGCGTCGAAGGCGGCCAGCCAGGTGCGCCCGTTCTCCGTCGACTCCAGCTCGGTCCGCAGAGCCTTAGCCTTGAGTGCCCCTTCGGTGCCGGCGCCGCCGTCACGGAGGGTCTGGACCAGGTCCAGTTCTACGGCGAGCTGGGCGAGCTTGCGCAGCTCGTCGTCCGGGCGGAAGGCCAGCACGTCCACGCCGGCCACCATGCGGGAGATCGACTGGTCCGCGATCAGCGGGAAGGCCTGCTTGCAGAACTGGAAGAAGGTGATGTACCCGCCGTAGCCCAGGTTGAGGAACTCGAAGTGGTACTGCCAGACGGCGAAGAACTCATCGATGAGCCGGTGGTAGTTCTCCAATATGTCCATGGAGACGGAACGGCCGGTGGCCTCGTCCACCACGGAATCCGGGTCGTAGGCGCCTAGCGGGGTGAAGGTGATGGAATCCATCGTGACGATGGCCTGCTCCATCTTCGTCTTCCACTGCCCGTAGAGCTCGTCCCAGTTGGCGTAGTAGTAGCCGGCGCGCTTCTGGAAGACCTCGGCACGCTCCTGGATCCGGGCCGGATCGGTGATGCCCTGCGGGGCGATGTAGACGTAGCCGTTGACCACGCGGACATCCATGCCCAGGGACACCGGCAGCGCGAAGATGCGGGTGGAGAAGGTGCCCACGCCGTAGTAGACGGCCTCGGCGCCGATGCTGTCGAAGGGGTGGGCGCCGCGGGACCAGTGCATGGTGTCCGCGAACCAGAGCAGCTTCTCCTCGTGCTCCTTCGTCTCCTCGGAGGGGACCAGGTAGTAGGGGTACATCGATTCCCAGCCCTCCCCGCCGGCGGGGACCTCGGCTTCGGAAAGGAACGGGAATCGCTGCGGGGTGTTCTCGGTGCTGCTCATGATCGGGCTCCTTCGGAGGGCACGGGGGTGTTCGAGGGGGAGATGGTGGGGGTGAGAAGGTCGAGCAGTTCGGCGACGTCGGCCAGGGCGACGTCCGGGCGGGCAGTGCCCTCCAGCGTGGCCAGGCGGGCGGCGTCGGTGGCACCGGACAGCACGAGCGCCGCGTTGGCGCCCATGTTCCGGGCCAGGTCGATCTCGGCGGTGGCATCGCCCACGATGGTGATGGCCTCCGCGGGCACGCCCAACTGGCGCCGCAGGGTCTCCCCGAGGGCCGGGGAGGGCTTGCCGAGCACGTGGGGCTGGACCCCGGTGGCCCAGGCGATGGCCGAGGCCATGACCGCGGAGACGGCCACGGACTTGCCCCGCCCGCCGTGGAACCAGGGGCTGGCCTGCGTCGAGTACAGGAGCGCCCCGGCGTCCACGGCCAGGCAGGCGGCGTTGATCAGCTCGGTCGAGTACCCGCGGGCGGCACCCACCAGCACGACGTCGGCCAGCGGCCCGCCGGCCTCGGCCAGCTCCATCCCGTACCCGGACAGGGGGGCGGAGATCCCCTCGGCGCCCACGGCCAGGACCCGGGCCCCCGGGTGGTGGTGGGCGATGTACTCCGCGGCGGCACTGCCGGCCGTGGCGAAGTCCTCGTCGCGGACGTTCAGGCCGGCGGCGCGCAGGTGCTCCGCGTAGTCCGCCGGGGTCTTCTCCGAGGCGTTGGTGCAGATGACCACGGAATGTCCGGCGGCGTAGAGCGCATCCAGCAACTCGATGGCCCGCGGCATCGGGACACCGCCGGCGCCCCCGGCGCGGGCGGTGCTCACGAGGCAGCCGTCCACGTCCAGCATCCAGCCGCGGGAGGCGGCCACGGCGCCGGGGTTCGGGGTGAAGGGGCTCATGCCGTGGTCTCCGTTCGACGGGCGTCGCGCTGGAGGGAGAAGGTGGTCGAACCGTCGCTGAGCGAGATCGACGTCGTCGAGGACGACCGGCCCACGCTGTCCAGCAGGGTCTTGAGGGTCCGGGCCGGGGCGGTGTGCTGCGCGGCGTACATCGCGTCCACCTGTTCGGAGGGCATCACCGCACGCAGCAGCAGTTCCTCGTCCCCGAGGTTCTCCCCGAAGCGGTGCCGCAGGTCCTTGAGCGTGACGGACTGGCCGTCGTCGGGCTTCTGCCGTCCGCGCTCCGTGGCCAGCGCCCGGTCCTTCAGCGCCGGCTCCACCTCGCCCGGCAGCGGGCCGAAGTCCCCGCGGATGAGGTCGATGACCTCATCGGCGACCTGCTTGTAGCGTTCGCCCGTCATCACGTTCAGGGTGGCCTGGGTGACGATGTACTGGGCGAAGGGCGTCATGACGATCGGCCAGCCCAGGTCCTGGCGGACCTGGACGGACTCCTCGATGACGGCGTCGAAGAGGTGCTCCTGCCGGATCTCGGCCAGCTGACGCCGGGTCGTGGACTGCACGCCGCCGGGGATGTTGTGTCGGTAGAACGCCTCGTCGTACTCGTTGGGGCGGCCGACCGGCAGGTTCTTGATCTTGGCCTGGCGCTGCAGGTAGGCACTCGCGGCGGCCATGGCCTCCAGGTCCACGTTCACCTCGTGGCCGCGGGCCCGCAGGTTGGCCACCAGGCGTTGGGCCTCGGGGTGGGAGGCCCCGTTGGCCAGCGGCGGCAGCGCGCAGTGGATGCTGGGCACACCGAGGTCGGCTGCGTCCAGCACGGTGATGGGGGACAGGCCCGTGGTGGCGTGGGAGTGGATCTCCTGCAGCGGGTGGCGCTGCATGGCCTGCTGCAGCCCGGGGACGAGCTGGCGCACCCGGTCGATGGTGAGCAACCCGGAGGGGTCCTTGAGGTAGAAGCCGTCGATGTCATCCGAGGCATCCAGCTCGCGGGCCTTGGCCATGAAGTACTCATCCGTGTGCACCGGGCTGGTGGTGTAGCAGATCCCGCCGATGACCTCCTCGAAGCCGACGCGCTTGGCCATGGCGGCGATCTTCGCGGCGGACTCCATGTCGTGCATCGGGTCAATCACCCACATCTTGGTGATGCCGTTGCGGGCCAGCACGGAGTAGGCCAGCTCCAGGACAGCGTCCGGGGTGCGGTGGAAGGTGATGAACCGCTTGCCGGTGGTCAGGAAGCCGAGGGTGGTGTTCGGGGAACGGTCCCGGGCGGCACGCAGCCGCTCGAAGGGGTCCTCGCGGTGGTAACGCACGGCGGTGGCCAGGATGGTGCTGGTGGCCAGTTCGATGGACTTGTAGCCGACCCGGTCCAGGTCCGGGACGACGCCCTCGACCATGCGGGTGGTGACGCCGGTGGCACCCCAGATGCTCTGGTTTCCGTCCCTCAGGGACACATCGACGAGGCTGATCTCGCTCATGCGGGCACCTCTTCGTTGGTCTGCTGGTTCTGGTGGGCTTGGGTGAGACGGGGGAGCTCGTGGTTGAGCCAGTGCGTGGTGACGGTGTTGTCCCGGTACTCCGGATGGGCCAGGATGCGCCGCAGCAGGGGCAGGGACGTGGTCACGCCCTCGATGACGAAGCGTTCCAGCACGTGGTCCATGCGCTCGATCGCCGAGGTGCGGTCCGGCGCCCAGACGATCTGCTTGCCCATCAGGGCGTCGTAGTAGGGCGGGAACAGATAGCCCTCGTAGATGTGCGAATCCAGCCGCGCCCCGCCGGCCGGCGGCGGGCTCCAGCGGGTGACCCGGCCGGGCGAGGGCGCCAGGCCGCGCTCGGGGTCCTGCGCGGTGATGCGGCACTCGACCGCGTGACCGGTCAGGGACACGTCCGCCTGGGCGACCTCCAGGGGCTGGCCCAGGGCCGCGAGGATCTGTTCGCGGACCAGGTCCACCCCCGTGACGGCCTCGGTGACCGGATGCTCCACCTGCAGGCGCGGGTTGACCTCCAGGAAGGACAACTCGTCCCGGGTCACGTCGTAGAGGAACTCCACGGTGCCCAGGCCCACGTAGTCCAAGGCCTCGGCGATCCGCAGAGCGCTGGCGTGCAGAAGCTCCCGGGTGGGCTGGGGCAGGGCGGCGCAGGGGGCCTCCTCGACGACCTTCTGGTACCGGTACTGCACGGAGCACTCGCGTTCGCCCAGATGGATTCGATTGCCGTGCCGGTCGCCCAGGATCTGCACCTCCACGTGCTTGGCGTCGGTGACGAAACGCTCCAGGAACACCAGGCCGTTGCCGAAGGAGGACGCCGCCTCGGAGGAGGCCAGATGCCAGGCGTCCTCGAGGTCCTCGGCGGATTCGACCAGCTTCATGCCGCGTCCGCCACCACCGTAAGCGGCCTTGACCAGCACCGGGTAGCCGATCCGCTCGGCCAGTTCCCGGACCTCCTCGGCGGATTCGGCGGTGCCGCCGGCCGAGACCGGAACGCCCACGGATTCGGCAAGCCGGCGGGCCGTGAGCTTGTCACCCAGCGAGTCCAGCGCCTCGGGAGATGGACCGACGAAGACTATGCCCTCCTCGGCGCACTTCCGGGCGAACTCGGAGTTCTCGGAAAGGAACCCGTAACCGGGGTGGATGGCCGTGCAGCCGGTGGAGACGGCTGCCTGCAGGACAGCGTCCATGTTCAGGTAGCTGTCCCCCGGACGGGACCCGCCCAGGACCACGGTGCGTCCGGCGCGGCGGGCCCCGAGGGTGTACCTGTCGGCGGCCGAAACGCCCAGAACCGTCTCGAAGCCGAGCCGGTCGCAGGCCTCAATGACGCGCACGGCGATCTCACCGCGGTTGGCGATGAAGATCCGCGGGCTCATGAGTTCACCTTGATGGCGAACAGGGGCTGGCCAAACTCCGCCAGCTCACCGTCCTGAAGGAATACCGCGGCAACCTCGCCGCTGACCCCCGCGGGAACGGAGTTCATCAGCTTCATCACCTCGATGATGCACACGGTGGTGTCCGGCCCGACGGCGTCGCCCACCTGGACGAAGGGAGGCGAGCCCGGCTTGGGCGCACCGTAGAAGCAGCCCAACATGGGGGCGGTTACCGCCGAGTAACCCTCCGGGAGATTCTGCGGGTCCAGCCCGGTTCCCGACGCCGGCGCGGCAGCCGGTACGGCAGCTGCTGGGGCGGTGGCCGGGGTGGCCGGATCGGGCACGGGTGCCGAGGCGGGAGCGGAGGAGGCCGCCGGTGCGGCGAACGGTTCGATGCCGGCGCCGGATCCACCCCGGCTGACGTGCAGGCGCAGGTCTCCGTGCTCGAAACGGAAGTCGGTGAACTCGGTCTGGTCCAGTTGTTCAATGATGGCCGCAAGTTCTTCGAGGTCGAAGTTCATCCGGGGACCGTCCTTCCAGGGTTCGCATCGTCAGGTGTGATTGGGGTCACGTTCTGGCGACGGTAGGGAGGGCCTGCGGCACCGCACCATAATGCTGGCAAAGATTCCGCGGTGCGGAATAGCGGATGTGGATGACGCCCCTAAGGCGATTCGGGGTGCGTCGATCCGCCCGGATGGCCCTTGTGGCCGACCGAGCTCTGTGGCATTCCGCAGGGAGGAACCTTTCCCCGTGAGCTAGATCACGGGAAGGCCCCTGAATAGCGTCAGGGTGAACGTTTTCCCAACCTCTGGAGCCTTCCCATGGACGTATTGCAGGACATCCGCCGGTCGCGGATGACTCGATTCCAGGTCGTGGCCGTCACGGTCGCGCTGGTGATGATCCTTCTGGACGGCTTCGATGTGGCCGCGATGGCCTATGCCGCCCCGTCCCTGAGCGCGGCGTGGGGCACCGAGCCGGTGATGCTCGGCTATCTGCTCAGCGCCAGCCTGTTCGGCATGGCCGCCGGCTCGATCTTCATCACCCCGATCGCGGATGTCATCGGCCGGCGCTGGCTCGCCGTGGGGTCCATGGCCGTGATCGCCCTCGGGATGGGGCTCTCCGCTCTGGCCACCGATGAGGTCATGCTCCTGGTGTTCCGGCTGCTCACCGGCCTGGGGGTGGGTGGGATGATGGCGAACCTCAACGTCTTCGTGTCCGAGTACGCCTCGGATGCCCGCCGCGGGTCGATCATCGGTATCTACGCTGCCGGGTACCCCATCGGCGCGACCATCGGCGGCGTGGTCGCCGAACCGCTGATCACCGCGTTCGGCTGGCAGGCCCTGTTCCTGGCCGGTGGTGTCATGAGCGCGCTGATGTTCGTGATCGCCCTGCTGTTCCTGCCCGAGTCCCTGGACTTCCTCGTCGCCCGCCAGCCCAAGGGCGCCCTGGGCAAGGTCAACCGCATCCTGGCCCGGATGAACCGCCCGCCGCTCACTGCCCTGCCCGAGCTGCCGCAGACCACGCAGACCAGCGGCGGCATCGCCGAGATCTTCCACGGCACAGTCCGCTTCCGCACCTTCATGCTGTGGATCGGCTACGCCTGCCTGGTGGCCGCCTACTACTTCGCGAACACCTGGACTCCGCAGATCATCTCAGCGGCCTCCGGCGAAGAGGCCCTGGGCATCCGGACCGGCACGCTGGCCAACCTGGGCGGGATCATCGGCTGTTTCATCTTCAGCGCCCTGGCCATCCGGTTCAAGTCCAACCGACTGCTGTTCGGTGCCCTCGCTGGCGCGGCCGGTGCCTACGTGCTGTTCGGCGTCGTGTTCTCGGTGATCCCGGTGGCCATGGGCACTGCCGTGCTGCTGGGCATCCTCACGACGGCGGGCATCGCCGGGTTCTATGCCGTCGCCCCGGGAGTGTACTCCGCGCGGGCCCGGGCCACCGGCATCGGCTGGATGATCGGCGTCGGCCGGCTCGTGTCCATCGTCGCACCCATCCTGGTCGGCTACCTCATCGACGGCGGCTGGGACCCCGAGACCATCTTCTACCTGTTCGCCGTACCGTTGCTGGCCTCCGCCGCTTGCGTGGCCGCGCTGAGTGTGTCCCTGCGCCGGCAGGGCGCCGCGCTTCAACTCGCGCCGACCGCGTCGGCCTGACCTGACCTGACCTCACCGCGACTGATCGAACGTGACGCACCGACCGTGCCCGCCGCCAAACGCACCGGGCCGGCTTCGGACCCTGAGAACAAAGGATGAACCATGACCATCACTGAGCCCGGCACCCTCCTGACCCCCGCCCCCGCCCGCGGGGAGTGGAGCAAACATCGCATGGGCCGCTTCCTGGAGGACGTCGAGGCCAAGTACGGCCTCCACTTCGAGACCTACGAGGACGCCTGGGCCTGGTCGGTGGAGCACCTCGAGGATTTCTGGGCCCAGGTGTGGGAGCACTTCGAGGTGATCTCCCATTCCCCGTACACGGCGGTCCTTGAGGACCGCACCATGCCGGGGGCGACATGGTTCCCGGGGGCGAGGCTGAACTACGCCGAGCACGTGCTGCGGAAGCTGCGTGAGCGTGCCGGGGATGTCATGGTGACCTCCCGCAGCCAGACCAACGGCTCCGTCGAGTGGACCGGGGCGCGCCTGGAGGAGGAAGTCGCCCGCATCCAGGCCGGCCTCATCGCCCGGGGCGTCACCAAGGGCGACCGGGTGGCCGGCTACCTGCCCAACATTCCGGAGACACTGGCCGCCTACCTGGCGACGACGGGCTTGGGCGCGATCTGGTGTGCGGTGCCCCCGGAGATGGGTCCGCAGTCCGTGCTGGACCGGCTCACCCAGCTGGAGCCGACGCTGCTGATCGCCATCGACGGCTACCGCTACGGCAAGCGCGAGCTCTCCCGGACAGACGACCTGGCCCGCATCCGGCAGTTCTTGCCTGGCACCCAGACCATCCTGCTGCCCTACCTGGACCCCGACGCCCAGGCCCCGGAGGGGGCGGAGACCTGGGCGCAGTTCACCGGCCGCGCCGGCGTCGAGCCCGGCACGGAGGCGGCCGTCCCGGAGGTGCGCATCGAGCCGGTGCCCTTCGACCACCCGCTGATCGTGCTGTTCTCCTCGGGCACCACGGGCCGGCCCAAGGCGATCGTGCACTGCCATGGCGGGATCCTGCTGGAGCACCTCAAGGCCCACGGACTGCACTTCGGGATGAGCGAGGCCGACAATGCCTTCTGGTTCTCCACCACCGGGTGGATGGTGTGGACCCTGGGGGTGTCCTCGCTGCTGCTGGGGGCCTCCGTGGTGCTCATGGACGGGGACCCGAACTGGCCGGCCGCCGACGGGGAGTGGTCCCAGTGGGCGGTGATGGCCGAGACGAAGGCGACTTACATGGGCACGGGCTCGGCCTACCTGGGCGCCTGCGCCCACTCCGGGATGCGCCCCATGGACCAGTGGGACCTGTCCCGGCTGCGGGAGATCCAGTGCTCGGGGTCGCCCCTGGCCGCCGATGTGGCCGGCTGGGTGCTCGAAGCCGTCAATCCGGACCTGCTGCTGGCCCCCACCTCCGGCGGCACGGACATCTGTGCCGCCTTCGTCGGCGGCAGCCCGCTGACCCCGGTCTGGGCGGGGGAGATGTCCTGCCGCCCGCTGGGCGTGGCCGTGGAGTCCTGGGACCCCGAGGGCAGGCCGCTGCACGGTCAGGCCGGTGAACTGGTCTGCACCGAACCGATGCCATCCATGCCGGTCTTCTTCTGGGGTGACCCGGACTTCGCACGCTACAAGGACAGTTATTTCGGCGCCTATCCCGGGGTGTGGCGCCACGGCGACTGGCTGGTGCACACCGAGCGCGGCAGCTGGGTGATCACCGGCCGCTCGGACGCCACCCTGAACCGTGGCGGCGTGCGCCTGGGCACCGCCGAGTTCTACGCGGTGCTCGATGCCCTGCCCCAGGTCAACGACACCATGGTGCTGCACTTCGAGGACTCCGGTGGCATGGGCCAGCTCGTGCTGCTCGTCGACGCCGCCGACGGCGCGGACCCGGTGGTCCTGGAGAAGACCATCCGCACCACCCTGCGCACCGAGCTCTCCCCCCGGCACGTGCCAGACCACGTGGTGTTCGTCCCGTCCATCCCGCGCAACCCCACCGGCAAGCGCCTGGAGATCCCGCTCAAGCGCATCATCCAGGGCGCGGTCCGCGGACAGGTCATGGACCTCGGCGTGGTCGCCCGGCCCGAGCAGATCGACGCCACCGTCGCTCGGGTCCAGGAGGTGTTGAACCCGGCCTGATCCGGAGAGGCCGGTTCAGTGTTGCTGCTCGGCGGTGCGCCGTTCCAGGATTTCGGCCGCCTGCCGCAGGACCTCCACGTGGCGGGGGATGTCGGCCCGGGTAAAGCGGATGCTGGGCGTCGCCGTGGTGAGCCCGGCCAGAGGCCGGCCCAGGAAGTCCACGACGGCCACCCCAATGCCGATCACCCCCTGTTCTGTCTCCTCCAGGTTGGTGGCGTATCCGTCGTGCCGGATGCGCGTCATCCGCTTCTTCAGCGTGGCCAGGGAATGGATCTTGGCGGTGGGCCAGTCCGGTACGCCCGCACGGTAGACCTCTTCCAGCTCCCGGTTGGGCAACCGGGACAGCAATGCCTTGCCGCCGGCCGAGGTGAACGCCGGCATCGTGTCCCCGCGCCGCATGGCCACCCGCAAGGTCAGCTCGGACTCGATGCCGTCCAAAAACAAGATGTCCCCGCCCCGCAGCACCATCAGCTGCACCGTCTCTCCGGTTTGCGCGTGGGCGTACTCCAGAGCCGGCCCCGCGGCATCGCGCAGTCCGGCCAGGACGGGGGAGCGCAGAGGCGTGCTGGAGAACGCAGGACCCACCAGATAGCGGCGCAGGTGGTTCTGCCGGGCAAACCCACGGAAGGCCAGCGCGTTGAGCAGGCGGTGGGCGGTCGACGGGGCGACACCGAGGTGCTCGGCAGCCTCCGCGACGGACACCGACCCTTGACTGCGCAGCCAGTTCAGCAGCACCAGGGCACGATCCACCGACTCTATGGGAGACACGTCGGGGGCCATGCCCCAAGGGTAGTGCCGGCCCGGGCCACTACGAGTAGCCAGGGACGGCCTCCACCTGGCGAGACTGCGTCCGATCGGCAACCGCCGAAGAAGCGAGAGAACTGTTATCCGGATTCTCACGATGTGCGAGTACTGCACATGACTCGGCTTCCACTTGACGTAATCGTTGTTACCGGTCCAAGGCCCCAGCAGCCCCATCAGAGGCCCAAGTCCCGTCCCGAAGCGTTGCGGCGCTACTCACCAACCACGGAATGTGCAGACCTCTCAGCGACTGGTCCATGCATCCTCATCCTGGACGCTGTCCTTGACCCGGCGCTTCTTCCCGCAGCGGCAGCAGAGTCCGTGTCTGCCACACCGAATTGACCTGCTCCTGCACGTGAACCAACGGGCGCCGCTCATGCCGAGGCCATGGCCGGGGGGCCAGCCAACTCGAACGGCCCTGCATGTCAGGCGAACGGGACGAGCTGCCCCTCAGGGGATCCTCGCGGACGAGGCCGCCGTGGCGGCCTTCGCGGGATCCCGGGCCAGGACGGCAGCCGGTGTGCCCGACGTGGGCCTCGAGGAACCGGTGCCCTCCGTCAGCAGCACCGCCGCCACGAACAGTGTCACCATCACGGCACCCAGGAGCAGTCCGATCAGCCCGTAGCCGGACAGCCGCGGCCAGAGGGCCACGCCGGCCACCACCAGCACGGCCGCGAGGGCCAGCGCCGTCACCCCGCGCTGGCGGGACTGGCCCGGGGGAACCAGTCGCCACTGGGACTGCACCAGCGTCACCACGATCATCGCCAGCAGGTTCACGGCCATGCCGAGCCATACGGGGTGCAGGCCCAGCAGGAAGTCCGTGGGATGGAACCCGGAAGCGGCATACCAGCCCAGGCCCGTGCCGAAGCCGGCGAGCATCGCGGTCACGGCCGCGGAGCGGGTGGCCAGCGGCCAGAAGAACGCGGCCAGCACGGGGGCCAGGGTGGCGCCGTTGCGCAGCGTCCACGCCATGACGTTCCACCACGCGGACTCCTGGGTGCGCAGCAGGGCGAAGACGATCATCACCACGGTGAGGCCCACCAGGGCGATGCGGGTGTACCGCACGAGCTGGGCCTCGGTGGCCCGGGGGTTCAGCGCGGAGCCCAGGTCCCGGCCGAGGGAGGTGGCCCCGGAGAACTGGCAGGGACCGGCCCAGCCCAGCGCGCACGCCCAGAGCCCGACGAAGAACAACCCGGCGGCCCAGGGCGGGATGACGCCGGTGACGTATTCGGCGATGGACACCAGCGGGAGCCTGCCGCCGGGCACCACGATCGCCGCGGCCACGCCGACCAGCACGCCGAGCACCAGCAGCGGGGCGCCGATGACGGCCGCCCGGTACAGGCCCTTCTGGCCGTCCTCGGGGGTGCGCGCGGACATGGACATCTGGAACGCGGCCTGGGCGAGGGGGACATTGATGATGAACGTCCCGAACCAGGTGACGATCAGCGAGATGCCGGCGTTGGACACGTCGAACATCTCCGGACGTTCGGCGGCGAAACCGGCCATGCCCCCCGAGCCGCCGAGGCCGGGGCTGGTGAGCACCGCCCACAGGCCAATGAGGAACATCACCCCGATCATGATGACGTTCATGGTCTGGCTGAACCCGACCGAGCGCATGCCACCGGAGGACAGGAAGCCCAGCAGCACCACGGCGGTCACCGCCACGGACAGCTCCAGGGACAGGTCGGTGACCACGGACAGGGCGGAGGCGAAGGCGATCGTGGTGGCCACGGAGTACATGGGGAACGTCAGCCCGGTGATCACGGAACCGATGGCCTTGGCGGCCCGCCCGAACCGGTCGCCGATGATGCCGGTCACCGTCACCACGAGCTTCTCCCGCAGCGGCTTGACCAGCAGCAGGGCGATGAGGACCACCTGGATGGTTTCGGCCACTCCGTACCAGATCGCCGAGATGCCGGTGCGGTAGCTCAGCTCCACGATCGCGATGTAGGAGGACCCGGAGAACAGCCCGGTGATGCAGAACGCCACCGTCCAGGGCCCGAAGGACCGCCCGCCGACGAAGAACCCGCCCTTGCCGGTCTCCTTGCGGTGGACCATGATCCGCCCGCCGATCACCAGCCAGGCGGTGTAGGCCAGCGCCAGGACGATGGTCCAGAGCCCGGCGGCGGTCACGCCACGCCCTCCGCACCGGAGCGTGCGGTGACCGGGGCACCCGGCCCGGTGCCGCCGTCGGGCGCTGGCCCCAGGTCCGCGTCCTCGCAGGTGAACGCGGGCACCGGGGCGTCCACCGGCTCGTTGCGGACGGGGTAGCCCAGGGCCCGGTTGCAGGCGGCCTCGGCGTCGTGCGCCACGGTGCGTGCGGCGAAGGACCACGCCACCGTCAGGCCCGCGCGCGCGTCCCGCAGCAGGTTCACGGCCGGGCAGGAGTGCTCGACGGCGGCCGCGAAGTCCCGCAGGACGTCCGGGTCGGTCTCGGGGGTGCCCACGCTGACCTGGAGCCGGTAGGCGTGGAAGTAAGGCTGGACGTCGGCGGTGCCGGCCAGGCCGCGGCGGTCCTGCCGGGCCAGGGAGTAGGTGTTGATCCCGGTCAGCTCCAGGCCACGCCGGGCCGCGGCCTGGTCGATGGTGACGGTGATGCACGCGTCCACGGCGCCGGCGAGGTACTCCATGGGCGTGGGGGCCTCATTCCGTCCGCCGATCGCCTCCGGCTCGTCCACCGTGAAGGCGAACTCGCGGATCGCCACCCGGGTCTGCTGCCGGCCCGTCCAGGTACCGGCGGCTCGCAGGGTCTTCGACTCGGTGTCCAGTGGGTCTTGTGGGAATCGGGGATGCACGCGGGTCATCCTAGCACCCGTGGGCAAACGGAGGGTGACCCGTTGACGCACTGAGTCCTTCCTCCGGTCCGCGCCGACCGTCCCTCCAGGAGGGCGTCCCGCCCGCTGCGCGGCTCCTGCGGTCGCGCCCTGTGACCGGGGCCACTGCAGGTCCGCCCTCGAAGTCAAGCAATGCCGTCACAGAACGTCATCCCCGGCCGTTCCGGCGCCCGGGAACGGTGCGGCCCCGATAGATGACCCCGGGTGACCGGAGTGTGACGCGCGGCTGGCGTCTGCCGTTCCGGGCATCCACAGTGGTCCTGTAACCATCCAGAGCGGCCGAGAGATCTGGCTCGATGACGCCGCAGCAACCCGCCCTCCGGGGGTCAGGGTGCTACCGCCAGGACCGATGGAGGTGTTCCTTGATTTCCTTGCGTCATGTCACCACGACCTTTGTGACGGGCGGGGCCCGCGTGTCCCGGCGAGAGTCACCGTTACGAGCGCTCAGGCCTCGTCCCGAGGCGTCGTCCACCCCGGTGCCGAAGACCCCGGGCCGCATCCTGGCGGCGGTCGATGATGTCAGCCTGGAGGTTCCCCGGGGCTCCATCCACGGCATCATCGGGTTCTCCGGGGCCGGTAAGTCCACCCTGCTGCGCAACATCAATCTCCTGGAGCGGCCCACGGCCGGGGAGGTGTGGGTCGATGGAGAGGACCTGACCGCGCTGTCCCCCGATGCCCTGCGGCAGCGCCGGCACCAGATCGGGATGATCTTCCAGGGGTTCAACCTGGTCAACAACCACACCGCCGCCGGCAACGTCGAGTTGAGCCTGAAGTTCGCCGGTGTCTCAGACTCCCGTCAACGGCGCCGGCGCGCGCTGGAGGCACTCGAACTCGTGGACCTGGCAGGCAAGGCCCACGCCTACCCGGCCCAGCTGTCCGGAGGGCAGAAGCAGCGCGTGGCCATCGCCCGGGCCCTGGCCACCAAGCCGGACCTGTTGCTGTGCGACGAGCCGACCTCCGCGCTGGACCCGTTCACCACGGCGACCGTGCTGCAGTACCTGGCGGACATCAACCACCAGTTGGGGATCACCGTCGTCGTCGTGACGCACGAGATGGAGGTCGTCAAGGCCCTGGCCGATGACGTGTCCGTGATGGAGGACGGCAG
Organism: Micrococcus sp.; assembly: GCA_029961105.1. Classification (GTDB taxonomy): domain Bacteria; phylum Actinomycetota; class Actinomycetes; order Actinomycetales; family Micrococcaceae; genus Citricoccus. The sequence continues at coordinate 292,018 of JASBVO010000002.1, read as the reverse complement.
GATCGTGGAGCGGTTCACGGTGGCCAACCTGAAGTCCGGGGCGTTCGAACCGGCCACGTCGATCGGGCGCTACCTGGTGTCGGACGGCATCAGTGTCGACCGCCGGCGAGAGGACAGCACCCATCCCGTGCCGGACGACGGCATCGACCCGGACCATCGGCCGGCGGCCGTTCCGGCCCTGGCAGCGGGGGCGGTGAACTGACATGGAGCGCATCATCGAACTGCTCCCCGAGCTCACGGTCGCGCTGGGACAGACGTTCCTCATGATCGCCGTGGCCATCCCCCTGGCGGTCCTGCTGGGCACCCCGCTGGGCATCTGGCTCTTTACCCACGCGCCAGACGGCATCTCCCCGTCCCCAAAGGCACACCGGGTGGTCTCGGGACTCGTCAACGCCGTGCGGTCGTTCCCCTTCCTCATCCTGCTCATCGCGATCATCCCGCTCACCCGGCTCCTGGTAGGCACCACGGTGGGCACGGCCGCGGCGATCGTGCCCCTGACGGTGAACGCCATCCCCTACTTCGCCCGGCTGATCGAACAGAACATGGCGCAACTGGGCGGTGGAGCCATCGAGGCCGCCCGCGCCATGGGCGCCACCCGGGGCCAGATCATCCGCAATATCCTCCTGGTCGACGCCCGGCCCGCGATGATCGGCTCCATCACCATCACCACCGTCAGCTTCATCTCGTATTCCGCGATGGTCGGGCTGGTCGGAGGAGGCGGCATCGGTGACTTCGCCATCCGCTACGGCTACTACCGGTACGAGACCGAGGTCATGCTGGCGGCGATCGTCATCATGCTCCTCCTCGTGACGCTGGTGCAGTTCGTCGGGGCACGCCTGGTGCGGCTCACCGACAAGCGCATCGCCTGACCGCCTGACCGCTCCGGCCGGCGAATCGCACGGCGGCTCTCCGGCCCGCTGCCGGCCCGCTGCCGGCCCGCTGCCGGCCCTGGCCTCCACGGCCCCCCACCATCCCTCGCACGGCATGCCTTCTGCCTGCCGTGCCCCCGGCCCCCGTGGCACTGCGGGGCGACTCCGCCCTGCCGTGCCCCTCCCGAAAGGAACCACCATGTCCACCCACTCCGCATCCCGCCGTCATCAGCTCGCTCCCCGCCGCCCCCGTGGTGCGGCCCGCCTGCTGGCCCTGGCCTCCATCGCCGGGCTCTCCCTGACCTCCTGCGGCCTGGCCCAGAGCTCCGGGGGCGGGGAGGACCAAACCATCTCGATGATCGTCACCGAGTCGGCCCCCTACCAGGAGCCGACCGAATTGGTGAAGGAGAAGCTCGCCGAGGAGGGCTGGACCCTGGAGACCACCTACGTCACGGACATCATCCAGCCCAACCAGACCGTTGAGCAGGGGGAGTACGACGTCAACTTCTTCCAGCACCTGGCCTACCTCCAGCAGTTCAACCAGGACAACGGCACGACCGTGGAGCCGGTCTTCTCCGTCTATTACGGACGCAGCGGGGTGTTCTCCCTCAAGCACGACTCCTTCGAGGAGCTGCCCGACGGCGCCAAGATCTCCATCCCCGTGGACACCTCCAACAACGGCCGGGCGCTGAAGCTGATCGAGGAGGCCGGCCTGATCGAGCTGGACCCCGCGAAACCGGTGACGCAGCTGTCCCAGCGGGACATCACGGCGAACCCGAAGAACCTGACGTTCGTCGAGGTGGACCAGCAGTCGCTCGCGCAGACCCTGCCGGACGTCGATGCCGGGTTCGGATTCATCCGTCTCATCGCGGAAGCCGGCCACGACGTCGAGGAGACCGCCCTCATCCTGGAGGACGATCCCGAGGTGGAGCTGCCGTTCTCCGTCGTCGTGGCGGCGAAGCCGGAGTTCCGCGACTCCGAGGCGGCCCGGGTCCTGCAGGAGGCCTACCAGTCGGACGAGGTCGAGCAGTGGTACGAGGAGTACCAGGGCGGTGTCGTGGAGTACACGGACGAGATCACCGTGGAGAACTCCCAGCAGATCTGGTCGGACTTCGCCAGCCAGTGAACCACCGCGCCCCGGCGTATGGCCCGTCGCGTCACCGTCCCCCGAGGAGAACCTGATGACCCATCCCCCTGGCGCCTTCGGCCACGACCGGGATCGCCGACCCCGGCTCATCGTCAACGCCTTCCTGATGAACACCGCCAGTCACATCATGGGTGGCCAGTGGCGGCGACCGGAGGCCGAGCAACACCGCTTCAACGAGTTGTCGCTGTGGACCGATCTCGCCCGCCGGCTCGAGGAGGCGCGTTTCGACGCCCTCTTCTTCGCCGACGTCGTGGGGCTCTACGGGGATTACGACGGCGGCTGGGACGGTCACGTCCGCCGGGGCCTGCAGGTGCCGTCGAACGACCCCGTCGTCCTGCTGTCGGCGCTGGCGGGGGCGACGAGTGAGATCGGCCTCGCGGCGACCTCCTCCATCATCCAGTCCCATCCGTTCCAGTTCGCCCGCCAGCTCTCCACGCTGGATCACCTTTCCGGTGGCCGCGCCGGGTGGAACATCGTCACGAGCGTGCTCGAGAACGCGCACCGGAACTTCGGCGCGGCGGAACTCGCCCGTCACGACGAACGGTACGACTGGGCGGAGGAGTACCTGGAAGCCGTCTACAAGCTGTGGGAGGGCTCCTGGGACGAGGGGGCGTTCCTGGCGGACAAGCAGCGCGGGATGCTGGCGGATCCTGGGGGCGTGCACAAGATCCACCACCGGGGTGAGAGGTACTCCATCGAGGGACCGCACCTGAGCGCTCCCTCGCCCCAGCGCACCCCCGTGCTCTTCCAGGCCGGTGCCTCACCCCGCGGCCAGCAGTTCTGCGCCCGTCACGCCGAGGCCACCTTCACGCTGCTGCCCCACCCGAAGGCCGCGGCGGAGTACACCGCCCGGGTGCGGAAGCTCTCAGTGCTCCAGGGACGGAGGGGCCGGGACCTCGCGTTCATCCAGGGCTTCCACGTGGTGACCGGAAGCACCGAGGAGGAGGTCGCACGCAGGCTGGCGGACGTCGACTCCACGCTGGACATCGAGGCCCTGCTCGCCCACACCGGGGGAGGGCTCGGCATCGACTTCGGCGGCCGGGATCCCGATGAGCCCCTGGCCGACCTCGTGACCGAGGGAGGCCGCGGGCAACTGGAAGCGGTCCGGCGGTTCGCCGGCACGCAGACGCCGACCGTGCGCGACTTCGCGCTGTTCCGGACTCGCGCCAACCTCCTGGCGGGCACGCCGGAGCAGATCGCGGACGCCCTGCAGGAGTGGCAGGACGCCGGCATCGACGGCATCAATCTCATCAACCACACCATCCCGGGAAGCTACGCGGAGTTCATCGAGGCAGTCCTGCCCGAACTGCAGCGCCGGGGCCTGGCCCAGACGGAGTACGCCCCCGGCACCCTGCGCCAGAAGCTGTTCGGCCGGGGAGACCGCCTGCCCGAACGTCACCCGGCAGCCCACTACCGCGGTGCCTTCCGCGATCACTCCGCCGTTGCCACCCGAAGGCCCCGCTCCGCAGCCGCGGCTACGGTTGGTCCATGACCGGAACCTATGCGGAACTCGCCCGCCGGTTCGCCCCCGCCTTCGCGGGGGTGGCCCGGGGAGAACCGGCCCGGGAGGCCGGTCGGCACCTGCCCTTCGCCGCCCTGGAGCAGCTTCGCTCCGCAGGGCTCGGCGCCGTCCCCGTCCCGGCGGAGTCCGGAGGTGCCGGGGCCGGGCAGGAGGCCATGCTGCGACTGCTCATGGACCTGGCCGCGGTGGACGCGAACACGGCCCACCTGGTCCGTAGCCACCTCAGCTTCGTCGAGCACGTCCTGGCCCAGCCGGACGAGGTGCTGCGCGCGAAGTGGCTGGCACGGGTGGTGGCCGGGGACCTGGCCGGCAGTGCGCTGTCGGAAGCCCAGGGGCCGGCTTTGGGGGAGGTGGACACGACCGTCTCCCGGGACGACGCCGGCCAGCTGCGGATCAGCGGCCGCAAGTACTACACCACCGGCAGCATCTTCGCCACGTGGACCCTGGCCACGGCCCGCCTGGACGACGGCGTCCCGGCCCCCGGGCGCCGGCGCGGTGGTTCCCGCAGGGGTACAGCGCCGCAACGTCCCGCGCGCCTGGCGCTCGCCGTCGTACGGGTCCGCCAGCCGCGGGCGCACGTCAAGGACGACTGGGACGGGTTCGGCCAGCGGCTGACCGGCACCGGCACGGTGGAGTTCAGCGGAGCCGGCGTCGAGGACCTCATGGCCCTGCCGCCAGCCGACGGGCACGTCCCGCTCCACCACGAGGCCACCCTGATGGCGCTGCTCGCCGGAGTCGGCCGGGCCGCCCTGCGGGACGGTGTCGAGCAGACGCGGCGCCGGCGCCGCTCGCCGAACACCGGCGGCGGTCTGACCCCGCGTGAGGACGACCAGTTGCTGGGCATCATCGGTGAACTCTCAGCACAGCAGATGACCGCCGAGGAACTCGTGCGCGCCGCCGGCCGGGACCTCGACGAGGCGCTGGCGCTCGCTCCCGGTGGGCCGGCCGGCGTCGGGAACGGTGCCGGCGATGACGGCGGCGATGACGGCGGCGATGACGGCGACGATGACGGCGACGCCGTCGAGGCGATGCAGCGCGCCGCCCTGACGGCCCACCGCGCGCATGTGATGGTGCCGAAGCTCGTGTTGGACACCTGCACGCGGATCTTCGACACCCTGGGCGCCTCCGCCACCAGCACCGAACTGCAGCTGGACCGCCACTGGCGCAACGCCCGGACCCTGGCCAGCCACGACCCGGCGGTCTTCATGGCCCGGATGGTGGGGGACTGGGAGGTGAACGGCACCGCCCCCGTGCCGTACCTGTCCACCGGGACGGCCTGACCCCTCGTCGCGGCAAGGGAGTTCGTCACCGGGCGACACCGGATTCGTCCCGTGCTCGGCCGGTGTGCTGCAATTGCCAAGGTAACCATCCAGAGCGGCCGAGAGACCTGGCTCGTCGACGCCGCAGCAACCACCACGCCCGAAGGGCGCTGGACCGGTGCTACTGCCAGGACCGATGGAAGGAGCATCGTCATGACCTCATCGACCCCCCAGACCCCCGCCTCCGGCCTGCCCGCCGGGGTGCCGACCACCGCGGCCGGCAAGCGCGAGATCCTGTTCAACGCCTTCGACATGAACTGCGTGGCCCACCAGTCCCCCGGACTGTGGCGCCACCCGGAGGACCACGCCCGGGACTACAACACCCTGGGCTACTGGACCGGACTGGCCCAGACCCTGGAGAAGGGCCTGTTCGACGGCCTGTTCATCGCCGACGTCCTGGGCCCCTACGACGTCTACGGCAACTCGGACGAGGCCACCCTGCGGGCCGGCACCCAGGTGCCCACCAACGACCCGATCCTGGTGGTCCCGCCGATGGCCGCCGTCACCAAGCACCTGACCTTCGGTGTCACCGCCGGCACCGCCTACGAACACCCCTACGCCTTCGCCCGCCGCCTGGCCACGCTGGACCACCTCACCGAGGGCCGGGTGGGCTGGAACGTCGTGACCGGCTACCTGCCCTCCGCGGCCCGCAATTTCGGGCACGAGGACCAGATGGAGCACGACGAGCGCTACAACCACGCCGACGAGTACCTCGACGTGGTCTACAAGCTGCTCGAGGGCTCCTGGGAGGACGACGCCGTCGTCAACGACAAGGAGTCCGGCGTCTTCATCGACCCGGCGAAGGTCCACCGGATCGAGCACGAGGGCAAGTACTTCAAGACCCCCGGCATCGCCTTCACCGAGCCCTCGAAGCAGCGCACCCCGGTGATCTACCAGGCCGGCGCCTCCACCCGCGGCCGGGCCTTCGCCGGCAAGCACGCCGAGGCGGTGTTCATCAACTCGCCCACGCAGGAGCTCATCGCCGGCACCGCCGCGAAGATCCGCCAGGCAGCCGTCGAGGCCGGCCGGGACGCCTACGACATCCGGATCATGTCCATGCAGACCATCGTCACCGGTGCCACGGACGAGGAGGCACAGGCCAAGTACCAGGACCTGCTGCAGTACATCGACATCGAGGGCGGGCTGGTGCTGATGAGCGGCTGGATGGGCATCGACCTGTCCCAGTTCGACCTGGACGAGCCGATCGGGGACGTGAAGTCCAACGCGATCCAGTCCACCGTGGAGACCTTCAAGAAGGCCTCCGGGGACTCCGAGACCGAGTGGACGGTCCGCAAGCTGGCCGAGTGGGTCGGCGTCGGCGGCTTCGGCCCGGTCATCATCGGCTCGGGCGAGACCGTGGCCAGGGAACTGGTCCGCATCCAGGACGAGACCGACGTCGACGGGTTCAACCTCGCCTACCACATCACCCCGGGCACCTTCGAGGACATCGTGCAGTACGTGGTCCCCGAGCTGCAGAAGCTGGGCCGCTACAAGACCGAGTACACCGAGGGCACCATGCGCCACAAGCTGTTCGGCCGCGGCGACCACCTGCCGGAGAACCACTACGGCGCCTCGTTCGCCCTGCGCAACCGCGTCAGCAGCTGAGCGGTCGCCTGCCGGCCCGTCGGCAGGTGAGCCCGACGACGAACCCCCGGTTCCCTGCGGAAGGGAACCGGGGGTTCGTCGTCTGCCGCGGGCGGCCTGCCGGGCGGGACGCGTCTCGGTCGGGACGCGCGCCGGACGGGGCGGGCCCTCAGCCGGGGCGGGCCCTCAGGCGGGGACCGCCGCAGGCCGGGCGAGCCGGCGCAGCCTGGGAACCGAGATCCGGAAGTTGACCGCGGCCGCGGCCCCGCCCTGCGCCGGGCCCTCCCACTGCAGCAGGGCGCGGGGCTCGGCCAGGTCGCCGTCGACGACGGTTGGCGTCACCCCTGCCGGCACCTCGCCGCAGATCCGCACGTTCAGGCCGAACTGCTCGGTCCAGAAGTAGGGCGCGTAGTCCGCGGGCGCGGCGTCCGGGCCGTGCAGCAGGGCCAGGGCGGCTGCCCTGGCCTGTTCGATGGCGTCGGTCCACAGGGAGCGACGCCGGAGCCCGGCGCCGGTGCGGCGCCAGGCGACGTCGCCGGCGGCCACGATGCCCGGCGCGACGACGCCCCGTTCGTCCGTCAGCAGTCGGCCGTCGCTGAGCAGTCCGGACCCGGCGAGCCACTCGACGTTCGCCTCGTCGCCGATGGCGGTGACGACCGTCCCCGCGGCGAGCACCGTGCCGTCGGACAGTTCCAGGCGGAGCCCTCCGGCGGGGGAGGGGCGGACGGCGGTGACCGTCGCGTCGACGACCCGCACGCCGCGCTCCCGGGCCGCGGCGGTGCACATCCCGCCCAGGAAGGCCCCGACGTGGCGCTGCATGGGCACGCCGCGCTGGAGGAGCGTGACGTCGCAACCGGACTCCCGGGCCGCGGAGGCGACCTCCATGCCCAGCGGCCCGCCGCCGATCACCGTCACCTCCGGGCGCCCGACCAGCCGCCGGCGCAGGGCACGGGCGTCGTCCAGGGTGCGCAGGGTGAGCTCGTCCGGGCTGTCGGTGAACCGCCGGGGGCGGGCCCCGGAGGCGATGACCAGCTCGTCGTAGTCGAGGGCGGTGCCATCGTCCAGGTGCACCGTGCGGGCGGTCGGGTCCAGGCGCACGGCGCTGCGGCCGGCGAGCACCCGTGCCCCGTCGCTGGGGGCGGCCAGGGCCTGGGCCTCCGGCTCGGGGCCGGTCGCGGTGGGATCCGAGAGCATGGCCTTGGACAGGGCCGGACGGCTGTAGGGGGCGTGCCACTCCTGGCCGACGACGACCAGCTCGCCGTCGAAGCCCTCGGCGCGCAGGGTGTCGCCGGCGGTCAGGCCGGCGATGCCGTGGCCGACGATGACGATGCGCCGGGGAGTTCCGTGCTCGGCGGCGGACGCGACGCCGTCGGCACCCCGGGGAGCGGCCGGGCCGGGACGGACGCTCACGCCCGGGCCAGCTTCAGGGCGGCGACCGGGCACACGCGCACGGCGGTCTTCGCGGCCTCGAGCTCGGCCTCGGGGATGTCGGTGACGTCCAGGATCAGCTCTCCGTCGTCGTCGAGGTGCATCAGGTGCGGGGACGCCTCCTCGCACAGTCCGTGTCCCTCGCAGCGGGGACGGTCGAGCTCGAGGTGTGCGACGGCGGTGGCCATGGTCCCTCCTGGGGCAGTGCGGATGTACTCGGTGTGCCGACGGGGAGCTGGCCCCTAGATGTCGACGATGAAGACAAGTGTTCTACATCACAGACAGGGTGTCCAATGAATGATCATGATGACGTAGATTCTCCCCATGCATGCATTCCCTGGCGCACATGAATCAGCCGCGTCCCTCGACGTGCCGGAGGCGCTCGCGCCGGCCTCCGGCTCCCATGGGCCGGACGGCGCCGCCGTCGCCGTCAACCTCCCCTCCGTAGACCTCAACCTGCTCGTGCTGCTGGACGCGCTCATCGACGAGGTCTCGGTGACCCGCGCCGCGGAGCGCGTGGGTCTCTCCCAGCCGGCGATGAGCCATGCCCTGCGGCGCATCCGCAGGCTCTTCGGTGATGAGATCCTCGTCCGTCACGGCGCGCGATCGGCGCTCACCCCCCGGGCCGAGCGGCTGCGGGTGCCATTGCGGGAGGTCCTCCACCGGACGGCCGGACTGCTCGGCCAGGGCGGGTTCGACCCCGTGCATGACGACCGCGAGGTGACCATCGCGATGAACACCAGTGCCGCCTTCGTCATCGGCCGGGGGTTGGCCACGGTGCTCGCCCGTGAGGCGCCCCGGATGCGGCTGAGGCTCATCACCCAGCGCGATCCCTCCGACGCGGCCTTCACGCGGGAGGGGGTGGACCTGATGCTGCTGTCCGAGGCCTACGCCACCGAACAGCCCCGGCGTCGGATCTTCGAGGATGAGTGGGTCGTGGTGGCCGGCGCGGACGACCTCACCGACGGCAGCGCAGCCCGGCTGCTGGCCGAGCGGCCCCATGTGGTCTACGAGTCCCGGCGGGCGCTGCGCCCCTACGTCATCCTCCGGGAGCAGGGCATCGAGCCCGTGGTCACGACGCGGATCGCGGATGCGCTCATGCCCCTGCGGCTCATCTCCGGCTCGGAGCGGGTGGGGGTGCACCGCCGTCGCGTGGCCGAGGAGTTCGCCCGGGAGGCCCCCCTGTGGATCGCGGCCTTCCCCTTCCCGGCCGGTCGCCTGGGGCTCGACGTGGTGTGGAACCCCTGGCTGGGGGACGCTCTGTTCCGCGCCTGGTTCGAAGGAGTCCTGGACCGCGCGGTCGCCGTCTGAGCAGGGTCCGTCCGGGGCATCGATCCGGTGCATGGCGTCCATGGCGGATATTCATTGGCACGCGAGCAGGCTTTCCGCTTGACTGTGATTCAAGTCACTGGACACAATGTCTGTGGGCGGTCAACGGCACTTGACGGTGCCACTGGCCGTCCCTCGATGCAAGGAGATCCCCATGACCACCACCCCCGCGGACACCCTCGGCGCCCCGTCGCCGGTCGATGCAGCGCTGGACCTCTTCAGCGAGGAGGTCCTGCAGGACTCGATGCCCGTGTACGCCCGCCTGCGCGAGCAGTCCCCCGTCGTCCACCTGGAGCAGCGCGACCTCTGGGTGATCACCCGGTACGAGGACGTCCGCGCCGCGCTCGGAGACCCGGAGACCTTCTCGTCCACGCAGGTGGCCTTCAATGAACAGATGAACGAGGTCCTCAGGGGAACCTCCCTCGCCACGGACCCGCCCCACCACCAGAAGCTGCGGGCGGTGCTGTCCGAGAACCTGACGCCCCGGGCGCTGCGGGGCATGAAGGCTGACATCGAGGCGAAGGCGGACGCCCTCGTCGCCGAGCTCGTGGCCCGCGGCTCCTTCGACGGCATGGAGGACCTGGCCAAGCACTTCGTCACCTCGGTGGTCATGGACATGATCGGGGTCCAGGGTGACGTCCGCCAGAAGATGCTCGCCTGGGGCGAGGCTGCCTTCAACCTGCTGGGACCGATGAACGAACGTGCCGCCAGCTCCTTCCCGGTTGCGGGCGAGCTATTCGAGTGGACCCATCATCGCCTGCGCGCCGAGGACCTGACCGAGGGCAGCATGGGCCGGGCCGTCTTCGAGGCCGCGGAACGCGGCGATATCGCCCCGGAGAGCGCCGGCATGATCGTCCATCAGTACATCGCCGCCGGGATGGACACCACCATCGCCTCCCTCGGCAACGCGATCGTGCTCTTCGCCCGCCACCCCGAGCAGTTCCAGGCGCTGCGCGAGGATCGGACCCTGGTGCCCTCCGCCTTTGCGGAGGTGCAGCGCTTCCTGACGCCGATGCCGGTGGTCGGCCGGCTCGTCACCCGGGACGTCGAGGTGCAGGGGCTGCGCATTCCCGGCGGTTCGCAGGCGGCCCTGCTGCTCGGTGCCGCGAACCGCGACCCGAGGCACTTCGAGGATCCGGAGGTCTTCGACATCCGGCGCAACCCCACGGACCACCTGTCCTTCGGCTATGGCATCCACGGCTGCGCCGGCCAGGGCCTGGCGCGGCTCGAGGCCCATGCCGTCCTCGACGCCCTCGCCACGCGCCTCAAGGGGTTCACCGTGGCAGATGTGCGGCGACGCCTGAACAACATGACCCGCCCGTTCGAGGCGATCCCCGTCACCTCGGTCGAGCCGGCCGAGGGATAGGCTGTCTGATCATGTCGACGCTCAGGGAAGCCCAGAAGAAGATGACCCGGCAGCTGCTGCTCGATGCCGGCGTCGAGGTGATGGGCGAGCGCGGCTACGGCCCCACCACCATCGACCAGATCGCGTTGGCCGCCGGCGCCACCCGCGCCACGTTCTACCTGCACTTCACGTCCAAGGCGGAGCTCGTGCGCTTCATCGTGGAGCGGGCGGACGAGATGCTCACGAGTGCCGACCGCCCCCCGCTGCCCGAGATGGTCGAGTCCAATGACCCGGACGTCATCCGGGACTTCCTGAACCGCAAGTTCACCCAGTGGCCCGAGATCAAGCCGTACATGATGGTCTCGCTGCAGGCCGCGGCGGCGGAGCCGGAGGTCCAGGAGGTCATGGACGCCTGGCACGACCGGGCGATCTCTGCCATGGCCGAGGGCCTGGACCGGGCCGGCCGGTTCGATCCCGGCAGCCGCCGGATCCGTTGTTCGCTGGCCTTCGGGCAGCTCATCTACATGTCCCAGCGCTGGTTCCGGCTCGGCTGGGTCGTGGACCGGGAGGTCCTCCTGGAGCAGATGACGAAGTCCTGGGTGGGCCTGCTCTGCGACCTGGACTGATGCGGGCGGCCTGACGCCGCCAAGGGCCCCGCCGGCTGCGCGCCGGTGGGGCCCTTGGCGTGTCCGAGGGCCGTTCCTGGGTGCCCGGCGGCCCGCGCCGGGGGCGATGCGGCGGCCATCATGACGCAAGGGCCAATGTAACGACGATCACTAAACTCGCTTGACAGCGTGTCTCATGACTGTAGATACTGTTCTCATTCCCGGCAGTGATATGGATTACACCCCGTCCAGGACCGCCGGATCGCACCGTCTTCGAGGAGACCTCATGAGCACCCAGACAGCGGCCGCGTCCGCATCCGGCCCCGTGGCGGCCGGCACGCCAGGTCCCGCCCCGGGCCTGACCAAGATCAACGGCACCATCGTCGCGGCCGCCGTGGCCGTGCTGGTGGCCCAGCTGGCCAACGCCCTCCCCGGCGCCCTGAACGGCACCTTCCAGCAGTACTTCGGCACCGTCGGGTCCCAGCTGACCTGGATCACGGCCGGGTTCATGATCCCCGTCGTCGTCTTCGAGCTGACCTTCGGCATGCTCGGTGACCGCTTCGGCCACCGCAAGCTCACCGTCATCGGCGCCGTCACCGTCGCCCTCGGCTCGCTCGTCTGCGCGCTGGCCCCGTCCGTGCAGGTGATGTGGATCGGCTCGGCCATCAACGGCCTGGGCGCCGGCGCCATGTACCCGGCCTCGCTGGCCCTGGTCGCCGCCGTGACGGTGACCCCGCGGCAGCGTGCCCGCGCGATCGCGGTCTGGGCCGGCTGCCTGTCCGCCGGCGGCATCGTCGCGCCGCTGCTCGGCGGGGGCTTCGCCTCGGCCGGAGCCTGGCAGTGGTCCTACGGCGTCGTCGTGGGGCTGTGCCTGCTGACCGCCGTCGTGTGCCTCGTCTGGTCCGCGGAGTCGACCTCCCAGTCCGGCCGCCGGTTGGACCTCTGGGGCCAGGTCGCCTTCGCCCTGGGCCTGATCCTGGTCCTGTTCGGCCTGGTCCAGGGACCGGAGTCGGGCTGGGGCGCCCCTGCGGTCGTCTCCAGCCTCATCGCCGGCATCGTGCTGCTGGCCGTGTTCGTGGCGATCGAGACCCGGGTGGAGCACCCCCTGCTGAAGCTGTCCCTCTTCAGGAACGTGAACTACTCCATCACCTCGGTCATCGCCGTGGTGGGCATGTTCGCCTTCCTGGGGATCTGCTTCTCCTTCTCCATGTGGCTGGGTCCGGTCCAGCACCAGGACCCCATCAACATCGGCCTGCTGTTCCTGCTGCTGCAGGGGCCGGCCTTCGTGCTCATCCCCCTGATCTCCTGGCTGATGACCCGGGTCCCGGACCGTTTCGTGCTGTCCGCCGGTCTCGCCCTGCTGGCCGTCGCGGGCCTGCTCGGTGCCACCACGCTCGACGTCACGGACCGCGGCATGGGCCAGTTCCTGATGCCCGCCCTGCTGGCCGGTCTCGGTTTCGCGTTCACCCTCAGCCCGATGACGGCCCTGGCCATCAACACCGTCCCGCGCGATCTGGCCGGCATGGCCAGCGCGACCACCAACCTGCTGCGTGACCTGGGCTTCGCCCTGGGCCCGGTGCTCGTCGGCGCGGTGGCCCTGTCCGGGGCGGCCCGGCAGCTCGGCGCCTCCCTGGCCACCTCCACCCTGCCGCCGGACCAGCTCGGCCCGGCACAGGGGATCTTCGAGGCGGGGGGCCCGTTCGCCCTGAACTCGATCCCGCCGCAGGCACCGGGTGGCGCCGCCGGGGAACTGGCCCTGCAGTCACTGGGCACCGGCTTCGGCCAGGCGTTCCTGATGTGCGCCATCGCCGCCGGCCTCTCGGCCCTGCTCGTGCTGGTCGGCCTCCGCAAGGCGCCGGAGCCCGCCCCGGAGCCCGAGCTGCTGGCCGACCCGCTGCCCGCCGCGGTGACCGCCCACCCCGGCCCGCAGGGCGGCCGACACGCTGCCGCGGCTGCCGGCCGGCCCGACGCCGACGGGGCACCCGAGCCGGCAGGCGCACCCGGGCGCTGAGTCTCCTCGGCCGGCGGACGGGTGCGGCACGGGCACCGGTCCGCCGCCCTGAATGACGAGAGGACCCCGGTTCCCTGTGGGAACCGGGGTCCTCGACGTGGTGCCCGAGGGGAAGGCCGCTCAGTAGCGGTCTGCCCCGCCACCCTCCGAGCCCTGCGACTGGGACGGGCCCGAGGTGGACTGCCCGCCGGTCTGGCCGCTGGACGCTGAGCGTTCGTCCTCCTTGAACTCGGTGTCATAGGACGTGCCGGCGGAGGTGTGCTTTCCGCCGGAGCCTGCCTTGTCCGCCAGGCCCTGGGTGGCGGAGGTCGCCTTGTCAGCGACCGTGTGGGCCGCGGCGCTGAACTTGTCGGCCACGCCGGGGGCGCGGTCATGGAAGGAGTGGGCGGCCTTGTCGGCCAGGCCGGTGGCCTTGTCCGCCACGCCGGGGGCCTTGTCCTTCACGGTGGAGGCGGCCCGGTGGACCTGCTCCTGGGTCTTCGGGTCATTCCAGAGCTTCTGGGCGTTCTTCGCGAACTTGTCGAGGTTCTGGCGGCCCTCGCGGCTCCCCAAGAGATAGCCGATCGCAGCGCCGAAGCCCAGGGTGATCAATCGCTTCATCGTGTCTCCTTCGTGGCGGGTCCCGCCGGTTGGGTGGTGCTTTGAGTCTTCACCCCGCGCCGCCGGACGGTCAAACAGTTCCCAGCTGATTCCCAGACTCCGGCACCCGGAGACGCCGACGGCCGGCACCCCGACGCGGGTCGGGGTGCCGGCCGTCAGGACGACCCGGGCCGGATGTGAAGGATCCAGCCGGGACGCTGTGAGTACCTCAGCCGCGCGGTGCGGCGACGGCGGCCACGGCCTCCGCCACGCGCACCGAGACCTCGGGGTCGAAGACCGAGGGGATGATGAAGCCCGGGTTGAGCTCCTCGTCGGAGATGCAGGAGGCGATGGCCTCCGCGGCCACGACCAGCATCTCGTCGGTGATGTCCGAGGCGCCGGCGTCGAGCAGTCCGCGGAAGAAGCCGGGGAAGGCGAGCACGTTGTTGATCTGGTTCGGGAAGTCCGAGCGGCCGGTGGCCACCACGGCGGCGTGCTTGGAGGCAGCGGCCGGGTCCACCTCGGGGTCCGGGTTGGACATGGCGAAGACCATGGCCCCGTCGTTCATGGCGGCGATGTCCGCCTCGTCGAGCAGGTTCGGGGCGGAGACGCCGATGAACACGTCGGACCCGACCACGGCCTCCTTGAGCGAGCCGGCGAAGCCCTCCTCGTTGGTGTTGTCGGCCAGCCACTGGCGGTTGGAGTCGGCGTGGGTCGAGCCGCGCTCGATCACGCCGGCGCGGCCGGCGGCCACGATGTGGCGGGCGCCCGAGGCCTTCAGCAGCCGGATGATGGCGGTGCCGGCCGCGCCGACGCCGGAGACGACGATGCGCACGTCCTCGATCTTCTTGCCGGTGAGCTTCAGCGCGTTGGTCAGGGCGGCCTGCACCACGATGGCGGTGCCGTGCTGGTCGTCATGGAACACCGGGATGTCCAGTTCCTCGCGCAGCCGTGCCTCGATCTCGAAGCAGCGCGGGGCGGAGATGTCCTCCAGGTTGATGCCGCCGTAGGCCGGGGCGATGGCCTTCACCACGGCGATGATCTCCTCGGTGTCCGTGGTGTCCAGGGCCACCGGCCAGGCGTCGACGCCGGCGAACTGCTTGAACAGGGCGGCCTTGCCCTCCATGACGGGCATCGCGGCCTCGGGGCCGATGTCACCCAGGCCGAGCACGGCGGTGCCGTCGGTGACCACGGCGACCGTGTTCTTCTTGACGGTGTACTGCCGGGCCAGTTCCTTGTCCTGCGCGATGGCCTGGCAGACCCGGGCCACGCCCGGGGTGTAGGCCCGGGAGAGGTCGTCGCGGGTGCGCAGCGGCACCCGGAGGGTGGTCTCGATCTTCCCGCCCTCGTGCAGCTGGAAGGTCTGGTCGGAGAGCTCCAGGACCTCGGTGCCGGGCAGTTCGTCCAGGGCCTGGCGCACCTTCTCGGCGTGGCCGGCGTCGATGGTGTTGCAGCTGACGGCCACGACCATGTACTCGTGGTGGGACTCCACCACGTCCAGGCCGGTGATGGCGGCGCCGGAGGCGGCCACCGCGGCGGTGAGGTCGGAGGTCGCGGTGAAGGAGGCAGGGGTCTTGACCTGGAGGGTGATGGAATAACCGGGGCTGGGTGCTGCCATGGAGGACTCCTTCGTAGGAGAGGGCCGAATGGTCGTCTGCACCGGGGCCGACGGACCAGTCCTGATCGGGGCTGAGTCTATCGGCGGGCGGCCGTACTGCTCAGTTGTGTGTCGTCCGCCGCCTCGTCAGCCGTCTCGGCCTAGAAACCTCGCAGGATCACGTTCCAGTAGTCCCGGGGGAGGACCTCGAGGTCGAAGAACCAGAGGGCACGGCTCGGGGCCAGCAGCGGGACCCGCGGGATGCTGGGGGCGAGTTCATTGTCGCGGTCGTACTCGGGGAAGATCGCCTGCCCGCGCCGCACCGTCACCGGGGTCACGGTGTACCCGTCGTACCGGGCCGTCGGCTCGCGGCCGTCCCGGGTGGCCATGAGGTTCGTGGCGAGGATCTTCGTCTGGTGGCGCAGCCCGCCTCCGGACGGGGTGGTTCCCAGGGCAGCCGCGTCCCCGCAGGCCCAGGCGGTGGGCACCCGGCGGTGGCGCAACGTCTCCGGATCGACATCCGCATAGCCCGTCCAGTCGCCGCCCGGTCCGGACCCGACGGTACCCGGTGCGGCCCCCTCGATGCCCAGTCCCGCGTCGGCGATCCAGGCCGGGGCGCGGTGGACCGGGGAATGGTGCAGCAGGTCGAAGGGCAGGTCCCGGGCAGCCCCGTTGACCGTGGACCGCAGCCGGCGCGCGTCGGCGTCGATCGACTGCACGTGCGCGTTCGTCAGGACCGTGATCCCGTAGCGCTCGATCCACGGCTGCAGTCTCCGGTCCACGTCCGGCTGGCCGAACACGGTGGCGGTGGGCGTCAGCAGGGTCACCTCGATGTCCTCCAGGACGCCCTGACGCTGCCAGTAGTCGCAGGCGAGGTACAGGATCTTCTGCCCGATCTGCGGAGTGGGCGCTGGGCCGTCCGGGATGGTGAACAGCGCCCGTCCGCGGCGCAGCCCACGGATCAGTTGCCAGGTCTTCGGAGCCAGCTCCACGGTGTAGTTGGTGGAGGCATGCGGGCCGGCCATCGCCTCGGCGCTGCCGGGGACCCGCTCCCAGTCCGGCGTGGATCCGGGGCAGATCACGACGTCCCGGTAGCCGATGCGCTCGCCCGAGGACAACGTGGCGCTCCGTGCCGCCGGGTCCAGGCCGTCGACCCGGTCCTGGATCCACCGCACCCCGCGGGGCATCACCCGGTGCTGGGCCCGGGACATCTCCCGCGTGGTCTTCAGGCCGGCGCCCACGTAGGACAGCATCGGGCGGTAGTGGTGGGTGGACTTCGGT
Source organism: Micrococcus sp. (assembly GCA_029961105.1). GTDB lineage: Bacteria > Actinomycetota > Actinomycetes > Actinomycetales > Micrococcaceae > Citricoccus. Next base: position 275,402 of record JASBVO010000002.1, on the reverse strand, counting down.
TCCACGATCGCGATGTCCGTGATGCCCTTGCGGCGCAGCCGCGCGGCCAGGGAGATCCCGGCGTTGCCGCCGCCGATCACGAGGACGTCGGTGGTGTGGTCCGAGGGCGCGAGGGTCATCGTGACTCCGTGGGGCGTGGGAGGACTCTACGGCCCCGGCCGGGTCCGCCCGACCATTCGACCACGAGGAGCGGTGCCCGGGCCATGGGCGGCTGCGGCCGCGCCTCCTCAGCCCGCGGCGCGGACGTGGCCGGTCATCGCCTGCTGCGCGCCCGACCGGCGGATTCGGGACCGGTGGAACTGGTGGATGCCCTCGAGCAGGACGCAGGCCACGGCGCCGATGGCCCCGGCGGCCACGGTGAGGTCCACCGGCGGGTACTCGAACTGGTGGAACGCCTGAGAGGCCGGCACGGTGAGCACCAGGAACAACATCACGTACATGGATCCCACCAGCAGCAGTCTCCACCGGGTCAGTGGCCGGGAGATGAGGTTGAGCACCCAGAGCCCCATGAGGGTCAGCGTGATGACGGAGGCGGTCTGGACCTGGCGCACCGAGACCTCGTCCGTGAACCAGCGGGCATAGCCGTTCACGGCGAGCAGGCCCAGCAGGATGACCACCCCGGACGGGATGGCGAAGCGCAGGGCACGGCCGAGGAACCCGGGCACATAGCGGCGCTGGTTGGGCATGAGGGCGAGGAAGAACGTGGGCAGGCCGATCATCAGGAAGTCCACGGTGGAGGCCTGCCGGGGCAGCAGCGGGTACTGCCAGGCCAGCAGGGAGAACACCACGCCGAAGAGCACGGCGTAGGAGGTCTTCGTCAGGTACATGTGCGCCAGCTGCTCCATGTTGGCGATCACCTGCCGGCCCTCGGCCAGCACGGCCGGCAGCCGCGAGAACCGGCTGTCCAGCAGCACCATGCGGGACACTGCCTTGGTCGCCGGGGCGCCGTTGCCCATCGCGATGCCCAGGTCGGCGGACTTCAGGGCCAGGGCGTCGTTGATGCCGTCACCGGTCATCGCCACGACGTGTCCGGCGTCCCGCAGGGCCTTGACCATGCCCTTCTTCTGGTCTGGCGAGACGCGTCCGAACACCGAGTAGGTGTCCAGGACCTCGCGTCGCTGCTCCTCGTCATCGGGCAGGTGACGGGCGTCGAAGCCGTTGCCGTGCAGGGTCATGCCGACCTCCCGGGCCACCGCCGCCACGGTGCGGGGGTTGTCCCCGGAGATGACCTTCAGCTGCACGCCCTGGGCGCGGAAGTACTCGAGGGTCTCGTGGGCGTCGTCCCGGACCTTCTCCCGGAAGGTCAGCAGCGCCACCGGGACCAGCGCCGGCGGCAGCTGGGCGCCGGTCCTGCCACCGTTGCCGTCGCCGTCGCCGTCGCCGTTTCCGCTGCCGGTCCCGTCATCTTGGCCGGTGTCCGGGTCCGTTCCCGACGCCGGCCCGCCGGCTTCGCTGTCCGGCCCGCCGGCTTCGCTGTCCGGCCCGCCGGCTTCACTGTCCGGCCCGCCGGCAATGCCGTAGGTCCTGCCGGCGTCCGCCGTCCCCTCGGCGCCGTCGGGCCCGAACCAGGCGCCCGGTGCGGCCGGCTCGGTCGAGCGGCAGAGCAGCATGGTGCGCAGGCCCCGGTCGGTGGTCTCCTGGCACAGGGCCTCGATCCGCTCGCGGTCCGACCCGCCGCAGGACGCCCCGTCGAGCAGGGCCTCCGGGGCCCCGAGCACCCACGCCCCGTGGATCCCGCTGCCCGCCGCCGGGTCGGTGAGCCCGCCCCCGGGGCCGAAGGCGACGGCGGACCAGCGCCGGGCGGAGGCGAAGGGCACCTGCGCCGCGGGTGCCTGGGCGGGAACGGCGGTGAAGGCCTCGCGCAGGGCCAGCGCCGTGGGGTTGGCGTTCGCGTCGGCGCCGAACCAGGCCAGGACGCGGGCGCCGGCGTCGTGTGCCTCGCGGGAGGCCGAGAGGTCGGTGGCCTGGTCGAAGACGATGCGGCCCTCGGTGAGCGTGCCGGTCTTGTCCAGGCAGACGGTGTCCACGCGGGCGAGGATCTCCACCGCCGGCTGCTCCTGGATGAGCACCTGGTCCTGGGCCAGCTTCAGGGCGGCCACCGCGAAGGCGATCGTGGTCATCAGGGCCAGCCCCTGCGGGATCATCGAGGTGATCGCGGCAACGGAGGCCACCACCGCCGGCTCGATCGCGTTGTTCTGCAGCGCGTACGCCCAGCCGCCGATCGCCTGGACCTGGCCGTTGAGGATGACCGCCACGGCCGGCACCAGCGCGATGGTCAGCCACTTCGCGACCGTGTCCAGGGCCCCGCGCAGCTCCGAGGGGATCTTGGAGAACGTGCGGGCCTCGATCGCCAGCTGCGAGGCGTGCGAGTCCGCGCCGACGGCCGAGACGCGGAACAGGCCATGCCCGGAGAGCACGGCCGAGCCGGAGAGCACTACGTCCCCGGGCAGCTTGCCCACCGGATCGGACTCCCCGGTCAGCATGGACTCGTCGATGTCCAGCCCGTCCGCCGTCAGCACCACCCCGTCGGCGGGGACCTGGTCCCCACGCCGCAGGACCACGGCATCGTCCAGGACGATGTCCTCCAGCCGCACCTCCTGCCGCTCGCCGGAGCGCAGCACGTGGGCGGCGTCCTGGTGCAGCAGGGCGATCTGGTCCAGCTTGCGCTTGGCCGAGTACTCCTGGACCACGCCGATGATCACGTTGGCCACGGCCGCGAAGCAGAACACTAGGTCGAGCCAGCGGCCCAGCGCGATGATCGCCACCGCGCAGGCGCCGATGGCGAGGTTGAACATGGTCAGCACGTGGACGCGCAGGATCTTCCAGATCGACCGTGAGGTGTCCCGGGGCTGGCGGTTGGTCAGGCCCTTGTCGATCCGCTCCGCCACGGCGGAACCGTCCAGGCCGCGGGCGGCGAGGTCCTCGTCGTCGGGGCGATGGACCGGCTCCAGCCCGCGCCGGCGCAGGTGGAGACGACGGCGGGCATCCGGGTGGTCCGTCCCCCCGGCCGCGGCGGCGGGGGAACCGGACCTGCCGGCGCGGGAGCCGGCGGGGACGTCGGCGTGAGGGTCTGCGGGGGAGCCTGCGCCGGGGAGGTCCTGGATGGTGTCCTCCTCCGTTGCGGTTCCGCCGGTGCCGGGGCCCTTGCTGGCCGGGTTGCTCACGCCGATTGTCTCCCTGGGTCGGGCGGCAGGCAATGGCCAGCCGGACGGGACCCGACCTGCAGCGATGCCTCTTAATGTAGTGGTCGTCCGCTGCCCAGAGGGTCACCCTGCGGGGCGAATCCGGGACGGGTCCGGGTCATCCCGGAGGGGGACGCCGGCGCTGGAGGTGCTGCGGGGGAGGGCCCGCTGCCGTACAGTCGGCGTCATGAAGGCTCCGGACCCGTCCGCCGTGCTGCCGGACCGGTTGCTGTCCAGGATGCGCTCGGACCTGGTCCACACCTTCTCCGGCGAACGGGACGCCGGCGTGCCGCAGTGGCAGCTGGACCTGGAGCAGGGCGACGACGCCGGGTACTTCGCCCATGACTCCGCCACCTGGGCGGTCCACGGCTCGATGGCCACCGTGGCCGCCGGCATCCGCGCCCTGCTGGTCCAGGCACTGCATCCCGGGGCGCTTGCCGGGGTGGCCGAGCATTCCGACTACCGGGCCGACCCGCTGCAGCGGCTCGCGGGGACCATCCGCTGGATCTTCTCCGTCACCTACGGTTCCACCGCGACCGCCCGCCAGGCCTGCTCGTACGTGCGCCGGCTGCACGTGCCGGTCCGCGGTCACTACCAGGACGCGGCGGGGGAGATGCGGCGCTACTCCGCGAACGATCCCCACCTGGCCGAATGGGTGCACCTGGCCTTCACGGACGCCTTCCTCTCGGCCTACGAGGACTTCATCGGCCCGGTGCCGGCAGGGGGCGGAGGCAGTGGCGACGGCGCGGACGACTACGTCCGCGAGTGGTCCGTCGCCGGGTCGCTCATGGGCGTCCAGCACCCGCCCACCACCCGGCGGCAGCTCAAGGACCGGATGCAATCCTTCGACGACGACGGCGAGCTGGCCGGCGGCGACCGGGTCACCGAGGTGCTGGGCTTCCTGCGCAGTCCCCCGTTGCCAGGCCGGCTCGACTGGGGCTACCGGGCACTGTTCGCCGCGGTGGTGGACACCCTGCCGGCCCGCTACCGGCAGCTGCTCGGCCTGCGCGGGACTCCGGTGCCGCGGCTCACCCGCGCCGGCGGCCGTGCCACCCTGGCCGTGGTGGGCGCCGCGCTGTCCGGCCCCGGCCCCTCGGAACTGGCGGCCCGGCGCCGGCTCGTGCGGCTGGGCGTGCTGTCCGTCGCGAATGCCGTGCCGGGTCGGTAGCGTGGGGCCATGGGACACACGAATGACCCGGCGACCATCCGCCGGCTGCTGACCGAGCGGGGAGCCCGCTGGGCCGTCGTCGGGCTCACGCCCAACCCGCGCCGCGCCGCCGTCGGGGTCTCGAAGTTCCTGCGGGACGACCTGGGCATGGAGATCATCCCGGTGAACCTCGGGGCGCTCCAGGTGCACGGGGAGACCGGGTACCGGAGCCTGGCGGAGGTGCCGGGGACCATCGACGTGGTGGACTGCTTCGTCAACTCCCGGAAGGTCGGGGCGATCGTGGACCAGGCGATCGACGCCGGTGCCCGTGCCGTGTGGCTCCAGCTCGGCGTGGTCGACGAGCCCGCGGCCGAACGGGCCGCCGCCGCCGGGCTGGACGTGGTCATGGACACCTGCCCGGTCATCGAGGTGCGGGCGGACCCGTCGATGCTTCCCGGCTGACAGCCGTGGACGGCTCCGGTGCTTCCGGCCGAGGTGCCGCCACCGCCGCTAGGGTGAGGCCATGATCTTCATCGTCGTGAAATTCCCGGTCAAGCCCGAGCACGTGGACGGTTTCATGGACCGCGTCCGTGACTACACGGAGTCCACCCGTGCCGAGGAGGGCAACCTGTGGTTCGAGTGGTCCCGCAGCGTCGAGGACCCCAACGAGTTCGTGCTCGTCGAGGCGTTCAAGGACGGCGCCGGGGAGGCGCACGTGAACTCGGAGCACTTCACCGCCGGCCTGGAGGCGATGCGCCCCGTGCTGGCGGCCACCCCGAAGATCGTCAGCCGCCAGGTCGAGGGCGAGGGCTGGGACCGGATGGGCGAGCTGCAGGTCGACTGAGCGACCCGCAGCACCTCGTGGTTCGGCCGGCGCGTGCCGGCCAGCACCATCGGAAGGCCCCGCAGGCGATGCCCGCGGGGCCTTCCGGCGTGATGCCGGGGCAGGCGTTCGCCGCCCGCGGGGTCCGGGTGCCCCGATCGGCCTGGCCGGGCCCGCCGGAACGGGCGATCCGGAGGCCACCCCGCACCGGAACGCCACGGTTCTGCCCCGGTTTGCCATGGGTGGTGGCACTGATTATCCTTTCCTCATCCACGGGCCTCCCGGTCTAGTCTCTGACCGGTTGTAGATAACGGGTGGACGCCTTTTTTCACTGATGATCTAGGGAGTTCTGCATGCATTTAACGCCCCGCGAGCACGAAAAGCTCATGATTGTGGTCGCGGCCGACCTGGCGCGGAGACGCCGGGAGCGCGGCCTGAGACTGAACTATCCCGAGGCGGTCGCCCTGATCACCTATGAGCTGATCGAGGGCGCCCGGGACGGCCGGACCGTTGCCGAGCTGATGAGCTTCGGCGCTTCCATCCTCACCCGAGACGACGTCATGGACGGCGTGCCAGAGATGGTCTACCAGGTACAGGTCGAGGCGACCTTCCCCGACGGCACCAAGCTGGTCACCGTCCACAACCCCATTCGTTGAGCAGGGAGAGGAGTTCCCATGAAACCGGGAGAGTACATCCTCCGGGACGAGCCCATCACGTGCAACGAGGGCTCGCAGACGCGCATCATGAACGTGACGAACCGGGGCGACCGGCCGGTCCAGGTCGGCTCGCATTACCACTTCGCTGAGGTCAATTCGGCCCTGGACATGGACCGGGTCGGAGCCCGCGGCTTCCGGCTGGACATTCCGGCCGGAACGGCAGTGCGCTTCGAGCCTGGCGACGCCCGCAGTGTGCACCTGGTGGAGATCGCGGGCAACCGCGCCATCTACGGGTTCCAGGGCCGCGTCGACGGATCGCTGGGCGTGAGTATCCCTGCGGTCCATACCGAGGCCATCGGTGGCACCGCCGGCATCGACGCCGAGACCGAGCCGGAGCTGGCGGCCGAATACGACATCGCCCTGCCGAACATCGGTACCGAATCGACCGGCTTCAGCACGACCTTCGGCATCGATCCGGTCGATGACTCGTTGGGGCCCAACGCTGACGTCAAGGCCGGCCATGGCGGCGCGAAGCCCGCACCGGGGGAAGCGAAGCCCGCACCTGGGGAAGCATCGGACGGCGAAGGCGAGGAGGACCAGCGATGAGCTTCGAGATGAGCCGCCGGCATTACGCGGAGATGTACGGACCGACCACCGGTGACGCGATCCGCTTGGCCGATACCGAGCTATTGCTGGAGATCGAGCACGATTACACCCGGTACGGCGAAGAGGTGGTCTTCGGCGGCGGGAAGGTGATCCGGGACGGCATGGGCCAGAACGGGCAGCGCACCCGCGACCAGGACATCCCGGACACGGTCATCACGAACGTCGTCGTGCTGGACTACAGCGGAATCTACAAGGCCGACGTCGCCCTGCGCGACGGGCATATCTTCAAGATCGGCAAGGCGGGCAACCCTGATATCTCGGACGGGGTCGATATCGTCATCGGTGCCGCGACGGACGTGATCGCGGGCGAGCACAAGATCCTCACCGCCGGTGCCATCGATACCCACGTGCACTTCGTCAGCCCGGACCAGATCCCGGTCGCCCTGGCCAACGGCACGACCACGCTGATCGGTGGCGGCGCCGGGCCGTCGGATGCGTCCAAGGCCACCACGGTGACACCGGGGCCGTGGCACATCGGCCGGATGCTTCAGGCGGTCGAGGACCTGCCGGTCAACATCGGTCTGCTCGCCAAGGGCCACGCCAGTGCGCGCGGGCCGCTGGCCGAACAGATCCGGGCCGGAGCGATCGGTTTCAAGGTGCACGAAGACTGGGGCGCCACCACGTCCTCGATCGACATGTCGTTGCGCATCGCCGACGAATTCGACGTACAGGTGGCGATCCACGCGGACACGCTCAACGAGTGCGGCTTCGTGGAGGACACCATCCGTGCCATCGACGGGCGGGTCATCCACACCTTCCACACCGAGGGCGCCGGCGGAGGGCACGCACCGGACATCATCCGCATGGCCGGACTGCCCAACGTGCTTCCGGCCTCCACCAATCCGACCCTGCCCTATACGAACAACACGGTCGATGAGCACCTGGACATGCTCATGGTCGCCCACCACCTCAATCCCGACATCCCGGAGGACGTGGCGTTCGCCGACTCCCGGATCCGCCAGGAGACCATCGCCGCAGAGGACGTGCTGCACGACCTGGGGGTCTTCTCCATCACCAGCTCGGACGCCCAGGCCATGGGGCGGGTAGGGGAAATGGTGTTGCGAACGTGGCAGGTCGCGGATGCGATGAAGCGTCAACGCGGCAAATTCGCCCAGGATCCCGAGGTGGGGGACAACTTCCGGCTCAAGCGCTATGTCGCCAAGTACACGATCAACCCGGCCCTGGCCCATGGAATTGCCGATTCCATCGGCAGCATCGAGGTCGGCAAGTTCGCGGACCTGGTGCTCTGGGACCCGGCCTTCTTCGGGGTCAAGCCGGAGATGGTGATCAAGGGCGGCCAGATCGTGCAATCACTGATGGGTGATGCGAACGGTTCCATCCCCACCCCGCAGCCGCGCACGATGCGGTCCAACTTCGGCGCCTTGGGCAGCGCCGTGCATTCCTCGTCCATCACGTTCCTGCCGCAGATCGCCATCGACGAAGGCATCCCGGAGCGGCTGCAGCTTCGCCGGACCGTCCGCGCTGCCCACGGCATCCGCACCCTGACCAAGGCAGACCTGAAGTACAACGGGGAGACCCCGGACATCCAGGTGGACCCCCAGACCTACACCGTCACCGTGGACGGCGAGGTGGCGACGTGCGAGCCGTCCGAGGTCCTGCCGATGGCCCAGCGATACTTCCTGTTCTAGACCGAGCCCTACCCGAAAGGAGGCAGTCAGTGATCATCGACAGCGTCATCGCCAACCGGCACGATCTCTCGCCGGCCGAGCTGGCCGGCCTGCACGAGGAGAAGGTGGTGCTTCCCAGCAGCGACCTGGTCAAGCGCGTCCAGCGCGTCACGACCGATCACGGTAGGGAGATCGGCATCCGCCTGACCGCACCGGTGGACCTGCGTGACGGCGACATCCTGTTCCGCGACGAAGCGAACGTCGTCGTCGTCAGTGTCCTGCCCACCGACGTCCTGGTCATCGCCCCGCGGACCATCCGTGAGATGGGCGTCGTGGCCCATAGCCTGGGCAACCGGCACCTGCAGGCGCAGTTCTTCGATGCCGCCAGCGAGTACCAGGCGGACGTCATGGTGGTGCAGTACGACCACACCGTCGAGGACTACCTGCAGCACGTCCAGGTGCCCTATTCGCGGCAGGAGCGGGTGATGCCCGTGCCGTTTCGACATGCCGAACACACGCACTGAGGCACCGGGTCGCCGCCCGACGTCGTACCTGCTGCCCCTCCTGCAGCTCTCGGACTCGGCCCTGCCCACCGGCGCATTCAGCCACTCCTTCGGGCTCGAGACGTTCCTGGAGCGTGGCGTGGTCCACGACGAGGAGACGTTCACGGCCTGGCTGGGCCAGTTCATCCATACCCAGCTGACCTACGGTGATGGCCTGGCGATCCGGCTGGCCATGGAAGCCCGCTCAACGGCGGAACTGCGGGACGTGGACGCGATGCTCGTCGCGCAGGCCCTGCCGCGGCAGGTACGCGAGGCCGGCGTGAAGATGGGCGCCCGGATGCTCCACATCGCCTCGGCGATCCTCGACAGCGAGGAGCTGGACCAGTATCGAGAGGACGTTGCGCGCGGGCAGTGCAGTGGGCACCCAGCGCTGGCGTTCGCCCTGGCCGGCCGCACGTTGCACGTGCCGGTGCCCGAGTTGCTGGCCACCTACCTCTTCTCAACGGCGACCTCGCTGACCCAGAACGCCATTCGCGGGATCCCGATCGGCCAGGACGCCGGGCAACGCGTGCTGTGCCGCATCCACCCCGAGATCGCCGCCGCCACGGCGCGCATCGCCGGACTGGGCCGACGGGACTTCGGTGCTGCCGCCCCCGGACTGGAGATCGCCCAGATGCGCCACGAACGGCAGCGGGCCCGCATGTTCATGTCCTAGGCCGCCCCCACCAGAGGCCGTCCACGTGATGGCCCAGAAACAGAAGGAAGACAATGGAACCCATCAAGATCGGCGTCGGCGGCCCCGTCGGCGCAGGCAAGACCCAGTTGGTCGAGCGCCTGACCCGCCACCTGTCCGCGGAGATCTCCATGGCCGCCATCACCAATGACATCTACACGATCGAGGACGCCAAGATCCTCGCCGCCAACGGCATCCTGCCCCTGGACCGGATCATCGGCATCGAGACCGGAGGTTGCCCGCACACGGCCATCCGCGAGGACACCTCGATGAACTCGGCGGCCGTCGAGGAACTCAAGCAACGGCACCCAGGTCTGGAGGTCGTGTTCATCGAGAGCGGAGGAGACAACCTCTCGGCCACGTTCAGCCCGGAACTCGTCGACTTCTCCATCTACATCATCGACGTGGCCCAGGGCGAGAAGATCCCGCGCAAGGCCGGACAGGGCATGATCAAGTCCGACCTGTTCATCATCAACAAGACGGACCTGGCTCCCCACGTGGGCGCGGACCTGTCGGTGATGGAACGCGATTCGAGGCAGTTCCGCGGCGACAAGCCGTTCTGCTTCACGAACCTGAAGACCGACGAAGGCCTGGACGCGGTCATCGAGTGGCTGCGCCGGGACGTGCTGATGCAGGACCTGGCGCGATGAACGCGGCCCTGGCGACAGGGACGCGGCTGCCCACGGGGCAGTTGCGCCTGAGGGTGGGCCAGCGCGGCGGCCGGGGCATCGCCACCTCGCAGTACCACCAGGGCGCCCTACGGGTCATCCGGCCGCATTACCTGGACGCCTCCGGGCAGGTCGCGTACACGATCGTCAACCCCGGCGGCGGCTACCTGGGTGGGGACGTCTATGACATCGACGTCCAGGTCCAGGAGGGTGCCCGCCTGCTGCTGACCACCCAGTCCGCGACCAAGGTCTATCGAACACCGGGCGAGCCGGCAGTGCAGCACATGCACGTCCAGCTCAGCCCGGGCGCCAGCCTGGAGTACGTGCCGGATCAACTCATTGCCTACCGCGGGGCGAGCTACCGGCAGGAGACCGTGGTGGAACTGGCCGCGGACTCCTCCTTGGTGATGTGCGATGTCGTCACCCCCGGCTGGTCGCCGGATGGGGAGCCCTTCCGCTACCACGAGGTGCGTATCCGCAACGAGATCCATCGGGACGGACGCCTGCTCGCCCTGGACAACCTGCTGATCCGTCCGGGAGACCCGGACGCACCATTGTCCGGCATGCTCTTTCTCGAGGACTACTCTCACCTCGGCGCGATGCTCGTCGTCGACCCCCGGGTAGACGCAGACCTGGTCCGCGACATCGAGGACGTCCTCGGCTCACTGGATCCCGACGGTCAGCTGGGTGTTTCGCTGCTCAATCGTCCCGGCTTCGCCCTGCGCGCCTTGTCCCGCTCCACCGACACCCTGAACACCATGCTGCACGCGGCCGTGGACGTGCTCCGCGCCCGCTGGTTCGGTCAGCAACCACTGAAGTTGCGCAAGGGCTGAGACTCGGACCTGCGCACACCATGAACCGTCCGGGTCCTCGCGAGAGGTCTCTCGGACGGGGCGCGTTCGCGTGCCCGCCCGGCGCTTCGCCGGGGACGCGGCCGTGAATGGCGCCCCACCCACACAGGCTGCCTGGCTGTCGTGAACCGCCGAAGGCCCCATACCTTTCCCCTTGGAGGATCCGATGCTCGTCCCGGCACTGACCACAGGACACCGTGACCGGCACGAGGCCCCGATGGCCCTGGACCCCGACCCGCTGGGGCGGGCACGCCTTCGTCGTCGCCGCCGTATCTGGGTCTCGGTGCTGGTTGCCGCGCTGGCCGCGGGCATGGTCGTATCGGTGGGCACCGGCCCGGTCATGCTGGATGCCGCCACTGTGGCCCACGTGGTCTGGTCCCGCCTGTCCGGGCAGTCGCCCGGGTCTCTGGTCGATTCGACGGCCGCGGCGATTGTCTGGGACCTGCGCTTGCCTCGCGTGGTGCTGGGAAGCGCGGTGGGGGCGGGACTCGCGGTCTGCGGCATGGCCCTGCAGGCGATGGTACGCAATCCGCTGGCCGACCCCTACCTGCTCGGCATCAGTGCAGGCGCCTCCAGCGGCGCGGCAGCGATGATCCTGTTCGGAGTCGGTGTGGGACTCGGTGCACGCGCGCTACCAGCCAGTGCCTTCCTCGGGGCGTTGGCGGCCTCGATGATGGTCTTCCTCGTCGCGGGCGCCGGGGGGCGAGTGAGCTCGATGCGGCTGTTGCTGGCAGGAGTGGCGATCGGATACGCGCTGACGGCCGTGACGAGTCTGCTGGTCTTCGCCTCGGGATCGGCAGAGGGCGCCCGGTCGGTGATGTTCTGGTTGTTGGGGTCGTTGACCCTCGCCACGTGGGACAGCCTCCTGGCCATCGTCGTCATGGTCGTCGTCGCGACCACCGGACTGCTGACACTGTGCGGTCAGCGGTTGGATGCCCTGGCCATCGGTGATGAGACCGCACAGATCCTCGGTGTGGCGCCCGGACGTTTCCGCGCGCAGCTGCTGCTCGTCGCTTCCCTGTGCATCGGCGTCGTCGTCGCTTCCGCAGGGTCCATCGGATTCGTCGGACTGGTGGTTCCGCACCTGGCCCGTCGGCTGGTGGGCGCCGCCCATGCCTGGGCCATACCCGTGGCCGCCCTGCTCGGGGCGATCTTGCTGATGTGGGCCGATCTGTGTGCACGGATGCTGTTGCAGCCGCAGGAACTGCCGGTGGGGATCATCACGGCGTTCATGGGCGCACCGTTCCTGCTCTACCTCATCCGCCGGATGCCCCCAGCCCACTGAGCTTTCCTGGCCTGACCCCACCATTCCCGACGTCCACCCTGTGAAGGAGCACCGATGAGATCCACCCTGCTGCCGTCCGTGGCCACCGCGACGGCCTTGGCCATCAGCGTGGCCGGCTGTGCCCCGGGTCCGGGAAGGGCTGGTGAGGCACCGGAGACTCCCGGGTACCCCGTGACCCTCACGAACTGTGGCGTCGAGGTCACCGTGGAGGCGCCGCCGGAACGAGTCGTCCTGCTGGACAGCTCGCCGGTGGCCTACCTGTCAGCGCTGGGCGTCATGGACAAGGTCGTGGCCCGTGCGGGAGTGTATTCGTCCGCATACTTCGACGCGTCCACCCAAGCAGAGTTGGCCAGGATTCCCCTCTTGACCGATCGGCTGGACACCACCGGCCACGTGCAGATCTCCCAAGAGGTCGTCTTGGCACAGGAGCCAGATCTGGTCCTCGGTTCAGCGGAGAACCTCCACCGCGAAGCGCTTGCCGCCGCCGGCATCCCCGTGCTCCAGGACCCCTCCTTCTGTCCTGGTGCGCCGCCGGTGCCGACGTTCGGCGCCATCAGTGACCGGCTGCACCGGTACGGGAGGATCTTCGACGCCGAAGAGCGTGCCGAGGTCGCAGCCAGCAGGCTCGAAGGACGAGTGGAGCACCTTCGCTCCACGGTGGCCAACGCCGACCGTCTGACGGCAGCAGTCCTCTATCCGACGGTCGTCGGCGGAAGCATCTACGCCTACGGCACCAAGTCCATGGCTCAACCCCAACTGGAGGCCGCCGGGTTGGAGAACGTGTTCGACGACGTCGACCAGCGCGTGTTCGAGGTCACGCTCGAGGAGCTCGTCGGCCGTGGACCCGATGTCCTGGTCTTACTCCACTCGGCCGGAGACCCGGCCGCGGTCGCGGACGCGGTGACGTCGCTGGACGGCGCGTCCGCCATCCCTGCCGTGGCCAACGAGGATGTCCTGGTACAGCTGTTCAACTTCACAGAGCCCCCCTCTCCGCTGTCGGTCACCGGACTGGAGCGGATCATCGAACGGTTTGCCCAGTGATCTCCGCCACCGGCGTCTCGTTCTCCTACGGTTCCGGTGACGTCCTGGACCATGTGGACCTTCAGGTGCGTCACGGTGAGGTCCTGGGCTTGGTTGGGCCGAACGGCAGCGGTAAGAGCACCCTCCTGCGGGTCCTGTACGGCTCGCTGGCCCCCCACGCCGGAAGGGTCCTGGTGGACCACGCGGACCTGAAGGACCTCAACGCCCGGGAGGTGGCACAGGCGGTCTCCGTGGTGGTGCAGGAAACCCCTGGAGACTTCCCGCTCCTGGTGTCTGACATGGTCCTGCTCGGCCGCACTCCACACCATTCCGGGCTGGGCCGCCACAACGCACGGGATGAGCAGGCCGCCGCACGAGCACTGGAGAGAGTGGGGATGCTGGGCCGGGCCGACCACGGCTTTGACCGGCTTTCCGGTGGCGAAAGACAACGGGTGTTGATCGCCCGCGCCCTGGCGCATGAAGCGCCGCACATGCTGCTGGACGAACCCACGAATCACCTGGACATCCGCTACCAGCACCAGGTCCTGGACCTCGTGCGTGGCCTGGCCCGCACCGACCGCCACGCCATCGCCATCGTCTTGCACGACCTCAACCTCGCCGCAACCTACTGCGATCGCCTGCTGCTGCTCCATCAAGGCCGGATCGTCGCGTACGGCTCCCCCTCCGATGTCCTGACGCCTGAAAACCTCGAGCCGGTATACCAGGTCCAGGTCCGTCGTCTCGAGGTCGACGACGGTGTCCACCTCGTCTTCACACCGTCCTTTTCTCCACTGCCTCCGCTCTCTGCCTGATCTCCGCCCGGGTTGCCCCACACCCCACGTTGAGCTCTTCCCCGGACCACATCGACACCGGGACACCGTAACGTCCTGGGTCGGCGTGTCTAGGCCTCGTAGCGGGACCGCATGACGGCGAAGACACCGAAGAGCATCAGCCCGACCCCGACCGCGGCCAGCAGCACCGGACCCAGCGGCTGGTCCAGCACGGCCTTCAGGGCCCCGTCCATTCCGGTCGCGTCCTCGGGGTCCCGCTGGAGCGTGGCCACCACGAACAGCAACCCCACCAGGGCCAGCACGATGCCCTTGGCGACGTACCCGATCGAGCCTGTCACGGTGATCGCCCGGGAGACCTCGCGCCGGCGCGCGGAGCGCAGGTCGCGCTTGAACCGCTGGGTCACCCCCGAGAACACGTGGTATCCGCCGATGCCGATGATCACCCCACCGATCAGGACCAGCAGCACGGCACCGGCGGGTTGCGCCATGAGCGTTGCCGAGAACGAGCTGGTGGACTCACCGGAATCCTGCCGGCCGCCGATCGCGGCGACGGTGAACAGGACCCCGAGCGCCAGGTAGGCCGCCGCCTTGCCCAGGTCCTTCACCCGGTCGAGGGGAGACTGCCGGGCCCAGATCGCCTCACTGAGATGCCACAGCCCCAGCAGGACACAGCCGGCGGCGCACAGCCAGATCAGGACCACGCCCAGTGGGTGGCTGGCCAGCAGCTGGATGGCACCGGACTGGTCCGCGTCCTCGGGCGCCGAGCCGAAGGCCAGGCTCCAGGCCATCAGGCCGATGAGGAAGTGCAGGATCCCGTTCGCGATGTGACCGAAGCGGGCCGCCGTCCGGAACCAGGGGTGACGGGTGACCTCCTCGGCGCGGTCCGAGGCCTCGTCGAGCGCGCGGGCGGCTCCGCTGGGCGCGTGCTTCCGCATCGTCCGCCGCACGCGGCCCGCGGGGCGTGGGGTGGAGGCGGACTCGGGGGTCATGGAAGAAGGGTAGACGCGCGGGAGGCGCTGCGCACCACGCCTGGCTCGACGATGGCGCCACCTCGTCCCGCTGACGGGACGTGACGGCGTCCGTCGGCTGATCCTGTCCCTCCAGCGCGGTCGCCAAGGGACAGGATCAGCCAACCAGTGCCGCTACGGCGAGTCAGCCGAAGTGCTCCGGGAGCGTGGCCGCCCAGCGCTCGCGCAGCTCCTCGATCGGCAGCACGAACTGGTCCTGCACCTCGAGGGATCCCGACGCGGCATCGACCACGCCGATCCGTGCCACCGGGAAGCGGCGGGCCGTGGTCATGTCCTTGAAGCGGACCTCCTCGGTGCGCGGCACGGCCACGATCGCCCGGGCCTGGGACTCGGAGAACAGGGCGGTGAAGGCGTCCACACCGTCGCGCTCCATGACTTCGTCCAGGGACACGCGGGCACCGACGCCGAAGCGCAGCACCATCTCGGACAGCGCCGCGGCCAGGCCGCCCTCGGAGAGGTCGTGGGCGGCGTCGATCATCCCGTCACGGGAGGCGTTGATCAGCAGCTCGCCGAGCAGCTTCTCCGCGGCCAGGTCCACCTGCGGGGGCACGCCGCCGAGGTGGTCGTGCAGGCGTGCGAACTCGGAGCCGTCCAGCTCGTCGCGGGTGATGCCCATCAGGTACACGGCCTGGCCGTCGGCGTCGCGGTGGAAACCGGACGGGGTGCGCCGGGAGACGTCGTCGAACTGGCCGAGGGTGGCCACCACCGGGGTGGGGTGGATGGCGGTGGAACCGGTCTGGTTGTACAGCGAGACGTTGCCACCGGTGACGGGCACGCCCAGCTCCTGGCAGGCGTCCGCCAGGCCGCGCACGGACTCGGCGAACTGCCACATGACCTCGGGGTCCTCCGGGGAGCCGAAGTTCAGGCAGTCCGAGACGGCCTTCGGCACCGCGCCGGAGGTGGCCACGTTGCGGTAGGACTCCGCCAGGGCCAGCTGGGCGCCGGCGTAGGGGTCCAGGTAGGTGTACCGGTTGTTGCAGTCGGTGGAGACCGCCACGCCCATCCCGGTCCGCTCGTCCACGCGGACCACACCGGCGTCGTCCGGGGCGGCCATCGCCGTGTTGCCCTGCACGAAGTCGTCGTACTGGCGCGTCACCCAGGACTTGTCGGCCAGGTTCGGCGAGGACATCAGCTCCAGCACCGCGGCGCGCAGCTCGTCGCCGGCGGCCGGCAGCGCGGGCACCCGGCCGGCGTCGACGGCGGAGCGGAAGGTGTCCGCCACCAGCGCGTCCTGGAAGGAGGGGCGGTGGTAGGGCCGCTCGTACACCGGGCCGTCGTGCGCCACGGTGCGCGGGTCGACGTCGACGATCACCTCGCCGTCCCAGGTGATGGTCAGGCGGTTGTCATCGGTGACCTCGCCCAGCCAGGAGTACTCCACGTCCCAGCGAGCCATGACCGCCTCGAACGCCTCGACGTTCTCCGGGGCCACCACGGCCATCATCCGCTCCTGCGACTCGGACATGAGGATCTCACCGGGGGTCAGGGTGGGATCACGCAGCAGCACGGAGGTCAGCTCCACGTTCATGCCGCCCTCGCCGTTGGAGGCCAGCTCGGAGGTGGCGCAGGAGATGCCGGCGGCACCGAGGTCCTGGATGCCCTCCACGAGGGAGTTCTTGAACAGCTCGAGGCAGCACTCGATGAGCACCTTCTCCGCGAAGGGGTCGCCCACCTGGACGGCCGGGCGCTTGGAGGGCTTGGTGTCGTCGAAGGACTCCGAGGCCAGCACGGAGGCCCCGCCGATGCCGTCGCCGCCGGTGCGGGCGCCGAACAGCACCACCTTGTTGCCCACGCCGGAGGCGTTGGCCAGGCGCAGGTCCTCGTGGCGCAGCACGCCCACGGCCAGGGCGTTGACCAGCGGGTTGCCCTGGTAGGTGGGGTCGAAGACCATCTCGCCGCCGATGTTCGGCAGGCCCAGGGAGTTGCCGTAGCCGCCGATGCCGGCCACGGCGCCGTGCATGACGCGGGCGGTGTCCGGGTGGTCGATCGCGCCGAAGCGCAGCGGGTCCATCACGGCCACCGGGCGGGCGCCCATGGAGATGATGTCCCGGACGATGCCGCCGATGCCGGTGGCCGCGCCCTGGTAGGGCTCCACGTAGGACGGGGAGTTGTGGGACTCGATCTTGAAGGTGACGGCCCAGCCGTCCCCGAGGTCGGTGACGCCGGCGTTCTCGCCGATGCCGACCATCAGGTCCTTCTTCATCTCCTCCGTGACCTTCTCGCCGAACTGGCGCAGGTGCACCTTGGAGGACTTGTAGGAGCAGTGCTCGGACCACATCACGGAGTACATGGCCAGCTCGGCGCCGGTGGGGCGGCGGCCGAGGATCTCGACGATCCGCTCGAACTCGTTCTGCTTCAGCCCCAGCTCGGCCCAGGGCAGCTCGGTGTCCGGGGTCTGTGCCGCGTGTTCGACGGTGTCGATGTTGAAGGCCGCGGTGGTCTGTTGGCTCGTCTGGTCAGTCACTTCGTCTCTCCTGCGATCGAGGCCAGCACGGAGGTGAAGACCCCCAGTCCGTCGGTGCCCATGCGCATGCCGTGTCCCGAGTCGGGGCCGAACCCGGCCTCCACCGCGTGCTCGGGGTGGGGCATCAGGCCCACCACGTTGCCGGCGGCGTTCGAGATGCCGGCGATGTCCCGGCGCGATCCGTTCGGGTTCCAGCCGGTGTAGCGGAACACCACCCGGCCCTCGCCCTCGAGCTCGTCCAGGGTGCGCTCGTCGGCCACGTACTGGCCGTCCTGGTTCTTCAGCGGCACGACGATCTCCGCGCCGGCGCTGTAGGCGCGGGTCCAGGCCGTGGCGTTGTTCTCCACGCGCAGCCCCTGGTCGCGGCAGATGAACTTCAGGTGGTCGTTCTTGATCATCGACCCCGGCAGCAGGTGCGCCTCGGTGAGCATCTGGAAGCCGTTGCAGATGCCCAGGACCGGCAGCCCGGCGCTGGAGCCGTCCCGGCCCCCGGCGGCGGAGATGATCGCCTCCATCAGCGGGGCGAAGCGGGCGATCGCCCCGGCTCGCAGGTAGTCGCCGTAGGAGAAGCCGCCGGGCAGGATGACCGCGTCGAGCGAGGACAGGGCCGCGCCGCCGTCGGGCTCGGCATGCCACAGCGCCACCGGCTCGCCGCCGGCCAGGCGCACCGCGCGGGCCGCGTCCCGGTCGTCCAGGGTGCCGGGGAAGGTCACGACGCCGACGCGCGCCCCGGTGAGGACGGGTCCGGCCGTGGAGAAGTCACCGATGAGGGGCAGTTCCGTGCTCATCAGGCGTTCCGGCCCTCCACCAGGGCCTCCGGCGCGGGAGCCGCCTCGGGCAGGACCTCGACGTTCACGACGTCCTCGATCACCGGGTTGGACAGCAGCTGCTCGGCGGCCTCGCGGGCGTGGGCCAGGACCTCTTCGGTGACCTCGCCGTCCACCGTCAGTTCGAAGCGCTTGCCCTGGCGGACCGCGGCGAAGCCGGTGAAGCCCAGTCGGGGGAGGGCGCCGGCAATGGCCTTGCCCTGCGGGTCAAGGATCTCGGGCTTGGGCATGACGTCGACGACGATTGTGGGCATGGGGAAATCTCCAAGGGGTCAGCGTGGGGGCTCGCCCCATTCTAGTCCGGTCCGGCGCAGGCCGCCCGGAGGGGGCGAAGGGTGACGTGGCACCCCGGGGGAAGCCGTCGCCACCGCCCCGGGGATCTCCCTGTTCCGGCCGGCCGCGCCCCGGCCTACGCTGGGTCCATGGGTCAGAGGAACGCGCGCGGGCGCAGCAGCGGGAACGCACGCATGACCGGGGCCGACGGGGTGTCGGTGCTGCCGGCCGCCATGGTCGCCGCGCTGGTGGCCGCCGGCGTCGCGATCACCCGCTCCGTGCGGAGATCGCGGGCAGCGGTGCGGCAGCTGAAGGCGAAGGCGGGTCCGGGGGAGCGGATCACCGCCGCCGGGTCCGCCCCCTCGGGGCAGACAGCGGTCAGGGCCACCGTGGATGACGATGGCCGCTGAGACGGCGGAACTGGCCGTGCGCCGCTGCCCGTGCGGCAGCGGTGAGGTCTACGGGTCCTGCTGTGGCCGCTTCCACGGCAGGTTCACCGCCCACGGCGTCCTGACGGCGCCTACGGCCGAGGCGCTGATGCGCTCGCGCTACTCGGCCTTCGCGCTGGCCTCCACCGGCGAGTTCGCCGAGGCCGAGCGGTACCTGCTGGCGACCTGGGCGCCGGAGACCCGGCCGTCGTCCTTGGCGCTGGACGCCCCGGGGGCCGGGCCGGACGAGGACCTGGACTGGCTCCGCCTCGACGTGGAACAGGTGGCCGATGGCGGGCCCTTCGACCACACGGGCACCGTGCGCTTCACCGCGCACTTCCGGACTCCTGCCGGCCGGCGCACGCAGCAGGAGACCTCGCGGTTCGTGCGCCGCGAGGGCACCTGGTTCTATTACGACGGCGACGTCGACTGACCGTCCACGGGTGCAGGGGCGTCCAGGGACTCCAGCACGCCCAGCAGGCGCCGGCGGAGGACATTGGCCTCCTCGGCGAAGGCGCGCTGGTGCCGCACGTACTCGGCGCGTCCTGACGGCGTCTCGATCCGGATCGGTTCCAGGCCCCAGTCGGCGAGGTCGTAGGGGGAGGCGCGCATGTCCATGGTCCGGATCCGCCAGGCCAGCTCGAAGCAGTCGGCCACCAGGTCCGAGCCGACCGCGGGCAGCAACTTGTAGGCCCACTTGTAGAGGTCCATGTTCGCGTGCAGGCAGCCGGGTTGCTCCAGCTCGACCTGCGTGGCCCGCGTGGGCTGCAGCTCGTTCAGCGGAACCGCCTCCGGGGCGTAGAAGCGGAAGGCGTCGAAGTGCGTGCAGGTGATCCGGTTCTGCTCCACGACCTCGTCGGTCCCCTCGGCGCCGAGCCGCAGGGGGACCGTGGAGTGCCGCACGCCGTGGACCTCCGAGCGGTAGGCCATGGCCCACTCGTGCAGGCCGAAACAGGACAGCCGCGCGGGCCGCTGCACGGTGGCGCCGAGGAGCCGGCGGGCGAACCCGACCATCGACCCGCGCCGGGCGAGGAAGGCCGCCACGTCCACCGTCCAGCCGCCGGCGGGCAGCCCGGTGCGCGGACCGACCCAGGCGTAGAAGCGCCAGCCGGGGGAACCGTCCGTGGGGGTGTCCCCGGGAACAGGGTGTGGTGGGACGTCCGGTGCCCGGCCGTCCCCGGGCGGCCTGTTCCCACCCCGGCTCCCGCCGCCGTCGGGATCCGCGGCGAGCACGACGCCGGCCCCCGGGTGCCAGCGTTCGAGGGCGCCGGGAGTGAGCGAGTAGTAGGAGAAGAGGAAGTCGTGGACCGGGTGCCGGATCCCCGTCGAGTGCAGGTCCCTCAGCGGAGCGGTGTAGGCGCTGATCCGCTGCCGGTGGGACTCCGCGCGGGACCGCCACTGACCCGGGGGCAGCACGGTCGCACCATCGGTTCGGGAAGGGGGCACCCATCCAGCGTAGTCGGCCCCCCCCCGGCCGGGCCCGGGCTGACCGGCGCCACGGAGCGCGCCGCTGCCTGTAAAAGATGTCTTTCAAACCTTCCGCGCGTCCTCGGCCTCGGGTACTGTTCGCTCATCCCCACCTGTGGCCGGCATCGCCCACCGTCTCCCCCTGCGCCGCGGGGCTTCGTGCCCGTCTCCCGGCGCGGGCCCATTCCGGCGACAGGACCCCGCCGGGCACGATCGTGCCCGGTTCGCACCTTGGTGAGGAAGGCCAAGTTAAATGTCAGAGAAATCCAGAGGCCGTCGCCGCTCGCTGACGGCCCTCGTGGCCGGATTGCCCCTCGTGGCAGGCTCGTTCCTGCTCCCGGGCGCCCAGGCCGCACCCGAGGCCGGGATCGACGCCGGCTCGGTGGACTCCGTGCTGCAGTCCGGCGTGCAGCAGTACAAGGACGGCAAGTACTTCGTCGTCCTCAAGGACGACCCCGCCCTCACCTACACGGGCGGCGAAGCGGGGCTGGCCCCGACGGCGGCCCCCAAGGGCAGGTTCAACCCGAACTCGGCCCACGTGCGCAAGTACGAGCAGTTCCTGGCGGGCAAGCAGGAGAAGGTCGCGGCGGCCGAGGACATCGAGGTCGACCAGTCCTTCTCCGTGGCGTTGAACGCCTTCACGGCGGACCTGACCGCCGAACAGGCCCTGGACCTGTCGCGTCATCCGGACGTGCTCGGCGTCGCCGAGAACACGCAGGCGGCCCCGGACTACTCCTCCGTGGAGTTCCTCGGCCTGCCGGGCAAGAAGGGGACCTGGAAGAACACCTACAAGGGGGTGGAGAACGCCGGCAAGGGCGTGGTGGTCGGAGTGATCGACACCGGTTACTTCCCGGACCAGGACATGCTCGCGGGCGAGCCGGTCAAGCGGCTGCCGGCCGACAGCAAGCCGACGGTCGGCGAGCCCTACCTGACCGCCGACGGCGGGATCGCCATGCTCAAGTCCGACGGCACCACCTTCCAGGGCGCGTGCGAGCCCGGCCAGGACTTCACCGGCGATGAGTGCAACTCCAAGGTGCTCTCGGCGCGGTACTACTCCGAGGACTTCGAGCGCTACGTCCCCGCCGACAAGCGTGACCCCAATGAGCGGCTGTCCCCGATCGACATCGTCTCGCACGGCACCCACACCGCCACCACCGCCGCGGGCAACGACGGCGTGGACCAGGTCATGGCCGGTGGCGACTACGGTGAGGGCTCCGGCGTGGCGCCGGAGGCGAAGGTGTCCGTCTACAAGATCTGCTGGGAGGACACCGACCCGGACACCGGCGGCTGCTACTCCTCGGCCTCCGTGCAGGCGATCGAGCAGGCGGTCGTGGACAACGTGGACGTGCTGAACTACTCCATCTCCGGCAGCAACACCTCCGTGGTGGACCCGGTGGCGCTGGCCTTCAAGTCCGCCGCCGCGGCGGGCATCTTCGTCTCGGCCTCCGCCGGCAACTCCGGGCCTGAGGCGAACACGGTCAACCACTCCGCCCCGTGGCTGACCTCCGTGGCCGCCGAGACCTTCTCCAACGAACTGACCGGCACCGTGGAATTCGAGGACGGCACCAAGGTCCGCGGCGTGTCCTCGATGGTGGAGGGGGTCGGCCCGGCCGACGTCGTGCTCTCGACCGAGGTCGCGAAGGCCGGCGCCGCGGCCGAGGACGCCCGGCTCTGCGCCGTGGGCGCCCTGGACCCGGCAGCGGCCTCCGGCAAGATCGTGCTGTGTGACCGTGGCGTCACGCCGCGCGTGGACAAGTCCAAGGCCGTGGCCGAGGCCGGCGGGGTGGGCATGATCCTCGTCAACGTCGGCGGGGGTTCCGAGGACGCCGACCTGCACTCCGTGCCGACCGTGCACACCTCGGACGAGTCCGTCCGCCAGCTCGTGGCCACCACGGACCTGCAGGCCACCCTGGTCCCCGGTGACACCACCGGGCTTCCGGCCCCGCCGGTCCCGCAGATCGCCGGGTTCTCCTCCCGCGGTCCGTCCAATGCGGTCAACTCCGACCTGCTGAAGCCGGACATCGCCGCCCCGGGCGTCAACGTCATCGCCGGGGTCTCCCCGCTGGACCCGGACTACAACGGCAATGAGTACGCCCTGATGTCCGGGACCTCCATGGCGGCACCGAACCTGGCCGGCAT
This sequence comes from Micrococcus sp., assembly GCA_029961105.1. Taxonomy (GTDB): domain Bacteria; phylum Actinomycetota; class Actinomycetes; order Actinomycetales; family Micrococcaceae; genus Citricoccus. The sequence continues at coordinate 252,826 of JASBVO010000002.1, read as the reverse complement.
GGCCGCTCTGATGCTCGGCAAGTACCCGGACTGGTCCCCGATGACGGTCAAGTCGGCCATGATGACGACCACGACGGACGTGTACAACGCCGATGGTTCCGTCAACAGGGACAACTTCGCCACCGGTGCCGGTTCCGCCGACCCGGAGGCGATGGCCGCCCCTGGACTGGTCTACGACTCCGACGACGCGCACTGGAACCGGTTCCTGGCCGGCGAGATCGCGGCCCGCGACGTCAACGTCCCGTCCTTCGCCGTCTCCGACGTGGCCGGCTCGGCCACCGTCACGCGGACCGTGACGGCACTGGAGGACGGCCGCTGGTCATTCTCCGCCGAGGTCCCCGGGTTCAGCACGACCGCGTCCCCGGCGACGCTGAACCTGGAGAAGGGCCAGTCGGCCACGGTTGAGATCACCTTCACCCGGGACGGCGCGGCGGCGAACGCGTGGCAGCACGGCTCGCTGACCTGGGCCGGGGGCAAGAGGCACTCAGCGGACGTCACCTCTCCGGTGACCCTGCGGGCAGTGGACGTCGCCGCCGAGTCGGCGATCGAGGGCACCGGCCCCGAGGGATCGGCGGACATCACGCTCCACGGGGGCGTCACCGGAACCGTGGATCCCACGGTCCTGGGCCTGGGCAAGGCCGCCGAACAGGTCTTCGCCAAGGTGCCGGGTCCGTTCTGGGGCGGTACCAACGACTCCAACCAGCTGTCCGTGACCACGGTCGAGCTGGGCACCACCTCCGTCAGCTGGCACCTGCAGTCCGGTGACGAGGCCGCCGACTGGGACATGTTCGTGTTCACCCCGGACGGGCGGGCCCTGCCGGTGGCCACCGCCTCGGCCTCGGAGCGGCTGACGCTCAGCGATCCGGCCCCGGGCAACTACTTCGTGGTCTCGAACCTGTACTCCTCCCCGGGCGGGGCCTCCACCCCCGCCACGCTGAGTACGGTGAAGACCCATGGGGACGCCGGCAACCTCACCCTCTCGCCGGACCCGGTGGAGCTGACGCAGGGAGAGGACACCACGGTGACCGCCTCCTGGTCCGGGCTGGCCCCGGGCGCCTGGCACGGCCTCATCACCTGGGCCCCCGGGGCCACGACCTCCGTGGTGGTGACCGTGGGGGGCGACGGGAAGGCCACGGTGACGGATTCGGCCGGCATCGTCCTGACCCCGGAGGACGTCGCGAAGGCCCCGCTGTCCGACCTGGTGAGGGAGCGGTGATCCCTCACTGAACCGCCGAAGCGGCAGAGCCCCGGACCGATCTCTCGGTCCGGGGCTCTGCCGACTGCCGGGCTGCTGCCCCGCTGTCCTCCGTGGCTGTCCTCAGTGCCTTGCGGCAGCGGAAGGCCTGCTCAGCGGCCGGTGCCTCCGTAGACGGTGGCCTCCTCGTCGGCGTCGAGGTTGAAGGCCTGGTGCACGGCGCGGACGGCGGTGTCCAGCATGTCCTCGCGGGTGATGATCGAGATGCGGATCTCCGAGGTGGAGATCATGTCGATGTTCACCCCGGCCTGGTGCAGGGCGTCGAAGAACTTCGCGGAGACGCCCGGGTTGGAGCGCATGCCGCCGCCCACGAGGGAGAGCTTGCCGATGTGCGGGTTCAGCAGGATGTCCTCGAAGCCGATCTCCTCCTGGGCCGCCCGCAGCGCCTCGGTGGCCTGCTTGCCCTCGGTGATGGGCAGGGTGAAGGAGATGTCCGTGCGGCCGGTCTCCACCCGCGGGACGTTCTGGACGATCATGTCGATGTTCACGTTGGCGGAGGAGACCACGTTGAAGACCTCCGCCGCCTTGCCGGGGACGTCCGGGACGCCGTAGACGGTGACCTTGCCCTCGGACCGGTCATGGGCGACGCCGGAGACGATCGGCTGTTCCATGGGTTCGCCTTCCTCGATGGTGATGATGTCGTCAGGGCTGGGGCGCACCCAGGTGCCCTCGTTGTGGGTGAAGGAGGAGCGCACGTGCAGCGGCACGCCGAAGCGGCGGGCGTACTCCACGCAGCGCAGGTGCAGGATCTTGGACCCGGAGGCGGCCATCTCCAGCATGTCCTCAGAGGAGATCTCGTCGATCTTCCGGGCGGACGGCACCACGCGCGGGTCGGCCGTGTAGACCCCGTCCACGTCCGTGTAGATCTCGCAGACGTCGGCGTCCAGGGCCGCGGCGAGGGCCACGGCGGTGGTGTCCGAGCCGCCGCGGCCCATGGTGGTGATGTCCCGGGACTCGCGGCTCATCCCCTGGAAGCCGGCCACGATGGCCACGTTGCCCTGGTCCACGGCGTCCTTCACCCGGTCGGGGGAGACGTCGATGATGCGGGCCTGGCCGTGCAGGGAGTCGGTGAACATCCCGGCCTGGGAGCCGGTGAAGGACCGTGCGGTGGCCCCGAGCGAGTGGATGCCCATCGCCAGCAGGGACATGGAGATCCGCTCGCCGGCGGAGAGCAGGATGTCCATCTCGCGGGCCGGCGGGTCCGTGTTGACCTTCTCTGACAGGTCCAACAGCTCGTCCGTGGTGTCACCCATGGCGGAGACCACGACGACGACCTGGTGCCCGGCCTGCTGGGTCTCCACCACGCGTCTGGCCACGCGCAGGATTCCATCGGCATCGGCGACGGAGGACCCCCCGTACTTCTGGACGATCAGGCTCATGCGCTTCCTTGGGTGGGATGGAGCCCGCACCGGGTGCGGGCGTTCGGTTGACTGCGCCCTAGTGTACGGGCGCAGGGCCCCGCGGTCCCGCCCATGAACGAACCAGCAGGGCACTGGCCCGGTGCCGAACCGCCGGAGGCGTGACCCGGTACGAGGCGCCTCGGGCGGCCCGCTCCGCGTCCTTGCCGCCGGACCGCCGGTACCGGACGATGGTGCCATGACCACACCGGGTGGCACCGAGGAGGCCGGGCCGCCGGCGGCGCTGGACCTTCCCCCGGACGCGCCGCCGTCGGGCATCACCGCCACGGGCGTCGCGCGCCGCTTCGGCCCGGTGCGGGCCCTGCGGGGGGTGGACGTGATGGCCCCGGCCGGCGCGATCACGGCGCTGGTGGGACCCAACGGATCGGGCAAGACGACGCTGATGATGGTGCTGGCCTCCCTGCTGCGGCCCGACGCCGGCTCCGTGCGGATCGCGGGCGTGGACCCCGTGCAGGACCCGGCCGCGGTCCGCCGCCACACGGGCTGGATGCCGGACACCCTCGGCGTCTGGGAGGCGCTGACCGCACGGGAGATCCTCGAGATGATGGGCCGGCTCTACGGGCTCGACCGGGACATCGCGCGCTCACGGGCGGGTCAGCTGCTGGAGTGGCAGGAGCTGTCCACGCTCGCCGACGAACCGGCGCGGGTGCTCTCCAGGGGCCAGCAGCAGCGGCTGTCCCTGGCCCGGGCCGTCGTCCACGAGCCCCAGGTCCTGCTGCTGGACGAGCCGGCCTCCGGACTGGACCCGGGATCCCGGATCCGGCTGCGGGACGACCTGCGGCAGATGGCCGCCGCCGGCAAGGCGATCCTCGTCTCCTCGCACGTGCTCTCGGAGCTGGACGAGATGGCGGACCTGGCGGTGTTCATGCACGACGGGCGTTCCGTGGGGGTCGAGGACCTGGCCGGCGACGGTGCGGCCGGGGGCCGGTACCTCCTCACCGCCCTGGACGTCCGGGCCCTGCTGCCGGTGCTCGAACGCTACGCGGTGGCCTACCGGCAGCAGCCGGGCAGGCGCCAGGACTCGGTGAGTGTGGAGGTGGCCTCGGCCGACGAGGCTGCGGACCTGCTGTCCATCCTGGTCGCGGCGGGTGTCCGCGTGGTCGCCTTCACGCCGGAGGCGTCCCGGCTGGAGACGGCCTACCTGGAGCTGGACCGGATGCGCTCGGCCGCGCCCGTCGCGCCCGACGCCGGCCGGACCGGCGGTGCGGGACGCGCGTCCCGGCGCGTGGGCAGGCGGGGGAACCGGTGATGCCGCCGGCCGACGGGCCCACGCAGGTCGATGGCGGGGGCGGCTCCGGGGCCGCGGGCGCGGCCGGGGTCGAGCGGCTGGGCTGGGGACGGGCACTGTCCACGGTGGTGCGGATGGAACTGCAGCAGCACCTGCGCTCGCGCGCCTGGTACATCATGCTGGCGGTCTGGTTCGTGGTCATCGGGCTGGTGACCTGGGGTGCTTTCGCCAGCTTCAACGTGCTCTCCGCCGAGGGGCCGAGCGGCCTGCGCGCGGGCCGCTATGTGTTCGAGGCCGTCGTCGGCTTCGTGCTGCTCTTCGGACTGCTCGTGGCCCCCGCGATGTCGGCCAGCACGATCAGCGGGAGCCGGGCCGGGGGAACGCTCGCGGTGATGCAGGTGACCCTGTTGACCCCGGGGCAGTTGCTGACGGGCAAGTGGCTGGCGTCCTGGGCGGCCGCGCTGGCCTTCCTGGCCACGGCGCTGCCGTACATCGTGGTGGCGATGACCCTGGGAGGACTCGACGTGTCCGGCCTGGTGGTGTTCGTGGTGATGGTGGCGGTTGAGCTGGGCGTGGTCTGCGCCATCGGCACCGCCGTGTCCGCGATATCCGCCCGCACCCTGTTCGCGGTGGTGGCCACCTACCTCCTGGTGGCCCTGTTCTCCCTCGGCACGATCGTGGCGTTCGCGCTGACCATGCCCCTGACCCAGACGACGGTCCCGGCGAACATCCCCCAGTGGAACACCGAGGCGGAGGGCGAGGCCGCCGCTGACGGGCCCGATGCCTGCTTCGGGCGGCTCCACCCGCAGACCACCTACGACACCCGGGCGACGTACTGGATGCTCGCGGCGAATCCGTTCGTGGTGGTGTCCGACGCCGTACGGACACCGGCGCAGGTCCCGTACGACTCCGATGACCCGGACACCTGGGCCCCGGACGGGGTGATGACGAGCATCTCGTTCGCGGTGCGCTACCTGCAGCGGCCGCCGGAGATGAAGGTGTCCTGCGCCCACGGCGAGCCGGCCCAGCCCGGGGCCGAGGCGGCCTGGCGCGGCACGCCGGTGTGGCCGCTGGGCCTGGGGCTGCAGTTGGCGGTGGGCGGCGCGCTCTTCGCGTGGGGCCGCTACCGCGTCGCGACCCCGGCAGCCCGCCTGCCGCGGGGCCACCGCGTGACCTGACCCGGCCGGCGTCGTGACCTGGCGCCCGCGCCCGGCTCAGCCGGTGACGCTGCGGCGGCCCTCGAAGGCCCGGCCGAGGGTGACCTCGTCGGCGTATTCGAGGTCGCCGCCGACGGGCAGGCCGGAGGCCAGCCGCGTGACCTTCAGCCCGGTCGATCCGAGCATGCGGGACAGGTAGGTAGCCGTGGCCTCGCCCTCCAGGTTGGGATCCGTGGCGAGGATGACCTCCTCGATCGCGGGATCCTGGAGGCGGGTCAGTAGTTCGCGGATGTGCAACTGGTCCGGGCCGATGCCGGCGATCGGGTTGATGGAGCCGCCCAGCACGTGGTACCGGCCGCGGAAGGTGCGGGTGCGTTCGATCGCCATGACGTCCTTGGACTCCTCCACCACGCACACCTGGGAGGGGTCGCGGCGCTGGTCCCGGCAGATCGAGCAGGTCTCCTGCTCGGAGACGTTGAAGCAGATCGAGCAGAGCTTGACCTTGTCCTTCACGGTCCGGATGGCCTCCGCGAGGCGCAGCATGTCCTCGGCGTCCGCCTCCAGGATGTGGAAGGCGATGCGCTGCGCGGACTTCGGACCGATGCCGGGCAGGCGCCCGAGCTCGTCGATCAGGTCCTGGACCGCACCTTCGTACACGCTACCGACCACTTTCCGCGTTGGATCACTGCCCCCGGACCCGGACGAATGTACTTCGACCGGGCGGCTCTCGGATCAGGACAGGGGGCTTCCGTCCAGCATCCGCTCCTCCACGAGGCGCGCGCCGAGCAGGCGTTCGACCACCTTGCGTCCGGCCATGCCGGACTCCTCGATGGTCACGTCGTCCTCGCTGGGAACGTCGTCGCCCCAGTCTACGGACCGTCCCGGGCGGGGGCGGACAGCACCACCGGGTTCCCGGCCGTCTGCCGGTCCCGTGGTGGCCGGGCCGGCTCCCGACGGCGGCGCCCCGGGTCCCGCGGAGGCCGGTCCCCGGCTGCCCGGGCCAGCGGCCTCGCCGTCCCCTCCAGGCCCGGCGGGCTGGCCGGGCGTGGGCGGGGGAGCGCCGTCCTGGGTGCGCTGGTACTGCTCCATCATCTGCTGGAACCGGCTGGCCCGGCGGTGGTGCGGGGTGCCGTCCGTCCCGGCCCCGGGGGGTGCGGGGGAACCGGCGTCCGGGGCGCTGTCCGCGGAGGAGCCCGAACCGCGCCGGGACAACCGCGCCTCGAACTCGGCCCGGAGTTCCGCCTCGGGGCGGGCGAAGGACGGGATCCCGCCGCGGCCGGGCTCGGGCCGGGGAACCGACCCCGCACCCGGTGCGGGCTGGGGAATCGATCCCGTACCCGGTGCGGGCCGGGAGGTCTCGGGGCCGGTGGCCGCCGGCGGGGGGACCGGTCCCATGCCCGGTTCGGGCCGGGGAATCCGCCCGGTGCCCGGTTGCGGCTGCGGCACGGACCACTGGCCCCAGGGCCGGGCGTCGGTGGCGGCGTCGGCCGGGTCGTCCTCGTCCTGTTCGGGCGGAGGCGGGAACTCGTCGTCGTGAGGCTCCTCGCCGTACCAGTCGGACACGGGGACGGAGTCGGCCTCGAGGTCCTCCGGTGGGGGCGGGGTCCCTGGGCCCGTGGCCCCCTCCTCGACGGGCTCGGACCGGGTCTCCAGGACCTCGTCGTCGGTGGTGTCATCAGGACCTGGGCGGTGGGAGGCCGCGCGCTCCGGTGCTGCCTGCCGTGCCCCGGCGGCGTCCGGCCTCCGCTGCCGCGGCTCCATGGGCGCCGGATCCGGCCGGACGGGTGAGGCCGCGCCCTGGGAGGCCGGGCCCGGCGTCGGTGCGGCGGCGTCGGGGAAGGTCGGAACCGGCGCAGGAGTGGGCCGGTCCGGGGACGTTGGACCCGACGGTGCGGCGGCGTCGGGGAAGGTCGGAACCGGCGCAGGAGTGGGCCGGTCCGGGGAGGCCGGACCCGGCGGCGGTACGGCGGCGCTGACCGTGGCGCGTGCCGGGCCGGCGGCGGGCTCCTCTACTGCGTCCGGTCGGGGGGCCGCCGGCGCTGGGCGGCCCTCAGCTTTTGGGCCGGGACCACCCGCCGGTGCGGACCCTCCGGTGATGAGGTCCAGTTGTGGCTGGATGCCCAGGACCGCGTGCACCGCCTGGGCGATCACCTGGTCACCGCCGCGGCGCTGCACGGTGTCCCGCGGGCCGTCCCCAGAGAAGCCGATGGTCAGCAGCTGACCGTCGAAGCCAGCGACCGAGGCGTTCTGCGAGACGAGCATCCAGACCAGCCGCGAATTCTCCTCCAGGTGTGCCAGCACCTCGGGCCAGGCCCGCCGGATCATCTCGACCTGCGACGCTGACGCGGCGGCCTGGCCCTGGGACGGCTGGGCCTGGGGCGTTGGGCCGGGCGACGGTCGGCCCTCGGCCCGGTGGTCCTGCGTGGACGGCTCCTGCGTGGACGGGCCCTGGGACGACTGATCCTGCGACGGCCGATCCTGCCGCACCTGCCCCTCGGCGGGCTGCCGGAACTCCCGCTGGTCCTCAGGGATGTCCTGCATCGCGGTCGGGGCCACCGGCGACGACTCGGGGCGGGACGACTCGGGGCGGGAGGGCCCGGGTGCGGCCTGCCCCTGGGCGGACGGCGCCTGGTCGACCTGGACCGGCGGCTGCCCGGCCGGCCGCGGGGCCTGCTCCGAATGACCCGGAGCCGGCTCGGGATGCGCCGGTGCCGGCCGCTCGGCGATCGACGGGCCTGGCCGGTCGGCCTCCGGCTGCTGGGTCTGCGGTTCGGGCATGACGCCCCAGCCGCCGCCCCAGTCCGCCGACGGGGCGGCCTGGGGGCGGGGTGCCTCAGGGGCCGGGGACCGCTCCGGCTCGGGACCGGGCGTGGCCTGGTCCTCGCCCCGCTTCATCGCGGCGCGGGCCAGGGCGGCACCGCTCAGGCCGGATGGACCACCGGGCATCGTGCCACCCCGCGCAGGCGTGTCGGAGTCAACGGCTGCAGGAACGCCTGCTCCCGGAGCGCCGGCGCCGGGCGCACCGCCGCCGGTGGCCGCCGGGCCGGCGTCGGGACCCTCGGGGGCTCCGCCGTAGGCGAGGCGACGCTCGATCCGGTCCAGCCGGGCGGCCAGGCCCCGCTCGGTGGCGTCCGAGGACGGCAGCATCAGCCGGGCCATGAGCAGCTCGAGGTGCAGTCGCGGGCTGGTCGCCCCGACCATCTCCGTCAGCGCCTGGTTGGTGATGTCCGCGGCGCGGGAGATCTCCCCGGCGCCGAGCTGGGCGGCCTGGGCCTCGAGGCGGCGGAGCTGGTCGTCGGGCATGCCGTGCAGCACGGAGGAGGCGCTGTCCGGCATGGCCTTGACGATCACCAGGTCCCGGAAGCGCTCCAGCAGGTCCTCCACGAAGCGCCGCGGATCCTGTCCGGACTGGACCACGCGGTCGACCACCCGGAAGACGGTCTGCGAGTCGGAGGCGGCCACGGCGTCCACCACGTCGTCCAGCAGGGCGCCGGGGGTGTAGCCGAGCAGGTTCACGGCAAGGTCGTAGCCGATGCGTCCCTCGGCCGCACCGGCCATGAGCTGGTCGAGCACGGAGAGGGTGTCCCGGACGGAACCGCCGCCAGAGCGGATCACCAGGGACAGTACCCCCGGCTCCACGTCCACGCCCTCCTGCACGCAGAGCCGCTCGAGGTACTCCATCAGCGGCTCGGGCGGCACCAGGCGGAAGGGGTAGTGGTGCGTGCGGGAGCGGATGGTCCCGATCACCTTGTCCGGCTCGGTGGTGGCGAAGATGAACTTGATGTGCGGCGGGGGCTCCTCCACGATCTTCAGCAGGGCGTTGAACCCAGCCGAGGTGACCATGTGTGCCTCGTCGATGATGAAGATCTTGTAGCGGTCCCGCACCGGGGCGAAGGTCGCCCGCTCGCGCAGGTCGCGCGCGTCGTCCACACCGCCGTGGCTGGCCGCGTCGATCTCGATGACGTCCAGCGCGCCGGGGCCGCCGGTGGCCAGCTCGCGGCAGGAGTCGCACACCCCGCAGGGGTTCGGCGTGGGACCCTCGGCACAGTTCAGGCACCGGGCGAGCACTCGGGCGGAGGTGGTCTTGCCACAGCCGCGCGGCCCGGAGAACAGGTAGGCGTGGTTGACCCGGTCCTTGGACAGCGCCGTCATCAGGGGCACGGTGACGTGTTCCTGGCCAATGACGTCCTCGAAGGAGTCGGGACGGTAGCGGCGGTACAGGGCGGTGGTCACCTAGGCAACCTTAGCTTCTCTCGGGCCCGCCCCGCAGGGCCGGCCAGGGTCTGTGGAGGAGTCCACGGGAGGCGGGGAACGCCGTCCGGGTCGAAGTGGGCCAGGGCGTGCCGCAGGTCACCCGCCGGCAGCCCGAGCGAGCCCAGCAGCAGGTCCCGGACGCGCCCGGGCGACCAGCCGCCGTCGGGAACGCCGGGGGTGCCCTCGCGCAGGGCGGCGAGGTCCTCGAGGGTGACGGCGCCGTCCCGCTTGGCCAGGCGCTGGCCCGCCTCGTTGAGCACGAGGGGGACGTGGACGTACTCGGTGTCCGGCGCCGGGCTGCTCGTCCGCGGTGCCAGGAGCCGGGCCAGCCAGTCCTGCCGGGGCGTCGAGGAGAGCAGGTCGTCCCCGCGGACCACCTGGTCGATGCCCTGGGCCACGTCGTCCACGACGACGGCGAGGTTGTAGGCGAACGCCCCGTCGTTGCGGCGCAGCACGAAGTCGTCTACGGCGGCGGTGACCGGACCGTGCAGCCGGTCCGTCACGGTGTGGATAGGAGCGGGGCCCTCCGGCCGTCCCGCTGCCGCGGCGGCGTCGATCCGCAGGGCAGCGGCGCGCTCCCGACGGCGGCGCTCGCGTTCGGCCCCGGACAGGCGGCGGCAGGTGCCGGGATAGGAGCCCGGGGGCAGGACGGTCATGGGCCCGGAGCCCGGGGAGCCGGCGGGGGAGGCCGGCGTGGCCGGCTCCGGGTGCGGCGCGCGGGTGGCCTCGGCGATGTCCTTGCGGGAGCAGAAGCATTCGTACACCAGCCCGTCGGCGGCCAGGGAGGCGACGGCGCGCTCGTAGAGGTGCACGCGCTCGGACTGGCGGACCGGTGCCCCGTCCCAGTCCAGGCCGATGGCCCGCAGGTCGGCCAGTTGTGACTGCTCCGCGCCGGACCGGGCGCGGTCCAGGTCCTCGATGCGCAACAGGAAGTCCCGTCCGGAGTGGCGGGCGAACAGCCAGGCCAGGATGGCGGTGCGCAGGTTGCCCAGGTGCAGGGAGCCGGACGGGCTGGGAGCGTAGCGGCCAGCGGGCATGGCACCTCCGTCGGGACGCCGGGCTGGGAATTAAAGACCCCCCACGCACCTGCCAGAGCCCACCTACCCTTGCTACCTTCCGGTCCTGGGGGAGTTCAGCGAGATGACACCACGTGAGGGGCCGGCGTCCAGCATACCAGCGACCGGGCCGGCGTCGAAGGCGGGACCCCGACTCCCGCCCTCGACGGCACGGATTGGTCCCGGGGCCCGGATGTCGGGTACGATGAATCCTGCTCTTGCGTCGATCGCCCTCGTGCGGCCGGCCTCGAGTTACTGAGGAGGATTCGCCTAGCGGCCTATGGCGCACGCCTGGAACGCGTGTTGGGTTAACGCCCTCGGGGGTTCAAATCCCCCATCCTCCGCCAGAGGAAGAGGCCCCGACCGGGGATGATCCGGTCGGGGCCGCTTCTTTTCCTGCCCCTTCCCTCGCGGCGAACTCCCCGGTGGTCCCGGTCCGTGCTGGCCGCTCCAGGGCTGCCGGTGGATCACCGTTCCGGGCCCCTGGCTCGGCCCTGAACCTGAACGCCCTTTCAAGTCCGGCGACTTTCGCCTACGCTGTGACGGCAGTCACGTCTCCTGTGGCAGCAATCACATCGCATCGGGGCGTGGCCCGTGGCCACCCGGACGAAGGAGCACCGACTTGAGCGCCGTCACCGAACATAGTTCCTCACACCATCTGGGCAGGAAGAACCTGCGCCGGGTGGTCACCGCATCCATGGCCGGCACGGTCGTGGAGTGGTACGAGTTCTTCCTCTACGCCACTGCGGCGACCATCGTCTTCAACAAGATCTTCTTCCCCGCCGGCGGCAGCGAGCTGGACGCGATCATCAGCGCGTTCCTGACCTACGCCGTGGGCTTCGTCGCCCGGCCGATCGGCGGGATCGTCTTCGGCCACTTCGGGGACAAGTACGGCCGCAAGGGCCTGCTCCAGCTGGCCATCATCCTGGTCGGCGTCACGACCTTCCTGATGGGCTGCCTGCCGACCTTCGACGCCATCGGCTATGCCGCGCCGATCTTGCTCGTGGTCCTGCGGTTCTTCCAGGGCTTCGCCGTCGGCGGTGAGTGGGGCGGCGCCGTCCTGCTGGTCTCCGAGCACTCCCCGGACAAGGAGCGCGGCTTCTGGGCCTCCTGGCCGCAGGCCGCGGTGCCGATGGGCAACCTGTTGGCCACCATCGTGCTGCTGGTCCTCAACGGCGTCCTCTCCGAGGAGGACTTCCTGGCTTGGGGCTGGCGGATCGCCTTCTGGCTGTCCGTCGTGATCGTCGCCGTCGGTTACTACATCCGCACCAAGGTCACCGACGCGCCGATCTTCCAGGAGGCCAAGGCCGAGCTGGAGGAGAACGCCAAGGCGGGCTACGGCGTCATCGAGGTCCTCAAGCGCTACCCCCGCGGCGTCTTCACCGCCATGGGCCTGCGCTTCGGGGAGAACATCCTCTACTACATGGTGGTGACCTTCTCCATCACCTACCTGAGCACCCAGCTGGACATGGAGACGTCCACCATCCTGCGGCTGCTCCTGGTGGCCCACGTCATCCACTTCATCGTGGTGCCGATCGTTGGCCGGATGACCGACAAGGTGGGCCGCCGCCTGCCGTACGCGATCGGTGCCATCCTGATGATCGCCTGGGGCTTCGCGGCCTTCCCGATGTTCAACACACAGAATGAGTGGATCATCCTGCTCACGATCATCCTGGGGCTGATGGTGCACGCCCTGATGTACGCCGGCCAGCCGGCCATCATGTCCGAGATGTTCCCCACCCGCATGCGGTACTCCGGCGTCTCGCTGGGCTATCAGGTGACCTCCATCGTCGCCGGGTCGCTGGCGCCGATCATCGCCACCACGCTGCTGCGCGACTTCGGCAGCTGGGTGCCGGTGTCCATCTACATCGCCATCGCGGCCGTGGTCACCCTGATCGCCGTCGCCGTGGCCCGGGAGACCGTGGGCTCGTCGCTGCACGAGCTGGACGACGTCGACCGGCAGCGGCTCGCCGCCGGCGACTGACCACCCCCCGTCATGGCCGGTCCGGCTCCCGCTTCCGTCCGGGGGCCGGACCGGCCATGCTGTCAGTGACACACCACACACGAGGCAGGAGCCGCAATGACGCGCTACGCATGGATCGGACTGGGCAACATGGGCGGGCCGATGGCCGCCAACCTGGTCGCCGCCGGACACCAGGTCCGTGGGGTCGACCTCAATGAGCGGGCGGCCGCCGCGGCCGCCGAGGCCGGCGTGGAGGTCGCCGGCTCCATCGCGGAGGCGGTGCGGGACGCCGAGGCCGTGTTCACCATGCTGCCCAAGGGCCAGCACGTCCGTGCCGTGTTCGACGGGCCGGACGGGATCTGGGCGCACGCCCCGAAGGACGCGCTGCTGTGCGACTCCTCCACGGTGGACATCGAGACCAGCCGCTGGTGCCACGAGCAGTCGGTGGCCCGCGGTTTCGCCTTCGCGGACACCCCGGTCTCCGGCGGCATCTCCGGGGCAGCAGACGCCACGCTGGCCTTCATGATCGGCGGGGAGCCGGGTGCCGTGGAGCGGGCCAGCGAGCTCGTGGGGCCCATGGCCGGCAAGGTCATCGCCGCCGGCGGGCCGACCGCGGGGACCGCGGCGAAGATCTGCAACAACATGATGCTGTTCATCACCCTCATGGCGAACTCGGAGGGCAGCCAGCTCGCGGCCCGGCTGGGGCTGGACCCCAAGGTGTTCTGGGAGATCGTCTCGGTCTCCTCGGGCCGCAGCTGGTCCCAGCAGACCTGGTACCCGGTGCCGGGGATCATCCCGACGGCGGCCGCCAACAACAACTTCGAGGCGACCTTCCGCGTGGACCTCGCCGCGAAGGACGTCGGCCTCGCCCTGGACGCCGGTGAGCAGACGGGGGTCCATCTGCCCGCGGCCCGGCTGATCGCCTCCCAGCTGCAGGAACTGATCGACGAGGGCTATGCGGACCGGGACTGCTCGCTGGTGGCGCTGCTGGCCACGCCGGACGGCGTCCTGGACGGCTTCACCCCGGACGCGGCCGAAGCCGGTAACCGGTGAACGGCTCGTCCACCGGCGCCCGGAGTGGCCCGCTCACCATCCGGGGAGCCGTCCTCGAACGCATCGGCGCGGAGCGCCCGTACGCCCGGTCAGCACCGCTGCGGGTGCAGGAGCTGACGCTGGACCCGCCGGGCCCGGGGGAGCTGCTGGTGCGGATCGAGGCCGCCGGGCTGTGCCACTCGGACCTGTCGGTCGTCGACGGCAACCGCGTGCGTCCGGTGCCGATGCTGCTTGGCCACGAGTCGGCCGGGACCGTCGAGCGGGTCGGCGCCGAGGTGACCGACCTGGCCCCCGGGGACCGGGTCGTCATGGTCTTCCTGCCCCGCTGCGGGGAGTGCGCCGAGTGCCGAACGGAGGGCCGGCTGCCCTGCTCGCGCGGCTCCGTGGCCAACAACGCCGGGGAGCTACTGGGCGGTGGCCGCCGCCTGCACCGTCCCGTTGGAGGCCACCCGGACGCCGGTGACGGGCCGGGGGCCGGTGACGGGTCCGGGGCCGGCGCAGGCGCCCCGGCGATGGAGGACGTCCATCACCACCTGGGCGTCTCCGGGTTCGCCACCCACGCGGTGGTGGACCGCCGCTCCGTGGTGCCGATCGGCGCGGACGTGCCGGCCGGCGTCGCCGCGGTGCTGGGCTGCGCCGTGCTCACCGGAGGCGGCGCGGTCGTCAATGCGGCGCGGCCGGGGCCGGAGGACGACGTGGTCATCGTCGGCCTGGGCGGGGTCGGCATGGCGGCGCTGCTGGTCGCCCGCGCCCTGACCTCGGGCACGGTGACGGCCGTGGACCAGCAGGAGTCGAAACTGGAACTGGCCCGCCGGCTCGGGGCGGACCGGGCCCTGACGCCGCGGCAGGCGGAGGAGGACGGCATCCGGGCCGTGGCTGTCATCGAGGCTGCCGGTCACCCGCGCGCGTTCGAGACCGCGGTGCGGCTGACCGCACCCGGCGGGACCACGGTCACGGTGGGACTGCCCGCCCCGGACGCGCGAGCCGAGATCAGTCCGCTGGTGCTGACGGCGGAGGCCCGCACGATCGTGGGCTCCTACCTGGGATCGGCCGTGCCCGCCCGGGACATCCCGCGGTTCGAAGCGCTCTGGCGCGAGGGCAAGCTGCCCCTGGAGGAGCTTATCTCCGGCACGATCGGCCTGGACCAGGTCAACGAGGGCATGGACCGGCTGGCCGACGGGCTGGCGGTGCGGCAGGTCATCCAGTTCTGACTTCGGCGAACGCGTGGAAGACACGTGCGCGTCCTGGTCCCGGACCGGGCGTGACGTGCGCCATGATATCCCCATGTCTCGCACCTCATGGAAGCCCCAGCGCCTGCTGGGAAGCGCCGCACTGGCCTGCGCCCTCGTCATCACCAGTGCTGTTCCGGCCCTCGGGGCCGTGCCCTCCTCCCCGGTCGTCCCAGCGGCGGCCACCCACTCAACCGCCCTGGTACCCGGCGCCCCGCCGGTGGACGGGTCCGTCCCGCAGCCGGTGCTCGCCGCGTCCACCCCGAGGATCAGCGGCACTGCCCGGGTCGGCCAGAAGCTGACCGCGACCGTGGGCTACTGGACGCCCGGTACCAAGCACACCTACCAGTGGTACCGCGAGGGCCAGCCCATCACCGGAGCCACGGCCAAGACGTACACCACCAAGGTGCACGACCTGGGGAAGACGCTGACCGTCAGGGTCACCGGTACCCAGGCCGGGTACGCCACGAAGACGGTCACCTCCGCTGTCTTCGGGCCCATCAAGACAGGAGTGCTGCCTGCTCCGACGCCGAAGATCCCCGCTGCGCCGAAGGTGGGGCAGAAGCTCACGGCCAGCGTGGGCACCTGGGCGGTCGGCACGGCGCTGACGTACCAGTGGTACCGCAACGGCGCCGCCATCAAGGGTGCCACGGCCAAGGGCTACACGGCCGTGGCCGCCGACTGGGGCAAGGCGCTGACGGTCAAGGTCACCGGTTCCCAGAAGGGCTATGCCACCACGACGGTCACCTCGGCGAAGTCCAGGGCCGTGGCCGCCGGGACGCTGAGGTCGGCCGTGCCGAAGATCTCCGGCACGGCGAAGGCCGGCAAGAAGCTGGCGGTCGACCGCGGCAGCTGGACCTCCGGGACGAAGCTGACCCAGCGCTGGTTCCGCAACGGGGCCGCGATCTCCGGGGCGACCGGCACCTCGTACACGCTGAAGTCCACGGACGCGGGCACCACCATCACCGTGAAGGTGACCGGGTCCAAGGCCGGCTACACGACGGTGGCCAAGACCTCCGCCGGGGTCCGGGTCCAGGCTGCGCCGAAGCCGGCGGCCAAGCCGAAGCCCCAGCCGGTGTCCAACCGTGCGGCGCCGCGCGGGAAGAGCTGCCCGTCGTCGCACCCGATCAAGGGCAACGCCGACTCGGGAATCTACCACGTGCCCTCCGGGGCGTTCTACGGCCGGACCGTCCCCGAGGCCTGCTTCACGACGGAAGCGGCCGCCAAGGCAGCCGGGTACCGCAAGTCCAAGCGCTGACCCACTCCCGAACGACCGAGGACCCGCCGGTCCTGATCCCGTGTGATCAGGTCCGGCGGGTCCGTCGTCTGTGCCCGGATGCGTCTGTGCCCGGATGCCAGGGGTCGCCCCGCCGCCATCCGTCGTGCTCGAATCCGCGTGTCCGGCCCCTGCCGCGCCGCGACACGCCGGATCGGCGGACGACGAGACGGACCGGAGCGCCGCTTACCGCCCGGCCAGCTCCGGGTGGAACTTCTCCGTCACCTTGGGGTGTGCACGCACGAAGCCCTTGAGCATGTTGGAGCCGAAGGACGCGAGCATCGGATTGGCCGGGTCATCCGAGACGCCGCGGGCCTGGGCGGCCAGCTCGGCCGGCAGCTCCACGGGCTCGATCACCGCGTCCAGGCGGGGGGAGTAGAAGAACGGCACGGCGTAGCGGTCCACGCCCTCATCCGGGGCGATCACCCGGTGGATCGTGGCCATCAGGTAGCCGTTGGTCGCGACCTCCAGCATCTCGCCCAGGTTCACCACCAGGGCGCCGTGGATCGGCTCCACCGGCAGCCACTGGTCCTGGCCATAGGGGCGCACCTCGAGCCCGCCCACCATGTCCTGCAGCAGCAGGGTGATGAAGCCGTAGTCGGCGTGCAGTCCCACGCCCTGGGATCCTGCCTCCTTGACCCCGCCGACGTAATGGGCCAGCTTGGCCATCCAGGCCCGGTCCCCGGAGAACGGCTCGGCGAAGTGGTCCTCGTCCAGGCCGATCGCCACGCACAGGGCCTTGAGCAGGTCCTCGCCGACCCGGTCCATCAGGGCCGTCCAGGCCATGGCGGTCCGCTCCAGCTCGGGCATGCCCGACGGCCACTGGTTCGGTCCCTGCAGGTGCCAGTACTCCTGACCGGGCTTGATCTGCTCGGCGGGCACCGGGGCGCGGTCCGGGGAGAAGTCGATCTGCTCACGGGAGTCCGGGCGTCCCTGGGTGCGCTCGGCGCCCACGGAGGAGTAGCCGCGGTAGTGCGGGGAGTTCTGGTTGTGCAGCGCCAGCTTCTCCTCCTCCGGGCGGGCGAAGAACTCGGCGGTCACCCGGAAGAGCTCGTCGACCTGGCCCGCTGCGGCGCCGTAGTTGACGATCTGGAAGAAGCCCACGTGGTGCGCGGCGTGGCGGAGCCGGTCCAGGAACTCCGGGGCGAAGGAGCCGTCTGGCGAGCGCATGGTGGACAGGTCCAGGACGGGGATGTCCAGGACGGCCTCACCGGCTGCGGAGGCAGAGGGAGCAGAAGTCATACCACCAGTGAACGACGCCGGCGCCTCCTTCCCCGAGCAGGTTGCCTTCCACTACCCCGGGTGACGTCATCTCGTCACGAACTGGATCCGGCGGCCCCGATGGTGTTCAATGCCCACTCCAGCAGCGCCTGGCCGGTCACCTCGTGCACCCCGTCGGGCGGGCCGAACCCGGAACCGGAGAGCTCCTTGCTGGTCAGCACAGGGTAGGGGGTCGGCGGGATGCCGTCGGAGGGCCGGGCGTCCACGTGGGTCACGCCGGCCCCGTGGCCGTGCAGCCAGTCGGCCATCGCGTAGTCGGTCCTGGAGTCCCCGCAGGTGAACCACCGCACGGGCAGTTCCCCGTCGGCCGTCACGAGGTCCCAGGACCTGGAGGCGCCGAGGTCCTTGCCGCTGCTGCGGTGCTCGACGTCCGAGGAGATGATGGTCGGGTCCACCTGGAACTGCTCCACCAGCCCGTCGGCTTCCAGCTGTTCCCGGGCCCGGTCCTCGAAGCGTGACTGCTCGGGCTGGTATCGCTCGAGGGACTCTCCAACGTTCATCTCCGCGGAGAACATGGCCAGCTTCGTGTCGTCGTAGAACATCGTGCTGCTGAATTCCTCCTGCACCAGCCGGGCCAGGGTCGACTCGGTCGCCTCGGGCACCCGCATGCCCTCGTCCACCCGCAGCCAGTCCGGGACCCCGGCGCGTCCGCCCACGTCCGGGAGGCCACCGTCGGGAAGGTCGGCGAAGGAGAACCGGACCGCGCCCTTCTCGCACACCGCGTGGAACCGGGCGCCTGCGGGCAGGCCCGCCCGGCGCAGCGGTTCCGCCAGGTGCCGGACCACGAACTCCGCCGAACGGCCGGTGTTGAAGACGACCGGATCGCCGCGACGGGCCAGGGCCACCAGGGCGGTCAGGATCGCCTCGGGGACACTGCGGGTCTCCGGCGAGGCGATCGGCCCGTCCACGTCGAGCAGGAATCCGGCGGCGGGAAGGGTACGCATGGTCCCAGCCTAGGCGTCCCGGACCAGGCGTCTGCGGTGGTGCTGCCCGGGCACCCCGGCTGGCGGGCTGACGGGTACGGCCCCGGCTCGTGGGCCAGCGGCCGTGGCGCCGGGCGTTCAGTGCCCACCTGGGGTGTAATGGTCATCACATCCTGTTGCCGCTGAAGGGACGCCGCGTGAGTACACCCCGCAAGACCTCCGGCCGGCCCCGGGGCGGCCGGCGAGCACAGGACCCGCCCCGGAAGGACCCGCGTCTCGATGACGACGGCCGGCAGATCTTCACCGAGGAGGACCTGGAGGGATACTTCGGTGCCGTGGATCCCCGCGCCCTGGCCCGGGACCGCCGCCGCCGGCGCTGGCGCCACGGGATCGTGCTCGGGCTGGTGGCACTGCTGCTGCTCGGGCTGACCGTCTCCGCCGTGCAGGTCCTGCGCGGCCAGTGGGCCATCCCGGGTTGGGAGGCGTCCCCGCCGAGGGAGCCCCTGTTGTGCCCGGCCGAGACATTCGCCTACGCCAAGGACGCGCCCGTGATGGTCTACAACGGCACCACCCTCGACGGCCTGGCCGGGGACGTGGCCAATGACCTCGAGCGGCGCCGGTTCGTCATCGACGGGGTGGGCAACAAGGGCTTCGCCACGGCCAACATGGTGGCGGTCATCATCTCCGGCGAGGCAGGGCGAGACACCGCCTTCGCCCTCCAGCGGAACATCGAGGGATCGATCTACCGGCCGGACTGGCGGGTGGAGGACACCGTGGACGTCATCGTCGGGACGAAGTACAAGGGGCTCGTCCAGGCCGCCGCGGTCGATACCCGGCCGGGGACCCTCTATTGCCAGCGGCTCGAGACGGAGACGCCGACGAGCGCCCCGGGGTGAGCACGGGGCGTGGGTCGCCCGCCCCGTCAGGGACTCCGGTCACCGCCCGCCCCGGAACCGGCGGGCGGACCGCACGGCGCGGCGCGCCAGCCGGCGCAGGGGTGAGGCACCGTCCCGGGATGGCCGCTGCGCGGGGATCGCCGCGGGCTCCGGCCGTCCGGGGGCCTCGGCCTCCGGGGCCCGGCGGACGGGAACGGGGTCCGAGACACCGGCGCCGGCCAGCGGCAGGAAGGCCATCAGCGTGCCGGCGTCGCCGCGGGCGTGGGACAGCGGTCCGCCTGCCGCCATCGAGCCGCGGGCGCGCCGGGCGGTCGGCCCGAGCCATTCGGCCAGGCCCGCGTCCCGCGCCACGCGGAGGCCTCCGTCCACGAGGGCTGCCACCTGCCGATGGATCCCCGCCTCGTCGTCCACCGGATCCGGGGCGTGGGCCAGGTGGTGGTCCAGCCGTTCCCGCGCCCACCGTTCGAAGACCGCCGCAGGCCCGTTCACGACGTCGGCCGGAGCGCCGTAGGTGCGCACCGCATGGCGCTCGGCCGGGTCCAGGGGCCCGCCCGCGGCCGCCAGGACGGTCTCGATGGTCGCGGGGGCGATGGACTTGGCCGGCTGGTCATAGGGGGCCGCCGCCAGGCGGGGATCCAGCACGGACAACACGGCTGCGGTCAGTGACCGGTTGCCGGCGCCCCGGGACCAGGCGGGCCCGATCTGCGCCGGCGGGGCGGCCGACGACCCTTCCGGGGCATGGGCCAGGGCCACGAGCTGGCGCTGCATCAGGGGCCGGGGCCCGAGCATGTTCTGGATCGCGAACCGGCCGCCGTGAATGGAGTTGCGTACGGCCAGGTAGTGCCACTCCGTCGCGTGGGGTCCCGCATCCGGGTCGATGCCGACCTCGCGGAGGAGTTCGGAGGCAGGGCCGGCCACCGCCGTGGCCAGCTGTGGATCAGAGGCGGCGAGGTCGGACCGGAGGGCGGGGATCGACCGCCATCCGTAGGCCCCCTTGTGGACGCCGGCGCCGTGGCCGCTGACCGTGAAGAACCCGTCCCCGCCCACCCGGAACGAGGGCAGGGCCAGCTGGTGGTTCAGGCCCAGGGAGTCGAGCAGCCAGACGGACAGGGGAGAGGCGTACTTCTCCAGGACGGGCTTCGGGGCCGGCCGGCCCCCGGCGCCCACGGGGAAGCCGAAGCGCTCGGCCAGGGCCCGCACGGTGTCCGCATCCGCCTGGTTGGCGCGCCCGAGGTTGGTGGTGTTGTACACCGTCACGTCTGAGCCCGGGTCCGCCATGAGGGTAGCCGCCAGGACCAGCCGCGAGTCGACCCCGCCGGACAGGGCCAGCCGGACCGAGGTGCCGGGGCATCCGGCCCAGGCCGCCGCGAGCGACGCGGTCCGGACGGCGGCGCTGCGGACCTGAGCGCCCCACGGCTCCCCGTCCGGAGAGAACACCTCGGGCCAGGGGGACTGCTCGGTACGCGGTGCCACTGCCCCTCCCGCCCCGAAGGGCACGATGAGCTGGGCGGCCGGCGGGAGCATCCGGACCTCGTGGCACAGGGTCGTGGCCGAGAGGGGGTGATTGACCATCGTGTTGGACCAGGCGGAGGCCAGGGCCGCGGTGGTGTCCACCGAGACCGGGAGGCCGAGGGCAGAGCGCAGGTCCACCAGCAGGGCCCAGGAGTCGGAGATCGCCACCAGGCCGGCACCTGCGGTGTAGAGCAGGGGGAGCTGGCGGAAGAAGTCCGTGGTGGCGGTCAGCCCGTGGGGACCGGCCCCGACCAGCAGGTGGCAGCCGTCCCAGCCGTGGCCGCGCCCCAGCGGGGACTGCAGAGCGTCCGTGGTCCCGGCCCCGGGGCCCGAGGTCGTCACGGACGCGGATCCGGACCGGAGTCCAGACGTCAGATCCCCCGTCCCCGCGGCCGGTGACCCCGCGGTCTCGCGGCGCCAGTCGGCGAGACCGCCGGCGCCGAAGACGAGGGCGGTGCCGTCAGGATCCTGGGCGTAACCACGGAACAGGGTCAGCCCGTGGCGTGGCATCCGGACCGGCCCTGCGCCCCATGACCGGTCCTGCGCGGCCGGTCCTGCTGGTGACCCGTCCTGCGCGGCCGGTCCTGCCGGCGACCCGGCCACGAGGTCCCGGCTCGCGGCCCGGGCCACGTGGTGCAGGCGGGCCTGCGCGGCGGGGATCTCCACCACAAGGTGGTCCCGCTCCTCCACCGGACCCAGCCAGGCGGTGAACCGGTCCTCGAGGGCCAGGGGCACCACGACGGTGAGGTACGTGGACATCAGCCGCGTCCCCTCAGTCCCCGGACGAGCCGTCCCGCCGCGCGTCGGGCGAAGCGCGCCGCCCGCCTGCCGGCCCGGGCCGGCTTCGCCAGGACGGCCGCCGGGCGGGCCACGGTGCGCGCCGGGGGGGCCACGGTGCGCGGTGGGACGGGCCCGTCCAGGGGGGCGTCTGCCAGGGGCAGGAAGGTCATCAGCCGCCCGAAGGAACCGCGCTGGTGGGCCAGGGGTACGTCCTCCTGCAGCAGGGCCGCGGCGTCTTCGGCGAGCGGTCCGTACCACTCGGCCAGGCCGGCGTCGGCCGCGATGGCCCCGCCCTGGGCGACGAGGGGCGCCACCGAGTCACGGTCGGCATCGACGGTCTGCCCCCAGGTCCGGGACAGGGACTGGAACGTCTCCGCGGCGCCGTGGTCCACGTCGGCCGGGATGCCGTACGCCGCCACGGACGCGAGCTCATCGTCGGACAGCGGCCCGCCCGCGATGCCGAGGATCGTGTCCAGGGTGTCATGGTCCAGGTCCTTCTCCGGAGCGTCGTACGGCAGCGCCGCCAGCTCCGGGTCGAGCAGGACGGTCAGCACGGTGGAGATGGAGGTGTTGAGCCGCGGCGCATTGGACTCCGGACTCCTGCGCAGCGCGGCCGGCAGGGAGCGGGAGGAGCCGGCCGGGACGTGGGCCAGCCGGGCTAGGTCGCGTTGCATCAGCGGCGGGGAGCCGAAATACGTGGACAGGGTGAAGCGTCCCCCGTGCAGGGAGTTCCGCAGGCCGATGTAGTGCCATTCGCTGGCGTCCGGCGCCTCGGGGTCCACCCCGACGGAGCGGAGGTATCCCTCGCCGAGCCGGCCGGCGACGGCGCCGACGCCCGGATCCCACCGTTCCAGGCCAGCGGCCACCTCCGTGAAGGGGCGCCACCCGTAGGTGCCCTTGAAGAGCCCGGCACCGTGGCCGGTGAGCGTGTAGTGGCCCGGGGTCCCGACGCGCGGGCTGGGCAGTTGCAGGCGATCGTGCAGTCCCAGGGAGCCGGTCATCCAGACCAGGAAGCGGTTGCGGTACCGGTGCAGCTGCGGCGCAGGGGCCGCCGGGTTGTTGCCGAGCCGCAGGCCCGCGGCCCGGGCGAGTCCCTGGACCACCTCATGGTCCCGTGCGGTCGCCGCGGCCGGGGCCGCCGTCGTCAGGGTGGTCGCCTGCTGCTCCGGGTCGGCCCGGCGGGCGGCCGCCAGGACCGCCCGGGAGTCCGCTCCGCCGGACATGGACAGCCGCAGGGAGCCGCCGGGAAGGTCCCGCCAGGCGCGCAGTACCGAGGCCATGGTCACGGCACCCTGGCGGACCGTGTCCGCCCAGTTTCCCGGGGGCTCGGCGAAGATCTCCGGGAACGGGGCCTGGTCGATGCGGGGCTCACCGGCGCCGACGGGGGTCCAGCGGACGGAGACGTGGGAGCCCACGGTGGCCATGCGCACCTGGGTGCAGGCGGTGCCCGTGTCCAAGGGGTGCTCGGTGATCGCCCTCTCGGTGGCCATGGCGCACACGGTCTGGGTGTTGATGCTGACCGGCAGCCCCATGGCCCTCCGGAGCCGGACCAGCAGCTGCCAGGAGTCGGAGAGTGCCAGGAGTCCCCCGCCCCAGGTGTAGAGCAGCGGCAGCATCCGGGAGAAGTCCGTGTGCGCGGTCAACCCCTCCGGAGTCCACGCCACGGCCAGGTGCGTCCCGTCCCATTCGCGTCCAGGCCGGCCGCCGACGAGCCCGGACTCAGTGCCGTGGATGGCCCCCGGGTCCTCGGTCGCGAGGGCCGCGGCACCTGCGCCGCCGAACACCAGGGTGTCACCGCCGGGGGACTGGGCGTAGCCGCGGAACAGGGCGCCGGAGGGGGCTGGACCGGACTGCGCGGGCAGCAGGTCAGCCGTCGCCGAGCGGCCCACGTGGTGCAGTCGGGCCCCGGTGCCCGGCAGGTCGACCACGAGGTACTCGCCGCTTCCTGCGGCGCCGGAGCGGCCGATGCCACCCTCCCCGCCGGCGACCGGGACGTGGGGGGACAGCCAGCCCCGGAATCGCTCCTCCAGGCCCAGGGGCACCACGGCCGTCAGGTAGGTCGTCATGCAGTCATGCTGTCACAGCGTGGAGGGCACCCCCGGGCCGACCCGCGCTCGGATCCCGCCCGGGAGCACCAGCGGCATCAGCGTGGACATGGCCATCAGGACCAGCCTCGGCGAGACCACGGTGCACCCCAGCCCGGACCGTCTGCTGGAGGGCGCGTCGAGGCCACGGCGGATCGTGAAGGGGGGGCGGGGCCGTGCTCGGCGTGGCGGAACCACAGTGGGATTCGCCACGTCTGAATCGGCGGCCCTTCGCGCCGTACCGTGATGAATTCTGCAGGTGACGTACACATTGTGTACCCATCCATATGCTGGGCGTCCTAAAGTGAGGCGAACCGGTCTTTCCCCTGTGATGGAGGTCATCCCTACGCTGGATCGGTATTGCCGGCGGACGGGCAGTCGCCTGCCGGCGGCGTCGCACCGGGATGGCCAGAGTGAAAGGAGGCGCCATGGACCTGCGCCAGCTGCGCTACTTCGTGGCCGTCGCCGAGGAGCGCCACTTCGGCCGTGCCGCCGACCGCCTGCACATGGCCCAGCCACCGCTGTCCCAGCAGATCAAGCAACTCGAGGCCAGTCTCGGCACTCAGCTGCTCGAGCGCACCACCCGCAAGGTCGACCTCACCGACGCCGGTCGCCTCATGCTCGAGCGCGCCCGCCAGATCCTGGCGGACGTGGAATCCCTCGAGAAGGACGTGCGTGAGGTGGGGGCCGGTGCTGCGGGCGTGCTGCGCGTGGGGTTCGTCGGCTCCGCCACCTACCGGGTGATGCCGGCCGTCGTGCAGCTGGCCCGCCAGGAGCTGCCCGGGGTGCGGTTGCACGTGATGGGGGAGATGCTGACCCCGAACATCGAACAGGGGCTGCTGGAGAACCGAATCGACGTGGCCGTGCTCCGGCCGCCCGTGCAGTCCGCCGAGGTCGTCCTGGACCCGCTGGAGGGCGACTCACTCGTCGTCGCCCTGCCTGCCGCGCATCCGCTGGCCGCCGGCGGCGGTCCGCTGGTCCTGGGGGAGTTGGCCGGGGAGGACTTCGTCGGCTACCCGCCGGCCTCCGCCGTCGCCACCGTGTCATTCGAGGCCTGCCGCCGGGCCGGCTTCCGGCCGCGCGTCGTGCAGGAGGCCACGGAGACCTCGACCCTGCTGGCCTTCGTCGCCGCGGGCATGGGGGTGGCCCTGGTCCCCGACGGTGCCCGCCGTGCCACCTCCGGCTCACCCGTCGTGTACCGCGAGCTGGCCGACGGGCCCGAGGTCGGCCTGGCCCTGGCCTGGAAGCGGGGGAGCCGGTCGCTGCTGATCCCCGGCTTCCGGGCCCTCGCGCACCGGGCCGTGGAACAGGTCCGGCGGTCTCCGGAGGACCACCCATCCCGCCCGACCGTCCACCCAGTCGCCGAGGAGGCACCATGAAGATCACCGGCATCGAGGCCATCCCCTATGCCATCCCGTACACCCACCCGCTGAAGTTCGCCTCCGGGGCGGTGGAGACGGCGGACCACGTCCTGGTGCGGATCCACACGGACGAGGGTGTCACCGGGGTGGCGGATGCCCCGCCGCGGCCCTACACCTACGGTGAGACCCAGGTGTCCATCAAGAACGTGGTGGAGGAGATCTTCGCCCCCCAGGTGATCGGACTGGACCCGTTCGACCGCCAGAAGGTGCACGCGGTGATGCGCCGGACCATCAACAACCAGGTGGCCAAGGGCACCGTGGACATCGCCCTCTGGGACCTGGCCGGCAAGGCCCTCGGGATGCCGGTGCACAAGATGCTGGGCGGCTGGGGTGACTCGATGCGCGTCAGCCACATGCTCGGCTTCCGGCCCGCGCAGGAGCTGCTCGAGGAGGCCCAGCGCTTCGGCGAGGAGTACGGCATCACCACGTTCAAGCTCAAGGTGGGCCGGCGCCCGCTGGCGTTGGACGTCGAGGCCTGCCACGTGCTGCGCGAGGGGCTGGGCGAGGACGTCGAGATCTACCTGGACGCCAACCGCGGCTGGACGGCCAACGAGGCCATGCAGGTCCTGGAGCGCACCGCCGGGCTGGGGCTCACCCTGCTGGAGGAGCCGTGCGATGCGAAGGAGTCCATGAGCCGCCGTCGCCTGGTGGAGAAGTCACCGATCCCGGTGGTGGGTGACGAGTCCGTGCCCACGGCCGGCGATGCCTCCCGTGAGCTGCTCTCCGGCGGCTGCAACGCCATCTGCATCAAGACCGCGCGGTCCGGGTTCACCGAGGCCACCGAGATCCTCGGCCTGTGCACCGGCCTGGGGGTGGACGTGACCATGGGCAACCAGATCGACACGCAGGTCGGTTCCCTCGCCACCGTCACCTTCGGCGCCGCCCACGAGGCCACCTCGCGCCGCGCCGGCGAACTGTCCAACTTCCTGGACATGAGCGATGACCTGCTGGCCGACCCGATCACGATCGCCGATGGCCGGATCTCGGTACGCGACGCGCCCGGCGTCGGGGCCGAGATCGACGACGAGAAGCTCGCTCGATACCGGACGGACTGCTAGTCAGCATCATTCAGAGGCCAGGCATCTCAATGACCACGAAACCCGACATTCCGCTGCTTCGCTCTCATCCATAGACTGAACGCAACAATGTGACCGGCAGCACGGCGCGGATTACATGATCCACCCCCAGATTCACCCCCGAACGAAGGAGAAACCGATGACCCCCCAGGAAGAAGCCATCGCGACCGCAGCCGCCTCCGGCGCCGCGGCCACCGACCGGTTCCGCCAGTCCGGCAAGACCGCCTCGATCGAGGCGGACCAGGCCCGCGTCGACGAGCTGGCCTCGGCACTCGTGAAGGCCGCCAATGACATCATCCTCGAGAAGAAGGTCACCTACCAGGAGTTCAACGCCCTCAAGGCCTGGCTGATCAAGGTCGGCGAGGACGGCGAGTGGCCGCTGTTCCTGGACGTGTGGCTGGAGCACTCCGTGGAGGAGGTCGCCACCGAACACCGCGACGGCAACAAGGGCTCCATCGAGGGTCCGTACTACATCCCCGACTCCCCGAGCCACGAGACCGGCAAGGGCAAGCCGGCCACGATCAGCATGCGTCCGGACGAGAAGGGCACCATGATGCTCTTCCAGGGCCAGGTCACCAGCACCGACGGCAAGGTTCTGCCGAACGCGAAGATCGAGCTGTGGCACGCGGACGAGGACGGCTTCTACTCGCAGTTTGCCCCGAACATCCCGGAGTGGAACCTGCGCGGCACCTTCATCGCCGACGAGGAGGGCTACTTCGCCATCAACTCCCTGCAGCCGGCCCCGTACCAGATCCCGACCGACGGCGCCTGCGGCCAGCTGATCGCCGCCGCCGGCTGGCACGCCTGGCGCCCCGCCCACCTGCACCTGAAGGTCTCGGCCCCCGGTCACGAGCTGCTGACCGCCCAGCTGTACTTCCCGGGCGATGAGCACAACGACGACGACATCGCCTCGGCCGTGAAGCCCGAGCTGATCCTGGACCCGAAGCCGGCCTCGGACGGCAACGGCGTCGAGGTCCACTACGACTTCGTCCTGGACCCCGTCTCGGACGAGACCCCGGCGCACCTGCGCGCCTGACACTGCGGAACGGGACGACCGAAGTCGCCGAGAGGCGACACCGGGAACCCGGTTCCGGGAACGGGAGGCCCCGCAGGCCTGTGGCCTGCGGGGCCTTTTCCTGCGCTCAGTTCCCGGGGTCCAGCGGGCGGATGCCGCACAGCCGCATGGCCTCGCCGTAGGCCTCGGTCATCTGCTCCTCGGCCTCCTCCGGCGTCTGCTTCCGGTTGGCGCCCTGGGCGTGGATCGCCGGCAGGGGGAAGACCTTGATCGCCTTCTCGGCCAGGATCGTCCCGCCGATCGTGGTGGAGAAGGCCTTGATGAGCTTCTGGGCCTCGCCCCCGTGGGCCATGATGGCCACCACGCGTGGGACGCGCTTGAGGAACCGGTTGAACGGCTTCACCCCGGCGGCGATCTGGTCCTTGGTGAGATTGACGGCGTAGTCGTCCTGGGTCCAGGGGTGGACGGTCCAGGGGATGGAGTAGCGCGGCGCCAGTCCGGCCCGCTGGAAGACGCGGACGAGGCGTTCGGAGGGGTCGTCGTCGTTCTCGTGGGAGAGGAAGCCGGAGGCGGTGCCCGGGCCGGGGGCCGCGGTCAGTACGAGGATCCGGGCCTCGTCCACGTCGTAGCGGGGGTCCACGTAGGGCACGGGGCCCTTCCCGGGTTCCTGGAGTGATTCGCAGAGCTGGGTGATGGGGGCGATGTTCTCGCCGTGCAGGTTGTTCTGGGCTTCGGTGACGTAGGAGGGATCGGACATTCGGCGCATGGGGCAGTTCCCTGAGTCGTCGGAGCTCGGGCCGGCGAGTGCCGGCCTGCTGCCCTCAGTCTACGAGTCCGCCCCGTGACGCCCGGGGAGCACGGTGAGGCCTGGTGGGCCCGTGACGCCCGGGGCGATGCCTCGCGGGGACCGGTGCGCTACGTCACCGGCGTGGTCTTGACGCGCACCGAGGACCACTCCCCGGACAACGGGACGTTGGCGTTGAGGGTGTGCCCGCGTTCCTGGACGTCCTTCCAGATGGAGTCCCGGTTGATGTCCGAGCGCCCGCCCTTGGGATAGCCGATCCACAGCACCCGCGCCCCCAGAGCCGGTTCGAGCCAGTCGTCCAGCACGCCGTCCAGCGAGCGCTGGTCCTGTGCGAACAGCACGACGGCGGTGGCCTCGCCGATCTCCTGGGTCAGGAGCACACCCACGGGCAGCGGATCGAGCAGGGCGTGCAGGCCCTGGTGGCCTCCGCCCAGGAACAGGACGTCGCCCGGCTTGATGAAGAGCTTCTGGGCAGTCGTCTTGGCGGGCTGGGCGGGCTGGTTCGTCGTCTCGGCCATGGCTCCATTGTGCACCGGGCTCATGACGGGCCGGGCGGCGTGGGCCTCGACCGTGCGATGGCCTACGCTACCCCCACGTCATCATGGAGGGCTGGGGAGGAGGGGAGCGCATGCCGGGCAGGGCAGCGGGTGGGTCGAGGGCCACGAGGGTCATCATCGGCGGGGTGCTGGTCCTCATCGCCCTCGGCACGGCAGTGTCGGTGGTGCAGTCCAGGGACGGCGAGGGGCGGGATGCGGCCACCGTGGTCCGGGTGATCGACGGCGACAGCCTCGTCGCCGCAGTCGACGGCGAGGACCGGCGCATCCGGCTGCTGAACGTGGACACCCCCGAGACGAAGCACCCGCAGAAACCGGTCCAGTGCCTGGGGCCCGAGGCCACCGCGTTCCTGGAGGAGTTGCTGGCGCCCGGTGACCGGATCGAGCTGGAGTACGACGTCGAGCGGACGGACCGTTACGGCCGCACCCTGGCCGGCGTGTTCGAGGGTGACTCACTCGTGAACGCCGCGATCGCCGAGGCCGGCCTGGGCGTGGCCGTGCTCTACGAG
Source organism: Micrococcus sp. (assembly GCA_029961105.1). Taxonomy (GTDB): domain Bacteria; phylum Actinomycetota; class Actinomycetes; order Actinomycetales; family Micrococcaceae; genus Citricoccus. The sequence continues at coordinate 224,082 of JASBVO010000002.1, read as the reverse complement.
CCGAACGACCGGTTCTACCAGGAGGTGCTGGACGCCCAGGAGCGTGCTGAGGCCGCCGGGGTGGGACTGCATGATCCGGAGATCGACTGCACCCTGCCCGGCCGGGCCGATTGAGCCGCCCACCCGGCCCCTGACAGTTACGGCCCGGCACCGGCGCAGCCGTCCTGCGCGCGGTGCCGGGCCGCCGTCGGGATGGTGCCGGGAGGGACGGACCGGTGTTCGCCGCCGCGGTTCCCTACCGTTCAGGGCGGGGCATCACTTCTTGGCGTCGGCAGCCGTGTCCCCGTAGGTCAGCCGCAGCATGCGGCCGTCTGCCTCGAGCTGGTCACGAGTCTCCTTGGCCTTCTCCACCTTGTCCGTGCTGCGCGGCGGCAGCTGGATCGTCTCCTCCGCCTGGATGCCGGCCTGGAGCTGGCGGGCGCGTTCCATCTCGGCGTCGATCTCGGCGCCGAGCAACAGCACGATGTTGAAGATCCAGAGTGCGAACAGCAGGGCCATCACCGTGCCAATGGCGCCGTAGGAGCTGTAGCCGGCGAAGAAGCTGAAGTAGATGTACAGCGCGACGCCGGCGATGGCGATGCCGACGATCGCCACGACGGCGCCGATGCTGACCCAGCTGAACTTGGGCTGCTTCACGATGGGCGTGAAGTAGTACAGGACGGCGATCATGGCGATCACGAGGGCCAGGATGACGGGCCACTTCACCCAGGCCCAGATGGGCAGGAACGTCTGGGTGAGGAAGTTCAGGATGCCGCCGAGGCCCAGCGGCTCGGCGATCGGGCCCAGCACGCCGGACACCAGGGACTGGTTCAGGGCGAGCGAGACCAGGATGAGCACCACCCCGAGGAGCAGGACCAGGGTGACCAGCAGCATGGTCACGACCTGTTTCACGAAGCCGCGGCCCTCCTCGACGCCGTAGATGGTGTTCATGCACCGGGAGAAGGCCTTCACGTAGGCCGAGGACGACCACAGGGCCGTGGCGATACCGATGATCAGCGCGATCACGCCTCCGGCGGCGGAGCCGATCATGGTCTCCACCAGGTTGACCACCAGGCCCTGGTAGTCGGAGGGCACCTGCTTGACCAGGTCGTTCACGAGGGTGGTCACGGTGCTGGCGTTTCCGGCCAGCACGAGGGTGATGATCGAGAAGATCGCCAGCAGGGCCGGGGCCAGGGACAGCACCGTGTAATAGGTCAGCATGGCGGCCAGGTCGGTGCCCCCGTCGGAGCCGAACTCCTTGAGGGCCCGTTTGAAGGCGTACTTCCGGCTCGCGCCGTTCAGCTTCGGCGGGCTGTCCGGCTTCCTGTCGCTGTCCGGCGCCGGGGCGTCGGCGGCGTCCAGTGTCGCGTCGATGGGATCCTTGATGGGCATGCGCTGTCCTCTCGTCGTTCCCGCTCTCGTACCCATCTAACCTACGCGGCCCCGGTAAAGTCGAGGCGTCATTCGGTGGAGCGGAGCCAGTGCGCGTGCGGAGAGGAGCAGCCCGTTGGCGGGATCACTGACGCCCCGGCAGGGGGTGCTGGCGGGGACGCTGACCGCGACGGCCGGGTTCGTGGACGGACTCGCCTTCATCCACCTCGGCGGGTATTTCGTCTCGTTCATGTCCGGGAACTCCACGCGGGCGGGGGCCGAGCTCACCCAGGGAGACCCGGCGGGCTGGGCCAAGGCGATGGGGCTCGTCGCCTTCTTCGTGGCCGGCGTGGTGGTGTCCTCCCTGGCCGTGCACGTGCGTTCGTCGAGGTCCGTCCGGCCGGAGCCCGGCGGGCCGCAGTCGACCGCGGTCTGGGTCTCCATGGCCTTCCTGCTGCTCGCGGCGCTGATGTCCCTGGTCCCGGTGCTGCGCGTTGCCGTCCCGCCGGCGGTGGCCGCCGGGATGGGGGCCGTCAACGGCACCTTCACCCGGGGCGGTGAGGTCACGGTGGGCCTGACCTACATGACCGGGACCCTGGTGAAGACCGGTCAGCACCTGGCGCTGGCCCTGACCGGCGGCAACAGGGTCGTCTGGCTGCGGTTCCTGACCCTCTGGGTGGCGATCGCCCTCGGCTCCACGGCCGGTGCCCTCGCCTACCTCAGCTGGGGGCTGGGGGCCCTGTGGATCGCCGTCGTGCTGCTGGCCGGGATCGCCGCGGTGCTCGACCTCCGCCACCGGCGCGGGGCCGTGGACTAGGTTCGAGGTCATGATCAAGTACCTGGGCTCCAAGCGGGTCCTGGTGCCGGTCCTCGGGACCATGGCGGCCGCCGCCGGGGCGCGCACCGCCGTCGACCTGTTCTCCGGGACCACCAGGGTGGCCCAGGAGTTCAAGCGGCGGGGGATCCACACCACGGCCGCGGACCGCGCCACCTACACCGGCGTGCTCGCCGGCTGCTATATCGCCACCGACGCGCGGACGGTGGACCGGGAGCAGCTCGCCGGGATCCTCACGGACCTGCAGGCCACGACGCCGGCGCGCGGCTACGTCACCGAGATCTTCTGCGAGCGCGCCCGGTACTTCCAGCCGAAGAACGGGATGCGGATCGACGCGATCCGGCAGCGGATCGAGGACGAGCACGCCGGAACCGAGCTGTACCCGGTCCTGCTGACCTCGCTCATGGAGGCCGCCGACCGGGTGGACTCCACCACCGGGATCCAGATGGCGTTCCTCAAGGACTGGGCACCGCGGTCGGCGCGGGACCTCGAGCTGAGGATGCCGGTGCTGCTGGACGGGCCCGGTGCGTCGGTGACCGGGGACGTGATGGAGACCGTGGACGCGCTGCCGGCCGTGGACCTCTGCTACGTGGACCCGCCCTACAACCAGCACCGCTACTTCGCGAACTACCACGTGTGGGAGACCCTGGTCCGCTGGGACGCCCCTGAACACTACGGGGTGGCCTGCAAGCGGGTGGACGTGCGCGAGGACGAGACCCGCAGCGTGTTCAACTCCCGGCGCACCATGCCGGCCGCGCTCGCGGACGTGCTGTCCCGCCTCCGGGCCGGGACCGTCATCCTGTCCTACAACGACGAATCGTGGATCACCGCTGAGGACATGGAGGGCATGCTCCGGGATGCCGGGCATGAGGAGGTGGCGGTCTTCGCCTTCGACTCCAAGCGGTACGTGGGCGCCCAGATCGGCATCCACAGCCCGGCGGGGAAGAAGGTGGGGAAGGTCTCCCACCTGCGCAACACCGAGTACGTGTTCGTGGCCGGGGGCGCCGCGACCGTCCGGCAGGTGTCGGCCGCGGTGGACGAGATGACCGCCGGTCAGCGCCGCCGCCCGGCCCCCCGCGGGGCCGCCGCGCTCGGTACGCTGTCCCCAGGCCCGTAGCGGCGCCCGCCCGCGGGCGGTGCCTGCCTGATCGCGGTGCCTGCGCCGACGTCGAGAGGATGCCATGACCGAACGGTACTTTCTTGTCCCCATGGAACTGCGCTGGTCCGACCAGGACCTGATGGGCCATGTCAACAACGCGCGGGTGGTCACCCTGGCCGAGGAGGCGCGGATCAGGTTCCAGGTCCACGTCGAGGGGCTCGACGCCGTGGCGGAGTCCGAGGCCGTGGGCGGCCGCGTCGTCGCCCGCCAGGGCATCGACTACCACCGTCCGGCGCACTACGGCATCCCGCTCGAGGTGCGGTTGGGCGTGCTCCGGGTCGGCAACACATCCTTCACGCTGCGCCACCAGGGTGTCCAGGACGGCCAACCCGTGTTCACCGTGGACGCGGTGATTGTCATGGTCACCGCGGACGGTTCCTCCCGGCCGCTGACGGCCGCCGAGCGCGCCGGGCTCGAGGACTGGCGGTGGCCGGACGTCGCGGACCCGCAGGTCGGGGAGCCCCACGCCGGGACGTCCGGCGCAGCGGCATCCGGCGCCGGCGTGAGGACCGGCTCATGAGCACCGCCGCCGGCCACGTCAACGACCCGACCCCTCCCGCCCGGCCGTCCCGACGACCCGGGGTGTCCGGCTTCCTGGGCACGCGGACGGGCCAGACCGCGACGGCCGTGCTCATCGTGCTGGCCATCGTCAGCGCCTTCGTCGGTTCCGGTGCGCTCGGGGGCACCCCGATCGCGGAGGCCGCCGGAGGCTGGCTCAGTGCGGACGGCACGTGGATCGCCCCGGCGGGGCCCGCGTTCTCGATCTGGTCGGTCATCTACGCCGGCCTCGTGGGCTACGGGATCTGGCAGTTCTTCCCGGCGTCGGCCACCGTCCGTCACGACGCCGCCCGGCCATGGGTCCTGGCCGGGGTCGTGCTCAACTCGGCGTGGATCTGGACCGTCCAGGCCGGTGGGCTGGGCCTGAGCGTGCTGGTCATCGTCCTGCTGTTGGCCTGCCTGTGCCGGGTCCTCGTGATCCTGGAATCCCGCCGGTACCGGGCCGCCGCCTCACCGGCGACGTCGGCCGGCACCGGGCCGTCCGGGGCGCCATCCGCGGGGCGCGGCGGCCGCTGGGCCGAACGGATCCTGCTGGACGGCACCCAGGGGCTGTACCTGGGCTGGGTCACCGTGGCGACCCTGGCCAACATGGCGGCCTGGCTGGGCTCGATGGGCTGGACCGGCAGCCCGCCCGGGCCGGTCGCCTGGGCGACCGTCCTCGTGGTGGTCGCCACGCTGCTGGCCACCGCCACGGCGCTGTACGACGGCGGCCGGTTCGCCCCGGCGGCGGCGACCACCTGGGGGCTGGCCTGGATCGCCGTCGGCCGCTCCGACGGCTCGGGGCTGCAGTCCGCATCGCTGGCGATCACCGCCGCGGGCGCCGCCGTCCTGGTCCTGCTCGCCACCCTCGCGGCCTGGCTGCTGTCCCGCCGCTCCGTCACCGGCGAGGCGCGGGACCTGATCACCGACGCCCTGGACGGCGGCGGCGACCCGATCGACGGGCGTTGACGCCCTGACGAGCCCGGGGGTGCAGGAGTATCCTCCGAGCATCCACCGTGCCGGAGCAGGAGGCCCCCATGAGCACCGAACCACGCACCCCCGGCGAACCGGCAGCGGCCCAGCCGGATTCACCGTCCCAGGACTCCACGGAGCAGGCGCTGGCCGCTGCCGAGGAGGCACGGGAGGCCGCCGAAGAGGCCCGTGCTGCTGCCGAGGAGGCCCGGGAGGCCGCCGAGGAGGCCAAGAGGCGTCACGACGCCGATGACGCGCGGGCGGATGAATGGGAGGAGGAGTCCTTTCCCGCCTCCGACCCTCCCGCCAATTACTGAGCGCCGGTCCTGGGCCCGCTGGGCGTCACCGCGCAGGCCCGGCGCTGGTGCAGGCCAGGCCCTCGCCCCGGAGCCGTGTCGGTGTCCAGTCGGGGACGGCGCAGGGCCCCAGAGACCATGACGGTTCTGTGGGGCCCTGCGCGTCCAGTCGGCGTGCCGCTCAGTAGTTCGCCGGCGGATCCGAGGCCGGGAAGGTGTCCTCGACCTGCTCGTCCAGCTCTTCTTCGGTCGCCGGGCCGCGCGAGGTCTTCTCGTCCTCGCTCAGCTGGTTCTGCTGCTCGTCGAGGCGGTCCTCGTCCGGGACCTCCGGGTTGACGGAATCAGTGCTCATCATGTCCTCCTGAAAGTAGGTCGGGCTTCCAGTCTGCACCACAGCGGCGCCGGGAGCCGGCACGGTGACCCATTCACGAGAACTGGCGGTCAGAGGATGACCCGGATTGGGGGATTCCGGGGTGTCAGGGTCATCTTTTGACCGCCAGATGCAGGAGGCCGGCAGGTCCGTGACCGCACCGGGTTTCAAGGGGTCCTCGGCGGCAACTGCTGCAGGGACCAGGTGTTCCCGTCGGGATCGGCGAAGTACACGAAGCGGCCCCAGGGCTGCTCGTCGACGTCGCTGCACTCCACGCCCCGCGAGACGAGCGCGGCACGGGCGGCGTCGGCGTCGGTGACCACCATCTGGACGCCCTTCTGCGAGCCCGGGGCCATCTCCGTGATGCCCACGCCCAGCACCACCGAGCAGGCTGAGCCCGGCGGGGTGAGCTGGACGAAGCGTAGGTCCTCGCTGACCCTGTGGTCGTGGTCGGCGTTGAACCCGACCTGGTCGACGTAGAAGGCCTTGGCCTGGTCCACATCGGTGACCGGCAGGGCCACGAGCTCGATCTTCATCTCCATGGGCCACAGGGTAGGTGCCGCCCCGCAGCCTTGGCACGAGCCCGTCTGCGTTTCCCTCCACCCCAGAGTGGCGGTCAGAAGATCACTCCGGAAGGATCCTTTTCAGGGCTTCCCGGTCATCTTCTGACCGCCAGTTGCAGCGGTCAGGGGGCAAGGGGGAGCGGGCGTGTGGATCAGGCCCGCGCCCCCGCCATCTCCTGCCGCGCCGGGGCGTTGGCGGAGAGGAACCGGCGGTAGGCCGGCAGGGTCAGGAAGTCCGGGAACTCCTCCGCCAGCGCCGAGCCGGCGAACACGGTGAGGGCGTCGTCGAAGCGGTCGCCCTCGGAGCGCTCGATCGCCGCGAACTCCTCGTCCATCAGTTCCTGGACCCACTCGCGCGTCACGGTCCGTTCACTGCCGTCGGCCAGCCTGACGGTGGAGCCGGCGTTGATCCACTGCCAGATCTGGGAGCGGGAGATCTCCGCGGTCGCGGCGTCCTCCATGAGGTTGTGGATGGCGGCCGCGCCGTTGCCCCGCAGCCAGGACTCCACGTAGCGGATGCCCACCTCGATGTTGGTGCGCACGCCCTTCTCGGTGATCGAACCGGGGGTCTGGGAGACCGCCAGCAGTCCCTCGGCGTCCGGGGTCACGTCCTCGCGCCTGTTCGTGCGGATCTGGTTGCGCTGGTCGCCGAGCACCGCGTCGAAGACCTCCATGGCCACCGGAACCAGGTCCGGGTGGGCCACCCAGGAGCCGTCGAAGCCGTCGTTGGCCTCGCGGGTCTTGTCCTCACGCACCTTGGCCAGGGCCATCTCGTTGGCCTCCGGGTCGCGGCGGTTCGGGATGAAGGCGGCCATCCCGCCGATGGCCGAGGCCCCGCGCTTGTGGCAGGCCCGCACCAGCTGGTCGGTGTAGGAACGCATCATCGGGGCGGTCATGGTCACGTCCGCGCGGTCCGGCAGGACGAACTCCTCGCCGCGATCGCGGAAGTTCTTGATGATCGAGAAGATGTAGTCCCAGCGCCCGGCGTTCAGGCCGGCCGCGTGGTTGCGCAGCTGGTAGAGGATCTCCTCCATCTCGAACGCGGCGGTGATCGTCTCGATCAGCACGGTGGCGCGGACGGTGCCCTGCGGGATGCCGAGGTGGTCCTGGGCCACCACGAACACGCAGTTCCACAGCCGGGCCTCGAGGTGGTTCTCGGTCTTGGGCAGGTAGAAGTACGGTCCGACGCCGCGGCGCAGCAGCTCCTTGGCGTTGTGGAAGAAGTACAGGCCGAAGTCCACGAGCGCCCCGGACATCGGCTCGCCATCCACCATCAGGTGGTCCTCGTCCAGGTGCCAGCCGCGCGGACGGACGATGATGGTGGGCCGGTCCACCAGCTGCACGCCGCCGAGCTTGTACTCCTTGCCCTCGGGGGAGGTGAAGTCGATCCTGCGGCGGATGGCGTCCTTGAGGTTGACCTGCCCGGTCAGCATGTTGGACCACGACGGCGAGGAGGAGTCCTCGAAGTCGGCCAGCCAGCACTTCGCCCCGGAGTTCAGGGCGTTGATGGTCATCTTGCGGTCCACCGGTCCGGTGATCTCCACCCGGCGGTCCTTGAGTCCGGGCGCCAGCGGGGCGACGCGCCAGGACTCGTCCTCACGGATGCTGCGGGTCTCGGGCAGGAAGCCCGGCGTCCACCCCTGGGAGATTCGCTCGCGGGTCTGGTGGCGCCTGGCCAGCAGCTCGGCGCGGCGGTCGTTGAAGCGGCGGTGCAGCACGGCCAGGAACTCGAGGGCGTCCGGGGTGAGGATCTCCTCCTGCCGCGGCAGGTGCGGTCCGGTGATCGTCACGCCGTTGAGGGTGATCGGCTGGTCGGTGGGGTACATGGGGGTCTCCTTGGGAGTCTGGCCCGTTGCGCGCTCGGCGGGGGCCGGGAGGAAGGTGGTGACTGTGCCCCGGGCTGGTGAGGGGAGGAAAGGGCGACGTCGGCGCCACGGGTGGGGTGCCGGCGTCGGGCTGGTGTGGGGATGGGTCTGGGGGAAAGCGGGTGGCGGCCGGGCCGGGAAGGCCCGGCCGCCACCGGAGCGTCAGGCCGGCACGAGGCTGGCCGCGGCGGGGCTCAGTGGAACTGTCCGGCCTCGGTGGAGCCGGCCAGCGCCGTGGTGGAGCTGTCGGGATTGATCGCGGTGGAGATGGCGTCGAAGTAGCCGGTGCCGACCTCGCGCTGGTGCTTGGTGGCGGTGTAGCCGCGGGCCTCGTCGGCGAACTCGCGCTCCTGCAGTTCCACGTAGGCGGACATCTGGCGCTCGTTGTAGCCCTTGGCCAGGTCGAACATGGAGTGGTTCAGGGCGTGGAAGCCGGCCAGGGTGATGAACTGGAAGGTGTAGCCCATGGCGCCCAGTTCGCGCTGGAACTTGGCGATGGTCTCGTCGTCCAGGTTCTTCTTCCAGTTGAAGGAGGGCGAGCAGTTGTAGGAGAGCATCTGGTCCGGGAACTCGGACTTGACGGCCTCGGCGAACTTCCTGGCCAGCTCCAGGTCCGGGGTACCGGTCTCCATCCAGATCAGGTCGGAGTAGGGGGCGTAGGCCTTGGCCCGGGCGATGCAGGGCTCGATGCCGTTGCGGACCTTGTAGAAGCCCTCGGCGGTGCGCTCGCCGGTAATGAACTCGGCGTCGCGCTCGTCCACGTCGGAGGTGATCAGGGTGGCGGCCTCGGCGTCGGTGCGGGCGATGATCACCGAGCTGACCCCGGAGACGTCTGCGGCCAGGCGGGCGGCGTTCAGGGTGCGGATGTGCTGGCCGGTCGGGATCAGCACCTTGCCGCCGAGGTGGCCGCACTTCTTCTCGGAGGCCAGCTGGTCCTCCCAGTGCACACCAGAGGCGCCGGCGGCGATCATGGCCTTCATCAGCTCGTAGGCGTTCAACGGGCCGCCGAAGCCGGCCTCGGCGTCCGCGACGATCGGGACCAGGTAGTCCTCGACGGTCTGGACGTCCTCGGAGAACTCGATCTGGTCGGCGCGCAGCAGGGCGTTGTTGATCCGGCGCACGACGGCCGGGACGGAGTTGGCCGGGTATAGGGACTGGTCCGGGTAGGTGTGGCCGGAGAGGTTGGCGTCGGCGGCGACCTGCCAGCCGGAGAGGTAGATGGCGCGCAGCCCGGCCTTGACCTGCTGCACGGCCATGTTGCCGGTGAGGGCGCCCAGGGCGTTGGTGAACTTGCCCTCAGCGTGCTCACTGCTCAGCTGCTTCCAGAGCTTCTCCGAGCCGCGGCGGGCCAGGGTGTGCTCCTCTTGGACGCGACCGCGGAGCTTGACGACGTCCTCCGCGGTGAAGCTGCGCTCGATGCCAGCCCAGCGGGGGTTGTGGTCCCAGTCGTGCTGGAGCTGTTCGGCGGATGCGGGGGTGTTCGGTTCCATGGCGGCTCTCCTGTGAGTCGTGGTGGACTGTGGGGGGTCGAAGTGATGTGGATCGCTTCGTTGACCATCAGTCTTGACTGTTGCAAGCCCACATGGGGTGGAGATCCACCGAAAATTTCACTACATCTTCACGGGGGTCAGAAAGTCGAAGTTCCGCGGTAAATGAGCCTTGTGGTACTCCCGCAAGGCGTCAAGGGGGCAATAAAAGGCGTACTTTGACAACGAGGCAGATCCCCGCCTCGTACCCCCGGGTCCGCGTGCTGGGGCGGCCAGGCCCGTCGGCGCGCCACGAAGATCCACGACCGGAGGATGGGGAGAACTCCCCATCGAGGTCCGGGTGCACCGTTCCTAGACTGTCGAGAGTCATGGGGCCGGTGAGGCCGTGCTGAGGATGGGAGGGTGGACACCATGGTTGACTACCGGGTGGATGAGGACGGCGCCAACGGCGTCATAGCAGCGAACCGCACGCATGCCGGCGAGTTCGAACCGCTCATCACCGATCTGCGCACCGCCGTGGAGGGCGCCGCGGCGGAGTGCCAGAGCACGCTGATCGCCGGGGCCCTGCAGGAGGTCCACGACGGCTACCTCGCGCCCGTGGCCACGATGGCCCACTGGCGCAGCGCCAACATCGTCAACGAGGGCCAGAAGATGGTGAACGCCTTCATCGACGGCAATGAGCAGATGGCGGCGGACGCGCGGCGTGAGATCTCGGACGTCCCCTCGAGCTGGGAGGACGCCCAGTGAGTGTCGACCTCGGCGGCCTGCCCGCCTTCCCCGACACGGGAGCACTGCGGGCGGCCGCCCAGGGGATCAGGGATGTGGGGAAGGCGATCTCCGACCGGGCGGACGAGGTCAAGGCCAGTTGGGGCGACATCCAGGCCAACGGGTACATCACGTCGGACACTCTGGACATGGGCACGGTCTATGCTGCGGCTGACCCCGTCGTCGACTACGGCGATGCCAGCAAGTCCGGGACGCGGGCGGTGTACCTGGCCATCGATGCCTACTGTGATGCGATGGACGGGCTCAGGGATGCCTATGACAGTGCGGTCGCGGGGGCATCGGCCTGCTACGCCGATGAGGCCGACGAGCAGGAGGCCCAGGATGCGGTCAACGCCGTCGCGCAGCAGATGGCCGACCTGGAAGAGCAGTGCGCGCACAGCATCAGGGCCGTTAACCCGGACACCCCGTACACCCCCGGGCAGTTCGCGGGCCCGGAAGCCGGGGCCACCAGCGCCGTGGCCCAGGAGGCCCTCGAGGGACACCGGGTCCACAGGTTCACCTTCGACGTCGTGGACACCATCACCGTCACGTCGGTGCGGTACACCGATCTCCAGATCGAATTCGCGGACGGCAGCAGGCTCCGGTGCACGGAACTCGACCTGACCCAGACGAGGGTCGAGACGCGGAACACCGTCGTCGTCGCGGCCGACCTGCCCAACCCGCCCGGATGGGCGAAGTGGGGCGGTCGCTTCCTCGAGGGGGCGGACGTCGTCCTGTCGGCGTGGGGCAACTACTCCGAGGAGTGGAACCAGGACCTCGTCGAGAACCCGGGGATGACCACGGCAGAGCAGGCCGGCAGCGCGGTCAAGTCGGCGGCGCTCGGTGCCGGTGGCTCCTTCCTGGGCTCCGCGGGTGGCGCCTGGGGCGGCGCGGCCGCCGGTGCGGCCGTGGGCACCCTGGTGGGCGGTCCGGTGGGGACCGTGGTCGGCGGCATCATCGGGGGCGTGGCCGGTGGTATCGCAGGTGGCTGGGGTGGAGAGATCCTGGGCAATACCATTGACAACTGGACGGATGGCGAGGGCTTCGCCGATGGCGTGAAGAACGCCTGGAACAACTTCTGGGGAGGCTGAGTTGTCGGACAACCAGATGATCGCGATCGCCATCACGGTGATCTTCTGCCTGGCGGCACTGTGGTCCGGTGTCATGAGCGCGCGGGCCTATCGGGGGAGCTGGCGTGGGTGGATGGCCATCCACCCACCGCTCACCCTCTGGGGGCCGCACTGGGGGCTGCTGACCCTGGCGGTCTATTCCGTCACCTCTCTCATCGGTGGAATCCTGCTGGGCCTCGCGCAAGTCGGGGACTCGTCCTGGATGCAGGTGGCGTCCATCGCGGTGCTCATCACGGGCATCGTCGTCGGGATGATCGTCAGCCACGTCCTGCCTGATCGCTGGCGGCCGGAATGGTATCGACGCCAGGCCGTGGGCGCCTCGGTGGGGAGGCGCTGATGACGGCAGAGTCCGCCCTGGCGCTGGAGCAGTGGGGCGTCCGGTGGAGCGTGCCGGCCGGCTGGACCGACGTGACGGCCGACGTCGCGATGCCGGGGGTGTCCCGCGTCTTGCGCGGGCCGTCCCGTGAGGGACACCTCGCGCCCTCGGCCGTGCTGACGATCCACGACTTCCCGGGGACCATGACCCAGCTGTCCACGGTGAACATCGCGACGTGGTCGGTCCTGTACCCGGACCTCCACGTGCTGTCGGTGGACGAGTTCAGGGGCGGGCGGCGAGTGGAGGCCACGGCCACGCAGGGCGGGGTGCACATGCACTTCACCCACGCCTGCACCCTGGTCGAGGGATACAGCATCGGCCTGACGGTGACGGTCGCCGAGGCGGACGTGCCCTCGCTGGACCGCACCGTCGGTGACATCCTGTCCTCGTTGGAGTACCCCGAGCATGCCGTGGCGCTCGACGCACCCGGTTACGCCTGGGTCCCGGACCGGGCGCCGACGCCCGCCGCCGGCTTCACGGACGCCGACGGGCGACCCGTGGAACGCCTCGACGACCTGAACCGCCGGCAGTCCTGGACTTCGGAGGGGCCCGTCCTCGACCGGGACCAGGTGGAACTGCTGCACCGCCTGATGGGCTCCGGCCGGGGCCTGGGCCGGCTCGAACGCGGTACCTACGCCCGCCAGCTGCAGGCACTCCAGGAGGCGCACCTGTGCGATGAGCGCGGCAGGGTGGCCCCGGCTGGCTCCACCGTGGTCGCGCCCATGAGGGACGCCGAGACCAGCGTGCGCGTGATCATGCGGCGTGGCCCCCGGACGAGCATCCTGCAGGCGTGGCGTGGACACCACGGGGGGACGACGGTCCTGGCCGGCCCGGATGCGGCCGCCCAATGGGCCACGGACCCGGCCCAGCCCCTCGCCGACCGCCAGACGCTGGACATGGTCCAGTCGGGCACGGAGGCTGCGGTGATCGCCGCATGGGTCGGCGCCGGACCCACCTGGCCCGTCCTGGACCGGGACGTGACCGTGATGTCCTCGGTCATGACCCGGCTGGCGGAGGGTTCCCCCGTCGAGGCGGATGACCTGCCCGAACCCCTCCGGGGTCGGGACCTGCTGGTGTGGAGCCTGCAGGCCGGACCAGACGAGGCACCGCTGCTCTTCCTGAACATCGACGGCGTGTCACACGCCGAGGTGGTCAGGGAGGCCGACCGCGCCGTCGTGGTCCCCATCAGCAGCCGCAACCTCTACCGCAGGATCAGGATGCTCCTGGAGCCGGGGCTGGGCACGCGGGAGCGGTAGGCCGGTGCATCCCGGAGCGCCTCACGCCGGTGGGCCGGAGACAGAACTCCCGGCGGCCAGGTCGCGGGCGAAGTCCTCGTAGCCGGGGAAGTCGATGATCCGGCTCGGCTTCCGGCTGGCGACCGTCGGCTGGACGGGTGCGAGGGTGCCGCTGGTGGCCAGCGCGGAGTCGAGGTCCGGGGCCCCTGCGAGGGCTCGGAACTGGGCCCACGTGGGTGGCATCAGTTGGTGGTGGCCGGCGCGGAAATCCTCCAGCGCCGCCGTCGCCGTGGTCCACCGGCTGTCCGCGCCCTCGAACGACAGGGTGCCGGGCGCCTGTCCATCCGGCAGTGCGGCCAGGAAGAAATAGGTGTCGTAACGGCGCGATTCGCCCTCCGGGGTGACCCAGCGGGACAGCGCGCGCAGGCCACCGGCGTCCGGCCTCAGGCCGTGCTCCGCCAGCAGGGTGGCGAAGTCGAGCTCGTGGTCTTCCACCCGGCGCCGGGCATCCTCCGGCAATCCGGCCAGGGTGCCGGCGTCCACCGGGTGGCCGTCCCGGTGCCGGGCCAGCAGCACCCCGGTCTCCTCGAAGGTTTCCCGCACGACGCCGGTCAGCACCATCCCGGCCTCGTCCGGTCCCAGCCCCAAGCGGCGGCCCCAGTCGACAAGGTCGGTGCCGGTCCAGAAGTCCGCGGGCAGGGCGTCGGCGGCGTCGATGCGCCCGCCGGGGAAGGCCGAGACCCCCGCGCTGAAGGCCAGTGCGGAGTGCCGGGTGATGGTGAAGACCTCCGGGGCCGGCGAGTCCGCGCCGGGGCGCAGGAGCAGGACCGTGGCGGCCCGGGGGACGTCGGGGGCGGTTTGTTGAGGCGAGGAGGGCATGAGCTCAGCGTAGGGGGTCGGACGGACCGGCGGTCGGACGGTCGGTCGGGCGGTCTGAAGGGCAGGCGGTCTGAAGGGCAGTCAGCCGGGCGGGGGCAGTGGGCAGTGGGGCAGGTCCTCAGCCGGCCAGGGCCCGCCAGGCCATTCCGGCCAAGACGTCCACCACACCATGGTCGGCTGTCCGCGTCGCCCCCTCGACGCCGGCGGGGCCGGGCACGTCGTCCGGCCCGCTTGCCCCTCCCGCAATTGCCGCAGCTCCCGGGTGGCCCGTGCCCCCGGCGCTGTGCGGGGTGGAGTTGAGCAGACCGAAGGTGGCCATCAGGCGGACCTGGCGCTCGCCGTCGTCGAGGTCCGGGCGCAGACCCGCCAGCGGCACGTCCCAGGACTGGACGTATTCGCGCTGGAGCCGGCGTACTCGGCGGTTGTCCTCCGGGGCCAGGGCCGGCAGTTCGCGGTCCTGCAGCCGGATGACGTCGGGATCGGAGGTGGCGAAGTCCAGGTGAAACCGGATCAGTCGCTCGAGGGTGTCCGCGGGCGGGTCCTGGGGTGCGAGGATCTCCCGGCCGCCGGCCAGCAGCCGTTCGGAGACGTCGAGCAGGATCTCGGCGAGCAGGGCGTCCTTGCTGGGGAAGTGCTTGTACAGGGCCGGTCCGCTCATGCCCACGGCCTCGCCGATCTCCCCGGTGGAGACGGCCGTGAAGCCACGCTCGGCGAACAGGTGGGCGGCCGAACGGATCAGCGCGGCCCGCCGGTTCGCCTTCTGCGTGGCCCTCCAGGTAGCGGTCATCGTGTCCTCCACTTCGATCGGTGTGTACCGATCATAGACAATTTCGGTTAGAGCCCAGTAACCTGATTTCCGGGCGTCCGATACCGGCCTCCGCGGCCCCGACCGGCCCCCGTTGACCACGATGACCCACGTCGAAGGGCGGCAGGACCGATGTCGACCACCTATCCCGAGCTGATCGCCGAGCTGCGCCGGCGGCAGGCCGAGGCCGCGCTCGGCGGACCGGAGGCCTCGCGCGAGCGCCATCTGGCCCGCGGTAAGATGCTGGCGCGCGACCGGATCGACGCCCTGCTGGACGAGGGCAGTCCCTTCCTGGAGGTCGCCCCGCTGGCCGGGTACGACCTCTACGGCGGCGACGCCCCGGCCGGGGGAGTGGTGGCCGGGATCGGGCTGGTCCACGGCCGGCACGTGATGGTGGTCGCCAACGACGCCACCGTCAAGGGCGGGACCTACTACCCGATCACGGTGAAGAAACATCTGCGGGCGCAGGAGATCGCCGCGGAGAACCGGCTGCCGTGCGTCTACCTGGTCGACTCCGGCGGTGCTTTCCTCCCGATGCAGGACGAGGTCTTCCCGGACCGGGACCACTTCGGGCGCATCTTCTACAACCAGGCGCGCATGTCTCGGGACGGCATCCCCCAGATCGCCGCCGTCATGGGCTCCTCCACCGCCGGCGGCGCCTACGTGCCGGCCATGAGCGACGAGACCGTGATCGTGCGCAACCAGGGCACCATCTTCCTGGGCGGCCCGCCCTTGGTGAAGGCCGCCACGGGCGAGGTCGTCACCGCGGAGGACCTGGGCGGCGGCGAGGTGCACTCGAGGGTCTCCGGGGTGACCGATCACCTCGCGGAGAACGACGAGCACGCCGTGCAGATCGTCCGGGACATCGTCGCCACGCTGCCGGAGAGCCCGGCGCTGCCCTATGAGCCGGCGGAGGTGGCCTGTCCGGAGAAGGCCCCGGAGTCCCTCACGGACGTGGTGCCGGTGGAGCTGACCACCCCCTACGACGCGCGGGAGATCATCGCCCGGATCATCGACGCCGGCAGCTTCCACGAGTTCAAGCGCGAGTACGGCACCACCCTGGTCACCGGCTTCGCCCGCATCCACGGCCACCGGGTCGGCATCCTGGCCAACAACGGCGTGCTGTTCGGCGAGTCCGCGCTCAAGGGAGCACACTTCATCGAGCTGTGCGACCAGCGCCGGATCCCTTTGCTGTTCCTGCAGAACATCACCGGGTTCATGGTGGGACGGGAGTACGAGTCCGGGGGCATCGCCAAGCACGGGGCCAAGATGGTCAACGCCGTGGCCACCACCTCCGTGCCCAAGCTGACCGTCGTCGTCGGCGGTTCCTTCGGGGCGGGCACGTACTCCATGTGCGGGCGGGCGTACTCCCCGCGGTTCCTGTGGCTCTGGCCGGGGGCGCGGGTGTCCGTCATGGGCGGGCCGCAGGCCGCCTCGGTGCTCTCCACCGTCCGGCGCGACCAGATCGAGGCAGGCGGGGGCACATGGAGTGCCGCAGAGCAGGCCGCGTTCGAGGCACCCACCCGCGAGCAGTACGAACGCCAGGGCAGCCCCTACTACTCCACCGCCCGGCTGTGGGACGACGGCATCATCGAGCCGGCCCAGACACGCGACGTCGTCGGGCTCGCCCTCGACGTCGTGATGCGCTGCCCCAACGAATCGACCCCCGCGCCGGGCTACGGCGTCTTCAGGATGTGAGTGAGATGTTCTCCACCGTACTGATCGCCAACCGCGGCGAGATCGCCTGCCGCATCATCCGCACCCTGCGCTCGATGGGGATCCGCTCCGTCGCCGTGTACTCCGACGCCGACGCCGGCGCCCGCCACGTCCAGCTGGCCGACACCGCGGTGCGCCTCGGGCCCGCCCCGGCGGCGCAGAGCTACCTGGACGTCGACGCCGTCCTGGCCGCCGCCCGCTCCACGGGCGCCGAGGCCATCCACCCCGGCTACGGCTTCCTCGCCGAGAACGCCGCCTTCGCCCGCGCCTGCGAGGAGGCGGGCATCGTCTTCATCGGCCCCTCGGCCGGGGCCATCCAGGTGATGGGGGACAAGATCACGGCGAAGCACGCCGTCGAGGCCCGCGGCGTGCCCACCGTTCCCGGCATCGCCCGGCCCGAGCTGACGAACGAGGAACTGGCCGCCGCGGCGGACGACGTCGGCTACCCCCTGCTCATCAAGCCCTCGGCCGGCGGCGGGGGCAAGGGCATGCACGTCGTCGAGTCTGAGGACCGGTTGGCCTCGTCCCTGGACGCCGCCCGCCGCGAGGCCGCCGCCAGCTTCGGCGACGACACCCTGTTCCTCGAGCGTTACGTGACGACCCCGCGGCACATCGAGGTGCAGGTCCTGGCCGACGCCCACGGCAACGTCATCCACCTCGGCGAGCGCGAGTGCTCCCTGCAGCGCCGCCACCAGAAGGTCATCGAGGAGGCCCCCTCACCGTTGCTGGACGAGGCCACCCGGGCCCGGATCGGCCAGGCCGCCTGTGACACGGCGCGGTCCGTGGACTACCGCGGGGCCGGCACGGTGGAGTTCATCGTGCCGGCGGACTCCCCGGACGAGTTCTTCTTCATGGAGATGAACACCCGCCTGCAGGTCGAGCACCCCGTCACCGAGGAGGTCACCGGGGTCGACCTGGTCGAGCAGCAGCTGCGGATCGCCGCCGGCGAGGTGCTGGAGCTGGCGCAGGAAGACATCGTCCTGGACGGGCACTCGATCGAGGCGCGCGTCTACGCCGAGGACCCGGCCGCTGGGTTCCTGCCCACGGGCGGCACCGTGGAGCACGTGCGGCATCCGGCCGGGGCGGGTGTGCGCGTGGACACCGCCCTGGAGGACGGCCTCGTCGTCTCCGTCGACTACGACCCGATGCTGGCCAAGGTCATCACCTGGGGCCGGGACCGGGAGGAGGCCCGGCGCCGGATGGTCGCCGCCCTCGGGGACACGGCGGTGGTCGGCTTCACCACCAACGTCGAGTTCCTGCGCGCACTGCTGGAACTGCCCGACGTCGTCGCCGGCACCCTGGACACCGGCCTGATCGCCCGAGAGCTGGACGGCATCTCCTTCGCCGCGCTCGCCGACCGGGACTTCCAGGAGGCCGCCCTGCTGATGGACGCCGCCCGCGGGACCGGGGGCGGGCCCTGGCGCCGCCGGGACGGCTGGCGGCTGGGCGCCCCGGCGCACCGCCAGGTCCGGCTGGTCGCCGGGGATGGCACGCGGCACACCGTGCGCCTGGCCGGCCCGGTGGCCGAGCCAGTCGTGGTGACCGACGACGGCGTGCTGGCCGCGCAGGTGCGGCGGCACGGGCACTGGGCCACCGTGACCATCGACGGCGTCGGGCGGGGCTTCACGGCCGTCGTCGGGCCCGAGGGGGTCCAGCTGACCCGCGACGGTGCCCTGTTCGACATCCGGCGCGAGCGCGCCGACCACGGCGTGGACGCCGAGACCAGCGCCGACCCGACGCTGGTCTCGCCGATGCCGGGCACGGTGCTGCTCACGCACGCCGCCGACGGGGACGCCGTCGCCGAGGGCGACCCAATCCTCGTGGTGGAGGCGATGAAGATGGAACACGTGATCCGCTCGACCGTGGCCGGCACGGTCACCCTGCACGCCGCCGTCGGGGACGCCGTGGCGCGCGACCAGGTCCTGGCGGTGATCGTCCCGGACGGCGGCCGCCAGGACGCCGACGGCCAGGAGGCCCAGAACCAGGACCAGGAGGGGACGGCGGCATGACGGACCAGGATTCCCAGCCGGGCACCGCTCGGGAGCCGAAGCGCATCGAGCAGCGCGGGCTGTACTTCGACGAGATGGAGGAGGGGGCGGTCTACGTCCACGCCCCGGGGCGTACCGTCACCGAGGCGGACAACGTCGGGTTCACGACGATGACGATGAACACCCAGTCCCTGCACCTGGACGCGGCGTGGTCCGCCGGCACGGAGTTCGGGGAGCCGCTGGTCAACAGCATGTTCACCCTCTCCACGCTGGTCGGGCTGTCCGTGGCGCAGCTGACCCAGGGCACGATCGTGGCCAACCTGGGCTTCTCCGAGGTGTCCTTCCCCGCCCCGGTGCGGCACGGGGACACCCTCTACGCCGAGACGCTGATCGCGTCCAAGCGGCGTTCGAAGTCCCGGCCCCACCAGGGCGTCGTGGAGTTCCACCACACCGCGCGGAACCAGGACGGGACCGTGGTGGCCGTGGCCAAGCGGTCCACGCTGATGCAGGTGTCGCCGCGGGCGCTTGCGGCCGAGGGTGCCCGGGGAACCGGTGCCGTGGACCCGGCGGACGGGGCAGTGGCCGAGGGGCCGGCGTCGGGAGGCGCGGCATGAGCGGCGCGCACCCGGGCCCGGCGATCCTGTTCTGCCCGGCCGACCGGCCGGATCGCTACGCCAAGGCCGCGGCCGCTGCCGACGCGGTGATCCTCGACCTCGAGGACGCGGTCGCCCCGGCGGACAAGGAGTCGGCGCGGGAGCACGTCGCGTCCTCGTCCCTGGACCCGGAGACCACGATCGTGCGGGTCAATCCGGTCGGCACGGTGGACCACGACCTGGACCTGGCGGCGCTCGACGGCGGCCGGTACCGCACGCTGATGCTCGCCAAGGCGGAGGTCGCCGGCCAGCTCGACCATCTGCACGAGGCCGGCTACCGGGTCATCGCGCTGTGCGAGACCGCCGCCGGGGTGGAGGCGGCGGCCGAGATCGCCCGGCACCCGGCCGTGGTGTCCCTGATGTGGGGGGCCGAGGACCTCGTGGCGTCGATGGCCGGCCGCTCCAGCCGATTCGCCGACGGCCCGCACCGTGGCCGGTACCGGGACGTGGCCCGGTACGCCCGGTCGCGCGTGCTGATCGCGGCCAATGCCGCCGGCAAGGTGGCGTTGGATTCGGTGTTCCTGGACATCCCGGACCTGGACGGATTGCGGGCCGAGGCCGAGGACGCCGCCGCCTCGGGGTTCGCCGCCACGGTGTGCATCCACCCTTCGCAGGTGGCGGTGATCCGTGAGGCCTATGCGCCGAGCGCCGGGGAGATGGAGTGGGCCCGGGCCGTGCTGACGGAGGCCCAGACCCAGCCCGGGGTGTTCCGCTTCCGCGGGCGTATGGTCGATGAGCCGGTGCTCAGGCAGGCACGGCGGATCATCGACTGAGTCAACGGTGCCCAGTGGCCGCCGGGCTCTCCACCTCATCCGCGCGCTGCGTCATTCCTTGATGGTGACGACGACCTTGCCCACGGCCGCCCGCTCCTCGATGGAGGCCAGGGCCTCGGCCGCCCGTTCCAACGGGTAGACGTGGTCGACTACCGGATGCAGTGACCCGGCGTCCAGCAGCTCCTGCACGCCCCGGCGGATCCGGTCCAGGGTCCCCGGGCGCGCGGCCTCCATCACGTCCATCGCCATGCCCCGCAGGGTGAGGTTGCGCAGCAGCAAGCGGTTCGTCCTGATCTCCGGGACGGTCCCGCTCGCGAACCCGACCACCACCCCGGTGCCGCCGATGGCCAGCGACCGTACGGCGTCGAGGAAGCCGTCACCGCCGACCATGTCGATGAAACCGTGCACGCCGTTCCCGCCGGCCAGCGAGCGGACCTCCTCCAGCCAGGGGCCGGTGGACCGGATGACGTGCGTGGCGCCGGCGGCCCGGGCGATGCGCTCCTTCGCGTCCGAGGACACGAGCGCGATGGTGGAGATGTCCCGGGCCCGGGCGATGTCCAGGACCGCCGTCCCGACGCCACCGGCAGCACCCGTGACGAGCACCGTCCCGCCGGGCCGCACTTCGGAGCCCTCTAAGGCGTACAGGGCGGTGGAGTAGTTCATCTGGACTCCGGCGGCGTGGATGTAGTCCAGGGACTCCGGGACCCGGATCAGGTAGTCCTCGATTGCCAGTGCGCGCTCGGCCAGCCCACCGTGCCACACGGAGCCCGCCACCCGGTCGCCTGGGCGGAAGGCCGAGTCCTCCGGGGCCTCCAGCACGACGCCGGCCACCTCGCTTCCCGCGACGTACGGGGCCTCGAGCCGGTGTTGGTACTTGCCCCGCGTCTGCAGGGGGTCGATGAAGGACAGTCCGGCAGCATGCACGTCCACCAGGATCCTGCGCCCGCCGGCGCGATCATGGGCGCCTGCCGGCTCGGGGATCTCCTGCATCCTGGCCGCCGCCGGCCCGGCCAATTCTGGGATGACGATCGCCCTCATGATTCCGCCGGGGTGTCCTGGCGCAGCAGGTCATCGGTGTATTCCACGACGGCCGGGGCACCGCCCGGCGCCGGCGCGGCGGGAGAGGGGCCGCCGTCGGGATGGACCTCGACCTCCCGCCGGCGCAGCTCGACCCGCCGGATCTTGCCGGAGACAGTCTTGGGCAGGTCGTGGAACTCCAGCCGCCGAATCCGCTTGTAGGGCGCCAGCGAGTCCCGGCAGTGCTGCAGGATGGCCCGGGCCGTCTCCTCCGTGGGCTCCCAGCCCTCGGCGAGGGAGACGTAGGCCTTCGGGACCGCCAGCCGGATCGGATCCGGGGAGGGGACGACGGCGGCCTCGGCCACCGCGGGGTGCTCGATGATCGCCGACTCGAGTTCGAACGGGGACAGGCGGTAGTCGGAGGCCTTGAAGACGTCGTCGTTGCGTCCCACGTAGGTGATGATGCCGTCCTCGTCGCGGGACACCAGGTCGCCGGTGTGGTAGACGCCGTCCCGGAAGGCATCGGCCGTGCGCTCCGGGTCGCCCCAGTACCCCACCGTCAGTCCGACCGGCCGGGGGTCCAGGCGCAGGCACAGCTCCCCGACGGTGGCGGACTCCTGGCCCGTGTCCGGGTCGATCAGCACGACGTCGTAACCCGGCAACGGGCGGCCCATGGCTCCTGGCCGCACGGGCTGTCCGGGGGTGTTGGCCACCTGCAGGGTGGTCTCGGTCTGCCCGAAGCCGTCCCGGATCTGGGTGCCCCAAGCCTTCTCCACCTGCGCGATGACCTCTGGGTTGAGCGGCTCGCCGGCCGCCACGATCTTGGTGGGCGGGGTCTTCAGCTGGGACAGGTCGGCCTGGATCAGCATGCGCCAGACGGTGGGCGGTGCGCAGAAGCTGGTGACGCCCTCGCGGTCCATCTGGTGCATGAGGGCCTTGGCGTCGAATCGCGAGTAGTTGTAGAGGAAGACGGTGGCCTCGGCGATGAACGGGGCGAAGAAGTTGGACCAGGCGTGCTTGGCCCAACCGGGGGAGGCGACGTTGAGGTGCACGTCACCGGGCTCGAGGCCGATCCAGTACATCGTGGAAAGGTGCCCCACGGGATAGGACGTGTGGGTGTGCTCCACCAGCTTGGCCTTGGAGGTCGTCCCCGAGGTGAAGTACAACAGCATCGTCTCGTCGGCCCGCGTCGGTTCGTCGAGACGGAAGTCCGTCGGTGCCGCGAAGGAGTCCTGCCAGTCGTGCACGGGCCGGGCGGGGGAGCCGCCGTCGGAGCGCTCGCCGATCTGCACGAGCTGGAAGTCGCCGGGGACGGCGTCGAACTTGGCCGCCTCGGATCCGGTGGTGACCACCCAGGAGGCCTTGCCCCGTTCGACCCGGTCGGCGAGGTCGGCCGGACCGAGCATCACGGTGGACGGGATGACAGGGGCCCCGATCCGGATGCAGGCCAGCATCACCTCCCACAGCTCGACCTGGTTGCCCAGCATGACGATCACATGCTCACCGCGGTGCACGCCGATCCCACTCAGCCAGGCGGCGACCTGCGTGGACCGCTTCGCCAGCTCGCGGTAGGACCGGCGCTCGCTGGAGCCGTCCTCCCCGGTGATCACGAGCGCGGACTGGTCACCGCGCTCACCCGCGGCCACGTGGTCGATCCAGTCGGAGGCGAAGTTGAAGTGCTCGAACCTCGGCCAGGCGAAGGTGCGGTGTGCGGTCTCCGGGTCCGTGCGGCAGGCCAGGAGCTCGTCGCGGGAGTGGCGGAGGATCTGGGCGGGGGACTGTGCGGTCATGGGTACCTCTGCGGGGCCGAATGCGCGGAACCACGTTGATGGACGGTCCGGAAAGCCCATCGTGGACAGGATGTGATCCAGCCTACAGATGAATACTCGGAAGGCCTAGTATTCAGTTGGAAGTCCTAGTAAGTTGTCCTGCAGGCAATGGATCCCTCATCTTCGACAAGGAGCACACGCCATGAAGATTGTCGTATTGGCCAAGCAGGTCCCGGACACCTGGTCGGACCGCAAGATCGACCTGGAATCGGGCATGCTCGACCGCGCGGCGTCCGAGCCGGTGCCGGACGAGATCAACGAGCGGGCCCTGGAGAACGCGCTGCAGTACAAGGACGCCAACAAGGACGCCGAGATCGTGGTGTTGTCGATGGGCCTGGAGGACACCACCAAGACGCTGCGCAAGCTGCTGTCGATGGGGGCCGACTCGGCAGTGCTCGTGACGGATCCGGCGCTGGCCGGGTCGGACATGGTCCAGACCGCCCGCGTGCTGGCCGCGGCCGTCCAGCGGATCGGCGGGGTGGATCTGGTGGTGGCCGGCAACGAGGCCACCGACGGCCGGGGCGGGATGATCCCGGCCATGGTCGCGGAGATCCTCGGCTTCCCCGTGCTGCCGGGCCTGGACGCGGTGCAGATCGCCGCGGACGGGGTCTCGGGTGCCGCGCAGGTCGACGGCGGCTCGCTCTCGCTCAGCGCGCCGCTGCCGGCCGTGGTGTCGGTGACGGAGAAGAGCGCTGAGCCGCGGTTCCCGAACTTCAAGGGCATCATGGCGGCCAAGAAGAAGCCGCTGGACACCTGGTCGCTGGCCGAGCTGGGCATCACCGCCGGCCCGGAGGCGGCGTCCGTGCGGTCGGTGATGGTCTCCGCCACGGCACGCCCGGCCAAGGAGGCCGGCCCGAAGATTACCGACGACGGCACGGCCGCGGCACAGCTGGCCGAGTTCCTGGTCGCCAACCGGCTGGTCTGACCCGCCGATCCTCCCCACGACCCCAGACCTGCACTGACCTGAAGGAAGCACATCATGGCACACACCGGTAACGTCCTGGTCCTGATCGAGACCACTACCGAGGCAAAGCCCAAGTCCACCGCGGCCACGCTGCTCGGCGCGGCAGCCCAGCTCGGTTCCCCGGTCGCCGTCGTGGTGACCACCCCCGGCCAGGGACAGGACCTAGTGGCGGATCTGGGGGCCCTGGGGGCGGCCCAGGTCTACCTGGCCGAGTCCGAGGCCGCGGGCACCGAGCTGGGCACCGCACAGGTCGGCGCCCTGGCCGACGCGATCGGCGCCTATGGTGCCTCGGTGGTGCTGGTCCCGGCCACCAATGACTCCAAGGCCGTCGCCGGCCGGCTGGCGATCGTGGCCGGGGGCTCGGTGGCCGCCGACGCCGTGGGCGTGCGCTACGACGAGGAGGGCCAGGAGGTCATCGTCACCCACTCGGTGTTCGGCGGGGACTTCACCACCGAGTCCACCGTCGAGGGCGGGCTGATGATCATCACCGTGCGTCCGGGCTCCATCGAGGCCCGCGCCCAGGCCGTGGCCGATCCGCAGGTCACCACCGCCGCGGTCACTACCGCCGCCGCACCGGGGGCCACCATCACCGAGGCGACCGACGCACCGGCCACCTCCGGGCGGCCGGTGTTGCGCGGGGCCAAGACCGTGGTCTCCGGTGGCCGCGGCGTCGGGTCCAAGGAGGGCTTCGCCGTCGTCGAGCAGCTGGCCGACGCCCTGGGTGCCGCGGTCGGTGCCTCCCGGGCCGCGGTCGATGCCGGCTACGTGCCCCAGTCCTACCAGGTCGGCCAGACCGGGGTGTCCGTGACCCCGCAGCTGTACGTGGCGCTGGGGATCTCCGGGGCGATCCAGCACCGGGCCGGGATGCAGACTTCCAAGACCATCGTGGCGATCAACAAGGACGAGGACGCCCCGATCTTCGAGGTCGCCGACTTCGGCGTCGTCGGTGACGTCTTCACCGTCGTCCCGAAGCTCGTCGAGGAGATCAACGCCCGCCGCAACTGACGACGGTGGCGGACGGATTCCCCGTCCGCCGACGTCGCTCGGGCCACATGCCTGCTGATCCGGAAGAAGGACTGACAGTTTCATGACCAGCGAGAACGAGACCGCCGAGGGTGGCGCCCAGGCACCGGCGCGGCGTCGCATGGCCGGGTACACGCCCTTGCCCCAGCAGGACACCGCACCGGAACCTGGGCGCGACGCCGGCCCCTCCGGTGGTCCGGCAACCGTGTCGGCTCCAGCACCGGCGCCCGACACGTCCGCCGGTGCGCCGGTAGGTGCCGGTGCGACAACGTCCGCGCAGGCGCCTCGTTCGTCGAACGGCCAGTCCGCTGCAGCGACACCGGCTGCTGCGCCGGCGCCTGCGCAGTCGGCCGATGCGCCGTCAACTCCCGCAGCTGCCCCGGCGGCCCCCGCGCGCAAGACCCGGATGGGCGGGGCGCCCCGGCCGATGACCAGCCCGCCTCCTTCGACGCCGGTTCCCGAGAGAGCCTCGGGCGCGGCGGCTGGAGCTGCGGAGGAACTTTCGGGTGCGGCCCCCAACTCTGCAACCGCACCTTCCGTTGCCCCGGTCCGGAAGACCCGAATGGGAGGGACAGGCGCCGCGGCAGCGGTGCCGGAAACCAACCAGGCTTCCGTGGCCGCGGCCGACGTCGCCGCCGCGGCTCCGGCCAGGACCCGGATGGGTGGCGGGCCGACGGCACCCGCGGCAGGGGCTGACGGGGCAGCGGGGGCTCCCGCCGCGGCAAGCCGCCAGCGCATGGGCGCCGGTGCTGCCGGAGGTGGCGGCCGCCAGCGGATGGGCGGTGCGGGGCAGGCTCCTACCGACTCCGGCGCGAACACCGCCCCGACGACCTCGGACGACCAGGCCGCTTCGGCGGGGAGTGCGGGCGCCCGACGGATGGGTGCCGCCCAGCCGGCGGGACAGGCCGCGGCCGCCGCACCGGCGGCGTCCACGCCGCTCCTGGCCAACGCAGCCCCGTCGGGCCGGGCGGGAACGCCGGGCCCGGCCGGTGCGGCGACCCCGGTGAAGCCGGAGCGTCCGTGGGTGAAGCCGGCGCTGATCATCGGCGGACTGGTCGTCGTGGCCGCGCTGGTGGTGCTGGGCGCCCGGTGGCTGCGCACCCTGGAGGGGGTGCAGGAGTTCATCGCCACCTATGACGGGCACGCCTCCCAGCCGCAGACCGCGCCGGTGGGGATCCCGGGCTGGCTGGGCTGGCAGCACTTCCTGAACATGTTCTTCATCGTGCTGATCATCCGCACCGGCCTACAGGTGCGCACCGAGCGCAAGCCCCCCGGGTACTGGACCGCGAACAAGGACTCCTTCTTCTCGCCCAAGGGCAACGCCCCGAAGAAGGTCTCCCTGTCTCAGTGGCTGCACCAGGTGCTGGACGTGCTCTGGGTGCTCAACGGGGTCATCTTCATCGTCCTGCTGTTCGCCACCGGGCACTGGATGCGCATCGTGCCCACTAGTTGGGACATCGTGCCGAACATGATCTCCGGGGCCATCCAGTACGCCTCCCTGGACTGGCCCGCCGAGAACGGCTGGGTGCACTACAACGCCCTGCAGGTGATGGCCTACTTCACCACCGTGTTCATCGCCGCCCCGCTGGCGATCCTCTCCGGGCTGCGGTTCTCCACCTGGTGGCCGGAGCGCGCCGAGCGATTGAACAGGCTGTACCCGGTGGAGTGGGCCCGGGCGGTGCACTTCCCGGTGATGCTCTACTTCGTGGCCTTCACCATCGTGCACGTGTTCCTGGTGTTCTTCACCGGGGCGCTGGCCAACCTGAACCACATGTACACCTCCCGGGACGTCGTGGACTGGTGGGGCCTGGTGATCTTCCTGGTCTCGCTGGCCGTGA
The DNA here is from genome assembly GCA_029961105.1 of Micrococcus sp. Lineage (GTDB taxonomy): Bacteria > Actinomycetota > Actinomycetes > Actinomycetales > Micrococcaceae > Citricoccus. The sequence continues at coordinate 197,657 of JASBVO010000002.1, read as the reverse complement.
TCGCCGCGGCCTGGTTCCTCACCAAGCCGATGTTCACCACCCCCATCGCCGCCCGGATGGGCAAGGTCTCCAAGTAGCCCCGCACCGCCACGATCGACCGTGGCGGAGGTGGAGGAAGGACTGCAGTCATGTACCAGATCACCGAGGACCAGCAGGCACTGGTGGATGCCGTGCGCGATTTCGCCACCGAGCGGATCGCCCCCCATGCGCTGGACTGGGACGCCGAGAAGCACTTCCCGGTCGACGTCCTCGCCGAGGCTGGCGAACTGGGCCTGGGCGGTATCTACGTCGACGAGGAGCACGGCGGCGCCGGACTGGACCGCAAGGACGCCATCCTGATCTTCGAGGAGCTCGCCAAGGCCGATCCCGCACTGGCGGCCTACATCTCCATCCACAACATGGTCGTGTGGATGATCGACTCCTTCGGCACGGACGAGCAGCGTGCGCAGTGGGTGCCCCAACTGGCCACCATGGAGCACCTGGGCAGCTACTGCCTGACCGAGCCCGGCGCCGGTTCGGATGCCGCGGCACTCACCACGCGGGCCGTGCGGGACGGGGATGACTACGTCCTCAACGGCGTCAAGCAGTTCATCTCCGGGGCCGGGAGCTCCGAGTACTACGTCGTGATGTGCCGGACGGCGGACACGGGCGCCAAGGGGATCTCCGCCGTGGTGGTCCCCGCGGACACGCCCGGGCTGTCCTTCGGGCCGAACGAGAAGAAGATGGGCTGGAACACCCAGCCCACCCGGCAGGTGATCTTCGAGGACGCCCGGGTTCCGGTCGCCAACCGCCTGGGCGAGGAGGGCGCCGGGTTCCACATCGCCATGAAGGGTCTCAACGGCGGCCGCATCAACATCGGGGCCTGTTCCCTCGGCGGCGGCCAGGCGGCACTCGACAAGGCCACCGCCTATCTCAAGGAGCGCACCGCCTTCGGCGCCCCGCTGACTACCAAGCAGTCCCTCGTCTTCGACCTCGCGGACATGGCCACCAACCTGGAGGCGGCCCGCACGTTCCTGATGCGGGCGGCCGATGCGCTGGACCGCAAGGACCCGGACACGGTCCGGTTGTGCGCCATGGCCAAGCGGGTGGCTACCGACACCGGGTTCGAGGCGGCGAACACCGCCCTGCAGCTCCACGGCGGCTACGGCTACCTGCACGAGTACGGCGTGGAGAAGATCGTCCGCGACCTACGGGTCCATCAGATCCTCGAGGGATCGAACGAGATCATGCGGCTGATCGTCGGCCGCATGCTGGTCGACGCCTGAGCCGACGGTCGGACCGGCACGGAGCCGGCCGCTGAAAGGAAACCATGACTACGGAAACCCCACCGGCGCAGCCCGCAGAACCCGAGGTGATCGTCCGCCGCGCCGGGCACCTGGGCCACCTGATCCTGAACCGTCCGCGTGCGCTGAACGCCATCACCCCCGCCATGGTGGACACCGTCCGGGAGGCCCTGGCCGCATGGCGCGAGGACGACGGCGTGCGCACCGTCCTGGTCTCCGGCGCCGGTGAGCGGGGACTGTGCGCCGGCGGCGACATCGTCAACCTGCACCGCACGGTGACGGAGGGCCACCCGGAAGGTGCGGACGAGTTCTTCGACATCGAGTACACGATGAACGGGGAGATCGCCGACTACCCCAAGCCCTTCGTGGCCTTCATGGACGGGATCGTCCTGGGCGGCGGCGTCGGGATCTCCGCCCACGGCTCCCACCGGGTGGTCACGGAGCGGACCCGGCTGGGAATGCCGGAGACCGGCATCGGCTTCTTTCCCGACGTCGGCGGGTCCTGGCTGCTCTCCCGCGCACCGTCCGGTTTCGGCACCCACATGGCCCTGACCTCCCAGCACGTCACCGGCGCGGACGCCCTCGCCCTGGGCTTCGCCGACCACTTCGTCCCCTCGGACGCGCTGGCGGACCTGTCCCGCGCGCTAGAGACCCGGGAGGCCGACGAGGCGATCGCCGCCGTCGCGACGGCCGCCCCTCCCGCGCCCCTGCTCGAGCACCGCCGGTGGATCGAGTCGGCCTACGCCGCCGCCACGGCCGAGGAGATCGTCTCCGCCCTCGAGGCCGCCGGCGACCCGGCCGCCGCGGAGGCGGCCGCGCAGATCCGGGCGAAGTCGCCGACGTCGGTCAAGGTCACCCTGGAACTGGTCCGCCGGGCCGCCCGGATGGCCTCGGTGCACGAGGTGCTTGACCAGGACCGACGGGTGGCCTACCACCTGATCCGCAGCGACGACATGAGCGAGGGCATCCGCGCCCAGCTCGTGGACAAGGACCGCAACCCCCGGTGGAATCCCGCGAGCCTCGACGAGGTCCGCGACGAGGACGTGGCCGCGGTCTTCGCGCCGTCCGACACCGACCAACCGACCCGCACCCAGGCCGTCAAGGAGGCCCTGTCATGACCGAGATCCCCGATACCCCTGACGCGTTGCCGCACATCGCCTTCATCGGCCTGGGCCACATGGGCGGCCCGATGGCCGCGAACCTGGTCAAGGCCGGTTATGTGGTCACCGGCTTCGACCTGGTGCCGGAGGCCCTGGACACGGCCAGGGCGGCCGGGATCCGTGTCGCGGCCTCCGGCCCCGATGCCGTGCGCGAGGCCGACCTGGTGATCACCATGCTGCCCGCCGGGCGCCACGTCCTAGGCGCCTTCCGCGGCAGCGACGGATCCAACGGCGGAGAACCGGCCGAGGGCCTGCTGGCCGCGGCGCGGCCGAACACGCTGTTCATCGACTGCTCCACCATCGCGGTGGAGGACGCGCGCACCATGCATGAGATCACGACGGCGGCCGGGCACCGGTCCCTGGACGTCCCCGTCTCGGGCGGCACCGTGGGCGCCGAGGCCGGGACGCTGGCCATGATGGTCGGTGGCTCCGCCGAGGACTATGCCGAGGCCCTGCCGGTCCTGGAAGTGGTCGGGCGGCGCGTGGTGCACTGCGGCGGCGCCGGCGCCGGGCAGGCCGCGAAGGTGTGCAACAACATGATCCTGGGCGTGTCCATGATCGCCGTGTCCGAGGCCTTCGTGCTGGGGGAGAAGCTCGGCCTGAGCCATGAGGCCCTCTTCGACGTGGCCTCCAACGCCACGGGCCAGTGCTGGGCGCTGACCACCAACTGCCCGGTGCCGGGTCCCGTGCCGACCTCACCGGCGAACCGGGACTTCCAGCCGGGATTCACCGGGGCGCTCATGGCCAAGGACCTGGGCCTGGCCCGGCACGCCATCGAGTCCACCGGCACCGAGAGCCGCATGGGCCTGCTCGCCGAGGAGATCTACGCGGCCTTCGGCCAGGGCGAGGGCGCCACCAAGGACTTCTCCGCCATCATCCAGCAGATCCGCGACCACTCCGGCGCGGCCACGGCTCCGGCCGGGGCCTGAGCGCACCGGACCCCGCGTTCCAGGAGGACCGCCATGACAGAGCAGATGCAGGTACCAGCAGTGACTGAGAGGGCAGCCATGACCACCGACTACGAGACCATCCTGACCAGCGTGGACGGTCGGGTCGCCACCATCACCCTGAACCGGCCGAAGGCCCTCAACGCGATCAGCAACCAGCTGACCCAGGAGGTGATCGACGCTGCCGTCCGCTATGACCGGGACCCGGACATCGGGGCGATCGTCATCACCGGCTCGGAGAAGGCGTTCGCGGCCGGCGCCGACATCAAGGAGATGGCCTCGCTCAGCTTCGCCGAGGCCTACACCACGGACATCTTCGGCAGCTGGGAACGGCTCACCGCCCTGCGGACGCCCATCATCTCAGCGGTGGCGGGCCATGCCCTCGGCGGCGGCTGCGAGCTGGCGATGATGGCGGACATCATCATCGCGGCGGACAACGCGAAGTTCGGCCAGCCGGAGATCAAGCTCGGCATCATCCCGGGCATGGGCGGTTCCCAGCGCCTGACCCGTGCCATCGGCAAGTCCAAGGCCATGGAGATGGTGCTCACCGGCCGGACCATGGACGCCGCGGAGGCCGAGCGCACCGGACTCGTGGCCCGCGTCGTTCCCCTCGCGGACCTGCCGCGCGAGGCCGCGGAACTGGCGGCCACCATCGCCGGGATGTCCAAGCCGATCGCCATGCTCGCCAAGGAGGCCGTCAACGCCGCCTTCGAGTCCAGCCTGGCCGAGGGCGTGCTGCTGGAGCGGCGCCTGAACTACGCCTGCTTCGCCACCGAGGACCAGTCCGAGGGCATGACGGCCTTCGTGGAGAAGCGCCCCGCCACGTTCACCCACCGCTGACCCGCATCGGCCGCGGCTCGGCATCAGTCGCGGCTCACCCCGGCCCCCTGCGGCCACCCCCGGAACCGCTGCGGACGGCCCCGGCCCCGGAAAACCCGAGACGACCCGAGAGAAGGACCCATGACCGAGATCACCCTGGATTCGAGGGCCAGTGACATCCTGGCCGGCATCGAGCAGCTGCTGTGGATCGACGGCCGTGCCGTCGAGGCGGCCACCGGCGAATGGCGCGACGTGCGCAATCCCTCCCGGCGCGGCGAGGTCATCGCCCGCGTCCCGGCCGCCGGCCCCGAGGACGTGGACCGGGCCGTGGCGGCCGCCCGCCGCGCCTTCCCGGAATGGCGGAGCCTGCACTTCACCGCCCGGGCCAAGGCCCTGCTGGCCATCGCCGACGACATCGAGGCCGAGGCCGAGAAGTTCGCGAGGCTGACCGCCCTGGACACCGGCAACGCCCTGCGCACCCAGGCCCGCCCGGAGGTCACCACGCTGGTGTCCCTGTTCCGCTACTTCGCCGGGGTGGCGGGTGAGTCCAAGGGCGTGACCCTTCCCGCCGGGGACCAGCAGCTGCAGTACACGCGGCGTGAGCCCCTCGGCGTGGTCGCCTGCATCCTGCCGTGGAACTCCCCGCTGATGATCGCCGCGTTCAAGGTTCCCGCGGCCCTGGCCGCGGGCAACACCGTGATCCTCAAGGCCGCCGACGATGCGCCGCTGACGATCCAGTACCTGGCCCAGGTCTGCCAGCGGCACGTGCCGGCCGGCGTCGTGAATTCCCTGACCGGGCGCGGCTCGGTGATTGGCAATGCCCTGTCCACCCACCCCGGGGTGGACAAGGTCTCCTTCACCGGGTCCACCGAGGTGGGCCGCGGCGTGGCCGCGCAGGCCTCCGAGCGCCTGGCGCACCTGTCCCTGGAGCTGGGCGGGAAGAACCCCTCCATCGTGTTCCCGGACGCGGTCGAGGACGAGGGCATCCTCGACGGGCTGCTGCTGTCCTCCCGCTTCACCCGCCAGGGACAGTCCTGCACGGCCGGCTCGCGGCTGTTCCTGCATGAGGACATCTATGACGAGATGCTCGAGAAGCTCTCCGCACGGCTGGGGGCCCTGGTGGTCGGTGATCCGCTGGAGGAGGCCACGGACATGGGCGCGGTGATCAACCAGAGCCAGTTCGACCAGATCTCCGGCTACCTGGAGGACGGCCGGAACAACCCGGACCTGACGACGGTGCTGGGTGGCGACGCGCCCACCGAGGGCCCGCTGACCGAGGGCTACTACCACCTGCCGACCATCTTCGGGGGTGCCCGCAATGACTTCCGGCTGGCCCAGGAGGAGATCTTCGGGCCAGTGCTGGTGGCCATCAAGTGGAAGGACATGGACGAGGTGGTGAAGATGGCCAACGACTCCCACTACGGCCTGGCCGCCTACGTCTGGACCCACGACCTGGACGATGCCCTGAACACCGCGCACCGGATCGAGTCCGGATGGGTCCAGGTCAACCAGGGCGGCGGGCAGGTCGTGGGCCAGTCCTATGGCGGCTACAAGCAGTCCGGGATGGGCCGTGAGGCCTCGCTGGAGGGCATGCTGGAGGGCTTCACCCAGATCAAGCAGATCAACGTCAGGCTGCGGGGCTGACCATGAGCGCCGATCACTCCGACATCGTGGACCCCGGCGCGGGGGCCGCCGGACAGCCCGGCCGGCTGCCGCTGGACGGGATCACCGTCATGGACCTCTCCCGGGCCCTGGCCGGGCCGTACTGCACGGCCCTGCTCGGTGACCTCGGGGCCAGGATCATCAAGGTGGAGTCGGTCAAGGGCGGGGACTCCACCCGGACCTGGCCGCCCTTCGAGGGAGACCACTCGCTGTACTTCGACTCGACGAACCGGAACAAGGAGTCGATCGCCGTCGACTTCTACGTCGAGGAGGGCCGGACGTTGCTCTGGGACCTCGCCGTCTCGGCCGACGTGCTGGTGGAGAACTTCCGCCCCGGGGTCCTGGCCACCATGGGCCTGGACCCCGAGCGGCTTCGGGAGGCGAACCCGGGGCTGGTGATCGCCTCGGTCTCCGGTTTCGGCGCCACCGGACCGCTGGCGCAGGCCGCCGGGCTGGACCAGGTCGCCCAGGGCATGTCCGGGCTGATGTCCGTCACCGGCCCCGATGCCGACACCCCGACCCGGGTGGGCGTGCCGGTGATGGACCTGTACGCGGGAGTGTTCGCCGCCGTCGGGGTCTGTGCCTCGCTCGCCGGCCGCGCCGCCCATGGAGGACGTGGCCACCAGGTGGGCACCTCGCTGCTCGAGGCCGGGCTGGCCGTCTCGGCGTTCCAGGGGCAGAACTACCTGTCCACCGGCGCCGTCCCGGTGCCGCAGGGCAACAACCACCCGGTGCTGGCCCCCTACGGGGTGTTCCGCACCGCGGACATCCCCGCGATCATCGCCGTCGGCAACCAGGCCCACTGGAAGACCTTCTGCCGGATCCTCGATGCCCCCGAGCTCGAGCACGACCCGCGGTTCGCCATCGGCCGAGACCGCTCCGAGAACCGTGAGGAGTTGGCCCGGCTGATCGAGGAGAGGCTGCAGCACCGGCCCGGGCTGGAGTGGATCGAGGAGTTCCGTGCCGCCGGCATCCCGACCGGGCCGATCTACACCTATGCGCAGGCCTTCGAGGACCCGCAGGTGCAGGCCCTGCAGATGGTGCAGCACGTGCAGCGGATCGACGGGTCGCCCTTGCCGCTGTTGCGCGGCCCCCTGAGCGTGGACGGGGTCCCCGCCGGCGTGCGCAAGGCCCCGCCGGCCCTCGGCGAGGACACCCGCGCCGTCCTGGAGCGGCTTGGCCTGGACGAGGACCAGATCGCCGGACTGGTCGCGGCGGGGATCGTGCGGGAGACCACGCAGCCGGACGCCGCCCAGCAGGACCCGGCCCAGCAGGAGGCCGTGGCGCAGGCCGGGGCGCCGGCCGGGACGGAGCACCCATGAGCGGTGCGGCACCGGCGGCGGGGCAGGCCCCGCGGGCGGAAGGGGCGACGGGCGGTACGCGCCGGTCCGGGGGCACCGTTCGGGTCTCCAGGTCGGGCGCCATCGCCACGATCACCCTGTCCAATCCCGGTCGGCGGAACACGATGACCGAGCAGATGTGGCTCGGGCTCGTCCCGGTCTGCCGGGACCTCGCCGACGACCCGCAGGTCCGGGTGGTGGTGGTCCGCGGGGACGGAGGAGACTTCTCCGCCGGGGCGGACATCTCCGATCTGGACAGCATCCTGAAGAACGAGGAATCGGGGCGCCACGACGGCGGCGCCGTCGCCCGGGGCGAGGCGGCCCTGGCCCAGTTGCACAAGCCGACCATCGCCGCCGTCGAGGGCTATTGCCTGGGTGGGGCGTGGCAGATCGCCGCCGCCTGTGACATCCGCCTGGCCTCCTCGGACGCGACCTTCGGCATCACGCCGGCCAAGATCGGGATCGTGTACCCGGTGGCCGGCATCGAGCGACTGGTCCGCATCGCCGGCCCCGCCACGGCCAAGTACCTGCTGTTCAGCGGGGACTTCGTGGACGCCGAGCGGGCACGCGCCCTGGGACTGGTCCAGGCCGTCCACCCGGCGGCGGCCTTCTGGGATGAGGTGGCCGACTTCGCCCGCCGGCTGGCCTCCCGCTCCCAGCTGTCGATCCAGGCCATGAAGGACATCGTGGACGTGGTGGCCGCCGGCAGCGCGGACCTGCAGGCGGCGAGCGATCACTGGCAGGAACGCATGGCCGAGGCCGGTGACGCCGAGGTGGGGATCCGGGCCTTCCTGTCCAAGCAGGCCCCGCAGTTCACCTGGAACGGCGGCCGCGAGTCCGCCCGCCCGCGCAGGGACCCCCCCGGCACGGCGATCCGGGACGGGGTGAACGGCATCGGGGCGGGGCCCAGACCATGAGGGAGCCACTCAGGACCGACCCGGTGGGGGAGGCCCATCGCCACTGGACCCAGCACGGCTGGGGTGAGGCCGCCGACGGCATGGCCGCCGTGACCGCCCTGTTCCGCAGCCAGCAGATCCTGATGGCGCGGATCGACGCCGTCCTGCGGCCGCTGGACCTCACCTTCGCCCGGTTCGAGATGCTGACGCTGCTGGGCTTCTCCAAGACCGGCGCCCTGCCCCTGGCCAAGGCCTCGAGCAGGCTGCAGGTGCACCCGACGTCCGTCACCAACACCGTGGAGCGGCTGGGACGTGCCGGCCTGGTCGTGCGCCAGCCCCACCCCACCGACGGACGGGCGAACCTGGTGGCGATCACCCCCCAGGGCCGCGACCTGGCCCTGCAGGCGGCACGGGCGCTCAACCGCGAAGTCTTCGCGGAACTGGGCATGCCGCCGGACGACGTGCAGGCGCTGAACGGCATCCTCGCCCGGTTCCGGCACGAGGCCGGGGACTTCGCCGAGGACAGTCCGCTGCTGTCACGGCCGGCGGTGATGGTAGACGACCCCTCGGCCTGAGCGTGGGAGAAACGCCCGGGTGCATTGAGTCGAATTGATTTATGTCCTCAAAAATGAGAAAATGAATTGGCCAAATTCCCGGAAGCGCGTTTTGCCGCCGCCGTGCATCGGTTTGGTCTTGTCTCGAGAAAGGTGTACCCCACCCATGCGTCTGGTTCCCGGTCAGTTCGTCGTCCACCCCCACCACGGACCCGCGGTCGTCCTCGACCGCCAGGTGCGGCAATTGAAGGGCAAGGACGTGGCGTACGTGGATCTGGAGATCCAGGACAAGGGGTTGCGCATCTCCGTCCCGGAGTCGGGGATCAAGGAGATCGGCGTCCGTGATGTCAGCAGCCACACCACCGTGCGCAAGCTGATGTCCCTGCTGGCCAAGCCGAGCGAGCACGTCGAGCAGCAGTGGTCGCGCCGGATCAAGGCCTTCCAGGAGAAGCTGGCCACCGGTGACCTGCCCCGCGTGGCGGAGGTCGTCCGCGACCTGCACCGCCGCGAGGCCGAGAAGGAACTGTCCATGGCCGAGCGGATGCTGCACCGCGAGGCCGTGGAGATGCTCGCCGCCGAGGTGGCCATCGTCCTGGACGTCACTCCGCTGGAGGCCGAGGACGTCATGGCCCAGGCCATCGAGGGCACCCCGCTCAAGGACCTCGGGCTGGACCGCGGCAAGGACGCGAAGGCCCAGCGGGAGACGGCCAAGCAGGCCGCCTGACGTGGCGTCAGCAGGCCGGGCGGAACACCGCCTCGGCCTGCACGAACGGCTTGGCGCCCGGCCCGTTCGCGGCGCCGAACAGCTCCACCTGCACGATGCGCAACGATCGCCCGGCATGCCGGACCCGGACGCGTGAGGCGATCTCGCCGCCGGCGGGGCGCAGGAACAACACCCGCAGCGACTGAAGCTCGAACCCTGACCGGTCGGGCATGGCCTGCTGGGCGGCCAGGGCCGCCATCATGCTCAGCGCCCCGCCGTGGACGGCCCCGTGCGGGTTGCGCAGCTCGTCCTTGCGGTCGAAGCCCCAACCGGCCCCGAAGTCGTCGGTGACCTCTGGTCGCCCGGCGGGCGGGGCCGGCGTCGTGGGTTGGGCACCGAGGAGCCGGCCCAGGGGGACCTCGGTGTCCGGTCCCAGCGGCAGGCCGGCCATGGCGGTGAAGTGCGCGACGGCGGCCGGATCGTTCCCCTCGACGCCCTGGAACCAGCCCGTCGCCTGGAGGTACTCCGTGCCGTCCGTGCCCACCAGGGTCCCCGAGGCCATCCCGCCGGTGCCGTCGGCCGCCCGGGTTCGGGTCCGGGACTCCAGGACGGTGCCGTCCGCGGGCAGCGGCCGCAGGACGTTCAGCGTGAGTTCCGTGGTGACGATCCACTGCAGGTGAGGTTCCGAGGCGTGTAGGGACGTGGCCAGCGTGTTGTCCATGATCACCGCCGCTGCGGCACTGAAGGGGCGGCCGTCCGGGTCCAGGACCCAGGGGCCGGTCGTCATCGTGCCCGTCCGGGCGCACTGCCGCCCCGCGTGCGGGTCCCGGAGCAGCCGCACGCGCATCAACTGTTCCATCCGGCCCAGCACGAGTTCCGGCCGGCCGCCCCGGCTGCCGCTCCTGCCGTCGGCGCCGGAGCGGGTCTCGAGGGTGTCGGTGCCCAGGGGGGATGTCGCCAGGTTGGGGTCCGAACGGGGTGCGGTCATCCCAGCAATGTAGCGGAGGCTCTCCCGGGAGTGCTCGTGTGTCGTCCTCGGCGCGATATCCGGGGCCGCGCCGAGAGCCCTAATGTAACGAAATGATAAAGATCCCTGACCGGTCGTTCGGGTACTGAGCGTTTGCCCGAGCAACCGCGCCAACTCGGGGAAGTCGGCCCTCTGCCCGACCGCGGGCTGCCACCGCCTGGCGGCCCTGAAACCCCGGGATTCGGGGGATCCCGGGTTGAAATCGAAACTCAGCTCGTTAGGTTGGAACCGATGGCAGCTGATGCAGACACACCACTGACCACCCGTCCGAGAAGCCTCACGCTTCGCCCCCCGCAGACCGCCGATGGTGCGGCGTTGTGGCAGATGACCAAGGACTCCAAGGTCCTGGACCTCAACTCCTCCTACGCCTACCTGCTCTGGTGCCGGGACTACGCTGACACCTCCGTGATCGCGGAGCTCGATGGCGAGCCGGTCGGCTTCGTGACCGGCTACCTGCGGCCCGAGTCACCCACCACCCTGATGGTGTGGCAGGTCGCCGTGGCCGAGGCGGCCCGCGGCCGCGGGCTCGCATCCCGGATGCTGGACGAGCTCGTCACCCGGACCTCCGCCGAGGCCGTGGAGACCACGATCACCGCGGACAACGAGGCCTCCATTGCGCTGTTCACCCGGCTTGCCGAACGCCACGGCGCGGGCCGCGAGGTCACGCCACTGTTCACCGACCGGATGTACCCGGACGGGCACGACACCGAATACCTCCACCGGATCGGGCCCCTCGCCGGGGCCCAGGTCCACCCCATCCGAAAGGGAGACATCATGGATACCACCGTTTTCAGCACCGTAGAGTCCGAGGTCCGCAGCTACAGCCGTGGCTGGCCCACCGTCTTCACGCATGCCAAGGGCTGCATCCAGACCGCCGAGGACGGCACCGAGTACCTGGACTTCTTCTCCGGTGCCGGCGCCCTGAACTACGGGCACAACCACCCGAAGCTGCAGGCCGCCGCGGCTGAGTACCTCGCCAGCGATGCCGTGGTGCACTCGCTGGACATGATGACCCCGGCCAAGCGGGAGTTCCTGCAGACCTTCAAGGACGTCATCCTGGAGCCGCGCGGGCTGGACTACAAGGTCATGTTCCCCGGCCCCACGGGCACCAACACCGTGGAGGCCGCCCTCAAGCTGGCCCGCAAGGTGACCGGACGCCAGCACATCCTGTCCTTCACCAATGCGTTCCACGGTATGACCCTCGGGTCGCTGTCCGTGACCGGTAACTCCATGAAGCGCAAGGGCGCCGGCATCCCGCTGACCAACAGCTCGAAGATCCCGTTCGACGACTACTTCGACGGCGAGACCGCCGACTTCCTGTGGCTGGAGCGGGTCCTGGAGGATTCCGGCTCCGGCGTGGACAAGCCCGCCGCGATCATCGTGGAGACCGTGCAGGGCGAGGGGGGCGTGCGCGCCGCCCGCCTGGAATGGCTCCGGGGGCTGTCCGAGCTGTGCGCCAAGCACGAGATCCTGCTGATCGTCGACGACGTCCAGGCCGGCTGCGGCCGGACCGGCACCTTCTTCAGCTTCGAAGAGGCGGGCTTCACCCCGGACATCGTCTGCGTCTCCAAGTCGATCTCCGGCTTCGGCCTGCCGATGGCGCTGACCCTGTTCCGCCCCGAGCTGGACATCTGGTCTCCGGGCGAGCACAACGGCACCTTCCGCGGCAACAACCTGGCCTTCGTCACCGCCACGGCCGCCCTGAAGGAGTTCTGGGCGGACGACACCTTCCAGCTGGGCCAGCTGGCCGAGGCCATCTCGACCCTGCATGACGGACTGGAACAGATCGCCGGTTCGGTCGAGGGCGCCTCGGTCCGCGGCCGCGGACTGCTCGCCGGCGTGCGCTTCGAGGACGTCGAGGTGGCCGGCAAGGTCGCCGCCAAGGCGTTCGAGAACGGCCTGCTCGTGGAGACCTCCGGTCCCGACGACGAGGTCCTCAAGGTCATGCCGGCCCTCACCACCCCGCGGGCCGAGCTCGAGCGCGGCCTGGGCATCATCGCCGACGCCGTGGCCACCGTGACCGGTGCCGACGTCGACTACCGTGCCGGTGCCCGCGAGCTCGCGGGCGTCTGAGCCCTCCCCTCCCATGACCTCCTGAGTTACGAGAGCGCTGCGCGGTGCCGCCCACGGCGTGTCTCGCAACGTAGCGCTCTCGTAACCCACGCTGACGAAAGGAACCACCATGCTGGTGACCAACCTGAACGACCTGAACGACACCGACCGCGACATCCAGTCCGAGACCTGGCGCTCCCGCCGCATGGTCCTGGCCGGGGAGGGCGTCGGCTTCTCCTTCCATGACACCGTCATCTACGCCGGTACCACCTCGACCTTCCACTACGCGAACCACATCGAGGCCGTGTACTGCGTGCAGGGCGAGGGCACCCTCACCAACGAGGAGACCGGTGAGGTGCACGAGCTCAGGGACGGCACCATGTACCTGCTCGACGGCCACGAGAAGCACACGGTCCGCGCGACCACCGAGCTGCGCATGGCCTGTGTCTTCAACCCGCCCGTGACCGGTCGCGAGACGCACGATGCCGACGGCATCTACCCGCTCGTCCTCCAGGAGGGTTCGGACCGCAAGGTGCCGACGAAGGCCAACGTGGAGACCCAGGCCATGGCCTGAGCGGCTGAGGCGACTGGCGGTCGAATCCGCCCCAGGGGCACCCCGGAATCCGGGGTCTTCGGGGCGGATTCGACCGCCAGATGTCGTTAACGAGGGGGATCCGATCCTCCGGACGGCCCCGGACGGCCTCGGATGGCCGCCGGGTGGCGGCGTGGCTCCGGGCTGCCCCGGGCGCGTGCCGAACGGGCCTCGCGAGGATGCCGGACGGGCGCGCGTCCACGCGGGGCCTGTCATCTGTTTGCCCCACCCGGTGTGACGCGGAATACTGTAGGTGAACGATCGGTCGGTAAATCGGTCGTCGCCCCTGAGACGTTGTCCCGAACGGAGTCCCATGACTGCAGCATTCCTGGTCGGCGGTGCCCGCACCCCGGTGGGCCGGTACGGAGGTGCCCTGTCCTCGGTCCGCCCTGATGACCTGGCCGCCCTGACGATTCGCGCCGCCGTCGAGCGCGCCGGACTGGCCCCGGACGTGGTGGACGAGGTGATCTACGGCAACGCCAACGGCGCCGGTGAGGAGAACCGCAACGTGGCCCGCATGGCCTGGCTGCTCAACGGCTACCCAGACCACGTTCCTGGGATCACCGTCAACCGCCTGTGCGCCTCCGGGATGAGCGCCATCCAGATGGCCTCGCACATGATCCAGGCCGGTGCCGCGGACGTCGTGGTCGCCGGCGGCGTGGAGTCCATGTCCCGCGCCCCCTGGGTGATGGAGAAGCCGGCCAAGGGCTTCGCCAAGCCCGGCGAGGTGTTCGATACCTCCATCGGCTGGCGCTTCACCAACCCCGCCTTCCTCTCGGGCGAGTACTCCCGCGGCGGCAAGGCCACCTACTCCATGCCCGAGACGGCCGAGGAGGTCGCGCGGGTCTACAACACCTCCCGTGAGGACTGCGACGCCTTCGCCGTGCGCTCCCATGAGCGCGCCCTGGCCGCCATCGAGGCGGGCCGCTTCGCCGAGGAGATCGTCCCGGTGACCGTCACGGGCCGCAAGGGCGCCGAGACGATCGTGGACACGGACGAGGGGCCGCGCCCCGGCACCACCGCCGAGGTCCTGGCCGGGCTGCGTCCCGTGGTCAAGGGCGGCTCCGTGGTGACCGCCGGCAACGCGTCCACGCTCAACGACGGTGCCTCCGCGATCATCGTCGCCTCCGAGGCCGCCGTCGAGAAGTACGGCCTGGCCCCGCGCGCCCGCATCCTGGCCGGCGCCTCGGCCGGGCTGGCCCCCGAGGTCATGGGCATGGGCCCGGTCCCGTCCTCCCGCAAGGTGCTGGAACGCACCGGCACCGCGGTCGGCGACCTCGCCGCCGTCGAGCTCAACGAGGCGTTCGCCTCGCAGTCCCTGGCGAGCATGCGTGAGCTGGGGCTGGACGCGGGGATCGTGAACAACGACGGCGGCGCGATCGCCCTCGGACATCCGCTCGGCTCCTCCGGGTCCCGGCTCGTCATCACCCTGCTGGGCCGCCTCGAGCGTGAGGCCTCCGCGGGGGCCCGCGGGCTGGCGACCATGTGCGTGGGCGTCGGGCAGGGCTCGGCCCTGCTGGTGGAGGCGGTCTGATGACGATCACCCAGATCCTGGAGACCGACGGGTTCACCACGCTGGTGGTCGAGGAGCGCGAGGACCGCCTGGTCGCCCGGCTGCACCGGCCCGAGGTCCGCAACGCGATCGACCAGGCGATGGTGGACGAGCTGCACGCCGTCTGCGCCCACCTGGAGGCCGCACCGAAGGTGCTCATCCTCACCGGGACGCCCTCGGAAGCCGAGGCCGGGACGAAGGGCATCTTCGCCTCGGGCGCGGACATCGCCCAGCTCCGCGAACGCCGCCGGGACGACGCCCTGGCCGGGATCAACTCCACCATCTTCGACCGGATCGCGAAGCTGCCGATGCCGGTGATCGCCGCCCTGGACGGCTACGCCCTCGGCGGCGGGGCCGAACTGGCCTACGCGGCCGACTTCCGGATCGGCACCGAGGCCCTGCGGATGGGCAACCCCGAGACGAACCTGGGGATCATGGCCGCCGCCGGCGCCACCTGGCGGCTGAGGGAACTGGTGGGGGAGCCGCTGGCCAAGGAGATCCTGCTGGCCGGCAAGGTCCTCACCGGCGCCGAGTGCCTGGCGGCCGGGCTCATCACCGAGCTCGTCGCGCCGGAGCAACTGATGGACGCCGCCCACGCGCTGGCCGACCGGATCGCCGCCCAGGACCCGCTGGCGGTGCGCATCACCAAGTCCGTGTTCCACACCCCGCGGGAGGTCCATCCCGTGATCGACACCCTGGCCCAGGGCATGCTCTTCGAGTCCCAGGCGAAGTTCGACCGCATGCAGGCCTTCCTCGACAAGAAGAACGCGAAGGCCTCCCCGACCGCCGACCAGCAGAACAGGAAGTAGACCCATGACCGACTCCACCGGGGCGTCCGCGCCCGCCAGCCCCACCGAGCCCCCGGCCCGCGTGCCCACCACCGTCGGCGTGCTCGGCGGTGGGCGGATGGGTGCCGGGATCGCCCACGCCTTCCTCATCAAGGGCGCCGACGTCGTCGTCGTGGAACGGGACGAGGCCGCCGCGGAAGCCGCCCGGGAGCGCGTGGAGTCCTCCACGGCCACGTCTCTGGAACGCGGCGTGCTGGACGGGAACCTGGACGCCATCCTGGAGCGGCTGACCGTCTCGGTGGACCGCAAGGACTTCGCCGACCGCGAGCTGGTCATCGAAGCGGTGCCCGAGGACTGGGACCTGAAGGTCGAGTCCCTGCGCGCGGTGGAGCGGCACCTGGGCGACGGCGCGGTGCTGGCCTCCAACACCTCGAGCCTGTCCGTGACCGGACTGGCGAAGGAGTTGGACCGGCCGGCGAGCTTCCTCGGGCTGCACTTCTTCAACCCGGTGCCGGCCTCCACCCTGGTCGAGGTCGTGATCGGCGAGCAGACCGCACCGGAACTGGTGGACGCGGCCCGGTCCTGGACCGCGGGACTGGGCAAGACCGCCGTGGTGGTCAACGACGCCCCGGGCTTCGCCTCCTCCCGCCTCGGCGTGGCCATCGCCCTGGAGGCCATGCGGATGGTCGAGGAGGGCGTGGCCAGCCCCGAGGACATCGACAACGCCATGGTCTTGGGCTACAAGCACCCCACCGGTCCGCTGCGCACCACGGACATCGTGGGCCTGGACGTGCGCCTGGGCATCGCCGAGTACCTCGCCTCGACCCTGGGCGAGCGCTTCGCCCCGCCGCAGATCCTGCGGGACAAGGTCGCCCGCGGCGAGCTCGGCCGCAAGACCGGCAAGGGCTTCTTCGACTGGAGCTGAGCGGCAGTCCGGCCCGGCCCCCGGGGGTCGGGCCGCCGCCGTCGTGCCCCCGTGGCTCCCGACCCGGGGGCCGACCCTGTGACGCAGGACATGTCCCTGTTAGGCTGATCAACAATACTGACCGATCGTTCAGAAAGGTAAGCCCGGATGACCACGCAGACCGCCGCGCCCACCGTCCCCAGCTACGTCCTCGACCAGTGGTGGACCCCGCAGGAGGGCTCCCGCACCACCGATGTCCTGGACGCCAGCACCGGCGAGGCCCTGGCCCGTTACGGCGCCGAGGGCCTGGACCTGGCCGCCGTCCTGGAGCACGGGCGCACCGTGGGCCAGCGCGAGCTCGGTGCCCTGACGTTGCACGAGCGCGCCCTGAAGCTCAAGGACCTCGCCCTCTACCTGAACGAGCACCGCCAGGCACTCTACGAACTGTCCCACCGCACGGGTGCCACCAAGGTGGACAACATGGTGGACATCGACGGTGGCATCGGCGTGCTGTTCACCTTCTCCTCCAAGGGCCGCCGCGAGCTGCCGAACTCCAACGTCATCCAGGACGGCGGGATCGAGCCGCTGTCCAAGGACGGCTCCTTCATCGGCACCCACGTCTACACCCGCATCCCCGGCGTGGCCGTGCAGGTCAACGCGTTCAACTTCCCGGTCTGGGGCATGCTGGAGAAGTTCGCCCCCGCGTTCATCGCCGGCGTGCCGACCGTCGTCAAGCCCGCCACCCCCACCGGCTACGTCACCGAGGCCGCCGTGCGGCTGATGGTCGAGTCCGGGATCCTGCCGGCCGGTTCCCTGCAGCTGATCTCCGGTTCGGCCCGCGGCCTGCTGGACGTCATGGACTACCGGGACATGATGCTCTTCACCGGCTCGGCGGCCACCGCCCAGTCCCTGAAGTCCCACCCGAACGTCATCTCCGGCGGTGTCCGGTTCTCCGCCGAGACCGACTCGCTCAACGCCGCGATCCTCGGCCCCGACGCCGTGGAGGGCACCCCGGAGTTCGAGGCCTTCGTCAAGGCCGTGGTCACCGAGATGACCGTCAAGGCCGGCCAGAAGTGCACCGCCATCCGCCGCACCATCGTCCCCGAGGCGCAGCGCGAGGCCGTGGCCAGGGCCATCGCGGACCGGATCGAGCAGCGCGTGGTCGTCGGTGACCCGCGGGCCGAGGGCGTCACCATGGGCGCGCTCGCCTCGCTGGGGCAGCTGCAGGGGGTGCGCGAGGCCGTGGAGGACATGCTCGCGGCCGGCGGAGAGCTGGCCTACGGCAGCCTGGACGCCCCGACGGTGCGCACCGCCAGCGGCGAGGATGCCGTGGTGGAGGGCGGGGCCTTCATGTCCCCGCTGCTGCTGACCTGGGCCGACTCCGAGAACGAGGTGCTCCACTCCCGCGAGGCCTTCGGGCCGGTCAGCTCGCTGGTCGGCTACACCGACCTGGCCGACGCGATCCGCCTGGCCGCCCGCGGTTCCGGCTCGCTGGTGGCGACCGTCTGCACGAACGACCCCGACGTGGCGCGGGAGCTGACCGTCGGCATTGCCGGCCACCACGGCCGCGTCCACCTGCTCAACCGCGAGACCGCGAAGACCTCGACCGGTCACGGCTCACCCGTCCCGCACCTGGTGCACGGCGGCCCGGGCCGGGCCGGCGGTGGCGAGGAGCTCGGCGGTATCCGCTCCGTCAAGCACCACATGCAGCGCACCGCCCTGCAGGGCTCCCCGAACCTGCTCACCGCCGTGACCGGGGTGTGGCAGACCGGTGCCGACCGGCGGATCGCCGGCTCCGAGAGGTACGGCGCCGAGCCGGGCAACGTGCATCCGTTCCGCAAGTCCCTGGCCGAGCTGCGCATCGGCGACGCCCTGGCCTCGGACCTGCGCCAGGTCACGCAGGAGGACATCACCGCCTTCGCGAACACCACGGGGGACACCTTCTACGCGCACGTGAACCCGAAGGCCGCCGAGGCCAACCCGTTCTTCCCGGGCACCGTGGCCCACGGCTACCTGCTGGTGGCCTGGGGCGCCGGACTCTTCGTGGAGCCGGCACCGGGGCCGGTGCTGGCCAATTACGGCCTGGAGAACCTGCGGTTCATCACCCCGGTGGCCGCCGGGGACTCCATCCGGATCACCCTGACCGCCAAGAAGATCACCCCGCGCGTGACCGACGAGTATGGCGAGGTGGCGTGGGACGCCGTCATCCACAACCAGCGCGATGAGATCGTGGCGACCTACGACGTGCTGACCCTGGTGGAGAAGGAAGACACCACCTACAAGAACTGGACCGACTGACCCGGACGGCCCGCCGGCGCCGGGCCGGACGCCAACAGGCCGCCCCTCACATGAGGGGCGGCCTGTTGGCGTGTTGCCGTCACGGGCGATTCCCTGGCGATCCGTGTCGTTCCGACTCTCGGCGGTTGGCTGGAATCATCCCTCCGGGATCCGGCCGGGGGGCTGCTTCTCACCGATCTCCGGGACTACCCCTGCCGCGGACGGCCTCGCCCGTCAGTCGCGGGCGCGCAGCCCGTCCACGATCATCGCGATCGCGTTCTCCTCGACCTCCTGCGGCGTGGCCGGCCCGCCGGGCCGGTACCACTCCACGAGGGAGTTGATCATGCCGAACATCAGGCGCGTGGTGGTGCGGGGCTCGACGTCGGCGCGCACCTTCCCGTCGCGCTGCGCCGTGATCATCAGGTCGGTGACCTTGCGGTCCACCGCACGGCGGCGCTCCAGCGCCTGCCGTTCGACCTCGGTGTTGCCGCGCAGGCGCAGCAGCAGGGTCACATAGGGCTGGCGCTCGAGCAGCACCCGGATGGTGGAGCGCAGCATGAACTCCAGCCGCTGGATCGAGGTGCCCGTGGCGGCCTGCTCGTGGTCGCCGATGGCCTCGAGCGGGACCAGTGCCTCGTCCAGGGCCAGCCGCAGCAAGTCCCCCTTGGAGGGTACGTGGTGGTAGATCGCGGACTTGCTGACGCCCAGTTCCTCGGCGAGCATGCCCATCGAGGTGGCGTCATAGCCGTGGCGGTTGAACACCTGTACGGCGACGGTCAGGACGGATTCCTGGTCGTAGCCGGGCCGTCCCCGGCGGGGGGTGGACGGGGCCTTCGACGCGGTGGTCACTGGTGACTCCTGGGGGTACAGCCGACCCCCGGGGACCTCGTGGGTCCCCGGGGGAGGGTCGGTGGACACGACTCAGAGGTTGCGCAGGTCGTGGATCCGCTTCAGCTTACCGACCGAGCGGGGCAGGGACTCCGGCTCCACGACGTCGATCCTGCATGAGGAGCCCACGTGGATCTTGATGAGTTTCTGCAGCTCCGTGGCGGCGGCGGTGGCCCGCTCGGAGGTGCAGTCAGTGCGGCGCTCGATCTTCACGGCCAGCTGGTCCATGCGGCCCGGGCGGGTGATCTCCAGCTGGAAGTGCGGGGACAGCCCCGGCACCTTCAGGGCCAGCTCCTCGATCTGGCTCGGGAACAGGTTGACCCCGCGCAGGATGATCATGTCGTCGGAGCGCCCGGTGATGCGCCCCATGCGGCGGTGGCCGGGGCGCTCGGTGCCGGGCATCAGGCGGGTCAGGTCGTGGGTGCGGTAGCGGATGATCGGCAGGGCCTGCTTGGTCAGCGCGGTGAAGACCAGCTCGCCGGGCTCGCCGTCGCCCAGGACCTTCGTCTCATCGAAGGGGTCGAGGATCTCGGGGCGGAAGTGGTCCTCCCAGATGTGGCAGCCGTCCTTGGTGCGGTAGGACTCACCGGCCACGCCGGGGCCCATGACCTCGGAGAGGCCGTAGATGTCGCAGGCGTGGATGTCGAACATCTCCTCCAGCTCGTGGCGCATCTCCTCGGTCCACGGCTCGGCGCCGAGCACGCCCACCTTGAGGGAGGTCTTGCGCGGGTCCAGGCCCATGCGCTGCATGGCGTCCCCGATGGTGAGCAGGTAGGTGGGGGTGCACAGGATGGCGTCCGGCTGGAAGTCCTGGAGCAGGGTGATCTGCTTCTCGGTCTGGCCCCCGGACATGGGGATCACCGTGGTGCCGAGGTACTCGGCCGCCCCGTGGGCACCCAGGCCGCCGGTGAACAGCCCGTAGCCGTAGGCGTTGTGCACCTTCCAGCCCTTCTGGACGCCGGACAGGCGCAGGCACCGGGCACCGAGCTTGGCCCAGTCGGTCAGGTCCTGCCTCGTGTATCCCACGACGGTGGCGCGGCCGGTGGTGCCCGAGGAGGCATGGATGCGGGCGACCTCCTCCTGCGGCACGGCGAACATCCCGAAGGGGTAGGTCTTGCGCAGGTCCTCCTTGTCCGTGAAGGGGAACTTCGCCAGGTCGGAGAGCTCCTTCAGGTCGGAGGGGTGCACCCCGGCGGCGTCGTACTTCTGCTGGTACATCGGGACGCGGTCGTAGGCATAGGCGACCATGTGCTGGAGCCGCTCCAGCTGCAGCGACTCGATCTGGTCGCGGCTCATCGTCTCCTCCGGGTCCAGGCCCGGGGTCGACGTGGTGGGGGAGAGGGTCTCGGTCATCTGGGGCCTCATTCGTGCTGGCGGTGGTCGATGGTTGGATTGAGGGGGCAGGGTCAGCGGGCGGGAACGGTGCGGCTGCGGCCGCGGAACTCGGCGATGACCTCGGTACCGCCCTCGGGGAGGGACTGGAGCACCTGGATGTCGTAGATCCCGCTGCGGCCGGACTGCTGGCGGCGGTTGGCCACGGCGGTCAGCAGCCGCCCCGGGATCCCGGGCTTGAGGAAGTGGATGTCCACGCCCGAGGCCACGGTGATGGTATCCGCCGAGCCCTCTGCCGGGTTGCAGGCGAGGGCGAAGGCGGAGTCCGCGAAGGCGAAGACCATCCCGCCGTGCGCGATCCCGAAGCCGTTGAGCATCTCCTGGCGCAGGGTCATGGTGATGGTGGCGTGCCCGTCGGAGACGGTGTCCACCTCGATGCCCATCCACTCACTGGCGTGGTCCCCGGCCAGGATGGCATGCCGGTCGGCAAGCCTCCCCGGGGCCGGGTCGCCCGCCCCTGGTGTGCTGCCTGGCGCGGCCTCGGACGCAGTGCCGGACGTGGTCATGGGCCCTCCCGCTTTCTTGACTGAACGATCATTAGGTAATCCTAGAATGTGATGCAGGTCAAGTTGCGAGGCGCCGTGACGTCCGCGGGCTGTTGACGACGTCACACCAACTGGATATATACTGAACGAACGGTCGGTAAATACGACCGCAGCAACGCTGACCATGAACGGACGGCGTGACCGGACGCAGGCCGCTCACGCTGTGAGGAACTCCCAGAGAATGAGGTGGGCACCATGGCCGTACACCAGGAAACCGGCGGGCACCTGACCGCCGTCCAGTCGCCCGAGGACGCCGAGGGCCAGGCCCGGTTCGACGCGATCATCGCCGAGGACTCCCGCATCGAGCCCCGCGACTGGATGCCGGAGGCGTACCGGAAGTCCCTGACCCGGCAGATGAGCCAGCACGCTCACTCCGAGATCATCGGCATGCAGCCGGAGGCGAACTGGATCACCCGCGCCCCGAGCCTGAAGCGCAAGTCCATCCTGATCGCCAAGGTCCAGGACGAGGCCGGCCACGGCCTGTACCTGTACTCCGCCACCGAGACCCTCGGCACGGACCGCGACACGCTGAACGACCAGCTGCTCGCCGGCCGCGCCAAGTACTCCTCGATCTTCAACTACCCGGCCCGTACGTGGGCGGACATGGGGGCGATCGGCTGGCTCGTCGACGGCGCCGCGATCGCCAACCAGGTCCCGCTGTGCCGTGCCTCCTACGGACCCTACGGCCGCGCCATGGTGCGCATCTGCAAGGAGGAGTCCTTCCACCAGCGGCAGGGCTTCGAGATCCTGCTGGAGCTGGCCAACGGCACCGAGGCCCAGCGGAAGATGGCCCAGGACGCCATCAACCGGTTCTACGCCCCGGCGCTGATGATGTTCGGCCCCTCGGACAACGACTCGCCGAACTCCAAGCAGTCCATGGCCTGGAACGTCAAGCGGTTCTCCAATGACGACCTGCGCCAGCGCTTCGTCGGCATGATCGCCGAGCAGGTCAAGGTCCTGGGCCTGACCCTGCCGGACCCCGAGCTGCGCTATGACGAGGAGACCGGCCAGTGGATCCACATGGAGCTGGACTGGGATGAGTTCAACCGGGTCATCAAGGGCGGTGGCCCGTGCAACGCCCAGCGGATGGCACGCCGCCGCGAGGCCCACGAGGAAGGCGCCTGGGTCCGCGAGGCCGCAGCCGCCTACGCACGCAAGCAGCAGGAGCAGAAGGAACAGGTGGCATGACGATGAGCACTCCCCAGGACGCGCAGCACAACGCCTCCTCCGCCGGCTGGCCCCTCTGGGAGGTGTTCGTGCGGTCCTCGCGCGGCCTCTCCCACGTCCACGCCGGCTCCCTGCACGCCCCGGACGCCGAGATGGCCGTGCGCAACGCCCGGGACCTGTACACCCGCCGCAACGAGGGTGTCTCCCTGTGGGTGGTGCGCTCGACGGACATCATGACCTCGGACCCGGAGGCCAAGGACGCCATGTTCGAGTCGCCCAAGGGCAAGGACTACCGGCACGCCACGTACTACACCAAGAGTGAAGGGGTGAAGCACCTGTGAGCACCTCCACCGGCACCGACCACAGCCTGGACAGCTTCGGCGACGCCACGGCCTCGGCCACCCGCGTCACCCCCGGCAACGCGCTGCGCCCCGAGGACATCGCGCTGCAGGACACCGCCCCGGCCACCGAGGCGATCGCCCAGTACGCCCTGCGGCTCGGGGACGACGCCCTGATCTACGCCCAGCGCAACGCCCACTGGGTCTCCCGCGGCCCGGAGCTGGAGGAGGACATCGCCCTGGGCAACATCACCCTGGACCAGCTGGGCCACGCCCGGTCCTTCCTGACCTACGCCGGCAAGAAGTGGGGCAAGACGGAGGACGACCTGGCCTACTGGCGCGAGGAGGAGGAGTTCACCTCCCTGCACCTCGTGGAGCAGCCCAACGGTGACTTCGCCGAGACCACGGTCCGCGGCCTGTTCCTGGCGATCTACCAGCACCTGCTGTACACCCGCCTGCTGGAGTCCTCGGACCGGACGCTGGCCGCGATCTCCGCCAAGGCCCTCAAGGAGGTCGACTACCACCTCGAGCACGCCGAGCTGTGGACCTTGCGCCTGGGCCAGGGCACCGAGGAGTCCGCCCGCCGGATGCGCCGGGCCCTGGAGAAGCTGTGGCCGTACGTGGAGGAGCTGTTCCAGGACGAGCCGCTGTACGAGGAGCTCGAGGGCGTGGCCCCGCGCCCGTCCTCGCTGCGCGAGGAATGGGATGCCCGCCTCGCCGACATCCTGGAGCGCGCCGGCCTGGCCGTCCCGGAGGTCCCCTACGCGATGTGCTTCGGCCGCCGGGGCGAGCACTCCGAGCACCTGGGATACATCCTGGCCGAGATGCAGGTCTTGGCGCGCAAGCATCCCGGCGCCACCTGGTAATCACCGCCGACCCCCTGACGGAGGACCACCATGACCGTTCCCACCACCGCCACCAGCCGGCTGCACGAGATCGCCTCGCGGGTGACCGACCCGGAGATCCCGGTGCTGACCATCGCCGACCTCGGCATCCTGCGGGACGTGACCGCGGGACCCGAGGGTGCCGTCGTCGTGACCATCACCCCGACCTACTCGGGGTGCCCGGCGATGGACGTGATCGAACAGGACCTGAAGGCCGTGTTCGCCGCGGAGGGCTACGAGAAGGTCGTGGTGGACCGGGTGCTGTCCCCGGCGTGGTCCACCGACTGGATCACGGACGAGGGCAAGGCCAAGCTCCAGGAGTACGGCATCGCCCCGCCCACCGGCAAGGGGCACCGTGGCACGGTGACCCTGGGCATGGCCGTGAAGTGCCCCCGCTGCCATTCGCTGAACACGCGTGAAATCTCCCGCTTCGGTTCCACGGCCTGCAAGGCGCTGTACTCCTGCAAGGACTGCCTGGAACCCTTCGACTACTTCAAGGTGCTCTCATGACCGCAACTGCAACCGAAACCGCCCCCGCGCGCCGCCGTGCCACGTTCCACGAACTCGAGGTCGCCGGGGTCCGCCGGCTGACGGCCGACGCCGTGGAGGTGACGTTCGCCGTCCCCGAGGACCTGGTGGACGACTACGACTACGCCCCCGGCCAGTACGTGGCCCTGCGCAAGCAGCTGCCGGACGCCGAGGGCACCCTGCACGAGGTGCGCCGCAGCTACTCCATCTGCGCCGAGCCGCAGCCGGGCGAGATCCGGGTGGCCATCAAGCGGGACCTGGGCGGGCTGTTCTCCACCTGGGCCAACGAGAACCTCACCGCCGGGGACACCATCGAGGTGATGAGCCCGACCGGCGCCTTCATCTCCAAGCACAAGATGACGGGGCTGAACGACCCGGAGTCGATCGACACCGAGACCGAGCACACCTTCGTGGCGGTGGCCGCCGGTTCCGGCATCACCCCCGTGATCGCGATCGCCCGCACCGTGCTGGCCGCCAACGAGAACGTCCGCTTCGACCTGGTCTACTCCAACAAGGCCGCCATGGACGTGATGTTCCTCGAGGAGCTGGCGGACCTGAAGGACCGCTACCCGTCCCGCTTCGCCCTGCACCACGTGCTGACCCGCGAGCAGCGGATCTCCCCGCTGCTGTCCGGCCGGATCGATCACGAGAAGCTCTCCACCCTGCTGTCCACCGTGATTCAGCCGGAGACCGTGGACGAGTGGTTCCTGTGCGGGCCGTTCGAGCTCGTGCAGATGGTCCGGGACCAGCTGGCCGACCTCGACGTGGACCCGGACAAGGTGCGCTTCGAGCTGTTCACCACCGGTGACCCGAAGAAGGGCCGCCCGGAGGGGAACATCGGCCGTCCGGTCGAGGTGGACGAGCAGGGCGAGAACTTCGAGATCTCCTTCACCCTGGACGGGCTGAAGGGCGAGGTGAAGTCCCCGAAGGGCCAGCGCGAGACGGTGCTCAACGCCGCCCTGCGCGTACGCCCGGACGTCCCGTTCGCCTGCGCCGGCGGCGTCTGCGGCACCTGCCGCGCCAAGGTCGTGGAGGGGTCCGTGGAGATGGACGAGAACTACGCCCTCGAGCAGGATGAGATCGAGAAGGGCTACGTGCTGACCTGTCAGTCCCACCCCACCTCTGACAAGCTGGTCCTCAGCTTCGACGCCTGACCACGACCGTCCCCGCCGGCGCGCCCGGCGGGGACGGCGCTGTCCGGCGACCCGTCCCCCTCCCCCCGGGACACCGACGTCCCCCCACCCCGCCCCGAGCCCAGGAGGCCCGCATGATCGACCTGACCATCACCGACGGGATCGCCGAAGTGGTCCTGAACGCCCCGCAGAAGATGAACGCCCTCAACGAGGAGGCACTCGCCGAGCTGGGCCGTGCCTACGACGACGCCGCTGCCGCCGCCGCCCGAGGTGAGGTGCGGGCCCTGCTGCTGCGCGGGGAGGGGCGCGGGTTCTGCGCGGGCCGGGACATCTCCGCGGTCACCCCCGCGGACGACGACGTGATGGGCTACCTGGGGGACAAGGTCACCCCCTTGCTGAAGTCCATGAGCGCCTTCCCCGCGCCCACCTTCGCCGCCGTCCAGGGGGCGTGCCTGGGCGTCGGGCTGGGACTGGCGATCGCCACGGACGTGGTCTACGTGGCCGAGAACGCGAAGATCGGTTCCCCGTTCGCCAACCTCGGAGCCACCCTGGACTCCGGCGGTCACTGGTTGTTCACCGAGCGCCTGGGCACGCACCGCACCCTGGACCTGATCTACACCGCGGAACTGTTCAGTGGGGCCGAGGCGGTCTCCTCCGGCCTGTTCTCCCGCACGATGCCGGCCGAGTCGCTGCTCGAGGACACCCGGGCGATCGTGGCGAAGGTCGCCACCGGCGCCACGGGTGCCTTCCTGGCTTCGAAGGAGCTCGTGGCGCAGATCCGCGACGAGCGGCTGGGCCTGTGGGACTCCATGGCCCGCGAGAACCGGGCGCAGGCCGACCTGTGCGGGACTGAGGACTACGCCGAGGGCTTCGCCGCCTTCCAGCAGAAGCGCAAGCCGGAGTTCACCGGGGCGCGCTGAGCCGGCGCGGGCAGTGGAGGACCGGTGCGGCACCCGACGTCGTCCGGCGGCTCAGCCGCCGTCGACCGTACCGCTCGGGTCGGGCGCCGGGACGCCGCCGGAGGGATCGCCGAGCGGTCCGGACATGACGATCTGCAGGTCTCCGGGCTCCATGGCCGTGGTGATGCCCCACATCATCAGGCCGAAGACCGCGACGGAGACGAGGAGCCACGCCAGGGAGAGCTTGGTCAGGAACCCGATCTCCCGCCGGGTCTGGGCGTGCGTGCCGGAGGACAGCTCGGCCAGGCGCAGCCGGGTGCGGTCCACGGGGCTGAGGTGGACGGCGCCGCCGTCGAAGTGGTTGGGGGCCGTGTCGGTGCCGCCGTCGTGCAGGACCGCGACGGTCCGGCTGCCGTCCGGGTCCTGACGGAAATGGTCGATGTGGTCGCCGTGGCGCGCCAGCAGGATGTCCTCGCCCAGCGGTCCGGGAGGCGCGGTGGTGATGGACCGACGGCCACGCCGCGGAGCGCGGCGGGCGGCTGACGGACGAGAGGCTTCGGGCGACTTCATGCCTTCGAGATTACACTTGCAAATACCCCGGCCTCGCCGAAACCGCGGGTTTTGTCACCGACTTCACCTCGTCCTGTGATAGAGGGGACAGTCCGCACCGCTCGAGGTGGGTGCCGCCCAAGTGCTGGCACCTTCATGGACGAGCGAGCCTTGACGGCCTGAGGGTGTAATCGTGTAATTGGTGTATGCCTAACGTACGCGGATGGCTGGCAGGGCGACTTCCCGACGGCTGGTTCGAGGGCGAGCCGGTGGTCACGGTCGATCGCGAGGAGATCATCGTCGTCGGTCGGCTGCCCAGGCCCATGCGGCCGGCAGATTCCGAGGACGCCAAGGGCGAGTCCTCCGCGCGCTCCGCGGAGGCCGGGCGGATCAAGCGATTCCGGGAGGACACCCGGGCCGAGCGCATGACCATCGCCGAGGAGATGGAGGCGCGGTTCGGGCGCAAGGTGGCCTGGGGCGCCGAGTGCGGGGAGACCCGGACGTTGTTCACGAACATGTCGGTCCCGGTCATGACCCGGTTGCGGCAACCGGAGCGGATGGTCCTCGACACGCTCGTCGAAGCCGGCGTCACACGATCCCGCTCCGAGGCGCTCGCGTGGTGTGTCCGGCTGGTCGCCCAGCATGAGGCGGACTGGATCGAGCAGTTGCGCGAGGCGCTCGGCGCGATCCGCCAGGCACGCGAGTCGGGACCGGACGCCTAAGACCTCGCCGCCCCCGGCGCCGTGGATCGACGCCCCCGGTCATCGCGTGTCCATGTCTCATCGCGTGTCCATGTCCTCGAAGATCACGAACGTCGTGGTGTCCAGCACGGCCGGCAGCGGCTGGATGTTGTCGAAGACCACGCGGCGCAGGTCCAGGTTGTCCCGGGCGCGGACCAGCAGCAGGACGTCGAAGTTCCCGCCGACCAGGCTGACGTGGTGGACCTCCGGGATCCTGGACAGCGCCTCCTTCACCTCCCGCCAGCCGTGCTGGCGCAGTTTGAGGGTGACGTAGGCCGAGGAGCGCAGCCCCGCCCGGACGGGGTCCACCACGGCGCTGTACCGGGTGATGACGCCGTCCTCCTGGAGCCGGTTGATCCGGGCGTAGGCGTGCGCGCGGGAGATGTGGACCTTCTGGGCGAGCGCGGTGACGGACTGCCGGCCGTCCTTCGTCAGTTCGGCCAGGATGCGCTCGTCCACGGAATCGATCCGTGCCGGCATCTTGTCCATCGTTCCTCCTCGGGATCGGGCTCCAGGCCAGGCCGGGTCCAGGGCCGGGTCAGGCGCGGGGCCGGTATGGGGCCGAGCGCGGTGGACGGGCCCCGGGCCGGGTGCAAGCCGGCGCCGCGGTGGGATGCAGCCGTGGAGCCTCGGCTCCGCGGGCCCCGGGCGAGCGCCCGAAGCATCCACCAGAGTATGCACGGGAGGACAATCTGTCCACGATTCTCCACGATTGCGGCGACGAACCATCGACTGGATCCACACTGGTAGCTACAAAGTGACTACCGCAGTGACCTGAGGCACAGGCAAGTGCTCCCGTTCGCGGGGGAACGTCCAGGAGGAACGATGAGCGACGACGTCCGCACCGACATCGCCGAGGCCGCCCGCAGCTTCGGCATCACGCCGGAGGACTACATGCTGCCGGCCCGTCACCTGATCCGGATCGTGGACCAGGACGGGAAGGCCCTGTCCGCCGAGGAGCAGGACGCCGAGCCGGGCCATGACTATCCCGTGCCCGCCGACGAGGACCTGCTCGAGGCCTACCGCCGCCTCGTGGCCGGTCGGCGCATCAACGACCAGAACTCGGCGCTCGTCCGCCAGGGCCGGATGGCCGTCTACCCCTCCAGCCACGGCCAGGAGGCCTGCCAGGTGGCCGCGGCCGTCTGCCTGGCGGAGGGGGACTGGCTGTTCCCGACCTACCGGGACACCGTCGCCGTGATCTCCCGCGGCGTGGACCCGGTGGAGGCCATGACCATCTTCCGCGGTGACTGGCACGGTGGCTTCGACCCGCACCGGCATAGGGTCAGCATCCAGTCCACGCCCCTGACCACCCAACTGCTGCACGCCGTCGGGGTGGCCCACGCCGCGCGGCTGCGCGGTGAGGACACCGTGGTCGTGGCCTTGTGCGGGGACGGCGCCACGAGTGAGGGTGACTTCCACGAGGCGCTGAACTTCGCCGCCGTCTTCCACCTGCCGGTGATCTTCTTCGTCCAGAACAACCAGTACGCCATCTCGGTGCCGCTGGCCCGCCAGACCGTCGCCCCGTCCCTCGCCCACAAGGCGGTGGGCTATGGCATGGCCGGCGAGCGGGTGGACGGCAACGACCTGGTGGCCCTGCTGGCCGTCCTGGAGCGCGGCGTCCGCCTGGTCCGCGGCGGTGCGGGTCCACTGCTGGTGGAGGCCCACACCTACCGCATCCAGGCGCACACCAACGCCGACGACGCCACCCGCTACCGCGAGGATGCCGAGGTCCAGGAGTGGCTGGCCCGGGACCCGGTCAAGCGGATGCGCACCTACCTCACCGACCGCGGTCTGCTCTCCGACGAACTGCAGTCCCGCTACGAGCAGGAGGCCGAGGAGATCGCCGCCGCCCTGCGCGAGGGCATGAACCGCGAGACCACCCCGGACCCGCAAGAGCTCTTCGCCCACGTCTACACCGTCCCCACTCCCCAGCTGGCCGAGCAGTCCGCACAGCTGGCCGAGGAACTCTCCCGCGAGGAGGCATGATGAACACCACCCAGGACACCGGCGACGTCCAGGTCGCCGTGGACGCCGCCCGGGAATCCTCCACGCGGGCCGGCGGCGCAGGCATCCCGCAGGCCCGGCCGGAGTCCCCGGCCACCCCGGTCCCGCCCGGGCCGGTGACGATGGCCAAGGCGCTCAACGCGGCCCTGGCCGATGCGCTGGCAGCCGATGCCGGCGTCGTGGTCTTCGGGGAGGACGTGGGCACCCTCGGCGGGGTCTTCCGGGTCACCGACGGGCTGGCCGCCCGCTTCGGGGCGGACCGCTGCTTCGACACTCCGCTGGCCGAGTCCGGCATCGCCGGGATGAGTGTGGGCATGGCGATCAACGGGATGCGCCCCGTGATCGAGATGCAGTTCGACGCCTTCGCCTACCCCGCCTTCGAGCAGATCGCCTCGCACATCGCCAAGATGCGCAACCGCACCCGCGGGGCGCTGGCCATGCCGATCGTCATCCGTATCCCCTACGCCGGGGGCATCGGCGGCGTGGAGCACCACTGCGACTCCTCGGAGGCCTACTACGCGCACACCCCGGGGCTGAAGGTCGTCACCCCGGCCACCGTCACGGACGCGTACCTGCTGCTGCGCGCCGCGATCGACTCCGACGACCCGGTCGTCTTCCTGGAGCCGAAGAAGCTCTACTTCGCCAAGGACCGGGTGGACCTGGACGCGCTGCGCGCGCAGTACGAGTCCGGGGCCACCGGCGAGGAGCCCGACGCCGGCCGGTCCGGTGCCGTGGCCGGTGCGGACCCGCGCGCTGCGCTGGAATCCGGCGGGGCCGCCGTCGCGCGCACGGGCACCGACGCCACGCTGATCGCCTACGGCCCCTCCGTGCCCACCGCCCTGGCCGCGGCCGCCGCCGCGGCGGAGGAGGGTCGCTCGCTGGAGGTGGTGGACGTGCGCACCATCGTCCCCTTCGACGACGCCACCGTGACGGAGTCCGTCCGGAAGACCGGGCGGGCGGTCGTGATCTCCGAGGAGACCGGCTTCGCCTCGGTGGCGGCCGAGATCGCGGCACGGGTGCAGGAGCGGTGCTTCCACTGGCTGGCCACTCCCGTGCTGCGGGTGACCGGCTTCGACATCCCCTACCCGGCGCCGAAGCTGGAGCACCACTTCCTGCCGTCGGTGGACCGCATCCTCGACGCCGTCGACGACCTGCAATGGGAGGACTGAGATGACCGTCCACACGTTCCTGCTACCCGACCTGGGGGAGGGCCTGACCGAGGCCGACATCATCCGCTGGCTGGTCTCCGCCGGGGACACCGTGACCGTCGACCAGCCGATCGTCGAGGTGGAGACCGCCAAGTCCCTCGTGGAGGTGCCCAGCCCCTTCGGCGGCATCGTGACCACCCTGCACGCCGAGGCCGGCACGACGCTGGACGTCGGCAAGCCGCTGGTGTCCGTGGACGACGGGATCGGCGCCGCTGACGCTGCGGCGGGATCCGGCCCCGGTGGCTCGGCCGGCACCCCGACCGATGCCGACTGGGCCGGGGCCGTCCCGGTCGAGGGGGCGCAGTCCTATGCCGAGGAGGAACGGGCCGGCGTGCAGCCGGAGGCCGCCGCCGAGGCGGGGGTGGTCGCCTCGGCCGGGAACGCCGCGGGCGGCTCCGGGGCCGAGGACGACGCCGGCTCCGGCAACGTCCTGATCGGCTACGGCACCCCCGGAGGTGCGGCCAAGGGCCGGACCCGGCGGCGGAAGGGTTCCGGCTCCGGCGCGGCGGCCGGGCCGCCCACCGCCGTCGCCGCGCCCCCGGCCCGGGGTGCCGGACCCGCGGGCTCCGACGGCCCGGGAACGCACGCGGCGTTCACCCACGCCGCCGAGGAGACCGCCACCGGCGGCCGGCCTGCGGGTGCGCCCGCGGGGGCTCCGTCCCACGGGCAGGACAACGGCCAGCGGCAGGCCCCGCGCGTGGTCAACCCGCTCGTGCGCCGACTCGCCCGCGACCACGCGGTGGACCTGTCCACCGTGCGCGGCTCGGGTCCCGGGGGACTGGTGATGCGCGCGGACGTGATGGCCGCCGTCGGGATCCCCGGTGCCGGGACGGAGTCCTCCGCGGAGGCCGCAACGGCCCCGGGGGTCTCCTGGGCGCCCGAACCGGCCGACAGCGTCGACATCGATGCACGGACAGGGCTGGCCGTGTCCGGCGTCGAGAAGGTCTCCGGGGTGCGCAAGGTGACCGCCGCGGCGATGACGCGCTCGCGCCGGGAGATCCCGGAGGCGACCATCTGGGTGGACGTGGACGTGACCCCGCTGCTGGATCTGCGGGCGTCGATGAAGGCGGGCGGGGACGAGGACGTGCCCGGGCTGCTGGCGTTCGCCTCGCGCTTCGCGCTCGCCGGACTCGCGCGGTTCCCGGCGCTGGCCCAGCGGTTCGAGGAGGACGGTGCGGGCGGGCACCGGATCGTGTCCTTCGACGGCGTCAACCTGGGCTTCGCGGTGCAGACCGAGCGCGGCCTGGTGGTCCCGTCGATCCGCGGGGCGCACCGGATGAGCGCGCGGGAACTCCATGCGGAACTGCGCCGGCTCACCGGGCTGGCCCGCTCCGGCCGGGGCACCCCGCAGGACCTGTCCGGCGGGACGTTCACCATCAACAACTACGGAGTGTTCGGCACGGACGGCTCGGCAGCGATCATCAACCACCCGGAGGCCGCGATCCTCGGAATGGGGCGGATCATCGACCGGCCCTGGGTGGTGGACGGCCAGCTGGCCGTGCGCAAGGTGATGCAGCTGTCCCTGGTGTTCGACCACCGGATCTGCGACGGGGGAGTGGCCGGCGGGTTCCTGCGGTTCGTGGCCGACTGCTTCGAGAACCCGGTGGGGCTGCTCGCCGACGTGTAGGGACGGGTGCAGTGGTCCAGGGTCACCGGGTGGCGGAGGCCGTTCTGGGCATCGAATGTGGCGGTCGGTAGGCGTAGCATCGTCCCACCCGGGTTGCTCTGATCTCCAGGAAGCCTCTGCCATGCCCGCTCTTCCCGACCCCGCCTCGCCGGCATCGCAGGGACCCTCTCGACGAGAAGACGGTCTCCGCTCTGCGTCCCCCGCCGCTCCACCGGCCGATGAGAAGGTCTTCCTCCGGGATGTGGTCGCTCCGCTGTTGACCGACGCCCTGGGACGGGCCGCGATCCGGGGAGCGCAGCTGCTGGTGCTCGTCGTCGTGGCCTGGCTCGTCGTCCGCGCCCTGCTGGCGGTAGAGGTGGCGCTCCTGGCCGTGCTGGTCGCGCTCATCCTCGCCTCGGCGGTCCGACCCCCGGTGGCGTGGCTGGAGCGGCACGGCTGGAGCAACACCCTGGCGGCCGCGACCGTGTTCGCCAGCCTGCTCCTCCTGCTCGGCGGCGTGATCACCGGTGTGGTCCTCGGTATCCGCGGGG
This sequence comes from Micrococcus sp., assembly GCA_029961105.1. Classification (GTDB taxonomy): domain Bacteria; phylum Actinomycetota; class Actinomycetes; order Actinomycetales; family Micrococcaceae; genus Citricoccus. The sequence continues at coordinate 164,669 of JASBVO010000002.1, read as the reverse complement.
GGTGGCAGGACCTGGCGGGCACCGCCACCTCGGGGTGGCAGCAACTGCAGGACCTCGTCCACGGGGGACCAGTGCCCATACCTGTGGACGCGGACACCGTCAACGCCGCCCTGGCGCAAGCGGGGGACTACTTCCTCGGTGCCTCCGGCTGGAGCAACGCGGTCACCGGGCTCTCGGTGGCCTCGGAGGTGATCACCGGGACGGTACTGATGGTGATCGTGCTGTTCTTCTTCCTGAAGGACGGCTCCCGTCTCTGGAGCTTTGTGCTGCGCTGGTTCCGCGGCGAGACGCGGGCCAAGCTCGCCGAGTCCGGTGACCGGGCGGTCGGCATCCTCGGCGGCTACGTACGGGGAGTGGCGCTGATCGCCACCATCGACGCCGTGTTCATCGGCCTCGGTCTCTACGTCGTGGGCGTGCCCCTGGTGATCCCCCTGACCGTGGTCGTGTTCGTCACGGCGTTCGTGCCCATCGTCGGTGCCCTGATCGCCGGAGCCTTGGCCGCCCTCGTGGCACTGGTGTCCAAGGGCCTGGTCGCGGCCCTGATCGTCATCGGCATCGTCTTCGTGGTCAACCACCTCGAGGGGTATTTCCTGCAGCCGGTGGTGATGGGCCGCACCTTGAGCCTGCATGGGTTGGTGATCCTGCTCGCGCTGACGGCCGGGTCCATCCTGGGCGGGGTGGCCGGGGCGGTCCTGGCGGTGCCGCTCACCGCCGTGGCCTGGGGTGTGCTCCCCGTGTGGACGGACCGATATCAGTCCGGGCAGGACCCCGTGCTCGGTCCGGACCCGGTCCACACCGGCACGACCCTGGCAGACCGGGTCAGCCGCGCCCAGCGGTGGAAGTACCAGCTGATCCGCCGCCAATTCCGCTCACGGCGCTCCACCCCGGTTCCCCCCGGCACGCCCACGCCCCCGGGGGACTGACACGCGGGCGGGCCCCGGGCCCGCCGAGCCCGGACGGGCCGCCCGTCATCGTTGGCCGGCGAAGGCCGGCCGAGGCGCCGGCTGCCGTTGGCGGTCGTGGACCCGGACCTGGGCCAGGGCCAGCCGGGTCAGCGGGACGTCCACGCCGAGCCGGTCGGCGACGGCCACGAACTCCCCCAGCAGGTGCTCGCCCTCGTGCCGGAACCCGCCCGTCAGGTCGCGGTAGAGCGATGAGGTGAAGACGGAGCCGGGCTCGGTGAACATCTCCAGGCTCGCGGCGTGGGCCGCGGGAGAGACGGGATAGCCGGCAGCCTCGGCCACCCGTTCGGTCTCGGCGATGGCGGCGTGGATGAACTCCTCGCCCCCGGGCGTGGCCAGGATATGGCCGATGGTGCCGCGCATCAGGCAGGTGGTGGTGCCTCCGGTGGCGATGAAGGCCCACTTATGCCACATGGCGGCCAGGACGTCCTCGGACAGGGTCAGCTCGTACCCCGGGACCGCCAACTCCTGCCGGATCCGTTCGACGCGTTCGGTGCGTTGCCGGTCCTGCTCGCCGAAGATCAGGGTGGCGTGCGGCTTCATCTGGAACACCGCGCCCTCGGCGGTCACGGTGGACACCACGCGGACGATCCCGCCGAGGACCGCGCCGGGCCCGAAGCGGTCGTTGACCTTCTCCAGGTGGACCAGGCCGTTGAGCAGCGGCAGGATCGTGGTGTCCGGTCCGACGGCCGGGGCGATGTCCTCCATGGCCTCGTCCAGGGACCAGGCCTTGGTCATCAGCAGGACCAGGTCATACGGGCCCTCCAGCTGCCCGGCGGTGATGGCACGGACGGGAATGGTCTCGTCATAGCCGGGCCCGTAACCGCGCAGTCCCCCGCGCAGTTGCTCGGCCCGGGGCGGACGGACCAGGAACGTGACGTCCCGTCCGGCCCGGACCAGGCGAGCCCCGAAGAACCCGCCGGTTGCTCCTGCTCCAACGATCAGTGTCCTCATCATGGGTTCCCCTTGGGTTGTGCGCTGTGGCCTGGTGGGTCGGAGGTTCGTTGCGGTGGACTGCGGATTCATCAGACGGCGGTGCCCGGAGGCTGAGAGGCTGGGCGTTCGGCGCCGGCCGACGGCCGGTGGATCGCGGCAGGATGAGGCTCTGCGGCCGGCCCTGCTTCCTGGGCGGAGCTGGGCCGGGCGGGGGCGGCCGCGGGTTCTGTTGGCACGAGGCGTTTGGCGCGCTGCGCGCCGGCCTTCATCGCGGTCTCCAGGGGGCCTTGTCGCATTCCCATCCCGACAGTCCAGACCATGGCGAAGGAGAACGCCACCAGAAGATGCACGAGGTACCACAGGACAGGCTCGTCGTAGTGCAGTTCGAGGCTCAACGCCAGCAGGTGAGAGGTGTAGAGGGTCATGGTCATCGCGCCGGTGACCTCCAGCGGGTACAGCCTGTAGTGGGCCCGTGGCGCCACCAGCAGCACCACGCCCAGCACTGCCAGGGCGATGCCCAAACTGGAGGCCAGAGCGAGGGGGGTGTTCGTGTGCGGGGCGGTGATGGCCAGCCACCACGGGCTCGAGTCCGGGATGGTCTCCGGCCCGAAGACCAGGGCATCATCGACATCGTCCTTCGTCATACCGGGGGTTCCCAGCAGCCGCTGGTACCCCCCGGCCGCAGAGAGCAGGACCCAGGAGGCGGTATTGGCCAGGACCGCCAGGCCCGCGCCGGTCCCGGCCATCCACGCCCGGACGCGGAGGCTGCCTAGGTCCAACCGCCCCAGGCCCATCCCCACCAGCAGGAACGTCAGGTAGGGCAGGGCGGGGTAGGTGCCGGTCAGCAGCAATTGGTACAGCACGGCGACCGGTTCGGAGAACAATTCCGGCAAGGACGGATTGGAGTCGCTCCACTCGGGCAGCGCCGGGGTGAGTCGGAACATGAGGAAGGGCCCGGCGATGGAGAAGACCGCGGCGCAAGCGAACAGCGCCCTGGCTCCCAGGGCCAGGAACGGGATGGCCAATACGAAGAACACCGCGAAGTACAGCAGGATGCTGGTCTCCACGTCGGGGCCCTGGATGATGGCGGCCACGATCAGGGCCACGATCCCGACCAGCACGGCGCGGGCGGCCAGCCCGACCTGGTCCGCCCTCAGGCGCCGGCCCCGGTGCCGGTTCCGCCCCCCGGTGGACAGGGCCAGGCCCACCCCGGCGAGCAGCACGAACAGCGCCGCCGAGTCCCCGGCGAACAGTACGAACGCCAGCGTCGGCTCCCCGGTGTCCTCGTCGTAATTCGGGAAGATGTGCGCGGCCAACATGCCCATCAGCGCCAACCCGCGCGCGGCATCGACACCGACCACGCGCCCGGTGGCCTTGGCAGTGTGCGGCAGGGTGGGGCTCGGTGCCGTTTCTTGCATCTCCGTACCGTAAGAGTTGGCCGTCGCCGCGAGACAGGGTTGGTCCTACCCGAATTCCGCCCGGGGGTACGTGGGTACGCCCGGGCGGACACGTGGGCGCCACCCGTCCACGTGTCCCGGTCCAGTGAGTAGACTGACGCCTCCGGCTCGTTGGCTGCATCGATGACCGTCAAGATGCGGAGGAGGTCTCCAGCATGACTCGGTGTCCGGGCGAGATTAATCTCAAAGAAACTACAAATTGACTATTATGGCGTGATGGTCATCACTTCTCCTGCGCCGAGCGCCCTCAGCCCGGCGGCGGCTCCGCCCCCCACCGATGAACTGGACCCCGTCGTCCTCGGACGTCGCCTGCGCCACCTGCGCAAGGAGGCCGGGCTGACCCTGGACCAGGCGGCGGAGGCCGTGGGGGCCACCGGCTCGCACCTGTCCCTGATCGAGAACGGCAAGCGCGAGCCACGGCTGACCCTGCTCTCCAGGCTGGCCGCCCTACACGGGACCTCCGTGGAGGACCTGCTGGCCACGGAGGCGCCGAGCCGCCGGGCCGCCCTGGAGATCGCGGTGGAGAAGGCCCAGCGCTCAGAGCACTATGCCAGCCTGGGGTTGCCGCAGATCAAGATCTCTCCGCGCACCCCCACCGAGGTCCTCGAGGTCATCGCCGGGCTGGAGGCCGAGCTGAACCGCCGGATGGAGGAGCAGGCCGCCACCCCGGAGGAGGCCCGCCGGGCCAACTCGGAGCTCCGCCAGGAGATGAAGGAGCGCAACAACCACTACCCGGAACTGGAGCGCCAGGCGCAACAGCTGCTGGACGCCGTCGGGCATTCCGGGGGGCCGCTGAGCCACCACGCCGCGGCTGATCTCGCCGAGCACCTGGGCTTCACGGTCCGCTCCGTGTCCAACCTGCCGCACTCCACGCGCTCGGTGACGGACCTGAAGAACCGCCGGTTCTACCTCTCCCGCGCCCGCACCCCGGACCACGACCAGCGCTCGGTGCTGCTCCAGGCCATCGCCGCCTACGTCCTCGGCCACGGCGAGCCCGAGGACTACTCCGACTTCCTGCGCCAGCGGGTCTACACCAACTACTTCGCCGCGGCGCTGATGATGCCGCAGAAAGAGACGGTGAAGTTCCTGAAGAACGCCAAGGCGGAGAAGGACCTGGCCATCGAGGACGTCCGGGACGCGTTCGGCGTCTCCTACGAGTCCGCCGCCCACCGGTTCACCAACCTGGCCACCGAACACCTGGGGATCACCTGTCACTTCCAGAAGGTGCACGAGTCGGGGATCATCCACAAGGCCTACGAGAACGACGGCGTCTCCTTCCCCGCCGATCACACCGGCGCCATCGAGGGGCAGCAGGTGTGCCGGAACTGGACCTCGCGTGAGGTGTTCGGCGTGGCCGACCGGTTCCGGGCCTTCAACCAGTACACGGACACCCCCGCCGGCACCTACTGGTGCACCGCCGTGGTAGAGGGACATTCCTCCGGGTTCTACTCCCTGTCCATCGGGGTGCCGTTCGACGCCGCCCGCTGGTTCCGCGGCAAGGAGACGGCTGCCCGCTCCGTGTCCCGCTGCCCGGACCCCAGTTGCTGCCGGCTGCCCACCCCGGACCTGGAGGCCGAGTGGGGCGGCCACGCCTGGCCGGCCGCCCGGGCCAATGCGCACCTGCTGGCGGCCATGCCGTCCGGCGCCTTCCCCGGCGTGGACGAGGTGGAGGTCTTCGAGTTCCTGCGCGCCCAGGAGGGGTAGCGGACTCAGGCGCCCGATGTCCGCTTCCGGGACCCATCGTGACGAAAAGGGGAGAAGCCTAGGGCATTCCGGCGCACATGTCGCGCAGATGTGAGAAAATGGAGGACAGCCAAACTCACGGAACACGACCGACCCGTGGACGGGTCGGAAACGGTTCCGCGTGCCCTCTGGTCCGTCGGCGCAACTGCGCCGGCATCGCCAGGAGCACGATCGCCTGCGCCCGCCGGACGTCCCACCGGCGGGCCCGGCGGCGGGGGAGGCCTTCGCCCCGAAGGAAAGAGACGTGTACATGCAGCTGATCCCCGGCAAGCTCGTTGTTCATCCCCACCACGGTCCGGCGACCGTCACGAACCGTTTCCACCGCACCGTCAAGGGTGCGGAGGTGACCTACATCGAGCTGACGATCCGGAGCAACAACCTCGTGGTCTCCATCCCGGAATCCAAGGTGGAGGAGATCGGCGTACGCGAGGTGTATGACCGCGCTCACCTGCGCAAGCTGCTCGAGGTGGTGCAGGAGCCCACCGGCGTGGAGGAGAAGCAGTGGTCCCGCCGCATGAAGGCGAACCAGGAGAAGGTGGCCTCGGGCATGCTCGAGCAGATCGCCGAGGTGGTCCGCGACCTGGGCCGCCGCCGCGACACCAAGGGCCTGTCCATGGCTGAGAAGGACATGTTCCGCAACGCACAGGCACCCCTCGTGGCCGAGGTCGCCTTGGCCCTGGAGATCACCGAGGATGAGGCCACCGAGGTCCTGGAGGCCGTGGCGAACGGCGCCTCCCTGGATGAGTTGGGCTTCGCGGAGAACGCGGCGGACGCCGAGCCGGCCCTGGCCTGAGTTCCATGTGGTCGTGGGTGCGCTCACGCCGCTCATGACACAGACCCTGACGGGGTCCGGCCCGTGCGGGCCGGGCCCCGTCCGTCGTCGCGGGAGATGTCGCAGTTGATGCTCAACGAGACTGCAGTCGTTGATGTCCATCGGAGCGGATGGACAGCAGGAAGTGCATTCTCGATTAAGCGAGGCCCCGGCCCCCTCTCGAGGAGCCGGGGCCTCCGGTGTTCTGCCCGGTGTGCCTCAGCGGGTCTTCCGGTGGATCGACTTGTAGCTCAAGTAGGCGCTGAGCCCCTCGATCCCGTACTCCACGCCCATGCCGGAGTCGTGCCGGCCGCCGAACGGGGCGGAGTGGTTGGAGCCGAAGAAGTTGATGCCCACGGACCCGGAGTCCACCCGGCGGGCCACCTCCAGCGCCCGCTCCTCATCGGCGCCGAACACGAGCCCGCCCAGGCCGAACTCGGTGTTGTTGGCCAGCTCGACGGCCTCGTCGGCCGACCAGTTCCCGGAGCCGCCGGCATCGTCGTACTTCAGCACCGAGATCACCGGGCCGAAGATCTCCTCCCTGGAGATCCGCATGTCCGCGGTGACGTCCGCGAAGACCGTGGGCTGGATGAACACGCCCTCCTCCAGGCCCGGCCCGAGCGCATCGGCCGGCACCACGGCGCCGCCGGTGACCGCCCGGGCGCCCTCGGCGTGGGCCGAGTCCACGTACTCCAGCACCGTCTCGTACTGGGACCGGGTGGCCACCGGGCCGAACAGGGTGTCCTCGTCCAGCGGGTCGCCCTGCTTGCCGGCCGCGATGGTCTCGCCGACCATCCGCACCACCTGCTCGTACCGGGACGCGGGGGCGATGATGCGGGTGGAGATGTAGCAGGTCTGCCCGGTGTTGCGCATGCACGAGCGCACCAGCACGGAGGACATCGCGGCCAGGTCGGCGTCCGGCAGCACGATCGCCGAGGACTTCCCGCCCAGCTCCAGCGTCACCGGCCGCAGCAGTTCGCCGCAGGCCGCGGCGATCTTCCGGCCCACCGGGGTGGACCCGGTGAAGGCGACCTTGTCCACGCCCGGGTGGCGCACCAGCGCGTCCCCGAACCGGCCCGGTCCGGTCAGCAGGTTCACGACCCCGGCCGGCACCCCCGCGGCCTGCACGGCGTCGATGACGAAGCGCAGGGACAGCGGCGTGGGGGAGGCCGGCTTGATGACCACGGTGCAGCCGGCCAGCAGGGCCGGGGCCAGCTTGATGACCACCAGGTTGATGGGGAAGTTCCACGGGGCGATCAGCCCGCACACCCCGACCGGGTCCTTGTCCACCACCGACTCGGCGCCGCCGGCCGGGAAGGGCCGGACGTCGTCGTGGTCCAGCCAGTCCGCGAGGGTGGCGAAGTAGCGGAAGATGCCCGCCGCGTTGGCCGCGGCGCCCCGGGTCTCGGAGATCGGCGAGCCGTTCTCCCGGGTGTTGGTCAGGGCCAGCGGCTCGGCGCGGGCCTCGATCTCCTCGGCGATCCGCACCAGGTACTGCGCGCGCTCGGCGGCGCTCAGGGCGCCCCAGCCGGCCAGAGCTGCCCGGGCGGCCCCGACGGCGGCGTCCAGCTCTCCGGGGGTGGCCGCCGGGACCGAACCCCAGACCTCGCCGGTCGCCGGATCGGTGACCGGGTTGCGCTCCGGGGCGGCGGCGGGCACGTAGGCGCCGTTGATGAAGAAGTCGTCCACGTGCGTGTACGGCAGCTGCAAGGCGGCGCGCCGGGCCTTCGCATTGGTGTGGGCGCCGGTGGTGACGTCGGCAGTCGTGCTCATCGCAGCACCTCCGTGCGCAGCAGGCCGCGGGTGCGGGCCAGGTCGGTGCGGGCCATCTGCACGGCCGCTCCGGTGATCAGTTCGGGCAGGATTTCCCGGTCGAGCCGGTCGGTGTAGGTGGCCGGGTCCATGCCGAACCAGGAGGAGGACACGCACACCCCGGTGATGTCGAAGCGCCACAGGCGGTCGGCGTCGCGGACCAGGGCGTCCTCGAGGGAGAAGGCGACCTGGCGGGTGTCGTGGCCGTCGATGATCTCGCAGACCCGCTCGATGAACTCCTCGTCATAGCCGAGCCCCGGCAGGACGCGGCGGGCCACCAGGCAACCCTTGGCCTCGTGCTCGTACCGGATGGCGGCCTTGCGCCAGTCGCCCTGGAAGCCCTCGGAGATGATCCGGGACTCGTCCACGTGCGCCCAGCCGGTGTCGTGCAGGATGATCGTCGCCAGCACGAGCTCGCGGTCTGCCTGCGGATAGGCGTCGCACAGCCGCTGGGCGTAGGCGGTGGAGGTGGGCAGGTGGATGTCGTTGGACCGGGTCCGGGACTCCGGCACGATCGCGGCCCACAGCTCCTCCAGGCCCACGGAGGGCGAGGTGGAGATGGGCGCGGTGCTCACGGGACCGGCGGCGGGGATGGGCCGCTCGGGAAAGTCCTGTGCGAAGGCCACGGCGCGGGGATCCCGGGCGTGCTGGCCCGGAGCGGCCTTCTCCCAGGTGGGGTGGGCCTGCTGGGAGTCCTGGGCCGGTGTGGCCTGCTGGTCGGTGGTGTTCATGCGGAGACCTCCTGGACCGTCCGGTCCACCACGAGGGACTTGAGCTGGACGGCGGGATCCGCGGCGGCCTCGGCGGGGATGTTCTGCCCCTTGCCCAGGGCGCCGCGCACCGCCATGAAGTCCAGCGGGGCGTTGACGCAGTCGGCGGCGATCACCTGGCCGTCCCGGTAGTACAGCACCGAGAACTTCCCCTTGGCGTCGTCGCGGCGGACCACGGTGGAGTCGTAGCCGAGGGTGAGCCCGGCGATCTGCAGCTTCAGGTCGGCCTGGTTGGACCAGAACCAGGGGATGCCGGCGTACTCCTCCCGCCGGCCGGTGAGGGAGTATGCGGCGACCTTGGCGTGCTCGATCGCGTTGTTGACGCTCTCCAGCCGGATGCGCTCGCCCTCGGGGGCGCCGGACAGCGGGTTCGGCATGTTCGCCACGTCGCCCACGGCCACGGTCGTGCCGTCCGAGGCGACCGCGTGCCGGTCCACCACGATCCCGTTGTCCACCGCCAGGCCCATCTGCTCGGCCAGTTCGGTGTTCGGGACGACGCCGATGCCCACGAGCACCAGTTGCGCGTCCACCACGGTGCCGTCCTGAAGCTCCACGCCGGCGACCTTCCCGGCGCGCTCGCCGGTGCCCTCCACGAACCGGGTCATCCGCGCGCCCAGCCGGATGTCGATGCCGCGGCCGCGGTGGGCCTGCAGGAAGTACTCGGACGTGTCCTCGCCCACGGCGCGGCCCACCAGCCGGGGGCCGTGCTCCAGGACGGTGACGTCCTTGCCCATCCCGTGCAGGGAGCAGGCCGCCTCCAGGCCGATGAACCCACCCCCGACCACGACGGCGTCCTGGACGTCGCCGAGGCGGGCCTTGAGGTCCAGGGCGTCGTCCGCGCTGCGCAGGTAGACCACGCCGTCCAGCTCCGCGCCCTCGATCTCCAGTCGCCGGGCACGGGCGCCCACGGCCAGGGCGAGGCGGCGGAACGGGTAGCGGGTGCCGTCGGTGGCGATGGCCACGCCGGAGCCGTCCGGGCCGTCGCCGGCACCCCGCCCCGGGGCGTTCTTCTCGATCCGCTCGATCCGTGCTCCCTTGACGAGCTCGATGTCGTGCTCGTCCCAGTACTGCTGGGAGCGGAAGATCAGGTTCTCCTTGTCCACCTTGTCCTGCAGGAACTCCTTGGACAGGGCGGGGCGCTGGTAGGGGCGGTGGTCCTCCTCGCCCAGCAGGGTGATGTGCTCGTCGAAGCCGGTGCCGCGCAGGGAGATGGCCAGCTGCACGCCGGCCTGGCTGGCGCCGATGATCAGCAGGCCGGTCTCGGCCCGGTCGGTGGTGGGGGTGCTCATGGGAACTCCTGGGTCGGGTCCCGGCGGGCAGCCGGAACGCTCGGTCAGACCTGGGTCTCGGGGGTGGTCACGTGCAGGTCCATGCCCTCGGTGACCTTGATCTGGCAGGACAGGCGAGAGGTGTCCTCGCGGTCCACGGCGGTGCCGTAGAGCATCTCGTCCTCCATCTCGCTCATCTCGGGCAGCTGGTCCACCTCGTCCTCGCGGACGAAGACATGGCAGGTGGCGCAGGACAGGGAGCCGCCGCACTCGGCGACGATCCCCGGCACGCCGTTGCGCACGGCGGTCTCCATCACGGAATCGCCCACGTTGGCGTTGATGTCGATGGTCGAGCCTGCGGCGTCTGTGTAGTGGATGGTCGGCATGATTCCTCCTGTGGTCTTCGGCGGGCCGTCCGGCCCGCTGCGGGCCGCTGACGGGCCCGGTGCTCTCAGATGAACTGGCGGCCGCCGTCGACGACCATGGTCTGGCCGGTGATGTACCCGGCCTCCGGGGAGGCCAGGAACAGGGCGGCGCCCACGATGTCCTCGGGCTGGGAGGCCCGCTTGATGGAGCCGCGGTCCACCCCGTAGGTCTCGGCGTTGTCCATCAGCCCGTAGCTGGCCTCGGTGAGGGTGAAGCCGGGGGCGATGGCGTTGACGGTGATCTCCCGGGAGCCCAGCTCCTTGGCGAGCACCCGGGTCAGGGCCACCACGCCGCCCTTGGAGGCCACGTAGTGCGCCCAGTGAGCGGACCCGGAGTAGATGGTCGCGCTGGAGAGGTTCACCACGCGGGCACCGGTGGCCAGGTACGGGCTCACGGCCCGCGTCACCAGCCACGGTCCCTTGAGGTTGACCCCCATCACCAGGTCCCACTCCGCCGGGTCGATCTCCTCGAAGGGGGAGCGGGTGACGGTCGCGTAGATGGCCGCGTTGTTGACCACGACGTCGATGCTCCCGTCCCCGAACGCCGCCACCTCGCGCGCCAGGGCCGTCACGGAGTCCAGGTCCGTGACGTCCACCTGGAAGGCCTTCGCGCTCGCGCCGGAGTCGGTCAGGCACTGCGCGGTGGCGGTGGCGCCCTCGAGGTTGATGTCCGCGACGGCGACCCGGTCACCGCGGGCGGCGAACCCTGAAGCGAAGGCGCGGCCCAGGCCCCCGGCGGCGCCGGTGACGAGCACCGTGCGCTGCCGGCCGGCCGGCGTCGGGCCTTGCTGGGTCCCCGGCTGGGTCTCGGGGCGGGCCTCAGACATGGGCCGGCTCTCCCGCGTCCTCGGCCTCGGGGGCCGTGTGCGGGTGCTGGTGGCTGTGGGCGCCGGGGCCGGTGACCTGCGGGGCGGCGTTCGGGCCGTCCAGGATGGTCACGGTGCCCTTGGTGCCGTCCACGCGCAGCCGCTGGCCGGTGACGATCGAGGTGGAGGCGCTGCCGGTGCCGGTCACGGCCGGCAGGGCGTACTCGCGGCAGACGATCGCGGCGTGGCTCATCATGCCGCCGATGTCCGTGACGGTGGCCTTGATCTTGCCGAACACCGGTCCCCAGGACGGGGCGGTGACGGGGGCGACGAGGATCTCGTCCTGCTGGATCTGGGCCAGGTCGTCGGAGTCCATGATGACCCGGGCCACGCCCTCCACGACCCCGGGGGAGGCGGCCATGCCCTTGAGCACGCCCTCGGTGCCCTCCTCGCCGGCGCCGAGCCAGGACTCGACCTGCTCGGTGGTGATGCCCCACAGCATGCGGGTGAACGGCTCGGTGATGGAGGCCGGCGGGGTGTTCAGCGCCGGGGCCGGGCGGGCGGTCTTCAGCGCGTCCACGATCGCCTTGCGCTCGGCGATGACCTCGGGCCAGTACACCGGGCCGATCGGGCCGGTCGGGGCGCCGACGCCCCAGCCGGTGACCAGGTCGAACAGGGCGTCCCGGACCTCGTTGCGGTTCAGGTACAGCAGGTCGTTCTCGTGCTCCCAGAAGCCGTAGCCGTGCAGGGTGCGGGAGAGCTCGCGGACCTTGCGCCAGAACACGCCCATGGTCCAGTGCTCGATGTAGAAGTTGTGGTTCTCCACGTAGGGGTAGGCCGTGGCGGCGAGCTGCCGCTTGGCGTCGAAGGCGGCCAGCTGGTCACCGTCGAGCAGCTCGCGGTACTCCTCGACGATCCGGTCCTTCTCCGCGATGAGCTCCTCGGTGGGGCGCATGATCGTCTGGCCCTCGTCCAGGCGGCGGATGTAGTCCGCGATGTAGCCCAGCGGGATGTCCAGGTGCTCGTTCCAGTACTTGTCATGCCCGTAGAAGCCGTTGCCCACGGTGAAGTTGAACCACGGGTCCTGGGCCTCGGCCCAGCGATCCAGCCATGTCTGGCCGCCCGCGGCGGCGCCGATCGAGGCCAGGGTGGCCTCGGCGTCCGCGCCGTTCACCGGGACGGTGGCGAAGTGGGACTGCAGGCCCAGCTCGACGGCCAGGGTGGCCAGGGCCTTGAGCTCGTCGTCCGGACGGAACAGCTCCATGTCCACGCCCTGGACCATGGTGGCGATCGACTGGTCCGGGATGTCCGGGAAGACCTCCTTGCAGAAGTTGAAGAAGTCCAGGTAGGCGATGTAGCCGAGATTGAGGAACTCGAAGTGGTACTGCCAGTTCTGGTAGGCCAGCTGGATCAGCCGGTCGTAGTTCTCCAGCAGCACCTCGGAGCCGTCCTTGGCCGTGCCGGAGACGATGTCGTCCATCGGGACCATGTCCGGCAGCGGCTTGAACTCCAGGGTCTCCATCTCGTCGATGGTGCCGCGGACCTTGGTCTTCCACTGCTCCAGCAGGGTGTCCCAGTTCTGGAAGTAGTGGGACACGCGGGCCTGGAACTCGGGAACCCGGGCGGCGATCTGGTCCTCCGGGACCGGGATGGGGGACATGTACAGGTAGCCCAGGTGCACGCGGAACTCGATGCCGTTGGCGTTGGGGATCATCAGGTGCCGGGCGTTGTACTGGCCCAGGCACTTCACGGCGAACTCCCCGCCGATCGTCTCGAAGGGCTTGAACACGGTGGGCCAGTGCTGGGAGTCGCAGAACCAGAACTTGGCGTCCTCGGCGTCCTTGAGCTTGTCCTGGAAGACGAGGTAGTAGGGGTAGATCTTCTCCCAGCCCTCGGCGCCGGCGGGGACCGGCAGCTCGGAGGGCTTCGGGAAGGACTTCTTGGCGGTCATGGGTCTCTCCAACGGGGGATGCCCGGAAGGTCCGGGGAAGGTCGTCAGGTGTGGGGGGATTACTTGCCGGCGCCGGTCAGCGACGAGGTGATGGAGCTCAGGTCGAAGCCGCCGGGGGCCGCGGGGGCCGCGGGGGCCGCGGGCGCCTGGCCGGCGGTTCCCTTGCCGTTGGAGTGCACGGTCTCCGGGCGGGACTGCAGCAGCAGCAGGTTCTCCCCGTCCGGCAGGTCGGCGTCCAGGGCCCACTCGATGTCCTGCGGGCACTTGTAGTGCTTCTCCGCGCGCTTGGCCATCTGGGCGACGGCGGTCAGCTCGGTGTCCGTGAGGCAGCGGACCCCGGCGCGCTCGGCCGGGACCTCGCGCTCCACCAGGGACTGGGTGGCCGGGTCCGGGACCAGTTCGGCGTGCTTGTCCCCCACGTGCTCGGAGACGACCTGCAGGGTGATCTTGTCCAGCAGGATGTTGTCCGGGGTGACCTGCCCGGAGACCACCATCTCCCCGACGCCCCAGGAGGCGTCGATGGTCAGCTTGGAACGGTCGCCGTTGGCCGGGTTCATGGTGATGGCCACCCCGGCCACGCGGGCGTTGACCATCTTCTGCACCACCACGGCCATGGACAGCCCCTCGTTGGGGATGCTGTTCTTCAGCCGGTAGATGATGGCGCGGGAGGTGTACAGGGAGGCCCAGCACTTGCGGATGTGCTCGGTGACCGCCTCCCGGCCGTTCAGCCACAGGTAGGTGTCCTGCTGGCCGGCGAAGGAGGCGTCCGGCAGGTCCTCGGCGGTGGCCGAGGAGCGCACGGCCACCGGGACCTCGCCGCCGCAGGCCTCCATCAGCCCGGCGTAGGCCTCGACGACGGCCTGGCGCGCGGCCTCGGGGACCGGACGGCGGCACAGGTCCTCACGGATGGCCGCGGAGACCCGGTCGACCTCGGCGACGTCGTCGGCATCCAGGCCCTCCAGCAGGGAGTGGATGTGCTCGGCGATGCCGGCCTCCCGGACGAAGGCGTCGAACGAGGACGTGGTGACCACGAACCCGGGGGGCACCGGCATGCCGGCGGCCGTCATGGAGACCAGCGAGGCCCCCTTGCCGCCGAGGGTCTCGAGCGCGGGCTCGCGGCCGTCGTCGAAGGCCTGGATGTAGGGGTTGAGCGTCATGGTGTGCTCCTGGTGGCTCAGGCGTCCCAGGTGACCGGCACGGCCACGGGGACGCGGAAGGAGAGGTTCTCGCGGAATTCGATGTCGGAGCCGGCGGCGCCGGCGGAGTCATCCAGGCGCAGGCCCGGCAGCAGCTTCACGGCCTCCTCGAGGCAGATCTTGGCCTGCAGCTTGGCGAGCATGTTGCCCAGGCAGTAGTGGATGCCGAAGCCGAAGGACAGGTGCTCACGGGCGTTGGACCGGGTGATGTCGAAGTCCTCGCCGTGCTCGAAGCGGGACTCGTCCCGGTTGGCCGAGCCCATCAGCAGCAGCAGCCCGTCACCCTTCTTCACCTGAACGCCGCCCACCTCGGCGTCGGCCAGGGCCTTGCGCCGCCAGCCGACGATCGAGCCGGAGTAGCGCAGCACCTCGTCGATGGCCGCCGGGATCTTCTTCGGGTCCTCGACGAGGGCCTCCCACTGGTCGCGGTGCGCCAGCAGCACGCGGAAGCAGTTGGAGATCAGCGTGGTGGTGGTCTCGTGGCCGGCGAAGAGCATGGAGTAGAGCAGGGAGGCGATCTCGTGGTCGGAGATCTCCCCGCCCTCCTGCTGGGCCCTCACCAGGTCGGCCGTGAGGTTGTCACCGCCGTTCGCGTGGGCCTCGGCCACCAGGCGCTGGCACTCCTGCCAGTACTCGACCAGGTTGTGCGCGTGCGGCACCTGCTCCTCGTCGCTCAGGTCACCCCAGGTCATGGCGGCCCGGGAGTCGCTCCACCGCTTGTAGGTGTCGATCTTGGTGACGTCGGCCCCGATGAGGGTGAGGATGGTGATGGTGGGGATCTCGTAGGCCAGGTCCTTGACCATCTCGCCGGTGCGGTCCGCACGGGCGGCGACGGCCTCGAGGCGGGAGACCACGTTGGCGCGGATGTCCGGTTCCAGGGCCTTGTACCGGCGCGGGGTGAACGCCTTCTGGGCGATGGCCCGGATCCGGGTGTGCTCCGGGGGGACGCGGGCGGACAGTCCGGAGTAGGCGGTGAAGCCGCCGTCCTTCATGATCTGGGTGGCCTGCGGGCCGCGCTCGCGGACCGGGGCCTGGGCGTTCTCGGAGGAGAAGGTCTCCCAGTCGTCGAAGACCGCCTTGATGTCGTCGTAGCGGGAGACCACCCAGTAGCCGATCCGCTCGTCGAACATCACCGGCTCCTCCGCCCGCAGCGCCGCGTAGGAGGGGAAGGGGTCCTTCATCTGGAACGGCTGGTAGCCGTGGTGGTCCGCAGTCGGTGCTGCGCCGGCGTCGGCGTTTCCCGCGCCCTGCCCGCCGTACCCGAAGGGGCACTCCCCGGCGGGTGCCGCGGTCCTGGTTGACTCGGTGGTCATCTCGTCTCCTGTCCGTGGCCGCCGGTGGCGGCCCGTCGGTCTGGCCACGTGCTGTTGAGTTGGCGGCTGCCGCGGGACGGGTGATCCGCATCACGCGGCGAGCCTGTCTCCATGGTTGCGCCTCGGCCTGTGAGGTGGGTCATAGGACTTCCACTGAGTGGAAACGGGTTCGGAGCCGTGCGGGATTCGGCCGGGTGATGCCGTGGACCCGGCGGACGGAGGCCGGCGGGGCCGGACGGCGGCTGGCGCCGGCAGGCTCAGCGGCGGTGGGCGAGGTGCTGGGACTCGAGCAGGGACTCCAGGGGGATGTGGGCGGTGGCCCGCTCGATCCGGGCGCTGACGGCGCGCAGGGCCGGCAGGTGCTTCTCCATGGTGGCGGACTGTTCCGAGGGAATGACCAGGCCCAGGGCGGCGCCGATCCGTCCGGTGTGAAAGACCGGCACGGCGATCGAGCAGGCGCCCACGCGGATCTCCTCCAGCGTCTGGGCGAAGCCCCGTTCCCGGACCTGGGCGATCTCCGCGGCCAGGCGCCCGGGCTGGACGATGGTCCGGGGCGTGGCGGCCTCCAGGTCCAGGTTGAGGTAGGCCTCGAGCACCCAGGGTTCCTCGTAGGCCAGCAGGACCTTGCCGACCGCGGTGGAGTGCATCGGCAGCCGGCCGCCGACGCGCGAGGTGCGGGGCACGCGCTTGGTGCCGTAGACACGGTCGATGTACAGCACCTCGCTGCCGTCCCGGATGGCCAGCTGGGCGGTCTCACCGGTGAGCGAGTAGAGGTCCTGGACGAAGGGCCGTGCGGTCTCCCGCAGCTGGCGCCCCACGTTCTGGGCCAGCTCCCAGATGCGCAGTCCCAGTTGGTACCGGCCCTGCGGGGTGCGGGACAGGAAGCCCCAGTCGGTGAGCTCCCCGACCAGGCGGTGGGCCGTGCTCACGGGAATGTCCGCGAGGGCGGCGATCTCCGTCAGGGCCAGCGTGCGGCGTTCCTTCTCGAACGCGGTGAGCACGGACAGGACCTTGTCCGTGACGGTGCGCCCGGGGTCGCGATTGTTTCCAGCCATCAGCGGCGGGCGGGGGGCTGGCCGGTGGCGTTCTCCATGGTGGCAGATGCTACCGGCCAGCCCAGGATGTTCACCGCTGGACGGGCAGGCCGTCCTGGTCCACGGCGAAGGTCACGACGTCGTCGTAGACGCGGCGCTCGGTGCGCTCCAGCCCGTAGTCCTCATCCAAGATCGGGAAGACGTAGACCGGGGTCATGGTGATCTCGGCACCACGGCCCGTGCGAGAGATGTCGATCTGCAGATGCCCGTAGTGGAGCCCGCCGTCGTGGAGCTGGAGGACTCCGTCGCGCTCCACCCAGGTCTCCGGTTCGTCCGCGGCCGCCGTCCACTCCGAGTGCGTGTTGAACCGGAGCGGCTCGTAGGCCCCGTCCTCGCTGCGGACCTGCTGCTCCCCGCGCAGTCCGTCGGCGGCCACGCCCACGTCGTAGGAGTGGAAGCCTCGGCCGTCCCCGTCCGAGTCCACCCAGGAACGCTCGAACATCTCGTCATGCCCGGAGATCACGGCGGCCACACCGTACTCCTCGAACATCGCGGTGTAGGCGCGCATCGCCACGCCGGACTGGTTGTCCGCGTGCTCGTGGTTCGGCGGGGTGCCGTGGACGCCGTTGGAGTAGGCGGCGTGGTGGAACTGGACCACCACGATCTGCCCCTTCTCGCGTGCGTCCGCCAGCTGCTCCTGGGCCCAGTCCCACTGAGCCGTGCCCTCGTTGACGTTCGGCAGGTCGGAGTCGGCCTCGGTGGTGCCCTCGAACACCTCGGTGAACGCGCGGTCGTAGTCAGCCTCGGTGAACTCGCCCTGGGTGTCCGTGGAGAGGTTCTCGTCGGTGAGCTGGGTGTCGTCGCCGGAGAACACCTCGCCGGACAAGGTTCCGGTGCGTGTGTTCTCGTACGGGATGCCGTTGGTGGAGTCGAGAGTCAGCACGGTCACCGGCCCGTGGTCGGTGCGGTAGTAGGAGCCGCGGTACTGGGGGTTGTCCTGGTCGGTCCCCTCGCCCGTGCGCTCGAAGTAGGCGTGGTACTTGTTCCGGGAGATCACTGCGGGGGACTGGTCCTCCGCGGTGCCGTAGCCGCCGTTCAGCGCCGCGAAGGTCTCCCAGTTGCCCAGCGCCGTCAGCAGGGGCACGCGGGAGGCCAGGTCGCCGTTCTCCCCGGCGAAGTACCCGAAGAACTCGTCCCAGGCCGGCTGGTACCCGGAGCCCTGGGCGAGGTCACCGGCGATCAGCATCAGGTCCGGATCGGCCTCCTCGATGTGCTTGAGGTTCTCCTTCAGCGCGGTGTCCTGGCTCAGCGGGTAACGCAGCGTGAATGCCCCGTAGCGGGTGGTGGCGCCGAACAGCTTGTCCCACGCCGAGCCCTCGCCGGGGCGGGGCTCGGAGTCCTCGGTGTACCCGTTGACGGGGGAGAGCTCCCACTCGCGATGCTCGGTGCGTCCGTGGGGCTCCGTCTCCGTGTCCGAGAAGGCAATGATGCGGATGTCGTCCCAGGACTGCTTGTCCGGGGCGGTGGTGAACGTGGCGGTGTGGGTCTCCGAACCCTGGGTCACGGTGTAGGTGTAGGTCTTGTCCGGCTTCAGCCCGGTCAGGGAGACGCGGTGCTTGTGGTTCGCCGGCCCCTTCAGCCACGACCCCTGCTCCAGGCCGGGGATGGACTGGTCCCGTTCGGCCTGCGTGTAGTCCAGCAACGGCTGGTACTCCGGCGCGGAGGTGAAGGTCGCCTTCTGGGCGGCCTCGCCGCGGCCCTGGCCCAGGCCCGGTCCGGAGACCACCACGGTGCCCGGCACGTCCAGCTCGGAGAACCACACCAGGTCCATGGAGTCACCGGTGGGCTCCATCAGGTAGGGCAGGACGCGGAAGCCGTCCTGTGACTGCTGCGGGGCCTGCTGCTCGGGGGTGCCCACGGCGGTGGCCGCGGTGGTGCCCACGGCGGAGGCGGGGGCGGCGACCGAGCCGAGGACGACGGCGGCGGCCAGCAGGGTGCGACCGGCGCGACGGGTGCGGCGCGCGGGGAGGGAAGGCGATGTCATGGTTCCTCCGGAGGACGGGTGAAAGCACCACCGGACAGGGGTGCCGGCACAGTCTGCCGGGACCAGGTCACGAGCCGGTGACCGAAGGGTGACGCCAGGGTGACCGGGGCAGGATCACAGCCCGTAGTACCGGAAGGCCGCGGCGTAGTCGGTGCCGGCCGCCGTGCCGCCGGCGCGCAGGATCTCCGGGATCATCACGTCCGGGGCGGGATGGCCGACCACGTGCCGCAGGTAGGCCTCGTGGCAGTTCAGGGAGGCGACGGCGGCCCGCACCGCGTCCTCGTCCACCGGTACCGCGTGCGTGGGTTGGGACGGATTCGCCACCAGCAGCGCGCCGGTGTGCCAGGCGGTCAGTCCCTCCTCGGTCAGTTCGCGGAATACCCAGGGGTTGGCCGCATCCCGGACGCCGTCCACCACGGCCAGCCCGGCGGCCCGGTGGTCGGCCTGGTTGAACCCGCCGTAGGCCTCGACGTCGAAGTTCGCGGTCACCACCGCGTCCGGCCGCACCTGGCGCACCACCCGGGCGATGTCCCGGCGCAGGGCCAGTCCGTATTCCAGCATCCCGTCGGGGTGACCGAGGATCCGCAGGTCGGTCACCCCGACCGCGGCACAGGCGTTGCGCTGCTCGGCGGCCCGCAGCGGCGCGACGACATCCGGCGGCTCGGCCATCCCCGCCTCCCCGGCGGTCAGCAGCAGGTAGGAGACCTCGACGCCCCGCCGGGTCCAGGTGGCCACGGCCGCCGAGGTGCCGTACTCCATGTCGTCCGGGTGGGCGACGATGCACAGCACCCGCGACCAGTCCGCGTCCGGCACCACCGGCAGCGGAACGGCGGGGCGGGCCGCCTGGCCGCGTCCCTCGCCCGTGCCGCCCACGTCGAGTCCGTCGTTCATCTCACTCACGTCTCCCACCTCACTGGCGTCTCCCACGTGGCTCACCGCCCCAGCACGTGCCGCAGGGCCGATTCCAGGTCCGGGTGCCGGTACCGGTAGCCGGATGCCAGGGCCTTGTCCGCCCGGGCCTTCTGGTCGGCCTCCACCAGCAGCCGGTTGCCTTCCTCGCCCAGCACCATCCGGGGTGCCTGCGGCGGCAGGGGAAGTGCGGACGGGCGGTGCAGGACGCGGCCCAGGGTCTGGGCGAACTCCCTGGCCCGGACCGGATGCGGCGCCACGCCGTTGAGGGGACCGGTCACGGAGCCGGACAGGGCGGCGTGGGCGAACAACCCCACGATGTCGTCGATCGAGATCCAGCTCTGCCACGGGTCCCTCCCGTCACCGCCGAAGGGGCCGCCCGTGCCCAGCGGGCCGCCGGCGCCGACCAGGAACAACGGCAGCACCTGCTGGAGGATGCCGCCGGCGGGGGTCTGGACCAGGCCGGTGCGGATCATCACCGTCCGTACTCCCGCCTCTGCTGCCGGCGCGGTGGCCCGCTCCCACTGCTGGCACACCTCGGCCAGGAAGTCCGTGCCGGCCGGGCCGGACTCCGGCAGCCCCTCGCCGTCCGGTCCGGCGCCGGCGTCGGACCCGTAGTAGCCGACACCCGAGCCGTTGACCAGCGTCCGGGGCCGGCCGTCGTCGGCGAGCTGCGCCAGGGTGCGGGCCAGCAGCCCGGTGGTGTCCAGGCGGGACTGCAGCACCGCGGTGCGGTGGGCCTCCGTCATCCGGCCACCGATGTTCTCCCCGGACAGGTTGACCACGACGTCGGCCTGCCGCAGTTCTTCCGGGTCCAGGCTGCCGGCGGCCGGGTCCCAGGCGATGGCCGCGCCCCGTTGGCCGAAGGTGGTGCTGCCGGGCCGCACCAGGGGGACGACCCGGTGGCCGCCGCCGGTGAGCAGGGCCGCCAGCTGGGTGCCGATGAGCCCGCGGGCCCCGGACATGACGATCGTCAGGCTCCGGCTGGAGGCGCGGGTGGCGGTGTCCCCGGGGGTGGCCGCCTCGGGGGCCACGGTGGTGTCGCCGGCGCCGACGGCGACGCCATGGTCGGTGTGGAAGGAGAGGTCGTCGCGCAGCTGGGCGTGCCGATAGGTGAACTGACGGTCCAGCTCGGCCTCGAAGTGCTCCCGCGTCCAGTGGCCGGTGAACCGTCCGGCCTGTCCGAAGCGGCTCAGCAGTGAGGAGCCCGGCAGCTCGTACTCCACGTGGTCGATCATCACGGTGCCCGGTGAGCCGTCGGCGGTGTCCGCCTCCCCGGGGGCGGCGTCCTCGAAGGTGTGCGTGTGGACCCAGGACCGCAGGGGGCCGGAGACCATCTCGTCGCGGAACATCCTCCCGTCCTCGAAGGCGGTGTGCCGGGCCGTCCAGGGCACTTCGGGGGCCAGCCAGGCCGGCAGGCTGACCGGCAGGACCGTGCGGGCCAGGCCGGCCGCGGACTCCAGTCCGAGGCCCACCGAACCCGGCGCGCCGATGCCCAGCCGGGCCTCGGCGCCGACGTGGATCCCCTCCGGCTCCCGCCGGACCGAGCCGGCGAACGGGGGCGTGAGCCGGACCAGGGCTCCGGGACGGGTGAACCAGGTGAAGACATCGGTGCGGCGGAACGGGAGGTGGACACGACGCTCGAAGAGGGGCATGGGGCCAGTCTTGCACCGACCCATGCCTACGGTGAGGGGATGAGTGCGCAGACTGTCCTGACCCGAGGC
Source organism: Micrococcus sp. (assembly GCA_029961105.1). Classification (GTDB taxonomy): domain Bacteria; phylum Actinomycetota; class Actinomycetes; order Actinomycetales; family Micrococcaceae; genus Citricoccus. Next base: position 143,508 of record JASBVO010000002.1, on the reverse strand, counting down.
TCCTCGGCCCTGCTGGGCCTGATGTGGATCGCGGTGTGGGGATTCTCCGGCTTCTTCCTCAGCTACTCCACCATGGTCCCGATCAGCGTGGAGCGGGGACTGTCGTCCGTCACCGGCGGGACCCTGCTGCTGGTCATGATGGTCAGCGTGATCGCCGTCCAGCCCGTGGCGCCGGCCCTGCAGCGGCGTTGGGGGCCTCGCCGGGCGATCGGCGGCGCCCTGCTGCTGATGGCCGCCGGACACGGTGCCGCCGTCCTCATCCCGGACCCGGTGGCGGGCCTGCTGGTGACGGGGCTGGCGGTGGGCTGCGGGTTCGGGATCCTCGTGGTCCTCGCTACCGCGGCCGTCCCGGCGGTCACCAGGCCGGAACGGGTCGGCCGTGCGCTGGGGCAGTTCGGGGCCACGACGGCGGCGGCCGCCGCGGTCGGGGCCCCGCTGGGACTGTGGTTCAGTGCCCAGGTGCCGCTGGAGACGTTCCGTCTCGTCGCCGCCGCGGCGGTGCTGCTGGCCTTGCCGGTGATGCGGCTCGTCCCCTCCCGGTCCACCGTGCCCGCGGGAACCACCACGCAGGCGACCACGGACGCGGCGGCCGCGCCCGCAGCAGCCGCGTCCGGGATGGACAGCCCGGCGGGTGCCGGTGCTGGTCCGGACGCCGCGCACCGAAGACGGGCCCGCGCGTCGGGAACCTTATGGTCCGGGCTCGTCCCGGTGCTGGTGCCGTTCCTGGTGAGCATGTGCGCGTACGGGCTCGTCATCGCCTTCGGGCCGGGAGGTCAGACCGCGAATCCCGCCCTGTTCATCGCGACCATGCAGGCTGCCGCGGTGGTGGGCCGCTGGGTGGCCGGCGCGCTGACCGACCGCGGGAACCCGGGAGCCGTGTACACGGTCGGCATCGTCATGACGGTGCTCGGCCTGGTCACGGTGGCCCTGGCCCAGCCGGGGTGGGTGCTCGCCGGCTGCCTGGTGCTGATGGGCCTGGGCGTGGGGGCCGTGCAGTCCGCCAGCCTGGTGATGTCCTTCGCCCGGGCCCGGAGCCGCGGCCAGGCCAGCGTCGGGTGGAACATGACCTTCGACGGTGGGCTGGGCGCGGCCGGCCTCCTCGGCGGGCTCGGGTTCACCTACCTGGGCTCGGGGCCGACGTTCGCCGGCGTCGCGGGAGTGCTGCTGGTGGCCAGCGTGCCCCTGTGGCTGCGGCGGCGCTGAACGGCAGAAGCTGAACGGAAGGCACGGAGGGACAGTCGCTGAGGAGGAGACGCGGGGGTTTCGCCGAACCGCGGCACGGGCCTACGGTGACGAGGGGGAGGGCCCCGGCATGGGGCCGGCCGGCGCGAAGGACGGAACGAAGCGATGACGCAGCACGAGGATCCGCAGGTGGCGCGGCACGCGCAGTCGATGGCGGGGCGGGACGGGACCATGCCGCCGCAGCAGCAGGAGCCGCCGGGACTGACCGCCGCGATGGACCCGGTGCCGGACCACGGCGAGTCCAGCTGGGTCGGCCGGGGCCGGCTCGAGGGCCTCAAGGCCCTCATCACGGGCGGGGACTCGGGCATCGGCCGGGCGGTGGCGATCGCCTTCGCCCGCGAGGGCGCGGACGTGGCGATCAACTACCTCCCCGAGGAGGAGGAGGACGCCCAGGACGTGGTGGGCTGGATCGACAAGGCCGGCCGCACCGCGGTCACCGTGCCCGGGGACCTGCGGGACGAGCAGGAATGCGAACGGATCGCCGAGGAGGCGATCGCGGGGCTGGGTGGCCTGAACATCCTGGTCAACAACGCCGGCTACCACTGGGCCCGCGGAGAGCCCGGGATCGAGGGCCTGCGAACCGAGGACCTGGACCGGGCGGTTCGGACCAACCTGTACGGCACCCTGTGGCTGACCCGCGCCTGCGTGCCGCACCTGTCCCACGGCGACTGCGTCATCAACACCACCTCGGTGCAGGCCTACCAGCCCTCGGAAACGATGATCGACTATGCCGCCACGAAGGCGGCGCTGAACAACGTCACCGCCAACCTGGCCGGGGAGCTCGGGTCCAAGGGCATCCGGGTGAACGCGGTGGCTCCCGGACCGGTCTGGACGCCGCTGCAGCCGGCCACCAAGACTCCCGAGGCCGTGTCCCACATGGGCGCGGACACCCCGCTGGGCCGGATCGGCCAGCCCGCCGAGCTCGCCGGGGCCTACGTGTTCCTGGCCAGCCCGGCCGAGGCGAGCTACGTCTCCGGCACGGTGCTGGGCGTGACCGGCGGGCTGCCGGTGTTCTGAGCCGTTCGGGAGGCCCGCACGTGGACACCGATGAGGGGTCACGGGCAATCCAGCGGAACGGTGGGGCAGCGGCGGCGCGGCTGTGACAGACTAGTGGGCACGCCACACCTCCCGCGCGGGAGAGTGCCGGTGCTGAGGGAACCGGGCCTCCGGGTCCCGCAGCGCCGGACGCCGAAGGAGCAAACTCTCCCCGAGAATCTCTCAGGCCCATGTACCGCGCGGGGTCGGCGTCTCTGGAAAGTGCCGGGTCCCCAACGCCTCGGCCACCGACGGTGCAAGCACGTATCCTCCAGATGCGGGCGGAATCTCTCAGGTCGATGACAGAGCGGGGAGGTACCGATCCGCGCCCGGAAGCGCCTTGGAGGAGAACCCATGAACGCCATCGCCACCCCGTCCACCGGTCAACGCCACGAGCCGCGGGATGCCGCCTCGGCCCCCTTCACCAGCCGCCACATCGGGCCGCGCCCGGCGGATGCCCAAGCCATGCTGGCGACCCTGGGCTATGACTCCCTGGAGGCGCTCGTGGACGCGGCCGTGCCCACGGACATCCGCCAGCAGGAGCCGCTGAGGCTGCCGGCCGCGCTGACCGAGGCCGCCGTCCTCGAGGAGCTGCGGGCCATCGCCGGCCGCAACGTGGTCAAGACGCAGATGATCGGCCAGGGCTTCTTCGACACCATCACGCCCCCGGTGGTCCTGCGCAAGGTCCTGGAGAACCCGGCCTGGTACACCGCGTACACCCCCTACCAGCCGGAGATCTCCCAGGGCCGCCTGGAGGCGCTGCTGAACTTCCAGACCATGGTCTCGGACCTCACCGGCCTGGACATCGCCAACGCCTCCCTGCTGGACGAGGCCTCCGCCGCCGCCGAGGCCGTGCTGCTGATGCACCGCGCCAACAAGAAGCGCGGGGACGGCATCACCCTGATCGATGCCGACCTCTACCCGCAGACCCGCGCCGTGGTCGAGGGCCGTGCCCGGGCACTGGGCCTGGACGTGCGGGTCGCCGACCTCTCGGCCGGGCTGCCCGGGGACCTGACGGCCGACCTGGACGAGAAGGGCCTGTGCGGCGTGCTGCTGCAGCAGCCCGGTGACTCCGGCCGGATCCACGACCACGCCCCCGTGATCGCCGCGGCCAAGGAGCGCGGCGGCATGGTCGCCGTCGCCGCCGACCTGCTCTCCCTCGCGCTGATCGTCCCGCCGGGCGAGCAGGGTGCGGACATCGCCGTGGGCAACACCCAGCGCTTCGGCGTCCCGCTGTTCTTCGGCGGCCCGCACGCGGCCTACATGGCCGTGGAGAAGGGCCTGGAGCGGCAGCTGCCCGGGCGGCTGGTGGGCGTGTCCCAGGACGCCGCCGGCCAGCCCGCCTACCGCCTGGCCCTGCAGACCCGCGAGCAGCACATCCGCCGGGAGAAGGCCACCTCCAACATCTGCACCGCGCAGGCCCTGCTGGCCATCGTGGCCTCCATGTTCGCCGTCTACCACGGCCCGGAGGGAGTCCGCGCGATCGCCGAGCACGCCCACCGCCAGGCCAGCCGGCTGGCGGCGGCCCTGCGTTACGCCGGGTTCCGGCTGAACCACGACGACTTCTTCGACACCCTGCAGGTCTCCGTCCCGGGCCTGGCCCGCACCGTGGTGCGGGCGGCGGAGGCCGCCGGGGTGAACCTGCGCTTCGTCGACGCCGGCACCGTCGGCATCTCCTGTGACGAGACCACCACGGACCAGGACCTGCTGGCCGTGCTCTCCGCGTTCGGCGCCCCGGCCGAGGCCCTGCGGGACGGCGTGGGGTCCGGCGAGTCCGGTGACACCGGCGTGCCCCACGCCGGTGCGATCAGCGGGCACATCCCCGCCGCCCAGCAGCGCACCAGCGACTTCATGACCCACCCGGTGTTCAACACCTACCGGTCCGAGACCCAGATGCTGCGGTACATCAAGCGGCTCTCCGGCTACGACCTGGCCCTGGACCGCACCATGATCCCGCTGGGCTCGTGCACCATGAAGCTCAACGCCACCGCCGAGATGGAGCCCATCTCCTGGCCCGAGTTCTGCAACATCCACCCCTTCGCGCCCGACCACCAGACCGAGGGCTGGCGCTACCTGCTGACGGACCTCGAGGAGAAGCTGGCGGAGATCACCGGCTACGCCGCGGTGTCCGTGCAGCCCAACGCCGGTTCCCAGGGCGAGTACGCCGGGCTGCTGGCCATCCGCCAGTACCACCTGGCCAACGGCGAGGGGGAGCGGGACATCTGCCTGATCCCCGCCTCGGCGCACGGCACCAACGCCGCCTCCGCGGTGCTGGCCGGGCTGAAGGTCGTGGTGGTCAAGACCGCCGAGGACGGCACCATCGACTCGGCCGACCTGGACGCGAAGATCGAGGCGAACGCCGGCAAGGTGGCCGCCATCATGATCACCTACCCCTCCACCCACGGGGTCTACGACGCCGACGTGCGGGAGGTGTGCCGCACCGTCCACGACGCCGGCGGCCAGGTGTACATCGATGGCGCCAACCTCAACGCCCTCGTCGGCCTGGCCCAGCCGGGGCGGTTCGGCGGGGACGTGTCCCACCTGAACCTGCACAAGACCTTCTGCATCCCGCATGGCGGTGGCGGTCCCGGCGTCGGCCCGGTGGCCGTGGCCGAGCACCTCAAGCCGTACCTGCCCAGTGCGGAGCAGCCCATCACCTCCGCGCCCTTCGGCTCGGCCGGGGTCATGCCCATCTCCTGGGCCTACCTGCACCTGATGGGCCCGGACGGACTGACCGACGCCACCCGCTACGCCCTGCTCAACGCCAACTACGTGGCCAAGCGCCTCGGTGAGTACTTCCCGGTGCTCTACACCGGCAAGTCCGGGCTGGTGGCGCACGAGTGCATCCTGGACCTGCGGGAGCTCACCGCCCGCACCGGGGTCACCGCAGAGGACGTCTGCAAGCGCCTGATCGACTACGGTTTCCACGCTCCCACCCTGGCCTTCCCGGTGGCGGGCACCCTCATGGTGGAGCCCACCGAGTCCGAGGACCTGGGCGAGATCGACCGGTTCATCGACGCCATGATCAGCATCCACGCGGAGATGGAGGCCACCACCCCGGAGACGCTGGACGCCTCCGTGCTGCGAAACGCCCCGCACACCGCCTCGGTGCTCACCGCCGACGAGTGGAACCGGGAGTACCCGCGCTCGCAGGCCGCCTACCCGGTGGAGAGCCTGCGGATGGACAAGTACTTCTCCCCGGTGGGACGGATCGACGGCGCGTGGGGGGACCGGAACCTGTTCTGCTCCTGCCCGCCGGTCGAGTCGTTCGCCTCAGTCGACGCGCAGGCCCCGGCGGCGGACGCCACCTCGGTGGCCGACTCGATCGCGTCCTCGTCCTCCGTTTCCCACTGACAGGAGATGTCCATGTCACCGAACCAAGACCTGCGCACCACCCCGCTGCACGCCGTCCACGCCGAGGCCGGGGCGACGTTCACCGACTTCGGCGGCTGGCAGATGCCGCTGAAGTACGGCTCGGAGCTCTCCGAGCACCACGCCGTGCGCAAGGCGGCAGGGTTGTTCGACCTCTCCCACATGGGTGAGGTCAGGGTCACCGGCCCGCAGGCCGCCGAGGCCCTGGACTACGCCCTGACCGCGCGCGTCTCCAACGTGGCGCCGGGGCGGGCCAAGTACTCGCTGATCTGCACCGAGGCCGGCACCATCCTGGACGACCTGATCGTCTACCGGCTGGACGACGGCCAGGACGACTCGGCGCGTGAGTACCTGGTGGTGCCCAACGCCGGCAACGCCTCCTCCGTGGCGGCCGCCCTGACCGAGCGTTCCGTCGGCTTCGAGGCCACCGTACGCAACGAGTCGGCGCAGACGGCCCTGGTGGCCATCCAGGGTCCCCAGGCTGCCCGCGTCCTGTCCGCGGTGCTGCCGGAGGAGGAGGCCGACAGCCTGCCCGAGCTGAAGTACTACGCGGCGCGGACCGCGACGGTGCGCACGGGGGCCGCGGGTGGCGACGGCACCGGGGAGGTGCCCGTGCTGCTGGCGCGCACCGGGTACACCGGCGAGGACGGCTTCGAGCTGATCATCGGCCCGCTGGCCGACCGCGAGGAGCTGTCCGCGGCGGCCACGGCCGTGTGGAACGCCCTCGCCTCGGCGGGCGCCGCGGCCGGCGTCGAGCTGCTGCCCTGCGGGCTGGCCAGCCGGGACTCGCTGCGCCTGGAGGCCGGCATGCCGCTGTACGGCAATGAGCTGGACCTGGGGCACCTGCCCGCCGAGTCCGGCGTCGGGATGGCCGTGCCGCTGAAGTCCAAGGAGACGGACTTCGTGGGCCGGGACGCCCTGCTGGCGGCCCGCGAGGCCGGGACCGGAACCACCTCGGGCCAGGCGCTGGTGGCGCTGAAGGCGGCCGGTCGCCGCGCCGCCCGGGCCGGGTATGCCGTGCTCGACGCCGACGGCAACCGGATCGGCGAGGTCACCTCCGGCATCCCCAGCCCGACGCTGGGCTATCCGATCGCGTTGGCCCGAGTGGACGTCGCGCACCGGGAACCCGGCACCGAACTGGCCGTGGACCTGCGGGGTAAGGCCGAGCCGTTCACCGTGGTGGAGCTGCCGTTCTACCGGCGGCAGGACTGAGTCTGGGGTGAGGGTCCCGCTTGCTAGACTTCGCTGAGCCCGCGGGCCCTCGGCCCCGCCCCTCCACCAGCGCAGGAAGACCATGACTGAACAGCGAACCTCTGGGCGGATCTCCGTCCTGGGCATCATCGCTTTCGTGCTACTGGCGGCCCTGCTGCTGACCCTGGCCGTCCTCAGCGCCATCAAGGGCGTGCGCACCGCACAGTCCTTCGCCAACGTGGTGCGCGTGGAGGACGGCCAGACCTTCGTGGTGAACATGGATGGCACGGAGGAGACCGTCACCCTGGCCGGGGTACGGGCGCCGCTGCCCCCGGCCGACGGCCAGCAGGAGTCCCTCGACCATTGCCTGGCCGAGGAATCGGCGGACAACCTGGCCGGGATGCTGGAGCCCGGAGGCTCCGTCCAGTTGCAGTTCGCCGAGGACGCGAACGGTCCGGACGGCACCCGGGTGGTTCTCGCGCGTTCCGGCGGCCAGGTGGTCAACATCGCCCAGGTGGAGGCGGGACTGGCCGTGCCGGTGCCCCACCAGCCGATGGAGCAGCTCGGGGTGGACCTGCGCGAGGCCCGGGAGACGGCCCGTACCGAGCAGGCCGGCCTGTACTCCCCGTCGATGGCCTGCACCCTGCCGGGCCGCGTGGCGCCCGTGGTCGAGGTCCTGCGGGGCCTGCCCACGGGCGGTCCGGGCACGTCATCGGAGGCGGACGCCCAGATCGAGACCGTCGCGGCCGCCGTGGAACAGGGCGTCACCGCGGAGAAGGTCTTCGCCGCGATCGACCCCGAGGGATCGTCCCTGTCCTCCCTCGCCTGGGCGGAGGACGTGCCCCGGCTGCAGGAACGGCTCAGCCGTGCGCTGGCCGAGGCCGAGGCCGAGCTGGCCTCACTGCAGTCCACCCGCAAGGTCCTGCTGACGCGGGAGCGCGAGGAGGCTGCACGCAAGGAGGAGGAGGCCCGCCAGGCCGCGATCGCCCGGCAGCAGGAGGCGGCGCGGCAGGCGGAGATCGCCCGTCAGGAGTCCGCCCGCCAGGAGGCGGCGCGTCAGGCCGAGGCGCAGCGCCGGGCCGAGGAAGAGGCCCGACGCCGGGCGCAGGAGAGCGCCAGCGCCGCGCCGTCCCCCTCCGAGCCGCCCTCGGAGTCCTCGAGTCCGAGCCCCTCGCCGTCGTCGTCCCGCCCCTCGGCGGGGGACGACGACGAGTCCTCCGGCCCCGCGCCCGAGGATTGAGACCCGGCCATGTCCATCCCGGCGCCCGGAGCGCGCGGCCGCGGGCCGACGTCGGGCCCCGGCGCACAGCCGCAGACGCCGCGAGCCCACGGCTTCCCGTCCCCGGCGCGTGACTACCTGGACGGCGGCCTCGACCTGAACCGCGAGCTGGTCCGGGACCGGACCTCCACCTTCCTGATGCGCGTGGCCGGCAGTGCGATGGCCGCCTCCGGGATCCACGACGGCGACGAGCTGGTGGTGGACCGGGCCGTCACCCCGCGCCACGGGTCCGTGGTGGTGGCGGTCCTCGACGGCGAGCTGGTGGTGCGCCGGCTGAGGCTCGAGGATGCCGTGCCCGGCCGTGCGGAGGGCGTGCCTTCGCCCGTGACCGGCCACGGCGCCCGGTCCGCGGCAGGGCCGGCTACCGTGGCCCTGGAGTCAGACGACGGCGCCGCCCCGGTGGTGCTGCCGGCCTCCGGACCCGAGGGGCTGCGGGTCTGGGGCGTGGCGACCTACTGCCTGCACCGACTGTGACGGGTCTGCCAGCAGACGTGACCGGGCGGCAGGAGCAGCGGTGATGAGCGAGGCCATGGCGCTGGTGGACGTCAACAACTTCTACGTCTCCTGTGAGCGGGCCTTCGATCCGGGGCTGGAGGGACGTCCCGTGGTGGTGTTGTCCAACAACGACGGCTGCGTGGTGGCGCGGTCCCCGGAGGCGAAGGCACTCGGGGTGAAGACCGGGACGCCGTGGTTCCAGCTCGCCCCGCAGGCCGGTGCCTGGGGACTGGTGGCCCGGTCCTCGAACTACGAGCTGTACGGGGACATGTCCGCGCGCGTGATGGAACTGCTGGGCCGGTGGGGTACCTGGCAGCAGGTGTACTCCATCGATGAGTGCTTCCTCGGGCTGGCCGGCACGCCCGAGCAGGTCGTGGGCGCCGGACGGCGTATCCGCCAGGCGGTGCAGCGGCACCTGGGGCTGCCGGTGTGCGTGGGGATCGCCCCGACCAAGACCCTGGCCAAGTTCGCCAATCACGTGGCCAAGAACAATCCGGGCGATGTGCGGATCCGCGGGGTGTTCTCCGTCGCGGAGCGGCCGCGCGCGGTCGAGGCGCTGATGTCCCGGCTGCCGGTCACCGAGGTGTGGGGTGTGGGCCGGAGGACGGGCGAGAAACTGGACCGGCTGGGCATCCGGACGATCGCGGAGCTGAAGGCCGCGGACCCCGCGTGGATCCGGTCCCGGTTCTCGGTGGTCCTGGAGCGGACGGTGCTGGAGCTGGGCGGAACGGCGTGCGTGCCGGACGTGGACGAGCACGCCGGCCCGGCCCAGGTCATCTTCTCGCGGTCCTTCTCCCGACCGGTCAGCACCGCTGCGGAGATGGACGACGTCATGAACGTCTACGCCCAGCGGGCCGCCGCCCGGCTGGCCGTGCAGGGCCAGCAGGCCCGGATGGTCACCGTGACGGCCGGGACCTCGAGGTTCTCCGGACCGGACGGCTCGGTGTCCCGGGCGGTGGCCCTGCCGAGGGCGACGGCGGACCCGATCACCATCACCCGTTCGGCCGTGGCCGCGATGCGCTCCGTGCTCACCGCCGGCGTGCCCTACACCCGCGCCGGCGTGATGCTGACCGGGCTGGAACCTGCTGGGAGTGCACAGGACATGCTCGAGGGCTTCGGGGGACCGGAGCCGGACCGGCACCTGGAGGAGGTCCTGGAAAGGGTACGTGGCCGGTTCGGCGCGGCCTCGATCGGCCTGGGCCGGGGCGGACTGGCCGAGCAGGGGTCGTGGACGATGCGGCGGGAGTTCGCCTCTCCGCAGTACACCACCCGGTTCGCGGACCTGCCGGTGGTGCGGGCCTGAGGGTGGGCGCTTCTCGGCGCGATCGCTGCCGGTCAGTGCGCCTCAGTCGAGGGACAGGGTGACCAGGCCCAGCTGCGCGGCGCGGATGATCGCCTGGACGCGGTCACGCACCTCGAGCTTGTCCATGATCTTCGTGAGGTTCGCCTTCACGGTGGACTCGGAGATGTGCAGCTCCTCGGCGATCTCGGTGTTCGACCGGCCTCGGGCCAGCAACCGCAGCACGTCCAGCTCGCGCGGGGTCAGCTCGGACCCGTCCGGGTCCCCGGGCCTCGCCCCATTCCCGACGGGCCGGTCGTCCTCGATGGAGGACAGCAGCTTGCGCGTCACGGCGGGGGAGAGGACCGATTCGCCGCGGTGGACGCTACGGATGGCGCTGACGATGGTTTCGGGTTCGGCGTCCTTGAGCAGGTACCCGCCGGCGCCGGCACGGAGGGCGGGCACGAGGTACGGCTCGGACGTGAAGGTCGTGATGGCCAGGACGCTGGTCTCAGGGAACTCCGCGGAGATGCGCGCCGTGGCCTCCACCCCGCCCATGACCGGCATCTGCATGTCCATGAGCACGACGTCCGGGTGGGTGGCCTGACAGGCCTCCAGCGCCTCGGCGCCGTTGGCCGCGATGCCGACGCAGTGCATGTTCGGTGCGTTCTCGACGAGCACCTTCAGGGCGCCGCTCATGAGCGGTTGGTCATCGACGATGAGCACGGCGATATTGCGGTCTGGCATGACCCCAGCGTAACCGCGGATACCTCTCAGACCTTGGAAGAACCTGTAAATGGTGCGACACGCTGGTAATGCGCTGGTCAGACCCTGATAATGAAGTCATGAAACGCCCCCTCTTGGCCTCGATGGCCGCTGTGCTCGTCTCGTCCGCCCTCATCGTCTCCCCGGCCGCTGCCGTGGAGACCTCGACCTCTGAACCCGTCCTCGCTCCCTCGACCCAGCCCTCGTACAAGTCCGGTGGTGAACTCTCCACCATGGGCGCCGGCGCGGGATCGAACGCGTACTGGTGTAATTTCTGGGGATGGTTCTGCTGACCGATTTCTGTCATGAGTAACTCGATGCCGGCCGACTCCCCCGTGGGGTCGGCCGGTTTCTGGTCTTCGCGGCCTTTGGGTCGTGCTCCCCTCGTCATCATCTCGTTGGCGGCCACAGCGTCCATGGTGTCCGACCTGCTGATCAACGCGGTCGACGACACCCGTATCGATGCGGCGGACACCTTGGTCGTCATCTTGGCGAGCCTGTCGTTCTACATCCTGTGGACGAGATCCACGTTCGCCTTCATCGCGATGATCCCCGCGCTCATTGCCAGTCATCTCCTCGAGGCCCTCGCCCTGATGATGATGGCCTTTCCGGTGATGCTGGGGTTCGTCGCCGCAACGGCGACACGCTGGTTCAGTCTCGCCGCGCTGGGGACAGGGCTGTTGTGGGCTTTCTTCATTCCACTGTCCTTGCCCGACAGTGCCGACGCCATGTGGATGGCACTGATTCTGATCGCTGTGGCGTGGAGCATCGGCAACTTCATCGGAGTCATGGTGGATCGGCGCCGTCAGGACCAGCTCCGTGTCGCAGAGGCCACCAAACGTGCCGCGCGGGCGGCAGAGGATGAGCGGAAGTCCCTGGCCCGCGACCTGCACGACATCGTGGCCCACAACCTGACCATCATCTCCATGCAGACGCGGGCGGCACAGTACGCGGGAACGGACGAGGCCGCTCGTCAGGCCGTGGAGGTGGTGGGCCATTCGGCCACGGAGGCGCTGGCGGACCTGCGGCGCATGCTGTCCCTGCTCCAGGCCGAGGGCCTCGTGACGGGAGACCAGGAGGCCGCGCAGATCGAGCTCGGTGACGGCGCGGCCGCCCTCGACCTGGAGTACGGCGCGGTGAAGTTCGGCCGCATGCTCGAGGGACTGGGCATCGAGACGCAGGTCACCACGGACGGGTTCGATGAGGATATCCCGCAGAGCGTGGAGACGGCCCTCTATCGTGTGCTGCAGGAGGCGGTGACGAACGTGGCCAAGCACGCTGCCGAGGGTGGCCGGTGCGAGATCCGGGTGTGTGCCCATGACGGGCTGCTGGAACTCGCGGTGGACAACACGCTTCCCGTCCGGGGGACTTCCGCCCGAGCGGGCTGGAACTCGTCCGGCAGTGGCCTGATCGGTATGCGCGACCGAGTGGATGCGTTCGGCGGGACGATGAGTTCCGTGCGCGACGGCAACTGGTGGCGCGTGAGGGCCGAGGTTCCCCTCCAAGAGACCCCCGCGTGATGTGAGCTAGATCACAATGAGTGCCGAAAGACTGTCCAAAGGTCTAATGGCGGCCCTGTAAGGCCCACGGCTAGCCTAAAGGAGCCCCATGAGACGGTGCACACGGATCAGGACGGTGGAATCAGCCCGGGGGGATACGGGCCCACTTACCTACATCCGCTGAGAGGCGGTGGCTTAGCCACCGCCTCTCAGGTGTTTAACGCACACCATGCCCTGCCTAGCCCCCTCGTGCCGCGAGGCGCGCCGGGTGGCGTGGGGATGAGGCCAGCCCATCGAGGCCTCGCGTTAAAGTGGCTGGAATGAACGCCGCATCTGGCGCGTCCGCCGGATATTCGGCCCGCGCACGCTCCTCCTGGGTTCCCATCGTCATCGCCGGCGTGGCCGCGGCCATGCACGTCTGGAAGGTGCCGGAGGCCCTGTCCTACATCCAGCGTGACCTGGGCATGACCCTGGTGGAGTCCGGCGTGCTGTTGGGGATCGTCCAGGTCGGCTCCATGCTGCTCGGCCTGGGGGTCTCGCTGTTCTCTGAGGTGATCGGGCTGCGGCGGACCCTGGTGATCGGCATGACCCTGCTGACCATCGGGTCGTTGGCGGGGGCCTTCGCGGACTCCACCGGGTTCCTCATGGCCACCCGCGCGCTGGAGGGCGTGGGCTTCCTCATGGCCACGGTGGTCGCACCGCCGCTGATCCGGCTCACGGCACATCCGGCGCACGCGAACATCGCGATGGGCTGGTGGGGCGCCTTCCAGGGCATCGCCACCTTCCTGGCGGTCCTGGCCTCGACGCTGCTGCTGACCGCCGTGAGCTGGCAGGTCTGGTGGGTCGCCATGGCGGTGATCACCGCCGTGACGATTCCCCTGCTGCTGAGGTTCGTCGCGCCGCCACCGGCCGGCCGGAATTCCCATGTGGGGCTGGCCGCCCGCCGGGTGCTGGCCACCGTGAAGACCCCGACGCCCTGGATCGCCGGCGTCGTCTTCGCCTGTTACACCCTGCAGTGGGGCTCGGTGATCGGCTTCCTGCCCACCATCTTCGACGAGGCGGGCGTCGGCGGACTGTGGCCGGGCATCGTCACCGCCATCGTCGGCGGCCTGAACGGCGTGGGCAACATCGTGACCGGACGGCTGCACCAGCAGGGGATCCCGATGCGGCGGCTGATCCTCATCGGCCTCATCACGATGGGCGTGAGCTCCGTGATCACCTTCGCCCCGGACTGGACCGGTGTCCCCGGCGGGTTGGCCGTCCAGATCGTCGCCGTCGCCCTGTTCTCCGGGGTCGGCGCCCTGATCCCGGCCTCCCTGAACCGGATCGCCGTGGACATCGCCCCGTCCGACGGCTCCCCGGCCGCGGTGGTGGGCCTGATGGTGCAGATCTACAACGGAGCCAACTTCGTCGGTCCGATCATCCTCGCGGCCATCGCCACCGCGGCCGGCAGCTGGCACTACTCCTGGACCATGACCGGAGCGGCCACCCTGCTCGGGGTCCTGCTGGCCGGGCGTTTCCTGTCCACCCGGCGGCTGGGACTGGACTTCCGCCACCGCGGCTGACGTCGCAACGCGGTGACACGTTTCTGCGCTTCCCTGCCCAGGAAGAGCAGAAAACGTGTCACGGCAGATCAGTCGCAGCCCTCGGGGCCGCAGGCCTGGCCGTTCAGGCCGGTGCCGGCGGTTGCGCCGGCCCCGGTGGCCACGGGCTGCACCATCTGCAGCGGCTGGAACTCGGACCAGGCCTGCTGCAGGGCCTGGGCGAACAGCTCGGCGGGCTGGGCTCCGGAGATGCCGTACTTGCGGCCCAGGACGAAGAACGGGACGCCGGTGACGCCGAGCGCCTGCGCCGTGGCGAGGTCCTGCTTCACGGCGGTCTCCCAGCGGTCTTCGTCCAGTGCCTGGCGGACCTGGTCCTCCGTCATGCCGGCGGCGGCGCCCAGCTGGACCAGCACCTGCTCATCGCCGATGTCCAGGCCCTGCTCGAAGTGGGCCCGGAACAGCTGCTCCTCCAAGGACTCCGCGGTTTGCAGCGACTCGGCCTTGGCGCGCTGGATGACGCGGTGGGCCTTCCACGAGTTCGCCACCACGAGACTGTCGAGGTCATAGGACAGTCCCTCACCGCGGGCCTGTTCGGTGACGTGGGCGAGCATCTGGGTCACCTGCTCACGCGGCATGCCCTTGGTCTGGGCGAGGTAGTCGACCTCATGGCGGTCATCGTGCTCGGGCAGGGAGGGGTCCAGTTGGTAGCTCTTCCACTCCACCTCGACCTGGTCACGGTGCTCGAAGGACTCCAAAGCCTTCTCGAAGCGGCGCTTGCCGATGAAGCACCAGGGACAGGCGACGTCAGAAAATATCTCGATCTTCACGACCGGGCATAACCCCGCACCGGCCCGGCAATATTCCCCCGGCGATCAGGCGTGGCGCAGGCCGCCCTGCCAGAGGGCGGCGAACGGGGTGTTGCCGGCCACGCGCTGGCGGATGCCCTCGGTGACGAACTCCTTGGCGCGGCGGGCGGCGTCCAGGGGGGAGGCGCCCTTGGCGAGTTCCGCCGTCACGGCCGCCGCCAGCGAGCAGCCGGCCCCGGAGACCGCGTGCTCGCCGATCTTGGGGGCGGACAGAACCTCGAGGGTCTGGCCGTCGTAGTAGACGTCGACGGCGTCGGGCCCGGTGAGGCGGACGCCACCCTTGGCCAGCACGGTGGCACCCGAGGCCTCGTGGATGCGCTGGGCGGCGACCTTCAGGTCCTCCAGCGACTCGATGACCATCCCGGAGAGCTGCTCCGACTCGAAGTGGTTCGGCGTGGTGAAGGTGGCCAGCGGCAGCAGCTCGGCCTTGAGGGCCTGGTCGGTGTCCAGGGCGTGGCCGGGCTCCTGGCCCTTGCAGATCAGCACCGGGTCCAGGACGACGTGGTCCCAGTCCTGGCTCTTCAGGGCGGCCGCCACGGTGGAGATGGTGGCAGGGGAGCCCATCATGCCGAGCTTGGTGGTCTTCAGCTGCCCCGCGTAGTCGGCCTGGATCGCCTGCAGCTGGTGCGCGATGACGTCAGGCTCCACGGGGACGAACCGGTGGTTCCAGTCGTCCTGCGGATCGAACGCCACGATGCAGGTCAGCGCCACCATGCCGAAGGCACCGAGTTCCTGGAACGTCTTGAGGTCGGCCTGGGCGCCGGCGCCGCCGGTGGCCTCGGAGCCGGCGATCGTCAGGGCGAGGGCGGGGCTGCGGACGTCGTACTGGTCAGTCGTGGGCATGCGCACCATGTTAAGCCCCGTTCGGATGGCCGCACGTCGCGAGGCTCGGGCGGTTGCAGGGCGGTGGCGTCAGTTCGCGGGGGAGGAGCCTGCCGCGGTGCCCGCGGCAGGTTCCGGGCCGGCGTCGTCACCGGGGCGGACCACGGTGACCAGGGGGCGGGCCAGGGTCCGGCCCAGGGCCATCAGGACGGCCGCCGGGAAGCCGACCACCGGGATGAGCATGGGCACCAGTCCGCCGACCCCGGCGAACAGCACGGCCAGGCCGTAGAGCATGCCGACCAGCGCATAGCCCAGCACGTGGATCCACTGGTTGAGCTTGAACCGGAACAGCCAGTTGACCAGCAGGCACAGCGGCAGGCCGATGACCATGCCGGCCAGCCCCACGATGCTCAGCAGCGGAGTGAGCGAGCCATAGGCCTGCAGGGCCGGGACCAGGGTGAGGACCAGGACGATGCCGGCCATCAGCAGGTTCGGCACCAGCCAGGCGACCAGGAACCCGTACAGGGACATCTTCAGGCGCGGGCGGGACCCGGCGGGGACCGTGGACCGCCGGCGGCGACTCGGCTTGACCGGGATGGGGGTCGTCATGGGGTGGCTCCAGAACTGGCAGGGGGCGCGCGGGCCGTGCCAGTCTACCGTCGGGGCCGGTGCGTGACGTCAGACGGCGACGTCGGCCGGGGCGATCCGCGGGCGGCGCGTCGTCGTACCCCAGTCGCGGCCGGACCGGCCGCGCATCACACCGACCGGAGGGCAGTCATGCTCGAGATCTTGACGGGGTCCGGACTGGCCACGGCCGCCGGGCTCAACGCGTACATCCCCATGCTCGTGCTCGGGCTGCTGGACCGCTTCACGTCCCTGGTGGAGCTGCCGAGCGCCTGGCAATGGCTGTCCCATGACGCCACCCTGTGGATCATCGCCGCGCTGCTCGTGCTGGAGGTGGTGGCGGACAAGATCCCCGTGCTGGACAGCGTCAACGACGCCGTGCAGACCGTCATCCGGCCCGCCGCCGGCGGCATCACCTTCGCCTCGGGGGTCGGGACGGAGACGGTCACCGTGCAGGACCCGGCCGCACTGTTCGCCGGCGAGGCGTGGGTTCCGGTGGTGATCGGTGCGGCGCTGGCCCTGCTGGTGCACCTGTTCAAGGCCACCACCCGGGCCAGTGCGAACACGGTCACCGCGGGTGCCGCCGCTCCGGTGCTGTCCACGGCGGAGGACACCGCGTCCACGCTGCTGGCCCTGACGGCGGTGTTCCTGCCCGTGGTCGTGGTGGTCCTGCTGGTCATCGTCCTGGCCGGGCTGTGGCTGCTGGGCCGGTGGGTGCTCCGCCGGCGGCGCCGGGACCGGCTGATGAGCCGGGAGGACCGCTACTTCGCGGCCTGACCGGCCGGGGACGCTCAGGCGAAGGCCAGCCCGTCCATCAGCTTGCGGGCCGTGCGGACGCTGCCGGTGACGAGGACCCGCGGTGCGGGGGACTGATGTGGCGGTCCATCTGCCGGCTCGTCCTGACCGGCCGTCTCCCGGTCCACCTCCACGGACACCACCAGGTCGGTGTGGCCGGTGGGGTGCTCAACCCGGATCCCATCACTGCCGTGGTCCCCGGCCAGTTCCGCGATCACCGTGCCGGGTACCGCCCACGCCACCGCGGCGGAGGCGCCGGCGAACACGCCGATCGCCTCGTGGACCCGCTTGGGGATGAAGCAGCGGGTACCGAAGGTGCCGCCGCTGCGGGCCGGGGACACCAGGCACACCTTGGGCACCGTGGCGTCGGTGACGTCCCCCAGGCCCATCGCGGCCCCGGCCTCGAGCCGGACCGCCTCCACCGCCGCGCACAGCCGGGCGTCGGCCTCCAGCTCGGCGGGGGACTCGGTGCCGGTCACGCCGAGGGCGGCGGCATCCACCACGACGACGGGCATCCCGTTGTCCACGCAGGTCACCTCCACGCCGGCGAACTCATCGCGGCGATTGCCGGTGGGGAACAGGGCGCCACAGCTGGAACCGGCGGTGCCGCGGTAGTCCAGGACCACGGGGGACGCGGTACCGGGAACTCCGGCGATCGCCGCGTCCCCGGCGTAGGTGACCTTCCGGCCCGGCGTCGAGACCGTGGCGAGCGCCTCGGAACCGGTGTTGAGCATGTGGATGAGTACCGACGTCGTCCCCTCCTGGGCGGGCACCAGGCCGCGCTCGATGGCGAAGGGACCCACCCCGGCGAGGATGTTGCCGCAGTTCTGCCGGTCCGAGACGGTCGCCTCGTCGACGGAGACCTGCAGGAAGAGGTAGTCCACGCCGCCTCCGGGCCGGGCGGAGACCACGGCGACCTTGCTGGTCAGCGGGTGTGCCCCGCCCAAGCCGTCGATCTGCCGGGTATCGGGGGAGCCCATCAGGCGCAACAGCAGCGCATCACGAGCGGTGCGGTCCGCGGGCAGGTCCTCGGCCAGGAAGTAGAGGCCCTTGGAGGTCCCGCCCCGCATGACCATGCAGGGCACTCCCTCCTCACCGGCGGTCCGGACGGCCTCGGCGGCTGCGCTCGCAGCGGTGCGGGTGGTCATGAGGTCTGTTCCCTCCCGGGAAGCGCGCGGGTCCGATGTGTGACAAAATTGCTGACAATCGAGACCATCATGACCGACGAGTGGGGGAGGCGCCAGTGGCGGCCGGATCCAGGACCGGGACGGCGGTGACGGCCTCCGAGGTGGCCGCGCGGATCCGGGAGGCCATCTCCGCCGGGGACGTGGTGCCGAACCAGCGGCTCGTCGAGGCCGACCTCGCCGAGGCCTACGGTGCCAGCCGCGGACACGTCCGCACCGCGCTGGGTGAGCTGACGGTCGAGGGGCTCGTGGAGCGCATCCAGAACCGTGGCGCCCGGGTGCGCTCGGTCCCCCTGGAGGAGGCCCTGGAGATCGTGGAGGTGCGCGCGGCGCTGGAGGCACTGTGTGCCGGGCGGGCCGCCGAACGCATCACCGAGGACCAGGCCGAGGAGCTGCGGGCCATCGGGCGTGCCATGGAGGCGGCCGTGCGGGACGGGGACCAGGCGGCCTACGCCCGGGGCAACACCGAATTGCACGGCATGCTCATCCGGCTGTCCGGCCAGCGCACGGCCGCGGCGACCATCGACCGGCTGCGGGCCCAGGCCGTGCGCTTCCAGTACCGCCTGTCCACCCGTCCCGGCCGCTCCCAGCAGTCCCTGCCGGAGCACCTGGCCATCATCGAGGCGGTCTGCGCGCGCGACCCGGACGGCGCCGCGCGGGCCATGCGGGAGCACCTGGCATCGGTCGCGAAGGCCATCGAGGAGTCGGTCCGTGACTGATCCGGGCGTGGTGGCGGGGCAGGACGGTCAGTCGGCGCCGGGGCCCTCGTCCACTGCGCCGAGCCTGGCCGAGATGCGTCGCGCGGCGACGCGACAGGACTCCACCAGCTCCGGGACGTCCTGCTCCATGATCCGGTAGGCGGGAGCGGCCAGGAGGACCGCTGCGACGACGTGCCCTCGGTGGTCGTGCACGGGGGCGGCGATGCCGACCTCGTCCGGCGCGGTGAGACCGAAGTTGACGGCGTGTCCCTCCCGCCGCACGGTGGCCAGCCGATCCAGGTAGGCGTCCACGCCGGTCGATTCGTCCAGGCGGATCCCCTCATCCGCCACCAGGTCGCGCACCCTCTGGGGATCCTGCGCGGCGAGGAGTACCTGGACGCTGGCGCTCAGGCCCGTGGTGTAGCGGCTGCCGAGCGCGGAGGTGTGCTTGACCTGGCGCCTGCTGGGGATCTGCTCGACGGTCACCGCGGCCCCGCCGTCCCAGATCGCGAGCGCCGCGGTCTCCCTCGTGCGCTCGGCCAGGACCTGGAGGTCCTCCATGGCAACGCGCCGGACGTCGAGGTTGGCGAGCAGGGGCCCCGCGACGGCGATCAATCCCAGGCCCAATCGGTACTTGCGGGAGAACTCATCCCGCTCGACGACGTGTTCCTGTTCGAGGGTCGCCAGGATCCTCGACACGCTGGACTTGTGGAGCCCCACTTGGGCGGCGATCTCGGTGACGCCCTGCAACGGCTCGTCGACGGTGAAGCACCGGACGATCTGCAGGACGTTGACGATCACGGAGGTCCCGCGGGAACCGTTCTCGGTAGCGGAGGCTGTAGCGGGGGTCATGGCGAACCTCGGAATCTGGGGCGGGGTCAGGGTGCGGTCGGCGCGGTGACGGCCAGAGGGGCGGCCAGCCCGGGCGTGCTGCCCGGCCTGGCCGCCCCTCCGGAGCGTATCGCCGTCCTGGCAGGGATCAGGCGTCGATGATGTTGTTCTCCGGGCCGAAGCCGAACTTGGTGATGTTCTCGGCGCCGTCCTCGCCGACCACGAGGATGTCATGCTCGCGGTAGCCGCCGGCGCCCGGCAGGCCGTCCATCACGGTGATCATCGGCTCCATGGAGACGACCATGCCCGGCTCGAGGACGGTGTCGATGTCCTCGCGCAGCTCCAGGCCGGCCTCACGGCCGTAGTAGTGCGACAGGACGCCGAAGGAGTGGCCGTAGCCGAAGGTGCGGTTGGGCAGCAGGCCGTAGCCGATGTAGATCTCGTTGAGCTCGGCGGCGATGTCCTTGCAGACGGCGCCGGGCTTGATGAGCTCCAGGCCGCGGCGGTGCACCTCGACGTTGATGTTCCACAGACGCAGGCTCTCCTCGTCCGGCTGGCCCAGGAACAGGGTGCGCTCCAGGGCGGTGTAGTAGCCGGAGGTCATCGGGAAGCAGTTCAGGGACAGGATGTCCCCGCGCTGGAGCTTGCGGGTGGTGGCCCAGTTGTGGGCGCCGTCGGTGTTGATGCCGGACTGGAACCACACCCAGGTGTCGCGGACCTCGCGGTGGGGGAAGGTGCGGGCGATCTCGTGCACCATGGCCTCGGTGCCGATCAGGGCGACCTCGTACTCGGTGATGCCCTCGCGGATGGCGGCCTTGATGGCCTCTCCACCGAGGTCGCCGATCCGGGCGCCGTGCTTGATGACCTCGATCTCCTCGGCGGACTTGATCATGCGCTGGCGCATGGCGTCCTGGGAGACGTCGGTCAGCTGGGCGCCCGGGAAGGCGTCCTGGATGCGCTGGCGGACCATCAGCGGCAGGGCGTCGTCCTCGACGCCGATGCGCTGCGCCGAGACTCCGGCCCGCTTCACGGCCTCCTGCAGGCCGTAGTAGAAGTTGTCCCGCTTCCAGTCGGTGTAGACGATGTTGTCCCCGTAGCTGGTGCGCCACGGCATGCCGGCGTCGATGTTCGCCGTGACGGTGACCGACTGCTCCTGGGTCACGACCAGGGCGTAGTTGCGGCCGAAGGTGGTGTAGAGGAAGTCCGAGTAGTACTTGATGCCGTGGTAGCTGGTCAGGATGACGGCGTCGAGGCCCTGGGTGCTCATGATCTGGCGCAGCCCGGACAGGCGGCGCTCGAACTCGGCGTCGGAGAACGTCAGCTGCTGCTTCTCGCCGTTGTGCAGGGTCTTCAGGCGCTCCAGCTCGGACACGGAGTTCGCGGGGATCGTGGTCATGGGTTTCTCCTGAGGATTCTCGGTGGTTCAGAGTGCCGCGACGCGGCGGATCGGGGTCCCATGCGGCGGCCATCCCGGCGGTCGCGTTGCATCTCGTGCAACTGGGTTGCATTCAGTTTGTGATGTGGTTCACGTTTCGTCAAGGGGTGGGCAGGAATTGCCCCGAGGGAGTCCCTGCGGCGGCGTGGGCCACCGATTCGCGCCCGGCGGGGGCCGCGGCCGGCCGGACGTCCGCGCCCAGTTCCGCGGCGACGTCGGCCGCCAGATCGGCGACCACCTGCTCGAACAGCAGGCGCCCCTTTTGGGCGTCCGAGCCGTCGGGGGCGGAGAGGCAGCCCGTGGCCGGCGTCCGGGCCGCGACGACGGGAAGGCGGTCGAAGCGGGGCAGGATGGCCGGCGGATGGCTGACGGCCCGCCCCATGTCCACCATCCCGGGGTTCAGGTGGAGCATCAGTGACGTCTCCAGCACCCCGCCGTGCTCGATGTCCCAACCGGGGAAGCCCGCGGGGTAGACCGTGGCCAGGGTCTGCTCCGAGACGAAGTCCCAGTAGGACAGCAGCAGCACACTCCGTTCAGCGTCGGACCCCAGCCCCAGGTCCCGCAGGGCCAGGTCCACGCCCTCGTACAGGAACTGATAGTTCTCGTAGTGGCCGTTGAGGATTACGATGTGCCGGACTCCCTGGGCGAGGAATCCCGTCACGAGGCAACGAGTCGTGGCGATGACCGCTGCGGCGTCCAGGCTGATGGTCCCGGCCAGGTGGTTTCCTCCACCGGACTTCTGCTGGGACTTGTACCCGTACGAGAGCGGTTCGGCGACCTTGGCGCCGATGCGTGCGGCCACTGCCTCCGCGATCGCGGTGGAGAGAATCGCGTCCGTGCCCAGGGGCAGGTGCGGCCCGTGCTGTTCGAAGGCGCCGGCCGGGATGATCACGGTGGCCTGCCCTGAGGCGATCCAGTCGCGGTAGGCGTGGGCGTCCAGGTGGGCCAGCCGGACCGGGGCGGTGGAATCAGTGCCGGGTGGGGTCGTCGTGGCGGTCGCCAAGGGGGTGCTCATGAGCGTGTTTCCTTCCATCGGGGGCGTCACTTCAGGTCCTGGGGCGGGACGAACGTCCCGGGGCCGACGCCCAACCTCGGGTCGGCCCGGGGGATCCCGTCCTCGTCGCAGAGGTCGTCCTCCGGCCGGTGGTTCGGGTCATTGACGTCCTTCTCCAACTGGCGCGTCTCCGCGTCGCGGCTCCGCAGGCGTCGGATGAGGTTGGCGATCATCAGCACGATGACGAAGGAGAAGGGGAAGCCGCCGATGATCGTCCCCGTCTGCACGGTGTCCACGGCATTGACGCCTCCGATGGAGAGCAGGACGAGGGCGACGGTGGCGATGCTCGCCACGAGGATGACGCGGAACCAGGGGCCGGACTTCTTGGGGGCGGAGACGAACTCCGCCAGCGCGTAGGTTCCGGAGTCGAGGCTGGTCACGTAGTAGGTCGCCACGAGGACGGTCGCCACGATGATCATGAGGGTGCCGATCCACGGGATCATGTCCAGCATCGAGAACAGGGCCGAGGAGGTGTCCTCGGCGGCGTCAGCGGAGATCTGGCCGGTCTCATTGTCGTAGTGGATGCCCGCCGAGCCGATGACGGCCACCCACACCATGACGATGAGGGAGGGGATGATCGTCACGCCGAGGACGAACTCGCGGATGGTGCGGCCTCGCGAGATGCGGGCGATGAAGCCGGCCACGAAGGGCGAGAACGCGATCACCCAGCACCAGATGAACACGGTCCACCAGCCGTTCCAGCTGTCCTGCCAGTCCGCCAGCGGGGCGCCGGAGGTCTCGGCGCCGGTCCAGAAGCTCATCGGGATGAAGTGGTAGAAGAAGGAGCCGAAGGTCTGGGACATGTTCGACAGGATGTAGACCGTCGGGCCGAAGACGAAGACCCCCACCACCAGCACGATGCTGAGGATCGAGTTGGCCTCGCTGATTCGCTTCATGCCCTTGTTCACGCCCAGGAACGCGGAGAAGGCGGTCAGGGCGCCCAGGGCCAGGATGATGACGGCCCACATCACGGGTCCGGACTCGAAGGGCAGGACCTTGGTGGCACCGGAGGCGAACTGCATGGCCGCGAAGCCGAACGACGTGGCGAGGCCGAGGACGGTGGCGATGATGGCCAGCAGTTCCACCACGACGCCGGCAGGCCGCTGGGCGCGCTTCGGCAGGATGTCCACGGTCGCCTCGCGAAACGTGAGGGTCTTGCCGAGGTTGTGGTGGGAGTACGCCAGGCAGATGGCCACGACGCAGTACATGGCCCATGCGGTCAGGCCCCAGTGGAAGTAGGTCCAGACGATGCCGCCCTCGCCGGGGTTGGGTCCGGTGGGGATGACCGGAGTCTCCTCGCGCAGCAGGATCGGCTCGGCGAGCGACCAGAAGATCAGGCCGATGCCCTGGCCGCAGGCGAACAGCATGGAGTACCAGGCGAACTTGCTGTGCTCGGGCGGCGCCTTGGGCCCACCGAGGCGGACGCGGCCGATCCGGCTCATGGCCAACCAGGCGCAGACGGCCACCGCGATGAGGGAGTAGGCGACGAACCACCAGGTGAACCCACCCGTGACGAAGGTGCGCAGGCGTCCGATGAGTGCCGCGGCGCCGTCGGGGTTGGCGGTCACGGCGATCACTGCGGCGATGATCAGGACCGGCGGCAGGATCATGATGATGGCCCGGTCCAGTGGGGGGATGAGGCGGCCGCGGAAGCGGGGGAGCTCGACGGTGCGGGGCTTCCCCGCCGGGGACTCCCGGTCGAGCTGCTCCGCCTGTTCCGGAGTCATGGGGATCGGCTCGTCGACCCTGGTGGGCGTCTCCGCGGAGGACTGTTGACGGTCTGGCATAGGGGTCCCTTGATCAGCCCGGCGCCGGGCCGGGGGATGGTGGGTGAGGCATGGCGCAGTGTCGGGACGGCGCCACGGTTGCACTGGAGGCAACTAAGTTGCACCGATCCTGACAGTGATCCGCGTCACGGTCAAGGGTTGGCAGGGGTCCTATCTCGCCGAGTGCAGGGGCCCGCCCGCTGGATGGGCCCCTGCGCTCCACGTGAAGGATGGCGGCAATCAGCCGGTGCGCGTGTGCCGGTTGATTGCCGCCATCCGGGCGACGTCCAAGGGTCAGTCCGCCGTGCCGGGCGGACGTGCCCCGGGTTCCATCCGAGGCCGCTGCGCTCAGGGGAGGGGCGCGACGGTCCGGTCCGGGTCGGGCAGGTCCTCGGTCGTCTCCGTGGTCGCATCGACCACGGCGTGCAGGATGGGCTGCTGGCCCGCCGGCGTCGAGCTGCCGAGAGCGTGGTCGCCACTGGCGACTGCCGCGGCGGTCTCCTGCCGTCGGGTGGCTTCCTCCTCGTCGATGTCCGCCTTCAGGCCGAGGGGGACGCCGGCGTCGATCCTGTCACGGAAGCGGCGCAGGCCCAGGACGAAGTACAGGCCGGAGGCGGTGACCGTGCCGGCCAGCCAGGAGAAGTCGATCCCGCCGACGGCGGTGGCGATGGGCCCCTGGAGGATGGGGAAGGAGCCGTACATGCACATCCAGGTCATGACGATGCCGCCGGCGAAGGCGATCATCGCGGCCGGGTTGACGGCCTTGAGCACGGTGTTCTTCGGCGACTGGAACAGGTAGGAGAAGTCCTGGTGGCGGCGTTCGAAGACGAAGTAGTGCACGGCCATGATGCCGCCCCACGTCGCGACCCAGGCGGCGATGGCGATGATCCAGTTGTGCAGCAGGTGGGCGAAGTCGGTGGCGAAGAGGAAGCCGATGACGGCGGACATCGACAGGCAGCCGACGATGATCGAGATCTTCTTGCGCGAGATGTTGATGTCGAGGGCCTGGACGGCCACGCCGAAGGTGTAGAGGTTGATGATGTTCGTGGCGATCGGCCCGTGGATGACGAGCAGGATCACCGGAACGGCCAGGACGCCGAAGCTGGAGACGATCAGCTCGCCGGGGTCGGCGCTGCCGTTGCGCGTGGCGAGGCTCGCGCCCAGCACGCCGAGCCAGACGACGGGGATGAACTGGCCGAGGACGCTGACCAGGTAGAGCTTCGACTGGCGGACGGTCCTGGAGACGAAGCGCGAGTAGTCCGGTGCGTAGGTGAACCAGCCGACGCCCCAGCCGATGCCGATGGCGGTCATGATGGAGGACATGGCGGCAATGCGAGGCAGGCCCTCAAGCACCTCACCGGGGGGACCCACGTAGGACCAGTCGATGTCCAGCTGGGTCCAGGCGACGACCGACATGGCGACCAGCACGAGGATGGTCGGCGGCATGGTCAGGCGCTCGAACTTGGAGATGGCGCCGTATCCGCGATAGCAGATGGCAACCTGGATCGCCATGATCAGGGCGGCCGTGCCGATCTTCCAGATCATGTTGGGCTGGGACGGGTCGACCCAACCGATCTTTCCGAGCATGGCCATGATGAGGTCGAGGATGACCCAGGTGTTCACCGCCGACCAGCCGATCGCGATGGTGGCCTGGATGGCGGCCGGGAGGTAGGCGCCCCTGCGGCCGAAGGCGCCGCGGGCCAGCAGCATCCCGGTGGCTCCGGTGCGCTGGCCCAGCAGGACGAAGAACCCGAAGCCCAGCATGCCGATGACGTTGCCGGCGATCAGGACGATCAGGGTGTCGGCCAGGCCAAGGCCCAGCTGGATGCCGAGGGCGCCGAGGATCCAGTTGATGGGTGCCACATTCGCGCCGGCCCAGATCCAGAACTGCCCGGACAGTTTCCGCGTTCGGTGGGACTCGGGAATGGGCTGGAGTACTTCCTCGATCGCGCCTTGGTCTTTCGGCTCAGCCTGCACGCTCATGGGTGTCTCGATTCTCGTGAGGGAGGGACGAATTCAGCGTAGGTGTGAGCTGGCTCACGAGCTATATTCATGTTGTCTACTGTCTTAGTCGTCAGCCCATACAAAGTGTCAGGGGGGCGGATGCCCACATTGGCCGAGGCCTTGAACTTTCCGGCACTCTCGGCGGCGGAGCCCGTGGTCCGTGTCGCCTTGCAGGGCGCTTTGGAGCATGAGGTCCGATGGGTGCACTCCAGTGAAGTGCTGGACATCGCCCCCCTGCTGCGTGGCGGGGAGGTCCTGCTGACCGGGGGGACCCAGTTGCTTGCACTGGCGGAAGCTGGGCGTCGTTCCTATCTGGAGGCGTTGGCGTCCAGCGACCTGGCTGCGCTGGCCGTCGAGATGACCGAGTGGGATGCGGCCGACGTGGAGGCGCTCGCGGCCCTTGCGGGGGCGGCCGGACTGACGCTCGTCGAGTTGCGCCGGACGGTGCGTTTCGTGGACATCGCCGAGGAGATCAACAGCGCCATCGTCAACCGCCAGGCCCGGGTCCGGGCCATCGTCGACGATCTCTCCCATCGCATCGCCGAGCACATCTCGGTTCATGGCCCTGACCTGCCGGAGATCCTGCGCCTGGCTGCGGATGCCCTGCAGGCCCGGATCTCGCTCGTCGGTCCGGAGGGTGAGGTGCGGCAGGCCGGGGAGGAGCCCGGGGCAACACTGGAGGACGTCGTCGCGCAGGAGGCGGGGATCGTCGTGGGCGGTCACGTGGCCGCCCGTCTGCAGGTGGAGTCCGCGACCGCTGGGGCAGACGTGATCGCTGCGGCGACGAGCCGGCTGGCAGAGGTCCTGGCGCTGGCCCTCGTGCAGTCGTTCAGGCCGTCGGCGGGCCAGGTCGCCGAGGTGAAGTTGATGCGTGCGATCCTCGATGACGCGCCCCGGGACGCCGTGGAGCGGCTGTGGGCTGACACGGCACTTCCCGAGGGGCCGGCCTGCGTGGTGCTGGGCGTGACGCTGGGGCCGACGGCGGCGCACGAGGCGGTCCTGCGTCGTGCGATCGCGGTGGGAGCCGGGGCTCCGTGGGGCAGGGGGCGTGCGGTGCTGGTGCCCTTGAGCGGCGCGGAACCGCCAGCCCAGCGGATCGCCGTCGTGTCCGCACTTCAGGAGGCGATCGACGGATTGCCCGTGCGCTGTGCCGTGGGTCCCCTGGTGTGGGACGGGGTGGACGCGCATGACTCCTTCACCGAAGCCCGGGCGCTGATGGAGGACGACGGTGACGATCCTGGTGTCGTTGACGTCTCAGCCCGCTTCGGCAGCCGGGTGGCAGCCCGGCTGGAGGCGACCGACTTCGTTCCCGTGCAGGTCCGGGCCGCCCTGGGAAGGGTCCAGGACTGGGACCGGCAGCACGGCACCGCCCTGATGGAGACCCTGGGGCGCTGGCTCGATTCCGGCTGTCATGCCACGTCCACGGCGGAGCGGATCCACGTTGAGCGCCAGACGCTGCACAAGCGCCTGGCCAAGGCCTTCGAGCTGCTCGGCGAGGATCCCAGGGACGGTGGCGACGTCTTCCCGTTGCACGTCGCGGTCCGGGTGGCGCTCTTGCGCATCGACTCCTGACGCGGCGGCGGAGTCGAGGGGCCCTGCTGGATCTTTAGAGCGCGGCGCGGACCATGTCCTCGAAGTGACTCACGTGGTCGGCCGCGAGGGCCTCGGCGCGATCGGCGTCACCGTCGAGGATGGCCTGGATCAGCCTGTGGTGCTCCACGATGTGCTCCTCCACGGCCGGCAGGCGGTCGAGGACCATGCACCAGATGCGGGTGGCCAGGTTGTCGAGGCGGATGAGGGGCTCCTGGAGGTGGTGGTTGCCCGCGGCGCGATAGATCAACCGGTGCACCTCGAGGTCGTACTCCATCAACTCCCGTCGCGCCCGGGCGCCGTCCAGGCTCAGGAGGCTTTCGGCGACCTCGCGCAGCTCGGCCCGGATGGACTCATTGGTGTTGAGCGCCGCCTTGCGGGCCGCCAGGGGTTCGAGGAGCTGCCGCACCTCCGAGATGGCGGCCAGCTCGGTGATGTCCACGGTGGTGGCGAAGGTGCCGCGGCGGGGAAACGAGGCCACCAGATGGTCGGTCTCGAGCCGCTTGAGGGCCTCACGCACGGGAGTGCGGCCGAAGCCGAGCTCTTCGGCGATCCGGCCCTCGTTGATCGGCTCACCCGGGGCGATGTCCAGCATGATCAGCCGGTCCCGGATGGTCCGGTAGGCCTGTTCGGCCAGGGACAGGGAGCCCGGGGCGATGTCGATCTGCGTGCTCATGAGGTGCTCCAATCCGAAACTTCACCAAGGGGTCTTGACCCCGTGTGATCTCCATCATAGTCTTCATCGCAGGTTGATATATCAGTCATCAACAATAGATCCACAAGAATGAGGAGCAACCATGGCGCAGTCCGCAGTGGATACCCGCGAAGTGCCGGTCGAGCTGACCCAGTCACTGGCCGCGCTGGACCCGGAGGTCGCCCGGCACATCGACGCCGAGCTGGGCCGCCAGCGTGAGGGCCTGGAGATGATCGCCTCGGAGAACCACACCGCGACCGCGGTGATGCAGGCCCAGGGCTCGGTGCTGACGAACAAGTACGCCGAGGGCTACCCGGGCAAGCGGTACTACGGCGGCTGCGAGCACGTGGACGCCGTCGAGACCATCGCCATCGAGCGGGTCAAGGCCCTGTTCGGCGCGCAGTTCGCCAACGTGCAGCCGCACTCCGGGGCCCAGGCCAACGCCTCGGTGATGCACGCCCTGATCCGTCCGGGGGACAAGGTCCTGGGCCTGAACCTGGCCCACGGCGGGCACCTGACCCACGGAATGAAGCTCAACTTCTCCGGACGGCTCTACGACATCGTCCCCTACGGCGTGGACGAGGCCACCTACGAGGTCGACATGGACGAGGTGGCCGCCCTGGCCCGGGAGCACTCCCCGAAGCTGATCGTGGCCGGCTGGTCGGCCTACCCCCGCCAGCTGGACTTCGCCCGGTTCCGTCAGATCGCGGACGAGGTCGGGGCCTACCTGATGGTGGACATGGCCCACTTCGCCGGCCTGGTGGCCACCGGCCTGCACCCCTCCCCGGTCCCGCACGCCCATGTGGTCACCTCCACCACCCACAAGACCCTGGCCGGGCCCCGCGGCGGGATCATCCTGACCAACGACGCCGAGATCGCCAAGAAGGTCAACTCGGCCGTCTTCCCCGGCCAGCAGGGCGGGCCCCTGGAGCACGTGATCGCCGGCAAGGCAGTGGCCTTCAAGATCGCCGCCGGCGAGTCCTTCCGGGACCGTCAGGAGCGCACCCTGGCCGGGGCGCGGATCCTGGCCGAGCGCCTCACCCAGGCGGACGTGGCCGAGCACGGCATCACCGTGCTCACCGGTGGCACGGACGTGCACCTGGTCCTGGTGGACCTGCGGGACTCGTCCCTGGACGGGCGTCAGGGCGAGGACCTGTTGGCCTCCGTGGACATCACCATCAACCGCAATGCCGTCCCCTTCGACCCGCGCCCGCCGATGGTGACCTCCGGGCTGCGGATCGGCACCCCCGCCCTGGCCACCCGCGGCTTCGGCGAGCAGGCCTTCCGCGAGGTCGCCGACATCATCGCCGAGACCCTCATCGCCGGCGCCGCCGAGGGCGGAGCCAGCGCAGAGGTCCTCAACGGCCTGCGGGACCGCGTCCAGGCCCTTGCCGCGGCCCACCCCCTGTACCCGAACCTCGACCCGATGGGAGCCTGACCATGGCTGACCTGCTTCCCGAGCACCCGGACTTCCTCTGGCGGAACCCGGAACCGAAGAAGAGCTACGACGTCATCATCGTCGGCGGCGGCGGCCACGGCCTCGCCACCGCGTACTACCTGGCCTCGAAGCACGGAATCACGAACGTCGCCATCCTCGAACGCGGCTGGCTCGCCGGCGGCAACATGGCGCGCAACACCACGATCATCCGCTCGAACTACCTGTGGGACGAGTCGGCGGCCATCTACGAGCACTCCCTCAAGCTCTGGGAGGGCCTGCCGGAGGAGCTCGAGTACGACTTCCTGTTCTCGCAGCGTGGCGTGATGAACCTGGCGCACACCCTGCAGGACGTGCGCGAGTCCAAGCGGCGCGTCAACGCCAACGTCCTCAACGGCGTGGACGCCGAGTGGCTGGACCCGCAGCAGGTCAAGGAAGTGTGCCCGATCATCAACATCGGGGACGACATCCGCTACCCCGTCATGGGCGCCACCTACCAGCCCCGAGCCGGTATCGCCAAGCACGACCACGTGGCCTGGGCCTTCGCCCGCAAGTGCGACGAGATGGGCGTGGACATCATCCAGAACTGCGAGGTGACCGGCTTCATCAAGGACGGCAACCGCGTCACCGGCGTGGAGACCTCCCGCGGGCGCATCAACGCCGGCAAGGTCGGCCTCGCCGTCGCGGGCCACTCCTCCGTGCTGGCGGACCTGGCCGGGTTCAAGCTGCCGATCCAGTCCCACCCGCTGCAGGCCCTGGTCTCGGAACTGTTCGAGCCGGTGCACCCCACCGTGGTGATGTCCAACCACGTCCACGTCTACGTCTCCCAGGCGCACAAGGGCGAGCTGGTCATGGGCGCGGGCATCGACTCCTACAACGGCTACGGCCAGCGCGGTGCCTTCCACGTGGTGGAGGAGCAACTTGCGGCGGCCGTCGAGCTCTTCCCCATCTTCGCGCGGGCGCACCTGCTGCGGACCTGGGGCGGGATCGTGGACACGACCTTCGATGCCTCCCCGATCGTCTCGGACACCCCGATCAACGAGCTCTACGTCAACTGTGGCTGGGGCACCGGCGGGTTCAAGGGAACCCCGGCCTCCGGATACACCTTCGCCCACACCATCGCCACCGGTGAGGCCCATCCGCTGAACGCACCGTTCGCGCTGGACCGCTTCGAGACCGGACACCTCATCGACGAGCACGGCGCCGCAGCCGTGGCGCACTAGGAAGCCGAGGAGCTACCGCAGATGCTTTCCATTCCCTGCCCCGAATGCGGGCCACGCGACGAGATCGAATTCCACTACGGCGGACAGGCGCACATCGCCTATCCAGAGGACCCTCACGCCCTGGACGACCGGGGATGGGCCGAGTACCTCTTCTACCGGGACAACCCCAAGGGCCTGTTCGCAGAGCGCTGGCAGCATGCCGCCGGTTGCCGCAAGTGGTTCAACGCCCTGCGCAACACCTGGACCTATGAGTTCACCGCGACCTACCGGGTCGGCGAACCGCGTCCGGACATCCCCGCGGAGGAACTGCCCTCCGCCGCCACCAGCCCTTCTAGCCCCACGGGAGGCACCCTGTGAACACCTCACGACTGGACGCCGAGCGGGCGACCGGACACTCCATCGACCGCTCCCGCGAGCTCACCTTCACCGTCGACGGCCAGGAGTACACCGGATTCCACGGTGACACCATCGCCAGCGCCCTCGTGGCCGCCGGCCGGCTCGACTGCGGCCCGTCCATGTACCTGGGCCGGCCGCGCGGCATCCTGGCCGCCGGCGTCGAGGAGGCCAATGCCCTGGTGACCGTCTCCGCGCGGTTCCCCGGCCACGCCGACGAGTCCATGCTCCCGGCCACCACGGTCGAGCTCACCGAGGGGCTGGAAGCGAAGTACCTCTCCGGCCTGGGCACCCTGGACCCGAAGGGCGACCAGGCCCTCTATGACCACAAGTACGTCCACACCGACGTGCTCGTCATCGGCGCGGGCCCGGCCGGACTGGCCGCTGCCCGCGAGGCCGCCCGGACCGGTGCGCGCACCATGCTGCTGGACGACCAGCCGGCTGTGGGCGGTTCGCTGCTCTCCGGCCGGGACGAGACCATCGACGGCGTCGATGCCCGCGAGTGGGCGGGCGCGGCGCTGGCCGAGGCCCAGGCCGCCGAGGACTTCACCTACCTGCCGCGCACCACCGCCTTCGGCAGCTACGACGCCAACTTCGTGGTCGCCGTGCAGCACCGGACGGACCACCTCCCGGCGCGCGAGCGTCCCGGGGTGTCCCGCCAGCGCATCTGGCACATCCGTGCCCTCCAGGTCGTCCTGGCCACCGGTGCCCACGAGCGCCCCCTGGTGTTCGCCAACAACGACCGCCCGGGCATCATGCTGGCCGGGGCCGTGCGCACCTACCTGAACCGCTACGCCGCGGCGGCCGGCACGAACGTGGCCGTCGCCGCCACCAACGACAGCGCCTACGAGCTCGTCCAGGACCTGCACGCGGCCGGGAGCGGCGTCGCCGCCGTCGTCGACTCCCGTCCGGAGGCCTCGGCCACCGCCCTGGAGGTCCTGGAGGCCACCGGCGTGCGCGGCATCTTCGGCGCTGCGGTCGTGGACACCGACGGCGACGGGCCGGGCGGGCGCATCAGCGGCATCACCGTCGCGCCCCTGGACGACGCCGGCGCGATCGCCGGGGAGACCGAGCGCATCGCCACGGACCTGCTGGCCGTGGCCGGGGGCTTCACCCCGGTGGTGCACCTGCACAGCCAGCGCCAGGGTCGGCTGCGCTGGGACCAGGACATCGCCACCTTCGTGCCCGCGGCACCGGTGAAGGACCAGCAGACCGCCGGCGCCCTCAACGGCACCTACACGCTGGCGGGGGCCCTTGCCGAGGGCGCGAACGCCGGCGGCCAGGCGGCCGAGCGCACCGGCTTCACGGCCGAGGTCCGTGTGCCCGAGGCGCCGTCGTCGCAGTCCGGCCCCGTCCGCGCGCTGTGGCTGGTGCCCGCGCTCGACGGTGAGCCCCATGACTGGAAGACCCACTTCGTGGACCTGCAGCGGGACCAGACCGTGGCCGACGTGCTGCGCGCCACCGGGGCCGGCATGCGGTCCGTGGAGCACGTCAAGCGCTACACGTCGATCTCCACGGCCAACGACCAGGGCAAGACCAGCGGGGTGAACGCCATCGGCGTCATCGCCGCCGCCCTGAACGAGCCGGACCTCGGCGCGGTGGGTACCACCACCTTCCGGGCGCCGTTCACGCCGGTGGCCTTCGCCGCCGTCGCCGGACGCCGCCGCGGTGAGCTCTTCGACCCGGCCCGCCTCACCTCTATCCACCCGTGGCACGTCGAGCACGGCGCGGAGTTCGAGGACGTGGGCCAGTGGAAGCGGCCGTGGTACTACCCGCAGCCGGGCGAGGACATGGACGCCGCCGTGCTGCGTGAGTGCCGGGCGGCGCGCGAGTCGGTCGGCTTCATGGACGGCAGCACCCTGGGCAAGATCGAGATCCGCGGCGCCGACGCGGGGGAGTTCCTCAACCGCATCTACACCAACGGCTTCAAGAAGCTGAAGGTGGGCATGGGCCGCTACGGGCTGATGTGCACTCCGGACGGCATGCTCTTCGACGACGGCGTGACCATGCGCCTGGCCGAGGACCGGTTCTTCATGACCACCACCACGGGTGGCGCCGCGAAGGTGCTCGACTGGCTGGAGGAGTGGCACCAGACGGAGTGGCCGGAACTGGACGTGGTGTGCACCTCGGTGACGGAGCAGTGGAGCACGATCGCCGTCGTCGGGCCGAAGTCCCGCGCGGTGGTGGCCAAGCTGGCCCCGGAACTGGACGTCTCCAATGAGGCGTTCCCGTTCATGGCCTTCCGCGAGACCACCCTGGCCAACGGGACCCCGGCACGGATCTGCCGGATCTCCTTCTCCGGTGAACTGGCCTTCGAGATCAACGTGGAGGCCTTCTACGGGCTCTCCACCTGGGAGGCCGTGGCCGAGGCCGGTGCGGAGTTCGACATCACCCCGTACGGCACCGAGACCATGCACGTGCTGCGCGCCGAGAAGGGCCTGATCATCATCGGCCAGGACACCGACGGCACCGTGACCCCGCAGGACGCCGGCATGGAGTGGGCGGTCTCGAAGCTCAAGGACTTCGTGGGCAAGCGCTCCTACTCCCGGCCGTACACGGCCCGCGAGGACCGCCGCCACCTGGTCGGCGTGCTCCCCGTGGACCGCACCACGCGGCTCGAGGAGGGGGCCCAGCTGGTGGCAGCGGACACCGCGATCACCCCCGACGCCGGCCCGGTCCCGATGATCGGCCACGTCACCTCCTCCTACAACTCGGCGGCACTGGGCCGGCCCTTCGGGCTGGCGCTGGTGGACAACGGCCGCAACCGCTTCGGCGAGATCGTCAAGTCTCCGCTGGGCGACGGCACCGTGGACGTCGAGATCACTTCCCCCATCCTGTTTGACCCCGAAGGGAGCCGTCGTGATGGCTGAGAACACGCTGACCGCTGACCAGGCCGTGCAGGCCGTGAACGAGGGGCTGCCCTCCGGCAGGGTGGCCCCGGCGGCCCACCTTGCGGCGGACATGGCCCAGGCCGGCGAACGGTCCCAGGGGGCGGTGGCCCTGCGCGAGGTCCAGTTCGCGCCCCAGTTCGGGCTGCGGGCCCGGCGGGGCTCGGAGCCCGCGGCCGCCCTCGAGGGCATGCTCGGCCTGCCGCTGCCGGCCGGGCACGGCGAGGTCTCCGGTGACCCTGACGGGCAGCACGTGATCTGGATGTCCCCGGACGAGTTCCTCGCCGTGGACGTCTCCCGTCAACAGGCGCCCGGCGACACCCTGCAGCTGGAGGAGGCCCTCGAGGGGCTGCCCGGACAGGCCGTGGACCTCTCGGCGAACCGGACCATCCTGGAACTCACCGGCGCCCGGGCCCGCCAGGTCCTGGAGAAGGGCAGCCACGTGGACCTGCATCCGCGCGCCTTCGCCACCGGCACGGCCGTCGTCACCGTGCTGGGCCCCGTGCCGGTGATCCTGCACAAGTTCGCCGACGACGGATTCCGGCTCTACCCCCGTGCGTCCTTCGCCGACTACCTCGTACGCTGGTTGCTGGACGCCACTGAGGAATACTGCCACGAGGAGGTCCTGTGACCCTGAGCGTTCTCGACCTGTTCTCCATCGGTCTGGCGCCGTCGTCGTCCCATACCGTGGGGCCGATGCGGGCCGCCCGGATGTTCGTCCGGGCGCTCGCCGAGGGCGGGGCCCTGGACTCGGTGGTCCGGGTCCAGGGCGAGCTGTTCGGCTCCCTGGCGGCCACCGGGATCGGGCATGGCTCGGATGCCGCCGTGGTGCTGGGCCTGGCCGGCCGGGACCCGGAGACCATCGAGGCGGACGAGGCCCCGCGCGTCGTCCTGGCGGCGATCGAGAGCGGGCGACTGGCCCTGGACGGCACGCACGAGGTCGAGTTCGACAAGGACCGGGACGTGGTGCTGCACCGCGGCCAATCCCTGCCCGGCCACCCCAACGGCATGCGGGTCACGGCGTACGACGCCGCCGGTGCCGAGGTGGCCTCGCAGGAGTACTACTCCGTGGGCGGGGGCTTCGTGGTGACGGCCGAGGACCTGGGCAAGCCGGAACCGGAGGACCAGGAGAGCCCCGAGCCGTACCCGTTCGCCAGCGCGGCCGAGCTGCTGCAGCGGTGCCGCGAGTCCGGCACGTCCATCGCCGAGGTCATGATGGCCAACGAGCTCACCAGGCACAGCGAGGACGAGGTCCGCTCGACCCTGCTGAAGGTCTGGGGCGTCATGAAGGAGTGCGTGGACAACGGGTGCAGCCGCACCGAGGAGACCCTCCCCGGTGGACTGCAGGCCCGGCGCCGGGCACCAGGGCTGCTGCGTCGGCTCCAGGAACAGGAGGCCGCGGGAGACGACAAGGACACCCTGTGGGCGATGGAGTGGGTCAACCTGTTCGCGCTCGCCGTCAATGAGGAGAACGCCTCCGGCGGCCGGGTCGTCACGGCTCCGACGAACGGGGCCGCCGGGATCATCCCGGCCGTGCTCCACTACTTCGACCGGTTCCGGGACTGTGACGACGACGCCGTGGTGGAGTTCCTGCTCACCGCCGGGGCGGTCGGCACCCTGTTCAAGCGCAACGCCTCGATCTCCGGGGCGGAGGTCGGTTGCCAGGGCGAGGTCGGCTCGGCCTGCTCGATGGCCGCGGCCGGCCTGTGCGCGGTGCTCGGCGGGACCCCGGAGCAGGTGGAGAACGCCGCGGAGATCGGCCTGGAGCACAACCTCGGGCTGACCTGTGACCCCATCGCCGGACTGGTGCAGATCCCGTGCATCGAGCGCAACGCGATCGCCTCGGTCAAGGCGATCAACGCGGCCCGGCTGGCCCTGGTGGGGGACGGCTCCCACCGGGTCACCCTGGACGAGGCGATCAACACCATGCGGGAGACCGGCCGGGACATGATGTCCAAGTACAAGGAGACGTCCCGGGGCGGACTGGCCGTGAACGTGGCGGTGAACATCCCGGAGTGCTGAGCGGAACACTCCAGGGCCGCATCTCGTCGAGCGTGCCCTGAGACTCCGGAACCCGGGCCCCGGT
Organism: Micrococcus sp.; assembly: GCA_029961105.1. Lineage (GTDB taxonomy): Bacteria > Actinomycetota > Actinomycetes > Actinomycetales > Micrococcaceae > Citricoccus. Next base: position 107,419 of record JASBVO010000002.1, on the reverse strand, counting down.
CGCTGCAGCGATCGGGGCCCGGTCGTGTCCTGCCGCGTCCGGCTCGGCGCCCGGGCTGTTGCCAAGATCACACCCAAATACCTATCCTCGTAGGTATTGGCGGCCGGTGATCGTTGCCGACGGCCGGACGACCCGAGGAGACAGTCATGGCTGAGAAGAAGACGCTGCAGGACGTGCTGGACGCGGCCGGGGGGCCCGTGGAGCACATGCGCAATGCGAAGACCGGGGCGTACATCTACCCGGTGGTGGCGCCGGAGTTCACCAACTGGCGTGACGAGGTCGGCGCCTGGCGCGAGTCGGCCGTCATGTTCGACCAGAGCCACCACATGGACAACCTGGTCATCCGGGGCAAGGACGCCCGCCGGCTGCTCTCCACGGTGGCCATCAACTCGCTGGAGGACTTCCCGGTCAACCGTGCCAAGCAGATCGTCCCGGTCACCCCGGCCGGCCACGTCATCGGGGACGGCATCCTGTTCCACGACGAGGAGGAGCAGTACACCTACGTCGGCCGCGCCCCGGTCACGGACTGGATCACCTTCCATGCCGAGACGGGCGGCTACGACGTCGAGCTCACCGTGGACCGGCGCTCGCCGTCCCGCCCGATGGGCAAGGCCGTGCACCGGGAGTTCTGGCGGCTGCAGATCCAGGGCCCGCGCGCCTGGGACGTGATCGAGAAGGTCAACGGCGGGCCGGTGGAGAAGCTGAAGTTCTTTCACATGAGCTCGATGAACGTCGGCGGAACGCCCGTGCGCACGCTGCGCCACGGCATGGCCGGCGCCCCCGGGCTGGAGCTATGGGGTCCTTACGGGGACTACGACCGCGTCCGCGAGCTGTTCATGGAAGCCGGTGAGGAGTTCGGCCTCACCGCCGTCGGCGCCCGCGCCTACTCCTGCAACACCCTGGAGTCCGGCTGGATCCCCTCGCCGCTGCCGGCCATCTACTCCGGTGACGGCATGCTCGCCGAGTACCGGAGGTGGCTCGGTGCCGACTCCTACGAGGCGATGAACACGATTGCCGGCTCCTTCGTCTCGAAGGACATCGAGGACTACTACACCACCCCGTTCGAGCTGGGCTACGGCAGCTTCATCAAGTACGACCACGACTTCATCGGCCGCGAGGCCCTGGAACGGATGGACCGGTCCACCCAGCGCCACAAGGTCACCCTGGCCTGGGATGACGAGGACATGGCCCGCATCCACGCCTCGATGTACGGCAAGGGCGAACTGCCCTACAAGTTCTTCGACCTGCCCAATGCCAACTACGGCTCGTCCAACTTCGACGCCGTGGTGGACGAGTCCGGCGCGGTGGTGGGCCTGTCCATGTTCACGGGGTACTCCTACAACGAGCGCACGGCCCTCTCCCTCGCGGTGGTGGACCCGGCGGTGCAGGTGGGGGACCGGCTCAAGGTCGTGTGGGGCGAGCCCGGCGGCGGCTCCGGCAAGACCACCGTGGAGCGTCACCGCCAGATCGAGGTCGGGGTCACGGTCTCGCCCGTGCCCTACTCCTCCGAGGTCCGCGAGGGCTACGAGGGATCCTGGCGCAGGGTGGGCGCCGTCTGATCCGCTGAGACCCGGCCGACGGCGGCCCCGGCAGTATTGTCAACAATTTTGCTGGCAATCTGTCCGGGCCTTGTCTACTCTGGAGCCATGGCCCGGCATCCCGTCCCCTCCGCCCGCGCCCGCGAGCTGGTCCGCGGGGCCTTTGACCTGCACGTCCACGTGGCGCCCGACGTCATGAATCGCCGCATCGACGACATCGCCCTGGCGGAGCGCTTCCGGGAACTGGGGCTGGCCGGCTTCGTCATCAAGTCCCACTACGTCCCGACGGCGGAGCGGGCCGAGCACGTGCGCCGGCTGGTCCCGGAGGTCGAGGCCCTGGGGGCGATCACGCTGAACGCCTCGGTGGGTGGCATGAATCCGGTGGCCGTCGAGATCGCCGGACGGGGAGGGGCGAAGGTCGTCTGGTTCCCCACCGTGGACTCGGACAATCAGCGTTCCTGCCTCGCCGAGGAGCCCGAGGGGGCCACCCCGCCCCTGTGGGCGCAGCTCCAGCAGGATCTCGAGGACGCCGGCATGAAGGCCGAGGCCGTCCAGGTCCTCAACCCGGACGGCACGCCCACCCCGCAGGCCGCGCAGGTCATGAAGGTCATGGCGAAGCATTCCATGGTCCTGGCCACCGGGCACCTGCACCAGGACGAGTCCGCGGCGCTCGTCCCGGTGGCGCGGGCGGCGGGCATCGAGCGGATCATCATCACCCACCCCGAGTTCACGTCCCAGCGGATGGGGCTCCAGGCGCAGCAGTCGCTGGCCGCGCAGGGCGTGTTCCTCGAGCGCTGCCTGACCACCCCGCTGACCGGGAAGGTCTCCTGGGACACCTGGCACGCCAACATCCGCGGCGCGGGCGTGGAGCACTCCGTCGTCTCCACCGACCTCGGCCAGCCCTTCAACCCGCCGGTCGAGGACGGGCTGACGATCGTCGCCGACCTGATGCTGGAGAGGGATTACTCCGAGGCGGAGATCCGCCTGATGACCGTCCACAACTCCCGGCACCTGGCCGGGGCCGAGCCGCTGGCCGACGCCCCGGCCCACCTCCGCTGAAACCGCCGGCGCACCCTTCCCGGCTGAAGCACCGCATCCCCCGAACACCGCCTGTGAAAGGACCCACCCCATGACCACGACGCCCGAGACCCCCACCTCCAAGGGCCGCCTGCTGGTGGTCGGCGCCCATTCCGCGGACTTCGTCTGGCGGGCGGCAGGCGCCGTCGCGAAGTTCGTCCGGGCCGGCGGCGAGGCCAAGGTCGTCGCCCTGACCTACGGTGAGCGCGGGGAGTCCGGCGTGCTGTGGCAGGAGGAGGGTCAGACCGAGGAGAACGTCAAGCGCATCCGCCACGGTGAGGCCGAGCGGGCCTCGCGGCACCTCGGCGCCTCCTTCGAGGCCTTCGACCTCGGGGACTACCCACTGGTCAACGACCACTCGGACATCGAGCGCCTGGCCGAGCTGATGCGCGACTACGCCCCGACCGTCGTGCTCACCCACCCGGACAGGGACCCCTTCAACCCGGACCACCCCGTGGCCTACGAGATGGTCCAGAAGGCCCGCCTGATGACCTCCGGGGCCGGCGTGGAGTCCGGGTTCACAACCGCCCCGCCCAGTGAGTTCCTCGTCTTCGAGCCGCACCAGCCGGAACTGTGCGGGTTCGTGCCCTCCGTCTTCGTGGACATCACCGAGGTGTTCGAGCAGAAGAAGGCCGCCATGGCGGAGATGAAGGCGCAGGCCTACCTGCAGTCCTACTATGCCGAGCGCGCCGAGCACCGCGGCAACCACGCCCGCAAGGTCACCGGCAACAAGGCTATCCGCCAGGCCGAGGCGTTCATGCGCCTGGTCCCGAACGTCGTGGCCAGCCTGTGAGTGAGGCCGCCGGACGCCCGACGCCGGCCCCCGGCCCCGCGGGCGCCGCACCGGCCCCCGGCCCCGCGGGCGCCGCACCGGGCCCCGCGCCAGACCCCGACTCCGGCCTCTCCGCGGCCGAGCTGATCGAGCGCTTCGCGGCGCTGCCGGTGGCCAACGTCGGCGACGCGATGGACCGGCTCAATGTGGTCGACTCCGCCATCCAGTCCGTCTGGCCCGGTCCCGGCGCGCGGCTGGCCGGCCGCGCAGTGCCGGTGACGGTGGCCGGCGGTGACAACCAGGGCATCCACGAGGTGATCCCCACCCTGTCCGCCCGCGACGTGCTGGTCGTCAACGGCCAGGGCGCCACGCACCGGGCGCTGATCGGCGAGCTGATCGCCGGCCGGGCCATGGCCCGGGGTTGCGCCGGTTTCGTGCTGGACGCCTGCGTGCGGGACGCCGTGGACCTGCAGCAGATGGGCTTCCCCGTCTTCGCCCGGGGCACCACCCCCGCCGGGCCCTACCGCAACGGGCCCTTCCAGGCCGGCGTCGCGGCCGCCGTCGGGTCCGTGGTGGTGCACCCGGGAGACCTGGTGCTGGGGGATGACGACGGCGTCGCGATCGTCCCGTGGGGGCGTGCGGCCCAGGTGCTGGCCACGGCGGAGGCGAAGCACGCCACCGAGGCGCAGCAACGCGCCGAGATCGGTTTCTGACCCCGGCCCCGTGCCGGCGCGGTTCCGTTCCGTGGTCGATCCGCCCGGTGAACGGGTGGGGCGGCTAACGGGCGCATCCCTGTGACACGTTCCTGCGTCACCCGCCCCGGGAAGCGCAGAAACGTGTCACAGGGATCGCTTCACGGCTGGGATGATGAGGCCCACTCCCCGTGATCGGAAGCGGGCCTCACTGCGGTGACGTGGGTCAGGAGTCCAGGCCCTCGTCCGCCGGGCGGCCGGCCAGGGCCTGGACGGTGTCCCGCTGGGCCTTGGTCTCGGCCTCGTGCGGGTTCGTGACGTCGTCCCCGCCCGCGACCACGGGGGTGCCGTGGGTGTGGAAGGTGGAGATGGTCTTCATGCCCCACGCCTGGCCCCTGGCGCGTTCGGCCTGCGTCCAGCCGATCGGCTTCCAGTCCGGGGCCAGGATCAGGCGGGATCCCTGGTTGGCCAGCTCGATGCGGTTGCCGCCCGGCTCCCAGACGTAGAGGAAGAAGCCCTGCTGGATGGCGTGCTTGTAGGGGCCGTACTCGATGTAGATCCCGTTCTCCAGGAAGATGTCCGCGGCCTTGAGGATGTCCTCGCGGGTGTCGGAGGCGAAGGCGATGTGGTGCAGGCGCCCCGGGGTGCCGGTCCAGTCGTCGGAGTAGACCACGTCGTAGGACTTCTGGCCGTAGGTGAACCAGTGGCCGCCGACCTCGCCGTCGTCCAGCTGGATGTACTCGGTGGTGAACCCGCCCATCACCTGCTCGGTGAAGTCACAGACCGCGGCCATGTCCGCCGTGAGGTAGTTGATGTGGTCCAGGCGGCGGGCGTTGGCGCCGAAGCCGGGGAACTTCGAGGCCTGGTTCTTCAGGGCGGGCCGATCCTCGTCGGTGGCCTGGTACCACTCGGTGTCGTAGTAGACCTCCATGAGGTGCTGGTCCGGGTCGGTGTAGCGGAAGGTGCAGCCGCGGCCCTGCTCGCCATCCACCCACCCCTCGCCCTGGCCGGAGGCCTCGATCCGGGCCACCACCCGCTCCAGTGCCTCCGGGCTGTTGGCGCGCCAGCCGACCCGCCCCACGCCGGCGTGCTCCTTAGCGGTGAGCTTGATGGAGTAGGGCTCGTAGTCGTCCCAGCAGTGCAGGTAGGCGGACTCGACGCCGTCCACCGTGGTACGTCCGACCTCCCGCATGGCCAGCAGGTCCGTGAAGAACCAGAGGGACTCCTCGAACCTGGGCGTGTAGAGTTCGACGGTGGACAGGTGGGCGATGTCGCGGATGCGCTCGGCCATGGCGTGACTCCTGGGGGATCGCGTTCACGGCACGGTACGGCGCCGCGGCGGAACATTGAACAAGATTGTCAACAAAATCATAGACAGAGTTTGGTGCTCCCGCCATGGCCCTCCCGCTGCGCTGGGGCGAGGATCCAGCGCGCCGGAGCCCTTGCCTCCGCGCGGCCACGTCCCCCCGGAGGCGTTCAGCGGACGGGGTCGTCGGTCTCCACCACGAGGTCCAGTTCATCCGGGCGCGGCCAGCGCCCCAGGCACGCGAGGGCCTCCCGGTCGGGTTCGCCACCGTACCGGGGCGGCCGGGTGAGCCGCTGTGAAACAATGGATCGTCGTTCCGGCGCCGCCTGGGGCAGCAGGTGAGTGCGGGGTCGTGGAGACCGCCGACCGCCGCGCCCGGAACGACCGTGAGTGCTAATACAGCCGGCCCTCCGCCAGGCGAACCACCACCCCAGAGGAACCGATGAACCCCGCAGACCACCCTGTCCACCCTGCCGCCCGTTCCGCCGCCGCACCGGCGGCCGACCGCCCGGCGGCCGCGCCGCCGTCGGGAACCGCCGCCCGCTTCGCGCCCACCGGCACCGGGCTGTACGCGATCTTCACCGCCGTGATGGCCGTGGTGCTGATCCTGTCCAACATCGGTGCCTCCAAGGGCGTGACCTTCGGCCCGATCATCACGGACGGTGGCTTCTTCCTGTTCCCGCTGGCCTACATCATCGGCGACGTCGTCTCGGAGGTGTACGGCTTCAGGGCCTCCCGGCGGGCCATCATCACCACCTTCGTCCTCTCGGCCTTCGCCGCCGGGTGCTACTGGGTGATCATCGCCCTGCCCGGCGCCGAGTGGTACGACGGCCAGGACGCCCTCGCGCGCACGCTCGCCCCGGTCCCGCTGATCGTGCTCGCCTCCCTGCTGGGCTTCCTCGTCGGCCAGCTGGCGAACTCCTGGCTCATGGTCCGGCTCAAGCGCCGGGCGGGGGAGCGGCGGCTGTTCGGGCGCATCGCCGCGTCCACGCTGGTCGGCGAGTTCCTCGACACCCTGGTGTTCTGCTCGATCGCCGCCGGCGTCATCGGCATCACGGACGTGCCCACCTTCCTCAACTACGTGGTGGTCGGCTTCGTCTTCAAGGCGGTCGTCGAGATCGTGCTGTCCCCGGTGACCATGTGGGTCATCGGCCGGGTCAAGCGGGCCGAGCCGGCCTACGCCTGAGGCCGGCCGGGCCGGTCCCGCGGGTCCGGATCAGCCCAGCGCCCGCCGCACCGCGGCCACGATCTCCTCGGTGTCCGCGTGCTGCCCCACCATCGTCACCACGGCGACCGGCCGCTGCGCCGGGGTCCGGGGGGCCTCGGCGGGCGCCCGGTAGCCCTCCAGCAGTACGCGGATCAGCTGCCCGGCCCGGGCGGAGAAGTCCTCGAGCACGCCGTCGCGTGGCTCGCGCAGCCACTGGCGCAGCGCGGAGTTGTGCAGCGCCACGCAAGCCCCGGACAGTGCTGCGGACAGGGGCCCGACGGCGGCCTCGTCGCCCAGCGCTCCCTCGGCGGCGAGGCGGTCGCGGAGCCAGTGGCGGAACAGCGCCTCGTAGCGGTGGGAGGTCAGCAACTCCCGGTTGCGCAGCGCCTGCGACTGGCGCAGCAGCCGGTGGCGGGCCATGGTGCGCTCGGCGTCGTCCAGGTGGTAACGGAAGACCAGCAGCAGGCCCTCGCGCAGGGCCGAGGCCGTGTCGTGGTCGGTGCTCGCCAGGAAGTCCTCGAGCCGGGCGAGCATGTCCGCGTGGTCGGCGAAGACCACGTCCTCCTTGCCGCCGAAGGTGCGGAAGAAGGTGGCCCGGCTCATGCCGGCCTCCCGCGCCAGCTCGTCCACCGTCGTGGCCTCCCAGCCCTGGGTGTCCAGCAGCCGCAGCAGGGCGGCGAGCGTCTCCGCGGTGACGGTCTGGTCCATGCCGTCGATGATACCCAGTCTCTTGACATGAGACCAAGTGTCGGTCGATAGTGGTGGACGTCACCCTGAATGTCTCCGGAGGCCCCATGACCAGCCAGTCCGACGTGTCCGCACCGGCCGACCGCCTGCCCCACCCCACCGCCGAGCCCGAGTACCAGCTCAGCGCCCCCCTGGACACCGACGCCTACGGTGTCTTCGCCGACCTGCCGGAGGAGGACCTGGCGGTCTGGCGCCAAGCGAGGGCGTTCATCACCCCGGCGGTCCTGCAGCGGATGCACCGGGCGTGGGACAGGGCCGAGTATCCGCTGGACCTGGTCAGGCAGATGGGCCGGATGGACCTGCTGCGTGACGGCGTGGCGGTGGAGGGCCTGCCGGAGGTCTCCCGGGTGGCCGCCGGCCTGGCCACCATGGAACTCTCCCGCGGTGACGGCTCCCTGGCCACGGTCGTGGCTGTGCAGGGCGGACTGGCCATGCGTTCCATCGAGTTGTGCGGCTCCGAGGAACAGCAGCAGCGGTACCTGGCGCCCATGGCCAGTGGTGAATTGCTCGGCTCCTTCGCCCTGACCGAGCCCACGCACGGCTCCGACGCCGTGGGGCTGGAGACCACCGCCACGCCCGTGGACGGCGGCTGGGTGCTCACCGGCCACAAGAAGTGGATCGGCAACGGCGCCAGCGGAGGCATCACGGTCGTCTGGGCCCGCTCCACGCAGGACCACAAGGTCCGCGGCTTCATCGTCCCGCAGGAGTCCGAGGGCTACCGGGCCAGTGCCATCGAGGGCAAGATCGCCCTGCGCGCCATCCACCAGGCGGACATCACCCTGGACGAGGTGTTCGTTCCCGCGGACCACGTCATGCCCGGGGCGACCTCCTTCCGGGACACCTCCCGCGTGCTGTTCTCCACCCGCGTGGGCGTCGCCTGGTCCGCCGTCGGGCAGGCCCTGGGCTGCTTCGAGGGGGCCCTGCAGTACGTTCAGCAGCGCCAGCAGTTCGGCCGGCCGCTGGCCGCCTCCCAGATCGTGCAGGAGCGCCTGGCCCGCATGCTGTCCCAGCTCACCCAGGTGCAGCTGCTCGTGCTGCGGGCCGCACGGCTGGAGGACCGGGGCACTCTCACCGGCCCCCAGGCCTCGCTGGCCAAGTACTCCGCCACCCGGGCCGCCCGGGCCATCGCCCAGGACGCCCGGGACCTGCTCGGCGGCAACGGGATCCTCATCCGCCACGAGGTCGGCCGGCACTTCGCCGACATCGAGGCCCTGCACACCTACGAGGGCACGGAGACCGTCCAGGCCCTGATCATCGGCCGTGACCTGACCGGCGTCTCCGCCTTCTCCTGAGAGGAACCCCGCCATGACACAGCAGGCCCAGCGGGCACCACAGGCACCGCCGACCGAACGCGGGGCGGCTGCTGCCGCCGACGTCCACGCCGACGTCCATGCCGCCTCCACCGAGCCCCTCACGCCCCTGGGCTTCCTGGGCCGGGCGGCCGCCGTGTTCCCGGACCGCGAGGCCGTGGTCTACGGCTCCCGCCGGTCCACCTACCGTGAGTTCGCCGCGGAGGTCCAGCGGCTGGCCAAGGCCGTCCGAAAGCGCATCCAGCCCGGTGAGACGGTCACGGTGATCGCCCCGAACATCCCCGCCATGCTCATGGCGCACTTCGCCGTTCCCCTGGCCGGGGGAGTGCTCAGCCCGCTCAACCCGCGCCTGACCGCGCGGGAACTGGCCTACATCCTGGACCACTCCGGGGCCGGGATCGTGTTCGCGGACGGTGACGTCGCCGCCACGGTGCGCGACGTCGCCCGGACCCTTCCCCGGCAACCGCTGGTGGTGGAGATCGTGGACGCCGAGGCCGGGCACACCGGCTCCGCAGCTGCCGCAGCCGGCTCGCCCACCTACGACGACTTCCTCGCCCAGGCGCCGGAGCGCCCCGACCTGCCCTGGCGGGTGGCGGACGAGCAGGCGCCCATCACCCTGAACTACACCTCCGGCACCACCGGGCCGCCCAAGGGAGCCGTCTACACCCACCGCGGGGCGTACCTGGCGGCCGAGGGGGCCGTGTTCCACAACGGGTACACCGGTACCACCCGGTACCTGTGGACCCTGCCGATGTTCCACTGCAACGGCTGGTGCACGCCCTGGGCCGTGACCTCCGCCGCAGGCACCCACGTCTGCCTGCGGGCCGTGCGGCAGGACGCCATCTGGGACGCCTTCGACCACGAGGGCATCACCCACCTGTGCGGAGCGCCGATCGTGTGCGCGATGATCCACGAGTCCGAGCGGGCCCGCCCCCTGGAGAGGGACCTGCGGATGACGACCGCCGGCGCCGCGCCGCCGCCGTCGGTGATCGAGGCGCTGGAGTCCCTGAACATCACCCCGGTGCACGTCTACGGGCTGACCGAGGTCTACGGCCCGTTCACCATCTGCGAGCCGCAGCCGGCGTGGGCGCAGCTGCCCGCCGCCGAGCGGGCCCGGCTGATGGCGCGGCAGGGCGTGCCGATGGTGCACGCCGGTGAGGTGGCCGTCATGGACGCGGACCTGAACCGGGTCCCCGCGGACGGTGCGACCCTCGGGGAAGTCGTGCTGCGCGGCAACGGCGTGATGAAGGAGTACTACAGGAATCCCGAGGCGACCGCGGAGGCCTTCCGTGGCGGCTGGTACCACACCGGCGACCTGGGCGTGATGCACCCGGACGGTTACATCCAGCTGATGGACCGGGCGAAGGACATCATCATCTCGGGCGGGGAGAACATCTCCTCGATCGAGGTGGAGGGCGTGCTGCACGCCCATCCCCAGGTCTCCGACGTGGCCGTGGTGGGGGTCCAGGACGACAAGTGGGGCGAGCGCCCGGTGGCGTTCGTGGTGGCCGAACCCGGTGCGCAGGTCACCGGCGAGGAGCTGCGCGCCCACTGCAAGGCGAGCCTGGCCGGGTTCAAGGTGCCGGACCGGGTGGAGTTCGTGGAGGAACTGCCGCGGACCGCCACCGGCAAGATCCGGAAGAACACGCTGCGGGCACTGCAGGACCGGGGAGACTCTCCGGCGGCGCGGTAACCCTTCACCGCGGTCCTGCGGAGCACGCCCACCGGCGGGCAGGGGTACGTGCTGGACGCCGGCCGAGAATGCTCGCGCGGACCGCCGCCGGACTCAGCGTCCGGCAGTGAGCTCGTCCAGCAGCGTGGCGACGCGGGCGTTGATGTCATCGCGGATGAGGTCCATCCGCTCTGCTCCGTCGATGCCGCGGACGCTCGGCTCGTCAGTGTCCCAGACCTCGAGCGCCCCGTGCATGCTCTCCACCGGCCGCAGGTCGGCCGTCCCGACGACGACGGCGCGGTCCACCGAGCGCAGCAGCTCCGGGTCCACGGCCTTGGGGCGCTCGCCCTCGAAGGTGGCGCCGAGGGCGGCGACCGAGGCGGCGGACTCACTGTTGACCGTTGTGCTCTCCGGATTGCCGGGGGTGACCTGGACGCCTGCGGTGTGCACGTCCACGGCGACCCCGCGCTCCGCGGCCAGACGGCGCATGAGGGCTCCGGCCATCTGGGACTTGCCCCGGTTGGAGTTACAGACGAACAGGACGGACGGGACGTCGGCCATGGGACCTCCTGTGACGGTGCCGGGTGTGCTCTGCCGAGTATCCCACCCCGCCTGCAACCCCGTGTGACGTCGCACGGCGTCACCCGGCGTCACACGGGCCGCGCGGGACCGGAAGCGGCGGCCTTCATGACCTGGCACGACGAAACATGACCTCGGGGGTTGGCCGGCGTCCAGCCGCCGCCTACGGTGGCTGCAGAATCACGAGATCCGGCCACAAGCCCTGGCTGACCGGACAGCAACCCTCTCGCTGTAGTGGGGTGCTCCAGGTGATGATTCGGCCCCTCGGCACCCGCCGGCGGGCAAGTACGGCACCTCAGGGACACCACGTCCGGCCGCGGGCCGACCCGCTCGCCTCCCCGGCACGCACGGACCCCGTCACGTGTGCCCCGATGACCGAAAGGCATCACCGTGACCCATACCGCCACCCCCGACAACGCCTCCCTACCCGGCGACGCCAGGCCGGCCGGACTGCCCACCTTCGACCAACTGCGGAAGGCCGTCCTCGACGGGCCGCCCACGGACGCACAGCTCAGCGCGCACTTCGCCCCGGTCTTCCGGCTCATCGGTGAGGGGGCCCGCCAGCGGGAGCAGGACCACGAGCTGGCCTTCGCTGCCATCGAGCACCTGCGCGACTCCGGGTTCACCAGGGTCCGCCTGGGCCGCCAGCACGGGGGGATCGGGGCGAGCCTGCCCCAGCTGGCCGCACTGCTCGTGGACCTCGCGGCCGCGGACTCGAACCTCCCGCAGGCCCTGCACGGGCACTTCATGTTCACCGAGCAGCACGAGAACGAGTCCCAGGGCGCCGTCTCGCGGTGGTGGCTCGCCGAGGTGGCCGCCGGGAAGGTCTTCGGCAACGCGCTCGTCGAACTGCCGCCGTCGGCGGGCACGCGGCCCGTGCGCTGGATCGAGGCGGACCCGGACATCGCCCAGGCGGCGGCCGCCCTCGGGGACACCGAGATCGCGCGGCTCACCGGGGACAAGTTCTACTCCACCGGGGCCGTCTTCGCCGACCACCTCCTCGTCACGGCCACCAGGCCCGGCCGCGAGGACGAGGGGCCGGTCTTCGCGATCGTGGACGCCCGGGACCGGGGCGTGGCGCGGATCGATGACTGGAACGGCTTCGGCCAACGTCTCACCGCCTCCGGCACCACCACCTTCGAGGCCGTCCCCGTGCGGGCGCAGCGGACCCAGGAGTTCAACGTCCCCACCGGCGTGCTGGCCTACTCGGTGCTGTGGGTCGTGCTGGCCGCGACTCAGGCCGGCATCGGCGCCGCGGCACTGGCCGGGATCACCGACTTCGTGCGCGCCCGCAGGCGCACCTATGACCACGCCGCCGCCGAGACCCCGGCCGAGGACCCGCTGGTCCACCACGTCATCGGCTCCGTGTCCGCCAAGGTCTCCGCAGCCCGGCACATCGTGACGTCCGCGGCCGCCGTCGTCGAGGAGTCCTATCGGCAGGTGCGCGGCCACCTGGACCTGGAGGACCCCGTGGTGCTGGACGCCCATGCCCGGAGCAACATCGCCCTGTCCGAGGCCACCCTCGTCGTCTCGGAGCTGGTCCTCGAGGCCACCAACCAAATCTTCGAGTCCGGCGGCGCCTCCGCCACCGATGCCTCGAAGCAACTGCACCAGCACTGGCTGAACGCCCGGACCATCGCCAGCCACACCCCGCTGATCTACCGCACCCGGGCCGTCGGGGACTACCGGATCAACGGCACGGTCCCGCCGTTCCACTCCACCGCCCGAAACTCCGACCCGGCGGCCAGCGGCCACGCGGCCGCCGAGGCGGCGCCCACCGCAGTCGCCACCGCAGTCACCACCGAAGGAGCATGATGACCACGACATCCGAACGGCTCGCGCCACTCGCCGGTCCCACGGCCACGGGACGAACACCGGACCCGCGCGCCAGCCGGTCCGCCGCGCGGCTGGCCGAGGTCCGCGAGCGACTGGCCCCCGTCTTCCGGTCCATCGCCGAGAGCGCAGCAGCGCGGGAGGCCGGTCGGGTGATCGACCGCGACGCCGTCCGCCGCCTCGCCGAGGCCGGCTTCACCTCGCTGCGCGTGCCGGTGGAGTACGGCGGCTCCGGCCTGAGCTTCGCCGAGTCCGCCGAACTGATCGTCGAGCTCGCCGCCGCGGACTCCAACCTGACCCAGGCGCTGCGCGCCCACCTCGTCAACGAGGAGAACGTGCTGGGCCACCCGGACCCGGCGTTCCGGGACCGGTGGCTGCGCCGCCTCGGCGAGGGCGCCGTCGTCGGGAATGCCGTCACCGAGGTGAACAACGCGGTGGGGGAGGGGACCACCCGGCTCGTCCAGGACGTCGAGGGAACCTGGCGTCTCAACGGCACGAAGTACTACTCGACCGGTTCCCTGTACGCGGACTGGATCATCGTGGCGGCCGTCGACGCCCGGGGCGAGGAGATCGCCGCCACCGTGCCCGTCGACGCCCCGGGCGTGACCCTCCGGGATGACTGGGACGGCTTCGGCCAGCAGCTGACCGCCTCCGGCACCACGGTGTTCAAGGACACCCCCGTGGAGCCCGACGAGGTCTACCGCGGGGGCCTGGACGACGGCACCCGCGTGGCGACGGGCCAGGCGTCGTGGCAGTTCCTGCACCTGGCGTCACTGACGGGCATCGCCCAGGCCGTGGTGCGGGACGCCGCGGAGTACGTGCGCGGCCGGCGCCGGTCCTTCAGCCACGGCGTGACCGAGCTGCCGCGCGACGACGCCCAGGTGCTGCAGGTGGTCGGCGAGGTGTCCTCCTCCGCCTTCGCGGCCCGCGCCGCCCTCGACGCGGTCGTCACCGCGCTCGGCGAGATCCTGGCCCGTGAGGCCGCCGGGGAGGCGCTGCCGGAGGATGACGTCAACGCCCTCTACATCCGCGTCTACCAGGCCCAGCAGGTCATCGCCCGGAACGTCCTCGAGGCCGCCACGCGCTGGTTCGAGGTCGGCGGGGCCTCGGCCACCAGCTCCGCGAAGCGGTTCGACCGGCACTGGCGCAACGCCCGCGTGCTGGCCAACCACAACCCCCTGATCTACCGGGCCCGCTACATCGGCGACTGGGAGGTCAACGGCACCCCGCCGGGGCGCGCGTACCGCATCGGCAGCGCCTGAGCCGGGTCCCCGGCGGCCTGTTCCACGGCGGCCCGCTCCCGTCATCGAGGTGACACGATCCTGCGCCGGACGGCCGGGACAACGCAGGATCGTGTCACCTCGATGCGGGCCGCGCCCGTTGTCGGCCGGGGGCGGAGGGAGACCCGGGCTCAGCCCCGGGCGGCGTAGTACCGCCCGAGCACCTCGTCCTTGAACTCCCAGAACGTCCCGTCCTGGATGGCGGCGCGCATCCGGTCGACCAGGCGCACCGTGAACCGCTCGTTGTGGATGGAGATCAGCGTGTGGGACACCATCTCCTTGGCCTTGATCAGGTGGTGGATGTACGCCCGGGTGTAGTGGGCGCAGGTGTAGCAGTCGCAGCCCTCCTCCAGCGGGGAGAAATCGCGCTTGTAGCGTGCCCCGGGCAGGTTGAAGCGGCCGTCGGCGGTGTAGAACGCTCCGGTGCGGGCCACCCGGGTGGGGGAGACGCAGTCGAAGGTATCCGCCCCGTTCTCCACCGCGGTGAACAGGTCGTCCGGCTCGGAGATCCCCAGCAGGTGCCGCGGCTTGTCCTCGGGCAGTTCCTCCACGCACCAGCCCACGATCGTGCCCAGGTTCTCCTTCTCCAGGGCCCCGCCGATCCCGTAGCCGTCGAAGCCGTGGGCCAGCACCCCGGGGGTCCCGACGCCGTCCCCGCCGGCCCCCGCGGGACCGTCCCCGCCCGCAGGACCGTGCCCGCCGCCGTCGGAGAACTCCGAGGTCATGGCCGCCAGGTCCCGGCAGGCCTTGCGCCGCAGGTCCTCGTACTGGGCGCCCTGGATGACCCCGAACAGCGCCTGGTAGGGCTTCGTCGCGCGCTCGCCGGTGAGGCGGGCGTGCTCGTCCAGGCAGCGCTGGGCCCAGCGGCGGGTCCGTTCCAGCGACTCCTCCTGGTAGGCGCGGGAGTTGTGCAGGGTGGTCAGCTCGTCGAAGGCGAACATGATGTCCGCGCCGAGCCGGTGCTGGATGCCCACCGAGACCTCGGGGGTGAACCGGTGCCGGTCCCCGTTCAGATGGGACTTGAACCAGACGCCGTCCTCGTCCACGTTGGCCAGCCGCTCCTTGCCGGGGGCCACGGCGTCATCCGCGCCCTGCCCGGACGGCGCGGCCGGACCCTTCATGTCGATGACCTTCTTGAACCCCGAGCCCAGGCTCATCACCTGGAAGCCGCCGGAGTCCGTGAAGGTGGGACCCGGCCAGTTCATGAACGTCCCCAGGCCCCCGGCCTCGTCGAGGATGTCCGGGCCGGGCTGCAGGTACAGGTGGTAGGCATTGGCCAGCAGCGCCTGGGTGCCGAGCGCGGACATCGCCTCCGGCAGCACGGCCTTCACCGTCGCCTGGGTGGCCACCGGGATGAACGCCGGGGTCTGGATCAGACCGTGCGGCGTGGTGATGGTCCCGGTGCGTCCGGCGCGCGGGGTGCCGTCCGGTCCGGTGAGCCGGGTCCCGACGGCGAAGCCGAAGTCCCGCGGCGAGGCGGGCTCCGGCACGGGGCAGGCGTCACGACCACGGGTCTGGTTGGTCACTTCCGGGCGGGATTCAACGGTTTCAGGCACGCCCTCCATGGTATGTATCAGTCAGGAGCAATCAGGCCAGCGGCGGGAGGGGAGAGCGTCCATGCGGATGTCCGACCTCAACCCGATCCCGTCGCTGTTCACGATCGCTCCGGCGAACAGGGACCACGAGGTGGGGATCCGCTGCGGGATCACCGTGCTGGTCCCGTTGCTCACGCTGCTGCTGATCGACCGGATCGACCTGGCGATCTTCGCCTCCTTCGGGGCGTTCACCGGCATCTACGGCCGCAACACCACGCACGGGGTCCGGCTGCAGATGCAGTTGCGGGCCGGGCTGCTGATGATCGCGGTGATCCTGGCGGCCACCCTGGCCGGGCGCAACGGTTTCTCCGAGTCGGAGAACCCCTGGGCGCTCGTGGGCCTGACCACCGTGGTGTCCGGTGCCTGCGCGGTGATCGCCGGCTACTGGAAGCTGCGCCCGGCCGGATCGCTGTTCCACATCTTCGCCTTCGCCGCCGTGTCCTCGGTGCCCTACCAGCCACCGCTGGGCGAGGCGATGCTGACCGCGGTGGCCACCGTGGCCTTCGCCATCCTGGTGGGGCTGGGCTCCCGCATCCTGCCCTCCCACCGGGAGCCACTCGTCTGGACCCCCTGGGAGCAGTCCACCTCGGACGAGCACCGGCTCATCTGGCTCGAGGCCATGTGGTACGTGATCGCCGCGGGCGTGGCCGGCTCCCTGGCCACCGCCCTGGGGCCCGCCCTGGGCATCGAGCACAACTACTGGGCCATGGTCGCCGCCGTCGTCCCGCTGGCCGGCCACTCCACCCGCTACCGCGTCAACCGCGGCCTGCAGCGGATCATCGGGACCTTCCTCGGCCTGGTCCTCATGGCCGGGATCCTCTGGCTCCGGCCCGAGCCCTGGCTGATGATCCTCATCATCGCCGTCTTCCAGACCACGGCCGAGCTCTACATC
Organism: Micrococcus sp.; assembly: GCA_029961105.1. Lineage (GTDB taxonomy): Bacteria > Actinomycetota > Actinomycetes > Actinomycetales > Micrococcaceae > Citricoccus. The sequence continues at coordinate 90,919 of JASBVO010000002.1, read as the reverse complement.
GCCCGGCAGTACGTGCTGGCCCAGATGGTGGTCACCCCGCTGGCGCTGCTGTCCACCGTCCTGGTCACGGTGGGGACCGGGTCGCCGGTGGATGGCCCCGCGCTGCTGAGCGACCGGTTCATCGAGACCGTCATCGGCGCCGTCGTCGGCGTGGCCTGTGTGCTCTACCCCTGGGCCTGGCGCAAGTGGGTCCGCCGTGACGCCGACCCTGCCACCCAGGCCCGCGGCTGACTCAGGCGTCCGGGCCGGCCGCGGCCTGCCGGTCCGCCAGCTCCCGCAACGCCGTGACCTCGAGCCGGACCAGGCGGTCCAGCTCCTCGCCCGTGTAGGTCTCCGAGCCGCCGCGGGCCCGCAGGTAGAACAGCGTGGACAGCCGGGACTCGCGCCACCCGCGCTCCGCCGCGAGGTCGCCCGCGCTCTCCGCGCGCAGTATCTCCCGGTCGTAGAGGTTTGGCTCGTTGAGCTGGCGCTGGCGGAACTCCGCCTGCCGCTGGGCGCGGATCGGGTCCGCCTCGGACTCGTCGGGCTCCCGCAGCCGGGCGCCCAGCTTCTCCGCCTGGGCCGTGTCTCCCCGGTGGTGGTGGATGTTCGCGGCCAGCGCCAGTGAGGACTCGATCGACTTCCACCGGCCCATGGCCCCGTCGAAGGGCAGGGGCGTCAGCAGCGTGGTGGCCCGCAGCGCGCCGTCGGAGTCGTCGAGGTCCACGAACAGGTACCGGGCCATGGTGTCGATGTCCTCGAGCTGGGCCCCCGAGCGCATGTTGATCCCGCGGGACAGCTTGGCGGCCAGGGCCAGCAGCCGCTGGTCGTCGGGGTGGCGCTGGGCGATCTCCACCACCACGGCCTCCGGCGAACCCTCCTGGACGGGGGCCAGGTCCGCGGTGGCGTCCAGCGACGGAGCGGGACGGTGCGTGCGCACCCGGATGGTGGAGCCGAAGGCGATCCGGACCTCGCGGTCATCGGCGAGGGTGGCGATGACCAGGGCAGGGGTGCCGAAGTCGTCGCGGGCGATGCGGGTCCGCGTCACCGGGGACGAGGGCTCGCCCTTCCGGGTCAGGAACCGGTCCCCGGCCTGGACCTGCTGGGCCTTGACGGAGCGCAGGTAGTCCCCACCGATGTCGCGCCAGGACGCGCCGGTGGCGGCCGACGACGCGGCCGAAGCGGGTGAGGAGGCTGACGCCGCAGCGGCGGCGGGCGTGTTCGGTGCGGACATGGTTCAGCGCCCCCAGCCCACGTGCGCCAGCGCCTGACGCACCAGGTTGCCGCGGCCGCCGATGAACTCGGCCTGGATCTCGGCGCTGAGCGCCTCCTCCGGCGTCAGCCACGTGAGCTCGAGGGCATCGCCCCGAGGCTGGCACTCCCCGGTGACCGGGACCAGGTAGGCCAGGGCCACCACGTGCTGGCGGTCGTCCGTCAGGCCCGTCTCGGACGGGGACGGGAAGTACTCGGCCACCGTGAACGGGGTGATCGACGGCGGCAACTGGGGCAGGGCGAGCGGGCCCAGGTCCTTCTCCAGGTGGCGCATCAGGGCGGCCCGGACGGTCTCGCGGTACATCACGCGGCCGGACACGAAGGTGCGGCGCAGGTGTCCGCCGCCGTCGGCCAGGTACAGCAGACCGATCTCCGACACGTACCCCAGCGGGTCCAGGCGGACGGGCAGGGCCTCCACGTAGACCATGGGCAGGCGGCGGCGGGCCTCGTAGAGATCCTCTTCCGAAAGCCACCCGGGATTCGGGTCGGGGGTGCGAACACTCATGCTTCAGTTCTACCCGAGTCCGGGGCACCGGTCACGCCGCCGGACCGTGGGAGGGGCCAGATCGACCCGGTCGAGACGGGCGAGGGGTCCGATGCGGCGCGGTACAGAGGGCCTCGCATGGGGAGAACACCCCATGCCGTCCAGCGGCACGGCAGGCCCGTGCCCGGATAACGTGGAGAACGGGGTAATGGGGCATGTCCGCGCAGGTCGGAGGGGCTGGCGCCCGACGGCGTGAACCTCACGGCCGCCAAGGGCTGAACCGACCGAGGGAAGGAGACAGCGTATGTCCGAGGAGATGACCGGGCTCGCGCTCGCTGTGGTGCTTTCCCTGATCGCGGCAGGATTCTTCGTCACCGCCTGGTTGTCCTACACCGGCCGGTTCCGCAGCTGGACGTTGACCCGGCCCCCGCTGACCATGACCGGGAAGTACTGGGGGCTGTTGCCGATGGCCCTGGCCGGAGCCGGGATCATGTTCGTGGCCGTCTTCGGTGGACTCACCGTTGCTGCCGGGGGATCCAGCTCAGCCCCGCCCCTCTGGGGCGTGGTCATGGTCGTGGGCCTCGCGGCCTGCATCGTGGCGGCCATATGGACCAGCCACCGCCTGCCGCGCACGCTGAAGCCCGGCTGGTACCGGGACTGGGAGGACCGCGGGGTGAGCGAACACGACGTCACCGACTGGCTGGCCGAGCGCCAGCGGGCCCGCCGAATGCGCTAGGCCCGACGCCGCCGGGCATAGCGCCGCCGGAAGTTCGCCAGCACCTTGCGCGGCTCGGTGACCGAGGCGGCCCGCACCCGGGCGAACAGCTCCTCGGCCTCGGCCGGGTCGTAGTAGCCGTTGTCCGCGTAGGTCTCCAGCCGGTACAGCAACCCCTCCAGGTCCAGCTCGGGGTGGAACTGGGTGGCGTACTGGTGCTGCCCGATCCGGAACATCTGCACGGGGCAGGCCTCGCCGGACACCAGCACCTCGGCGTGCTCGGGCAGGGTGCGGATCGCCTCCTTGTGCCCCACGAAGGCCTCGAACTCCGTGTCCATGCCGGCCAGCAACGGGTCCGCGCGCCCGGCCTCGGTCAACCGCACGACGACGGCTCCCGCCGGTTCCCCGAAGGTCGCGTCCACCGTGGCGCCCTGGTGCAGGCCGAGGGTGCCCACCCCGTAGCAGGCCCCGAGGAAGGGCACGTCCCGGTCGATGACGACGTCCAGCAACCGGCGCAGCTCGGCCTCCACCACGATCTGCAGGTCCGACTTGAACTCGTCCGGGTCCGAGGAGGTGAAGGGGCTGCCGCCCACGATCACCCCGGAGTGCCGGGCCAGGACCTTGTCCCAGTCCAGGTCCGCCGTCCCACCCGACGACGGACCGGTGGCCGCGACGACCTGGTCCAGCCGCAACGTGGCCAGCTCGCCGGGACCGAAGCCGCCCAGGACGGTGGTGGAGCGCACCTCGTCGGCGGCGACCGCGTCATCCGAGCGGGTCTGGATCAACAGGAAGGGCAGCACCTCATCCAGCGTAGTCCTCCGGCCGGCCGGTGCTGGTCATGCCGCGGCTGCCACGGGCCGGCGCCCTCGGGTCAGGGCCGTCCCCACGTGCCCCGGTGGTAGGGGGCGGCGACGAGCTCGCGGAAGCGGTCGTCATCCAGGGACCGGGCGGCCTCGGCGGGCCAGTTCGGGCGCACCAGGGCGGCCCGGCCGATGCCGACGGCGTCCGCGCGGTCATTGACCAGGACGGCCTCCGCCGTCTCGAAGGAGGTGATGGACCCGACCGTGGAGACGAACAGCCGGCGGGCGCCGCCGTCGGGACCGTCCCCGTCCACCGCGAGACCGCGGCCCGGGGCCAGGACGAGGTCCTCGGTGCTGCGCTTCACGGCCTCCGCGAGGGGCACCTGATACCCCGGGCCCTTCGGGCCGAGGTAGGTGTCCCCGATGCCGCCGGAGGACAGGTCGACCCAGTCCAGGCCATCGTCCACGAGGGTGCGCACCAGGCGCACGGTGTCCTCCACGGCCCAACTGCTCTGGACCCAGTCCGAGCCGGAGAGCCGCAGGCCCAGCACCTTGTCCGCGGGCCAGGCCTCGCGGATGCCGGCCACGACCCGGCGCACCAGGCGGGTCCGGTTCTCGAAGGAGCCGCCCCACTGGTCGGTGCGGCGGTTGGTGACGGGGGACAGGAACTGGTGCAGCAGGTAGCCGTGCGCCCCGTGGACCACCACGGCGTCGAAGCCGGCCGCGTCCGCACGCCGGGCCGCGGCGACGAAGGCCGCGATGACCTCCTCGATCTCGGCATCTGTCAGTTCGCGGGTAGGGGCGGAGGCGGAGACCGCCGGGATGCCCGAGGGTGAGACGGTCTCCCAGCCGCCTTCCTCCGGCGGGATGGGGCCGGAGTCGAACCCGGGGTGGGCCGGCCAGGTGGAGGCCTTGGAGCCGGCGTGGCCCAGCTGGATCCCGGGCACCGCCCCCTGCGAGCGGATGAAGTCGGCGATCGGCGCCCAGGCCTCGCACTGGGCGTCGTTCCACAGCCCGGTGTCCTGGTCGGAGATCCTGCCCGCCGGGGTGACGGCAGTGGCCTCGGCCACCACCATGCCGAAGCCGCCGGCGGCCCGGGCGCCCAGGTGGACCATCTGCCAGGGGCCGGGAACGCCGTCCTTGGTGGTGACTGTGTACTGGCACATCGGCGGCAGGATCAGGCGGTTGCGGAGGGTCTGGCCGGCCACGGTGGCGGGTTCGAAGAGAAGGCTCATACCGGGCACAACCGCGCGGCGGCCCGGTGGTATTCCGGCGTTCCACGGGGCGGGACCGACGGCCGGTGGCGAACCGGCGGCCGGCGGGCCCCGGCGGTACCGGCCGGACCAGGGCGGGGGGGCGCTTCCTAGAATGGTCCGCATGCCCTCCTTCCGAGCCCGTCTGCAGATCGGGGACCTGTTGCCCGGCCACGCCCCCGAGGAGGTCATGGACTCCGCGGAGGCCGCCCTGGCGGCGTCGTTCACCGTGGAGGCGAAGGACCTGGAGGTGGTGGCGCGGGTGCCGCGGATCGTCCTGCGGTTCACCGTGCCGGAGTCGACCTGGCACGGGGAGAACCGTGCCGCCCTCAGCGCGGCGGCGCAGATGCGGATGGCAGTGATGGAGGTGGCCACCACCGGCCGGCTCGAGGTGCTGCGCCGCGCCCGCGGCCGGTGGGAGCCGGTCGGCTAGGAACGCCCAGCCGGGCCGGGCTGCACTCCCCGCGGAACCCGGTCAGAAGTCGTCCACCACGTGGCCCAGCGCGGCGCGGTGCTCGGCGTGGTTGATCCGGTAGCGGCGGTTCTCGGTCGCCAGCAGCACCACGAACAGGCCCATGGCGGCGACGATCGCCACCCACACGGAGTGCATCGAGCCCACCAGCCGGGGCCCCAGGATCGCCGCGAGCCCCCAGGACAGTCCCAGGGCGATGGTGATGCGTCCGCGCTCGGTCATGGCCATCATCGCCGTCCCCCAGACCACCACGACGATCGTCAGCACCGCCCACACGGCTCCCGGGATCCACAGCAGGTTGATGCCGAGGGACTGCAGCCAGATCGAGGCGTTGGTGGCCGCGTAGATGACCGCCCAGCCGGTGAACAAGCCGATCATCCCGTCGGTGACGGCCCGTTCCGTGCGGTTGCGGGCGGTGTAGAGGTTCAGCTGGTGGATGGAGTCCACCAGCAGGTACGTCAGGGCCAGCCAGACCACGAGCTCGGCGCCGAGCATGAAGCCGGTCCGGGCGATCACGAACCACCCCACGGCCGCTACCATGGCCGCGGACACGCGCCACCCCGTGGCGCGCTGGCGCGCGGCGGAGGCCTGGGACGGCCGCCATTGGTGCACGGTGTACACGCCCATGGCCAGCCACAGCACGGGCCAGGCCAGCTGGGCCCAGGACGCCATGGAGAGCATCGAGTATCCGCCGGCGAACCGGCCACCGTGCAGCTCGTGGAGCCACGGGCCGGTGGCGTCCTCGCCCAGGAAACCCAGTCCGTAGACCCCGCCGGCCACGAACAGCAGCCAGGCGATCGTCACCGTGACCCGGCGCAGCAGGTCGGTGAACACCGGGGCGGGGTCGGGCTCACGGGAGGGCAGGTTGTAGGGCGGGATGTACCGGAGGGCCTCGGGCTCGGGCTCGAGGTCCTCGCCGGATTCGGCCGCTGCCGGCCGGGCGCGCAGCGTGGCGGCCTCGATGGCCTGGGCCTTCTCCACGATGCGGTCCCGGTGCCGCCACTCCGGCAGGGAGGCCCGGGCACGGTCCAGCAACTGGGCATCGGTGAGGTCCTCACCACGCTCCTCCAGCAGGGGGCGGCGCTCGGCCGGGGGAACCCAGTCCGTGCCGTCGGTCTCCCGCGCCGCGACCTGCAGCGCCCAGGTCTCCCGCTCGCGCTGGCGCTGGAGCCACTCCTCGTACTCCTGGCGTTCCATCTCCAGGCGGAGGGCCTCCTCCTCGGCGCGCTGGGCCTCCAGGCGGCGCTCTGCCTCCAGGCGGGCCTCCTCCTCCGCCCGCCGCTGGGCCTCGAGCCGGGCCTCCTCCTGCGCCCGGCGATAGGCGGCGAGCCGTTCGGCCTCGGCGCGCTCGGCGGCGAGCCGTTCGGCCTCCAGGCGTTCCTCTTCGGCGAGGCGCTCGGCCTCCAGCCGTTCCTCCTCCGCCCGTTCGGCGGCCTCTCGCCGGGCGATCTCGGCCTGCCGGCGTTCCTCGGCCCGGCGTTCGCGCTCCTCGGCCAGCCGGACCTTGGCCTGCTCGTAGGCCGCCTTGGCATGCGCCGGGGATTCGTAGATCACCTGGGAGACCTTGTCCCAGTCCGGTTCACCGAGTCCGTCCAGCCAGTCGTTGAGGGACTCCCTCGGCGTGACGGGCTCACGCAGGTTGGCGTGCCGCAGCCGGGCCTGGACGGTCGCGGTGCGCTCCTCGAAGGAGGCGGGGCCCTCCCGGGTGGCCGCGGTGCGCTCCTCGGGGGACGCGGGGACCTCCCGGGTTGCGGCGGCGCGCGCCTGGTCGTGGTCCTCGCCGCCGTCGCGGTGCCCGTTGCCGTCGGCACCTGCCGGACGTCCGGCCTGGCGGCCTGCGGGGCGCTCATCGGGGCGGTCGCCGGCGCGCTCATCGGGCCGCTCATCGAGGCGCGACCGGGTTGCCGGTTCCGTCTCCGCCGGGCCGGAGGAGTCTTCCGCCGCGGCCCTCATCCGTCGCAGCGCGGCTGAGGAAGAGGACGTCTCGTGCACCATTCATCCCTCCCTGGAGCGCCGCCGGACGGCGATCACCCCCGCAATGACCAACCCTGCAAGGGTACCCAACGCCATGCCTACCACAGCGCTCGCCCATGTCGGGAGGCCAGTCGCGCTCCCGGTGACCCAGCCCAGCCCCACCATGTAGCCGGTCCAGGCCAGGGCACCGCCACCGGACAGGACCAGGAACGGCCGCCAGGGCAGCGACGCGATGCCGGCGGCCGCCATCGACGCCGTCCGGCCCCCGGAGATGAACCGCAGCACGAACAGCGTGGCGTAGCTCGGGGCCGGCCCGGCCTTGTCCAGCAGGCGCAGGATGCCCCGGTGGATGCGCTGGCCCCAGGTGGTCCGGTCCAGTAGGCCGGTGAGCCGGTACCGGAACAGGGCATACAGTCCCACGTCACCGGCCCAGCACCCCAGCCAGGCGGACAGCAGGGAGGGGGCGAGCCCCACGGTGCCGAGCTCGGCCATGGCCCCCGAGCCGATGACGAACAGCTCGCTCGGCACGGGCGGAACCGGCGCGTCCAGGGCCACCAGCAACGCGGTCAGCGGGTGGAACCACCAGCCCAGGGACGCGATCCACGCCGCATCGAGCCCGGTCACGCCTCGGGCCGTTCCCGCAGCCGCAACCGGGAGCTGAACCGCCGTTCCTGCCCGGTCAGGGGGTCGGTGAAGCCGATGGTGTGCGCCAGCAGCTGCAGGGGGCGGTCGTAATCGTCCGGCGCGGCGTCCAGCAGTTCCGGGTAGAACGGGTCGTTCAGGATGCCCAGGCCCAGCGCCGCCAGGTGCACGCGCAGCTGATGGGTGCGTCCCGTCGTCGGGAACAACCGGAAGTGCCCGACGGCGGTGCCCGCCCAGGTGCCCGCGGACACCCCGGTGCCGAGGAGCTCGATGCGGGTCTCGGCGTTGGCGCCGAGGGTGGGACGGTTGGTCCGCCGGCCCTTGCGGGCCGGGGTCCCGGGTGAGCGCCCGGAATGGAGCGGGCCGTAGTCCAGGGTCCGGGCGGTCAGCACGCCCTTCACCTTGTCCATCCGGTTCCGGTAGGTCAGCGGGAACCGCCCGGACAGTGTCTCCGGCGCGGTCCCGGCCGGGAGGGCGGAGACCGCCTCATAGGCCTTCCACACCTGCCGGCGCTCGAAGAGCACCTGGTAGGCGCCGCGGGTGTCCGGGTGGGTGGAGAACATCACGACGCCGGCCGTCGCCCGGTCCAGGCGGTGCATCGGCACGAGGTGGTCCAGTCCCAGCCGGTTGCGCAGCCGGACCAGGGCGGACTCCTGGACGAAGCGGCCGCCCGGCGTGGTGGGCAGGAAGTGCGGCTTGTCCGCCACCAGCAGGTGCTCGTCCCGGTGCAGCACCGTGATCTCGAAGGGGATGGGCGCCTCGTGGGGCACGGACCGGTAGTACCACACGGACTCGTGCACCCCCAGCGGGGTGTCCCCGGTGACCACGGTGCCGTCGGAGGCGCGGACCTCGCCGGTGCGGAACCGTTCCACGATGCCGTCCGGGTCCACGTGGCCCCAGCGGTGCAGCACGTAGTCCAGCACGCTGTCCCAGCCCGAGGGCGGCAGCCGCAGCCGGGTGGCGTTGACGCCGGCGCGCACGGGCAGGGGAGGGGGAACGGGCACGCGCCTAGTCTTCCAGACCGGCGCGGAGTCGATTACCCTCCCTACTTACCAGTAAGTCCCTCACTACTAATTAGTAACCTGAATAGACCTTCCGGTAACCCTAAATTCTCTGAAGAGTTAACACACGGATCACATTTGAGGCCACTAGAGTTCACATTTCACGCAGAGACGCAGATCACCATGACACTGATGGGGCAACCGCCCCGCGGCGCGAGTCGGCGCCAGTGGGCATCCGGCCGATGAGGTCCAGACACAGGAGATCACCATGTTGCAGTCCGTCATGAAGAACAGCCACGGAAGGCTTGTCTTCCCCTCGAATTTCATCCCGGAGCTGGACGTGACGGCCCTCGACAGCCTGGAGACGCTCGAAGAGGTGATCCAGCGGGACTTCGAGTCCAAGGCCCCGAGCGGCACGGACATCCTGCAGCGGATCGGGCAGGGCAAGTACACCCGGCGCACCGACCTGCTGCGTGACATCGCCATGAACCTGTTCTGGACGAACCGGTACGCGATGACCATGTACGACAAGCAGGTCACCCGCTGGAAGGACGTGCCCCGCAACCGCGAGGACGTCTACATTCCCGCGCTGACCCCCTGGGAGGACGGGGCCCGCAAGGTCGCGGCCGTGCGGGAGGTCTACCCGACCCTGGAGGCGCGGTGGGACGAGACGGTGGAGGATGAGGTCTTCGGGCTGCTCTTCGACGTGTTCGCCCACCGGAATTACCACGCCACCGAACTGACCGCGGTCAAGCCGACGGTGGCGCAGATCCTCGCCGAGCCGAGCCAGCTGGTCGCCCGCGTCACCGACTACGACCCGAACTACCCCGTGTTCCGGGACGACGAGATCCTGGACGCCCATGAGGAGGTCCCGGAGCTGGAGGCCCTGCGCCGCTGGGCGATGGTGCTGCACAACCAGTTCCCCTGGGACCGGTCGAAGACCGAACTCGTCCCAGCCAGTGACCTGCGTGACGAGGACTACGTGATCGTCTACCGCCCCAAGAACCGTGACGTGCAGCGCTTCATCCGCCGGGCCACCGCCGGCCACAACGGACGGCGCCGCGCCGGCGCCCCCGACGTCGAGGCCAAGGCCCCCGTTCGCCCGTACCGGCCCATCGTGGTCCGCGACCTGCCGGTGCAGCCGCGCATCCTCTCTCTCGCTGTGGCCGGCGGCGAGGAGATCTGCACCAACGAGGACCTGATCCGCAACTCCGCCTACAACTGGTCCCCGATGAGCGCCGAGCAGATCGTCTCCAAGACCGGGATCCAGCAGCGGCTCTACACCTTCTCGCAGGTCGAGGACCTGGCCCTGAAGGCCGCCCGGTCCGCGATGGCCCATGCCGGGATCGGGCCCGAGGAGGTCGGCGCGGTGCTCGTGGCCACGTGCACCAACGATCGGCTGATGCCCTCGATCGCCACCTACGTCTCCGGCGAGCTCGGGATCCACCAGACCCACGCCTCCTATGACCTCATCGCGGCCTGCGCCGGGCTGCCGTACGCCCTCGCCGAGGCCACGCGGATCCTCCAGGACGTCGAGCGTCCGGTGCTGGTGATCTGTGCCGAGAAGTTCTCGGACAAGATCGGCAACGTCCGGCCCTCGCGGATGATCTTCGGCGACGGGGCCGCGGCGCTGGTCCTCGGCGTCGCCCCCGAGGGGGAGACCCCGGACCTGGAGTACATCAACACCTATGCGTCCGGGCCGGTGAGCCAGGTGAACTCGATCATCTGGCCGAACCCGGAGTTCGACAACAACCTCACGGTCTTCGGCCCGGAGGTCAAGGACCTGGCCGGCCGGTACCTCGCCCAGATGCTGGCAGAGATCGCCGAACTGCCGGATCCGGACGGGCGGGCCTCCTCCCTGCTGGAGAGCGTCGAGCTGATCGTCCCGCACCAGGCCAACAAGTCCATGGTCATCGACCTGGCCACGAAGTCCGGGCTGACGCCCGACCAGCTGTTCTTCAACATCGAGCGGGTGGGGAACACCTCCTCGGCCTCCATCCCGCTGGCCATCTTCGACGCCGTCCGGGACGGCGCGATCAGCCGGCCGACCCGGATCTTCGCGCCGGGCTTCGGTGCCGGGTCGGTGGCCGGCTACGCGATCATGCGGGTCGATCCCGCGGTGATGGCCGCTCCCACGGCCGATGCCGACGCCCACGTCTTCGAGTACGGGTCATCGGTCGAGGACGTGGCCGTTGCGTTCAACTGAGCACGCGGACGTCGGCAGTTCCCCCCAGACCCCCTACGGAAAGACGGTGACGTCAGGAATGTTCGAGCGTATTGCAGTGGTGAACCGCGGTGAGGCCGCGGTCAGGCTCATCCGGGCCGTCAAGGAGGTGAATGCGCAGTTCGGCCACGGCATCCGCACCGTGGCCATGTACACGGAGGCCGAGCGGCGGGCGATGTTCGTCCGCCAGGCCGACGAGGCGGTGGCCCTGCGCAGGACGGGCTCCGGCAGCCCCTACCTCGACTACGCCGAGCTCGAGCGCGCGCTGCTCGAGTCCCGGGCGGACGCCGCGTGGGTGGGCTGGGGATTCGTGGCCGAGGATCCCACGTTCGCCGAGCTGTGCGACCGGCTGGGCATCACCCTGATCGGCCCCTCGGCCGAGGCCATGCGCCGGCTCGGTGACAAGGTGACGGCGAAGCTGCTGGCCGAGAAGGTCGGCGTCCCCGTGGCCCCGTGGAGCGGGGGTCCGGTGGAGAGCATGGCGGACGCGCGCCGGCACGCCCAGGACATCGGCTACCCCCTGATCATCAAGGCACGCAGCGGCGGCGGTGGGCGCGGCATCCGCAAGGTGTACGCGGAGGACGAGTTGCAGACCGCGTTCGAGCGCACCCAGGGTGAGGCGCTGCGGTCCTTCGGCGACCCGGTGGTGTTCATGGAGCGGCTCGTGACCCATGCCCGGCACGTCGAGGTGCAGGTCATGGCCGATGCCCACGGCAACGTGTGGGCCCCGGGCGTGCGCGACTGCTCGATCCAGCGCCGGAACCAGAAGGTCATCGAGGAGTCCAGCTCGCCGCTGCTGACCCGGGAGCAGGCCGACCACCTGCGCCAGGTCTCCGCCGACCTGGTCCGCGCCGCCGGCTACCTCGGCGCCGGCACGGTGGAATACCTCTACCAGCCGGAGCAGCAGCTGTTCACCTTCCTCGAGGTCAACACCCGACTCCAGGTGGAGCACCCGATCACCGAGGAGACCACGGGACTGGACCTGGTCCGCCTGCAGCTGCAGGTCGCCGCCGGCCAGCCGCTCCAGGGCGAGATGCCGGCCGAGAACGGCCACGCGGTCGAGGCCCGCCTGAACGCCGAGGACGCGGACAACGAGTTCGCCGCCGCCCCCGGCACCGTCAAGCTGCTCGACCTGCCCCTGGGACCGGGCATCCGCGTGGACACCGGCATCGGCCAGGGTGACGTCATCCCGCCGGACTTCGACTCGATGGTCGCCAAGATCATCGCCTGGGGGCCCGACCGGGACTCGGCGCTGGCGCGGCTGCGCACCGCCCTGCGGGAGACCACCGTGGTCATCGAGGGCGGCACCACCACGAAGTCCTTCCTGCTGGACCTGCTGGACCGCGAAGAGCTCATCACGGCCTCCGCGGACACCGGGTGGCTGGACCGCACCGGAGCCGGCGCGGGCGCGGGCCCGTCGGACAAGGCGGACATCGCGCTGCTGACGGCCGCCGCCGAGGTGTACGAGGCGGAGGAGGCCCTGGAACGCCAGCGGTTCCTCGCCGCCGCCCGCGGTGGCCGACCACGCGCGGACCACTCGGTCGGCCGCGCGGTGGAACTGGCCTACCAGGGTCAGCCCTATGCGTTCACGGTCAAGCGGACCGGTCCGCACCGGTACCGGGTCATCGGGGAGCACGGTGAGACCCAGGTCGACGTCGAACGGCTCAGCGAGTACGAGCGCAGGGTCGTCACCGGCCAGGGCACCTCCATGGTCGTCGCCGTCGAGGGCACCGGCGGTCACCTCATCGAGGTCGACGGCGTCTCCCACCGGATCACCCGCGACGAGGCCGGCCTCGTGCGCACCCCCTCCCCGGCCGTCGTGATGTCCGTGCCGGTCAGCGTCGGGGACGAGGTCGAGGCCGGGGACGTGCTCGTCGTGCTGGAGGCCATGAAGATGGAGACCTCCGTGCGCGCCCCGCAGGCCGGCCGCGTCAAGGAGGTCCTCGCTGCCGTCAACACCCAGGTCGACGCCGGCGCCTCCCTGGTCCGGCTCGAGTCAGCGGACGAGCAGGTCGTCACCGAGGACGCGCCGCGGGTCCGGATCATCCCCGGGGACATCGCCGCCAGCGAGGACGCGCGGACCGAGGCCCGCGCCCACCTGGACGGCCTGCGGGCCCTCATCACCGGCTTCGACGTGAGTGAGCAACGGGGCCGGGAGCTGCTGGCCGGCTACGACGGCGTCGTCCGGGGCGCATCGCTGGACGACGCGGGACTGGTCCAGACCGAGCTGGACCTGCTGACGATCTTCGCGGACCTGTGTGAACTGGCCCGGAACCGGCCGAGCCTGCAGGAGGACGAGCTGGACACCCGCGTGCACAGCCCGCGCGAGCACTTCCACACCTTCCTGCACTCCCTGGACGCGGAGGGGGAGGGCCTGCCGGCGTCGTTCCAGGACCGGCTCTCCCGTGCCCTTCGGCACTATGACGTCACGAGCCTGGACCGCACGCCGGAGCTGGAGCAGGCCGTGTTCCGGCTGTTCCTGGCCCAGCAGCGCATCGACCACCAGGTCCCCGTGATCCTGGGGCTGCTGGAGCGCTGGCTCGAGGACCGCCAGCCGGCCGGTCGGACGCTCAAGGGCGTGGAGGAGGTCCTGGAACGGCTCGTGGTGGCGACCCAGGCCCGGTTCCCGGTCATCGGGGACGTGGCCCGCAACCTGCGGTACCGCCTCTTCGAGGAACCGCGCATCCGGGCGGCCCGAGAGCAGGTGTTCGACCGGGTGCGGGGCAGCGTCTCCTACCTGGCCGCGAACCCGGAGGCCGCCGACCGCCGGTCGCGGATCGACGAGATCGTCGCCGGCCCCGAGCCGATCCTGAGCCTGGTCGGCGAGGCGGTGTGCGGCAACCGGACCGGCGAGCGGGAACTGCTGGAGGCCATCACCCGGCGGTATTACAAGATCCGCACGCTGACCGGCGTGCAGTCGGTCACGGCGGCGGGGCGCCCGGTGATCACCGGGACCTTCGACCTGCGCGGGACCCCCCTGGCGCTGGTCTCCACCGTGGGGTCCTTCGCGGGACTGCCGGACACCCTGGCCGCGCTGGAACCGGTCGCGGCGGGGCTGGACGGCGAGGTCGTCCTGGACCTCTACCTGTCCTGGGACGGTCGTCCCGAGGACCCGGACGCGATGTCCGAGGCGCTGCGCGCGGTGCTCTCGGCATCCGATTGGCTGGCGACGGTCCGGCGCGTCAGCGTGGCGGCCTTCGGGCCCGGGGGCTCGGCTCCCCGCCAGTTCACCTTCCGCCCGGCCGAGGGGCAGTTGCAGGAGGAAAGGGTCACCCGGGACATGCACCCGTTGACCGGCCAGCGGGTGGAACTGTGGCGCTTGAAGGAGTTCGACGGCACGCGACTGCCCGCCGAACCGGACACCTTCCTCTTCCACCTCCAGGCCCGGGAGAACCCGGCCGACGAGCGCATCGTGGCGCTCGCGGAGATCCGGGACGTCACCCCTGCCCATGACGCGGCGGGCCGGGTCACCGGACTGCCGATGGCCGAGCGCACCATCGCCGCCTGCCTGGCGGGCATCCGCCGCGCCCAGTCCGCGCGCGGCACCGGGCGCCGGCTGTTGGCGAACCGGGTCGTCCTGTACACCTGGCCGGTGTTCGACCGGCCGATCGAGGAGGTCGCGGCCGTGGTGGCCCGCAACCTCCGTCCGCTCACTCTCGGCGTGGGCCTGGAGGAGATCACCCTGATCTTCCGGGTGCAGGACCGGCCCGGCGCCGAGCCGCACGAGAAGGCCCTGCGCTACGTCTTCGAGGCCGGTGGCGTCACCATCCGCGTGACGGAACCGGACACGGAGCCGCTGCAGCCGATGGACGCCTACACGCAGAAGGTGCGCAAGGCCCGGTCCCGGGGGAACGTGTACCCCTACGAGATCATCCCGCTGCTCACCGGCGAGGCGGGGTCGTTCACCGAGCACGACCTGGACGACGCCGGCCGGCTGGTCCCGGTGGACCGGCCGTACGGGAAGAACACCGCGGGCATCGTGGCCGGCGTGGTCACGACCCCGACCGAGCGCTACTCGGAGGGCATGACCCGCGTGGTGCTGTTCGGGGACCCGACCAAGGCGCTGGGCTCGCTGGCCGAGCCGGAGTGTGCCCGCGTGGTGGCGGCCATCGACCTCGCCGAGGAGATGGGAGCGCCGGTCGAGTGGTTCGCGCTGTCCGCCGGTGCCGAGATCTCCATGGACCGCGGCACCGAGAACATGGACTGGGTCTCTCGTGCCCTGCGCCGGATCGTCACCTTCACGCAGGGCGGCGGTGAGGTGAACATCATCGTGGCCGGGATCAACGTGGGCGCGCAGCCGTACTGGAATGCCGAGGCGACCATGCTGATGCACACCAAGGGCATCCTCGTGATGACCCCGGACAGCGCCATGGTGCTCACCGGCAAGCACTCCCTGGACTACGCGGGCGGTGTCTCCGCCGAGGACAACTTCGGCATCGGTGGCTACGACCGCGTCATGGGCCCGAACGGCCAGGCGCAGTACTGGGCCCCGGACCTGGCCTCGGCCGTGGGCGTGCTGTTCGCCCACTACGACCACGCCTACGTCGCCCCAGGCGAGCGCTTCCCGCGCCCGGCGCCGACGTCCGACCCGGTGGACCGGGACGTGCGGACCTTCCCGCACACGCACCCGTCCAGCGACTTCACCACGGTCGGGGACATCTTCTCGGCCGAGGCGAACCCGGACCGGAAGAAGCCCTACGACATCCGCACGGTGATGCGGGCGGTGTCCGACCAGGACCACAAGGTGCTCGAGCGCTGGGCGGACATGGCCGACGCCGACACCTCCGTGGTCTTCGACGCGCACCTGGGCGGCCACCCGGTCTGCCTGGTGGGCATCGAGTCGCGGGCGGTCCAGCGCACGGGCCAGT
Source organism: Micrococcus sp. (assembly GCA_029961105.1). Taxonomy (GTDB): domain Bacteria; phylum Actinomycetota; class Actinomycetes; order Actinomycetales; family Micrococcaceae; genus Citricoccus. The sequence continues at coordinate 75,235 of JASBVO010000002.1, read as the reverse complement.
ACCCGGCCGACGGCCCCGACCAGTGGACCGCGGGCACCCTGTTCCCGCGCTCGTCCAAGAAGACCGCGCGGGCGATCAACGCGGCCAGCGGCAACCGGCCGCTGGTCGTGCTGGCCAACCTGTCCGGGTTCGACGGCTCCCCGGAGTCGATGCGCACCTGGCAGCTGGAGTACGGCGCCGAGATCGGCCGGGCGATCGTGAACTTCGACGGCCCGATCGTGTTCTGCGTGCTCACGCGCTACCACGGTGGTGCCTTCGTCGTCTTCTCGGGCACGCTCAACGAGACCATGGAGGTCGCCGCCGTCGAGGGCGCCTACGCCTCCGTGCTGGGCGGCTCCTCGGCCGCCGCGGTGGTGTTCACCCGGGACGTCAACGCCCGCGTGGCCGCCGATCCGCGGATCCAGGAGTTGACCGCCGCCGTGGAGGCCGCCGACGACGCCGACCGGGCCCGGATGCTCGCCCAGCTGACCGAGCTGCGCGCCGAGGTGCGGTCGGAGAAGCTGACCGAGGTGGGTTCCGAGTTCGACCGCAAGCACAGCATCGAGCGGGCCCGCGAGGTGGGCTCCGTGGATGTCATCGTGCCGCCCGGCGGACTGCGCCCCTACCTGGTGGACGCCGTGGAGCGCGGCCTGCGCCAGGCCGGGGTGACCGCCGCCGACGCGGAGGAGGGGGAGCGGAAGACCGAGACCGCCGCCACGCGGTGAGGTCGGCCGGCACCGCGGTCCGGGTCAGTCGCCGGTGGTCTCATCGGGACTGTCCGGGCCGCGGTCGGCCGGCACCAGGACGGTGATGTCCCCGGGCCCGGGGTTCGCCCGGCCGGACCGGCCGGCTGGGATCTCGGCGCCGACGTCGGCGATCACCGTCTCCAGCACCGCCCCGGCCGGCACGGTGGCCTGGCCCAGCAGGACCGAGCGGGACACCGTCGCCCCGGCCTCCACCACCACGCCGGGACCGATGACGCTGTGCTCGACCTCGCCCAGGATCCGGGTTCCGGAGGAGATGAGCGAGTCGGTGACCGTGGCCTGGGTGTCGATCCAGGCCGGCGGCGTGGACTCCGCGTTGGTGATCAGCGGCCAGCCGGGGCGGTCCAGCTGCAGGCCCCGCTGGTCCAGCAGCTCCATGTGGGCCCGATAGAACGCGTCGACGGTGCCGATGTCCCGCCAGTACCCCTCGAGCCGGTACTCGTGGACGCGGCACTCCTTGACGAAGTGCGGCAGGATCGTCTCCCCGTAGTCACCCAGCGAGGTGCCCTCCGGGTCGTCCTGCTGCTCGGTGAGGTGCCGCGTGACTCGGGCCAGGGCGGGCACGTCGAAGAGGAAGATCTCGGCCGCCACGAGACTGCCCGCCGGCTGCTCGGGCTTGTACTCGTACTCGGTGACCGAACCGTCGTCGTCCACCCGGACCACGCCGAACCGGGACGGGTCCTCGTCCGTCTCGGTGGTCACCACCGTCAGGTCGGAACCGCGCTCGCGGTGCTGGTCCAGGGCCGGGCCCAGGTCGAGCTGGTACAGCTGGTCGGCGCTGAGCACCACCACGGTCTGCGCGCCGAAGGCCTCCAGCAGGGGCAGCTGCTGGAACAGGGCGTGGCCGTTCCCGGCGGAGAATCCCTCCTCGGTGCGGCCCTCCGCCGGCGGCAGGATCCGCAGGCCGTGGCGAGTGCCGTCGAGGTCCCAGGGGCGGCCCCCGGCCAGGTGCTGGTTCAGGGTGAACGGTCGGTACTGCTCGGCCACCCACACGTCCCGCAGCCCGGAATGGGTGAGGTTGGACAGTGCCACGTCGATCAGCCGGTACTGCCCGGCCACGGGGACGGCGGGCTTGGACCGGGCGTCCGTCAGCGGGGACAACCTGGATCCACGCCCGCCGGCCAGGACCAGGGCCACGGTGCGGCGGGCGGGATCATCGGGGAAGGGGTCGGCCATGTCTCCTCCTGCAGGGTCAGTCTCGATGCCAGTGGCCCGGGTCCGGGACCCGGATGGCCCCGGCCGGCGGCCCCGGCGCGCGGTTCAGGCCTTCACGGTAGTCCGCGCGGCGGCGACCCGCGAACGCCGGGCGGCCACGCCGGGACGCGAGGCGTGACGGGCGGCGTGACGGGTGCCGCGGACTCGCCTCCCCGCGCCGCCCAGGCCCGTCACCGCTGGCAGTGGGGGCACCAGAAGAGCACGCGCTCGGGGCTCCCGGACTCGAGGTCCCCGAACTGCTCGACGACGACCGGTCCACCGCAGCGCAGGCAGCCCTGCCGCTCCCGCCCGTAGACCCAGTAGTTCGGCTGCCGCCGCTCGGGGGCGGCTGGACGCGGGCCCTGCGGACGAAGCCCGCCGGCGACGGGGCCGCGGCCCTTGCCGGCCGTCCCCACGCCCGCAGGGGCCCCGCCCTGTGTGAACTCCCCGCCGCCGGAGTCCCGGCGGCTGCCCGCACGCCCCGCCGCCGGTGCCGGCCGCACCCGGATGCCGTAGGGGGCGCCGTCGTCGCGCAACACCCCGGTGGTGCCCCGCGGCCCGAGGCCCGTGTTGACCCGCATCAGGTCCCGCGCCAGCAGCACCAGGCCGGGCACGTCCGGGACGGCGGCCACCGGCCGGTGGGGGTGGAGCCCGGCCAGCAGCAGGGTCTCGCAGCGGTAGATGTTGCCGATCCCGGAGACCAGGCGCTGGTCCAGCAGCGCCAGCCCGATCGGCCGTTCCGGCGCCGACTGCAGACGCGCGACCGACTCCGCCAGCAACCTGTCCGCCTGGACCGGGTCCTCCCACGCCGGGTCGAGCAGGTCCGGGCCCAGGAAGGCCAGCCGGTCGGCGACTGAGGCCGTGGGCAGCACCTCCAGCAGCCCGAGCTGGAACCCGACGACCTGGTCGCCGGCCGTCTCCAGCACGCACCGGGCCTGCCAGCCGGGCGAGCGCCAGCGGGGCCGGACCGGGCCGCCGTCGGGACCGGTGCGGGAGTACACGTCCCAGTGCCCCTCCATCTTCAGGTGGGACAGCACGGCCCGCTCGCCGGCCTCGATGACGAGGTACTTGGCCCGCGGCCACACGGCCCCCACCGTGGCCCCGGAGAGGTCGGCGGTGGCCAGCTGGGGGACCCGGAAGTCGGTGCGCAGCAGCCTCTGCCCGGCCAGCACCGGGCGGAGCCGGTTGGCCACCCGGACCAGGGAGTCACCCTCGGGCATGCGGACCTCGCAGGTCTCCGCCGACGGCCCGGCACGGCGCGGGGCCCGGGCCCGTCACGACCGGAACCTCAAGCCGGACGGCGAGGAATAGAACCCCGCCTCCAGCAGCGCGGCAGCCAGCCCCGTGCCCGGCACGGGCAGCCCGTTGGCCTTCTCCAGTGACATCTTTTCCACCCGGGCCGTCCGCAGCGCCCACGCCAGCGCCCGGGCCGTGGGGCCGAGCACCGCCGGGTCCTCGGAGAAGCACAGCAGCGTTCGCCCGCCGCGCTCCACGTACAGCACGAGTTCTCCGGACACCAGCACGACGACGGCCCCCGCCTTGCGCCCCGGGCGCTGGCCGGTGGGGCGCACCCCGTCCGCCCCGGCGGGGATCTCCGGCCACGGCAGGGCGGCGCCGTACGGGTTCGCCGGGTCCGTGGCGGCCAGGGCGACGGCGGGCGGTCCGGGATCCGGGCGGGCGTTCCGTCCCGGCGGGGTCCAGGGCGCCGCGGTCGGCGGAGGCGGAGGTGACCAGGCCGCAGCTGCGGAGGCGCCGGCGGCAGCTGCGGAGAAGCCGGTGGCAGCTGCGGAGAAGCCGGTGGCAGGCAGGCCCGCGGCGGCGCCCTTGGTGGCGGAGGACGCAGCGGCCGGCGAGGGCAGAGGCGCGGGGGCGGGCACCCCGGCCGTGGGCGGCTCCGCCACGTCCTGGCGGGCGAAGCCGCGCAGCCGGTCCACGGTGGCCCCGGTGGAGAACTGCGCGGCGCCGAGGTGCTCGATGTAGTAGCCGCGCCGGACCTGGCCGGCCTCCTCCATCCGGGTCAGCAGCCGGTACTGGGTGGCGAATCCACCGGGCACCTCCTCGGCCACGACCGAGCCTCGGGTGATCACGCCATAGCGGTCCAGCAGGTATTCGGCCGTGGAGTGGGCGCGCAGGGTCGGGTCCGTGACGGGGGCCGGCAGCAGCGACCACCGCCCCGCGGCCCGGGCGGCGCTCGTGGGCCCCAGCTCCGCCGGCAGCCCAGCCCCGGCCGGCCCGGGGGATGCCCCGCCCTCCACGGACAGCGCCGCGTCCAGGGAGCCGGTGACCTCCTCCAGTCGCCGCAGCCGGGAGAGCCGGGCTCCGCGCCCGGGCCGGGCGGGGCGGGCGCGGGGCGTGCGGGCCCGGGACTTGTGGGCCGTCCGGCCCTGGCCGAGCAGCCCGCGGACCGGGGCCAGGGTGTCGTTGCCGACCAGCCCGGCCCACACCAGGTCCCAGAGCGCGGTGAGGACGTCCGCGTTCGTCGGGCGATCGTCGTCGCCGGCCCAGCCCTCGCGGACCCGCCCGGCGAGCGGGCCGAAGAACCAGCCCCCGCCGCCCTCGAGCACCTCCTGCAGCGCCCGGTGCACCGGGCCGGGCTCGAAGTCCTCGGCGCGCACCAGGCTCAGGTCCACGGAGTCGACGTGGTGGAAGGCGATCCAGCCGTCGTTGCCGGCCGCCGCGGCGGTCCCGGACCAGAGGAACTCGCCGGTGGCCAGCAGCTCGTCGAGCTGGGCCGGCACGTAGTCGCGCACCCGGGCCGGCAGCACGTGCGACTCCCACGCGCTGGCCGGGACCGGCACGCCGGAGAGCTGGTCGAGGACGGTGGCCACGCCGTCCAGGCCGCGCAGCGTGGCCGGGGAGCCACCGCCGGGAGCCGGGTCCAGGTGCTGCCAGTCGGCGAGGAAGCGGGCATAGCCGGACTGCTCCACCGGCTCCACCTCGGCCCGCAGCGCGGCCAGGGACCGGCGCCGGATCCGGCGCAGCACCTCGACCTCGCACCACTCGGCCTCCAGCGGCCCGGGTTGGCCCGTCCCGCCGGGCCGGTACCGCCCCTCGGTCACACGGCGCTCGGCGGCCAGCCGCTGCAGGACCTGGAGCACGACGGCGGCTCCCAGTCCCAGCGCGGCACCGGCCTCGGTGGCGGTGAAGGGGCCGTGGGTGCGGGCATAGCGGGAGACCAGGTCGCCCAGGGGGTCGGCGACCGGTTCGATGAACGCCAGCGGGACGCCCATGGGCAGGGCGACGCCCAGGGCGTCCCGCAGCCGGGCGGCGTCCTCGACCGCGGCGTAGTGCTCCCGCCCGCCCAGCCGGATCCGCAGGGCGCGGTTCGCCGCGACCAGCTCGTCCAGCAGGGCCGCCGCCGCGTCCTCACCGGCGGAGCCGTCCGGGGCGCCGGCGCCGGGATCCGTGGCCGGCCCCGCTTCCGTGGCCGGCCCTTCATCCGTGGCCGCTCCTGCATCCCCGGCCATTCCCTCATCGCCGGAGGACGCGGAGCCCTGCTCGTGGAGGGGCTGCAGCCGGGCCGCGGCCTCGGCGGCGGTCAGTGGGCCGAGCAGCCGCAGCAGGTCGGCCAGGCCCTCGGCACCCTTGACCCGGCGGGCGGGCGAGAGCCGCTGCAGGTCGGCCTCGACCGTGGCGATGACCCCCGGGTCCAGCAGGTCCGCCAGCTCGGCCCGGCCCAGCAGCTCGTTGAGCAGTCCCGGGTCCAGGGAGAGGGCGGCGGCGCGCCGCTCGGCCAGCGGGGAGTCGCCCTCGTAGATGAACTGGGCCACGTAGCCGAACAGCAGCGACTGGGCGAACGGCGAGGGCGACTGCGTGGTGGTCTCCACCAGGCGCAGCGACTTGTCCTCGATCCGCCCGGCCAGCCGCTTCAGGGCCGGCAGGTCGTAGACGTCCTGGAGGCACTCGCGGACGGTCTCCAGGATGATGGGGAACTGCGGGTATTTCCGGGCGACCTCCAGCAACTGGGCGGCCCGCTGGCGCTGCTGCCACAGCGGCGAGCGCTTGCGCGGGTCCCGCCGCGGCAACAGCAAAGCGCGGGCGGCGTTCTCCCGGAACCGCGCGGCGAACAGGGCCGAGCCCCCCACCTCGGCCGTGACGGTCTCCTCCAGTTCCTCGGCGGTGAACAGGAACAGGTCGGCCCCAGGCGGCTCGTCCTCCATCATCGGCACGCGCAGCACGATCCCGTCATCGGCAGCCATGGCCGAGCCGTCCATCCCGTACCTGGCGTGCAGCCGGGCCCCCACGGCCAGCGCCCAGGGGGCGTGCACCGGCATCCCGTAGGGGGAGTGCAGCACCACGCGCCAGTCGCCGAGTTCGTCGTGGAAGCGCTCGACCAACAGGGTCTTCTCCGTGGGCAGCACGCCGGTCGCCTCGCGCTGTTCGGTCAGGTAGGCGGTGAGGTTGTCCCGGGCCCACTGGTCCAGGCCCGCGGCCTCCAGCCGTTCGGCCGCCGCGGTCCCGGCGCCCGCCTCCTTCTCGTCCGGGCCCGACGACAGTGCGCTCGCGTGCTGCGCGGACTGCGTCGACTGCGCCGACTGCGCGGACTCGACCTCGCGCCGGAACGCGCCCACGGCCTCGCCCAGTTCGGCGGGGCGGCCCTCGGCGTCCCCTCGCCAGAACGGCAGCCGCCCGGGCTGGCCGAACGCCGGGATGACGAGCACCCGGTCGTGGGTGATGTCCTGGATCTGCCAGCTGGTGGCGCCCAGCACGATGACGTCCCCCACCCGGGACTCGTAGACCATCTCCTCGTCCAGTTCACCGACCCTCCGGCCGCCGGTGCGGGCGGTGCCGGCCGCCGTCGTGCCGTCCCCGGTCCCCGTGTCCTCGGAGCCAGCCAGGAAGACACCGAACAGGCCGCGGTCAGGGATGGTTCCGCCGGAGGTGACGGCCAGCCACTGGGATCCGGTGCGGCCGGCCAGGGTGCCGGCCTCCCGGTCCCACACCACGCGCGGGCGCAGCTCGGCGAACTCGTCCGAGGGGTAGCGTCCGGAGAGCAGGTCCAGGACGGACTCGTAGGCGGAGTGCGGCAGGGTGGCGAAGGGGGCGGTGCGGCGCAGGCGGTCGAACCAGGCCTCGGCGTCGAGCTCGTCCAGGGCGCAGGCGGCCACGGTCTGCTGGGCCAGGATGTCCAGCGGGTTGGCGGGCACCGTGAGGGACTCGATCTTCCCGGCGAGCATCCGCTCCACCACCACGGAGGTGTCCACCAGGTCCCCGCGGTGCTTGGGGAAGAACCAGCCGGTGGAGGTCTCCCCGACCTGGTGCCCGGCCCGGCCCACGCGCTGCAGGCCCGAGGCCACCGAGGGCGGTGACTCGACCTGGATGACGAGGTCCACGGCGCCCATGTCGATGCCCAGCTCCAGCGAACTGGTGGCCACCACGCACCGCAGCTGCCCGGTCTTCAGCGCGTCCTCGATCAGGGCGCGCTGTTCCTTGGACACCGAGCCGTGGTGGGCCCGGGCGAACTCCGTGCCGGTGCCCTCCGCACTCGTCCCGGCCGACTGCCCTGACCCGCCCATCAGCTGGGCGGGTGCCTGTCCGCGGGCCGGCCGGGCACCGGGGGCGACCCCGGCCAGCACCGCCCCGAGGGGAACCGGGGCCCCCGGCCCGCCGCCGTCGGGACGGCCTGCCGCGTCCGTGCCAACGTCCTCCCAAGACTCCTCGGCGAGCTGGCGCTCCTCCCAGATCTCGTTGAGCCGGCCGGTCAGCCGCTCGGCCAGCCGCCGGGAGTTCGCGAAGACGATGGTCGAGCGGTTCCGCGCCACCAGGTCGACGATCCGCTCCTCCACGTGCGGCCAGATCGAGGCCTGGGCCGCCAGCCCGGAACCTGGCCCGAGGTCGTGGGCGCCGGCGGCGGAGGGCAGCTCGGTCATGTCCGGCACGGGGACGGTGACGTGCACGTCCCAGGACTTGGCGGACCCCGGGGCCACCACCCGGACCGGCTGGATGCCGCCGAGGAACCGGGCGACCTCCTCTTTCGGTTCCACGGTGGCGGACAATCCGATCCGCTGGGCCGGGGCGGGCAGCAGGGCGTCGAGGCGCTCCAGCGATACGGCCAGGTGTGCACCGCGCTTGGTGCCGGCCACCGCGTGCACCTCGTCCACGATCACCGTCTCCACGCCGGCCAGCGTGGCGCGGGCCTGGGACGTCAGCATGAGGTAGAGGGACTCCGGGGTGGTGATGAGGATGTCCGGCGGATTGCTCACCAGCTGGCGGCGCTCGCGGGCCGGGGTGTCCCCGGAGCGCACCCCGACGCGCACCTCCGGGGCGTCCAGGCCCAGCCGCCTCGCCGTCTGCGTGATGCCGATCAGCGGCGCCCGGAGGTTCCGCTCCACGTCCACGCCCAGGGCCTTGAGCGGGGAGACGTAGAGCACCCGGGTGAGGTTCTTCGCCCGCTTCCCTGCGGCCGGAGCGGGCAGGTCGCCCGGCAGGGTGTCCTGGGCCGGTCCCGACGGCGGTGCGACATCCGCGGGCGGGCGCAGGAACCCGTCGAGGGCCCAGAGGAAGGCAGAGAGGGTCTTGCCGGAGCCGGTCGGGGCGACCACGAGGGCGTGCTGCCCGCTGGAGATCGCGTCCCAGGCCCCCAACTGGGCCTCGGTCGGCGCGGCGAAGGCGCCCGCGAACCACTCGCGGGTGGCGGGCATGAAGCGGTCCAGGACCGCCTGCGCATCCGGGGGAGAAGTCATCGGCATCAGCGTACGCCGCGGCACGGACGCGACGGGTGGTGGCCCTCCTGCTCCCGGGTCGCGAACCATGGGTGTCACCGCCCTACATCCATGGTTTGCGACCCGGGAGCGACACCCCGCGGGCATGGAGGGGGGGACTGCCGGGCATGGACACGGGGGGTGGACCGGCGCAGGATGCTGACCATGCCCGAGACCCTCCGTGCCCGGCTCGACCACCGCGTCGCGATGCAGCTCGCCGCCACCGAGTACCAGCGCGTGATCTCCACGCTGGAACAGCTGTCCCCGGCGGACTGGGAACAGCCCACGGACTGTCCGGGCTGGGACGTGCGAGCCATGGCAGGGCACATGCTGGGCATGGCCGAGTACCCGGCCTCGTTCGCCCAGCTGATCCGGCAGACCGCCGTCTCCACTCGACGGGCCGGCCGGGACCACGTCGAGCAGATCGACGCCCTCACCGCCCTGCAGGTGCAGGACCACGCGCACCTGGACACGGCCGAACTGATCGAGCGGTTCCGGCAGGTGGCGCCCCGGGCGGTGCGCGGACGGTCCCGCATCCCGCGACCGCTGCAGTCCCGTGTCACGTTGGCGCAGGAGTTCGACGGGGTGAAGGAGCGTTGGACGCTGGCCTACCTGTTCGGCTCGATCCTGACCCGCGACCCGTTCATGCACCGCATCGACATCGCCCGCGCCAGCGGGGTGCAGGTGCCGGCGACGGCCGACCACGAGGGAGTGATCGTCGCGGATGCCGTGGCCGAATGGGCCGCACGCCACGGCCGGCCCTACGAGCTCCACCTCACCGGTGAGGCCGGCGGGCACTGGGCCCAGGGCCAGGGCGGCGAGCGCATCGAGCTGGAGGCCGTCGAGTTCTGCAGGCTCCTGTCCGGGCGGGGGGAGCGTGGCGGGCTGATGGCCTGGCACGTACCGTTCTAGAGGCGGTGCGGTCCGTGCCCTGGACCCGGACGCGAGGCCCGGACGCCGGACGCGGACGCGAGGCCCGGACGCGAGGCCCCGACGCCGGACGCGGGACCGGGCGCCGGACCTGCACGCGGGCCGGGATGCTGGCCCGGACGCCGCCCTCAGACGTGGTGGTAGGGCCGTCCGCCGGCGATCTCCTGGGCGCGGTAGAGCTGCTCGGCGAGGATGAGCCTGACCAGCTGGTGAGGGAAGACCAGTCTCGACAGTGACCACACCGTGTCCGCCCGCTCGTGCACGGACGCGTCCACGCCGTAGGCGCCGCCGATCACCAGCGTGACCTGCTGGCCGGTGTCGAACCGGCCCTGCAGGTGACGGGCCAGCCCCGGGGAGTCGAAGCCCTTGCCCCGTTCGTCCAGCAGCATCAGGTGGTCACGGTCGTCCACCTTGGCCAGTATCCGTGCGGATTCCTCGGCCCGCGCCGCATCCCCTTCCCGGGACGAGTGGGGCAGCAACTGCCAGGACAGGTCGAAGGGTTTCTTGAGGCGCTTGGCGTAGCGGTCGATGCCCTCGGACACCCAGGACTCATGCTTCTTGCCGACCGCCAGGATCCTCACGCTCATGGGTCCATCCTGACAGGTGCCCGGCGGCCTCGCGTCAGGGCTGTCACGCGAGCCCCCGGCGTACGCGAGGGTGCTCACCGACCGCGGTTCACGTACACGTCGAGTGCCGGGGATCCTTGACCACTGACAGGCCCTCAGAGGGTGATGACCGTGACCTAACCGTGCCCTGACCAGCACGGTTCCAGAGATTAATGTGGAGGGAACGCCGGATGGGCCGGCCAGGTCCGCGAAAGGACCCCGCATGGACGTTTCAGCCGACGACCCCGGCCCCACGGCCTCGCAGCGCTCCACGCCGTCGCCTGCGGCCCCGGGACGTCCCGCGCCCCGGCGGTGGCGGCCGGGACGGCGGACCCTCAGCTGGACGCTCACCGCCGCCGTCGCACTCGTGGCGATCCTCGTGGCCGCCGTGCCGGTGATGCTGGCCCAGGCCGAGCCGCCGTCGTCCCGGGCCCTGCCCCGGGGTGCCCGCGCCACGCTGGGACTGGAGTATGCCGCCCTGCCCGGCAATGCGGGCACCCTCGACCTGTTCGTTCCCGCCCGGGGCACGGGACCGTTCCCCGTGGTGCTGTGGAGCCAGGGCTCGGGCTGGACCTCGGACCGCGGCAACCTGGGCGGCGAACCCGTGGCGGAGGAGCTGGTGCAGCGCGGCTACGCGGTGGCCCTGTTCTCGGTGCGCAGCTCCGAGCAGGCGGTCTTCCCGGCGCAGCTGCACGATGCGAAGGCCGCCGTACGCTTCATCCGGGCCAACGCCGAGGAGTTCGGCCTGGATTCGGAGCGGATCGTCGCCTCCGGCAACTCCTCCGGCGGATGGATCGCCACGATGCTCGGCGTGACGTCCAACGAGCCCGCGCTGGAGGGTTCCCTGGGGTTGACCGGGGTGTCCTCACGGGTTCACGCGGTGGTGAACTTCTTCGCGCCCACCGACTTCCTCACCATCACCTCGCAGATGCTGCCCGGCGCCTGCGAGAGGTTCAACGAGTCCTACCGGGTCACCCACTGCCACGATGACCTGCAGGCCTTCGAGTCCCGGCTGATCGGCGCCTCCACCCTGCAGAACCCGGGCCTCGCCATCGCCGCCAGTCCGCTGGCGTACATCGACGACGAGGATCCCCCCACGCTGATCGCGCACGGGACCGATGACTGGGTGGTGCCGTACCAGCAGAGCTCCCTGCTGTTCGCCGCCCTCGACGCCGCCGGAGTGCCCACCGCCTACTACGAGGTCGCCGACGTCGGCCACGACGTCCACTTCGCCGCGTCCCATTCCGTGCTGGACACCGCGGTGGACTCCGCCCACCTGGACCCGGCACCACCGCCGGGCCAGCAATTGACCTGGGACGTCATCGCGGATTTCCTCGACCGGCAGCTGGACCGTTCGCCGGCCGCCTGACCGCCGACGCCGGCGCGGTTCAGGCGGCTCCCGGGTCGCGAACCGTGGGTGTGCTCGGCCTGCACCCATGGTCTGCGACCCGGGAGCCGCAGAAAAGCGTCCCGGGGGCCGGCCCGTCAGCTGGGTCAGCAGTCAGGGCTCAGCAGGACGGCACCAGGTCGAACACGCCGTCCGAGGACTCGTGCAGGCTGGTCACCGTGGCATCGCCCTGGCCCAGGTAGTGCTGGGACCCGACGGCGTAGTACGGGTTGTAGGGGTGGACGCCATAGGAGGTGGCGCGGCCGGCGGCCCGGTGGTCCACGTTGGACGCGGTGACGCATCGCTCCGGGCCGGCGGTGGGTTCCTCGGTCGGGGTGGGCTCCGCCGTGGGAGTCGGCTCCTCGGTCGGGACCGGTTCCTCCGTGGGGGTCGGCTGGACCGTCGGGGTGGGCTCCCCGGTCGGCAGGGGCCCGGTGCGGCGGTTGTTCTCGACGAAGAACTCCGTCACGTACGCCGGGTAGTCGATGCTGTTGGTCGAGATGTAGGAACCGCCCGGCCCGCCGCCCGCGGGCCAGTTGTGTCCCAGCCCGGTGTTCTGCACCAGGGACACCCGGGGGCCTTCGGCATCCGAGTACAGGGTGCCCGTCCCGGCGGTGTTGGTCCCGGCCAGGCCGGACAGGGAGAACGAGGACGTCGACGAGGCACCGTACAGGCCGGCCATGATCTCGGCGTTGAGCGGGTTGTAGCCGGGCGCCACCACGGAGTCATTGCTGCCGTAGACCACCGAGGTCAGCTGCGTGTCGAAGGAGGAGGATGCCGAACCGGCGAAGGTCCGGCAGGTCGAGGTGCCCTGCGTCTTCGAGGTGGCCACCGAGGAGATCTGCCCCGAGGTGGTCCCGACCGTCGGCCCGGCGTTGATCCCGATACCCGCGAAGACGTCCGGGGCCAGGCAGCCCATGACCATGGTCTGGCCCCCGCCGGAGCTCAGCCCGGAGAGGTACACCTGATCCGCGTCCACGCCCAGTCCGGGCCGGGCGGTCAGGGTGGAGACCAGGCCCAGCAGGTTGTCATCGTGCCGGGCGGGGGAGGTGCGCGAGTGGTTGGTGTCGTAGTAGTCCCAGCAGCCGAGCAGCACCCCGCCGTTCGGCGCGGCCGGGACGGCCACCACCATGCCGTACTCATCCGCCGTCGCGGCCCAGTTGCCGCCGTTCCTCAGGTCCGCGGCCTTCTGCACGCAACCGTGCAGGGTGACCATCAGGGCACGGCCGTCCGGGTGGGCCGGGGCGGTCGTGGGGACGTAGAGGTTCACGCTCATGCCGGCGATCGTCTCGGTGGTCCAGGTCCCCGTGGCCTCGGAGCCGCCGTCTCCGGCACCGCCGTCACCGCCGCTGCCGGTGCAGCCCGGCAGCGTCTCGAACCCGGGCGGGCAGTCGATGGCCTGGGCCGTCGGCGAGGTCCCGACCAGGCCGAGGGCCGCGCCCAGGGCCGTCAGCAGGAACGTGGCCAGCAGCACGGGGGCCACGCGTCGACGGTTCCGTGGCCTCCCGAGCGGCGGGCCGGCGACCGGCCTGTCCGGGCCAGGGTCTGGGCTGTCGAGCATGTCATCCCGGTCACAATGCGCAGGTGGGGTCATGATGCCTCCTCCCTCACGGCCGGCCGGGCATCCCTGCCGGTCACTTCGGCTGTGAGCTGGATCACGCCAAGGTACACCTGATAGGTGATTCAGGTAACAGCTGAGGTGAAGAGGAGCAGGGAGGTGCCCGGCTCAGCGGTCCACGGTCGCCTGCGCGAGGGCGTCCTCGGCGGCCACCCAGGCCAGCATGGCGCACTTGACCCTCGCCACGTAGCGGGAGACCCCGCCCAGGGCCACTGCGTCCCCGAACAGCTCCTCGGAGGGCTGGATCTTCCCCCGGGACTGCATGGCCGCCCGGAACGCCTCGATCCGCTCGGTCAGTTCCGCGGCGGACAGGCCCTCGGCGAGTTCGGACAGCAGCGACGCCGAGGCCTGGGAGATCGCGCAGCCGTGACCCTCCCAGCGGACCTGGGCGACGGCGTCTCCCTCGCCCAGGTGCACCTGCAGGGTGATCTCGTCCCCGCAGGTGGGGTTGAGCTGGTGCGACTGACCGTCCGCCGTCTCCAGCAGGCCCGTGCCGGACGGGGTCTTCGCGTGGTCCAGGATGACCTCCTGGTAGAGGCCCTGCAGTTCGGAGGAGCTCATGGGCGCACCCCGAAGAACTCGGTAACGCCGGCCACGCCCTCGAGGAACCGGGTGACCTCGTCCTCGGTCGTGTAGAGGTAGGTGCTGGCCCGGGTCGAGGCGGTCACCCCGAACCGGCGGTGCAGCGGCTGGGCGCAATGGTGCCCCACGCGCACGGCGATCCCGCGGTCGTCCAGGAACTGGCCGACGTCGTGGGCGTGCACCCCGGTGACGTCGAAGCTGGCCAGGCCGACCCGGTCGCCCTCGATGTCCCCGCCGAGCACGCGTACCCCCGGGATCTCCCGCAGGCCGGTGATGAGCCGGTGGCCGAGTTCGGCCTCGTGGGCGGCGATCCGGTCCATGCCGATCTGCTGCAGGTACTCCACGGCGGCCGCCCACGCGATCGCCTGGGAGACCTTCTGGGTGCCGGCCTCGAAGCGCTGCGGCGGTGGCAGGTACTCGGCGGCCTCCATGGTGACCGTGGTGATCATCGACCCGCCGGTGAGGAACGGAGGCATCGCCGCGAGCAGCTCCCGGCGCCCGTAGAGTGCGCCGATCCCGGTGGGAGCGAGCATCTTGTGGCCGGAGAAAGCGGCGAAGTCCACGTCCAGCGCGGGGAAGTCCACGGGGAGGTGGGGGACGGACTGGCAGGCGTCGAGCACCACCAGGGCGCCGACGTCGTGGGCACGGGCGGTGAGCTCCTGCACCGGGTTCACCACTCCGAGCACGTTCGAGACGTGGGTGAACGCCAGCAGCCGGGTGCGGTCGGTGATGACCTCACCGGCGGCCTCCAGGTCCAGGGCGCCGTCATCGGTCACCGGGATGTGCCTGAGCGTGGCGCCGGTCCGCGCGGCCAGTTCCTGCCACGGGATCAGGTTGGCGTGGTGCTCCTGCTCGGTGACCACGACCTCGTCCCCGGGGCGCAGCCGGAACCTCTCGGCGGCCTGACCGCCCCGGCCCACGCTGGCATTGGAGAAGGCGTAGGTCACCAGGTTCAACGCCTCGGTGGCGTTGGAGGTCCAGACGATCTCGTCCTCGGCGGCCCCGACGAAGCCGGCCACGGAGGCCCGGGCGTCCTCGAAGAGGACCGTCGCCTCCGCCGCAAGGGTGTGGGCCCCGCGGTGGACCGCGGCGTTGAGCCGCTCGTAGTAGCCGCGCTCGGCCTCCAGGACGACGGCCGGCTTCTGGGAGGTGGCGCCGGAGTCGAGGTAGGCCACGGGATGGCCGTTGACCTCGGTGGCCAGCAACGGGAAGTCGCGCCGCCACCGCAGGACCTCCGCTTCGGTCGGAAGGGTTGCGTGGGTGCTCGTGGTGCTCATCGTCCTGCCTCTCCAGAAGGTCCGGCGCCAGTGGTCGGTGACTGCCGCCGATAGACCACAGGCCCCCGCCGCCGCGGTGTCGCGGGGCGAGGGCCTGTCAGTCGGCGGTGACGGTGGGATTTGAACCCACGGTAGGGGTGAACCTACACAACATTTCGAGTGTTGCACCTTCGGCCGCTCGGACACGTCACCAGACCGGTCCATCTTACCGGAGGCTCCGCTCGACCGCCCAATCCGGCTTCGGTCCCTGTCCGGGGGAGAACCAGGGCCCAGCCATGGCGGACCAGTCATGGCGGAACATCCTCCGGTTCCGGGGCCGGTCCCGGGCAGGCCGGCGCTGGATCGAATTCTTCTCCCGCCTGGGGCCCCGGTCAACGTGCCGGGCGCGCCGGTGCCGCTGGTGGATGCCGGTGGGGTTGCCGTCCGGGATGCCACCGCCGACGGTTCAGCCGCGGTGCCCGCGGAAGAACCCGGTCAGCAACGCCGCACACTCCTCCTCACGGACGCCGGGAAAGACCTCGACCCAGTGGTTCAGCCGGGGTTCCCGGACGACGTCGAACACTGACCCGCACGCACCGGCCTTGGGATCCCAGGCGCCGAAGACCAGGCGCGGGATGCGGGCCAGCACGATGGCCCCGGCGCACATGGCGCAGGGCTCCAGGGTCACCACGAGGGTGCAGTCCTGAAGGCGCCAGCCATCGTCCTCCTCCGAGTCCCGACGCGCGGCGGCCGCGGTCCGCAGGGCCAGCACCTCGGCGTGGGCGGTGGGATCACCGCTCGCCTCCCGCTCATTGCGCCCGGTGCCGAGCACGGTTCCGTCGGGACCGAGGACGACGGCGCCGATCGGCACGTCGCCAGTGCCCGTGGCGAGACGGGCCTCGGCCAGGGCCAGGCCCATCCAGCCCTCCATGCGTGCCCGGCCGGCCAGGCCGGCCAGGCCGGCACCCGGCATGGCAGGGGCGGGCGCTCCGGGGGAGGGGCGGGAGGACTCGGACACGGTGTCCCTTCCTGGACGACGATGACCGTCCCATTGTCCCCACTCCGGGGTCCGGGGACGCGCCGCCCGCGCCCCCGGGGCAACCGGGCGCGCCCGGTAGGGTTGGCACCATGCGCGTACAGCTCGTCGAACACCCGCTGGTCGGCCACAAACTCACGGTCCTGAGGAAGCGGGAGACGCCCTCCATGATCTTCCGGCAGCTGACCGAGGAACTGGTCATGCTGCTGGCCTACGAGGCCACGCGGGACGTTGCGGTGGAGCCGGTCCGGATCGAGACCCCCGTCGCCTCCACCACCGGTGTCCGGCTGGCGCGGCCCACCCCGCTGGTGGTGCCGATCCTGCGTGCCGGGCTCGGCATGCTCGAGGGCATGGTCCGGATGGCCCCGACCGCGGAGGTCGGCTTCCTGGGGATGGCCCGGAACGAGGAGACCCTGGACATCGTCACCTACGCCGAGCGTCTGCCGGCGGACCTGACGGACCGGCACGTGTTCATCCTGGACCCCATGCTGGCCACGGGAGGCACGCTGGCCGAGGCGGTGCGGTTCATGTATGGCCGCAAGGCCCGCCGGGTGACCTGCATCTGCCTGCTGGGAGCGCCGGAGGGCATCGCGCGGCTGGAAGGGGAACTGGCCGACGTCGACGTGGACATCTACCTGGCCGCCATCGACGAGCGCCTCAATGAGCACTCCTACATCGTCCCCGGCCTCGGCGACGCCGGGGACCGCCTCTACGGCCTGGCGGAGTAGCGAGCGTCCCGGCGGAGGCGGGCGTGGTAACAAAACGCCCGGCGGTCGTGGGCCGTTGTAAGTTGCCCCGGAATACCGGAAAGAGTGCTTCACGCCTGCCCTGAGACGTGATCTTCGCCACAAAAACCCCCGTTCGTCTCACATGTTGAGACGACGTGACCTTTGTTACTTGCAAGAACGGATTGTGACGTCTCAGGGTTGTCACATGAAGTTCCGCGACCCGGTCGGCCTCCCCGAGGCCGAGTGCGTCCGGCGATGGCGCCGGAGGTACGGCCGGGCCGGCTCCCGTCCGGTATGTGGCCGATGGGGACGACCGTGATCCGGTCTGACCTGCTGTCTCCACGCCGAAGGGGAGATCGACGCAAGGATTCATCGACATGACGACCAGCCCCCAGGGATACGTTCACATCTCGGTCCGCAACGCCCAGCGCCGCGCAGCCCGGGTCCGTAGCTACCGCGAACACGGCGGAACCTATGGGGTGCCGCGAGCCCGCTCCCTGCAGCCCGTGCAGGACACCGGTGACGCCGGCGCGGACACCCAGGACCCGATGGGCCAGGCCGCGCCGACGCCGGTCCTGGCGCCCAACGGCGTCCCCGGTCCGCAGCCGGTGGCCACGGAGACCGAGGCCCGGGGCTTCGTGATCTACGTGGGCATGGACGAGTCTGCGGCCTCGGCTGCCGGGACCTCGCTGACTCGGCTGGCGAACGAGCTGCGCCACTACGTGGAGTCCCTGGTCCCGGGCTCCCAGTCCGCAGCGGCCGTGGCGATCGCCCCGGCCGGCGCCCCCGGCTCCGACCTGGAGGTCGTGCGGCAGGTGCTGGGTGATCCCACGATCCAGCAGGGCACCCGCCCGGACCTGCTACAGGCGCCCGCTCCCGTCTCCACCCGCCAGCCCGGCGTCCTGATCGACCTGGCCCGCCGCGAGGTGATGCTGGACGGCGAGGGCCTGAACCTCACCTACAAGGAATTCGAGCTGCTCAACTACCTCGTGGAGAATGGCGGCCGCACGGTGGGGCGCGACGAACTGCTGGAGTCGCTGTGGAAGAACTCCGAGGAGGTGCCGAACGAGCGGACGATCGACGTCCACATCCGCCGGCTGCGCTCCAAGCTGGGGCGGCTGTCCGGCACGGTGCGCACCGTGCGCGGCCAGGGCTATCGCTTCTACGAGCACCCCGAGGTCGTCGTGTGGGCGGCCCCTGAGTACAGCATCTGACGCGGGCGCCCCGCCGCCGACGTCGCACAGGACCCCGGATCCACTGGATCCGGGGTCCTGTGCGTTTAACGTGCCTGACCCTTGACCCCGCCGCGCATGTGTGACTACAGTCACGAATGAATCAGAATTCATTCGATATGAACTGATGTTCAAATGGGGAGGAGGGCCATCGATGGTCCTGAAGGGTACGGAGGCAATGGCCGCTCCGGACGAGGCGGCCCGCCGGGCACGGTCGGATGCCCGGACCCGGCAGCTGCTGGAGGCCGCGGCACGGCTCATGGAGCGCAGTGGGTCGCATGGCGTCTCCATGCAGGCCGTGGCGGACGAGGCCGGCGTCTCCGTGGGACTGATCTACCGCTACTTCGCGAACAAGCAGGAACTCGTCCAGGGCGTCATCCTCGGTGTCCTCGATGACATGGCACGGCTCATCCCCGCCGCCGTGGAGCCGGAGGAGGACCCGGTGCGGCGGATGGTCGCGGCGTTCTCCGCCTATTGCCAGGTGGTCGACGACAACCGGGAGGCCGTGCTGCTGACCTACCGGGAGTCCAACACCCTCGACGAGGAGGGGCGGCGGCTCATCAAGGACCTCGAGGTCAAGACGGCCCAGCCCCTGGGGGACGCCATCCAGGAGGCCCTGGACCAGGGTCTCCTGGTCCCGCTCGATGCCCGGGTCCTCGCCTACGACCTGCTCCTCATCGCCCACTCCTGGGCGCTGAAGCACTGGTACTTCGCCCCGCTGATGGACTTCGCGGACTTCGTGGAGCACCAGGCGGCCCTCATGCTCTCCATGGCCGTGCACCCGGACCACCGTTCCACGTACGCCGACCTGTTCGGCACTCCGGCCTGAGCGCCGGCCACCTCCCGATCACTCACCCTGGACCCGCCCGGGATTCAGGGGCGTCTCCCACGGAAAGGACCATCATGACCGCCGAGAACACCACCGCCACCCCCACCGGAGCGGCCCAGGCTCCCGCCGTCCCCGACTTCGGGGACATCACCTACGAGCGCCGCAACGCAGCCGCCGTCATCACCATCAACCGGCCCGATCGTTACAACGCCTTCCGCGCCCAGACCGTCGAGGAGCTCATCAAGGCCTTCAAGCTGGCCTGGGCGGACCGGGGCGTCCAGGCAGTGATCCTCACCGGTGCGGGCCAGAAGGCCTTCTGCACGGGAGGTGACGTCAAGCAGCGCGCCGAGACCGGGGACTACGGGCCGAGCGAGTCCGGCATGTTCGAGATCGGGCTGCTGCACAAGACCATCCGGGACATCCCCAAGCCGGTCATCGCCGCGGTCAACGGGGTGGCCATCGGTGGCGGTCACGTGCTGCACGTGCTGTGCGACCTGACCATCGCCTCCTCCACCGCCCGGTTCGGGCAGGCGGGCCCGCGCGTGGGCTCCTTCGACGCCGGTTTCGGCTCCGCCTTCCTCGCCCGGATCGTCGGCGAGAAGCGGGCCCGGGAGATCTGGTACCTGTGCCGTCAGTACGACGCCGCCACCGCCGAGCGCTGGGGGCTGGTCAATGCCGTCGTCGAGCCGGAGAAGCTGATGGACGAGGCCCTGGCCTGGGCGGACGAGATCGCCGAGAAGTCGCCGACCGCCATCCGATTCCTCAAGCAGTCCTTCAACGCCGATACCGACCACCAGGCCGGCCTGAGCAACATGGCGATGTCCGCCCTGGACCTCTACGCCGTCTCGCCGGAGGGCATGGAGGGCGCCATCGCCTTCGCCGAGAAGCGCACGCCCGATTTCGCCTCCAAGGTCGTCAGCCACTGACCGGCCGGTCACGGGACCACGGGCACCAACGGAGGAAGACATGGATTTCACGATCGACACGGCGATGCAGGGCTACATCGATGCGGCGGCGGCCATGGCGGAGGAGCTGGCCCCGCAGTACCAGCAGCGGGAGGCGGAGGGGGTCATCGACCCGGCGCTGCGGTGCGAGATGGGTGCGCGCGGGCTGATCGCCCCCGAGCTGCCGGAGGAGCTGGGCGGGCGCGGCGAGCGCGCCCTGACGGCAGGGATGATCACCGAGCAGATCTCGCGGGGGGACATCAACGTCGGCTATGTCCAGGTGGTCGGCTCCCTGGTCGGGCAGATCCTGGCCCGCAACGCCGGACCGGAGCTGGCGAAGGCCTGGGTGCCGAAGATCGCCAGCGGTGAGGACATCGTGGCCATCGGCCTGTCCGAGCCCGACGGCGGCTCGGACGCCGGCAATCCCGGCCTCACCGCGCGGCGCCAGGACGGCGGCTGGGTGCTCAACGGCACCAAGTCCATGTCCTTCGCCCTCCACGCCGGGGCCACCGTGGTCTTCGCGCGCACGGAGGAGAACCGCCGGGGCCGGGGCATCAGCGCCTTCCTCGTGGAACTCGACCGCGACGGTGTCGAGCGGCAGGGCACGCCGGACATGGGCACCAAGTGCGTGGGCCGCGGGTTCGTGAGCTTCACGGACACCTGGGTCCCGGAGCAGAACCTGCTCGGCGCCGAGGGCAGGGGCTTCACCGAGGTCATGCAGGGCTTCGACTTCTCCCGGGCCCTCATCGGCCTCCAATGCATCGGGGCCGCCCAGGTCACCCTGGACGAGACGTGGGAGTACGCCAGCCAGCGGGTGGCGTTCGACCAGCCCATCAGCAAGTTCCAGGGCCTGTCCTTCCCCCTGGCCGAGGCGGACACGATGCTGACGGCGGCCCGGGTCCTGTGCCAGAAGACCCTGTGGCTCAAGGACGCCGGCCAGCCGCACACCAAGGAGGCCGCCATGTGCAAGTGGTGGGCGCCGAAGACCGCCTACGACGTCATCAACCAGTGCCTGCTCTCCCACGGCCAGTTCGGCTACCTCACGACCCGCCCGATTGAGCAGCGGATGCGGGACGTCCTGGGCCTGCAGATCGGTGATGGCACCGCCCAGATCATGAAGCTCATCATCGCCCGGCAGAACCTGCCCCGAGAGGTCGCGCCCTGAGCCGGCCTGGCCGCCGTCTCCCGGGACACCCAGCCCTATCCGACAGACCACCCCCCATACCCCCAGACACCCAGAGCACCTGACCCATGGAGGACGCCATGACCGAACAGACCACGAGCACCACCGTCAATGAAGAGAACCTGCAGGGCCGCGTCTGCATCGTGACCGGCGCCGCGAGCGGCATCGGCAAGGGCATCGCCACCCGCCTGGTCGCCGAGGGGGCGACCGTCGTCGTCGCCGACCTCAACGGCGAGGCCGCCGAGGCCACCGCCGCCGGGCTGGGCAACGGCTCCATCGGCATCTCCGTGAACGTCACCGACCGCGCCGCGGTGGACGCCATGACGGAACAGGTCTTCTCCACCTTCGGGCGGGTGGACGTGCTGGTCAACAACGCCGGCTGGGACAAGGTCGGGCCCTTCCTCGAGTCCGAGGTGGACGTCTGGGACCGTGTCATCGCCATCAACCTCTACGGGGTCCTGCACTGCTCCCAGTCCGTGGTGCGCAGGATGGCCGACCAGGGCCACGGCACCGTGGTTAACATCGGCTCGGACGCGGCCCGCGTGGGATCCAGCGGGGAGGCCGTGTACTCCGCCTGCAAGGGCGGCGTGGTGGCCTTCACCAAGACCCTGGCCCGGGAGGCCGCCCGCTACGGGGTGACCGCCAACGCCGTCTGCCCCGGGCCTGCCGACACCCCGCTGTTCGAGCAGATCTCCGCGGAGAACCCCAAGCTGCGCACGGCCCTGGAGAAGTCCATCCCGCTGCGCCGGCTGGCCCAGCCCGAGGACCTGGCGAACGCCGTGGCGTTCATGGCCTCTCCCGCCTCGAAGTACATCACCGGCCAGACCCTCTCGGTCTCCGGTGGCCTCACCATGATCTGACCGCCCTGCCCGCTGCCACCCCCGCTGGCCGCCCGACCAGGAAGTACACCATGCCCCTCACCTTCGAGATGCTCCTCACCGACGAGGAGATCACCACCTACACCGAGTCCGGACACTGGCGCAACAGGCTGCTGGCCGACTACCTCGACGACGCCGTCGCGGCACGGCCCGGACACACCTGCACGATCGACGTGCGCGGCTCCCACACCTACGCCGAGCTGGCCTCCGACGTCGAGGACTGTGCCCACGCGCTGCTGGAATCCGGTGTGCAGGCCAACGACGTGGTCTCCATCCAGCTGCCGAACTGGTACGAGTGGCTGGTCATCTACCTGGCGACCAACCGGGTCGGCGCCGTCGCCAATCCGCTGATCCCGATCTACCGGGACCGGGAGATCGGCTTCATGGCGGCGACCGCGCGGACCTCCGTGCTGTTCATCACCGAGACCTTCCGGAAGTTCAACTACGCGGACATGGTCGATCGTCTGCGTCCGGAGCTGCCGGACCTGACGCAGACCGTGATCGTCCACGGCGAGGGCGCCCGGGACGGGTTCACGGGCTGGGAGGACTTCCTCGCCCGTGGCCGGGCCCGCCGGGAAGCCGATCCCGTGGACCTGGCGGCGCTGCGCCCGGACCCGAACTCGCTGGCACTGGTCATGTTCACCTCGGGGACCACGGGCCGTCCCAAGGGCGTCATGCACACCCACAACTCGGTGCTGTCCGGGGCCCTGCCCTGGCCGGACCGTTTGGGCCTGGACCATGAGTCCGTCATCCACATGGCCTCGACCTTCGGCCACCTGACCGGGTTCCTCTACGGCGTCTCCCTGCCGATCATGCTGGGCGGCACCGGCGTCTTCCAGGACGTGTGGAACGTCGAGGAGTTCGTGGAACTGGTCGAGAGGCACCGGATCAACCACACCTCGGCGGCCACGCCCTTCCTGCACGACCTCATCGGGGCGACGAACCTCGCGGAGCACGATGTGAGCTCGCTGAAGCACTTCTGCTGCATGGGCGCCCCCATCCCGCGGTCCTACGTCATCGAGGCCAAGGAGAAGCTGCCGCAGATGAGCGTCTTCGGCGGCTGGGGCCAGACCGAGTGCTGCCTGGTGACCATGGGACATCCCTCAGATCCGGAGGAGAAGATCATCTCCACGGACGGGCGCGCCCTGGACGGCATGCAGACGCGGATCGTCGGCTTCGACGGCCGGCCCGCCCCCGCCGGGGAAGAGGGGAAGCTGCAGATCCGCGGTCCGTTCCTGTTCCGCGGTTACCTCGGCCAGCTCGACAAGACCCGCGAGGAGTTCGACGGCGACTGGTTCGACACCGGTGACCTCGCCACCATGGACGAGGACGGCTATGTCCGCCTGGCCGGGCGCACCAAGGACGTCATCATCCGGGGCGGGGAGAACATCCCGGTCACCTACGTGGAGAACGTCCTCTACGAGCACCCGGACGTCGAGGCCGTTGCCGTGATCGGCGTTCCCCACGAGCGGCTGCAGGAGACCGCCGCTGCCGTCGTGGTCCTGCGCGAGGGCGCGCCGGAACTGACGATGGACGCCCTGAGGGCGTTCTTCGATGCCAAGGGACTGGCCAAGCCGTACTGGCCCGAGCGCCTCGTCGTCGTCCCCGAACTGCCCCGCACTCCGTCCGGAAAGATCCAGAAGTACTTGCTGCGCAAGGAACTCGTCGAGCAGGCCCAGGCACAAGGAGCACAGAAGTGAACACCGCAACGACCAACGCAACGACCAACGCACCGGCCGCCACACACCCCATCCCGGCCCCGTCGGGCGATATCTCGGCCTCGTTCCTGGGCCCGGTGGACCTGACCGGGCTGGACGGCATGTTCTCCGCTGAGGAGAAGGCCCTGGCCCTGAGGGTGCGCGGTTTCGTGGACGAGCACATCCGGCCGAACATCGGGCGCTGGTACGACCAGGCGGTGTTCCCGCGGGAGATCGTCCCGGAGCTGGGGAGGCTGGGGGTGCTGGGCATGCACCTGCACGGCTACGGCTGCGCCGGGCGGACGGCGGTGGAGTACGGGCTGGCCGCCCAGGAGCTCGAGGCCGGGGACTCCGGGCTGCGCACCTTCGTCTCCGTGCAGGGCTCGCTGGCGATGTCCGCGATCCACAAGCACGGCTCCGAGGAGCAGAAGAGTCAGTGGCTGCCCCGGATGGCCACCGGCGAGGCGATCGGCTGCTTCGGGCTGACCGAGCCGAACGCCGGTTCGGACCCGGCCTCGATGACCACCACCGCCCGGCAGGCCCCCGGCGGGGACTGGGTGCTCACCGGCACCAAGCGGTGGATCGGGCTGGCCACCCTGGCCGACGTGGCCGTCATCTGGGCCCAGACCGGTGCGCACGGGGACGGCCGAGGGGTGCGCGGCTTCGTGGTGCCCACCGACACCCCCGGCTTCCACGCCGAGGCCATCGGCCAGAAGCTGTCGATGCGCGCCTCCGTGCAGTGCCAGATCACCCTGGACGAGGTCCGCCTGCCCGCGGAGGCGATCCTGCCGGCCGACTCCGCGATCGGGCTCAAGGGCCCGTTCCAGTGCCTGAACGAGGCCCGCTACGGCATCATCTGGGGGGTGATGGGCGCCGCCCGGGACTCGTTCAACGCGGTGCTGGACTACACGATGGGCCGCACCCAGTTCGGGACCCCGCTGGCCGGGTTCCAGCTGACCCAGGCCAAGCTGGCCGACATGGCCGTGGCGATCAACACCGGCTACCTGCTGGCCCACCAGATCGGGCGGACCAAGGACGCCACCCCGGCCTCGGTGTCCCCGGCGATGATCTCCACCGGCAAGCTGGACAACTGCCGGGTGGCCATTGGCATCGCCCGCGAGGCGCGGGAGATGCTCGGGGGCAACGGGATCACCCTGGACTATTCCCCGCTGCGGCACGCCAACAACCTCGAGTCGGTGCGCACCTACGAGGGCACCGACGAGGTCCACCAGCTCACCATCGGCCGTCACCTCACCGGCCTGGGCGCCTTCACCCGGACCGAGGGCTGACATGACCGAGCAGCGGACCGAGCAGCAGGTCACACAGCAGGCCGCCCCGCCGGTGGACCGGCCGGTGGAGCGGACGGGCCCGTCCGGGGGCCGGGAGGGCCCCTTCGAGACGATCCTGGCCGAGGTGGCGGACGGCGTCGGGACCATCACCATCAACCGGCCGGACAAGCGCAATGCGCTGTCCCGGACCGTGCTGGCCGAGATCGGCCGGGTCCTGGACGTGTGGGAGGAGGACGAGGGGGTCTCGGCCGTCATCTTCACCGGTGCGGGGGAGAAGGCGTTCATCGCCGGCGCGGACATCTCCCAGCTGGCGCACTACGACCTGCCGTACGGCCTGGCCGCGCACATGCAGCGCCTCTACGACCGGATCCAGGACTACCCCAAGCCGACCCTGGCCGCCCTCAACGGCATTGCCATGGGCGGCGGCCTGGAACTGGCCATGAGCTGTGACATCCGCATCGCCGCCGAGCACGCCAGGATGGGCCTGCCGGAGACCACGCTGGGCGTGCTCCCGGGCGCCGGCGGCACCCAGCGCCTGTCCCGATTGGTCGGCACGGGACGGGCCGTGGAGATGATCCTGACCAGCCGGATCCTCACCGCGGCCGAGGCCGAGCGCTACGGCCTGGTGACCGCCGTCGTGCCGGCCGCCGAGCTGCTCCCGACGGCGGTGGGCACCATCGGCACGATCCTCACCAAGGGGCCGCTGGCGATCCGGCTGGCCAAGATGGTCATCGCCCAGGGCGCGGAGACCGACCAGAAGACGGGGCTGCTGCTCGAGCGGCTGGCGCAGACCCTGCTGTACACGACCGAGGACAAGGCCGAGGGCGCAGCCGCCTTCCTCGGCAAACGCAGCCCGGACTTCCGGGGCCGATGACGCGGGTCAGGCGGAACCACGGACGACGGGTGACACGGGTGACAGGCACGACACGGATGACACGGAGGATGATCCAGCGATGACGACGAACCAGAACGCGGACCGGGCCACGGGCCCGGGCGCATCGGACCCCGGGGTGCGGCAGATCCTGGTGATCGGGTCGGGGGCGATGGGCCGGCAGATCGGCATGGCGGCCGCCGTCGCCGGGTTCGCCACGACGGTGCGGGACGTGGCCGCTGACGCCGTGGCCGCCGCGGAGCAGGACATGCGGTCCTGGCTCGACGGCCGGGTGGCCAAGGGCCGGATGGACCGGGCGACCGCGGACGCCGCCTGGGAACGGATCACGTTCACCACCGACCTGGAGCCGGCCGTCACCACCGCGGACCTGGTCATCGAGGCGGCCACGGAGAAGCTCGACGTCAAGCGCGCGGTCTTCGCCGAGCTGGACCGGCTCGCCCCGGCCCATGCCATCCTGGCGACGAACTCCTCCACGTACGGCTCCTCGGCGGTGGCCGATGCCACCGGCCGGCCGGAGCGGGTGTGCAACATGCACTTCTTCAACCCGGCCCTGGTCATGAAGGCCGTCGAGGTGGTCCGCCACGAGCAGACGTCGGACGAGACCGTGGCCACCGTCGAGGCCGTGGCCCGGGCCATGGGGAAGATCCCGGTCCTGCTGAACAAGGAGGTCCCGGGCTTCGTGGCCAACCGGCTGATGGGCGCGGTCCGCACCGAGGCCCTGGACCTGTACTCCCAGGGAGTCGCCTCCGTGGAGGACATCGACGAGGCCGCCAAGAACGCGCTCGGGCACCCGATGGGACCCTTCGAGCTGATGGACCTGGTGGGACTCGACGTCACCTACCTCATCCGACAGGCGACCTACGAACTGACCGGGGACGAATCCGAGAAGCCGCATCCGCTGCTCGAGGAGAAGTACCGTGCCGGTGAGTTCGGCCGCAAGACCGGGAGGGGCTGGTACAGCTATGAACGCTGAGGCGATGCCCCAGGCCACCGATCCCCGGGCCGACCCGCTGACCAACCCCCGGACCGTCGACTGGGCCGAGGACACCACCGGGTACCTGGAATCCCTGCGCTCGGGGCTGACCACGGCCCGGGACACGGACTACCTGCTGCTCGAGCAGGACCTGCCCGAGGACGCCCGGCGTGCCCGGCAGTCCGTCCGGGACTTCGTCGACCGGCACGTGCTTCCGGTCATCAACGGGTACTGGGAGCGGGCGGAGTTCCCGTATGAACTGCTGGAACCCCTCGCCGCCACGGGCGTGGTCGGCGGATCCATCGCCGGCCACGGCGGCCCCGGGCTCTCCCGGCTGGCGGCCGGGCTGGCCACGGTCGAGCTCTCCCGCGGGGACGGGTCCATGAACACCTTCCTGGGTGTCCAGGCCAACCTGTCCATGGGCACGATCAACATGCTCGGCTCGGAGGAGCAGAAGCAGCGCTGGCTGCCGGACATGGCGGCGTTGCGGAAGATCGGCGCCTTCGCGCTGACCGAGCCGCGGCACGGATCGGACTCCGCGAACCTGGAGACCACCGCCCGCCGCGAGGGCGACACCTGGGTCATCAACGGCGCCAAGCGCTGGATCGGCAACGGGTCCATGGCGCACCTGGTGGTCGTCTTCGCCCGGGACGAGGCCGACGGCCAGGTCAAGGCCTTCGTCATGGAACGGGAGGACCCGCGGGACCCGGAGGACCGGCCCGAGGGCTTCGACTACCAGGTCATCGACGGCAAGGTCGGCAAGCGGGCGATCCTGCAGGCCAACCTGGCCTTCCGCGGGCTCCGGATCCCCGAGGAGAACCGTCTGCCGGGCGCCGAGGGCTTCCGGGACGTCTCCCGGGTCCTGGCCACCACCCGCGGCGGAGCCTCGTGGGAGGCGCTCGGCCACGCCCTGGCCTGCTTCGAGGCGGCCGTGACCTACGCCGAGGTCCGCGAGCAGTTCGGCCGGCCGGTCGGGTCCAACCAACTCGTGCAGAACACGCTGGCGCAGATGCTCACCGAGCTCACGGCCATCCAGCTGTTGTGCTTCCGGATGGCCGAGCTGCAGGAGTCCGGGCAGTGGACCGGGTCCATGGCCTCGATCGCGAAGATGCACACCGCCGGCAAGGCCCGCTGGATCGCCCAGCAGGCCCGCGACCTGCTGGCCGGCAACGGACTGCTGCTCGACTTCCACGTGGCGCGGCACCTGACGGACATGGAGGTCGTGCACACCTATGAGGGCACCGAGTTCATCCAGTCACTGCTGATCGGCCGGAAGATCACCGGCCGGAACGCCCTGTGAGGACAGCCCGTGAGGCCGCCGGCCCGCGACCCGGGCCGGCGGCCGGGCCAGCCGGCAGGGCACCCCGGGTCACCACTACGCTGGGACCATGCCCTCCGACGTCGTGACACCCGCCTCCCCGGACCGCACCGGGGAGAAGACCCTGGTCATCCTCCGCCACGCCAAGTCCGACTGGCCCAAGGGCGTGGAGGACCACGAGCGGCCCCTGGGCGGACGCGGCAACCGGGAGGCGCCGCTGGCCGGGAGGTGGCTGGTCGAGCACGGGATCTACCCGGACATGATCCTGTGCTCGGATGCCGTGCGCACCCGGCAGACCTGCACCTGGGTCTGCAGTGAGCTGGGGGAGAAGGCGCCGACCCCGTACCTGGACTCGCGCCTCTACGAGGCCGACGCCGCCAGTGCCCTGGCCGTGATCAACGAGACGGAGGAGCAGGTGAGGACCCTGATGCTGGTCGGCCACCTGCCGTGGGTGCAGGACCTCGGGATGCGCCTGGCCTCGATCGACTCCGACGAGGACGCGGTGGTCACCATGGCCGAGCGGCTGCCCACCCTGGGCCTGCAGGTGTTCGCCGTGCCGGGGGAGTGGGCCACCCTGGACGGCCGCGACGCACGGATGACGCACTTCGCCGTGCCGCGCCCCTGACGCGTCCTCGGGCGTGAACGCAGAAGCTCCGCCGTGAACGCAGAAGGCCGGACCCTGATGGGTCCGGCCTTCTGGTGATCAGTGGCTGATCTCGTGGTGCGCCCTAAGGGATTCGAACCCCTGACCTTCTGTTCCGTAGACAGACGCTCTATCCAGCTGAGCTAAGGGCGCATGGCCTCGAACGGCCTTGAAGAACTATACCGGTTCGTCTGCCGTTCACCAAATCGCCACGGAAGCGGGTCCCCAGGGGCTCTGGGGCGCATCCGCCGGGGGTCGTCCCGGGTGTACTGCGGCAGGCCTCGTCGCCGGAGCCGGGTAACCGTCAGGTGGCGTCACCGGAACGGGCGGGTAATCGGCGTGGGTAGAATGAGCGACGGAGACGGTGTACGCACAACGGAGTGCCGGCCGCTGAAGGCCCGCTCCGGAGGCGACCCCGAAAGGCAGCCGCTACCCAATGGAGGGAACCCCCATGGCAGACAACTCCTCGCTCACCTTCGCAGACCGAGCCGCGGCGGATGCCCCGACCACGTACGGGAAGCTGCTCGACTGGGTGAAGGAGGTCGCCGCCCTGACCGAGCCTGACTCCGTGTACTGGGTGGACGGTTCGCAGGAGGAGTATGACCGCCTGGCCGGCGAACTCGTCGAGGCCGGTACCTTCGTGAAGCTCGCCGAGGACAAGTTCCCGAACTCCTACGCCGCCTTCTCCGACCCGGCCGACGTCGCCCGCGTGGAGGACCGGACGTTCATCTGCTCCGAGAAGGAGGAGGACGCCGGTTTCACGAACAACTGGATGGACCCCGCGGAGATGAAGGGCATCCTCAAGGACGCCTTCGCCGGGTCCATGCACGGGCGCACCATGTACGTGATCCCCTTCGTGATGGGACACCTGGACGCCGAGGACCCGAAGTTCGGCGTCGAGATCACCGACTCCGCCTACGTGGTCAACTCGATGCGCATCATGGCCCGCATCGGCACCGACGTGCTGCGCAAGATGGAGGAGACCGAGGCGTTCTTCGTCCCCGCCCTGCACTCCGTCGGCGCCCCGCTGGAGGATGGCGAGGAGGACGTCGCCTGGCCGTGCAACGAGACCAAGTGGATCGTGCACTTCCCCGAGGAGCGGTCCATCTGGTCCTACGGCTCCGGCTACGGTGGCAATGCCCTGCTGGGCAAGAAGTGCTACGCGCTGCGCATCGCCTCGGTCATGGCCCGGGACGAGGGCTGGCTCGCCGAGCACATGCTGATCCTGAAGCTGACCAGCCCGGAGGGCAAGTCCTACACCATCTCCGGCGCCTTCCCGTCCGCCTGCGGCAAGACCAACCTCGCGCTCATCGATCCCACCGTCGAGGGCTGGAAGGCCGAGACGCTCGGGGATGACATCACCTGGATCCGCCCGGGCAAGGACGGCGAGTTCCGGGTGGTCAACCCGGAGACCGGCTACTTCGGCGTGGCACCCGGCACCGGGTGGTCCACCAACCCCAACGCCATGCGCGCCATCGCCAAGGGCAATTCGATCTTCACCAACGTCGCCCTCACCGATGACGGCGGCGTGTGGTGGGAGGGCATGACCGATGAGGTCCCCGCCCATCTGACCGACTGGCAGGGCAACGAGTGGACCCCGGAGTCCGATGCCCCGGCGGCCCACCCGAACTCCCGGTTCTGCACGCCGATCGACCAGACCGACATGCTGGCCCCGGAGTACCACGAGCCGAACGGCGTGAAGCTGGACGCCATCCTGTTCGGTGGCCGGCGCAAGACCACCATCCCGCTGGTCACCGAGTCCTTCGACTGGGAGGACGGCATCTTCAAGGGCGCCACCCTGTCCTCGGAGACCACCGCCGCCGCGGCCGGCGCGGTGGGCGTGGTCCGCCGTGACCCGATGGCCATGCTGCCCTTCATGGGATACGACGCCGGCGACTACCTGGAGCACTGGGTCAAGGTCTCCGGCGAGGTCGACCAGGACAAGCTGCCGCGGATCTACCTCGTCAACTGGTTCCGCCGCAACCGCGACGGCGGCTTCGCGTGGCCGGGCTTCGGCGAGAACTCCCGGGTGCTGAAGTGGATCGTCGAGCGCCTCGAGGGCAAGGCCGACGCCGCGGAGACCGCGATCGGCTTCACCCCGACCCCGGAGTCCCTGGACCTGACCGGTCTGGAGATCGCCGCCGAGGACCTCGAGGACGCCCTGAAGGTGGATGCCGAGGAATGGAAGGCAGAGGTCGCCTCCATCGAGGAGTGGTTCGAGCGGTTCGGCTCCTCCCTGCCGGCCTCCATCGGCGGCCAGCTCGACGGGCTGAAGCAGCGCCTGGGACACTGATGCCCCGGTAGTCCCTCCGGTCCGCCGGAGGGGAGCAGGACGAACATGGGCCGGGCCCGGTGGGTGACCACCGGGCCCGGCCCATGTCTGTCCACAGCCGGGCCGCTGGGCCACTATGGTGTCCGTGCCTGCTGGAATACTGGGCGCATGGTGGACAGAGAGTACGGCCAGGGCGACACCGACCTGCTGGCGGGTGGCGGCGCCGCGCACGCCGAGGACCTGAAGGGTGAGGCGCTCGGGATCCTGCGTCGGCTCGTGGGCCGCCCGGATGCGCAATTCCACGCGGGCCAGTACGAGGCCATCGAGGCCCTGGTCGCCCACCGGCGCCGCGCCCTCGTGGTCCAGCGCACCGGATGGGGCAAGTCCGCGGTGTACTTCGTCGCCTCCCTGCTGCTGCGGGCCCGGGGCGCCGGGCCCACGCTCATCGTCTCGCCCCTGCTGGCCCTGATGCGGGACCAGGTGGCCTCCGCCGCCCGGGCGGGTGTGCGGGCGGAGGCCATCAACTCGGCGAACGCCACCGAGTGGGACCTGGTCCAGCAGCGTCTCGCGGAGGACTCCGTGGACGTCCTGCTGGTGTCCCCGGAACGGCTGAACAACCCACACTTCCGGGACGTGCAGTTGCCGGACCTCATCCGCCGCACCGGGATGCTCGTGGTGGACGAGGCGCACTGCATCTCGGACTGGGGACATGACTTCCGGCCGGACTACCGCCGGATCCGTGACCTCATCGCCCAGTTGCCGGGCTCCGGTGACCGGCGCATCCCCGTCCTGGCCACCACCGCCACGGCCAATGCCCGCGTCGTCCGGGACGTCGCCGAGCAGCTGGGCGTCGCCAGCACCGAGGAGGTCTTCGTCCTGCGGGGTCCCCTCGCCCGGTCGTCGCTGCGGATGGGCGTGCTGAGGATGCCCAGTCCGGCCAGCCGCCTGGCGTGGCTGCTGACGCACCTGGGTGACTTCCCCGGTTCCGGGATCGTCTACGCGCTGACCGTGTCGGCCGCGGAGGACACCGCCCGGGCGTTACGGGAGGCCGGCCATGAGGTGGCCGCGTACACGGGCCGGACGGACCCGGAACAGCGCGCGGAGCTGGAGCAGGCGCTGAAGGAGAACCGGGTCAAGGCCCTCGTGGCCACGTCCGCGCTGGGCATGGGCTTCGACAAGCCGGACCTCGGATTCGTCATCCACTTGGGAGCGCCCAGCTCGCCGGTCGCCTACTACCAGCAGGTGGGCCGTGCAGGCCGTGCCACGGACCATGCGGACGTGCTCCTGCTGCCGGGGACGGAGGACCGGGACATCTGGCGCTACTTCGCCACCACGTCCATGCCGGAGGAGCACCGGGCCCGTGCGGTACTGAACGAGCTCGAGGCGGCCGGCCGGCCGCTGTCCGTGCCCGCCCTGGAGACCCGCGTGGACCTCAAGCGCACCCCGTTGGAACTGCTGCTGAAGGTCCTGGCAGTGGACGGGGCGGTCGAGCGGACGCAGGGGGGATGGCAGCGCACCCGCGAGCCATGGACGTATGACGGCGAGCGGTACGGCAGGGTCGCCCAGGCCCGGGTCCATGAGGAGAACCTCATGCTGGACTACGAGAACACCACCGGATGCCGGATGGAGTTCCTCGCCCGGGTGCTCGATGACCCCGAGGCGGCCCCCTGCGGGCGCTGCGACAACTGCTCCGGCCCCTGGTACCCCACCGGGGTGGCCCAGACGGCCCGGGACAGCGCGTCGCGGGCCCTGGGCCGCGTCGGAGTGCCCATCGAGCCGCGCCGGACCTGGCCGAGCGGGATGGACCGGCTCGGCGTGCCCCTGAAGGGCCGGATCCCCGAGGAACTGCAGAACGGTGAGGGCCGGGCGGTGGCCCGGCTGACCGACCTGGGCTGGGGAGGCAGGCTGCGGACCCTGTTCGCCGCCACCCGGGACGGTGTGGTGGATGCGCCCATCGACCAGGAGCTCCTGCAGGCGGCGGTCAAGGTCCTCGCGGCCTGGGAGTGGGAGCAGCGGCCGATCGCCGTGGTCTCCATCCCGTCGAGGTCACGGCCCCAACTGGTCACCTCGTTCGCCGAGGGGATCGCGCGGATCGGCCAGTTGCCCTACCTGGGGCCGCTGGAGCTCGCCAGTGACGTCCCGCGCGGCGAGTCCGGCGGGAACAGTGCCTTCCGGCTGGCCTCCGTCTGGCAGCTGTACGCTGTTCCCGCGCCGATGCGGGACCAGCTCGCCTCCGCGGAGGAGGCGGGCCGGCACGGTCCGGTCCTGCTGGTGGACGACCGCGCGGACAGCCGCTGGACACTGACAGAAGCCGGCAGGGTGCTGCGCGAGGCGGGCGCCCAGGGCGTGCTGCCCCTCGTCCTGGCCCTCACCGGATAACCCCTTCGGGCGGCTGCCCCGGATCAGCCTCGCCCGCGCCCCGTAGGAGGGGAGCCTCAGGAGTCCTGACGGACCAGGGCCAGCACGGCGTCGCGGACGCGTTCCATCGTCGTCGCGTCCTTCGCCTCACCGTTGTAGCGCAGGAAGGGCTCGGTGTTGGACGGACGGAGGTTGAACCACCAGGACCCGTCCACGGCCGAGACCGTCGTGCCGTCCATCCGGTCCACGCTCACCCCGGTCCCGGCCAGGCCGGTTCCCGCCAGGTGGGCGTCGTCCGCGACGGTGTCCTCCCCAGCGGAGGTGGCGTCCACGGCTAGGGAGGGGGCGAAGGTCCCCAGCACGCGGGTCACAGCGCCCGCCTTGTCCTCGACCTCGGAGTTGATCTCCCCGGAGGCGGCGTACGGGTCATACTCGGCGGCCAACTCGGACAGCGGCTGGTCCTGGGCACCGAGGGCCGCGAGCACGTGCATGGCGGCCAGCATCCCGGTGTCCGCGTTGAAGAAGTCCCGGAAGTAGTAGTGCGCGGAGTGCTCGCCGCCGAACACGGCGCGCTCGGCGGCCATGACGGCCTTGATGAAGGAGTGCCCCACGCGGGTCCGCACGGCCCGGCCGCCCTCGGCGGCCACCAGCTCGGATACGGCGCGGGAGGTGATCAGGTTGTGGATGACGACCGGTTCGGCCTCGGGGGCGTGCACGGTGCCGTTCACGGTGTCGCCGGCCTTGGCCCGAGCGATCTCCCGGCGGGCCACCAGCCCGGTCACGGCGGACGGGGAGACCGGAGCGCCCTTCTCATCGATCACGAAGCAGCGATCCGCGTCACCGTCGAAGGCCAGGCCGAGGTCGGCGCCGTGTTCCGTGACGGCCCGCTGCAGGTCCCGCAGGTTCTCCGGTTCCAGCGGGTTGGCAGGATGGTTCGGGAAGGTGCCGTCCAACTCGAAGTACAGCGGGACGACCTGCAGCGGCAGCGGCTCCAGGACGGCGTCGCCCAGGACGGCGGGCGTCGTCTTGCCGGCCATTCCGTTGCCGGCGTCCACGACCACCTTCAGCGGACGGATGCCGGACAGGTCGACCAGGGACCGCAGGTAGGAGGCGTAGCCGGAGAGCATGTCCTGCTCCGTCACCGACCCGGTGCGCTCCCCGGCGGGCAGTTCCGCGGCATCCAGGTACCGCTGGGCGACGTCGCGGATCTCGAACAGCCCGGTGTCCGAGGACACCGGGACGGCACCGGCCTTGGCCATCTTCATGCCGTTGTACTCGGCGGGGTTGTGAGAGGCGGTGAACACCACGCCGGCCGCCTGCTCCACGCCGCAGGCGTAGTAGAGCATGTCCGTGGAGATCAGTCCCAGCATCACCACGTCGGCACCGCGGGCCGTAGCCCCCTCCGCGAAGGCACGGGCGAAGCCGGGGGAGGACGGACGCATGTCCCCGCCCACCAGGACCCGTTCCCCACTCAGTCCCAGCACGTCCACGAAGGCGGCGCCCACCGCGCGCACCGAGGCGGCGGTGATCGTCTCCCCGACGATGCCCCGGACGTCATAGGCCTTGAAGGACTGGCTGAGATCCACTGAAGTCATCACGAGATGCCATCCTAGGCCAGTCCGGTGCCGCGACGGGCGGACCAACGCCGGCCTCCTGCGCCCGCCTCGGACCGGGCGGCAGCCGCCGACGGTCTAGAGTCGCAGTCGTGAACGGGTCAGGGGGTGCTGCATGGTCCGGTCACGTCCCCGGGACCGGCGGCTACCGGCGGCTCCTGCTGGGCCTGTTCCTGGCCGGCGTCGCGACCTTCGCCCAGCTCTACTCACCGCAGGCGATGCTGCCGCTGATCAGTGCCGACCTCGGCGTCTCCGCCCAGGACGCCGCGCTGGTGGTGTCCATGGCCACCCTGGGGCTGGCGGTGAGCGTGATCCCCTGGTCCTATGCCGGGGACCGGTTCGGCCGCAAGCGGGCCATGGGCTGGGCGGTCCTCGGTGCCTGCGCCCTCTCCCTGGCCGTCACCGCCGTCCCGGCCTTCGAGGCGGTGCTCGCGCTGCGCTTCCTCGAGGGTCTCGCACTCGGCGGCGTTCCCGCCCTGGCCATCACCTATCTCACGGAGGAGGTCCACCGGCTCTCCGCCGCGGCCGCCGCCGGGACCTACATCTCGGGGACGACCGTGGGCGGGCTGAGCGGGCGGATCGTCGCCGCCCCGGTGGGTGAGCTGGTGGACTGGCGACTGGGGATGCTGGTGGTGACGCTGGTGTCCGTGGCCTGCGCCGCCGGGTTCCTGGCGCTGGCGCCCGCCGCGCGCCGGTTCACCCCGCACCGCACGACCCTCCGGCAGGCCGTCGGCGCCCTGACCGGCAACCTCCGCTCCCCGGCGCTGCTGGCCATCTATGCCCAGGGCACGCTGCTCATGGGCGGCTTCGTGGCCATGTACAACTACCTGGGCTATCACCTGGCCGAGGAGCCCTTCGACCTGCCGATCGCCGTGGTCTCGCTCATCTTCCTGGCCTACCTGGCCGGCACCTGGACGTCCCCGCTGGCCGGCCGCCTCGCCGCGCGCCATGGGCGCCCGGCCGTGCTGCGGGCGGCCACCGCGGTCATGGTCGCCGGCGTGCTGCTCACGCTGGCGCCCAGCGTCTGGGTCGTGCTGGTGGGCACCGTCCTGTTCACCGGGGCGTTCTTCGCCGCGCACGCGGTCGCCTCGGGCTGGGCCGGCGCCGCCGCCACGGCCGGCCGGGCTCAGTCCGTCTCCCTGTACAACCTGGGCTACTACGCCGGCTCCAGTGTGTTCGGCTGGCTGGGCGGGGTGTTCCTGACCGGTCTGGGCTGGCCGGGCACGGTCATGATGACCGTGGTGCTGGCGGCGCTCGCGGCCGTGCTCGCCTCCGCGCTGCTGCCCCGGGACACGTCCGCCTGAGCCGACTCACGGGCAGTGACCGGTGCTGCGCTCCGGCCGGGGACCATCCCGGGCCGGGACGCGGTGGCCCGGTGGACCCCGCGAAGATGAGAGCGTTCTCATCCGCGGCTCATGTGCCGTTCATGGCCGATTGCTTCCATGGAACCCGAGGCCGGCGGAACACCCGCACGGTCACGGATCCACAGCGAGTGAGAGGCCCCTGCCATGACGATCGAGATGACCAACACCACCAGCGTCCTTCCGCTGGTCGAGACCGCCCGCGCCACCTACCAGCGGATCGAGCTGCCGGCCCGCATCCAGGCCTCCTACACCACCCGTTTCGTGGCCGGCGCCGTCGAGGCGGACCGTCAGGGATTCCACCTGGCCGCCGGCCCCACCGTCACCCCGAGGGCCGGGGACGTGGTGGTGGCGCGCGTGACCGAGATCCTCAACCACAAACGCATCGAGACTCCCGGATCCCGTAAGGCCATCCTGTTCCCCGGGGCGCTCGTCATGCTCGCCTACGGCCACCGCTATGCCGCCGACCAGTTCCTCGCCCACGTGCCCGATTCCCTCGAGCCCTGCCACCTGGTGGCCGCCGGCGGGGTGGCCGGGATGGTCACCGAGCGGCACGTCAGCGTGGACGATCCGACCCGGATCGAGCCCCTCGGCCTGCTCGCGGACGACCTCGGGGTCGTCAACCTGACCCGCTTCGCGCCCTACGCCCTGAACCCGGTTCCCTGCCTCGGCGCCCCCGCCGCCGAGCTGGCCGGCGCCCTGCCGGGCCGTCCCACGGTCATCGGGGTGCTGGGCACCTCCATGAACTCGGGCAAGTCCACGGCCATGGCCACCCTCGTCAACGGCCTGACGAACGCCGGCCTGAAGGTCTCGGCCGGGAAGTCCACCGGCACCGGCGCGGGCAACGACCCGATGATCTACCACGACGGCGGCGCCGCCAAGGTCCTGGACTTCACCGACTTCGGGTACCCGACCACCTTCAGGCTCGACTTCGAGCAGGTCCGTTCCCTGACGGTCAACGTCATCGACGCCCTGGCCGACACGGACACGGACGTCGTCGTCGTCGAGATCGCCGACGGCGTGTACCAGGGCGAGACCGCCCGGCTGCTGCGTGATCCGCTGTTCCAGGCCGTCGTGGACCGCATCGTGTTCGCCGCCGGGGATGCCCTCGGCGCCGTCGGCGGCGTGCGTGAGCTGCAGGAGGCGGGCCTTGACGTGGCCGCCGTCTCCGGCGTGCTGACCTCCTCGCCGCTGGCCACCGCAGAGGCCCGCGAGGTCCTGTCCGTCCCGGTCATCGACACCTACGAGCTGACCGAGGCGGCCGTCTCCACCGCCCTGCTCCCGCAGCGCTGAACATATGATGAAGCCCATCGCGGCCGAACGGATGCCCACGATCTGGGCGGGCCGGCGTCGACACCTGCTGGTGATCCTCTTCCTGCTCGGGGTCTTCCAGGCCGTCATGGCACTGGTGATGGCGTTCAGCGTGGATGCCCTGCTGGGCGCCCCGGCCGAGTACAACACCGCGCTGAACTCCGGCACCGCGCCGGACGGGTCGGCCCTGGACCCGGCGGCCGTCGCCAGTGCGCGGACCCTGGTCCCCTGGCCGCAGCTGACGATCCTCGGTGTGGCGGTGCTGTCCATTTTCGGCGCGCGCTGGGCCGAACGAGTCGTCGGAGAGGACCTGGGTCAGGACTACGTCCACGAACTGCGCCGGAAGCTCATCGGCACCTCCCTGGCCGGCACCGGCGGCCCTTCGCTCGGGGTGACCATCACCCGGGCCTCGAACGATCTCACCTCGGTGCGCAATTGGGTCTCGCAGGGCATCGTCCCGCTGATGACCTCGCTGCCCCTCGTCGCGGTGGTGCTCGGCGTCTTGTCGCTGGCCAACTGGCAGGTGGGCCTGGCCGTCGGTATCCCGATCGTGCTGTTCGGCCTGGCGGTGCCCCCGTTGGCCAGGGCGACCTTCGCCCGTGCCCGGTACCTGCGCCGCCGCCGGGGCCGGATGTCAGCCCGGATCGCGGACACGGTCCGCGCGGGGGAGTCCATCCACGCCGCCGGCGGCGTCCACCGGGAGCTGAACGCCCTGGACCGGGACTCGGGCAAGGTGGTGGGGGCCGCCGTCGCGCGAGCCCGGATCACCGGGCTGGTCCGGGCCTCGGCCATCACCGCGGCCTCCCTGGCCACGGCGACCGTGGTGGTGCTGGGCGCCCTCGGGTTGATCGACGCTGCGGGGGTGGCCTCCTCCATGACCCTGGTGGGCGTGATGACCACACCGCTGGGGGACCTGGGGCGCGTGGTGGAGTACCGGCAGAACTACAAGGCCGCCCGCCGCATCCAGGCCCCGCTGCTGGCAGAGGCCGCTGCCCTGAAGAGGTTGGAGAAGGAACGCGAGGAGCACTGGAAGGACGTCACCCCGGACCGGTCCGTCACCGGCCGCAACGGCCTGAAGGTCGGTCGCATGGTGGTCCAGGGCCAGCGGGTGCCGATGCTCCACGCCCGAGCCGGTGACGTCGTCCACATCCGGTCACAGGACCCGGGCCGGATCCACACCGTGCTGCTGAACCTGCTCTCCGGGCAGAACACTCCTGCCGCACCGGGACAGCCGGTGCCAGACCTGGAGATGGTCGTGGACGGCTACGACTACACCCTCGCCCCGGGCCGCCAGCGCCGCAAGCTGCTGGGCCATGCCTCCGCGAGGATCCCCCTGGAACGCGGCACCGTCTCGCGCGCCATCACCTACCGCAAGCCCTCCGCCACCGACGAGGAGACCGCCGGGGCGCTGGCCCGGGTGGGCCTGGACGAGGCGCTGGCACGCCTGCCGAAGGGCACGGACACAAGGATCAAGAACGGCGGCCACCCGCTCACCGGTTCCCAGGCGGCCCGCCTGAAGCTCGGCCGCGCCCTCCTGGACGACCCGCCCCTGCTCGTCCTGGACGGCATCGACACGGACCTGGACGAGGAGGGCATGTGGTTGCTGCGCCGCGAGCTGGAGGCCTATCCCGGCGTGGTGCTGTTCACCTCGCAGAATCCTGACCGGATGGCTCCGGGACACCGGGTCTGGACGGTCGACGCGCCCTGAGGGATGCAACCTAGACTGGTGCCATGGAATACCTCGTGCCGGCGATGATCGTCGTGGTCGTGGGCGCCGTCGTGGGTGGTGGGGCCTGGTGGCTCTCCCGCCGCGCCTCCTCCGCGGCCCCCGGCACCGACGCCACGGCGCGGGAGCGCCGGGGCGGAAGGCGGTCCCTGGCCGGCCGGGTCAGCTCGGAGAGCGCCCGCGCGGCGTCGAGCCGGCTCGACCAGGAATCGCACCGGGAGATCTACCGGCTCATCGCCGCGGGCCGGACCAGCGATGCGGTGATGACCTACCGGCAGTCCACCGGCCTGGGCACCTTCGAGTCCATGCTGGACGTCCAGGCGCTGGCCACCTATCCGCAGATGTGGGTCCGCCCGGGCTCCGCGCCGGGCTCGAACGCCGGTCCGGGGAGGGAGCCCGGGCCCCGGTCCACGCCTGCGGCGGGCCCGACGCCGGACCCCGAACCCGGACAGGGGCGGGACCCTCGGCAACCAGGCGACCAGGGCCGTCCGTCCGGTCCGCAGGAGCCGGGTATCCCCGCTCCGGACACCACCGACCTGGTGATCCCGCAGGACTGGCTGAACGAGTCCCTGCCGGCGGACCGCCCCTTCGAGCTCGAGGTGGTCCGCGATGAGACCACCGTGCGGGTCTCCAGCGCTGACCTGCCGCCCTTCCTCCGTGACCAGCTCACCGCCATGGTGCGGGACGGCCGCGTGGAGGAGGCGGCCCTGGAGCTGTCGGCGCACACTGTGCTGACCCCGGAGGAGGCCCTGCAGTTCCTGCAGATCCTGCAGCGGGAGCAGGGCCTGGACGACTGAGGCGCCGGGCCGGTGCAGCCGGTGCAGGAGCCCGGGGGAGCTGATTCGACCGGCTGTACGCCAGGATGCGCGATCCGGGAAGCTCACCGCACGCGCGAAGGCGCCCGGCCCCTGAGGGGACCGGGCGCCTTCGCGTGTGACTTCGGCGGATCAGCGGCGACGGTCGGCGTCGCCCTCGCCCTCGACCTCCACGTCCTCGCGCTGGACGGTGCCCGAGACCCGCTCGGTGTCCTGCACGCGGTTCTTGTCCACGGTGACCTTCTCGGCGGTGGCGGTCTTGTCCACGACCGGCACCTCCTCGTGGGTGGTCACCACGACCTCCTCGTCCCCGCTGCTGCGCAGGGCCTCGGGGGCGTTGGGGTCGATGGGCTCGCGCTCGACGACGACCTCCTCGCGGGAGACCGGGACCTCGACGGTCTCGGTGTCGGTGTAGGAGTGCTTGCGCAGCCGCACCCGGCCGGACTCGCGGGTCTCGGTGCCGACGTTGAGCTGCTCATCACGCACCACGACCGATTCGCGGTCGGTGCCCACGTCCCGGGTGCCGGTGGTGCTGATGCCGCCATCCAGGTCGGCTCCGCGGGTGTTGACGTCGCGGTCCAGGTCGGCGGCGGTGACGTCCGCGGTGCCGCGCTGGACGCCCAGGCCACCCACGCCTCCGGCGGCGGTGCCGCTGGCGGCGGTCCGGCCGACGTCGGCGTCGGTATCGTGCCGGACGCCGGTCCCGGCGTCACGGGTGGCGTCGAAGGTGTCACCGGCTCGCCGGCCACCCGCCGGGTAGTCGATGGAGTAGTACTCGTAGATCCGGCGCTCTTCCTCGGGCGTCAGGGATCCGTCGGCGTCGATGTTCGGGGCGTCCTTGACGAACGCCTTGTCGAACGGAACCTGGAGGCCGTCCTGGGACTGGGTGGCCTGGGAGACGGGGACGAAGGTCTCCTTCATCCCGAACAGCCCGGTCTTGACCGTGACGAAGGTCGGCTGGTTGGTCTGGTCGTCGAGGTAGACCTGGCCGACGGAGCCGATCTTGTCGCCGTCGGAGCCGTACACGGTGGCGTTCTGAAGCTTCTCGACAGAGGTGAAATCCTGCATGGCATGCTCTCCTAACTCATAGTGTCCGGCGTGCGGTCGCACGCCTGTGGAGACGTACCTGCCGGGCGGACCGGCGAGGATTCGGCACCGGCCGGTGTCTGGTGTCCGGGTTACGGAAACACTGGGACACCGGCCTGATGTCTTGGCTACGACGCTAGGCACGCCCCCCGGGGGGTTGTCATCTTAAAACGCGGTTTTTCAGTGATTTCACAGGATCTGCCAAGGGGCTGTTCGGAGCTCGTCAGGGTGCTGGACGCCGCAACGGCGCAGGTGGGGACGGGAACGGCCGGGGGAAAGCCGAGAGGAATGGTCCCGCAGCGAGAAAGGCGCTGACCCCCATGACGAGAAATGCCGCGGGACCCGGAAGACCGGGTCCCGCGGCATCCGCGGGCGGAGACGGGGGGATTTGAACCCCCGGCCCAACTTTCGCCGGGCCCTTCATTAGCAGTGAAGTCCATTCGGCCGCTCTGGCACGTCTCCTTCAGTCACCGGCTCGACGGCCGGTAACCATGCCATGTTAGCCGCCCCGCCCGGTCCAGATCAAAGTGCGGGCCTGTCGGGTCACCGTGCCGGCCCCCGGACGCCCGCCGAGCCTGCCTCCTCGGCGTCGGGGTGCTGCCCTGTGGCGCCCCCGGCCGCGCCGCCCACCGACTGCCAGAGGAACTCCAGCGACCTGGCGTGCATGGCCGCGGCCTGGCGATTGTCGCTCGCCCCGGCATGCCCGCCCTCCAGGTCCTCGTGGAACCAGGCATTGGGCACCCCGAGCCGTTGCATCCGCGCGGCCATCTTGCGGGCCTGCACCGGCCCGACCCGGTCGTCCGAGGTGGCCGTCCACACCAGCAGGTCCGGATGGCCGGTGCCCTCGCCGGCTCCGTCCCGGCCCGCCGTCGCGCCCGCCACGGGCTCGTCCAGCAGCAGGTGGTACGGAGAGAAGGTCCGGATGGACTCCCACTGGTCCGCATCGTCCGGGTCCCCGTACTCGGCGATCCAGCTGTGCCCCGCGGACAGCACCGTGTACCGGCGCATGTCCAGCAGGGGCACCCCGCAGCTCAGCGCGCCGAACAGCTCCGGGTACCGGGTGGCCATCACGCCCATCAGCAACCCGCCGTTCGACCGGCCCGTGGCGGCCAGGTGGGAGCGGTCGGTGACACCGCGGAGCATGAGGTCCCGGGCGACGGCGGCGAAGTCCTCGTAGGCGCGGTGCCGGTTCTGCCTCAGGGCGGCCCGGTGCCAGTCCGGTCCGTACTCACCGCCCCCGCGGATGTTGGCGATCACGTGGATCCCGCGCCGGCCGGCGGCGTTGACCCGAGTCAGCCAGCCGAGGCCATACACGCCCGAGTAGGCCGGCAACTTGGACGCCAGGAAGCCGCCGTAGCCATCCATCAGCACCGGGTTCGCGCCGTCCGGCTCCAAGTCCGCCGGCCCCACCTGGAAGTACGGGACCCGGGTGCCGTCCGCCGACACCGCGAAGAACTGCCGCACGGACAGCCCGGTGGCGTCGAAGCGGTGCGGCGCGGTGCGCACGGTCAGCAGCGAGGGCACAACGCCGGCCGCTCCGGGCCCTGCGTCCGGCCCGCCCGACCCGGCCTCCGCCCCGCCGTCCGCCCCGCTCGGTCCGGCCTCCGCCCCACCCGGTCCTGCCTCCGGGGCGGCCGGCAGGACGGCCGGCAGGGTCGCCCGCAGCAGGGTGGGTGGTGTCAGTGCGCCGGTGGCGGTGATCCACAGGTCGTCACCGCAGTCCTCGTCCTCGTCGTCCACGGCCCGCACGGAGAGCGTCAGGTAGGGATCGGCGGGATTCGGCGCCTCCAGGACCAGCGGGCGGGCGCTCGCGGCGGCGTGCGGGGTACCCAGGCGCGCCTGGGGGAGGACCAGGACCGAGGAGGCCACGTGGCGCAGCACCGTCAGCACCAGGTGGGACCGCGTCCACGTCCAGGAGGACAGGGTGGCCTCGGGACCCGGTACGAAGGCCGGCTGGGGCTCCTCGGTTCCCTCCAGGAAGCCGGCCACCGTGCAGACGAGGAGCGACCCGGACGGGTGGTGGACGGTGGTCCCGTCCACCCGGCTGCGGTCCCAGTCCGACTTCAGGAACAGCACCAGCCACTGCCGGTGCATGTCCACTTCCGCGTCCTCGGGGACGTCCACGAGCCGCCAGCCCGGGCGCGGCCCGCCGGCGCCGGGGTCCCGCAGCCACGTCGTGGAGCGGTAGAAGTCGATCGCGTCGGTCGCCACGGTGCGTTCCCATCCCGGCGTCGAGTCGTGGCCGCCGAAGGCCGCCACGTGCCCGTGGTCCACGGAGAACACGGTCTCGGCCTCGGTGGGGGACTGCCCGCGGGCCAGGACACGCAGGGTGCTCGCGTAGGAGGACCGGGTGGCGTCGCCGCCGTCCGGGTCCGTCACGGTGCCCACCAGCAGGTGGTCCCGGTCGATCCAGGACGCCTGGGTCTTGGCCACCGGCAGGCTGAAGCCCGCGGCGGACCGGTCGCTGTCCCGGCACTGGCCGGCGTCGGGAACGAACTGCCGAGTGGCGAGGTCGAACTCGCGGACGGCGACGGCGTCGCCCCCGTCCGGGGACAGGCGCAGCAGGGCACGGTCCCAGTCGGGGCGCAGGAGCCGGGCACCCGAGAAGACCCAGGGCGTACCCTCCTCCTCGGCCAGCCGGTCCACGTCCAGCAGCACCTCCCAGGCCGGGTGCCCGGCCAGGTAGGACGCCCAGTCGGTGCGCCGCCACACGCCGCGGGGGTGCTCCGCGTCCCGCCAGAAGTTGTAGTACTGCGGCCCGCGCTTGCTGACGTGGGGAATGCGGTCCGGGGCGTCCAGCACCTCGGTGACCTGCCGTTGCAGGCGCCGGAACCCCTCCGTGTCCAGCCGTGCCTCGGTGCGGGCGTTCTGCCGGCGCACCCAGTCCAGCGGGCGCTCGCCGTGGATGTTCTCGAGCCAGAGGAACTCGTCGTCGGTGCCGGTCACGGGTGGTGTCTTCGCCATCCCTCCATCAGACCACGGACTCCGGCAGGCCGACGTGGCCACTTAGGCTGGGGGACAGCCCCATCCCGGCCCGAAAGGACACCGCCCATGCCGCCCACTCCCGTCTCACCGGACCGGGCCAGGATCGCCGTCGTCGGCGCCGGGCCGCGGGGCACCTCGTTCCTGGAGCGGCTGCTCGCGGTGATCGAGGAGGTGCGGGAGGCGGGAACGGTACAGTCCGCACCGGTGGTGGACATCGTGGTGCTGGACCCGCACGCTCCCGGGCCCGGACGGGTGTGGCGCACCGACCAGTCGCCGT
Source organism: Micrococcus sp. (assembly GCA_029961105.1). Taxonomy (GTDB): domain Bacteria; phylum Actinomycetota; class Actinomycetes; order Actinomycetales; family Micrococcaceae; genus Citricoccus. The sequence continues at coordinate 30,773 of JASBVO010000002.1, read as the reverse complement.
TGTTCCTCATGAACACCCCCTCCTTCTTCCCGACGGCGGCCGCAGCCGGGACACCGGGACTGCGCGCCTCCTCCGTGGGACAGACCTTCGACCAGTGGCGCATGCTGTACCCGGACCGGGCGGGAGACCTCGACCGCACCGACTACCCGCAGCGCGCGGTGTACGGCCACTACCTCGCCGACCTGTACCGGGAGGTGACCGAGGCGCTCGAGGCGAGCGGCGCCGTCGGGACCGTGGCCCGGGAACCGGCCCAGGTGGTGTGCCTGGAGCCCGGCGCCGAGGGCGGGATCACGCTGGGCCTGGAGGACGGGCGGACGCTGGAGGCGGACGCCGTGGTGCTGGGCCTGGGCCACGTCCCCGCCCGGTTGAACCGGGAACAGCAGGGACTGCAGTCCGCTGCCACGGAACTGGGGCTGCAGTACCGGGGACCGAACCTGCCGGCCGAGGTGGACTGGGACGCCGTGCCCGCCGGCGAGGACGTGCTGGTGCGCGGCATGGGGCTGAACTTCTTCGACGGCATGGCGCAACTGACCCTGGGTCGCGGCGGCCGGTTCGTGGAGACGGGCGAGGGCCCCGGGTCCGCCCTGCGCTACGAGCCCTCCGGTCGCGAGCCGGTGATGCATCCGGCCTCGCGCCGCGGGGTCTGCTACCTGCCCAAGGCCGAACTGGAGACGTTCGTCCCCCATGCGGTGTCCCTGAAGTACCTGGTGCCGGAGGAGGTGCAGCGCCTGCAGGACGACCACGGGACGCTGGACTTCATGGTCCACCTGTGGCCGCTCATCCACCGCGACGTGGTGCGGGCCTACTACTTCACCCTGGCCCGGACGCGGCCCGAGGTGCTGGGCGGTCCCGAGCGGGCCGGGGAGTTCCTCGCAGCCCTGGTGGGCCAGCTCGAGGCCGCCGGGCGTGGTGAGCCCGTGACCGCGCACCACGCACAAGAGCTGCTGCACGAGTACCAGCCGGGCATGCCGTTCCTGGACATCCGCACCCTGGCCCGCCCCTTCGAGCACCAGGTGTTCGACTCCGGTGCTGACTACCAGGAGGAGGTCGTCGGCTTCCTGACGGGCGTCTGCGCCGAGGCCGCCGCGGGGGAGGCGTCTGCGCTGATGGTGGCGATCGGCACGCTGCACGCCGCGCGGCTGCTGGTGAAGCAATTGGTGGCGGAACGGCGCATCACCGATGCCTCCCGGCGGCGGGACGTCTCCGGGTGGTTCGAGGCCCTGGTCGAGGGGCTGGCCTCCGGGCCGCCGTTGCTGCGCGTGGAGCAACTGCTCGCCCTGGCCCGGGCCGGGCTGGTCCGGTTCGTGGGCCCGGACCCGCAGTTCGAGGTCGACTCCCGTGTGGGCCTGTTCTCCGTGTCCAGCCCCCAGGTGGGCGGTGGCGAGGCCGCGCAGGACGTGCAGCGCGGGCGCTGGATGATCGAGGCGATGATGCCGGCGAACCGGGTGCAGCGGTCCTCCTCGCCCCTGGTGGCCTCGATGCTGAAGGACGGCATCGCCGTGCCGTACGCGGTGGAGGACGAGGAGGGCGAGGTGCTGCCGGGGCGCGGCTTCGACGTCACCGGGCGGCCGTACCGGCTGAAGGACGCCGACGGACGGGTGCACGAGCGCGTGTTCGTCCTCGGCCTGCAGCTGGCCTCCGTGCAGTGGGGCACCGCGATCGCCGCCGAGGCCGGACAGGATCCGGACGGCCGGGCCCGGACGCTGGGCGATGCCGATGCCGCCGCGCGGGCCGTCTGGGCCCTCCTGACCCGCTGACGACGATGCCCCCGGGGCCGCCGGCAGGTTCCGGCGGTCCCGGGGGCATCGGCCGCACCGGCTGGGGTCAGTCCGCCTCAGCGGAGTGACTCAGGCACGTGGCTCGGCGTGCGGATCAGGGGCGGCCGGTGGCGCCGGTGCCCTTGCCGCTGTTGTTGCCGGGGCCTTGGTTCGGGTTCTCCGCGCCCCTGCCCTGGTGGGCCTTGCCGTTGTTCTGGCCCGGGGCGTTGCCGCCGTCGTTGTAGCCGCTGTTGTTGCCCGGGCCCTGGTTCGGGTTCTCGGCGCCGTCGCCCGGCTCCTCCGGCTCCTCCGCCTCGGCCGTCGCGAGGTCCAGTCCGACCAGGACCGGGTCGTGGTCCGAGGAACGCCACTGGTCGGCGGCGTAGAGCATCTCGTTGACGTAGTTGTAGCGCGAGTACTCCAGTGCCACGGACTCGTCCGCGTTGATGTCCCAGACGTCGGCACCGGTCACCGTGGCCTCGGCGGCGGCGTTGGTGAAGATGCCGTCCAGGGAGCCGACCGCGCCGCCGAATGCGTAGGTGTGGTCACCGGTCTTCGGGGCCTGCGAGACGTAACCGGCGTCCTCGAGGACCTTGATGGGGTCCTCCTTCTCGTAGGCGTTGAAGTCGCCGATGAGGAGGACCTTCTCGACGCCGGTGCTGGCCTTCAGGTCCTCGGCGAAGGCCACCAGGGCCTCGGCCTGGGCCACGCGGTCCGCGTTGGAGGCACCCTGGCCGTCGCCGGTGTCCGTGTTGCCCTCGCCGGAACCCGAACCCTTGGACTTGAAGTGGTTGGTGATGGCGATGAACCGGGTGGACTCGTCGCCGTCGACGGCCTGGAAGACCTGCGCGAGCGGCTCACGGGCGTTGTCGAAGGCGACCTGGTCGTCGAGGATCACCGACTCGCCGACGGCCTCCACCGCGTCCGGCTGGTAGATGAAGGCGTTGCGGATGACGTCCTGGGAGGCCAGGTCCGGGGTCACGGACGGGGTGGCCGCGTAGGCCCACTTGTCGTACCCGGCATCGGCGTTGAGCGCCTCGACCAGCGTGGCCAGCGAGTGGTCCCGGTCCTTGCCGAACTTCGCCGAGTTCTCGATCTCCTCGAGGCCGACCACGGAGGCGTCCAGCCCGTTGACGGCCTCGACGATCTTGGCCTGCTGGCGCTCGAGGCTCGCCTCGTCGTAGGCGCCGCGCGGCTCGCAGCGGTTGGTCGCGATGGGGTTGCCCTCGCGGTCCTCGTAGGCGTCACAGGAGTCGAACTCGTTGCCCAGGGTGGTGAAGTAGTTGAGCACGTTGAACGTGGCCACGGAGACGGTGCCGCCGACCTCGGCCGGCGCCTGCTCGTCCACGCGGGTGTTCTCGAACTGTGCGGGCTGGACCTGGTCGGCGTTCTCGTCCGTGAGGTGTCCCAGCGGCTGGAAGCTCCAGGCGTCGTAGCGGAAGTCCAGGATCACGCCGGTGGTGAAGTCCACGCCGGAGCCCACGCGCACCGGGTCGTCCTGGTCGAGGTACGGCAGGGCGTTCTGATTGCCGGGCGAGCGCATGAAGTTCGTGCTGGCACCGTCGTCGAGGACGATGAGCTTCTCCGCGTTCTCGGCCATCACAGCCTGGGCGGCGGCACCCGGCTCGGCGACCGTCGTGGGATTCAGCAGCGGGCTGTCCCCGGACACGATGCCCAGCGAGCCGTAGGCGTTGACGTCATAGTTGTCCGTGATCGTCCAGTCACCCGCCGGGGCGATCAGCATGCCCTCGTGGGCTTCCTTCTCGGCCTCGGTGAGCGGGAAGTCCAGTTCCGTGGCCTCAACGGTGGCGTCCTCGTCGAGGATCTGCAGGCCACCGTCGGCCACGGTCAGCTGGGTGAGGGCGTAGTACTCCCCGGCAGTGCCGGTGACCTGGACGTGGTCACCGAGGGCGACGTCGTCCGCGGTGTCGCGAGAGTAGACGAAGATGCCGTCCGAGGCGCCCGGGGTGGCGTCGTCAGCCTCGCCGCCGGTGCCGGCGGTCTGCAGGTAGTAGCCGTTGTAGCCACCGGTGGAGTACACGGCGGTGACCACGCCGCGGGTCGTCACGACCTGACCGGCCAGTGGGGTGGAGGCCCCGGCGCCCTGGATCTGGGCGATCGGGGTGACCTCGCCGGGAGCGACGGGCTCCTCGGGAGCCGGCTCGCCCGGTTCGACCGGCTCGCCCGGCTCCATGGCGGAGCTGGTCGGGGTCACGGTCCCGGACAGGCTGAAGTCGGCGGAGTTGTCATCCGTGTCCACGCCGCCGGGGGCGCGGTTCATCGACTTCGGGTCCGAGTTCGCGGAGGGGGACTGGGCGGCAGCGGTCTCGAAGGTGTTCGAGGAGCCGTAGCCGAGCAGGTCGACCACGCGGTCGTCCTGGCCGGAGGTGACAGAGCCCGTGGACAGCCCGGTCAGGGCGGTGGACTGGTCGGAGAGCACCAGGGTGCCGCTGGTGCCGGCGAAGGCCACGCCCGTGGACGTGTCCGGGGTGGGCAGGGCCCGGCCGGTGGAACCGTTCGAGTTGCCCTGGATGAGGTAGTAGCCCTTGGCCGGGATGGTCCCGGACAGCTGCACCACGCCGGTCGGGGCCGAGGAGCCGCCGGAGGACCGGTACTGGAGGGACCACCCGTCCAGCGAGACCGGGGAGTTCGTGGGGTTGTAGAGCTCGACGAACTTATGGGTGTAGACGGCATTGGCCGACCCGCCGTTCGTGTAGGCCTCGCTGATGACGACGTTGTCGCCGGCGGGAGACGCCTGGGCGGGGACGACGACCGCTGCGGACAACAGGGCCAGGGAGGCCCCGACCGCGGTCAGGCGCTGAAAGGTCTTCATGGATTCGCTTTCGGTCAGGGGTGAGTGATCACAGACGGGTGACATGGTCACATGCGAGGCTGAACTCGCGGTGTCCAGCCAGCTAGCCGCGCATGAACGAGCCCCGGCACCTCGCACCCGATTCCGACTGGCTCGGCTGAGCGTCCACGACGAGTGGACCTATGCCGGCGGACGCCGGCTGAGCCGCTGAGCACCATATTGAGGTGTTACAACCGCTGCATGCGGCGGCTCACTTCCTCCGCAGCTTCGATTACCAGAGGCGCGAACTCCAGGCAGCGTTCCGTGGTCATCCGACTGCTCGGGCCGGAGACGGACAGGGCACCGAGGGGAATCCCCTTTGAGCCCACCAGGGGCGCACCGACGGAACTGATGCCCTCGAACAAGCCGCTGCTATTGAGGGAGAACCCGTCTGTGCGGACCTGACGCAGCCGCTCGAGGATCTCGCGGCGGTCGGTGAGGGTCTGCGGCGTTCGGGGCGCCAGGGATTCCTTCAGGATGTGGTCGACTTCTCCGTCCGGCAGGGCAGATAGGAAAGCCAGTCCAGTGGCCGCGGCGTGGTACGGGATCACAGTTCCTAGGGGTATGAATGCCCTGAGTTCATGCGGAGAGTCGAGGCGTTCTATGAGCACTAAATGGCCGGCCTCCTGTGCAACGAGATGGACCGTTTCCTTCGTCTGCAGCTGGAGGCGGTTCATGCTCTCGAGCGCCATTTCCCGCAGCGTGGTGTCCACTGAGACCCCGCGCCCCAGCCAAGCGAAGTGCGGCGTGAGGGACCAGGCCAGCGAAGGCGTCGGTTCCTGCGTCACCCACCCGCCTTCTTCAAGGGTGCGCAACAGCCGCAGGGCCGTGGCTTTGGACATGTCCTGCCGGCGGGCCAGCTCGGACAGGCCCAGCGGGCCGTCCTCTGCCAGGGTTTCGACCAGGCCGAGCGCGGCGGAAACACTGTGGGTCGCCATGATGATTCCCTTCTCGACGGTTCGCCCATTGGACCTCCACTTGGGGTGTTGACCGCCCCGAAGATGTGACCTAGGTTACTCAGTGTCATCCAGTGAACCGTTGGTTCACTCAGTGAACCAGAAGGAAGGGAGGGGCGGCAATGGAGGTTCCCTTCGCGGCCATCCTGATTTTTGTGGCGGTCTTCGTGGTCGCCACCCTGCGCAAGGTCCATTTGGGCGTCATCATGCTCGCCGCGGCCGCGGGGGTCGGCATCTGGATGGGGGGCATGGGCCTCGACGAGGTCATCGACGGCTTCCCCGTCTCGCTCCTGATCCTCCTGGCCGGTGTCACCTACTTCTTCGCCATCGCCCAGGCCAACGGGACCGTCGACCGCCTCATCGACGCCGTCATCGCCCGCGTCGGTGACCGCGCAACCGTGCTGCCTTTCGCCATGTTCGCCCTGACCACGGGTATCGCCGCCATGGGTGCTCCTTTGGCGGGCCTGGTCATGTTGCCGATCGCCATGCCGCTGGCCAAGAAATACGGGATCGACCGGGTCCTCATGGGCCTCGCTGTCGGCTCGGGCATCAGCGCTGGCGGGTTCGCCCCCACCAGCCTCTTCGGCATCGTCACCTACGGGACTGCCCATTCAGTCGGGATACCCCTGAATCCCTTGGTGCTGTTCGCTATCTCGGTGGCCTTCAACTTGGTCCTCTTGGTGGCAGCCTTTTTCATGTTCGGCGGGCTCCGGCTGTTCAGGTCAGCCACACGCATCGACCCGGATTCCACCCCACGCCCTGGCCTTGCCGCGAAGTCACCGCTGCCGCAGCACCCCTTCGAGAAGGAACAGTTTGCCGCCCGGTCTCAGTCCGTGGCCGCGGCCCTGCTGGAGCGGGAAGCTCAGGCACCGGCCCCGAAGACCCGGATGAGCGTCGCTCAGATCGCCACCATCCTGTGCATGGTCGGCCTGGTGGTCAGCGTCATCGTGGTCGCCATGATGGGCATGGACCCGGACATCGGGGTCCTGTGCTTCGTCTTCGCCACCGTGCTCGCCCTCATCGATCCGACGACCGGCAAGGGCGCGGTCGCCAAGATCGACTGGTCCACCATTCTCATGGTCGGTGGCATCATCACCTTCGTCGGCGTGCTGCAGCACGTGGGCGCCGTGGACATGCTCGGCGAAACCGCCAGCCAGATCGGCACCCCGCTCATCGCCGCCTTCGTGATCTGCTTCATCGGGGCACTCGTCTCCGCGTTTGCCTCCACCACCGGCATGCTGGCCGCCCTGGTACCGCTGGCCATCCCGCTGGTGTCCGGCGGGGACCTTGCCGGTTGGGCCGTCATCGCGGCTTTGGGTGTGTGCTCCTCCATCGTGGACGTCTCCCCATTCTCGACCGTCGGAGCCACCGTGGTCGCCACGGTCGATGAGACCGAGCGCCCCCGCATTACCAACATCCTGACCAAGTGGGGGCTGTCCATGGTTCTCGTGGGGCCGCTCGTGCTGATCGGCGCCCTGGTCCTCCCCTCGGCGTTCTGATGCCGGCACACCCCCACTCCACCAACCCGAAGGAGACTGTCATGACAGCTGGTCCCCAGCTTCCCCTCGATGGCGTGACCGTCGTCGACCTCAGCCGCGCCCTCGCCGGCCCCTACTGCACGGCTCTGCTGGCTGACATGGGCGCCCGCGTCATCAAGGTCGAGTCCGGCGCCGGTGACCCCTCGCGCCAGTGGCCTCCGTTCGACGGCGAGGACAGTCTGTACTTCGACTCGGCGAACCGGAACAAGGAATCCCTGTGGCTTGACCTGTACACCGACGAGGGCAAGGAGCTGTTCCGCCAGTTGCTGGCCCGGGCGGACTTGCTGGTCGAGAACTACAAGCTGGGGACCTTGGAGGGGATGGGCTTCGGCCCCGATGAGCTGGCCGAAGTTAACCCCGATCTTGTCCACGTCAGCGTGAACGCCTACGGGCTGCAGGGCCCTCTCAGCCACCTGCCCGGTCTTGACCAAGTCATCCAGGGCATCACGGGCATGACATCCGTGACCGGCCCGGCCGACGGGGAGGGTTACCGCGTGGGGTTGCCCATCGTGGATATCGCTTCCGGGATGATCGCGGCCTTCACCGCCGTGTCCCTGCTGCTCGGCCGTGACCGAGGCAACCCGGCGCGCTCTGGAGCGACATCCCTGTACGAGACCGCCCTGGCGATGTCCGTGTTCCAGGGGCAGAAGGCCATCACCACCGGCCAAGCACCTTCGCGCCAGGGCAACAGCCATCCGAGCATTACCCCCTACGGCTCCTATCCCACCGCCACCGAGTCCATGGTGCTGGCCGTCTCTACGGAACGGCACTGGATGGAATTCTGCACCCTGATCGGCCGCCCAGACCTGACGGCCGACCCCCGCTTCGACACCGGCCAGGACCGCACCGCCCACCGCGAGGCACTCGATGTCGAAGTCAAACAGGCCCTGGCCGCCCGGCCGGCCGAAACGTGGCTGGCCGAACTACGCCGGCTCGGCATCCCGGCCGGACCCATCCTCGACTACCAGCAGGCCATGAACTCCGAGCAGACGCAGGCACTCGGCATGGTCCGGGACACCGCGACGCCGGACGGTCGGCGACTGCGCCTGCTCCGTGGCCCCATCACGGTGGACGGCGAGCCGGTCACCGTTCGCACGGCCCCGCCACAGTTGTCGGCGGACGCGCGAATCATCCTGCGCGGCCTCGGCCACAGCGACGAGGACGTGGATCGCATGGCAGCAGACGGCATCATCCGCGAGGGTTCGCACGAGTTGGCGGGGGCGAGCCAGCGATGAGCGCGACCAGCAAAACCGGCGGCATCACGGTCGGCGTCAACGATGGCATCGGCCGCATGATCCTGGACCGGCCCAGCCACAAGAACTCGCTGACCAAGGCCATGTGCCTAGAACTGACCGAGGCGGTCACTCAACTTGACGCCGATCCGGACGTCGCGGTCATCACCCTGGAGGGCGCCGACGGAAACTTCTGCGCCGGGGCAGGACTCGACCAGTTCGACCAGGTGCTCTTCGACGGGGCCGATGACGGTTCAGCCGGTCCGGGCACGGACCGATTGAGCGAAGCCGACGCGGCCATCCGGGCCGCCCGGAAGCCAACCGTAGCCCTCGTCGAAGGAATCTGCATGGGAGGGGGCTGGCAGATCGCGGCCGCGGCCGACGTCGTGGTGGCGTCCTCCACCGCCCGTATTGCCGTCACCCCCTCAAAGCTGGGCATTGTCTATCCGCGGGCCGGGCTCGAACGGCTGGCAGACCGGGTGGGCATGGATCGCGCGAAATACCTGCTGCTGACCGCCTCCGAGGTGACCGCTGCACAAGCGGAGCAGTGGGGGCTCGTCACCGTGCTGTTCGAGGCCGAGACGTTCGCGGCGCAAGCCTCCGGGGTCGTGTCAACCATCCAGTCTCGGTCCCTGTTCTCCAACGTATCCCACAAGCGCCTGCTGGACGGCTACGCCGAACGAGGCTCGGGTGTGGACACCTCCGACGACGCCCGCCAGGCCTATGAGGCCGACTGGGCCCAAACCTGGGACGACTTCCGGACCGGCGCGGACCTGGCCGAGGGACGACGCGCCTTCGCCGCCAAGGAACGGCCGATCTTCCCCTGGACGCTGGCAGAAGACCAACCAGTTCATCTATAGGATCCGGGTGGAAACGGAGACGGCACTGGTGCAGCCGACACAGCGACAGTGCCGTGGCATCTCTCGGGGTAAGTCCCATGGTGTTCCAGCAGCGGACACGAGGCCACCCGCAAGGCGCTCAGCGGCCGCTCAGGCGGAGGCGGCCCCGCTGAGCGGGGCCGCCTCCCTGTATTCACGCGGATGGTAAGGGATTCGAACCCTTGGCACGGGGTTACCGCACACTGGTTTTCAAGACCAGCTCCTTCGGCCGCTCGGACAACCATCCCGGAAGGTCCAGTCTAGACGGCCATCGCGGCGTGGCCGTCCGGGTGGCAGGGGACCCGCCGGGCGGGGGATCATGGTCGGAGCCCTGAGAGGCACTGACAGATCGCCCGAGCCACGGAGGAACCATGAGCACGCAGCCGCGGGACGTGTCCCACCCCACCATGCAAGCCATCTCCTACACCGGCGCCGGCGGCCGTGAGGTCGTCGCCGTCGTCGACTCCGAGATCCCGGTCCCGGGACCCGGGGAGGTGCTCATCCGGGTGACCGCCGCCGGCATCAACCGGGCGGACGTGCTGCAGCGGGCCGGGAACTACCCGGTGCCGCCCGGCGCCCCGGAGGGGCCGGGGCTGGAGGTCTCCGGGACGATCGAGGAGACCGGGGCCGGCGTCGGGGCCTGGGACTTCGGCACGCCGGTTTGCGCGCTGCTCACCGGCGGGGGCTACGCGGAGTACGTCACGGTCCCCGAGGGGCAGGTGGTCCCCGTGCCCGACGGCGTCTCCCTCACCGAGGCGGCCGGGCTGCCGGAGGTGGCGGCCACGTGCTGGTCCAACCTCGTGATGGAGGCGGGCGTGCAGGCCGGGGACTGGGTGCTGGTGCACGGCGGGACCGGCGGCATCGGCTCCTTCGCCCTGCAAATGCTGGCCGCGCTGGGCGCGCGTCCGCTGGCCACCGCCGGCAGCCCGGAGAAGGTCCGGCGCTGCCTCGAGCTCGGGGCGGAAGCCGCCATCAATCACCGCGAGGAGGACTTCGTGGACCGCGTGCGGGAGCTCACCGGCGGGCACGGCGCGGACGTGATCCTGGACGTCATCGGGGCGAAGTACCTGGAACGCAACGTGGACGCACTGGCCCGTGGTGGCCGGTTGGTGGTCATCGGCCTGCAGGGCGGGGGCTCGGGGACGTTGCCGCTCGGGAAGCTGATGGGCGTCAACGGATCGGTGACCGGGACCCTGCTGCGGCCGCGTCCGGTCCGGGAGAAGGCCGAGATCATGCGCCAGGTCCGTGAACAGCTCTGGCCCCTCGTCAGCGCCGGCAAGATCCGCACGACGACGGACGCCACCTTCCCGCTGGAGCACGCGGCCGAGGCGCAGGACCGGTTCGAGGAGGCCGACCGCACCGGCAAGGTGCTGCTCGTCACCGAGGCTGGCGCCCGGGGCGCCGGCGATGCCGAGCACGCCGCCCACGCCGGCGTGGGAGGGCGCCGCCCATGATTGCCGGACCCTTCGCGCGCGGACGCCAGAGGAGGAAGGACGAGCGCGAGCTCGGCACGGACCTGTGGCGGCGCTGCCATGACTGGTTCGCCCGGTCCCTGGACCGCTACTGGCAGGTGGTTGACGAGGCGCAGCGAAGCGGCACCATCCCGCAGGACGAGATGAACGGGCTGGTGAACGCCGGCAACGTGCTGACCGAGCTGCTGCCGCGCGTGCGGCAGCTGTGCGTCGAGGCCCGCCGTGTGCACCCGGAGCGGGGGTTGGAGGTCCCCCAGGCGGCCTCCGACCTGCACCGGGTGCTGTCCCGGGCCGCCAACGACCTGGCCACCACCGCGCAGGCGGCCGCCATGTTCCGGCTCGGCCAGGCCTCGCTGCAGTCCGTGGGCCGCCGGGCGGAGAAGGTCATCGCCGCGGTGGAGGAAGCAGAAACGCTCCGCCCCGGGCCGTGATCCCGGTGACGGAGCGCGTCTGTGTCAGAGCCCCCTGCCGGATTCGAACCGGCGACCTGCTCTTTACGAGGGAGCTGCTCTGGCCAGCTGAGCTAAGGAGGCGTTCTCGCAGCACCCGCCGTACGGGTGCCACGGCTATCCATGGTAGCGGCACGGTGGCCTGCCGGGCAAAGCGGGTCACGGAGCCATGGGCAGGAAGGTCGGGGACGGCGTGGCCGGCGAGGTCCACAACCCACAGATGACGTTCACTTCATGGCCAACCTGCGGACAGATGGGTGCTGTGAAGTGGTACGACCATGATTCAGGCTCCGGCACCCGCCGGGCCGTCGCCTAGGGGAGAACAGACGTGACGATGCCATCCACCGCCTGTCCGGGGCGTGACCTCCGCCTGCGGCGTCCCCTGAAGCTGGCCGTGCTGGACATGTCCGGGACCACGGTCGATGAGGGCGGGCTGCAGGACGAGGCATTCAGCACGGCCATCCGCGCGGAGGGGATCGAGCCCGGCGGCTCGCGCTACGACGCGATGGTCGGATACTTCCGCGAGTCCCGGGGCGCCTCCCGGCACGAGGTCTTCCGCTCGATCTTCCCCGAGGACGCGGTCGTCGCCCATCGGGCCAACCGGCGCTTCGAGAGCACCTACGACGAACTGCTCGCCGAGCGGGGGGTGAAGCCGGTGGAGGGAGCCGCCGAGGCCATGGCGGAACTGCGCGAGGCGGGGATGAAGATCGTGCTGACCACCGGATTCGCCCGGCATACGCAGAACATGATCCTGGAGTCGCTGGGGTGGATGGGCGTCTCGGACCTGAGCCTGTGTCCTTCGGACGCCGGCCGGGGCGTGCCGTACCCGGACATGATCCTCACCGCCCTGCTGGCCCTGGACCTGGACGACGTCCGCTCCGTGCTGGTCGCGGGGGACACCGTCGGAGACATCCGCGCCGGACAGCGGGCCGGGGCGGGACTGACGGTGGGGGTGCTCTCCGGCTACCACGACGAGTCCGCGCTCACCGGGGCCGGCGCCACCGTCGTCGTGCCCTCCGTTCGGGACGTCCCCGCACTGGTCACCGGCCGCTGACGCTCACCCGCGCTGACCGGCCGCGGTGCGGCCGCCATCCAGCCGGCGGTAGTCACGCCTCAATCGCAGGTCAGCCCGTCCTCGGGCACGGTCCCGTCGATGAGGTAGGCGTCCACGGCGTTCTCGATGCAGTCCCCGGCCCGGCCGTAGGCGGTATGGCCCTGGCCCTCCCACGTCACCAGCACGGCCGATTCCAGCTGGTCCGCCAGGACCCGCGCCCACTCATAGGGGGTGGCGGTGTCCCCGGTGGTCCCGATGACCACGATCGGCGCCGCGCCCGGGGCACTGACCGGGGCCGGTTCGCCCACCGGCGCCTCGGGCCACACTGCGCAGTACAGTCCGGAGTAGGCCAGGAACCGCCCGAGCGTCGGGGAGGCCTCGTCCAGCTGCGCCGCCTGCTCGCGCAGCGCCCGCGTGTCTGCGGACGCCGACCCGTCGAGGCACTTCACGGCGGTGATCGCGGCGGTGACGTTGGAGTCGTAGGTGCCGTCCTCCTGCCGCCCGGCGCCCAGGTCGGCCAGGTGCAGCATGAGGTCGGGACTGCCGTTCATCGCGTCCTGGACGGCCATGGTCAGCACGGGCCAGCTCTCGTCCGCGTTCAGCGCGACGATCATCCCGGACACCAGGGTGCTGACCGGGACCTGGCGTCCGTCGGAGGCGGTCATCGGGGACTGCTCCACCTGCTTCAGGAGGCGCTGGACCTGGGCCACCGCGTTCTCCGGGGTGCCGGAGAGCGGGCAGTCGCTGCCGGCCAGGCAGTACTCGGCCCAGGACCGCAGGGCCTCCTCGTAGGCCGCGGCCTGGGCCAGCACCACCTCGGACTCGGGCAGGGATGGGTCCATGGCGCCGTCCAGCACCATGCGTCCCACGTTCCCCGGGAACAGCCCCGCATAGGTGGCCCCCAGGTCGGTCCCGTAGGAGAAGCCCAGGAAGTTCAGCCGCTCGTCCCCGAGCACGGCCCGCAACAGGTCCATGTCCCGTGCCGAGCTCTCCGTGTCCACGTGTCCCAGGACCTCTCCGGTGTGCTCATCACAAGCCTCGGCGAACTCGCGGGCAGACTCGCGCAGTTCCTGCAGCCCCTCGTCCGTGGAGGGGTCGACATGGCCTTCCCGGGCCTCGTCCAGCTCCTCGTCCGTCAGGCAGGTGATCGGGGTGGACCGGGACACCCCGCGGGGATCGAAGCCGACCACGGTGTAGTGCTCCTGGACGTCCGCGGAGACCGCGTAGTCCAGTCCCTCGACCACCATGTCCACGCCGGAGACGCCCGGCCCGCCGGGATTGACCAACAGGTGGGGTGCGTCCCCGCCGGCCCCGGCCGAGCGGACCAGGGCCAGCTCGATGCTGTCCCCGCCCGGATCGGCGTAGTCCAGCGGGACATTGACGGTGGCGCACTCGAAGTCGCCCCGGTCCTGTTCGCAGCCCTGCCACTGCGGGTCCTGGGCGTAATAGTCCTGCAGGCCTTCGGGCACCCCTGCGGGCGCGGCCGCGCCGGAGGCGCCGGTGGCCTCCTGCCCGCTTCCCGACGCCGCCCCGACCGGCCCCGTGCCCGTCTCGCCGTCCCCGCCGCCCCCGGGGGTGCAGCCGCTCAGGAGGAGGCCGGCGACCAGGAGCGCGGCGGCCAGGGGAGCCCGATGGCCGGCGAGAGGGCGGGGGCGGCCGGCGAGAACGCCGGGGCGGCTGCCGGAGTGACGGGGGGCATCGGTGTGGCTCGGGCGCACGCGGGGCCTCTCAGGGGTGGTCGGGCGGTCGTCGGTCGAGGATGCGGTCCGGGAGGAAGCTGGTGGCCATCGCCTCCAGCGCCAGCAGGGGCGGGACGTTGCCGGCCAGACGGCGCCGGGCGGTGGACACGGCATCGATCCGCTGCACCGTCCGTTCCGGGGAGGCCGCCCGGGCATAGGAGGCCAGTTCGTCGCGCAGGTGCTCGTTGACCAGTTCCGCGTCGGTGCCCAGCTGCAAGGCCAGCACGTCCCGGAACAGGCCGGTGAGGTCGATCATGGCCCGGTCCAGGGTGTCGTGGACGGAGCGCTTGTTCCGCGCCGTCTGGGCGTCCTCGAGCCGCTTCACGTGGTGACGGAGCTTGGCGGGCACCTTCTCGTCCTCGGCCAGGCCCAGCGAGCGCAGCAGGCCCCGCCGCTCCTCGGCATTGCGGACCTCGGCCGAGGCGGCGGCCTCCTGCTGGGTGACCTCCACGAGCTCCTTGGCCATCGCCACGGCATCCGAGGTGGCCTTGACGCGCAGCGGCAGGTGCACCACGGACTCGCGGCGCGAGCGGGCGCCCTCGTCCCGGGCCAGCCGCCGCGCCATGCCCACGTGGGACTGGGAGGCGCGGGCGGCGAAGAGGGCCAGATCCGGGTCCAGCCCGTCGCGTTCCACCAGGAGGTCCGCCACGGCCTGCACGGCGGGGATCCGCAGGCCCACCTGGCGGCAGCGGGACCGGATGGTGACCAGCACGTCGGCGGGGGAGGGGGCGCACAGCATCCAGATGGTCCGCTCGGGGGGCTCCTCGATCGCCTTGAGCAGCACGTTCGTGGCCCGCTCCGTCATCCGGTCCGCGTCCTCCATGATGAAGATGCGCCAGCGGCCGGAGGTGGGCCGGTCCTGGGCGAGGGCGATGAGGTCCCGGACCTCGTCGATCCGGTAGGTGACGTTCTCCGTGGCCAGCACCTTCACGTCCGCGTGAGTCCCGGCGGACACGGTCAGGCAGGCATGGCAGCTGCCGCAGCCACGCCGCGCCGGGTCCTGGACCTCGCACTGCAGCGCCTGGGCGAACGCCCGGGCCGCGTTCGACCGTCCGGAGCCCGGCGGGCCGGTGAACAGCCAGGCGTGCGTGGGCCGGTCCGCGGCGGCGGCCCGGGACAGCTGCTCGACGGCGGCCTGCTGGCCGGCGAGCTCGGCCCAGGCGGGCGCGGGGCCCGTGGACGACTGCTCGGCGGGCACGGCTCCGGCGGGCGCGGTCATGGCCGGCTCCCCGCGGACGGCGTCCCGTCGGGCGCCATCGCCCCGGAGGACTCACGCCCCTCCAGCAGAGCGGTGACCCGCTCCAGCACCGCCTCGGCCAGCTCGCCGACCGGCCGCGCGGCATCCAGCACCAGATAGCGGCCGGGATCAGCGGCCGCGCGCTCGGCGAAGGCCCGGCGGATGCGCTCGTGGAAGGCCTCCGGCTCGGACTCCATCCGGTCCGGGCCCGCGCCCCCCGCGGACTGCTCGCGAGCCGTCCGTCGAGCAGCGGCGGTGGCGGTGTCCACGTCCAGCAGGACGGTGAGGTCCGGATGCAGGCCGTTCGTGGCCCAGTCATTCAGCCGCGCGACCGTCCCGGTACCGAGGTCCCGTCCGGCGCCCTGGTAGGCCACGGAGGAGTCCACGTAGCGATCGGTGACCACGATGCGGCCGGCGGCCAGGGCCGGCTCCACCAGCTGCCGCACGTGGGCGGAGCGGGAGGCGGCGAACAGCAGGGCCTCGGTGACGGCGTCGACGGGGGCGTACTGCGGATCCAGCACGAGCGCGCGGAGCCGCTCGCCGATCTCGGTCCCGCCCGGCTCCCGGGTCTGCAGCACGTCATGGCCCGCGGCGCGGAGCCGCTCGACCAGCAGCCGGGCCTGGGTGGACTTGCCGGAACCGTCACCGCCCTCGAAAGCAATGAACACGCCCCGCCCACGGGCTCCGGGGACGGCGGCGGCAGGCATCTCGGTCACCGGTCCAGCCTACCGGCGGCGGCGTCACGGTGCGGCACGATCCACAGGCCGGCCGCAGTGGCGGACGTACGATGTGGCCCATGCATCCCGAAACCCTGTTGGTCAGTGCCGCCCGTCCCGCCAAGGAGGTCGACGCTCCCGTCAACGAGCCGGTGCACCTCACCTCCACCTACGTGGGGTGGGAGGCGGGCGGCACCGCCGACCGCCGGGTGTACGGCCGGATGTCCAATCCCTCCTGGGACGGGGCCGAGGAGCTGCTCGCCGCCCTCGAGGGAGTGCCGGACCCGCAGGCCACGCCGGCCCTGCTGTTCTCCTCCGGCATGGCCGCCATCGCCGCGGCGCTGCACCTGGTCCCGGTGGGTGCCCGCGTCGTCGCCCCGCAGCACGCCTACAACGGCCTGACCTCGCTGCTGGAGGGCCTGGGCGGCTCCGGCCGGTTGACGGTGGACCAGGTGGACATCACCGACACCGCGGCGGTCATCGACGCGCTCGGCGGGGGCTCCGCCGCCGGCGGGGCCCCGGGGAGCCCTTCCGGCTCTCCCGACGCCGGCCCGGTTGCCGGCCGCCAGCCGGCCTCGATCCTGTGGCTCGAGTCCCCGACCAACCCGATGCTCGAGGTCGCCGACCTGCCCGCGCTCACCGAGGCCGCGCACGCGGCCGGTGCGCTCGTCGTCGTGGACAACACCTTCGCCACGCCCCTGGTGCAGCGGCCGCTCGAGCTGGGGGCCGACGTCGTGGTCCACTCGGTGACCAAGTACCTGGCCGGGCACTCCGACGTGGTCATGGGCGCGGCGGTCACGGCCGACCCGGAGCTGCAGTCCCGGCTGCACGCCCATCGCACCCTGCACGGGGCCATCGCCGGGCCGATGGAGGCGTTCCTGGCCCTGCGCGGCATGCGCACCCTCGCCCTGCGGCTCGAGCGCTCGCAGGCCAACGCGGCCGAACTGGCCCGCCGGGCCGAGGCAGCCCGGCGGGACGGGTCCCTGCCGATCGCCGCCGTGCGCTACCCGGGCCTGGAGGACCACCCGCAGCACGCGCTGGCGGCGCGGCAGATGCACGGCGGCTTCGGCGCCGTGCTGACCATCGAGGTCGCCGGTGCCGGGACTGAGCCGGCCACCGCGGGCGGGGACGCCTCCGCCGCCGCGGCCGACGCCGCGGTGCGGGCCCTGCGGTTGTGGGTGCCGGCCACCTCGCTGGGCGGGGTGGAGTCGCTCGTCGAGCGGCGGCGGCGCTTCGCCGCGGAGCCGGAGACCGTCCCGGCCGGACTGCTGCGGCTCAGCTGCGGGATCGAGCACGTGGACGACCTGTGGGAGGACCTCGTGCAGGCACTGCGCGCCGCCGCGTCCCCGGACCACGCCCACCGTTAGGCTGTCCCCATGAGCGTCTGGATCCTGGTCACCTCCATCGAGAACTGGCTGTATGTCGCATTGTCGGTGGTGGCCGTGGTCCTCGAGGTCTGGGCGCTGGGCGACTGCCTGACCCGGCCCGCCGAGCAGTTCGAGCGGGCCGGCCAGAAGCAGAAGTCGTTCTGGCTGATCCTCACCGGCGTGGCCGGGGTGGTCGGCGTACTGACCTTCCTGGGCTCCATCAGCAGCCTCGGCGCCGGCTTCGGCCTGTTCCAGATCGCGGCCCTGTGCGTGGCCGCCGTGTACCTGGCCGGACCGCGGAGCGAGCTGAGGATGTTCGGCCGGGGCGGCCCGTCGCACTCCGGCTACTGACGGTGCCGGGGTCCGGCCCGCCTATAGGATGTGGCCATGGCTGAGACCCCGTACAAGCTCGTCCTGCTGCGGCATGGCCAGAGCGACTGGAATGAGAAGAACCTGTTCACCGGCTGGGTGGACGTCCCGCTCACCGAGAAGGGCCGCCAGGAGGCCGTCCGTGGTGGCGAACTGCTCGTCGAGGAGGGGTTGCTGCCGGACGTGCTGTACACCTCGCTGCTGAAGCGCGCCATCACCACGGCCAACCTGGCCCTGGAGACCGCCGACCGGCAGTGGATCCCGGTCAAGCGCGACTGGCGGCTGAACGAGCGCCACTACGGCGCCCTGCAGGGCAAGGACAAGACCGAGATCCGCGAGGAGTTCGGCGAGGAACAGTTCATGGTCTGGCGCCGCTCCTATGACACCCCGCCGCCGGCGCTGGACGACTCCTCCGAATGGTCCCAGGCGGGGGACCCGCGCTACGCCGAGCTGGGCGAGGACGCCCCGCGGACCGAGTGCCTCAAGGACGTGATGACCCGGCTGCTGCCCTACTGGGAGTCCGAAATCGTGCCGGACCTGAAGGCCGGCAAGACCGTGCTGATCGCAGCGCACGGCAACTCGCTGCGGGCCCTGGTCAAGCACCTGGACGGCATCTCCGACGAGGACATCGCCGGGCTCAACATCCCCACCGGCATCCCGCTGTACTACGAGCTGGACGAGGACCTGAAGCCGATCACGGCGCACGGCCGCTACCTGGACCCGGAGGCCGCTGCCGCCGGCGCCGCCGCCGTGGCCGCCCAGGGCGCCCAGAAGTAACGCCCGCCGGGACGACGACGTCGGCCGTCACCTTCCGCGGAAGGTGACGGCCGACGTCGTTGAAGGACGGTTGCGGCCCGGGCCGCGGCGCATCAGTCGACCTCGATGACCGGCTCCCACTCGCCGGTGGCCAGGTAGGTGACCTTGCGGGCCACGGACACCCCGTGGTCGGCGAAGCGCTCGAAGAACCGTGAGGCCAGCGCGACGTCGGCGGTGGTGGCCCCGCTGGCCGTCCAGCCGGGGGAGTTGACGGTCTTGAAGTTCTTCGCGTGCAGCTCGTTGATGGCGACGTTGTGCCTGACGATCTCCTGGGCGTGGACCGACTCGTGGGTGGCCAGGAGTTTCTCGACCTCGGTGGCCACGGCCACGCAGTGATCGGCCATCTCCTTGAAGTCGGCGCGGATGGACTCGGGTGCCGCCAGGTCCGGGTAGCGGCGGCGGGCCTGCTGGGCGATGTGCCGGGCCAGGTCACCCATGCGTTCCAGGGAGGAGCTCATCCGCAGCGCGCCCACCACGGAGCGCAGGTCGGTGGCCACCGGGCCCTGCAGGGCCAGCAGCTCGATGGCCTTCTCGTCGACGGCGGTCTGCAGGTAGTCGATCCGGGCATCCTCGGAGATGACGGCCTCGGCCAGCTCCACGTCAGCGGTCTCGAAGGCGGTCCGCGCCTTCTCCATGGCCTCGCGGACGAGGCCAGCGATCTCCAACAGCTGGTCGCCCAGGGCCTTCAGGTCAGCTTGGAACAGTTCACGCATGGATGGTTCCTCTTTCCGGTCGATGGTCTCGAATATGTCCCGGCGGAGCAGTGGCACGGGCACCCCGGCAGGGGCACGGGTCCTCGGTCATCCTTCCCATGGAAGGTGAACGATCGCTGAACCGCGGGAACGTCCCGGTGCCAGTATGCCCTGTGGAGGGCAGGGGCAAACCTGATGGGTAGTCTGGATCGCGTGACGGATCCCGTGGTGGTTGGAGTGGTGTGTGGCCTCATCGGCCTCGTGCTCGGCGTGCTGTCCATGGTGGCGTTCCGTGTCTCCGAGCGCAGCCGCGCCCTGCACCTGACGGTGGGTGAACCCAGCATCCCGGACGGTGCCGCCGAGGTCCTGTCCGTCATCGGCCGAGCGTACGTGGTGGTCGACGCCGTCAACGGGGTGGTCCGGGCCAATCCGTCCGCGTACGCCTTCGGCCTGGTCCGCGGCCACAGCCTGGTCCACGACGAACTGCTGGAGCTGACGGACCGGGTCCGCGCCGACGGGATCATCGTGGACCGCCGCTACGAGCTCCCGCGCGGGCCGGTGGGCCAGGGCACCCTCGTGGTGCAGCTGCGCGTGGCGCCGCTTGCGGACGAGTACATCCTCATCCTCGCCGATGACCGCTCCGAGATCTCCCGGACCGAGGCCATGCGCCACGACTTCGTGGTCAACGTCTCCCACGAGTTGAAGACCCCGGTCGGGGCCATCTCGTTGCTGGCCGAGGCCATCCACGACGCCGCCGACGACGAGGAGGCCGTGCGCCGGTTCGCGGGCCGGCTGGGCGTGGAGTCCACCCGTCTCACCGCCCTGGTCCAGGACATCATCGAGCTGTCCCGCCTCCAGGCCAAGGACACGGTGCGGGCCGGTCAGCCGGTGGACCTCAACCGGATCGTCGGCGAGGCCGTGGACCGTTCCCGGCTGCAGGCGGAGGCGCGCGACATCGACATCCGCGTGGCCGGCCGGGTCGACTCCACGGTGCACGGGGA
Source organism: Micrococcus sp. (assembly GCA_029961105.1). Taxonomy (GTDB): domain Bacteria; phylum Actinomycetota; class Actinomycetes; order Actinomycetales; family Micrococcaceae; genus Citricoccus. Next base: position 10,649 of record JASBVO010000002.1, on the reverse strand, counting down.
CCCGGACCAGCTGATGACCGCCCTGCGCAACCTCATCGACAACGCCGTGCGCTACTCCCCGGACCACACCACGGTGGGGGTCGGGCTGAAGTCCGTGCGCGGTCTGGCGCAGATCTCGGTGACCGACCAGGGGGTCGGGATCCCGGAGGAGGAACAGGACCGGATCTTCGAGCGCTTCTACCGGATCGACGCCGCCAGGTCGCGCCAGACGGGCGGTACCGGTCTCGGACTGAGCATCGTCAAACATGTAATCTCGAATCATGGAGGGGAAGTGACCGTCTGGTCCCAGCCGGGCCGGGGCTCGACGTTCACGGTCCGTCTTCCTGAGATGGAACCCGATGCTGGTGTGCAGCTCGGCAGGTCAGTGAATGCACGGGGCGGCAACGCGCCTGCCGCCGGGGAAGGAGCCCAGACGTGAGCCGGATTCTGATCGTGGAGGACGAGGAGTCGTTCAGCGACCCGCTGTCCTACCTGCTCGGCAAGGAGGGCTTCGAAGTCGAGGTCGTGGCCGACGGCAACGAGGCGATCGTGGAATTCGACCGGGCCGGAGCCGACCTGGTGCTCCTGGACCTGATGCTGCCCGGCCAGTCCGGCACCGAGGTCTGCCGCCAGCTGCGCCAGCGCTCCAACGTCCCAGTGATCATGCTCACCGCCAAGGACTCCGAGATCGACAAGGTGGTCGGCCTGGAGCTCGGTGCGGACGACTACGTCACCAAGCCCTATTCCTCCCGCGAACTGGTGGCCCGCATCCGCGCGGTGCTGCGCCGCCAGGGCGAGCCGGAGGAGCTCATCAGCTCGACCGTCCAGGCCGGCCCGGTGCGGATGGACATCGAGCGCCACGTCGTCTCCGTGAACGGCGAGCAGGTGTCCCTGCCGCTGAAGGAATTCGAGCTCCTGGAGATGCTGCTGCGCAACTCCGGACGCGTGCTCACCCGTGGCCAGCTGATCGACCGCGTCTGGGGATCGGACTACGTGGGGGACACCAAGACCCTCGACGTCCACGTCAAACGGCTGCGGGGCAAGATCGAGCCCGACCCCTCCCACCCCCGGTACCTCGTGACGGTGCGCGGGCTCGGCTACAAGTTCGAGCCCTAAGGCGTACCCGCTCCCGGTGCTGGCCGGGGCGCCGTCGTGGTGGCGGGCATGCCTCGAGGCGTGCCCCCGGCATGCCGGACCACCCGCTGCCGGCAGCTGCGCCGACGAAGCCTTGCGGGTCCGCCGGGACAGGTCCAGTCTTCCGGTAGCACCCGCCACGCTGGCCCTGCTGACCGCCGATCGCCTGCCTTCCCGACCTGTGCCTTCGGCCGGGGCCCGCCCGGTGCGGTGGACACCCGGCGGAAGGACGACGAGATGAGCGCCAGTCGAGCCCGTAGTGCCCCGCAGTGCGTGGCGGCTGCACTGGCAACCGGGCTGCTGCTGACCGGATGCGGCGGCGGGGACCAGACCGGCGGCGGCCACCAGACCGCCGGGCACGATGCTGCGACCTACAACCGGGAGGAGGCCTCCTCCGCGGCTGCCTCGCCCACCACCACCACGCCGGGGTCTGGGACCGCCGGGTCGGCCACGCCGACGGCGTCAGTGTCCGGTCAGCGGTTCGACAGCCTCAATGCCCTCTTCGCGGCGGTGGATGAGCAGTTCGGGTGCCCGGACGAGGCCAGCGGGGACTACACGTTCATGGTCGAGGCGCAACCCACGGGGCTACCGGGCCGCCAGTGCGGGACGACCGTCCTGATGACGTGGTCGGACGATGCGGCGGCCGTGCAGGAGGCGTTGGAGATGCTGGCCAGCGCCGGCGGTGAGGTGCCCGTGGCGCAGGGACCGGGCTGGTTCGTGGCCGATACCTCCAACGCCGGGGACACCGGCGGCGGGGAGGCGGTGGAGCCGGAGTCGAAGGACCTGGAGAAGCTGGCCGAAGAGCTCGGAGCGACGTACGCCGTCCACTGAGCCCGCGTGCCCGTGCTCGGCGGCCGGCGGGCACGGGCCCCGGGGCGGCCGACACACTGAGTGCGGTGCCCTGGCACCCCGCCGGATCGTACCGTGCGCGCCGGCCGCCACCGAGGTGGCATGGACGACGACGGCGAAGGGCCGGCACCGCGTGGTGCCGGCCCTTCGACGTCGTTCGGTGTTCCGGTGCCCCTCGGGGCCGCGGTCAGTGGCCGCCTTCCTCGGCAGCCGGGGTCGCGTAGAGGTGATCGTCGGTGGCCGGGTTCGCGCCGCCGGGCACGAACGGACGGTACTCCGGCAGGGTGCCGTCGAGGACGGTGATGTCGACCTGTTCCGTGGCGGCCTCGGGACCGCCGGTGACCTCGACGGTCGCCTCGACCATGCTGCCCGGGAAGCCGCCCGAGCTGGGGATGACCTGCTCGTTGGCCGGGTCCTCGAGCTTCAGCGACTCACCGGCCGGGACGGAGAACAGGGTCTCGGTGCCGGCCACCGTGATGCTGACCTCGAGGTCCTGCTCGGAGGTGTCGGCGGCGATGGTGCCGATGTAGCGGGCCTCCGTGTCCGGTCCGCTGGTGATCAGGGCGATGTTGCGCAGTTCGGCCTCGCCGACGTTGGCCACGATGCCATCCGACGGGGCGTACTGCAGGGTGGTGGCCTGCTGGTTGATGGCGCTGCAGCCGGTGGCGCCCAGCAGGGCGACGGCAGCCAGGCCGGCCACGGCGGCGTTGCGGGCGGTGGCCTTGCGGGCGGCGAGCTTCACGGTGGGATCTCCTCGGGTGCGGACAACGTGCGCCGGGGTCATCCGCAGTGCCGTCGGGCACGACTGATGACAGGGCGCGGTGCTGACATGAGACTACCGCACCGGTGCCGCCTCGCCCTGCCGCGCGACGGGCCCGTGACGGCGCCGGGGAGGGTCCGCTCCGGTGCCGCGGGGGAGAATTGTGTCGGTTCTCGTCCGGGGTGCAAGCAGCGACACGCGCCCCGAAAATGTGACGTGGTAAACTCGATCGGAGTGAAAGGGGACCACTCACATGGTTTTTGAGGTCGGAGAAACTGTCGTCTACCCCCACCACGGTGCCGCGCGGATCGAAGAGATCAAGATGCGCACCATCAAGGGTGAAGAGAAGATGTACCTCAAGCTGAAGGTGGCCCAGGGCGACCTCACGATCGAGGTGCCGGCGGAGAACGTGGACCTGGTGGGCGTGCGGGACATCGTGGACGGTGAGGGCCTCGAAGAGGTGTTCCGCGTCCTCCAGGCGGAATTCACTGAGGAGCCCACCAACTGGTCGCGCCGCTACAAGGCCAACCTGGAGAAGCTGGCCTCGGGGGATGTCATCAAGGTGGCCGAGGTCGTGCGCGACCTGTGGCGCCGGGACCAGGACCGCGGGCTGTCCGCCGGAGAGAAGCGCATGCTGGCCAAGGCCCGCCAGGTGCTCGTCTCCGAGCTCGCACTGGCCAAGAAGACCTCCGAGGACGAGGCCGGCGAACTGCTGGACGAAACCCTCGCCGCCTGAGGCCTCCAGGCCCCGCGGCTGCATGTGCCCGGGGCGCTCGAAGCCGGGGCGCTCGGGCCCGTGAGCCGGTCGGGACGTCTGCCCCGACGGGGCGGCCGCCGGACTCTGAACCTAGACTGGCACCATGCGCTCGACCCTGTTGATCGTCGCCGCCGGAAGCGGCTCCCGCCTGCAGGCCGGCCTGCACAAGGCCCTGGTCGACCTCGGCGACGGCCGCACGATGCTGCAGCACTGCCTGGACTCGGTGGCGCGGGCCGGCCGGGCAGCCGCTCTCGACCTGGCCAGGGTCGTGGTGGTCGTGCCCGCCGATGCCGACGCCGCTGAACCCCTCGAACACGTCTGCCGCGACTTCGCCACCCGGACCGGACTGCCCGTGGACACCGTGCCGGGCGGGGCCGAGCGCGCCGACTCGGTGCGGGCCGGGCTCGCGGCGGTCCGGGCCGGTGCCATGTCCGACCATACGGCCGGTCCGTTCGGCCGCCACGCCGTCCTCGTCCACGATGCGGCCCGGCCCTTCGTCCCCCCGTCGGTCTTCCGCGCGGTGACCGCGACGCTGGAAGCCGGCGCGGCCGCCGTCGTGCCCGGCCTGCCGGTGGTGGACACCATCAAGACCGTCTCGGTCCCGGGCGATACCCGGGAGAAGGCCGCGTCGGACGCCGAAGAGGGATCCGGCCTGGACGACGAGCCGGAATGGGTGACCGGCACGCCGTCGCGCGCGGCCCTGCGCGCCGTCCAGACCCCCCAGGGATTCGACCTGACCGCGCTGGAGGCGGCGCACCGCGCGGCCGCCGGAGGCTCCGCGCTGACGGACGACGCGATGGTCATGGAGGCGGCCGGCCACCGGGTCGCCGTGGTGCCCGGTGATCCGCTGGGCTTCAAGGTGACCACGCCCCTGGACCTGGTGCTGGCCCGGGCCCTGCTGCAGGAGGAACGATGACCGACCGAGGACTCCCCGCCCTGCCCCGGACGGGGATCGGGACCGACGTCCACGCCTTCGCCCCCGAGGGCCTGGACCGCCCCCTGTGGGTGGCCGGCCTGCACTGGCCCGGTGAGCCCGGCCTGTCCGGACACTCGGACGGCGACGTGGTCGCCCACGCGATCTGCGATGCGCTGTTCTCCGCCGCCGGGATCGGTGACCTGGGGCAGCACTTCGGGACCTCGCGGCCCGAGTGGTCCGGCGCGGCCGGCGTCACGCTGCTGGCCGAGGCGGCGCGACTGGTCGGTGAGGCCGGCTTCGGGATCGGCAACGTGGCCGTCCAGCTGGTCGGCAACCGGCCGAAGGTCGGCAAGCGACGCGCCGAGGCCGAACGGGTGCTGTCCGAGGCGGCGGGGGCGCCGGTGGCGGTCTCGGGGACCACGACCGATGCCCTCGGGTTCACCGGTCGGGGGCAGGGGCTGGCCGCCGTCGCCACCGCCCTGGTCTACCCGCTGGGCTGAGCAGCACGCTGCCGGTGGCCCGTCCCGCGCCTGACTGGGGCCCGGGTGCACTGGACTAGAATCCACAACCGTGGCACAACGCTTCTATGACACCAGGACCGCGACGGTACGGGACTTCGTTCCCCTGACCGAGGGCGAGGTGTCCCTCTACTACTGCGGTGCCACGGTGCAGGGGATGCCCCACGTGGGCCACGTGCGCTCGGCGATCGTCTTCGACATCCTGGTGCGCTGGCTCGAGCACACCGGGCTGAAGGTCACGTCCGTCCGCAACGTCACGGACATCGACGACAAGATCCTGGAGAAGTCCGCCGCCTCCTACGCTCCAGGCTTCGAGGAGGACGACCTGTACCCGGCGGAGGAGCCGTGGTTCGCCCTCGCCTACCGCTTCGAGCAGGAGTTCGCCCAGGCCTACGCCGCGCTCGGCGTCCGCCGGCCCACCTACGAGCCCCGGGCCACAGGGCACATCCCCGAGATGTTCGCCCTCGTCCAGCGCCTCGTCGACGCCGGCCACGCCTACCCCGCCGCCGACGGCTCCGGGGACGTGTACTTCGACGTGCGCTCCTGGCCCGCGTACGGGGAGCTCACCCGCCAGCGGGTGGAGGACATGCAGGACGCGCCCGACGCCGACCCGCGCGGCAAGCGCGATCCCCGCGACTTCGCGCTGTGGAAGGGAGCCAAGGGCTCCGACCCGGACACGGCGACCTGGCAGTCACCCTGGGGCCGTGGCCGGCCGGGCTGGCACCTGGAGTGCTCGGCGATGGCCACCAAGTACCTGGGCCACCGGTTCGACATCCACGGCGGTGGGCTGGACCTGCGCTTCCCGCACCACGAGAACGAGCTGGCGCAGTCGGCGGCCGCCGGGGACGGGTTCGCGAACTTCTGGCTGCACAACGGCATGGTCACCTATGAGGGCGAGAAGATGTCCAAGTCGGTGGGCAACACCATCTCCCCGGAGGAGATGCTCGCCCTGGCCCGGCCCAAGGCGGTCCGGTACTTCCTCGGCCAGGCCCACTACCGGTCCCCGCTGGACTACCGCCCGACCTCCCTGCAGGAGGCCGAGGCCGCCGTGGAGCGGATCGAGGCCTTCCTGGACCGCGGCGCCGACGTGGTGGCCGACGCCCAGCTTCAGCGAGAGGAGGCTGCCGCCGGCGCGAGCGCGGCCGGTGGCGGCGAGGCCGTGGAGGCGGTGTACCTGGCCGGGTTCAGCAGCGTGCCCCCGGCCTTCCGCGCCGCCATGGAGGACGACCTCAACGTCCCGCAGGCCCTGGCCGTCCTGCATGACGCCGTGCGCGCGGGCAACAGTGCGCTGGCGGCCGGTGACCTGGCGGCCGTCGAGGACCACTACGCGGACGTCCAGGCCATGGTGCACGTCCTGGGCCTCGACGACGTCCCCGAGCCGCAGTCCGGTGCCGATCCGGCCGCGCAGCATGCCCTCGACACGCTCATCCGCGCCCAGCTGGACGCCCGGGCCGCGGCCCGGGCCGCCAAGGACTGGACCACCGCGGACGCCATCCGGGACACCCTGGCCGCGGCCGGCGTCGTGGTGGAGGACTCCGCGGACGGCGCCCGCTGGTCCCTGCGGTAGGGCCGCCGCGCAGCGGCCGGGGAGCTGCCGGACGGACCGGACGTGGTCGGCGGCCCGGGCCGTAGAATGGGGGCCGGTGCCCTCGGGCACCGGGGGAGCCGCAGGGTACATGGCCGTCCGCCGTGCGCCCGGAAACGGTCACCGCGGTCCCCTGATACCTGACCGTCCGTCGCCAGAAAGGCACCACCGACATGGCCGCAGCACCACGCTCCGGATCCTCCCGCGGCAACAGCGGGAAGAAGGGCCCCCAGAAGGGCACCGGAGGACACGGCCGGAAGGCGCTGGAGGGCAAGGGCCCCACTCCCAAGGCGGAGGACCGGGTCTACCACAAGGCGCACCGGGTCAAGCAGCTGTCCGAACGCTCCGCGGCCAAGCGCGGCGGTCCGCGCAACACGCGGTCCCGTCATGGTGACGAGACCGTCGCCGGGCGCAACTCCGTGGTGGAGGCCCTGCGCGCCTCCATTCCCGCCAAGGCCCTGCACGTGGCCACCCGGGTGGAGATGGACGAGCGGGTCCGGGAGGCCCTGAAGCTCGCCGCCGAGCGCGGCGTCCCGGTGCTGGAGAACAGCAAGGCCGAACTCGACCGGATGACGGACGACGCCGTCCACCAGGGCCTCGTGCTCCAGGTCCCGCCCTACGAGTACGCCGACGCCCTGGAGCTGGCCCGGAAGGCGATCCAGAAGTGGGAGAAGGGCTACCAGGCCGCCCCTCCGCTGTTCATCGCGCTGGACGGGATCACCGACCCCAGGAACCTCGGCGCCATCATCCGCTCCGGTTCCGCGTTCTCGGCCGACGGCGTCGTGGTCCCCTCCCGCCGGTCGGTCGGCGTGACCGCCACCGCCTGGAAGACCTCGGCCGGTGCCGCGGTTCGCGTCCCCGTGGCGCAGGCCGGCAACCTCAACACCGCACTGCAGGAGTTCAAGAAGCTGGGCATCTTCGTCCTGGGCCTCGACGGCGGCGGGGATCAGTCCCTGCCCGGACTGCCGCTGGCCACGGAACCGGTGTGCCTGGTGGTCGGCTCGGAGGGCAAGGGCCTGTCCCGGCTGGTCCGGGAGAACTGCGACCAGATCGTCTCGATTCCCATCGACTCGGACATGGAGTCCCTCAACGCCTCGATGGCCGTGGGCATCGCGCTGTACGAGGTGGCCGTCCAGCGCTCCGCGGGACGCCCGGCGGCCGAGGAGGCGGTTCAGGAGGAACTCTCCTGATGCCCATGACCTCCCTCCCCACGGGCGCGGTTCCGGCCGAGCTGCACGACGTCAGCGGCCATCGCTCCCGTGCGTTCCCGCTGGGCATCGCCGATTCGGTGCCCGGGGTCGTGGACGTCCCCGGAGCGGTCAACGTGGCCGTCTATGCCCCGGGCCAGTCCGCGCTGGACGTCGTCTTCACCGATCCAGACTTCCCGGCGGATGCCGTACCGACCGCCGCCGACCTGCGCCGGGCGCCCCTGTTCGACGTCACCGACCACGTCCACCACGGGACGGTGCCGGGTCTCGGCTACGGCAGTCTCTACGCCTTCGTTGCCCGTGACCGCCGCATCCCCGGAGTGTCCCGCACCGGACGGCGGACCAGCGGCAAGGAGCGGGCCCTGCCGCAGCTGTTGATCGACCCCTACGGGGACGCCGTCGTGGAGCGTGAGGGCCGGTACTGGTCCGTGCGCGTGCGCCCGGACTTCGACTGGGGCGGCGTGCAGAAGCCCCACGTGCCCATGCGGGACACGGTGGTCTACGAAGCGCATGTCATCGGCCAGACGAAGCTGCACCCGGGCATCCCGGAGGAATTGCGGGGAACCTACGCCGGACTGGCGCACCCCGTGATGGTGGAGTACCTCAGGGACCTGGGCGTCACCGCCGTCGAGCTGCTGCCCATCCATCACCACCGGGACGAGTCCCATCTCCAGGGCCTGGGGCTGGAGAACTACTGGGGCTACAACACCGTCAGCTTCTTCGGGCCCCATCCCGGCTATGCGACCGCCGCCGCCCGGGCCTGCGGGCCCAAGGCCGTGCAGGACGAGGTCAAGGGCATGATCAAGCTGCTGCACGAGGCCGGGATCGAGGTCATCCTGGACGTCGTCTACAACCACACCGCGGAGGAGGGCCCCGGCGGCCCGGTGTTCTGCTGGCGCGGGCTGGGCGAGCAGCACTACTACCGCCATGACGCCGCCGGTCGATACCTCGACACCACCGGCTGCGGCAACACGCTGAACTTCAACGATCCCCAGGTGGTCCGGATGACCCTGGACTCCCTGCGGCGCTGGGTCACCGACTTCCAGGTGGACGGCTTCCGGTTCGACCTGGCCGTGACCATGTGCCGGGACGGCGCCCACCACTTCACCAGCCACCACCCGTTCCTCGTGGCCGCCCAGGCGGACCCGGTGCTGGCCGGCACCAAGCTGATCGCCGAGCCCTGGGACGTGGGGATCGGCGGCTGGCAGACCGGTAACTTCCCGCCGGGCTGGGCGGACTGGAACGACCGCTTCCGCGACGTGGTCCGGGACTTCTGGGTCGCCGACCGCGGCGCCATGGAGCACGGCGGCTCCGGCGGGTCCACGGCCCGGCTGGCCGACTGCCTGGCGGGTTCCGCAGCCCTGTTCGCCGGGTCCGGTCGGTCCGCACTGGCCTCGGTGAACATCATCACCACGCACGACGGCTTCACCCTGCGAGACCTCGTCTCCTACAACGAGAAGCACAACGAGGCCAACGGTGAGGACAACCGGGACGGCAACTCGCACAACCGGTCCTACAACCACGGGGTGGAGGGTCCCGCCGAGGACGAGGACATCCGCGATGCCCGGGCCCAGACCGCCCGGAACCTGATGGCCACCCTCATGCTCTCTCTCGGCGTCCCCCTGATCACCGCGGGCGACGAGATCGGCAGGACCCAGCGGGGGAACAACAACGCCTACTGCCAGAACAACGAGATCTCCTGGACCGATTGGGACCTCGACGACCGCCAGCTGCGCATGCTGTCCACCACGCGGCGGCTGATCGCCATCCGCAAGGAGTTCCTGGCCGGCCAGCCCTACACCTACCCCGCCCGTGATCCCGGGTACCTGATGTGGTTCAACGACCAGGGCACCCCGATGACGCAGGAGGACTGGTCGGACCCGTGCCGCCGGCTGCTGCAACTGCTCATCGGCGTCCCCGGAGGGCTGAGCAAGGGATTGATCGTGTTCAACGGCGGGCTGTCCAAGACGTGGTTCCACCTGCCCACCCCGGACGAGATCCGGGGCATCACGGACCCCACCGGAGCCGAACTGCAGACGTTCACCCTGCAGTTGTCCACCTCCCGCCACGGTGACCTGCGCCGCGGCGCCCTGTTCTCCCCGGGGGAGAAGGACATGATCGAGGGCAACTCGATCTCGGTCTACTCCGTCTGATCCCTCCCCACGGCAACTGGCGGTCACCCCCCCCGTGGCAACTGGCGGTCACCCCCCCACGGCAACTGGCGGTCAAAAGGTGACGCGAATCCGGGGAAATCCGTGGTTCGACGTCACCTTTTGACCGCCAGCGTGCGCGCCGCCAGCGTGCGCGCCGCCAGCGTGCGCGTCGGCAGTGTGCAGGTTGGGCGGAGGGCTGCATTTGTCGGTCCCTCCACAGGGCACCTGAGGGGCCCAGCCGTCCACGGGCACGACGTCGGTCGCGCCCGTTCGCCGGCCAGTGGGGCCAACCTGAAATCATGTTCCACCTCAGTGAGCCTCCTGAGCCGAGAGAGAGCCGGCCTCCGGTCTCGTTCCAGGATCCCGATCCGCCGCCGTGGCTTCAGCCGTCCGGCCCGGCTCTGCACCTGCCCGACGTCCTCGCTGTCCGCGAGGCAGCGGAATCCGGCACGACCCCTCGCCGGTTGCGAGGGCCGAGGGGGCAACGGCATCTCCACGGGATCTACAGCCCTCAGCGGCGTCTCCGGGAACCGCAGGAACTGCATGCATCGCTGCTGAGAGCTGCCACCGTCACGGGCCAGGACGTGGCGTCTCGGCATTCAGCGGCATTGCTGTGGGGGTTCCCGGGTGTCGGGCCGCCCCGGGAGCTGGAATTGCTCTCCTTGGGAGGGGACCGCCGCCGTCGAGTGCGGGGCATGTCCGGCCGCCGGGGACGGGTGCTCCCGGAGGAGACGACCATCCATCGTGGTATCCCGGTGACCACGCCGGCACGGACCTGGCTGGACCTGGC
>JASBVO010000019.1 GCA_029961105.1 Micrococcus sp. | reverse complement strand
GCGAGGCCCCGGCCCGCAACCCCTCCACGCCGGAGCGGTCACTACATACCGTCTACAAGGACGGCATGGCCATCACCGGCACCGGCCGCGGAGTGCTGCAGAAGTGGCCGATCATCCCGGGCATCGACATCGTCGGCACGGTCACCCGCTCCGATGATCCGTCCTGGGACCCCGGGGACACCGTCGTGCTCAACGGGGACGGCATCGGCGAGACCCGCAACGGCGGCTTCGCCACCCGGGCCCGGGTGCGCGGTGAGGCCCTCGTGGAGCTGCCCCTGGACGTGAGCCCGGAGCGGGCCGCGGCGATCGGCACCGCCGGGTTCACGGCCATGATCTCCGTGCTGCAACTGGCCGATGCCGGCCTCACCCCGGACTCCGGGAACATCCTCGTCACCGGAGCCGCCGGGGGCGTGGGCTCCGTGGCCGTGTCCCTGCTGGCCGGCCGCGGCTACCGGGTGGTGGCCTCCACCGGGCGGCTCGAGGAAGAAGGCGACTACCTGCGCGGGCTCGGCGCGGCCGAACTGCTCGACCGCAACGAGCTGTCGGCCCAGGTGGGCAAGCCCCTGCAGCAGCAGCGGTGGGCCGGAGCCGTCGACGTCGTCGGCAGCACCACCCTGGCCAACGTCCTGGCCCAGACCAACTACGGCGGGACCGTGTCCGCCTGCGGCCTGGCCCAGGGCATGGACCTGCCCACGACCGTGGCACCCTTCATCCTGCGCGGCGTCACCCTCACCGGTGCCAACTCCGTCCACGCGCCGCGGTCACTGCGCCAGCGGGCCTGGGACGCCCTGGCCGATGAACTCGACCTGGACATGCTGGACCGGATGACGACCACCATCGGCCTGGCCGACACCATCCCCTACGCCCGTCAGATCCTGGCCGGCCGCACCCGCGGGCGCACCGTCGTCGACGTCAACCAGTAGGCCGGCGGCCGGCAGGTCAGCCCTGGGCCGCAGCGAGCTGCGCGCCGGAAGGTCATGGCCCGGTCTCCGGCGGATTCCGCTCAGCGCCCGCAGCGGTCCAGGCGCTCCCACGGCCAGTCCGCGGCGATCCAGTCCACGAGCGCGTCGGCCAACGGGCCGTCGAGGTCGGCATGACTGGCACGCACCCAGGACTGGACGATCACGTCGTGGTCCTCGGACGGCGCCGGATACAGGTAGACGCAGCCGATGACATCGCCGTCAGCGGGATCCAGGACGGTGTAGGTGAACCCCTGGCGGGCTACGAAGTCGGCGGCGTGGCGCTCGAGGTCGGCCAGGTTGCGCTCGAGGGTGTACCCTTCGGGCGGCGGCCACTTTCCGTCCGGGTACCCGGGGGTGGAGTGGATGTGCTCGATGCTGGACATCCACGCCGCGCGGTCGGCCTCGTTGTGCTGCGGGCCCAGCGGCTCCAGGCGGAATCGGTCGGTGACCAGTGACGTCGGCGGGTCGAAGGTGGCGGGAACAAAGTCGCGGGTCGCCATGGCCGGAGCGTACCGCACACCCCTCCGCCGTCGGCAGCGGCCGGCGCCCCATCGACCGTCACGCACACCCGGCCAGCACCTCCCGCACCACGGCGCCCGGGTCCGGGGCGTCCATGATCCCCCGCACCAGCGCGACGCCGGCCACCCCGGTCCCGGCGAGCGCCGGCACATCGTGCGGCTCGACGCCCCCGATCGCCACCACCGGCAGGGACGTCGCCGCGACCAACGCCGGGTACCCCGCCACCCCGATCGGCTCCCGGCCGGAGTCCTTGGTCGGGGTGGGGCGGAACGGCCCGGCGCCGACGTAGTCGATCACCCCGCGCACCGCCTCCGCCGCACGGACCAGATCCGGGGTCCCCGTCGTCAGCCCGATGATGGCCTGCGGCCCCAGCAGTGCGCGCGCCTCGGTGACCGGCAGGTCGTCCTGGCCCAGGTGCACCCCGTGGACCTGGGCCCCGCGGACGCGGGCGGCGAACGCGACGTCGGCCCGGTCATCCACCAGCACGCGCGTGGCCGGCCGGGCGGCGCGCACGGCCTCGGCGACGGCGCAGCTCAGCTCCAGCAGTTCCGCGGCGGTGGCGTCCTTCGCCCTGACCTGCACGACGCCGGCCCCGGCCGCCGCCGCGGCGGCCGCCACCTCCACGGTCCGCCGGCTGGTCCCGGAGGTCACCAGGTAGCAGCGGAGATCGAGGGGTGCGCTGGCGTCGCTCACCGCCCGACCTCGTCCAGCGCATCGAGAAGGTGCATCCGGAACGACCCCGGCCCGGCGGCCCGCCCCGCGGCGAGCTCCCCGGCCAGGTCGAGCCAGGTGGTGGCGGCCAGCGCCGCGCGGAAGGGGTCCGGTTCCACCGCGGTGCAGGCGGCCGTCAGCGCCCCGAGCAGGCAGCCGGTGCCGGTGACCCGGGTGAGCAGTTCGGTGCCGCGCGCCACGCGGGCCCGCCGGCCGGCGTCGAGCACCAGGTCCACCGCGCCCGAGACGGCCACCGCTCCCCCGGTCCTCTCGGCGACCTGCGCCGCGGCCTCCTGGGCGGACTCCGGCCCCGCCATCGAGTCCGCCCCGCGGCCGCCGGCACCGATCCCGGCCAGGGCGAGCACCTCGGAGGGGTTGCCCCGCACCACGGTTGGCCGGGAGGCCAGCAGCTCCCGGGCGAGCGGGGTGCGCACCGGGGCGAGGCCGATCGCCGTCGGATCCAGCACCCACGGCCGGCCGTCGGCGACGGCCACGGCCACCGTGGCGGGGATGCCCTCCATGGCGTCCGTGCTCAGCGTGCCGAGGTTCACGGACAGGGCGTCGGCCACCGTGGTCACGGTGGGGGCCTCGGCCAGGGTCTCGGTCATCATCGGGCGGGCGCCGGCGGCCAGCAGTCCGTCGGCGACGATACCCATGGACACGGTCGCGGTGAGGCAGTGCACGAGCGGCCGGCCGGCGCGCACGGTGGCCAGCACGTCCGCCACCCCCGCGAGGTCCGGACCGAGGGCGGAGTCGACGCCGGCCTGGGCTTCGGTCATCGGGTCCCTCCGGCGTTGGCACTCGCCGCGGCGTCGGGCACCACCCCGGCGGCGACGTCGTCGATGTCCCCCTCGATCTCCCGCGGTGCCAGCCGCGGGCCGAGGACCGCGCCGAGCACCACGAGGGCGCCGCCCAGCGCGACCATGGCCATCACGGAGCCGTGCCGGCCCAGGGCCGGCTCGATGAGCGGCAGGTAGAAGGGGTAGAGCGCCGGCAGCACCAGGGACAGGCTGTAGCCCATGCCGTAGCCCGTGGAGCGGACCTCGGTGGGGAACCGCTCGGAGAGGTAGGCCGAGACCGGGCCATAGGCGGAGACCGTGATGACCTGCAGCAGCGCGGCGCAGACGGCCGCCCCGGCCAGGGTGGGCGAGGTGACGGCGGCCCACCACAGCAGCGGCCCGGCCAGCGCGGCGACCGCGCCCCCCAGCACGAACAGCCGTCGCCGCCCGGTGAGCGTGGACAGGTGCCCGGCCAGGACCATGACGATCGCCTGGGCCACCGAGGCGATCCCCATGACCACGGGGACCCCGGTGGTCGGCAACTCGGTGTCCGTGTCCAGCCGGGCCGTGAGCAGCAGCACGGTGCTGTTGGTCAGCAGCCACAGCCCGGACATCAGGATGAACACCTGCCAGAAGGCCCGCGCCCAGCGGCCGGCGAGCACATCGCGCAGCCCCGCCCGCGGCTGGGTGGGCCGGGCGGCAACCTCGCGGGCGCGGCGGTGGAAGACGGGGGCGTCGGTGACCTGGCGGCTGTAGTAGACGAGCATGCCAAGGGACAGCGCGGCGCCGAGGACGAACAGCAGCCGCCAGCCCCAGGCGGCGTAGGCGTCCGGGCCCAGGAGCACGAGGAGCCCGGCCACGGAGAACGCGATCGTCGCCTGCGCCCAGGGCGCCATGGACAGGATCAGCCCGCTCATCAGCCCGCGGCGCTTGGCGGTGGACCATTCCATGGCCAGTGGGATGGCCGCGGAGTACTCCCCCGCCACGAAGATCCCGCACAGGAAGCGCAACGCGAGGATCAGCCCGATGGTCCCGGCGCCGAGGACCTCGTGCGTGGGCATGGCGGCGATGGCCAGCGCGCAGGCGGCGGTCCCAGCGATCGCGATGCGCGTGGTGCGGGTGCGCCCGAGCCGGTCGGCGATGCGGCCGAACACGATGCCGCCGATCGGCCGGCCCAGCAGCATCGCGATGACGATCAGCGCCCCGGTGGACGCGGCGGCGGCCGGTCCGGCGAGCACGAGCAGGGCCGGGGCGAGCGCGGTCAGCGGCAGGAAGACGTGGATGTTGTCGATCCAGTTGCCCACCACCCCGGCGCGCAGAGCGGCCCGTCCGGCAGGCGGCAGCGCCTCGGGTGCGGCCCCGGTCCCGACGGCGGCCGGCGCCGTGGTCGCGGCCGTCACCGGGCGCTCCCGGCGAGCTCGGCGGCGCGGGTGGAGGCGTCGGCGGCGGAGGCGTCCGCCCCTCGGCCGGTATCAGGGCCGAGATCAGGGCTCACCTCGGCCCGGAGGCGGCGATGATCGGCACGGACGGCACCCTCCCCCGGTTCGAGGCGCAGCGCCTGCTCGAAGAACTCCAGTTCGTGCCGGCAGGCGGTGAGGTAGGCGCGGGCTGCCTGAGCCCGCACGGCTGGGGCGGCCGCGGCGAGCTCGCGCTCCACGTGGGCCAGGGCGGCCTCGGTGGCGGTGACAAAGCCGGGGTCCCGGTAGGTGTCCAGCCACGCGGCGTAGGGGTGGTCGGCGGGGACGGCGGGCAGCATGGCTCCGACCTGGGCGTAGAGCCAGAAGCACGGCAGCACGGCGGCCACGCCCACGGCCCGATCCTCACCCAGGGCGGTGGCCAGCAGGAAGTCCGTGTAGGCGCTGGTCACCGGGCTGGGGGCCGGCTCGGGGCCGTCGTCCAGCCAGCCGCGGTGCAGTTCGGCCTCCACGGTGAGGCACTGCGTGGAGGCCCGGGACCAGTAGACCTGCGCCTCCGGGTGGATCGAGCGGGCCGCGAGGGCGGCCAGGACCCGGGAGTAGCGGTTCAGGTACAGCGCGTCCTGGGCGAGGTAGAACGCGAAGGCGTGCTGCGGCAGGCTGCCGTCCACGAGGGCGCGGACGAACCCGGAGCCGGCGATGGCGGCGTTGGTCTCCGCCCCCGCGGCCCACAGGGCGGCGGTCCACGGTCCGGCGGGCGCGACGGCGGCCGGCACCCCCGCGCCAGCCGTCACCGACGCGGGGGCCGGGTCCGCAGCGGAACCCGCGGGCGCCGCGCCCCGTTCTCGCGCGGCGCCGGGGTCGTGGGGTTCGGTCGGTCGCCGGTCCTCCGGGCCCGGCCCGGTTGCCCCATCCCGCGGGGCACCCAGGTCCCGCGGTGTCTCGAGGACGGACGGGACGGCGTCGGGACCGAACCAGGGGGCGGCGGAACCGGCGGCCTGCAGCCGGCGGGAGCGGTGCGCGTGGTCCACGGGGCCGTGGCCGGAACCGACCCGCAGGGCGGCGCCGTGGGCGATGGCCTCGTGCAGCCACTCGGTGGCCCAGGCCAGCGCGGCGCCCGGCGTGTCCCCGCGGCCCAGCCGGGTGGCGAGCGCCGACGACAGCGAGCAACCGGTGCCGTGCGTGCTCGTGGTGTCCAGGCGGGTGGAGGGCACGGAGATCAGCGTGCCGTCCGGATGCACCCAGGTGTTCGTGACCCGCCGGGTGTCCAGGTGCCCGGTCTTGACGACCACGGCCACGCCGGTCGCCGCCGACCAGCGGGTGGCCTGGTCCAGGGCCTCGGCCTCGTCGGCGGCGCGGGGCGAGCCGGTGAGCACGGCAAGTTCGTCGATGTTGGGAGTGATCACGGTGGCGCGGCGGCAGAACTCCACCATGGCCTGCTCCGCCTCGGGCTGGAGCAGGCGGTCGCCGCTGGTGGCGATCATGACCGGGTCCACCACGAGCACCTCCGGCGGATTGGCCTCGCACCAGTCGGCGACCGTCTCGATGATGCCGGTGGTGCCGAGCATGCCGGTCTTGACGGCGTCGAGGGTGACGTCGTCGCTGACGGCATCCAGCTGGGCGCGCAGGAACTCCGAGGGCGGGACGTGGACGTCCCGCACGCCGTGGGTGTTCTGGGCGACCAGCGCGGTCACCACGCTCATGCCATAACCGCCGGCGGCGGTGATGGACTTCAGGTCCGCGGCGGTGCCGGCGCCGCCGGAGGGATCGGTGCCGGCGATCGACAGCACGCGGGGAACGGAGGCGGGGGCAGACGGAATGAGGGTATGGCAAGAAGAAGTCACGCGGACATCCCTTCGCTAGTCCTAACTAGATCAGGTTCCACGGGTGTGATCTCAGCGCCGTGCGGCGCACCCCGTGTCCGCGGCCCAGTATAGGCAGGTCGGCAGGAGGTCCGTGACCGGCGTCTCGGCGGTGTCGCTCCGGGCTGAGTTCCTCCCGCGCATCGTGACGGACCGCCGTGATTCCGCGGTGGAATCATGAGGATCGCAGGGAGGAAACAGGGTCCCGTGAGCCACTGTGAAGGCCGCCTCTCTTACCCTTGACACGCCCGCCGCGATGGCGAAAATCACTGGTAGATGCGGATCATCCAGGGGTGCGGATCCGTTGAGCGAGTGACGAGAGGAGTCCAGATGTACCCACCCAAGGATGCTCGCGAGCTGGCCGTCCTGATGCGGATCAGCCACGAGCTGGACGTCGTCGGCGACGTGACCGCCACCGTGGACAGTCCCTCGGAACTGATCGCCTGGGTCCTGATCCTGGATCAGCCCCAGATCGTTGCCTGGCGCGCCGAGGAGACCGGTCACCGGTACATCAACGCCACCGCGCAGCGGGACCGGGCACCCATCCGGGGGGCGATCACCGCAGTGCTGTCCTGCGAGGAGCACCCGGACTTCTGGAACGCACTGGGCTTGGTCGACCTGGCGGAGGGCGAGCGCCGGAACGTTGAGCCCAAGGCCCTGTCCAAGGCCTGGGACATCATGCCGATCACCCCGGACGGCATCGCACCCACGCCTCCGGCGGGCGACCAGTCCTAGCTGGACCGGCCGGCGCCCCCGGTAGAGGGACGGTCAGCGTGCGGTGAGGGCGCAGGCCTCGCTGAGCAGCTCGGTCATCCGGGCAGCCGAGTGCGTGGTGGCGAAGATCGGGGTGTCCGGCTGGAAGGCGCGCCCGGCGGCGAGCGGGCCGGCGTCCACGGGGTCAAAGCCCAGGCGGTCCAGGAAGGTCCCGACGGCGGCCCGGGCGGCCTCGTCGTCGCCGGCCAGTGCCAGCGCACGGCGCTCCGGTGCGCCCGCGGGGCGGGCGAGGGGCTCGAGGTCCTTGTAGCCAATGTGGTTGAGGGTCTTCACCACGGACGAGCCGCGGAGGAAGTCTTGCACCACCTCGGAGGTGGAGCGGGGGTCGGCCTCGAGTTCGGCGATCTCTCCGTCCGTCGGTGCCCAGTAGTTCATGGTGTCCACGACCGTCCGGCCGGCCAAGGCTGCCGGGTCCAGCGTGCGGAACTTGTGCATGGGGACGGCGGCGACGACCAGGTCTGACGCTGCTGCCTCCGCGGCGTCCACGGCCTGCGCACCCGGAGTGATGATGTCCACGATCATCGCGATCTCCTCGGCCGGCTTGGCGGTGGCCACCTTCACCTCATACCCGGCCTGCACAGCCTGTCTGGCGACGGCCGTCCCGACGCGGCCGGCGCCGAGGATGCCAATGGTGCGGGGCTGGGACGGGGAGGAAGTCACAAGGCTCCTGGATGCACGCGGACGAATGCTCTCGGGCTGACGTAACGCCGGTGATGGCGGGTTTGTTCCAGGGCGATTCATACATGAGGCATCGGACACCCCCCCCCAGTACTTTCACGCGACGTCTTCAACCGTGGCTTTACGGAACTTGTCGTATGCGTTCTCCAAGAGGTCTTCCCGCGGCCAGTCGGCTTCAGAATTCGGCAGAGCCATGAGCGCGCGCCCATGTAAATCTTGCAGCCCGTGTCGCAGCATAGGCCCGTCAACCTCCATGAGCAGATCATGTCTAATCTCTACGATGTGGTCCGGTCGAATCCCCAAGAAGTAGTTATCGAATGCAGCGTGATGGATCTTGCAGAGTGCCATTCCATTGACGACTGAAGCGATGCCGAGGTCTTCGCGGTCCGGAACTATGTGCGCGGCATCAAGGAGTTGGGCGTGCCCCAATTTACAAACCGCACACTGGTTTTTGTATGCGGTTAGGACTGTTGAACGGAATACCGGCTGATGCAGGCGAATCTTAGTCTGAACACGAAGGTATCGCTTTAGAGATTCTTCTAAGACCGATGGATGCTCGACTGGGGCGATTGGTTCGTCATCGGCACTGAAAGCAAGCACGAACCTCTTCTCTTGCGGTTCTTCGGCTATCACGTAGACAGGAGCCATGGTGCTGAACAGACTCTCCGCTACTTCGTAGAACCAGATAACAGGCACTTGTTGGGCCATGGCGTTTCGCAAAGCGACGTTGAATCCATGACTGCCGTCACTCTTGTACCAGGAGTAGCGGACTAGTCCATCCTTTTCGACCCTGTCCGGATAGGGTGCTAATTTTCCCTCTGGCGTGAACGAGGTCCGAACTGAAAGCGCGGCAGAGAACCCCTTGGGATTCCAGATCCCTTGCTGTCCCTTTAGTGGGATGCGGCGCCCGTTGAATGCGAACTCGCCGATTTCTTTGGATTCCAAAGCACGTGAACCATCATCGCTGACGGCGCGGATCCAAGATATTGCCTGTTGACGAATCAATTGCTCGTCGTTTCGATTAGCCGCCACACGCACTTTTTCGCTCAACGTAGTTTTCGGATTAGAAATGCGCACTCAGCACCGCTTTCGATAAACCTGAACCGACGGGGAAAGTCTCCCATCCAACACCGCACTGACGCGCAAGTGAGAAGGTAAAGGACGAAGACTTTCTCAAGAGCAGCACTTCGTGGGATTCGAGAGCGCTCATTGTTTCCGTTGTTATGGACTACTTTTCAGTGACCGTCCGGCTCAGGCGCTAAAAGTTTATGGAGTGGCCTGGTCGTGGTAGCCCCCGGCCAGGGGTGGGTTCACGCCAGCTCGAAGCATAGACTCACCACCATGACCTCGGAGCCACAGGACCAGGACCAGAACGCCAACGAGACCGGCCGCCCCACCGACTCCACGAACCAGCCCGCCGAGCCCGTATCGATCCGCCGGAAGGCGGGCGGGCCGACGTCGGGCGTCTCGGCGCGGTCCAATGCGGCCGACGCCTGGGAGCAGCTGCGGCACACCACCTCCTCGGTCACGCACCAGATCAACGACTTCATGTCCCGCAGCACCGGCAGCCGCACCGAGCGGGACACCACGCTCCGCCAAGCTGCCGAGCGCGGCCGCGGCGAGGCCGGCCGCGGCCTGCGGGCGCTGGCCGAGGCAGCCGCGAAGCTGGCCGACCTGGTGGACGGCACCACGGACCGCAAGGGTCAGCACGCCGGTGAGCCGCGCATCCTGGAGCAGAAGCCCGAGCACCGCCGCGACGACCAAGCCTGAGCGAGCGGCGCTCCGCGCCGCCGCTCAGCGCTGGTACACGTCCGGGACCCCGTCCTCGTCCTCGTCGACGCTGTCGGCGACCTCGATGGCCTTGTACCGCTTGTTCCGCGCCACCAGGATGACCGAGGCCAACAGCGCCGCCACGATCGACGAGGTCATGACCGCCACCTTGGCGTGCTCGGTGTGCGGGTCCCCGGCCGGGAAGCTCAGCTCCGTCACGAGCAGGGACACCGTGAACCCGATGCCCGCCAGCAGGCCCATGCCGGTCATGTCGATCCACCGCAGCGAGGGGTCCAGCCGGGCCCCGGTGAACCGGCTCAGCAGGAACGTGGTGCCCAGGATGCCGATCGGCTTGCCGATGACCAGGCCGCACAGGATGCCCAGGGCCACCGGGTCAGTCATCGCCGAGGTGAAGCCCTCCCCTCCCCCAAGTGCGACGCCGGCCGAGAAGAACGCGAAGATCGGTACCGCCACGCCGGCGGACAACGGGCGCAGACGGTGTTCCAGGGTCTCGGACAGCCCCGGTCCGGTGGTAGTCCCGCCCTGGGAGCCCCGGCGGAGGACGGGGATCATGAAGCCCAGCACCACGCCGGCCACCGTGGCGTGGATCCCGGAGGCATGCACCAGGGCCCACACCACGATGCCGATCGGCAGCAGGATCACCCACGCCGCCCACTTCTTCTGGCCGAAGAACCGGCTGTAACGCCGGGCCAGGAAGGCATAGACCACCAGCGGGACCAGGGCCCACAGCAGCGGCACGGCCTGGAGATCGTCGGTGTAGAACACGGCGATGATTGAGATGGCGATGAGGTCGTCCACGACGGCCAGCGTCAGCAGGAACAGCCGCAGCGCGCTGGGCAGGTGAGAGCCGATCACCGCCAGCACCGCCACCGCGAAGGCGATGTCCGTCGCGGTCGGGATCGCCCAGCCGTGCACCGCCTCCGGGTCGCGGGCATTGATGGCCACGAAGATCAGCGCCGGAACCAGCACGCCGCCGAAGGCCGCGGCCACCGGGATCAGCGCCTGGCGCGGATTGCGCAGGTCCCCGGCGACGAACTCGCGCTTGAGCTCTAGCCCCACGAGGAAGAAGAACACCGCGAGCAGCCCGTCCGCGGCCCAGCCGCCCAGGCTGAGCTCCAGGTGCCAGGGCGCGTAGCCGAAGGTGATGTCCCGCAGGCTGAAGTAGGCCTCGGCCCAGGGGGTGTTGGCCCAGATGATGGCGATCGCGGCGGCGATGACCAGCAGTGCGCCGCCGACGGTCTCCTTGCGCAGGATCTCCCCGATGCGCAACGCCTCCCCGTAGCTGCCCCGGGCGGGGACGTGCCGGGGAGCGGGCGGGACGGGGGGTGTGGGGTTCTCGGTCATGGGTTCCTCGATGGTGATGGGAGTGCTCGGGACGGGCGCTGGGGGTCTGGTCCGCGCGTCGGGCCCTGCCGGGTGTTCGCAGCCCGGCCCACGGCGTGGGCGGGCGTGCCAGGCAGACGGGAACGACGGCGGAACGCGCGTCAGGCGGGCGGCAGTCCGGAGAGCATCGCTCCCCATGAGGTGATGTGACCGTTCGTCCCAGAGTGCGGAGGCAGCACCCAGGCCTTCGGCGTGAACGCCGGCGGGTAGACGGAGGTGGTCAGCATCACGGGCCAGACTAGCAACCGCGGCCCGCCGTGCTGAGCCGGTGACGCGGACGAGGCAGGACGTGCCACAGCGGGAGTGCGGTCACGGCCTCCCGGAGATGGCGCCCTGGCGGATCCGGTCCAGGACCGCCGGGGTCGATCCGCTCGCATCGACCACGGTCCAGCCGCGGGTGGAGGCGAACTGCAGGTAGGCCGACCGGGTCGCCCGGAGGAAGTCGAGGGACTCGTCGTCCTCCCCGCGGGCCGTGATGCGGGCGTGCGCGGTCTCGGCCGGGACGTCCAGGACGACCACGAGGGCCCGGCGCAGCAACCGCTCCGAGAGCCACGGCAGGATCCGTCCCGGCGGACGCCCCCGGACCTGCCGCAGCACGAGCTGGCACGCCAGGTGGCGGTCCATGATGGCCAGCCCGTCGGTGCGCGCTGCCCGGACATGGGCGACCAGGACGTTGCACGTACGCACCACCGTCTCGGTCCGGTCCGCCCACTTCACGGGAAGCTCCCGGCCGATACGCTGCCCGGCCCGGATCAGCCACCGGCGGCCGGAGCGGTTGCGCAGCAGGAGCGCGCGGCGGCCTTCCGACCGTTCGGCGGCGGCGAGGGCGGCGGCCGTGGTCGTCTTCCCCGATCCGTCGATCCCCAGCAGCACGACGGTCCGCGGGCTGCCGGGCTGGGCGCAGGTACCGGCCGGGCGTGCGACATCGGCAAGGCCCGCACCAGCCGGGGCTTTCGGCGAGGTTGTCAGGAGGGCCGCCTGCGACGCTCGGGTTGCCCGATGCACCGGACGCCGATCCAGACCAGGAGGGCCGGCACGACCAGGTCCAGCACCAGTCCCACGGTGGCCCAGAAGATTCCCGCCGCTCCGGGCGATTCCTGCAGCTGGGCCAGGAATTCCTCGAGCCCCAAGACGAGCATCAGCATGAAGACGGTGCCGCCGAGAATCACGAGGACGAGGCCGACGGCCAGGAGTCCGTGGCGGAGCGGTGTCGGCTGCTGCATGGGGTCCTCCCGGTCGCGACAAGGGCAGGACGAGCGTAACGGCCGTTTCTGTGTGGCCGCTTGGAGGCTCAGAAGAGCGCGAGCCCCTGCTCGGCGAGGATGCTGGCGCCGATCAGGGTCATGAGGACGCCGGACACCTTGACCACTGCGTTGCTCGCCCGCGGCCGTGACCTCAGCAGCTGCTTGGCCAGCAGGGCCACCCCGAGGTAGATGACCGCGCAGTTGGCCACGTGCAGGCTGCCGAGCGTGAACATCTGCGCCGTGGAGGACCAGGCGCCGGAGGCGGAGGTGAACTGGGGCAACAGGGCCAGCAGCAGGAGCAGGCCCTTGGGGTTGATGCCGCTGACGCCGGCTCCCCGGAGGAACTGGGACAGCGGGCCGGTGCCGAGCGGTGCGTCGCTGGCGGTGATCGGCTGGGCCCTGGCCGCGAGCGTGGAGACGCCCAGGTAGACCAGGTAGGCCGAGCCGATCAGGGTCAGGGCGGTCAGGGCCGCCGGGTACGCGGTCACCACCGCACCGGCGCCGACCGCGACGATGGTGACCACGAGGGCGTAACCGGAGGCCATGCCGGCCACCGATGGGACCACGGACTTCGCGCGCAGGCCGGCCGAGATTGCGTAGGCCCAGTCGGCCCCGGGGGTCAGCGCGAGCAGGAGGGCCACCAGCCAGAACTGGGTCATCAATGCCGTATCCATCGCGCTTCGTCCTTCCGTTTCGCCGAGCTGCCGAAGATCGTACGGAAGATCGGGCGAAATGTGCTTCGATTCGCCTTGCCGTTGGGCTGATGCGGCAGGAGGATTATCGGCATGGACGCGATCAACCGGGAGATCCTCTCTCTGCTGCAGGAGGACGGGCGCATGAGCGCGACCGTGCTGGCCCAGAAGGTCGGGCTGAGCCTGTCCGCCTGCCACCGCCGGCTCAAGGACCTGGAGCAGTCCGGGGCGATCGAACGCTACCGCGCCGTGGTCTCCCCGGAGGCGATCGGCCTGCACTTCGAGGCCATCGTCTTCGTCACCATCGGCCGCACCGACGTGGAGACGGTCGCCGCCTTCGAGGCGGCCGTGAACGAGGTGCCCGGGATCGTCGAGGCCCAGCGCCTGTTCGGCGACCCCGACTACATCCTGCGCGTGCTCACCCGTGACCTCGCCGCCTACCAACGGCTGTACGACGGCGCCCTGGGCGCCCTGCCCGGCGTCCAGCGGCTCAGCTCGACCATGGTCATGAAGCGGGTCCGCAGCGGGGAGGCCATCCCCATCCCGTAGACAGGGCCAGGACGGGCGATTCTGCCCTCCCGGGGAACCGAGGCGGCCGCCCCCGGGGTTGTGGTTGATGCCCTCAGAGGCCAGGGAACCGAATCGACGTGCCTACCGGGGAAGGTGGCACCTCTCACCGCCCTCCCCCGCCTCCGAGGCCGTATAGGCCGACAACGGCCTGTATAGGGTGGGGGGCAAGCACCACCGACGCCGGTGCGGAGACGGTGGTCCTCCCGACAGGGCAAGGACGCCGTAGACGGGCCCATCCAGGACATGTGCATCAGCAGCAATGGCCGCCTTGACGACCATCACCATGCTCGCGGTGGGACTGGCGCAGAATCACAGGCTCTCCAGCGGCCGCCGGTCAGGGAGGCATCCGGGGCCGATGTCCTGATTCCCGCGGCGGCCCGCCTCGAGGGAGCGTTGACGAGGACACGTGATAGAGGAGGTTGTGGCGATGAGCGAACGGCCCGATGGACGCCCGAACATCCTGGTGCTGTGCATGGACCAGTGGGACGTACACATGGACCTGCCCCCGGGGGTGGAACTGCCGGCCATCCAGCGTCTGGTGGGAGCCGGGGTGAGCCTGTCCAACCAGTACTGCACCGTCCCGCAGTGCACCCCCTCCCGGGCCACGATGTGGACCGGACAGCACGCCAAGAACATCGGGCTGTGGGACAACACCAACTTCGCCTGGATCGACGTGCTCGACGAGGAGGTGCCGACGATCGGGACGATGCTGCGCGAGCAGGGGTACTACACCGCGTTCAAGGGCAAATGGCACCTGTCCCACCCCGAGCAGTCCCCGGACGCGCTGGAGGCCTACGGCTTCTCGGACTTCCAGTCCTGGGGGGACAACTGGGGCGGGCCGATGCAGGGCGAGACGCTGGACGGCACCGTGGCCTTCGAGACCGTGGACTGGCTACGGTACAGGCGCCCGCAGGACCAGCCGTGGTTGCTGGTCTCCTCCATGGTCAACCCCCACGACGTCATGTTCCTGCGGGCCGGCGAGGACGAACGCCCCCACGCCAACGGGGCGATGGCCCCGCTGACCCATCCGGCCCAGAACCTGGGCTTCTTCCGCGAGTACGACGTCGAGCTGCCCGGCAACTTCGACGATGACCTGGACGCCCAGCCCTACGGGGTGCGGTCCTACAAGCGCAACGTCGAGTGGAATTACGGCCGGATTCCCGAAGGCCGTGAGGATCTGTGGAAGGCCCGCCGGAACTACCTCATCAATTGCCTGCGGATGGTCGACGCCCAGTTCCAGACCATCCTGGACGAGATGGACCGGCAGGGCCTCTGGCGCGACACCGTGGTGGTGCTGACCTCCGATCACGGGGAGATGAACGGGGCCCATGGCCTGGCGCAGAAGGGCGGGATCCCCTTCCAGGAGGCCTCGATCGTGAACATGACCGTGGTCTCCCCGCACGGTCCGAGCGGCGTGCAGTCCGATGCCGTGGGATCCCACCTGGACCTGGCCACCACCTTCCTGTCCTGGGCCGGGCTGGACGAGGGCCAGATCCGCCAGCGGTACCCACAGTTGACGGGCCGGAACCTGCGCCCGGTGTTCGAGGCTCCCCGGGAGGCCTCCCCGCCGCGCGGCTCGGCCTCTGCGCCCGGAGATGGCGCCTTGCTCCTCTGGGACGGCCTGAACTCGCAGGACCCGGAGTGGGCCGTCCAAGGCCCTCTCCGGGAGCTGTCCGAATTGCGCTTCGGCCCGCAGAAGACGCTGGAGGACTGCCGTCGCGTCGGCAGCAGGTACGGTGCCCCGGACCTGGACAAGCGGACCTTCTTCCGAGCCGTCTCCGACGGGCGGTACAAGCTGGTCCGCTGGTTCGCCCCCACCCAGTACGGCACCCCGCGCACCGTTCGGGAGCTGCACGCCACCTCTGAGGTGGCCCTCTACGACCTGCTCCGCGATCCCGGGGAGACCCGGAACATCGGGGATCCCGATCACCCGGACTACGACGAGGCCCTGGTCGAGACGATGCTGACCAAGCTCATCGACCTCATCGACGCCGAGCTGGGCGAGGACGGGTCCCCCTTCGACCTGGACCTGTTCGGCACCCGGGAGGTCCGCTACCGGCTCGAGGACATCGAGGCCGGCGCCCCCGGTGGAGGCCAGCCCGCCGAACCCGGACCGGCCCTCACCCGGCGCGGGACGCCACAGGCACGACCATGAGCGATCGGGCCGCACCGGCCGGCTGCCCGCCGGACATGGTCCCCATCCCGGGCGGCACGTTCTGGATGGGCAGCGACGACTTCTACCCCGAGGAGCGTCCGGCCCACCCCGTGCGCGTCTCACCCTTCCTGCTCGACCGGTCCCCGGTCACCGTCCGGCAATTCGCCCAGTTCGTGGAGACCACGGGATACACCACCGTGGCCGAGCGGGTGCCCGACCCGGCCGACTACCCGGGCCTGGACCTGCACGGGGTCGACGCCGGCTCACTCGTCTTCACCGGGACCGCGGGCCCCGTCCCCCTGCACGATCCCTCGCGCTGGTGGGCGTGGGTGCCCGGCGCCTGCTGGCGGCATCCCGAAGGCCCCGGCTCCGATGCCCTCGCGGAGCGTCCCGAGCACCCCGTCACGCAGGTCGCCTGGGACGACGCCCAGGCCTATGCGACCTGGGCGGGCAAGCGGCTGCCCACTGAGGCAGAGCATGAGTTCGCCTCCCGCGGGGGCAGCGTGCACGGCGTGTACGCCTGGGGCGAGGAGCGGTGCCCGGGGGGCCAGCACAGGGCCAACACCTGGCAGGGTGCGTTCCCCTACCTGAACACCGGGGAGGACGGGTGGACGAGGACGTCCCCCGTGGGAGCCTTTCCCGCCAATGACTATGGGGCCGTGGACCTCATCGGCAACGTCTGGGAGTGGACGCTCGACCGGTGGACCACCCACCACCCCGGCCCGGCGCCCTCTCCGTGCTGTGCACCCAGCGATCCCCGGTCACTGCACACCGGCCCGGAGCACCCCCGTGACGTCTTCGTCGTCAAGGGCGGCTCCCATCTCTGCGCCCCGGAGTACTGCCTGCGGTACCGCCCCGCCGCCCGTCAGCCGCAGGAGCGGGACTCTGCCACCACCCACCTGGGTTTCCGTTGCGCCCGGGACGCCCAGACCGCCCTGCGCTGACGCAACGTCCACTGGCACGGGGGCCGGCAGGCGCGCGCTCCAGGACCGGTCGTCGCCCGGTCAGCCCCGCTGGAAGGCGACGATCCGCTCGATCGCCTCGCGGACGGCGTCGTGCCCGGCGGCGAAGGACAGGCGGATGTACTGGTCCCCGTGCGCGGTGTCGAAGTCGGTGCCCGGGGTGAGCGCCACGTGGGCCTGCTCCAGCAGGGCCTCGCAGTACGCCGTCGAGGTGCCGTACTTCGCCAGCATCCGCTCCCCCGGCTTGGCGTAGAAGTAGAACGCCCCGTCCGCCGGGGCCGCGTCCGTCCAGCCCAGCCGCTCCTGGTTCTCCAGCAGCAGCGCGCGGGCGCGGGCGAAGCCGGCTACCTGCTCATCGCAGGCCGCGTAGGACTCGGCGGCGAAGGCCTCCACCGCGGCGTACTGCGCGGCGGCCGGCGGGCACAGGGAGACCGACCCGGACAGCCCGTCGATCGCGCCCGCCAGGTCCTCGGGCATCAGCATCCAGCCGATCCGCCAGCCGGGCATGCCCCAGTACTTGGAGAAGGAGCTGATGACCATCGCCTCGGTGGAGTACTCCCAGGCGCAGACCCCGCGCTCGTCACCGGGCTCGTCATCCGGGGTGGGGGTGTCCGCGTAGGTGATGCCGTGGTAGATCTCATCCGAGACGAGCCGGACCCGGTTCTCCCGGCACCACGAGGCCAGCACGGCGACCTCGGCACGGGTGGCCATGGTGCCGGTGGGGTTGTTCGGCGAGGCCAGGATGAGCCCGGCCAGCGGGCCGTGGTCCGCCTCGGCCTGCTCCAGCAGCGCGGGGGTCGGCTGGTAGCGGACCTCCGCGCCGGCGTCGATCTCCACCACCTGGCAGCCCAGAGCGGTGAGGATGTTGCGGTAGGCGGCGTAACCGGGGCGGGCCATCGCCACCCGGTCCCCCGCGTTGAACGCGGCCAGGAAGCCGGCCATGAAAGCCCCCGAGGACCCGGTCGTCACCGCCACCCGCGCCGGGTCGACGTCGAGTCCGTACCAGTTCCGGTAGTGCCCGGCGATGGCCTGCCGCAGCTCGGCGATGCCCAGGCTCGGCGTGTAGTTCAGCGCCCGGCCCGAGGCGTGGATCTCCGCGGCGCGCGCGTTGACCGCGGCCGGCGCTCCCCCGCCGGGCTCGCCGGCGCACAGGCTCACCACGTCGTGCCCGGCGGCGCGCAGTTCGCTGACCCGGCCGAGGATCGTCATCACCTCGAAGGCCGGCACCTGCGAGCGCGACGACGGCCCCAACGGGCGGCGGGCGGGTGCGATCCCGGCGGGGTCGGCGTCGGGTCGGTGTTCGGTGCGTTGGGCGGTGCTGTGGGCGGTGCTGTGGGCGGGGTGCTCGGCCATGAACTGAGCCTAGCCCCGCCCCGCGGACTCAACTGGAGGTCGATTTCGCACCGTTTAAGCCCCGATTCCGGGCCGGAACGGGACGTTTTCGACCGCCAGATGCCGGGGCGGGGACCGGCGCCTCGTTCCTCAGGGTTCCCCGATGCGCAGCACCGGCTTGATGGTGGTGCCGGACTTGCTGTCCGCGAGCGCGTCCTCCACCTGGTCGAAGCCGTAGAACCGCACGAGCTCGTCGAAGGGGAAGCGGCCCTGCTGGTAGAGCGAGATCAGCGCGGGGATCAGGCCCTGGGAGGTGCCCGAGCCACCGAGCGTGCCGACCACGCGCTTGCCCCACAGGGTGCGCATGTGGTCCAGGCTGAAGCGGGCCTCCGCCGGGGCGCCACCGATGAGGATCAGCGTGCCGAGCATGCCCACCGCCTCGGCGGCCTCCTCGATGACGGGGATGACGCCGGTGCAGTCCAGGACGTAGTCCGCCGGGCCGCCGCAGATCTCGCGGATACGGTCCAGGGCGTTCTCGGTGACCGAGTTGATGACGTGCGTGGCACCGTAGCGGGTGGCCAGCTCGAGTCGGTAGTCGTGCAGGTCGATGGCAATGATGGTGGTGGCCGGGGTGTTCCGCGCGGCCATGACCGCCGCCAGGCCGACGGCACCGGCCCCGTAGACCACGAGCGATTCCCCCGCCTGCGGCCGGGCGGTGTTGAGCACGGCGCCGGCCCCGGTGGTGATGCCGCAGGCCAGCACGCCGACCAGCTCCAGGGGCACGTCCCGGTCCACCGGCACCAGCGCGTTGGCGTTGGCCAGCGAGTAGGTGGCGAAAGAGGACTGCCCGAAGAAGTGGCCGGAGAGCGTTGAGCCATCGGCACGGGTGTAGGCGGTGGTGCCGGCTTGGGGCCCGATGAACCGCTGGCCGCCGACCAGTGCCGGGCCGAGAAGGTCACAGTAGCGGTGCTCGCCGCGCCGGCAGTTGCGGCACTGGCCGCAGTAGGGCCAGCCCATGATGACGTGGTCCCCCACGGCCACCGAGGTCACGCCCTCGCCCACGGCCTCCACCACGCCGGAGCCCTCGTGGCCCAGCACGCCCGGCAGCGGCAGGGGCATGTCCCCGGCCTGGGTGATCGCGTCCGTGTGGCACACGCCCGAGGCCACGACCCGCACCAGGGCCTCCCCCGGGCCGGGCTGCTGCAGCTCCAATTCCTCCTTCACGAAGGGGGCGTTGATCTCTTCGACGACGAGGGCTTCGATCTTCATGAGGACTCCTGCGTTCTCCGGGTCGGTTCTCTGCGGCGAGCCTATGGCTGGTGGTGCGGGCTCCGACACCCTTGACGTGACAACCACCCCTTGATTCACTACCACGAAAGTGATGCACATCACTTCTGCGCCCCTCGGCGTTCCGTCTCATGAAGAACCTCGGCCCTCGCCCGCCGTTCTTCCAGCCCGGCCTGTCCACCCGCCTGCTCCTGTCCCGAAAGAGGCACCATGACCGACACCAGCGCGAGCCCTCGTCCCGCGGGATCCCTCAAGGCCTCGATCCGCACTCCATTGCTCTACGGCGGCCAGGAGCACTCCGCGACGAAGACGCTGACGATCACGAACCCGGCCCGGCCCTCCGAGGTGGTCGGCGAGGCCGCCGCCGCCACGCGCGAGCAGGCTCTGGAGGCGGTGGCCGCCGCGAAGGCCGCTTTTCCTGACTGGGCCGCCACCCCGGCCGCCCGCCGGGCCGAACTGTTGCTCAAGGCCGCCGAGGCCGTCATGCAGGACGTCGAGACCGAGGCCGCGATCCTGTCCTCGGAGAACGGCAAGGTGGTCGGCGAGTCCACCTTCGACCTCATCGGGCTGCAGCAGCGCACCGAGCTGGCCGCCGGGCTGGCCGATCAGGTCGACGTCACCGAGACCCTGCCCGGCCCGCCCACCGAGGTCGTCGTCTCGCACCAGCCGATGGGCGTGGTGACCATCATCGTCCCGTTCAACTGGCCCATCGCCATCCTCGGCGCCTCCCTGCCGTACGCCCTCATGGCCGGCAACACCGTGGTGGTCAAGCCCCCGCCGTCCTGCCCGCTGGCCACCACCCGCGCGGTGATGCGCTTCGCCTCCCAGCTGCCGGCCGGCGTCGTGAACGTGGTCACCGGTGAGGACGCCGAGATCGGCGAGGCCCTGGTCTCCAACCCGGACGTGGCCAAGGTCTGCTTCACCGGCTCGGTGCGCGGCGGCAAGCGCATCATGGCCATGGCCGCGGAGTCGCTGACCGACGTGACCCTGGAACTGGGTGGCAACGACGGAGTGCTCATCCTGCCTGACGCCGAGTTCACCGAGCAGAACATGGACCTGCTGTTCATGGGTATCTACGGGTCCACCGGGCAGATCTGCATGAATGCCAAGCGCATCTACGTCCATTCCTCCAAGAGGGACGAGCTGGTCGCCGAGCTCACCAAGCGCCTGGAGCAGGTGAAGCTGGGCCCGGCCTCCGACCCGGCCACCACCATGGGACCGTTCCACCAGAAGGCCCAACTCCAGTTCGTCACCGATCTGGTCCAGGAGGCCAGGGACTCCGGCGCGGAGGTCCGCGAGTTCGGCGAGTTGCCCGAGGGCGACTGGGCCGAGGGCAACTTCATGCGCCCCTCGATCGTCCTGGATCCGGACCCGTCCCTGCGGGTGGTCACCGAGGAACAGTTCGGCCCCACCATCCCGATCATCACCTTCGACGACGTCGAGGACGGCATCCGGATGGTCAACGACACGCAGTATGGCCTGTGCAACTCCGTGTGGACCGCCAATGAGGACACCGCCCGCGAGGTCGGGGCCCGCCTGCAGGCCGGCTACGTCTTCCACAACACCCACGGCGCCCCGCTCCTGGACCAGCGGGCCCCGTTCGGCGGCATCAAGCAGTCCGGCATCGGCCGTGAAATGGGCACCATCGGGCTGCGCGAGTTCCAGGAGCCCCACGCCCTGGGCCTGATGAAGGCCGGTGGCCCGGCCCCGGACGTCGAGCCGGCCCCGCCGGTCGGCTGAGGCATCGGACCGGCACGCCCGGCGCCGTTGCCCCGGCGTTGCCACATCGTTGCCTCGCCCGGACCCCCGGCGTAGCGTGACACGCACCTCTCATCCTCGGGGCTGCATGCTGCCTCCGCTTCCACCCTCGGGAAGTCACGCCCCCCCACGGGCCCACCGGGACCCCGGACGATACCGCCCGCCGCCCCACCGGTATCCGCTGGGCCGCCCGGCCCACGTTGAGAGCACCACCATCATGAAGAACACCACGGCCATCACCGCCGGACTGGCCTCCATCCCCCTCATCCTCGGGCTCGCCGCCTCCGCCCCGGCCAGCCAGACACAGGCCTTCCACCCGGGTTACGGCGGCGGGAGCAGTACGCAGGCCCCGGCCCTGAGCGATGACTTCGAACGGACCATCGTCACTGATGGCCTGGCCAATCCCTTCGAGGTCATCCACGGTCCGGACGGCCAGCTCTGGGTCACCGAGCGCAGCACCGGCGAGGTCACCAAGGTCGACCCGGAGACGGGCGAGCAGACCACCATCCTGACCCTCGACGACGTGCTCGCTACGGACGGCGAACAGGACGGGCTGCTGGGCATGGCCCTGCACCCGGACCTGCTCGAGCGCGGTGCGACCGAGAACCAGTACGTCTACCTCTCCTACACCTACCGTGGCGAGGACGAGACGGACGCCCTGGGCCGCCAGCAGCGCATCGTCCGCTACACCTATGACAGCGACGCCGAGGCACTCACCGACCCCGAGGTGCTCCTCGAGGGCATGCCCGCCAGCGACGACCACAACTCCGGTCGCCTGCAGATCGGCCCGGACGGCCTGCTCTACTACACGATCGGGGACCGCGGGAACAACCAGGACCTCAACGCCTGCCGCCTCAATCTCGCCCAGGCGCTCCCCACCCGCCAAGAGGTCCGCGCCGAGGACTGGTGGCACTACCAGGGCAAGACGCTGCGGATGGACCTCGACGGGGACATCCCCGGAGACAATCCCCGGATCGACGGCGTGCGCAGCCACGTCTACACCTACGGCCACCGCAACCCGCAGGGCCTGGTGTTCGGCGACGACGGCACCCTGTACTCCTCCGAGCAGGGACCCAAGAGCGACGACGAGATCAACGAGCTCGTGCCGGGCGGCAACTACGGCTGGCCCAACGTCGCCGGCTACCAGGACGACGCGGCCTACGTGTACGGCAACTGGTCCGCGGCCGAGGGTTGCGGCGAGGAGGTGCCCTATGACGCCTTCACCATCCCGGACAGCGTCCCGCAGTACGCCGAGCACGAGTTCCGCGAGGAGATGGTCCAGCCGCTGCGCACCTACTACACCGTGCCCGACGGCCACGACTTCCAAGGGGACGCCTGCGAGTCCTCGGGGCTGTGGTTCATCTGCTATCCGACCATCGCCCCGTCCAACCTGGACTACTACGCCGACGACGCGATCCCCGGCTGGGAGGACTCCTTGCTGATGACCACGCTCAAGGCCGGCGTCGTCTTCCGCGTGGAGGTCACCGAGGACGGCACCCTGGGCGAGTCCCAGGAGCTGTGGGGCTCGGTGAACCGCTACCGGGACACCGCGGTCTCCGAGGACGGCCACACCGTCTACGTGGCCACCGACAGCGGTGGCCTGGCCCGCGGCGAGGACGGGGACGCCACCGACCAGCTGGAGGACCCCGGAGCGATCATCGCCTTCACCCACCAGGACTGAGTCCGCCGCTGCCGTCACCACCGTTACCGGGTCGCATTCCATGGGTGCGCGGGCGCCGCACCCATGGAATGCGACCCGGGAGCGGACCGGTCTGACCGGCGGGATCGCGTAACTTGGCCTGTTGTGACCCATCCCCGCCCGCAGCCCATCCCGGAGGACCACGACGCCGGTCCTCACCCCACCCGGACGCCGGCCGGCGTCGCGCTGGCCTCCTTCACCTCCAGCTTCGACCGCTTCGCGGTCTCCCCGCTGCTGGTGGTGCTCGCCGCCGACCTGGGCGCCACGCTCGCCCAGGCCCTGGCGGTGGCCGGCGTCTACTTCCTGGCCTACGGGTTCACGCAGCCGGTCTGGGGCACCTTGTCCGACCGCTACGGCCGGATGCGACTGATGCGCGTGGCCCTGCTCGGCGCCACGGTCACCGGGATCCTCTCCGCCCTGGCCCCGGACCTTGCCCTGCTGATCGTGGCCCGCGCCCTGACCGGAGCGTTCTTCGGCGGGATCATCCCCACCGCCATCACGTACATCGGGGACACCGTCCCGGGCCCGCACCGGCACGCCGCCCTGGCGGACAACATGTCGGCGGTCGCCGTCGGGACGGCCCTGGCCACCGCGGCGGCGGGCTACATCGGTGAGACCGCTGGCTGGCGGCTGATGTTCGCCATCCCGCCCGTGCTCGCCGTCCTCTGCCTGCTCGCGCTGCGGGGCCGGTCCGAGCCGGAGCTGCCGGCGCCCACCGGGCTGTGGCGTGCGATCACCACCGCGCTGTCCGACCGATGGATGCTACTGGTCATGGTGCTGGTGTTCGTCGAGGGCGCCGTGGTGCTCGGCATCCTCACCCTGCTCGCCCCCGCTTTGCAGGACCAGGGCCTCGACGCGACCACCGCCGGCCTGGCCGTGGCCACCTACGGACTGTCCACGCTGGCCTCCAGCCGCCTCGTGCGCCTGCTGGCCCGGCGGCTGTCCCGGCCCGCGATCATGGCGCTCGGCGGGGCGGGGCTGGTGGCCGGGTACGCCGCCGTCGGGATCCACGTCTCGGTGGGCACCGTGGTGGCCGCAGCCCTGTTGCTCGGCTGGACGTGGGCGCTGCTGCACACCTCCCTGCAGGCCTGGGCCACCGAGGTGCTGCCGGCCCTGCGCGGCACCGCCGTCGCCCTGTTCGCTGCCTCCCTGTTCGCTGGCAGCGCCGTGGGTACCCTGGCCGCGGGTCCCTTCGCCGACGCCGGCCAGTGGGCCGGGCTGTTCGGCGTCACCGCCGCGGTGGCCGCCGTGCTCGTGGTGGCCGCCGTGGCCGGGCGGCGGGCGCACCTGCGGGCGCGCTGAGGTGTTGCGGGGACGGCGCAGCCGCACGCTTTCCGGCACGCCGGGGCGCTCGGTACGCTCCTCGGACGTGGTCGGTGCTGGTGGACGGAGGAGACCGTGGCCGAGACCTTCGAAGGGTTCCTGCAGCGGCACGTCGAGGCCGAGACGTTCCCCGGGGCCGTGCTCGTCGGGAGCCGGCCCGGTGAGTCCTGGGAGGACTCGACGGTGGTCTGCGCCGGGTCCATGTCCCTGGAGGGACCGCCGATGCCCCCGGACGCCATCGTGCGCATCGAGTCCATGACCAAGCCCATCACCGCGGCCGCTGCCCTGATCGCGGTGCAGGAGGGCTCCCTGTCCCTGGGCGACCCGGTCCACCGGTGGCTGCCCGAACTCGACCACCGCCAGGTGCTGCGTGCCCCCGGTGCCGAACTGGACGACGTCGTTCCGGCGATCCGGGACATCACCGTGCGGGACCTGCTGGTCAACGGCAGCGGCTACGGCATGGAGGTGACGGATTCGCCACTGTTCCGGCGCATGGTGGAGCTGGAGATCTCAGGCCACCCCGACCCTCCGGCGAACGTGGGCGCCGATGAATGGCTACGGCGCCTGGCCACCCTGCCCCTGGCCCACCAGCCCGGGGAGGGCTTCCGCTACCACCACAGCTTCAGCCTGCTTGGGATCCTGCTGCAGCGGATGTCCGGCGTGAGCCTGCAGGACCACCTGGAGCGCGTGCTGTTCGGCCCGCTCGGGATGGTGGACACGGGCCTCTGGGTGCCGCCGGAGAAGGCCTTCCGGCTGCCCGCGGCGCTGCACCGCATCGATGGTGAGCTCCAGGAGACCGAACTGATCGGTGGCGGACGGTACGTCGGGGAGCCGTCGGTCGACACCGCCCACGGAGAGCTCGTCTCCACGGCCCGGGACTACCTCGCCTTCGCCCGGATGCTCGCCGACGGTGGCCGCCACGGCGGCGGGCAGGTCCTGGATCCCGCCCTGGTGGCCGAGATGACCCGAGACCAGGTGACGCTGCAGGCGAAGACCCCCGAGAGCATGCTCCCCGGGTTCTGGGACACCGCCGGCTGGGGCTACGGCCTGTCCGTGGTGACCGCGGGTGACCATCCCGGGCGCCTGGGCTGGGTCGGCGGCCAGGGCACCAGCTTCTTCATCGACCCGGACGGCACCATCGTCATCTTCCTGAGCCAGGTGGAGCCGGACGAGCTGATGTGGGCGGCTTTCGAGGAGGTGCACGATCTGGTGCCCGGGCCCGGCCTGCCAGAATGAGCGCATGAACACCGCCACCATCGTCGGCGCGGGGATCGCCGGGCTGGCCACCGCGAACGCCCTGCACGCCGCCGGCTGGGACGTGACCGTCCTGGAGCGCGAGAGGTCCCTGTCCACGGCGGGGACCCAGCTGGGCATCTGGCCCGGGGCCTGGCGCTCGCTGCTCTCCCTCGGCGTCGCCGAGCGGCTCCAGGCCGCAGCCGGCGGCGATCCGGTGAGTGCCGACGTCGGGACGTCCGGGGCGGTGCCTGGCGGGGTGGTGACCGGCGCGGCGAGCGGCGGGGCGGTGACCGCCCCGGCGAGCGGCAGGGTCTCCCGCGGGCGGATCCTGAGGCCCGACGGCACCGTCCTGGCCGAGATGAGCCTGCGCGGCCGGAACGCCGCCCTGCACCTGGTGCCCCGGATGGCGCTGCTCGAGGCGCTGCTCGCCGGCCTGCCGGAGGGCACCGTGCGGTACTCCACCGCCGTGGGGCCGGAGGCGCCCGCCCCTCCCGCGGACGTCGTCGTGGGCGCGGACGGGATCAACAGCGCGGTCCGCGCGGCCGCGTTCCCGCACGCACGTGTGTCCGACGCCGGCCTGGTCGCCTTCCGCGGAGTGGCGCCGGTGCCCAGCGAGGGCGCGGAGGAGACGTGGGGCGCGGGGCTGCTGTTCGGGACCAGCCCGTTCCCGGGGGGCGGCACCAACTGGTACGCGTGCCTGCCGCTGGAGCAGGCCGGCTCCCGCGCCAAGGACCCGCTGACGGTGCTGCACCGCGAGTTCGCCGGCTGGCACGCCGGCGTGCAGCGCGTGCTCGACGCCGTCTCCCCCGGGTCGGTCGACCGCCGCCGGCTGAAGTGGTCACAGCCCCTGGACTCCTATGTCGCGGCGAACACCGTGCTGGTCGGGGATGCCGCGCACGCGATGCTGCCGC
Source organism: Micrococcus sp. (assembly GCA_029961105.1). Lineage (GTDB taxonomy): Bacteria > Actinomycetota > Actinomycetes > Actinomycetales > Micrococcaceae > Citricoccus. The sequence goes on along the minus strand of JASBVO010000019.1, from coordinate 28,945 downwards.
ACCTGGGCCGCGGCGGCGGGGAGGCCCTGACCGACGGGCTGGTGCTGGCGGAGTCCCTGCTGGGCGCGCCCACCGTGGCCGAGGGCCTGCGCCGCTACGACCGGTCGCGGCGCGGCCCGACCCAGCGGATCGTGCGGGCCTCCGCACTGATGGCCCGGATCAGCAACCGGACCCGCCACACGGGGGCGCGGGATGCGGCCGTTCGGGCGCTGGGGAACCTGGTGACGCTGCGGGGCTGACGCCCCGGTTGAAGCCCCGGTTGAAGCCCCGGTGCGGGCGTTCACCGGGGCGTCTGACTCACCGGGGCGTCGACCGTCTGGGCGCGGCGGCTCTCCGGTGCGCCAGCCGCCTGGGTGCGGCGGCTCTGCGCCGCCACCCCCGGCGCGAGCACTCCCCTGTTGCGACGGCGCGATGGGCGGGACACTGGTAACGTCCCTGTACCGCGAGGCCGGAGAGGCCGATGTTCCCCGCACTCGTTGTCCTGCTGCTGATCCTGCTCGTCGCCGTGGTCGCCTCGCTACTGACGTGGTCGACCGTGCGCGACGTCCGGGAGGAGAAGGCCGAACTCGAACGGCGCGGCCAGTTGAACCGGCGCGAAGGCACCCTGGCGGCCGTCGCCCTGTACCACCAGGCCGAGCGCATGGAGGCGGAGGCCCGGGCCCTCGAGGAGGCCGGGTTCAGCACGGCCCGGCAGGCCCTGGACAGTGCCGCCGAGATGAGGACACTCGCCCGGCGCCTGGACCCGAACACGGCTGAGGACTAGCGGGTCAGGACATGAGGGTGGGCTCCTTCTCCTGCGGGCCCCTCAGGAACGCATCCCGATGCTCCTGCTCCCGCCGCACCTTGGCGGCGTGCGCGAAACGCAGGCCGGCGTGTGCGGGGTTGCGGCGCAGCACCAGGTAGCCGAGGCCCAGGGCGACGAACCACAGCGGCGTGAACAGCAGGGCGGCCAGGGTGTCCGGCTGGGTGGTCAGCGCCCAGATCACGAAGCCGAAGAAGGCCAGGACCACGTACGGCATGAACGACCCGCCGGGCATCTTGAACGTGCTGGCCGCGTGCAGATGCGGGCGGCGCTGCCGGTAGACGAGGTAGCTGACCAGGATGATCGACCACACGAACATGAAGCACAGCGCGGAGATGGTGGTCACCAGCGTGAAGGCCTCGGCCACCCCGCCCTCGGCATACAGCAGGGCGACGCCGGCCAGCAGGAACATGCAGGAGAACAGCAGCGCGTTCTTCGGCACCTTCCGGGAGGACAGGCGGCCGAAGGCCTTGGGGGCATCGCCCTCCCGGGCCAGGCCGTAGACCATGCGGGAGGTCGAGTAGATCCCGGAGTTGGCCGAGGAGGTGGCCGAGGTCAGGACGATGAAGTTAACCACCCCGGCGGCCCCCACCAGCCCGGCGAGGGCGAACATGCCCACGAAGGGGGACTCCTCGGCGCTGTAGGCGGTCCAGGGCTTCACGGCCATCAGGATGATGAGCGCACCGACGTAGAACAGCAGTATGCGGACCGGGATGGAGTTGATGGCCCGCGGCAGGTTCTTCTCCGGGTCCTTGGCCTCGGCGGCGGTGGTGCCCACCAGCTCGATGCCCACGAAGGCGAACACCGCGATCTGGAATCCGGCGACGAAACCCATGAAACCGGTGGGGAACATCCCGCCGTGCACCCAGAGGTTGGAGAACGCGGCCCGCGTACCGTCGGACTCGAAGCCGGTGATGATCATGCCCAGTCCCACGACGATCAACGCGAGGATGGCGATGATCTTGATCAGCGCGAACCAGAACTCGGTCTCGCCGAAGGCCCGCACGGTGGGCAGGTTCAGCGCCAGCAGCAGCAGGATGCACGCGATGGCCGGGATCCACAGCGGCAGGTCGGGCCACCAGAAGGACACGTAGTGGGCGATCGCCACGACGTCGGCGATGCCGGTGACGACCCAGCAGAACCAGTACGTCCAGCCGGTGAAGAACGCGGCCCAGGGCCCGAGGATGTCCCCCGCGAAGTCCGCGAAGTTCTTGTAGTTGGTATTGCTCAGCAACAGCTCGCCCATGGCGCGCATGACGAAGAACAGCATGAAGCCGATGATCATGTACACGAAGATCACCGACGGCCCGGCGACGGAGATGGTCTTGCCCGAGCCCATGAACAGGCCGGTGCCGATGGCCCCGCCGATGGCGATCAACTGGATGTGGCGGTTGGACAGCGCCCGCTGCAGATGGGGAGTTTCAGGGGTTTCGCTCACGGAGCCTCTTCCCTTGGGTGATTGATGGGTGATGAACTGGCTGGTGTGCCCGGTCTCCGGTGGGTACCGCAGACACAACCTTTCAAGTCTCGCTCACAATTGTGGCGGACTGCACATTTTCGACCTGTGGGTTCACCTCCAATTCATCCGGCGGCATGCCCGAAGGGCCAGCGAGAGGCCGCGAGTACGGATGAACGCCACCAGCCGGCGCGGGCCCCTCCACCGAGAATAAGGTGCTGATCTGGCCTTATGCTCGAGCCATGACATCATCGCGGCGCGGGCCGCTTCCGTGGTCCGGCCTGGCCACCGCCGGCCTGGCCGCCACGCTGATCCTCGCCGGTTGCACAGCCGTGCCCGATGAGGTCGACGAATTCGCCCGGGGTTATGGCGTGGAGATCAACCCGGACCGCACCGACATCACCGACCTGGCCGTCGGCGACTGCTTCAACGGCTTCGAGGACGAGGGCAACGCCGTGGCCACCGTGGACTGCGCCGAGGAACACGACTCCGAACTGCTCCACGTGGTCACCCTGCCCGAGTCCGTGGCGGAGTTCCCGGGAGACGGGAACCAGGAGCACCTCTGGGCCGAGCATGAGGACGCCTGTTACGGGCAGGTGTTCGAGGACTATGTCGGTGAGCCATGGGACACCTCGGACTGGGACGTGTACACGTTCCGCCCCACCCAATGGGCCTGGGCCGCCGGGGACCGCACCGTCCAGTGCGTGGTCTACAGCCTGGCGGGCCCGTACTGGACGGGCAGCCCGTCCACCGGGGACGCGGTGGTCATCCCCTTCGAGGGGCCGGACGGCCTGCCCTCCGAGGAACCCGAGGCCGGCCTGGAGGACTCCGGGTACGTCCAGGGGTGACGGGTGGACGCGATGGGTCCACTGGGGAAATTCATCCCTGGGGAAGAGCCGCAGGGGGACATCGTCCGCCCAACATCAGTCGCCTCGACGGCGACCATGGTCCTCGCGGGGCTGCCGCCTCACCCGCGGAGGCGAGGCGACAGCGTCACCGCTTGGCCGGCGTCGGGCCGCGGGGAACGTCCTGCTGCACGGTAGGTGAGTCTTCCGGCGCAAGAACGGTTGCACCCACCGCGGCGTCGGGCCTGGCGCCGGCGGACGTGGACGCCGCGTCCGCAGGGGCGACGATGCGCAGGCTCCCCGTGGCCAGCGGCTCCGGATCGATGTCCCGTTCGATGGTGGTGGCAAGGGGCTTCTCCGTGATGAACAGCAGCAGGACTGCGGCCACCAGGCCCAGCGGGGCGATCCAGAGGAAGATCGGCGTGAGAGCGTCGCCGTAGGAGGTCACCACCGTGTCGTGGATGGGCCCGGGCAGGGAGTCGATGACGGCAGGCGTCAGCGATTCGGCACTGCCCATCTGGCGCGTGGCCGAGACCGGCAGCCGCTCGGCCAGGAGCGAGGCCAGCCGGCTGGCGAACAGGCTGCCGACCAGTGACGAGCCCAGGGTGGCCCCGATCTGCCGGAAGTAATTGTTCGCTGCCGTGGCCGTGCCGACCTGGCTGATCGGGAAGGTGTTCTGCACCACGAGCACGAGGATCTGCATGGACAGGCCCAGGCCCACGCCCAGCAGCGCCAGGTGGAAGCAGACCACCCACACGGGCACGTCCGGGTGCAGGGTCGAGAGCAGGGCCATGGCCCCGGCGATGATGACGCTGCCCACGATCGGGTACCACTTGTAGTGCCCGTGCCGGGCGACCAGGACTCCGGCGTAGGTGGAGACGAGCAGCATCGACGCCATCATCGGGATCATCAGCAGCCCCGATCCGGTGGCGTCCACCCCGAAGCCCATCTGCAGGTAGGTCGGCATGTAGCCCAGGGCACCGAACATGGACACGCCGATCAGCAGGCCGGCGACGGTGGTCAGGTTGAAGTTCGGTTCGCGGAACAGGTGCATGGGGATGATCGGCTCGGCCGTACGCCGCTCGACCAGCACGAAGACGACGGCGGCCACCACGGTGGTGGCGATGAGCCCCAGGATGACCGGGTCCGTCCACGCGTAGGCCGCGCCACCCCACGTCGTGACGAGGACCAGGGCGGTGGTGGCGATGGACACCATGAGCATGCCGCCCCAGTCCAGCCTCGGGCGGCCGGGGGTGCGCGGGATCTTCAGGAAGACGACGGCCGCCAGCAGCGCCAGCACGCCCAGCGGCAGGTTGATCCAGAACGCCCAGCGCCAGCCGGGCCCCTCGGTGAACCAGCCGCCCAGCAGCGGCCCCGCCACCGAGGCCAGCGCGAAGACCCCGCCCATCACGCCCATGTACTTGCCGCGTTCCCGGGCCGGCACCACATCGGCGATGATCGCCTGGGACAGGATGATCAGCCCACCGCCGCCGAGGCCCTGGATGACGCGGGCAATGATCAGCATGGTCATGTCACTGGCCAGTGCCCCGACCACGGATCCGGCCATGAAGACGAGGATGGCGCCGATGAGCAGCGGCTTGCGGCCCATCTGGTCGCCCAGCTTGCCGTAGATCGGCATCATGATGGTCGAGGCCAGGATGTAGGCGGTGATGACCCAGACCATGAGGCTGACGCCGTTGAGCTCACCGACGATGGTGGGCAGCGCCGTGCTCAGCACGGTCTGGTTCAGCGCGGCCAGGAGCATGGACAGCATCAGGCCGATGAGGATCGGGATGATCCGCGTCCGGTGGTCACCCGCCCGATCCGCGCTCGCGTCCTGGTGGCCGGCGGTGGTCTGGGCGGCGGTCATGCAAGCCTCCTGTACAGGTCCTGGAACAGCTCGATGGCGTCGAGGACGGTCTCGTGGTCGAGCTGGCCCTTCGGGAGTGGTCCCTGGGCCATGAGGGCGTAGCGCAGCGGGGTGCCGGCGGCCGTGGTCAGCATCCGGGCGGTGTCCTCCACCCCGTGCCCGTGCAGGCCCTCCGACCATTCGGGGTGCTCCGCCATGGCGCCGGCCAGCGCCCGCTGCACGAGGTCCTCGCACTGCATGGTCAGTTCCCGGCGACGGACCAGCAGGTGCGGGAACTTGGCGAACAACCGGCCCCGCCGCTCGGCATCGCCCTCGGAATACGCGCTGCGACTGACGCTGAGCATCAGTTCGGTGGTGCGGCGAAGCAGGTCCGGGCCGTCCAGGAATCCCTCGGGCAGTTCGGGAGGCCGCGGGCTGCGGACGCCGAGGATGGCGTCCTCCTTGGTCGGGAAGTAATTGAAGAAGGTCCGCTGGGACACGCCAGCCTCGCTGGCGATGGCCTCGACGGTGACGCAGCGGATGTCCTCGTCCAGGGCCAGTTCGGCGGCCGCGTGGTGGATGAGGTTCCAGGTCTCGAGCTTCTTGCGCTCGCGCAGGGAGAGGGTATCCGCGGGGGGCATGGCCCATATAGTTGCACAACTGCACCTTGTGCACAACTGCAAATAGTCGCTTCCCGGCCGCCGTCGTCGGCCCCCCGGCTCCGCGGTCGCCGCCCGTCCATCCCCAATCAAGAAACTGAAGGTCAAAAGTGCACCGGAATCACCCCAGTGGGGGCGTTTCCGGTGCACTTTTGACCGATGGATACAGGCGTCAGGCCACCAGCAGCGGCACCATCAGCGAGGTGACGAACAGCACCAGGGTGCCGCCGATCCGGTTGGTGATGGCCGCGAAGGGCATCAGGTGCATGCGCTCGGAGGCACTGAGCACGGAGACGTCCCCGGAACCCCCGGTGTTCGCCATGACCAGCCCGGGCACGATCGCCGACTCCACGAAGTTGAACTTCACCAGCCAGCCGATGACGCCGGCGGACAGGCCGGCCACCAGCACGCACAGGAACGTCAGGACGATGAAGGAGGGTTCGGCCAGGGAGACGAGGACCTCGTCGATCTTGATGTAGGTCAGGGACACGCCCACCAGCAGCGCCGGGACCAGCACGGCGTTGATCAGTTCACCCCAGTCGGTGGCGGCGGCCTCGAGGTCCTTCGGCAGCCAGCCGGCCAGCTTGAGGACCACCATGATGATGATCGCCCAGGCGTAGGGGTGCAGGAACTCCAGGTAGGCGCCCAGCAGTTCGCCGACCACGAAGATCACCGCGGCGAACAGCAGGCCCTTGCCGAGGGCGATGTACGTGGAGGTGTCGGCCTTCTTCGGCATCGTCAGCTCATCGCGCTTGCCCTTGATGCGCATCAGGTCCCCGTTGCCGGAGAAACCGACGAACCACGACGGCCGGTTCTTGCCGATGCCGTTGAGCAGCCCGGCGAAGATGATGCAGAAGACGTTGGCCAGCACCACGGCGGACATCAGGTCGCCCATGAAGGCGGAGGCGTCCTGGCCGGTGCGGGAGGCATACATCTCGGACATCGGCAGGGCGCCCAGGCCCAGTCCGCCGGCCATGATCGGCGCGGCCACGAGCAGGATCGCCTCGAAGAAGCCCTTGCCGAACAGCAGGGAGACGAGGCCGATCACCACGAACGTGGCCACCATGGTGCCCACCACGGGCACGGCGAAGCGCGGGCCCGCCTTGACCAGCAGGGCGCGCGGCATGCCGAGGATGGAGCCGGCGATGATCGCCATGACGAAGAAGTCCAGGAAGCCCTGCTCGTCGATGAACGTGCTGGCCACGGTGATGATCGGCTCCGGGATGGCGCCGAAGTAGGCCAGCGTGGCCGGGGCGAAGGTGCACAGGATGGTCGGCAGGCCGTAGTCGCGGATGACGGGCACCCGGTTGCCGAGCCAGATGAACAGCCCGCCCAGCAGGATGGTCACCGCGAAGCCGGAGAGCATGGACGGCGCCAGGACCCCGGTGGCGGCGGCAACGAGGACGACGGCGGCCATCACCAGGTAGAGCGCGATCGGAACGCTGGCGATCCGCTTCCACGGGGCCCCCGCGTAGTGGACGCCCGGGCGGCCGTCGACGTCCCTGGCGACCGGACGGCCCAGGCCGCCCTCGGATCCCATGGCGGTCTCCGTGGTCGTCTCCGTGGTCGTCTCCTGGTCGAGCGCCTCGCGGTCGCCGTGAGACCCGGTGGTCTCGTCGGTGGAGGTGGTGGACATTGGAGTCCCTTTCGTGAGGTGAGGTGGGGATACCGGGCCGCAGTGCCCGGGCGTGATCAGAGGTGGGAGGGTTCGGTGAGCCCGGGTGCCGTGGCCAGCACGTCCCGGGCCAGGGCGGTGCCCTCGGCGAGCGCGGCCTCGTCGACCCCGGTCCGGTGCCCGGCGTCGTGCAGGTGGCGGACCAGCTCTCCCGTGGACAGGTTGCCGGCCGCGCCGGGGGCGAAGGGGCAGCCGCCGTAGCCGCCGAGGGCCGCGTCGAATCGGACGATCCCCCGCTCGATCGCGGCGTCCACGGTGGCCAGGGCCTGGCCGTGGGCGTTGTGCAGGTGCAGGTAGTACGTCAGGTCCGGCTCGCCCGCCAGGACGTGGTCCAGGCTGGCGACCAACTCGTCCGTGGGCGTGGTGCCCAGGGTGTCCGCCAAGCCGATGTCCGTCACCCCCATGCCCTTGAAGGACCGGACCATCCACAGCAGGTGCTCGGGGTCGATCCGTCCCTCGAACGGGCAGGTGAACGCGGTGGAGATACCGGCGAAGAATTCCACGCCCGGGTGCGCCACCACCTGTTCGGCCAGGCCTGCCAGCGCCTGCTCGATGCCCTGCCCCGCGTTGGCCGAGGAATGCGCCTGGCTGGCGGAGGTGACGATCTGCACGTGCCGGGCCCCGGCCGCCACCGCCCGCTCCACGCCCCGGCCGTTGAGCGCCAGGACGGTGAGCTCCGCCGTCGTGCGCTGCTGCAGGGGCTGCAGGACCTCCTCGGCCCCGGCCATCTGCGGGACGCGCCTGGGGTTGACGAAGGAGGCGACCTCCATCCGCCGCACGCCGGCGGCGGCGATGGCCTGGCCGATCTCCACCCGCTGGGCGGGGGTGAGGACCACGGGCTCGTCCTGGATGCCGTCCCGGAGGAAGACGTCGGTGACCTGGATGTCGGCCATCTCAGCGCACCGCCTCGGTGCCAGCGGCGTTCGCGGCAGAGATCTGGTCGTCGTCGAACCCGGCGACCTCGCGCAGCACCTGCTCGGTGTGCTCGCCCAGGTCCGGTCCGATCCAGGCGACCCGGCCGTCATGACCGGGGATCTTCGGGACCACACCGGGGAAGCGGATCAGCTCCGGTTCGTCCTCGACGACGACCTCGTGGGTCTCGATCATGCCGCGGGCGATGTAGTGCTCGTCCTGGGCGATCGACGGCGCGTCGTAGACCGGACCGGCCGGCACGCCCTGCCCACTGAGCACGTCGAGGACCTCCTTGAGCGGACGGGCGCCGGTCCATTCGGAGATGACCCCATTGAGCTCCTCCTCGCGGGCGCCCCGGGCCTCGGTGGTGGTCAGCGACTCGTCCTCGGCCAGGTCCGGTCGGCCCACGGCGCGCATCAGCCTCTTGAACACGGAGTTCGAGTTGCCGCCGATGACCACCTCGAGGCCGTCACCGGTCGGGTAGGACCCGGTCGGCACCACGCCGGGCAGGCGGCCGCCGGTGCGCTTGCGGACCATGCCGTAGGCGTCGTAGTCCGGGACGAGGGACTCGAGCAGGCTGAACACGCCCTCGTACAGGGCCACGTCCACGACCTGCTGGCCGCGGGTGTCCCCACCGCGGGCCCTCTGCAGCATGAGCATCAGGGCCCCGATGACGCCGTAGAGACCGGCGACTGTGTCCCCCATGGAGGCGGCGGCGCGGCCGGCCGGGCGGTCGGGCTCGCCGGTGATGTACCGCAGGCCCGCGAAGGACTCCGCCGAGCTGCCGAAGCCGGCGCGGTCCTTGTAGGGGCCGGTCTGGCCGTAGCCGGAGATCCGGACCATGACCAGGTCCGGGTTCCGGGCCATCAGCTCGTCCGGTCCCAGCCCCCACTTCTCCAGGGTGCCCGGGCGGAAGTTCTCGATCACGACGTCGGCGCTCGCTGCCATCTTCAGCACGGCCTCGCGGCCGAGCTCGCTGCGCAGGTCCAGGGCGACGGACTTCTTGTTGCGCCCCATGGTGCGGAACAGCATGGACGTCTCACCCCGGGTCTTGCGCCAGTCGCGCAGTTCGTCACCGCCGACGGGGTGTTCGATCTTGATGACCTCGGCGCCGAAGTCCCCGAACAGCCGGGCGGCGAACGGGGCCGCGATGAAGCTACCCAGCTCGATGACACGGATGCCCTCAAGCGGCAGGGTGTTCCCGGTGCGGTTCGCTTCGCTCACTCGATGCCCTCCTCGGTTGTTTCTCATCTGGTGAGAAGTGATTACTGTTTAGTGGGAAGACGCTAGCACGGCGTGATGCGCGTCACAAGCAGCGCGGCGTCGAGACCTCGCGCCGGGCGCTATAGGGCGAGCGTGCTCGCCGCTCGCTTCGTCGCCGTGACGACTCCGCTGGGGATGCCACCGCGCAGGACGGCCTCGACGTTCTGCCACACGGTCACGATCCTGCGCTCGACGTTCTCCCAGCCCACGCCCGCCATGTGAGGCGTGCACACCACCTGATCCATCCGCAGCAGCTCACTGGAGAGGTCCAGCGGTTCTCGGGCGTAGACGTCCAGCCCGGCCCCCGCGATGCGCCCCTCGCGCAGGCTGTCGATGAGCGCGCCCTCGTCCACGACCTCACCGCGCCCGACGTTGACGAGGAGGCCGCTGCGCTTCATCAGGGCCAGCTCCTCCCGTCCGATCATCCGGTCGGAGTCCGCATTCAACGGAACACTCAGGCAGACGATGTCGGAGATCGCCATGAGCTCCTCCAGCGGGACGGGGCGCGCCGGGATGAGCTCGGACACGGTCAGCGGGATCTCTGCGCGGTCGTAGAAGACCACGTTGGCACCGAACCCCTGGTGCACGACCTTGCCGAGCCAGCGCCCGATGTTCCCCAGGCCGACGATCCCCACCGTCTTGCCGTACAGCTCGGCGTAGGACATCTCCTCCAGGTCGTGGCGCCACTTCCCCTCGCGCATCAGCTGGGTGGAGGCCGGGATGCGCCGCAGCAAGGTCAGCATCAATGTGAGCGCGTGCTCCGCGACGGAGATGGAATGGGTCTTCATCTGCGCGACCGGGATCCCCAGATCGTCCAGGACGCCCAGCGGCAGCTGACCGTAGCCCGAACTCATGTACTGGATGAACTTCACGTTCTTCGCCGCCCGGAACACCTCTTCGGGCACATCGACGCCCGAGATCAGGAAGTCGGCATCCGCAGCCTCGCGGCACATGTCCGCGACGTCCGCCCCCGCCGGCATCACCGTGAGGCTGAAGCCCTCCGGCGTGGACTCCACCAGACGATCGATGTAGTCCTTCAGGGGATTGAGGAACAGGACTTTGTATGTCATAAGTGCATACCTTTCATAGGTCAGGAACCGGCCACGGCAGCGTGGGAGATCGACTGGGGCAGGGCGCTGATGACGGCGTCCACCACGTCCCGGGTGTCCGCCGTCCCCCCGAGGTCGCGCGCCCGGGGACCGGTGGCCAGCGTGGACTCGACGGCGCGCTGGATCCCCTGGGCCGTCTGGCTGCAACGATCGTCCCCGTGTCGCTCGCCCAGCCATTCGAGCATCATCGCGGCCGAGAGGATCATCGCCGTCGGATTGGCGATCCCCTGGCCGGCGATATCGGGCGCGCTGCCGTGGGACGGCTGGAACACCCCGTGCGTCAGGCTGACGTCGGCCGACGGGGCGACGCCCAGGCCGCCCACGAGGCCGGCGGCGATCTCCGAGACGATGTCCCCGAAGATGTTCTCCGTGACGACGACGTCGTAGCGCTCCGGGTCGGTGACCATGTACATCGCCCCGGCGTCGATGTAGAACTTCGCGCTGCCGATGTCCTCGTTCCTCGCCGCGACTTCGTCGAACACCCTCTCCATCAGGACGTTGCTGCGCAAGGCATTGGACTTGTGCAGCAACGTGACGTGTCCGGGCGTACCCCGCTTGCGACGCGCCCGCGCCTGGGAGAACGCGACGTCGAAAAGCCTCTCGCACGTGGCCCGGGTGATCGTCATCCGGTCACTGGCACTCTCATCACTGGGCTCATGCTGATCGGCCAGGCCCGCGAACATCCCCTCGGACGTCTCTCGGATCACGAGCATGTCGACGTTCTTCGCCTTCACGGGGCTCTCGACGCCCGGGAAGAGCCGCACCGGCCGCAGACTGGAGAAGAGCCCGTAGTGCGCCCGCATCTCCACCTGCGCGCCCAGTTCGAGCCCCTCGGGCCCGCGCACGTCGGGCAGGCCCATGGCGCCGAACAGGACCGCGTCGGCCGTGCCGATCTCGTCCATGTCGGCAGCGGTGATCTTCCGTCCGGTACGGCGGTACAGGTCCGCGCTGAAATCGTGGAACGTGTAATCGACCGTCAGTCCGTAGCGCGCCTCGCACTCCCCCAGGACGGCCAGGGCGGCGTCCACGACCTCGGGGCCGATGCCGTCCCCGGGAATCACGGCGATCTCGTAGTTCTTCATGGTTCTCCTGCCTTGCTTCTCCGCGCTTCGGCCGATGCGGCCCTCCGGACGACGGGACGCGGTCGCCACCTTCGTCATTGCGATTCCCATGGAGTGGGAAGCTATTGTCATTTCTCGGGAAGACTGTAGCAAGGGGTGATCCGGCTCACAAGCGGGGTCGAGCACTTCCCCGTCGGGGCCGTCAGGGGAGCCAGACGGCGGTGGCCGCGGAACCCATGCCGGGCACCTGGGCGTCGCATCCGGCAGGAGGGCAGGCAGCAAGGACGGCGGACAAGTCGCCGCAGTGAGGCGCGGCTGCCGGGCGCGGCGCACGGGAAGAACCCGCAGCATCGAGGCGCGGCGCGGCGGGAGGTCCGCGGGCTTGAGGCGCGGCGGCGGCCAGGCGCGGCGCGCCGGGAGATCCGACAGCTGCCGCGTGGCCTCAGTGGTGGTCGGCCGTCCCCATGACCTCCGCGAGGTGATTCGCCGCCTCGACGGCGGCAGGTCCGAAGTCCTCTCCGGGGCTGTCCTTCACCCGGGCCAGCGGCACGGCGACGCAGACGGCACCGAGCAGTTCACCGCCGACCGTGACGGGCGCGCTGACCGAGCCCAGGCCCGGGGTCCGCCTCCCCACGGACTCGACCCAGCCCCGCGCCCGGACCGAGGCCAGGGCCTCGTCCTCCTCGGCCAGCAGCCGGCCCGCGGAGCCCGCAGGCAGTGGCTGCCGCGTACCGGGAGGCAGCGTGGCCCGCAGCATCTGCGTGCTGTCCACACTGGCCAGGCACAGGCGATCCCCGCCCCGGCGCACCCACAGTTGGGACGTCTCCCCGGTCCGGTCGCGGAGTTCGGTGAGGATCGGCATCGCGGCGTTCTCGAGTGCGGAACGGACGAACCGGGCGCCCCGCCGGAACCGGCCGTCGGAGTCCCGCCGGAGGAACTCGACGTCGGTCATGGACAAGGCAAGGCGGTGCACCGTGGACACGGACAGTTCGGTGCGGCGGGCGATGTCACTCGCCGAGGCCGGGCCGGTCTCGACCGCATCCAGGATGGCGGCCACCCGCTCCAGCATCCGGTTTCCGCCAGCCTCACGTTCAGTCATGCCCCTCATCCTAGGGAGCCGCAGGGAGCGTATGCCCACCACCGCCCGCGCCCGGCCAGGCCGGCAGACCTCAGTCCACCGGCAGCGGGAGCGGCGCGGGCCGGGCCCCGGCCATGGACTCCACCATGTACTCCGCCACCACGCCCTGGGAGATCGGCAGGTCCAGCACGAACACGCCCTCGGCGCCCCGCGCCACCCAGTCCCTCAGGGCGTCGAGGTCCGCCAGGCTGCGGGCCTTGACGCCCTCGGCCCCGAAGGCGCGCCCGACGGCGGCGAAGTCGACCTCCTCGATGAGCATCGCCTCCTCATCCAGGCCGCGGACGGCGTACTGATGCAGCTCGGCCCCGTAGGCGGCGTCGTTGAAGACGACCACCACGCCGGAGCGGGCCTGGCGCACGAAGCTCTCGAGGTCGGCCAGGGCCATCAGCCCGCCGCCGTCCCCGGTGACCAGCACGGTGGTCCGCTCCGGGCGGGCCGAGGCCGCCCCCACGGCGGACGGGAAGCCCAGCCCGATCGACTGGAACGCGGTGCCGACGAACAGGTGGGAGCGCGGGTCCGGCACGGAGCACATCATGGGCACCCAGCCGATGAAGTGGCCGCCGTCCTGCACGAACGTCCGCTCGGCCGGCAGGATCCGCTCCAGCGCCAGCGCCATGGTCCGCGGGTTCAGCCGGCCGTCCCCGGCCAGCCCGTCCTCGACGGTCCCGTCGGCCTTCGCCGTCTCCAGTCGCGGGTCCGCCGGGATGGCCTGGCGGGCGCGCCAGCCGCCGTCGGACCGGCCATTGCCCGCGGGCGTGGCGCCCAGCCCCGCCGCCAGCACACCCAGGGCGGCCCCGGCGTCGGCCGCGAGGAAGTGATCGGCGCGCTCGTGGCGCTTCCAGTCCCGCGCGTCCACCTGCAGCACCTTGGCGTCGGCCGCGAAGAGGGTGCCGTACCGCAGCTGGAACGCATTCATCCCGGCACCCGCCACCAGCACGACGTCGGCCTGGCGCATGATTTCCACGCGTTCGGGCCGGGCGAAACCCCCGGCGATGCCTAGGTCGCCCTCGGGTCCGGCCACGTTGCGGGCCATCACCGAGGTGGCGATGAACGCGCCCAGCCCATCGGCCAGACGGCGCAGGGCCTGCGGGGCGCCGGGCGAATCGACGACGCCGCGCCCGGCGATGATCAGCGGGCGCTCGGCGCCGCGCAGCGCGGTGAGGAACGGCTCGAGGTCGGCGTCCTTCGGGGTGGGCAGGGACGCTGGCCTCAGCTCGGCATCCAGCCCACCGCCGGAAGCGGCCGCGGCGGCACCGAGCACCGGCGCCTCCACCAGGTCGTAGGGGATGGCGACGACGATCGGCCGGGACTCGGCGCGGGCGCGGGCGTAGGCATCGCGCACCTGGGAGGCAGGGTCGCGGTCGTCGAGGCGGACGGTCTCGACGCCGGCCGCGGCCGCCATGCCGACCTGGTCCACGTCGAAGAACCGGGGGCCGGTGGTGGGCACGTCCCCGACGATCAGCACCAGCGGGATGCGGGCCAGCGCGGCCTCGGCCAGGGCGGTCAGGGTGTTGGTGAAGCCGGCGCCGTAGGTGACGGTCGCGGTGGCGAGCTTCCCCGACGCGCGGAAGGCGGCGTCCGCGGCGGCGACGGCGCCGGCCTCGTGCCGGACGGTGACGAAGGGGAAGCCCGTGCTGGTCAGTTCGCTGATCAGGTGGGCATTGCCGTTGCCCATCAGGCCGAACAGGAGGGTGTCCTGCTCGCGGACGACCCGGGCGACGGCCTGGGGCACCGTGGGGACGCGGGGCTCAGCGGTGGTGCTCTCGGCGATGCTCTCGGTGATGCCGTGCGCGGTGGGGCGGGTGTCGGCGACTGCGGTCATGGCGGCGCTCCTCGTCTCGGGTCGTCAGGACTCTCGAGAAGGAGTGTGGCCGGGCAATTGACGCTGTGCAATCAACCCATCAGAAGGTGGCCAGTCTGTGCAATTTGACCGCCGGCTACGGCACTGAGCTGGACATTCTGTCCAGCCTCCGTCACGAGCCGATGATCAACGTCAGGAAGCGATCGTCGGCACCACGGAGCGCTCACCGGCGCCATGGAGCGACCTCCGGCGCCACGGAGCTTCCACCGGCGCCACGAAGCACCCACACCGCCGCGCCCGCCTGGAGGATTCAGCCCTGCGGATCGGCTCGCGCCACCGCGTGCAGCAGCGGCAGTGTCCGCCCCTGTTCATGGGTGCGCAGCGCCAGCGCGGAGGAGGTGCGAGCGACGCCGGGGACCTGCGAGATGCGGTCCAGCACGTCCTGCAGGTCCTGACCGTTGCGGGCCACCACGCGCAGGTGCAGGTCATGGTCCCCGGTGACGGTGTAGAGGTCGGTGACCTCGGGAATGGCGGAGAGGATCGCCTCGGTGACCGGCTCGTGGCCCACGTGCTGGTTGATGTCCACGGAGCAGAACGCCACCAGGTCGTAGCCGAAGCCGGCGGGGTCCACCTGGGGGACGATCGCGCTGATCACCCCGGCCGCCTGGAGCCGCGCCAGCCGGCTGGTGACCGTCCCGCGCGCCACGCCCAGCCGCCGGGCGCACTCGAGCACGGGCAGTTGCGGCGAGTCGGTCAACAGCTGGATGAGCCGGGCATCGAGGTCATCGGGGCGCATGCCCTCATCCTGCCACCCGCTTACCGGCCCCCGCCGCCGCATCTGCAGGTCAATACATGACGCGAGAACCCGGAAACCGGCCGATGCGCGTCACTTTTTGACCTGCAGATGCACGGAGCAGGGGCTCAGCGGCCGTGCAGGGCGTTGAGCTGGTCCGCAGCGGACTGGACGGCCTCCTCGGCGGAGGGCTCGTCGTCGTGCTGGTGGCCACCCTGCTGGGCCGCCTGCTCCTCGGCCAGCCGCCGCACCTCGGCGATGTCCAGGCCCTTGACCTGGTCCAGCAGCTGGTCCAGCGCGGAACCGGGCAGGGCGCCGGCCTGGGAGAAGACCAGGACCCCTCCCCGGAAGGCCATCAGGGTGGGGATCGAGGTGATGCCGGCCATCGCGGCCAGCTGCTGCTCGGCCTCGGTGTCCACCTTGGCGAAGACCACGTCCGGGTGCTTCTCGGAGGCGGCGTCGAAGACGGGGGCGAACTGGCGGCAGGGACCGCACCAGGCGGCCCAGAAGTCCACGAGGACGGTGTCGTTCTCGGCAACGGTGGTGCCGAAGCTGTCAACGGTGAGGTCTACGGTGGCCATGGAAATCCTTCCGGATCGAATCGGGGCTCCCTGTGTCAGCGGATCCCCGGCCCCGGATATTCCCCCCGACGCCGGCCGCTCGCCTACGGGTGCGAGCGCACCAGGTCGGTGAGCAGCCGGGCCAGCTCGGCCCGGTCGGCCTCGGACAGCACGGAGAAGTAGTCCCCGGCCTGCCGCCGTCGCTCCTCGCGGACCTGTTCGCGCACCCGGGCGCCGTCCTCGGTGAGCACGATGCGCGTGGCCCGGCGGTCGGCGGGGTCCGGCCGCCGCTCGACCAGCCCCCTGTCCTGCAGCTGGTCCACCACCTCGGTGGCCGAGCGCGGGGCGATCCGGAGCCGCTCGGCCAGGTCCTTCAGTCGCAGCCCCTCGGCGCCTTCCGACGCGGCGACGGGGCCCTGGGCAGCGACTGCCGGCGACTGCGCGAGCCCCGCCTCGGTTGGCGCGACAGCCGGTGCCGGATCCGGAGCGAGCCTCCCACCCTCGCCGCATGCGGCCGCTCCGTGCGCGTCCTCCTCCCCGCGTGCCATACCGTCGCGCCCGCCCACCACGGAGTCATGTCCGTGCGGTCCGCGGGCGACCGCCTGCAAGGCGCGGAACTGGTACGGCGTAAGACCGAAGGGGGCCAGCTGCTCACTCCACCCGCGGCGCAGCCGGCGGAACGCGACGTGCATGAGATCGCCGAGGTCGGGCGGCGGGACGGAGGACTCCGGGGGAGCTGGCATGCCCTCATCCTACGCGACATTGACCTGCTACCTCTTAGTGAGGTAACCTCCCTATATCCGTCGAGCTGGTCGTTGCCGAATCCGGCGTGTCCCCTGTCCGGAGACCGGGACTTGCCGGACTCACCGACGATGAACGCCGCGAGCCCGGCCGATCCAGACTTCCCGCCCACACTTCCCAGACTTCCCACCCAGGAGGCCCCTCACGAAGGAGCACCGCTCATGAGTTCCCCCACCGCCTCACTCACGGCCCCCGCCACACCGGGTACCGCACCCGGACGCACCGGCAGCGGCCGCGGACCCGCCAGGGTCAACCCGACGGACCAAGCCCAGCTCAGGCGCCACCCCGTCTCCCTGCGCCGTATCGCCGCCCTCTTCGCCCCGCACAAGGCGACCATCGCCGTCGTGGTCCTGCTCATCACCGCCTCCTCCGTCATCAACCTGGCCCAGCCGTTCCTCGTGCGCGGCGTCATCGACGATGCCCTGCCGCACCGGGACCTCCCCCTCCTCGCGACCCTCACCGGCGCCATGGTGGTGGTTGCCGCCCTGACCGCCGCCATCGGCGTGGTCCAGACCTGGATGGCCACGAAGATGGGCCAGCGCGTCATGCACGCCCTGCGCGTGGACCTCTTCACCCACCTGCAGAAGCAGTCGCTGTCCTTCTTCACCCGCACCCGCGGCGGTGAGGTCCAGTCCCGCCTGACCAACGACATCGCGGGCATGCAGTCCGTGGTCACCTCCACGGCCACGGGCGTGGCGACCAACCTGACCACCACCGTGGCCACCGCGGTCGCCATGGTGGCCCTGTCCCCGCAGCTGTCCCTGATCTCGCTGGTGGTGCTGCCCCCGGCCATCTGGCTCTCCCGCAAGGTCGCGCTGATCCGCCGCAAGGTCACCGACGAGCGCCAGCAGTCCCTGGCCGGACTGCACACCCAGGTCGAGGAGGGGCTCTCCGTCTCCGGCGTCCGGCTGGCCAAGACCCTCGGCACCACCGCCCGGGACGCCGCCCGCTTCACCGACCGCTCCGAAGCGCTGATCGACCTGGAGATGCGCTCCCAGCTGGCCGGTCGCTGGCGGATGGCCACCATGCAGGTCGTCTTCGCCGCCATCCCCGCGGTCATCTACCTCGCCGCCGGCTTCCCCACGACGTCCGGGGGCATGACCATCGGCACGCTCGTCGCGTTCACGGCACTGCAGGGGACCGTGTTCCGCCCGGTCATGGGCCTGCTGAACATCGGCGTCCAGTGGGTCACCGCGCTTGCCTTCTTCTCACGCATCTTCGAGTACCTGGACCTGGACCCGCACATCAAGCCCCCGGCCGAGCCGGTGCCGCTGGACCCGGAACGCGTGCGCGGCGAGGTGCGCTTCGAGCAGGTGTCCTTCACCTACGACGACGGCGCCGCCACCTGCGCGGGCACCTCGCCTGCCGCGCGGCGAGGGTTGCGCCGGACGACGGCCGGTCACCACGCCGACGGCGTCCCCTCGGCCGGTGGCGGCACGTCCGCACCCGGCGACGAGCGCGAGCCGCGCCTGGTGCTCGACCACGTGGACCTCGTGCTGCCCGCGGGGTCCACGACCGCCGTCGTCGGGCCGACCGGCTCCGGCAAGTCCACCCTGGCCGCCCTGGTCCCCCGCCTGTACGACGCCACCGCGGGGCGGGTGATGATCGACGGGGTGGACGTGCGCGAGATCGACCCGGAGGTCCTGGCGAGGATCGTCGGGGTGGTCTCCCAGGAGACGTACCTGGTCCACGCCACCGTGCGGGAAAACCTGTTGCTCGCCGACCCGGACGCCACCGACGCACGGCTGTGGGAGGCGCTCGGTGCCGCCTCACTGGCGGACACCATCGCCGCGTTGCCCGAGGGGCTGGACACGGTGGTGGGCGCCCGCGGCCACCGCTTCTCCGGCGGCGAGCAGCAACGGCTGGCCATCGCCCGGACCCTGCTGCGCAACCCGCCGGTGCTGGTGCTGGACGAGGCCACCTCCGCCCTGGACAACACCACCGAGGCCCGCGTGCAGGCGGCGCTGGACCGGCTCGCGGCCGGGCGGACCACGCTGATGATCGCGCACCGGCTGTCCACCGTGACCCGGGCCGACCAGGTGGTGGTGCTGGACGGGGGGCGGATCGTGGAGCAGGGCGGCCCGGCTGAGTTGTTGGCCGCCGGCGGGCCATTCGCGACCCTGGCTGCCCGGGGTGAACGCGCCGGTGACCGTGGCGAGCAGCCGGTCGGCACCCCGGCCTGAGGCCGCGGGTCGGCCATCCCGGTCTTCCTGACGCCTCCCCGTGAATCCACCGTGGAACAGTCAGGATGACCGGGAGCACCTGAACTGCGACCGACGGTCACCCCCGGCGGACGCGGACGGCGTTGAGGAGGGTGGCCAGCCCGAACACCACGCCGTAGATCCCGACGACGATCACCAGGGCTCCCAGCGCGATGAGCGGGTTGACGAGCATGACGACCGCCAGCACGATCGCGACCACGATGTTGATCAGGCCCAGGAAACTGCCCCACGCCCCGGAGCGGCGGTCGGCGAGCTCGAGGAGGCCGCGCACCGCCAGGCCGATGGCCAGGATCCACAGCACGGCCAGCCCGCCCACCAGCGCGGCGGCATAGGGGAAGACCACCACGGCCAGGCCGGCCATGATCGCCACCAACCCGCCGAGCAGGGCCATCCGCCAGCGGCGGCCGGTCCGCTGGCGCTGCATCGCGATCCCGCAGCCGGTGATCCCGTCCAGGACGAGCCAGGCCCCGACGATGATGCCCAACCCGGCCGCACCGGCTGCCGGCAGGAAGACCATGATGAGGCCGAAGGCCAGGGCCAGGAGGCCGCGGACGAGCAACCACCAGAAGACGGTCTCCCTGAAGTCGTCGACCATGCCTGAGAGGGCATTCCAGTCCTCGGCCCGGCGGCGGTCGGTGTGCCTGACGATGGCGGACCTCCCTTGCCTGTTCCGCACCGGTTCCGCACCGGCTCCGCGCTGGTCCCGGACGGCCGCGCACCGGTGCCACTCGATTTCGTGGCGCCCATCGTCCCACTGCCCCGCACGGAGCGCAGGATCCGGTCGGCGGCGCGCCGGGCCGTCACCAAAGGCCGCAGCCGGAGGAAGGGCGCTGGCCAAGACCCCCCTTGCGGTGCTTAGGGTGGCAGCACACCACACCATCGGCGAAAGGCGACACGATGTCCGATCAGCCCAAGATCCCCGGAACCCCCGGACCGGTCCCGCCACCGCTCGAGGAGCCCACGACGCCGGCCGGCCCGCTGCCGCCCAAGCCCGACCAGACCGGTCCGGCCACCGTCTCCCCCACCGGGCAGGAGACCGGCGCGCCGCAGGAGGCGATGGCGCAGGGCGGGGCGTACCTCACCACCGCCCACGGGGCCCGGTTGAAGGACTCGGACCACTCCCTGCGCGCGGGCCCCCGGGGCCCGATCCTGCTGCAGGACCACCACTTCCGGGAGAAGATCAGTCACTTCGACCACGAGCGCATCCCGGAGCGGGTGGTCCACGCCCGTGGCTTCGGCGCGCACGGCGTGTTCCGTGGCTACGGCACCGCGTCGCGGATCTGCCGGGCCGGGGTCTTCGAGAAGGACAAGGAGACCGATGTCTTCGTCCGGTTCTCCACCGTGGTGGGCTCCCGCGGGTCCACGGACCTCGCCCGGGACACCCGCGGCTTCGCCACCAAGTTCTACACCGACGAGGGGACGTGGGACCTGGTCGGCAACAACATCCCGGTGTTCTTCATCCAGGACGCCATCAAGTTCCCGGACGTCATCCACGCCGTCAAGCCGCATCCGAGCAACGAGATCCCCCAGGCCCAGTCGGCACACGACACCTTCTGGGACTTCGTCTCGCTGCACACCGAGGCCCAGCACCACACCATGTGGAACATGTCCGACCGCGGCATCCCCCGGTCCTACCGGATGATGGAGGGCTTCGGCGTCCATACCTTCCGGATGATCGCCGAGGACGGCTCCACCGCCCTGGTGAAGTTCCACTGGAAGCCCAAGCTCGGCGTGCACTCGGTGACCTGGGAGGAGGCCCAGATCATTAGCGGGGCGGACCCGGACTTCCACCGGCGCGACCTGCAGGACGCGATCGAGGCCGGCGCGTTCCCCGAGTGGGAACTGGGCATCCAGGTCTTCGAGGACAACGAGGACCAGACCTTCGCCGGCATCGACCTGCTGGACCCCACCAAGATCGTCCCGGAGGAGCTGGTGCCGGTGGAGCCGATCGGGCTGATGACCCTGAACCGGAACACCTCCAACTTCTTCGCGGAGACCGAGCAGGTCGCGTTCAACCCGAACAACCTCATCCCGGGCATCGACGTCACCAACGACCCGCTGCTGCAGGGACGGCTGTTCTCCTACCTGGACACCCAGATCACCCGTCTCGGCGGGCCGAACTGGAACCAGCTGCCCATCAACCGTCCGCACGCCGAGGTCAATGACATGCTTCGGGACGGCATGCACCAGACCGCGGTGCACCGCGGCAACGCACCCTACCGGCCCAACACCGTGGACGGCGGCAACCCGTTCGAGACCCCCGACGGCGAGCGGCCCTTCATCGACCATCCCGCCCCGGTGCCCGCCGCGGTGAAGGAGCGGGCGCTGCCCGCCACCTTCGACGACCACTTCAGCCAGGCCCGGCTGTTCTTCCGGTCCCTGAGTGAGGTGGAGAAGGAGCACCTGGCCCAGGCCTACACCTTCGAACTCGGCAAGTGCTACGAGCAGGCCATCCGTGAGCGCCAGCTCCGCGCCCTGGCCAACATCGACACCACGCTGGCCCAGGTCGTCGCCGAGGGACTGGGACTGCCGGCACCGGAACCGTCCGAGGAGCTGGCCGACGTCGAGCCCTCCCCCGCGCTGTCCCAGGTGGGCGGGGAGTGGCCGGTGGCCGGCCGGCAGGTGGGCATCATCGTCGGCCCGGACGTGGACACCGGGGAGCTGGCCGATGCAGTCTCGGCGGTGGACCAGGCCGGCATGGTGCCCCTCGTGGTCGCCCCGTCCGCCGGCGAGGCCGCCACCCGGCTGCTGGGCAAGGACCTGGTGGCCCAGCGCACCTACCTGACGGCGGCGTCCGTGGAGTTCGACGCCGTCCTGGTCGCCTCGGCCACCCCGCCCGCCCCGGACGCGGCCCACGGCCTGGACGCCAAGGCGGCGGCCCCCGGCCCGGAGGGCGTGGACCCGCGGGTGGCGAAGCTGCTCGGGGAGGCCTGGCGTCATGCCAAGGCGATCGCCGCCTTCGGCTCCGGCGAGGAGGTCCTGCGCGCCACCAGCATGCAGGACACCGCGGGCGTGGTGACCGCCAAGGGCGGCAGCGCGGCAGTGCAGGAGCTGCTGGCCCTGATGCCGGCGCACCGGGTCTGGCACCGGTTCCCCACCACGGGGCGGTTCGCCGACTGAGCCGAGGGACCGCCCGGATTGCCAGCCGCTGCCCAGCTGGCGTCCGGGCTGTTCCCAAGGCCGTTCCCTACGCTGGGGAGCACCTCATCAAGGTGCGAGTGATGATGACAGAGGGCCCCGGGCCCGGCACGATGCGTTCCCCTCACGCAGCCGGACACCCCGGGGCCCTGCCCTTGCCCGGCGTCCCGCGACGGTGACTCGCCGTGCGCCGTCCCGGCCCCTACGGTGGAGAACGGACACCGTAGGACGACCCAGGAGGAATCATGCTCACCCGTGACATCGCCCCCGGCGTACACCGGATCGACCACGCGCACGTCAACTGCTACCTGGTCGAGGACGATGACGGCGTCACCCTGGTCGACGCCGGGCTGCCCGCGGTCTGGACCGAACTGGGCCGGGCGATCCGCACGATCGGCCGGCGGCCGGAGGACGTCAAGGCCCTCGTGCTCACGCACGCCCACTTCGACCACGTGGGCGTCGCCCGGCGGCTCGTCCACCGGCTGGGCGTGCCGGTGTACGCCCATCGCGCCGAACGCACCCTGGCCGCGCACCCCTACCGGTACGCCCACGAGAACCCGCGCGCTGCCTACCCGCTGAAGCACCCCCGGGCCGTGCCGATCCTCACCGCGATGCTCGTCGGCGGCGCCCTGGCCGTGAAGGGCACCCAGGTCACGGACGACCTCCAGGCCGGGGACACCGTGCCGGTGCCTGGGCGGCCGCGCGTCGTCGAGAGCCCGGGCCACACCTACGGCCACTGCGCGCTGCACCTGCCCGACCGCGACGTCCTGCTCACCGGCGACGCCCTCGTGACCCTGGACCCCTACACCGGCGAGACCGGCCCGCGGATCATCGCGGGCGCGGCCACCGCGGACAGCGCCCTGGCGCTGCGCTCACTGGACGTCCTGGCCGCCACCGGCGCTACGCTCGTGCTGCCCGGGCACGGTGAGCCCTGGGACCGCGGGATCCAGTCCGCCGTGGTCGAGGCCCGCCGCCACGGTCCCGCCTGAGCGCCCACGCGGCGAGCCAGGCGGCCTCCACGGCCGCGTCCGCCAGGTAGAGCCGCCGGATCCGGCCGGTTGCGCCGTAGACCGCGTCGATGGCCCCGAAGGTGAGCGCGGACCCCGCGCCAAGCCGAGCCGCCGTCGGGCCCTGCCCCGGCGCGGAACCGGCGCGGAACATCGCCCAGCCGATGGTCACGCCGAGCCCGGCCACGGTCTGCACGAGCCACCGGTCCACCTTGGGTCCGGTCACCCACTCGAAGCTGCGGTAGTGCACCAGCGGCCAGGCCCCGGTCACCAGCAGGTACAGCCCCTGCGCGCAGGCCAGCCGGGACGTCGTGGGTTCCGTGGTGCCCGATGGGCGTGCCATCGCGCTCTCCCTCCGTGCGGACCGATGCCCGTAGCCTACGGATCCGGTCGGTGCCGGACGAGGGGCCGCCCGCGCCTCTTTCCCCGGACTGGAGCGTGAGTACGCTGGGCCCATGAGCCGCACCACCCCCGCCCTCGCCCTGCAGGCCCACTTCGCGGCCGACCTGCCGGAGCTGTCCGTACCGTGGCGCGCCGAGGACACCCCGGCGCCACGGCTGCTGGTGCTCAACGAGCCGCTGGCCGCCGAGCTCGGGCTGGACCCGGGGTGGCTGCGCACCCCGGACGGGCTGCGGTTCCTCACCGGCACCGGCGTGGTTCCCGACGACGGCGCTCCCGCGAGCGCGGACGGCGCCTCCCCGAAGGCGGGCGCGGAGGGCACCTCGGCAAGCACGGGCCCCGGCACGAGCGACGGGGCGACGGAGGTCGCGAGCGACAGCGCGGCCAACGGGGCGACTGATCTTGCGAGCGGCACAGCGGCTGTCGGGGTGAGCGCCACCGGGCCGGCGTCGGGCCCGACGGCAGCGGAGGCCGCCGTCGCGCTCGGCACGCCCATCGCCCAGGCCTACGCCGGGCACCAGTTCGGGGTGTACGTCCCGCGGCTGGGGGACGGCCGCGCCCTGCTGCTCGGTGAACTGGTCGGGGCGGAGGGGCGGTTGCGGGATGTGCACCTCAAGGGCTCAGGTCCCACGCCCTTCGCCCGCGGCGGGGACGGCCGGGCCGCCGTCGGGCCCATGCTCCGGGAGTACCTCGTCAGCGAGGCGATGCACGCCCTGGGCATCCCGAGCACCCGGTCCCTGGCGGTGGTGCGCACCGGGCGGACCGTGCTGCGCGAGGACGGACCCCTGCCGGGGGCACTGCTCGCCCGGGTGGCGGCCAGCCACCTGCGCGTGGGCAGCTTCCAGTACGCGCGCAGCCTCGAGGACCCCACCGTGCTGCGCCGCCTGGCCGACCACGCGCTCGCCCGGCACCACCCGGAGGCCGCGGAGGCGGAGAACCCCCCGCTGGCCCTGTTCCGGGAGGTGGTCTCGGCGCAGGCCTCGCTCGTGGCGCAGTGGCTGCTGGTGGGCTTCGTCCACGGGGTGATGAACACGGACAACATGACGATCTCCGGCGAGACCATCGACTACGGCCCCTGCGCCTTCATGGACACCTTCGACCGGGCCGCCGTGTACAGCTCGATCGACACCTCCGGGCGCTATGCCTACGGCAACCAGCCGGCGATCGCCCAGTGGAACCTGGCGCGCTTCGCCGAGGCGCTGCTGCCGGTGCTGCACGAGGACCCGAATGAGGCGGTCGCGCTCGCCACCGACGCACTGGAGGGGTTCACCCGCCAGTTCAGCGAGGCCTTCGCCGCCGGGATGCGGCGCAAGCTCGGGCTGTCCGCGGACACCGACCCGCAGACGGTCGGCCCGCTGGCCGATGAGCTGCTCGCCCTGCTGCAGCAGGACCACATCGACTTCACCGGATTCTTCCGCCGGCTGGGCGCCGCCGCCCGCGGGGACGCCGGGCCGGTCCAGGCGGTGTTCACCGACCGGCCCGCCTTCGATGCCTGGCTGGAGCGCTGGAAGGCCTTGGCCCCCGACCCGGAGCTGATGGACCGGGTCAACCCCGTCTATATCCCCCGCAACCACCTCGTGGAGGAGGCGCTCGCCGCGGCCCAGGGGGACGACGTCGGGCCCCTGGAGCGGCTGCTGGAGGCCGTGACCCGGCCGTTCGAGGAGCGGCCCGGGCTGGAGCGCTACGCCGAGGGCCCTCCCGAGGACTTCGGCCGCTACCGCACATTCTGCGGCACCTGAGCTGCCGAGCAACTGGCGGTCGAAACTCCTGGTCGCGCGCAACTAGCGGTCGAAAACGCCCCGGAATCCATCGGATCCGGCGTGTTCGCGTGCACTTTCGACCGGCAGATGTGGGGAAGATGCGGCGGGATCAGGGCGTGCGGTCCACCGGGACCAGACTCACCTCGGTGAGACGCCCGTCCACCACGTGAGCGGTCATCATCGTGCACTCGGGCTGGCGCCGCCGATCCGTGGGCGAGCCGGGATTGAGCAGTCTCAGCCCCGGGTTCGCCGTGTCCTCCCCGGCCACGGTGTCCCACGGGATGTGGCTGTGCCCGAAGACGAGGACGTCTGCATCCGGGAACTCCTGCGCCATCCGGCGTTCCCGGCCGCGGGCGGCGCCCGTCTCGTGCGTCATCGCGAACCGGACCCCGCCGATCTCCACGCGCGCGACCTCCGGCAGGCGTTGGCGCAGCTCGGGCCCGTCATTGTTGCCCCACACGCCCACCAGCCGGCGGGCCCGGGACTCCAGCTCGTCCAGCAGCTCCGGGACCTGCCAGTCCCCGGCGTGGAAGACGACGTCGGCCTCGCCCACCGCGCGCCACACCTGGGCCGGCAGGGCGCGCGCCCGGTTCGGGACGTGCGTGTCGGCCAGTAACAGGACGCGAACCGGGTCGGAGGGCATGCGGCAAGGCTAGCGGCCGTGCCGAGGCGGGCGTTGAGGTTCTCGGCGTTGTGGGCTGATCGAATGGGCGACGCGTCCTACCTTGTCCCGGCCTTCTCAGGGCGGCCCGGCGCCCGGACTCGTTGGCGGGCCACGTCGGGTGCCGCCCGTAGAGGGGCACCAAGCGCGCGCAGCGCCACCGCACGCCTCGGCATTATCGACCTCCAGGAGGCTGCGGAGGAGAGGTGTGCAGTCGTTCCTGGCCCTCAGGTGCCGGGGCGGGGGAAGCCCGCGCCAGCGAGGTAGACCGCCAAATCCGTGGTCAGGGGCAGCGTTGCCAACTCACCCCGACCGACCCACCGGGCGTCGGCGGCGTCGCCGCCCGGGACCAGGGCGCCGCCAGTGACGGTGGCGGCGAAGTCGTGCACCTCGTAGACCACTCGCCCGTCGCCGAGGGGGATCGCCAAGCACCACAGTTCTCGGCCGATCCGCACCTGCAGCCCTGTCTCCTCCAGGGCCTCCCGGGCCGCGGCCTGCTCAAGGGTCTCCCCCGGTTCGACTTTGCCGCCGGGCACCGACCAGCGGCCCCGTTGTGGTTCGCGGCCGCGCAGTACCAGCAGCACGCGGCCGGCGTCGTCGGAGATCACGGTGCCGGCGGCAAGGATGGTCTCCACCCGCCCCACGGTAGCTGCGCCGGCGCCGGAGCATAGCGGTGAACACCGTGCCGGATCGGAAGTTATCACGTCCCGCCGAGCCGCCGCCGCTCCGTATCATGGTGTTCATGCCTCGGAGAGTGCATGACTATCGGGGCTTGACCCAGAAGAACCGCCTGCGGCTGCTGCGGGCGGTGCAACGCGCCCCGGGCCGGCAACTGCAGGAACTGGCCGAAGACACCGGCCTGCCCCTCAACACGGCCCGCGACCACCTGAGGGTGCTGGAGAACGAGGGGCTCATCGCGAGCGGACCGGTGGAGACCGGACGGCCGGGCCGCCCACCGAAGGGCTACTCCCCCGTGCGCAATCCCGAGCACAACGCCGTGGCCGAGCGCCGGACGGCACAGGCACGGACCCGCGGGGACCGGCTGCGCGGCCTGGACCCGGCACTGGATCACAGCGCAGCGCTCGGGCAGGAAGCGGTGCATCAGCTCGATGCCCTCTACGAGCACCTCGAGGACGCCGGCCTGGAGCCGGAGATCGACGAACAGAACCTCACGGTCGGCCTGCTGCCCTGCCTGTACGAACAGATGATCGACGAGGAACGCCCGCTGGTCTGCTCGGTGCACGCCACCCTGGTGCGCGACCAGCTCGAGCAGGTCCCCGGCCCGCTACAGCTGCGCAGCCTGCACCCCTTCGTCGGCGCCAACCGTTGCATGCTGGTGCTCGGCCGCGCCGGTGAGGAAGCCCGGTCCGCAGGCCCCGGCGGCGTCGACCCGGAGAGCGGGGACGCAGAACTGGAGCAGTACGCGGTGCGCGCCATGCGCGCGCGAGCCGCCCGCGGGCCCGGCGAGGACTGACCGGGCGGGGAAGCGCCGGAGCACGACGTCGGCTGGTCGCCTTCGGGCGCGACGGCGCCGCCGCGCCGAGGTCAGGGACGTGGGCGAACTGCCGACGACGGATGCACGTAGCGGTCCACTGGGCCGCGGGAGGCCCGGACCGACCACGGGACCGGGCCTCCCGACATGTGCGGCGGTTACCGGGGCTGCTGGGCCCAGAGGTCGGGGCCGAAGACCTCGTAGTGGATGTTCTCGCTGGGCACGCCCTGGTCGATCAGGGTGCGCCGGGCGATCTGCATGAACGGTAGCGGGCCGCACATGAACACCTCCGCGTTCTGCGGCACCTCGACGTCGGTGAGGTCCATGAATCCGGGCCGGGCCGGGTGCAGGGTCGGGGCGTTCTCGGCGTCCTGCTCGTACCAGTTCTGGGCGCGGGCATCGGACATGGCCAGCACCTGGCGGCGCAGTCCGTCGTAGAGCGCGTGGTGGGCGTGGGACTTGTCGGCGTGGAAGAGCCGCACGGTACGGTCGGGCTGACGGCGGGAGAGGTCCTCCATGATGGCCGCCACCGGGGTGATGCCGATGCCGGCGGAGACCAGCACCAGGGGTGCGTCGGACTCATCGAGCACCACGTCGCCGGCCGGCTGGGATACGTCCAGGACGGTGCCGGGTCTCGCGTTCTCGTGCAACCAGCCGGAGACCTGACCGTCGGGGGCGCCGTTGATCCCCTTGACTCGTTTGATGGTCACCCGCAGGGAGTCCCCTCGCGGGCCCGAGGAGATGGTGTACTGCCGGGGCTGGCGCAACCCGTCGGGCAGGTCGACGGCGATGGCCACGTACTGCCCGGTGTGATGCGAGGGGACCTGGCCGGAGACCGGGGACAGCAGCAACGAGAACACCTCGTCGGATTCCTCGAAGCGCTCCACCACCCGGTACTTGCGCCAGGGCTGCTCGGGGTCGGTGCCGGCCTGGGCATAGAGCCTGGCCTCCTCGGCGATCAGGGCGGTGGCGAAGAGCCAGTAGACCTCATCCCAGGCGGCGCCCACCTCCGGGGTGATGGCGTCACCGAGGACCTTCTTCACCGCACCCAGCAGGTAGCGCCCGACGATCAGGTACTCCGGTGCCTTGATGCCCAGGGAGACATGCTTGTGCGCGATGCGCTGCATCACGGGGGTGAAGTCCGGTGCGTCCGGGTCGATCAGGTGCACCGCGAACGCCACCACCGACGCGGCCAGGGCCTTGGGCTGTTCGCCGATCGCCTGGTTCGCCCGATTGAACACGTTCAGCAGTTCCGGGTGCGCGGCGAACATGTCCGGGTAGAAGACCTTGGTGATCTCCTCGGCGTGCTCGGCAACCACCCCTGCCGTCTGCCCCACAATGGCGGCGGAATCAGGTGAGAGTTTCATCGGGGACCTCTTCGTTTCTCGACACTGGCGTGAAGGACGCCTCCATGCTCTCGAAACCCCCGCCTCTGTGCCATCGGTTTCACCGTGATTATTCGTGGGCCTGAGTCCCACAGCGTCACCTGTCAACGACGGTCGAAATCTGACCCCTTAGCGACGGTTGAAATTTGACCCCCTC
>JASBVO010000018.1 GCA_029961105.1 Micrococcus sp. | reverse complement strand
GGGGTCAAATTTCAACCGTCGCTAAGGGGTCAGATTTCGACCGTCGTTGACACCGGGCACCGGGTGCGGGTGCGACTGGGCCGGGACTACTACGTCAGGCTCGCCGGCAACGACTACTCGGTGGACCCGGCGGTGATCGGGGCCATGGTCGATGCCCACGCCGACCTGCACGCGGTGCGGGTCTTCCACCAGGGCAGGCTGGTCGCGGAGCATCCCCGCAGTTGGGCCACCGGCACCACGATCACGGATCCGGCCCACGTGAGTGCCGCCGCGGCCCTGCGCCAGGTGTTCCAGCAGCGCCCGGCCCCGCAACCCCTCACGGATCCGTTGGTGCGGGACCTGGCCGAGTATGACCGGGCCTTCGGGATCGAGGTCGCCTGATGGGCCCGGCCGAAGCGCACAAGTCCCTGGAATACCTCACCGGCGCACTGAAGGCCCCCAGGATCAAGCAGGACGCGGTGCGCATCGCCGCCACCGCCCGGGACCAGCACTGGAGCTACGAGGAGTACTTGGCCGCCGTGCTCGAACGCGAGGTCGCCGCCCGCAATGCCTCCGGGGCCCGGCTACGGGTCAAGGCCGCCGGCTTCCCGGCGATCAAGACCGCCGAGGACTTCGACTTCACCGCCCAGACGGCGATCACCCACAGCGACTACGCGGCCATGGCCTCCGGGCGCTACCTGGCCGAGGCCGGGAACATCGTGCTGCTCGGGCCTCCGGGCACCGGCAAGACCCACCTGGCCACCGCCCTGGGCATCACCGCCTGCCACCAGGGCCACCGGGTGCTCTACGCCACCGCGGTGGACTGGGTCCACCGGCTCAAGGACGCACACCACACCGGACGACTCGACGCCGAACTGACCAAGCTGGGCCGGTTCCGGCTGATCATCATCGACGAGGTCGGATACCTGCCCTTCGAGCAGGAAGCGGCGAACCTGTTCTTCCAGCTGATCTCCACCCGCTACGAGAAGGCCTCACTGATCCTGACCTCGAACCTGCCCTTCGCCCGCTGGGGCGAGGTCTTCGGCGACGTGACCATCGCTGCGGCCATGATCGACCGGATCGTCCACCACGCCGAGGTCCACACCCTCAAGGGCTCCAGCTACCGCCTCAAGACCCTGGGCACCGAAAGCCTGCCCAGCACCACCCACCAAACCACCTAACAACTGCTCACTTTTCGACCGCCGATTCCGCTCACTTTTCGGCCGTCGTTGACAAAGGCAGGCAATCCCCGCAGCGAACGAGGTTACGACTGGCGGGGCCGACGTCCCGACGATACCTACGGAGATGCTGCCGAATGGCGGGAACGTCAGCATCTCGACTGGGTCGAGACACCGTTCCCGGAGAAGTCGGGGCCTGCTTCGCGCCGGGCAAGTGCGTCCTACTCGAGGAAATCGACGTCTCGAAGAGTCCCCACCGCATGCCGGAGGTGTGGGCTCCAACTGCCAGCTACCGGGGTCTGTGATACCTGTTCCACCTGATGTTGTTTGATGCTCCTGGCGTCGGTGCTAACGGGGGCGCATAGAGTCCCATTAGCGGCGCGAACCCCGCCTCAGGGTGAACTGAAGCTTCAACCGCTTCGACGCGGCCCAGCCACCCAACAGGGCCTCCAGCGTCACCTCCGAGGCCCGCGTGCCCGTCGAGCTCACGATGGTCGCTGGGCCAGCCGCGCAGCCAGGAGACCTCCGGCACAGAACATGAGGGTCAGGGCCAGCACGAGCAGCAGGGGAGCGGTCCAGCCACCGGAGGTCGCGTTCAGCCAGCCGGCCAGGGGCGGGGTGACCGTGGCGACCAGGTAGCCGCCGGTCTGCACCCACGCCGAACCGGAGGCGGCCTGTGCGTCGGTGATGGCCACCCGAGCGATGATCGAGAAGATGGCGGTGAATCCGCCGCCCTGGGCGATGCCCCCGATGATGGACCACAGCACGTAGGCCTCCGGGGCCAGCAGCAGGCCCAGGGGCAGGATGATCCAGAGCACTCCCATCACGGCCACCGGGACCCAGAGCCTGCGGGCCCGGAGCGCGATCACCGGCACGCCGAAGGCCCCCACGATCGCCGCCACCTGGAACAGCGACGCCGTGGCACCCGAGGCTGCCGCCGCCAGCCCCATGGCATCGCTCAACAGGGTCGGCAGCCAGGTGGTGGTGGCGTAGTAGGCCCCGGACTGCCCGCAGAAAGTCACGGTGAGCAGGATGATGATCAGCCGGAAGCGGGACCGGCCGGGGTCCTGGTCTGGAACGACCCCCGGAACCCGGGCGTGGCCGGTGGCGGAGGTGCCGGCCGGCGTCGGGGTGTCCTGGGCGCCCTCCGCGGAGGTGCCCGGGGCATCGTCGGTGAGGCCGGGTTCCGGGGCGGCGGTGGCCCGGGCGCGCAGGCGCCGGGACCACCACAGCCAGTAGGCCAGCCCGACGGCGGTGAGGACCGCCCAGGCCGCGATCGCCCAGCGCCAGCCCACGGCGTCGGCCAACGGCGCGGTGACCACCAGCGTGAGCATGGAACCGACGTTCATGGCCGCCGAATACGCGCCGGTGGCCAGGGACACCTGGCGCCAGGGCACGTCCCGCCGGATGATCACCGGCACGACGATGTTGCCCAGGGTGATCGCGATGCCGATGACCGCCGTCCCGGCCAGCACCACCCAGGCCGGTCCCGTGGACCGGATGACGGTGCCCGCGAGCACACCGGACAGGCACAGCACCACGACCGCCTCGGGGCCGAAGCGGCGGATCCACCGGGTAGCCAGCGGGGTGGCCAGGGCGAAGAGCAGGACCGGCAGGCCGGTCAGCAGGCCGGCGCCGACGGCGTTGAGTGAGGTGTCGGCCTGGATCGGCCCGAGCACCGCGGTCGGCGCGATGATCGGGGCGCGCAGGTTCAAGGCGAGGACGACGACGCCCGCGATGATCCAGGGCAGGGCGGGGCGCAGTGCTGTCGAGCGGTTCGTGGCGGACTCCTTCGAGGCTGCGGGCACCGGGCGCGTGACCGATCCCGGGCTGGATCATCGCGCTGCGCGTGCCCCGGCCAGTCTGCCAGTCCGCGGGCGCCCGTCGCGCTGTGGGTGCAGCGAGGGCTCCGCCGAGTACCCGGGCACGGAGATCCTCGCCTGGGACGAGGCCGACGCCGTCCTCAGGCCCACCACCCACTGACCCGTCTCGGTGATGGCCGGGCGCACTGCCAGGTGTTGGTTCAGGCGTGCCAGATGAACCGCGCGATGCTGTAGGCGGGGGCGCGGGCAGCACGTAGCCACGCCGGCACGGTGAGTCCGGACGGCGGGTGTGCGACGGGCCGGAATCTCAGCCCGGGGTCGTCGGGTCCGGCCGGGTGGCTCGAGCGCTGGGTCGGCTGGGGAGGCGACTCCAGCGATACCCGGCCCAGGTCTCGCCATGGTCCCGAGTTCCGGGAGTAGGACAGCCGGTATTGGTGGTCCTGCTCGGGGTCCAGGCGGAAGACGATGTTCCCCTCGGGTCCGGTCAGGGGAAACATGGTGGTCAACGGCCCGACTGCCGCGGCCGTGTGGAACCGCAGGACGTACCGCGTGAGCCGGCCGGTGCCGGTGGTGGAGAACAGCAGATCCGTCGGCCTGCCGTGGGGTCCGCCCCCGGGGATCCGCAGCGCCAGGCCGATGACGTCGGGCAGCGCCACGGGCCAGGAGGCAGCCCGGGACAGGCGGGCGATCAGGGGTGTTTGTCCCGCCCGGTCGAAGAGCGCGGAGCCGGTGGTGCCGGGGGCCTCGATGACGAGGGTGCCGGGGACGACCGCGCCCACGGAATGGATGGGCCGATTCCGGCGTACGGCCCCGATTGCCCCGAGACCCACTCCGAGGGCCAGGCCCGCCGCGCCGCACAGGGCGATACCAACACCACGTGCACAGTTAATGGGTCCCTCCTTCGGGCCGGTCGTCCGATGTGGTCAGACTAGTAAATACCGCCACGGCCCTGCTGGGCCTGGTGGACCAGCACCTTTACGGGCACGGCCTGATCCAGGCCCTTGGCGGCCTGCGGCAGGCGGTGTGAACCAGGTCCTGGGCTCAGGCGCCGTACTGCGCAGTGGTGCAGACGGTGATCTCGGGGTGGTCGTGGAAGCGGTAGCCCGCGCCGTGTACGGTGCGCACCGTGCCGGCGAATCGGCCCAGCTTGCTGCGCAGCCGGCGGATGTGCACGTCGATGACCCGCTTGCCCGGCATCCGGTGGCGATTCGGCCACAGGGCCTCCAGCAGCTCCTCGCGCCCCACGGCCCGGTCCTGGTGCTCCACGAGGTAGTGCAGGATCTGGAACTCCTTGCGGGCCAGGTTCAGGTACTCTCCGTCCAACCGCGCCTCGCCTCGGGCCAGGTCGATGAGGACACCGGGCTGCCCGGTGTCCGCCGCCACCAAGGTGGCGCCTGCAGGGACGGTGGGATGTACGAGCACCTGCCGGACGACGTCCAGGTCCGTCCCCGGGGTCCCGGCCGGGGCGATCACCACGGCCGCGCAGGCCTCGGCGCCGGGAACCACGGACGTCACGTGGTGACGTAGTTCGGTGGCCAACCGCCTCAGCGAGGTCCCGGCAGCCGCAGCCGCGGCTTCGTCCATGCCGAGGTAGACCGCGAAGCCGCGCGCCTCCGCCTCGGCGGCTTTCGGCGGCCCACCCGGCTGCCGGTGCGGGAGCCTGCCCGGGGCGGCCTCGCGGTGTCTGATGCCCCGGCCCCCATGGGGTCTGGCCGGGTCAGTGGTGAGGTGAACGTCCCCCTGGCCTGTGGTCATGGCGATGGATCCTTGATGTGGCTCTTCCCGGCGGTACCGGGCCTGCGGGCGGGATCGGGTCACGATCGTCGCCCCCGGCCCTGTCCCGGACGGAAGTCGGCTCAGCCCTGACCGGGGCGATTGCCGGACGGTCAGGACCCGAGTGGGATGTGTCCCGGTGGTGGTGGCTCCGTGGTTAAGCTCACAAATTAAGTACTTGGTATACAAATAAAATGCGCGTCGTCTCACTGTTCGAGATACCCGGTCCCTGGCGTGGCTGGTATCCGGCGGCCTGCCTGTTCCCCGTCATCGGCGCACATCGGCGCACATCGGCGCACGCCGCTCCCTCACCCGTCCCGCAGCCTCAGGACGGCGGACTCGGTGGTGCGGGCCCATCACGGTGCGGGTCCCGACCCCACGTTGCCGGTGCACTTCAGCGCCGCCCGGACGCCGTCGTCGAGCGCTTCGATCCGGGGTGCTCGCACAGCGGCCAGACGCCGTCGACGGTGAACTCGGGGCTGTCCTCGGAGCAGGACCCCAGCCGCGGGCCAGCGGGGACGACCATGGCGGGCAGCCCCGCGCTGAGCCCACCCATGATCTGGGCGGGGATGGTCTTGTCGCAGCCGCTGAGCAGCACCAGGCTGTCGATGGGCAGGCGCGCGCCGTCTCCGTGGCGTCCATGGGCAGCAGGTTGCGCCGGTGCAAGCCGGAGGGTGGGGGAGGGCCGGAGGGCAACGCCGACAACGGGTTCGGCTCGGGCTCGCCCGTGAGGAGCGGAGACGTGGACCTGCATCCGTCTCACGTGCGTGCCGAGCGGCTGCGGCAGGCTCACTCAGCCCGGCTTCGAGACTACGACGGTCGACCCCTCGGTTGTTGCCCCATTGACCGCACGCAGGATCACGTCAAGCGTGCGACCACAACCCCTGTGCGAGCGCGGCGCACCGTGGTTGGCTGGGGCGATGGATGCCGACGAACTCATTGACCGTATCCGTGCCGCCCGCGACCACGCGCTCGAACAAGAGAAGGAGGAGCGGGCCCGGATCGCTGACGCGGGGACCGCGGAGAAGCAGAATGCCGCCAGCGTGCGCTTGGCCACCCGGCAGGCGGTCCGCGAAGCGCTGGACGACATCCTGGGCGAGGAACGTGATTCCAGCACGCTCGAGTGAGGACTACTTGCTTTTGAGGGGCCAGCGGGCGGGCATTCGAGTATGACGTGGCGTGATCCACGTCACAGGCGCGTCTAGACTGATGGCATGGACGGGGAACAACTTAAGCGTGCGTTCGGGGAGCTCTTCCGGGATGAGGTGATCAACCACGGCGACTACAGCCTGGTCTACGGGCAGGCTCCGTCGTCCGGAGCGGCCCTGCTGATCGGGTATCGTCGCACGCCCCTGGAGTTGATGTTCTGCCCGGTGGAGGTGTGCCCTCCGTCCCCGGCGCGGGGCGCCATGACCGAGGGCATGGTTCGTCGCGCGGGGCCTATCACCAGCGTCTCCCTGACCGACGTGGCCACCGTGGCCGACACCGGCAGGTGGTATCGCGTGGAGTCCGTGACCGGGCGTCGCATCGTGTTCGAAGTGCCCGAAACCCTCCACTTTCCGGCCGCGTCGTCCGGTGGCTATCCCGGCGACGGCGCCGTGGTGCTGGTCCAGGGGCAGGACGCGGAGGACTTCCATCAGTTCATGAGTGACTTCATGGACACCCTGGATGGGTTCTACGCGGTGCCGGACGTCATCGAATTCCCCGGTCCGACGCTGCTGGCCAGCGCGTGAGCCCGAGGCGTCATTCCGCGACGTCGTCGCGGCGCTCGCCGCGCGCCTCGCCGTGCGCTTCGGTCAGCGCCGCCAGCCCAGCCTCGGGGTGAGCTGAGGCCGCGGCCTCCACGTCTTCCGCGGCCGCCGCCATCGTGGTCGCCGTGCCCGTCACGCTGCAGGCCCCGATCCCCACGTCAACGGGACCCTTCAGCGTCGCCCAGGCGCCGCCGTCGGGCGGCCCCGTCACGGCCCCCGGCCCCCGGCCCCCGGGGCGGTGATCAGCGCCGGCTGAGTCCTGCCGGGGCGGCGGACTTCCGCCACGCCTTCCAGAGCCGGTCGCCCGACCCGCCGAGAGGCCCGACGGCGGCCTCCAGGACGTCCTGGCTCGGGCGCCACCGGGCCTCGACGGCGGCCACGACCTCCGCCACGGTGCGGGCTCGGGCGCTCACCGAGAGGATGTAGTCCGGAACGGTGAGCCCCTCGGCCACGACCCCGACGAGCGGGCAGCCGATGGCGGCGATCTTGGGGAACACCGAACCGGGGATGCCGACCGTCACCTCCGCGGTGGCCGAGGCGGTGACGGTGCCCTCCGTGGCGGTCTCATAGGCACTCCACAGCGAGGCGTCCTCGCGGGGATGCAGGCCCACGCGAATGTTCCAGCCGCGGTCCGCCAGGGCCGCGGCGGCGTCCAGGAGCACCTCGGCGCCGGGCGCCGCGCCACCGGTCTCGGAGGGACGGGTGACCGAGGTGGCGATCAGCGCGGTTCCCGCGACGGGGGCGTAGGCGGGGATGTCATCCAGCCCGGGGTTGCCCACCACCTGGACCCGATCGGCGGGCAGGCCGAAGTGGGCCGCGAAGACCTCTGCCTCGGCGGAGGAACCGGCCGTCATGGCCACGAGCCGGGGTCGGATGGCGGCCGCGCCGGGCTCTTCGACGGGATTGAGGTAGGCCAGCGAACTGGCCACGACCGGCAGCCCGGGCAGTTGGGCGACCACGGTGGTGGGCCAGGCGGTGGCGCCGTTGACGACCAGCACGTCGGCGCCCCAGGCGGCTGCCTCGTCGAGCGTGACCACGGGGACTGGATCGGTGGCCGTGACGTTGCTGCGGTCCGGGACGACGAGGGCGATCTGCCAGCGGCCTGCCGGTCGGGCTCCGGCGGCTTCATCGAGCAGGGAGCCGAGGTGGTAGGTGCCCCACGGTTCATTCGTGGCGACGAGCACGCGGAGCGGACGCGCGGCGTGGGCCGGGAGGGGCTGGCCGAGGACGGCCACGGCGGAGAGCCCGGCGAGGGCGGTGAGCAGGGAGCGACGATGCATGCCCCCGACGCTAGGGAACCGCCCTGTCCTGGGGGTGAACCGGAGGCGAACCGTCCCCCTCCGGACCGTGACGGAGAACCCGTCAGGCCTACCGGCGCCCTCAGGCCGCCAAGGAGGGGGTGTAGGTGTCCTGGACGATCTCGTGGACGTCCGGCACCTGGTAGAACGCGTCCAGGACGTCCATGAAGTGGGCCATGAACTGATGGAAGTCCTCGGCCGCTTCGTCCTGCTGCACGATCACCGCCTCGTCCTGCTGCACGATCACCGCGCCGTCGGAAGATTCGAAGGGTGAGGCGTCGACGGCGATCCGCGGGGATCCCTCGACCTCGAACCCGGTGTGGAACCCGGTGACGGAGTGCACCTGATACCCGGTCCCGGTGTCCGCCATGGTGGCCACGTTGGACAGGTCGATGCTGGAGATCGGTCCCGCCAGGCGGGCTGCGACACGGCTCTCGTCGCCGCGGGTGCGCGGCAGGTTGACCAGCTGGACCGGGCAGAGCACCAGCTCCAGGGACGTGTGGCGATAGCCCAGCACCAGCGCCGGCCCGGGGCCGCAGGGCTCCGCGTAGACCAGGCTGTAGTCCCCGTGATTGATGACCTGCGACTCGAAGAGCTCGTGGAGCGCACACGTCACACTGTTCCCGTCCATGGCATCCACTGTAGCTCACGCTGTGACGCTCATCACAACCGTGGCGCCGTGACGGCCTCCCTGGGGCGGTGACGCCGCCCGCGGCGGTCTCGGCCGCCGTCACCAGGGATGATTCCGTGAGCACGGCACGTGCCTCCGCCCGAAGGCCGTTAGCGTCATGGAGAGTAGACTCCGCCCGCAGGTGTCCAGAGCAGGCGTGGACTGCTCATCGATGAAAGAAGGCTGTGTGCGATTCCTCGCTCCCCGGGGCCGGCAGGGCATTCCTCGCCAGGCGGACGCCTCCCCTCCGGTCGGGGACGCGCTGCGGCCGCGCCGCACGCTGGGGACCGTCCCGGTCCTGCTGGCCGTCGTCGCCGTATTCGTCGCGGCCATCAACCTGCGCGCCGGCATCGCCTCCCTCGGTCCCGTGCTCGGCGAGGTGCTGGACGCCTTCAATGCGGCGGGCTGGCTGGCCGGTGTGGTCACGGCCATCCCGGGGCTGTTCTTCGCCCTGATGGGCCTGGCCGCCGTCCCGCTGGCCTCCCGGTTGGGACTGAGCGGGGCGCTCACGGCCGGCATGGTCCTCACCCTGATCGGGCTGGCCGTGCGCCCCTGGGTGGGGCAGATCTGGGTGTTCATCATCCTCACCGCCTGCGTGGTGGCGGGCATCGCCCTGGCCAACGTGCTCCTGCCGGCGTGGATCAAGAACCACGGCCGGAACCGCACGGTGGCGCTGATGACCGTCTACACCTCGGTCCTGGGCGTCTCGGGTGCCGTCGGCCCCTTGAGCGCCCTGCTCTTCGACGGGGAGGACGGCTGGCGGTGGGCGTTGTTCGTCTGGGCGTCGTTCGCCGCCGTCCAGGTGGTCGTCTGGGTGGTCGTCTCCGCGCGCACCGGCTTCGACTTCCCGTCGGTCACGGTGACCGGGGACGCGCCGGGTGGGTCGCTGTGGCGGGCTCCGACGGCGGTGTTCCTCATGGCCTTCTTCGGCCTGCAGTCGATGAACGCCTACATCCAGATGGGCTGGCTGCCGCAGATCTACATCGACGGCGGAACCTCCGCCTCCGTGGGGGCCCTCGCCCTGGCGCTGATCGGCGCGTTGAACATCGTCGGTGGCCTGGTCATGCCGTTCCTCATCAGCCGGGTCCGCAACCTGACGCTGTTCCCCGTGCTGTTCTCCGCGCTCTCCGCCGCCGGGTATCTCGGGCTGTACCTCGCGCCGGACGTGCTCCCGTTGCTGTGGTCGCTGCTGCTCGGGCTCGGAGGATTCTGCTTTCCCACCGCCCTGGCCCTGATCGCCGCCCGCAGCCGGACCGCGCTGGTCACCGCCCGGCTCTCCGGGTTCGTGCAGCCCTTCGGCTACTTCGTCGCCGCAGCGGGGCCCCTGCTGGTCGGCATCGTCTACGACCTCACGGGGCAGTGGTCGGCCATCCTGCTGGCTCTGGTCGCCGCGACGGTTGCCATGGCCCTCACCGGATTCCGGGCGAGCCGGCCGGGCTACATCGACGACGAACTCAGCGCCTCCACTGCCTAGCGTGGCCTCCGGACGCCGGGGTGAGGACGGTCCGTGCGGCCCCGGGACCCGCCTCGACTGCGCGTGTCAGGCCGTGCATTAGGTACTTCGGCGTTTGTCCCGTACGGTGGAACCAGAAGTAGTAGTAGCAGTAAGTCCGTCACATTTGCGGACCGGGAAGCTCCTTGAGGAGCTGAACGGGGCGTCGAGAAGCGGTTCGCAACATACCGCTTCGCCCCCGCTGGAACCTTCAGTGGGTATACACCCCGAAAGAAAAGAGGCCACCATGGCCACCGGTATCGTCAAGTGGTTCAACGCTGAGAAGGGCTTCGGCTTCATCTCCCCGGACGACAACTCCGCTGACATCTTCGTTCACTTCTCCGCCATCGAGGGCTCCGGCTTCAAGGAGCTGCAGGAGGACCAGAAGGTCGAGTTCGAGGCGACCCAGGGCGCCAAGGGCATGCAGGCCTCCTCGGTCCGCCCGCTCTGATCTAGTCAGACACTGAAGCGGCCGCTCTCCCGTTCGGGAGGGCGGCCGCTTTGTCGTGTGCAGGTCAGCCCGTCGCCGTGGTGACAGGCCCTCCCGTCCGTGAGGTGGCGCACGTTCCGTCCGCCCGTAGCTGAGCCCCCGGATCCACCGCGCCGCACGGGCATACCGTGGTGGTATGCGCCGCCGCCGAGGGCGACGCCGGGACGGACATCGCCCCGCAGTTCTGTGTGGAAAGAGGTTGATGGCATGAAGGCCTGGCAATTCGTGGGAACGGACAAGCCGCTGGAACTCAACGAGGTCGAGGAGCCGACGGCCGGCCCCGGCGAGGTGGTCGTGGACGTCAAGGCCTCCGGCGTGTGCCACTCGGACGTCACCACCCTGGATGACCCGGGCTGGATGGCGCTGTTCCAGCACGGCCTGCCGCGCACTATGGGCCACGAGTCGGCCGGCGTGATCAGCCAGGTCGGCGAGGGCATGGAGCACTGGAAGGTCGGGGACCGCGTGGGCCTGGCCCCGGTGATGTCCGACGGCGACGCGCTCGGCTACGGCAAGTGGGACGGCGGCTTCGCGCCGAAGCTGCGCGCGACGGACGACAACCTCGTCGCCCTCCCGGACGAGGTCCCGTTCGACCTCGGGGCCATGGCCACCGACGCCGGCCTGACCGCCTACCACGCAATCATGACCGCGGGCGGGGCGAAGCAGGGCATGAAGGTCGGCGTCATCGGACTGGGCGGCCTCGGTTACATTGGCGCCCGGTGCGCCGCGCTGGCCGGCGCGGAGGTCTACGGTGCCGAGATCAACCCGGAGACCCAGAAGCTGGCCGACGAGATTGGGCTGGCCGGCGTCGCCGACTCCATCGACGCCTTCAAGGACAAGGGCCTGGAGCTGATCGTGGACTACGCCGGCTTCGGGTCCACGACCGCGGCCGCGATCGAGACGCTGGCGGAGTTCGGCACCCTGGTGCAGGTCGGCATGGGCCGCCTGGAGTCGACCATCAACACCTACCCGCTGATCGTCAACCAGCTGACCGTGAAGGGCTCGAAGTCCGGCACCAAGGAAGACCTGGCCGGCATCTACGAGATCATGCGCTCGGGCCAGCTCAACCCGCCGATCAACCACATCAAGCATGCTGAGATCCCCGAGGCGATCGACAAGCTGCGCCAGGGCGGCGTGATCGGCCGCTTCATCGCGATGTACGAGTGATGATCTCCGCCCGCGAGCCCACGGTGGCTCGCGAGGCGCTATCCCGCGGGACAGATCGCGCGGGACAGATCGCGGGGGACAGATCCCGCAGGACACACGGCGGCCGCCCTCCCGGTGGGAGGACGGCCGCCGTGTTCGTGCCCGCTCAGGCTGCGCACCCGCTCAGGCCCCGCGCCCACTCAGATGCAACCTTCGCGCCGAAGCCGCGCGCCGACCGTCGTCGAGCACCCGCGAGGCCTGCAGCCTGCGGTCTGCGCTCAGCCGATCGGCGTCAACCGCAGGGGCATCCGGGCGAAGCCGCGCAGCACGTTGTGGATCCACGGGGTGACCTCGCCGGTCAGCTCGATCCGGTCCACCCGCTTGACCAGCGCCTGGAGCATGAGCTCGATCTCGGCGCGGGCGATCGGCTGGCCTACGCACTGGTGCAGGCCCATGCCGAAGGCCACGTGGCCAGAGGCGTTGCGGTCCAGGTCGAACACATCGGCATCCTCGCCCCACTTGCGCGGGTCCCGGTTCGCGGCGCCCATGAACAGCAGGATCTTCGAGTCCGCCGGGATGTGCACCCCGCCGATCTCGGTGTCCACGGTGCTGGTGCGGTGGAACATCTGGAAGGGGGATTCCACGCGCAGCGCCTCGTCCACGGCGAACTTCGCCAGCTGCGGCTTGGCCTTGAGCTTCTCCCACTGCTCGGGGTACTTCGCCAGGTT
Source organism: Micrococcus sp. (assembly GCA_029961105.1). Lineage (GTDB taxonomy): Bacteria > Actinomycetota > Actinomycetes > Actinomycetales > Micrococcaceae > Citricoccus. The sequence continues at coordinate 73,018 of JASBVO010000018.1, read as the reverse complement.
GTACAGGGTGTTGCCGATGCCGAAGATGGTCGTGTCCACGCCGGCCGAGAGCAGCGCCCGGACGAGCAGGGTGGCCTGCTGCGGCTCGATCCGGCCCTCGTCGGCAACCTTCCAGACGTCCGCCCCGAGCCCGGTGTCCGTCAGGTTCTCCCGCTCGCAGCTGTCCATGACCCAGGCGGCCACGCGCTCGCCCTCCTCGAAGGCGGCGGCGCGGATGTCGTTGTCCGCGCCGAAGGCGTTGAACACCATCGAGCCGTAGGGCAGCAGGTTCTCGCGCCCGTCCGGGCGCAGCCCCACGGCATCCGGGAACACCTTCAGCGGGTAGCGCTCGGCGATGTCGACGATGCCGTCCACCTCACCGCGCTGGGCCACCTCCTCGGCCAGTTCCTCGGCGAAGGGGGCGAACTGCTCCCGCAGCCGGCGCATGGTCGCCGGGGCGATCACCCCGGCCAGCCCACGCCGCATCACCGTGTGGGTGGGCGGGTCGGACTCCAGGATCGACGGCGGACGCCACTCGGCCTCCTTGCGGATGTCCTTGGGGCCGAGGCCGCCGCTGGAGCAGTAGGACTCGAAGTCGGTGAGGATCTCGTACACCCACTCGTAGCGGGTCACCGCGTAGCAGCCGTGCTTCTCCAGCCACACCACGGGCCCGGCCTCGCGCAGCTTCTCGTGGAGCGGGTACGGGTTGGCGATGTTCTCGAGCGTGAACGGGTCGTCCGGCAGGGAGACGACGCTGGTGGGGGACATCGTGACGGTCATGGATTCTCCTGGTGGCGTCGGGTCAGAGGTCGAGGACGAGCTTGGGGCAACCGGCGGCTGCGCGGGAGACACAGACCATCATGCAGTCGCCGAACTGCTTCTCGTCCTCGCTGAGGATGGCGTCGCGGTGCTCGACCTCCCCGCTGACCACGTGGGTCTCGCAGGTGCCGCAGATCCCGCCGCGGCACGAGGACAGCACCCGCACGCCGTGCTCCTCCACGGCCTCGAGGATGGTCTGGTCCGGGGCCACCGTGATGGTCTTGCCCGTCTGGGTCAGCTCCACCTCAAAGGGCTCGGCGCTGGCGCCGGCGTCCAGGCTCGCGGCGACGAACCGCTCCGTGTGCAGGACCCCGGGAGGCCAGCCCATGCAGTAGTCCTCGATGACGCGCAGCAGCGGCTCCGGGCCGCAGGCGTACACGAGCATCTTGGCCCGGGGCATGGCGAGCAGGCCCTCCAGGTCGATGCGCCCGACCTCGTCCTCGGGGAAGAGCAGGATCTTGTCCCCGTAGCGCTCGACCAGTTCGTCCGCGAACGCCATGGACGCACGGGACCGCCCGCCGTAGGCCAGGCGCCATTCACGCCCGGCGGCCTCGGCGGTCTCGATCATCGGCAGGATCGGGGTGATGCCGATGCCCCCGGCGATGAACAGGTACTTCCGGGAGTCCACGAAGGGGAAGTTGTTGCGCGGCCCGTTGATCCGGATCACGTCACCCTCCGCCAGGCCCTGGTGGACGTACGCGGACCCGCCCCGGGAGTCCCGGGTGTGCAGGACGGAGACCTGGATGCGGCTGCGGTCCGCCAGCGGCGAGCACAGGGAGTACTGGCGCACGTGGTCCGGCATGACCAGGTCGATGTGGGCCCCGGGCTCCCAGCGCGCGAACTCCGAGCCGTCGAGGGTGCGCAGCGTGAGGCGCCGGACGCCGTCCGCGACCTCCTCCAGGCGCTCGACGACGACTTCCTCGAGATCGTGCTGTGCGCGGCCCCCGCGCCCCGCCTCGGCGGTCAGCGCTGCGGCCATGGTGCCGGAACCGGTGTCATGGATGCTCTGCATGGTGTCTCCTTCAGGCGGCCGCGGTGGCCATCGCGGTGACGGTGCGGTGGGCGAGCAGTCCGCCGTCCACGCACAGGTCGGTGCCGTTGAGCCAGGCGGCCTGCGGGCTCAGCAGGAAGACGATCGCCTCGGCGATGTCCTCGGGCCGGCCGGCGCGGCCCAGCAGCGCCACGGCGCCCTCCACCTTGTCCCGCCCGTGGTCCTTCTTGAAGTCCTCCAGGATGGGTGTCTGCACCGGGCCGGGGCTGACCGAGTTCACCCGGACCCGGCCCAGGTTCTCGGAGGCCTGCACCTGGGTCAGCCAGCGCACGCACTCCTTGGAGAACCGGTACGAGTTCCCGGTGACCTCCGGGTCGTCGGCGACGGCGGCGATCGCCTCCTGGGCGTCCGCGGCCTGGGCGAAGCGGGAGACCTCCAGCTGGCGGGCTGCCCAGCCGCTGGCCACGTTCGAGGCCAGGTTGACGACGGCGCCGCCGTCGGCGATCTTCGGCAGCAGCAGGCGGGTCAGCTCCCGCACGCCGAACACGTTGACGGCCAGCACCGTCTGCCAGGGGGCGGTCCCGGGCACGCCGGCGATGTTGAGCAGCCCGGAGATGCCCTCCGGGACGCGGTCGGCGACGGCGGCCACGCCCTCGGGCGTGGAGAGGTCGCCCTGGACGAAGGTGCCGGCGGACTCCGCGGGGACGTTGCGGTCCACGCCGATCACGGTGGCCCCGTGCCGTTGGAGCAGGGCCGCCGTGGCGGCGCCGATGCCCGAGGCGACGCCGGTGACGACGAGGGTCTTCCCATCGAGAGTCATGGGTATGTCCTTCCGGTGGTCCGCATCCGATCCTTCCCGCAGCTGCCGGTGTTCCGGGATGCGTCAGGATGATGATGCCTGCTGACAGTGTTTCCACCCACTATGTGGCGTTGAGCACTCCGGTATCAGCCCATGTTTTTACTGGACGAAAAGACACGTGGGGTGGCTCACAGGCTACGGCGCAAGCTGGAATCAGGAAAATGCGCCCGCCGGCCGGTGGGGGCCTGATGTGTTGAGTCCGAGGAGGACGTGTGACCGCGACCTATGAAGTGATCGACCCGGCGACCCTGGAACCGGTGGGGGACGTTCCGCTGCACCAGCCCGAGGACGTCGAGCGCGCCATCACCGCCGCCCAGGGGGTCGCCCGGGCCTGGGCCGCGGACCGCGAGGCCCGCCGTACGGCCCTGCGGGCCGCCGCCGACGCCGTGGCCGCGGAGGCCGAGGACCTCGGGCGCATCCTCTCCCTGGAACAGGGCAAGGTGTGGGCCGAGGCCACGCAGGAGTTCCGGGTGGCCGCCGGGCTGCTGCGGCACTACGCGGACCTGGACTGGGACGAGGCAGAGACGTTGCCGCCGCGCGACGGCCGCCAGGTCCAGGTCCAGTACGCCCCCGTCGGGCTCGTCGGGGCGATCACCCCGTGGAACTTCCCCATCTCCTTGCTGGCCGTGAAGCTGGCCCCCGCGCTGGTGGCCGGCTGTACCGTGATCGCCAAGCCCTCGCTGTCGACCCCGATGTCCACCCTGGCGCTGGCCGAGGTGCTGAACCGGTTCCTGCCGGCCGACGTCCTGCAGGTGGTCACCGGCCGCGGGGTGCTCTCCCGGGCGCTGTCCGAGCTGCCCGGGGTCCGGAAGATCTCCTTCACCGGGTCCACGGAAATCGGGGCGGCGATCATGGCGCAGGCCGCGCCGACGGTGAAGAAGGTGACCCTGGAGCTGGGCGGCAACGACCCGGCCATCGTCCTGCCGGACGCCGACCTACAGGTGACCGCCCGGCGGATCGTGGCCTCGGCCTTCCGCAACGCCGGGCAGGTCTGCATGGCCGTCAAGCGGGTCTACGTCCCCCGCGCGCAGAGCGCCGAGCTGACGGAGGCGCTCGTGGACGCGGCCTCTGCCCTGCGCATCGGCCATGGCGTGGCCGAGGGCACCACGATGGGACCGATGCACACCAGCGGGCAGCAGCAGCTGGTGCGGGACTACGTCGCCCAGGCCGTCGAGCAGGGCGGGCGGATCGCCCACGGCGGCGAGCACGGCACGTCCCTGCCCGGGTACTTCCTGGAGCCCACGATCGTGGCCGACGCTCCGAGGGCCTCGGACCTGGTCGCCTGCGAGCAGTTCGGCGCGGCGCTGCCCGTGGTCGCCTATGACGACCTGGACGCGACCATCGACGAGCTCAACGCCCAGGAGTTCGGCCTGGGCGCCTCGGTCTGGTCTCCGGACCTGGACCGGGCCCACGAGGTCGCCTCCCGCCTGGAGGTCGGCACCGCCTGGATCAACCAGCACACCGTCGTCGAGCTGGACGCCCCCTTCGGCGGCTGGAAGGGCTCCGGGCTGGGCCGCGAGCGCGGGCGCTGGGGCCTGGAGGAGTACCTCGAGCCTCGCACCGTCAACGCCCGGGCGCACACGGACTGAGCCCGGCAGGCTGGACGTCCTGAACGTTCCGCACGTCCGGCGCCTGCACGCAGATCGGCCCCGCACCTCGAGGTGCGGGGCCGATCTGTTCCCGGAGCCTGTCCCGGGGCTCAGGCCTCGATGCCGAGCTTGCGCCGCTGGCGCTGCTGGTTGACGAACACCAGGGCCAGCAGGCCGAACACCGTCAGGAGCACGGCGGTGACCTGGAAGGCCAACTGGTAGCCGTCGGCCGGCGTGACGGCCTGGCCGATGAGGATGCCGCCGATGGCCGGGGCGAAGACGCCGCCGGTGGTCAGGACGGCGTTGGCGACGTTGAGGTGGGCTCCGCGCTGGGAGATCGTCGTCAGCTCACCGACGATCAGGTAGGTGATGGCGAACAGCGCCGGGGCGGTGCCGAAGCCGAAGCTCATCAGGACCAGGGCCAGCGCCGGGGACGCGACGAGCGTGGAGGCCAGCAGGGACAGTCCCGCTGCGGTGCCGGCCAGGCCCAGGGTCCAGCCGCGGGAGCGCCGGCTCGGCACCCCGCGCTGGTCCATCCGCTGGATCAGGGCGTTCAGGCCGATCGTGGCCACCACGCCCCAGGCGGCGGGGAGGGCGATCAGTGAGCCGGCCTGCTGGCCGGAGAAGCCCATGACGTTCTGGAAGTAGGCCGGTCCCCAGGACATGGCCAAAGTGAAGGTCCAGTAGCCGAAGAAGGACGCCAGCACGGCGAAGATCCAGGTGGGGTTGGCGATGGTCCGGAAGAACGGGACCTTCTCCTCGCTGATCCGCGCGGCATCGGGCCCCATGGCCTCCACGGGGGTGCCTTCGATCTCCCGTTCCACGGCCAGGGAGGTGTAGGGCCCCTCCTTGCCCAGCCACATCCAGACGGCGCACCAGGCCACGCCGACCACGGCGAGGGCCAGGAAGGCGATCCGCCAGCCGTGCTGGGTGACCACCCAGGCCAGCACCGGCGCGAAGGCCACGATGCCGAGCGTCACGCCGGAGGAGGCCACCGCGGCGGGTGTGGCCCCCTTCTTGGAGGGGAACCACTTGTAGATGGCGTGCATCAGCACCGGGGCCAGCGGTCCCTCACCGGCGCCCAGGGCCAGCCGGCTGACCCACAGTGCGGGCAGGGTGGCGAAGACGACGACGGGCATCACGGACAGGGACCAGATCAGGCACATCACCAGCAGCAGGGTCTTGGCCTTGATCTTGTTGGCCAGCGGGGCCGCGACCAGCTGGGCCAGCCCGAAGGTCAGGAACATAGCGCTGGAGACCAGGCCGAACTGCTCCGGGGTGATGCCCAGTTCCTCCATCAGCGGCACGGCGGCGATGCCCAGCACGGCCTTGTCCGCCCAGCTGAGCATCATCAGGAACAGCAGCAGGCCGGTCAGCATCCAGGCGTACCGGGTGCGCTTGCGGGGGGACCAGTACCGGGCGTCCGCGGGATCGCGGGTATCCAGGGGCGGGGCGCTCGGCACGCTGGCCTGCGCCTGAGGCGCGGGGGCAAGGGTCATCGTGATCTCCTGGGGTGGGACCGTACGGTCGGCGGGGAAACGTCTGGAGGTGAATCTAGAAGCGTGTGAACTGGGGCACATAGGTCGCTTTTCGTCCAGTGAGAAGCTCGCCTGAGAAGCCGGTGGCTGCTCGGGCACAGTGGGGGGAATCACTGGATCCACGGAAGGCCGAGACATGGTTGACCCCGTCATCACCGAGCCCCCCACCGAGCGCTGGAGCGGGCTGAAGGTCGTCACCCTGGGGACGGCGGCCGGGCCCGCCATCCGTTCGGAGTGCGCCGGCATCGCCACGGCCGTCGTCGTCGACGGGGTGTACTACCTGGTGGACTTCGGCCTGGGCGTCACCCGGGCGGCCCACGAGGCCGGCCTGCGGGGCGAGGACCTGCGTGCCTGCTTCGTGACCCACCTGCACTCGGACCACGTGGCCGAACTCCCCGCCTACCTCCTGTGGAACTGGGGCCAGCCGGTGCAGGGGTTCACCGAGCCGGTGCAGATCCTGGGGCCCGGGTCCGCGGACCCGGAGGCGGGCGCCATCGGGCTCGCCGGGCTGGTGGACCATGTCCTGCGCGGCTACTCCTATGACATCGACGTGCGGATCGTCGATGAGGGGCGCCCCCCGTTGTACGACCTGATCTCCGTGGAGGAGATCGGCCTTCCGGACTCGGCCGCCGGGGCCTCGGGGGAGTCGACACCGGCGATGGACCCGTTCGTCGTCTACGCGGACGACCGGGTCCGCGTCAGCGCGATCCTGGTGGAGCACCCACCGATCTTCCCCGCCTTCGCCTTCCGCTTCGACACCGCCTACGGGTCCGTGGTCGTCTCCGGGGACACCACGGAGTCCGACAACATGGTCCGGATCGCCGCCGGCGCCGACCTGCTCGTGCACGAGAGCGTCTTCCTGGACTTCTACCGCGCCCTGGACTTCGGCCCGGAGTTCCTCAACCACCAGCTGATCTCCCACACCACCCCGGAAGGCGTCGGACGGGTGGCCACCCGGGCCGGTGCCCGGCGCGTCGTGCTCTCCCACCTGGCCGGCGTGGCCACGGACGAGCAGTGGACGGCGGGCGTGGCGGCCGAGTACGACGGGCCGGTCACCGTGGCGCGGCCGGGCACGGTGTTCGAGGTCGTCGGCAGCGGAACCCTGGCGCCGGCGACCGCGGGAACGTCGGCCTGAAGCGTTCTCCGCCGCCCTACACCGCCCGGTTCAGGGACCGGGTGATGGCGGCGGAGGCCACCTGCAACGCCGGCACGATCCGCTGGAAGTCCGTGATCCGGGACAGGTTCACGATCCCCAGCGCGGCGATGACCTCCCCCTCGGTGCCCCGGACCGGCACCGCCAGGCCGTAGGCGGCGGAGGAGTGCTCCCCCTCCGTGGTGGCGTAGCCGCGCTGGCGGACCACTTCCAGTGCCTGTTCGAGCCGGGCGCGGTCGGCGATGCTGTGCCGGGTCTCCGGGGTCAGCCGGGCGGCCGCAGCCTCCAGCAACTCGGGGGGACCGTGGGCCAGCAGGACCTTCCCGGCGGCGCTGGTGTGCAACGGCAGCCGGTCTCCCGGCCGGGCGATCGGCGCGCCGACGCGGGTCCCGGCGATCCGATCCAGCAGCAGCGCCTCCGCACCGTCCAGGATGAACAGGTTGACGATCTGGCGGGTGGCGAAGAGGACGTCCTGCATGAACGGCGCGGCGGTCTGGCGCAGTCCACGCTCCAACGGGGCGAGCAGGCCCAACTGGGCGATGCGCGGGCCCACCGTGTACGTCCCGTCCTCGCCGCGGCTCACGGCCCCCCACTGGGCCAGGTCTCGCAGCAGCCGATAGCAGGTGGCCACGGGCATGCCGGTGCGGCGCGAGATCTGCGAGAGGGTCTGGCGGACGTGCTGCGCATCGAAGGACCCCAGCACGTCGAGGGCACGGGAGGTCACCGAGCGTCCCGGTGCATGAGCGTTCCCCGCCACTGAACCGCCTTACCACTGGATGAAAAGAGCAGGAAGAGTCTACGGGGGCCGTGGCCAGAATGACACCATGGACCTCCAGGCGATCACCGACCTCGTGGGGGCCGTCTCCGTACCGCTGTTCGCCGTCACCAGCATGGCCGCCGTCGGACTCAGACAGACGGTCCGGCAGTTCATCGCGCCCCTGCGCAGTGGTTGGTTGCTGGTCTCCGGCGCGCTGGCCAACTTCCTGGTGGCGCCGTGCCTGGCCCTGGCGCTGACCGCCCTGCTGCCCATCCCCGAGGATGCGCGCATGGGGCTCATGGTCCTGGCCTGCGCCGCCGGCGCCCCCTTCGCCCTGAAGCTGACCCACCTGGCCCGGGGTGACATGCCCTCGGCCTCGGCGCTGTTGGCCGTCATGCTGGTGGCCACCACCCTGTTCATGCCCGTGGTCCTGCCGCTGCTGCTGCCGGGGGCCGAGGTGTCCTCGGCGAGCATCGCCGCGGTGCTGATCCCCACCATGCTGCTGCCTCTCGGCGCCGCCATCGCGGTGCGTCAGTTCAGTCCCGGGCTCGCTGCGCGCCTGCAGGGACCGGTCCAGCGCCTGAGCTTCTGGTCCATGCTGGTGATGCCCGCCAACCAGTTCATCGCCGACCACCGTGAACTGGCCGGCCTCATCGGGACCGGCACGGTGCTGGCCATCGTGGTGTTCACCCTGGCGAACCTCGTGGCCGGGTGGGCGCTCGGGACCATGAAACCCGGCGTCGGTCCCATCGTGGGCATCTCCGCCTCCCAACGCAACATGGGCGTGGCCACCCTGGTGGCCGTGGCGAACTTCGGGGACTCCTCCGCGGTGGTCACCGTGGTACTGGCCGGCTTCCTCGCGCTGATCCTGCTCCTGCCCCTGACCTGGCTCGCTGGCAGGGCCGGGAGCGGGCGCGCCGCGGTCACGGTGTCCTGAGCCGGTGTCCCTGGATCCCTCGCGGGAACAGTGAGCACCGACTACGTGTGAGCAGCGCGGCTATCGGCCGCTGTCCGTGGTCGGCCGGCTCGTCATGGGGAGGAGCGGGACCTCACCCCACCCGCAGCAGCACCTCGGCGCCGGGCTCGGCCCGCAGCCCCGGCACCTCGACCTCGGTCGCGGAGAGCCCGACGACGGCGCCGGCCTCCGTGGGGCGCCGCACCACACCGAGCAGCCGCCCGCGGCTGCCGAGCACGTCTGGCCCGCCGGGGCCGGCCTCCAGCAGCTCCGCCCGCGTGCCCACGGTGAGCACCGTCCCGTCGTCCATCACGGCGATCCGGTCCGCGACGGTGAAGGCCTCGGCGTGGTCGTGGGTGACGTACACGGCCGTGGTGCCGGTGCCGGTCAGGATCCGGCGCAGGTCCACGGCCAGGCGCTCGCGCAGCGCCCGGTCCAGGGCGGAGAGCGGCTCGTCCAGCAGCAGCACCCGGGGCCTCGTCGCCAGGGACCGGGCCAGCGCCACGCGCTGGGCCTGGCCGCCCGACAGCGTCTGCACGGCCCGGTTCCCGTAACCGGACAGCCCCACCAGCTCGAGCATCTCCTCGACGCGTTCGCGCCGCGCGGCCCTGTTCAGCCCCGAGGTCTCCAGCCCGTAGCCGATGTTCCGGGCCACCGACCGGTGCGGGAACAGCTGCCCGTCCTGGAACACCATCCCGCACTCGCGCTCGTGCACGGGCACCTCGTTCATCCGCCGCCCGCGCATCCACACAGCACCGGAAGACACCCGCTCCAGGCCGGCGATGCCGCGCAGCAGCGTCGACTTGCCCGAGCCGGAGGCGCCCAGCAGGGCGAGGACCTCGCCGGCGTCGACGGCCAGGTCCACGTCCTTCACCGCGACGAACCCGTTCGGGTAGGCCACGGACACGCCCTCGCACACCAGCGCCCGTCCCTCGGCGCGCGCTCCACGGCCGGTTCCACGCCCGGCCGGGGCCTCCGGGACCGGTCCGGCCGCCGAAGTTCCGCCCGTACCCCCAGCCCTCTCAGGACAATGCATCAGAACTCCGCTCCCGTCCCGGCCGCGCCCCGCGGGCGCAGCCGCTCACACACCAGCATGACCGTCGCGGTCAGCACCGCCAGGATCACCGACCCGGCCATGGCCATCCCGTAGTTGTCCTCCCCGGGCCGGCCCAGCAGCCGCACGATGAGCACCGGCAGGGTCTGGTAGTCGGGGGAGGCGAGGAACGACGTCGCCCCGAACTCGCCCAGGGACACCGCGAAGGCGAACCCGGCGGCCAGCCCCAGGCCGCGGACCAGGAACGGCCCGTCCACGGTGCGCAGCACCCGTCCGGGCGAGGCACCCAGGACGGCAGCGGCCTCCCGCAGCCGCGGGTCCACCGCCCGCAGCACCGGCACCAGGGAGCGCACCACGAGCGGAAGCGCCACCACGGCCTGGGCCGGCGGGACCAGGGCGCCGGAGTAGGCCAGCTGCGGGGCGGCCGCCACGAGGGACACCACGAAGCCGAAGCCCACCGTCACCGCCGAGACCCCCAGCGGCAGCATGATCGCCGCGTCGAAGAGGCGCTGGGCCCGTGCCGCCCGGCGCGAGCGCACCGGCCGGGTCAGCAGCAGCGCCAGCGGCACCCCGACCACCAGGGTGATCACCGTGGCGTCCACGGCGATCTTCACCGAGTGCTCCAGGGCCTGCAGCACCGTGGTGCCGCCGGCGAACCCGGCCCCGGCGCTGGTCCCGAGCAGCTCGTAGTTGCGCAGCCCCCAGCCTTGAGAGGACTGGAAGGACCGCACCACCAGCGCCACGATCGGCGCGGCGACCAGCAGCACCACGGTCAGCATCGTCACCGCGAACGGCACCGCGTCTGTCCGCCGCAGCGGGTGCGAGGTCGGCTCGCGCAGCCGCAGCGCGGTCTCCGTCCCGGCGCGGAACCGGTTCGCGGCCGTCACGGCCAGGAGCACCACCACCAGCTGCAGCGTGGAGAACACCGCGGCGGTGCGCAGGTCCAGGAACGCCGTGGTCTGCACGTAGATCTCGGTCTCCAGGGTGCCCACGCCCGGCCGGCCCAGGGTCTGCACGATCCCGAACGCCGTCGAGCAGAACAGGAACACCAGCGACCCGGCCGAGGCGATCGCCGGCCCCAGCGCCGGCAGCACCACGGTCACGAACGTCCGCCAGGGGGAGGCACCCAGCATCCGGGCGGCCTCCCCGGTGCGGGGGTCCAGCGTCGACCACAGGGCCCCGACCTGCCGCACCACCACGGAGAAGTTGAAGAACACCATGGCCAGCACCACCGCGGTCAGCGTCTGGTCCAGCCCCAGGAACCCCAGCGGCCCCGTCTCCGCCAGCAGGGCGCGGAACGCGGTGCCCACCACCACGGTCGGCAGCACGAACGGCACCGTGGAGAGCCCGCGCAGCAGGTTCCGCCCCGGGAACCGGCACCGGTACAGCACGTACGCCCCGGGCAGGCCCAGCAGCAGGGAGCCGACGGTGCCCGCCGCGGCCAGCCCGAGCGTCTGTCCGACGAGCCGCCACGTCCGGGACTGACCCAGCACCTCGCCGAAGGCCCCTAGGTCGAGCCTGCCGGCGGCGTCGGTCACGCCGCGGCCCAGCATCGACCCGACCGGCCAGAGGAAGAACACCGCCAGGAAGGCCAGCGGGACGGCGGCGACCACCGTCCACACCAGCGCCCGGCCCGTGGGACCCGCGGCCCGGGTCCACCGCCCGCGCACGACGCCGGCCCCGGCGCCTCCCAGCGTGCGGCCGGCTCCGGCACGTCCCACCGAAGTCTCGGCTTCGGCGCCTCCCGGCGCACCGTCGGGTGGGGTGCCTTCCTGTGCACCGCCCGGCCCGCCGTCTGGCTGACCGTCCGGCGGGCCGCCCACCGGGCCGTCCACCGCGCGGCGCGGGGCCGACGTCGTGCCTCGGTCCAGACCCGGTGCCGACGGCGCGAGGCCACGGTCCGCCGTGGACGCCGACGCCCCCGCGGACCCCGTGTGGCCGGTGCCCGGGGCGGGACCGGACCCAGGCGCCGGCGTGAGGACCGGCGTCGGGGCCGTGCTGGGATCGCCCGGGAGGAGGCTCATCGGCTGGGACCTGTTCGGTGACGGACGGTGATCAGTTCGTGGACTCGTAGAGCTCGTTCCACTCCTTGAGCCAGGCCTCGCGCTGCTCGGAGACCTGCTGCAGGTCCGCCTCGATCGGGTCCTTGACGAGGGTGGCGTGTTCGGTCCAGTCGGCCGGCAGCTCGACGGAGTCATCCACCGGGTACATGAACATGTTCTCCGGCAGGGAGGCCTGGAAGTCCTCGGTCAGCAGGAAGTCGATGAACGCCTGCGCGCCCTCCGGGTTCTTGGCGCCCTCCACGACGCCGGCGTACTCGACCTGGGTGGTGCAGGTGTCCTCGACGACCCCGGTGGTCGGGGCGTAGGCGGGGGAGGAGGAGTAGCTGAGCACCAGCGGGTAGGCGCCCTTCCCCTCGCCGCCGGAGAAGTCGGAGTAGTAGGCGTCCGACCAGCCGGCGGCAACCTTCGTGCCGCCCTCCAGCAGCTGGCGCCAGTAGTCCTGCCAGCCATCCTCGCCCTTCTCGGTCACGGTGGCGGCCAGGAAGGCCAGACCGGGGGAGGAGGTCACCGGGTTGGTGGTGACCAGCAGTTCCGCGTACTCGGGCTTGGCCAGGTCGTCCAGGCTGGTCGGCTCGGCCATGCCCTTCTCCTGGAACCACTCGTGGTCCGTGTTGACGCAGACCTGGCCCTGGTCGATGGGGGTGAGCTTGTCCGCGACGGCGAGGTCCTCGGCGGAGGCGGGGAGCGCCTCGGAGGCGTACTCGGCGACGACACCCTCGTCGATGACGCGCTGTGCCGAGAGGTTGTCGATGCCGTAGACCGCGTCCACGGTGGGGTTGTCCTTGGCCAGGATCAGCTGGTTGACGAGGGTTCCGGCGTCCCCCGGGGCGGTGGTGGTGAGCTCGTAGCCGGACTGCTCCTCGAAGGCGGCGATCTGCTCGTCGGTGATGTTGAACGAGTCGTGGGTCATCACGGTGACGGTCTCGCCGTTGCCCTTTGCGCCGCCGGACTGGCCACCGGTCGCCTCGGTGGCGGCCGACGCCGTGCCGGTGCCGTTCCCGCTGCCGGACTGGTCCGCGACCGAGCAGCCGGTCAGGGCCAGGGCGACGACGCCGAGCGCGGCGAGGGTGCTGCGGGTGCGGCGCCTGCTGGTGGGCGCTGCGGAATGGTGGTGCATGAGTTCCTCCAATACCTCTGGAGGGGACGGGGCGGCGGGTGCGCCGACCCGAGGAGAGAAAACTCGACTTCCTTCGCCGGTGCTAACCGGGCAGGTTCGAGGGTCTGCGTGTCCGCACTCTCAGCGCCCCTGTGGCGCTCCCCTGTCGTTGAACCTTCAGTCTAGTGCCGGGGGAGCGTTCGGGTCATATCGCCGCGGAAGGGCCGTACCTCACGCGGCACGGTCGCGGGGAAAGCGCCAGGACCCGTTCGGCGCCCAGCACACCGGGGAGGGTAGCGGCCAGGGGCCCATGGTGTGCGCCACCGTGGGGATGGCAGGGTAGGCACCAGGATGCGTTCCGGATACGCCGCGAATCGCCCAGGGAGCATCGGAAGGAATCGCGCCATGACCGTAACGCCGGCGGTGATCGTCTTCGACGTGAACGAGACCCTCTCGGACATGTCAGCCATGGACCAGGTGTTCACCCGGGCCGGTGCCCCGGCGCCGTTGGCGAAGCTGTGGTTCGCCACCGTACTGCGGGAGGGCTTCGCCCTGGCGGCCACCGAAGACGCGACCCGCTTCGCGGACATCGGCACGGAAGTCTTGACGGGACTACTGGGCTCCGCGGGCGTTGACGATCCGGACGGCACCGCGGCGCGGTTGACCGCCGCCGTGGCGGGCCTGCCGCTGCATCCGGACGTGGCCCCCGGGATCCGGGCCCTCCGCGCGGCCGGGCACCGGCTCGTCACCCTCAGCAACGGCTCCGCCCAGGTCGCCGAACGGCTCATGGGGGCCGCCGGCATCGACGGGGAATTCGATCGATTCCTCTCGGTGGAGGACGCCCCGGCCTGGAAACCACACCGCGCCTCCTACCAGTACGCCGCGCGGCGCTGCCAGACACCGGAGGAGCAGATGCTCCTGGTCGCCGTACACCCGTGGGACGTCCACGGGGCGGGCCGGGCCGGTCTGCGCACCGCCTGGGTCAACCGCACCGAAGCGGCCTACCCGTCCTACTACGTACGCCCCGACCTCACTGTGACCTCCCTGACCGAGCTGGCCCCGGCCCTCGCCACGAGCTGGTGAGGATCCGTCCACCCCTCCCACGTCTGCGGACCATCGTGGAGCGGACCGTCAGCGTCGCGCCGTGGCGCCATGGTCGTCCGTCGGCTCAGCTGACGAGGATCTGGGTGGAGGCCTCCTTGAGCTTGCCGTTGGCCCAGCGCATCTGGCGCAGGGTCTCGGGATGGCACCGTTGGCAGACGGCCAGCAGGTCCTGGTGCTTGATGCCCTGGGCGGCCTGGGCCAGCATCTCCCAGTCCACAGAGACGCCGGCCGCCATGGTGTAGACCTCGCGCAGGTCCGCGAGCATGGCCAGGGCGACGCCGCTGCGCCGGCCCATAAGTTCACTGCCACGCTCTCGGAGCTTGCTGGGAAGCCCCGGCTCGCCCTTGGGGTCCCGGCCCAGGTCCTCGCCGTAGTCCGCGGCGATCTCGGCGATCCGGTCGCGATCCCTCATCGGTATCCCTTCGCCCCGTCGATGCCGGATAACCACGACGCCGGACGGCAGCTGCTGGCCACTGGCACTCAGATCCCACCGACCCTAAGCGCGGTCAAGAATCTCGACAAGGGTCCGCCGCCCGCTGCCTGCGGCAGCGGAGGCAGCCGGTCCCTCCGAGGGGCCCTTTCATCTCCTCCCACCCATCCCTAGGGTGAGGTGATGAGCACGTACACCACCACGAACCCGACCACCGGACAGATCGAGCGCGAGTTCCCCGCCCTGCAGGACGGTGAGGTCGAGGGGATCCTGGCCCGCTCCCACGCCGCCTTCGATGGCTGGCGGTCGAGGTCCCCGCAGGAGCGGGCGAGGGTGCTGGCGGCCGCCGCCCAGGCCTATCGGGACCGAGCCGAGGAACTGGGGCAGCTCATCTCCACCGAGATGGGCAAGCCGCTGCGCCAGGCCATCGGCGAGGCCAAGCTGGCCGGGAAGATCTACCAGTGGTACGCCGACCACGGGCCTGAGCTGCTGGAGTCCGAGACCCTGGACCCCCAGGGGGCCGTCGAGTCGATCGTGCAGACCACGCCGCTCGGCCCGCTCGTGGGGATCATGCCGTGGAACTACCCGTACTACCAGGTGGCCCGGTTCGCCGCGCCCAACCTGATGGCCGGCAACACGATCATCCTCAAGCACGCCCCCATCTGTGCCGCCTCCTCCGCGGTGATGGAACAGGTCCTGCATGAGGCCGGCGTGCCGCAGGACGCCTACATCAACGTCTACGCCTCCAACGAGCAGGTCGCCACGATGATCGCCGACCCCCGCGTTCAGGGCGTCTCCCTCACCGGCTCGGAGCGTGCCGGGACCGCCGTCGCCAGGACCGCCGCCGAGAACCTCAAGAAGGCGGTCCTGGAACTCGGCGGCTCGGACGCGATGATCGTGCTGGACGACGCGGACCTCGAGGCCACCGCCGTCGCCGCCGCCAAGGGGCGGCTCTCCAACGCGGGCCAGGCCTGCAACTCGCCCAAGCGCATGATCGTGCCGAACGACAAGTTCGAGCAGTTCGTCGCCACCGTGGTGGAGAGGTTCGAGAACGCCACGGTGGGCGATCCCACCCAGGAGGGCACCGACGTCGGGCCGCTGTCCTCCGTCACGGCACGGGACACCGTGGTCGAGCAGGTGCGGAAGGCCGTGGAACAGGGGGCCACCCTGCACACCGGCGGCCAGCCGCTGGACGGCGAGGGCGCCTTCATGCAGCCGGCCGTGCTCACCGGGATCACCCCGGAGATGGACGCCTACTCGGAGGAGATCTTCGGGCCGGTGGCCATGGTCTACGGCGTGGACTCCGCGGAGGAGGCGCTCGAGCTCGCCAACGACGTCAGCTTCGGCCTCAGCGGATCCGTCTGGAGCAAGGACATCGACCGTGCCCAGGAGGTCGCCGACGGCCTGGAGGTCGGCATGGCCTACGTCAACGAGCACGGCACCACGCTGCCGGGCCTGCCGTTCGGCTGCGTGAAGCGCTCCGGCTTCGGGCGCGAGCTCGGCCGCTGGGGGATGGGCGAGTTCGTCAACACCCGGCTGCGCCGCACCTCCGCCGCCAGGGGCTGAGGCAGCGGGCCCCCGTGCGGTGAGTTACGTGCGCGCTCCACGTCGGTGTCACCGGCGTGTCCCACCGTGGAGCGCGCACGTAACCGTCCGGATCAGGCCGCCAGGGCCTGGGGCGCGCGGACCAGCGTCGCCCGCAGCTGGCCGTCCACGACGCTCACCCGCACCGTGTCCCCGTCCGCAACGGCCTCGGCGACGAGCAGGTCGGCGACCCTGTCGTCCAGCTCGCGCTGGATGACCCGGCGCAGCGGGCGGGCGCCGTAGGCCGGTTCGTGGCCGGCCTCGGCGATCCAGTCCCGGGCGGCGGCGTCCACCTCCAGCGCGATGCCCTGGGCGGCCAGCCGCTGCTCGGAGGCCCGCAGCTGCAGCCCCACGATCTCGCGCAGCTGCTCCGCCTCCAGCGGGGAGAACAGCAGCGTCTCGTCGATCCGGTTCAGGAACTCCGGCCGCATGAACTCCTTGACCCGGCCCATCACCTTCTGGCGCACGTCCCGGCGGGCGGCCTCGGCGTCGCCGGAGGCGAAGCCCAGGGGCGTCCCACCCGAGGACAGGAACTCGGACCCGAGGTTCGAGGTCATGATCAGCACCGTGTTGCGGAAGTCCACGGTGCGGCCCTGGCCGTCGGTGAGGCGGCCGTCGTCGAGCACCTGCAGCAGCAGGTTGAACACGTCCGGGTGGGCCTTCTCGATCTCGTCCAGCAGGATCACCGAGTACGGGCGGCGGCGGACCTGCTCGGTCAGCTGCCCGGCCTCGTCATAGCCGACGTATCCCGGAGGGGCACCGACCAGGCGTGAGACCGTGTGGCGCTCGCCGAACTCGGACATGTCGAACCGGACCATGGCGTGCTCGTCGTCGAACAACGAGTGCGCCAGCGCCTTGGCCAGCTCCGTCTTGCCGACGCCGGTGGGGCCCAGGAACAGGAAGGACCCGACCGGCCGCGAGGGATCGGCCATCCCGGTCCGGGAGCGGCGGATGGACCGGGCGATCGCGGTGACCGCGTCGTCCTGGCCGATGACCCGCTCGTGCAGCTCGTCTTCGAGCCGGGCCAGGCGCGACTTCTCGGCCTCGGTCATCCGGGCGGCCGGGATGCCGGTGGCGCGGGAGACCATCTCGGCGATGGCACCCTCGTCGACGACGTCACCGGACTCCGCGCCCGCGTTCTGCCGGGCCGCGGCCTCGGCCAGCTGCTCGCTGATCCGGTTCACCTCGTCGCGCAGCTCGCCCGCGCGCTCGTAGTTCTCCGCGTTGACCGCCGAGTTCTTCTCGGCCTCCAGCTCGGCCAGCTTCGCCCGCAGCGCGTCGACGTCCACCGGGGCGCCGCCGTCGGCCGGGCCGCGCTTCAGCGAGAGCCGGGCCCCGGCCTGGTCGATCAGGTCGATCGCCTTGTCCGGCAGGAACCGGTCCGTGATGTACCGGTCGGAGAGCACGACGGCGGCGCGCAGCGCCTCGTCCGTGTACGTCACCCGGTGGTGCTCGGCGTAGCGGTCGGCCAGGCCGTGCAGGATCTGCACGGCGTCCTCGACGGAGGGCTCGGGCACGGTGACGGGCTGGAAGCGGCGCTCCAGCGCGGCGTCCTTCTCGATGGTGCGGTACTCCTTGAGCGTGGTGGCACCGACCATGTGCAGGTCCCCGCGGGCCAGGCGCGGCTTGAGGATGTTGCCGGCGTCCATGCCGCCGGACTCCCCGGAGCCGCCGGCGCCGACCACGGTGTGCAGCTCGTCGATGAACACGATGGTGTTGCCGTCCTCGGCGATCTCCTCCATCGCCTGGGTGAGCCGTTCCTCGAAGTCGCCGCGGTAGCGGGTCCCTGCGACCATGCCGGCCAGGTCCAGGGCGATGACGCGCCGGCCCTTGAGCTGGGCGGGCACCTCGTCCTTGACGATCGCCTGGGCCAGGCCCTCGACGATGGCGGTCTTGCCCACGCCGGCCTCGCCGATCAGCACCGGGTTGTTCTTGGTGCGTCGGGCCAGCACCTCGATGGTCTGCTCGATCTCGCTCTCACGGCCGATGACCGGGTCCAGCCGGCCCGCGCGGGCCTCCTCGGTCAGGTCGAGGCCGAACCTCTCGAGCGCGGAGCCCTCGGCGCTCTCCTGTCCGGGAGCCTGCCGGCCGGGCTGCCCCGGCTGACCCGGCTGGGCCTGCTGGGCCTGCTGGGCCTGCTGCTGGGCGGCGGCCTGCAGCGACTGCGGAGTGACACCCGCCTGCGCCAGCAACTGGCCGGCGGGGGAGTCCTGGTTGAGCACGAAGGCGAAGAACACGTGCTCCGGGTCGATATAGGTGGAGCCGAAGGCCCGGGCGACCTGGTAGCCGTCCAGCAGCACCTTCTGCGCCGAGGCGTTCAGGGCGGCGGCGGTCTCGCCGGTGCCCTCGGCCGGGGCGGGCAGCCGGTCGTCGACGGCGGCGATCAGGTCCTTGGGGTCGGCGCCGGACGCGCGCACGCCGGCCGCCGCCGGATCCTGTCCGAGCATGGTCCGCAGCACGTGCAGGGCGTCGACCTCGTGCTGTCCGCGCTCCACCGCGAACTTCGCGGCGGCGGCCAGCACGTCATGGGTGCGCTTGCTCAGCAGGCTGGTGATGTCCACGGGGCGTCCCTGACGTCCCACCCGCTGACCTTGGAGGTAACGGGTGATGAACTCGTCGAAGGAATCGCCGTGGGAACCGGCGGAGCCGAAGAATGCGGGCAAAATGACCTCCTCAAGGCATGTGCAACAGAAGCTGAGTGCATCTGACTCAAGTAACGCGGGCGCTAGGAGAAATGTTCCCCAATCACCGCGATGAGGTCAAGAAACCTGAGTCGGTTCGGCTCAAGTCCGGCGTGACGAGGCTAGACCACGGCGGGCAGTCCCTGGGGGGCATCGTCCTCCGGGTGGTCCGGGATCCCGGGCCCAGGGGGCACCGGCCCAGCGGTCACCGGCTCAGCGATCAGAGGTTCAGTGATCAGAGGTTCAAGGGCCACAGGCCCCTGGATCGCTGCCTGGAGGGAAGCGTCCCACTCCGGATGGCCGGGAGCCGGAGCCCCGGCGGTCGAGGGGCCGGGTGGGACCTGGTGGGTCGCGTCCAGGGCGGCGGCCATGACATCGCCGAGGCTGTGCCGTTCCGCGTAGGCCTCGCGTTGCTGCTGGGCGCCGGTGCCCTCGCGCAGGATCTGCGCGACGCCTGACTCGATCACCGACTGTTCTCCGTACTCGGCCAGCACCGGCCCGACGACGTGCAGCAGGCGGATCAGGATGTCACCGGCCGGGGCGGGGGCGCCCGTGGCCGGATCGATCAGTTCTCCGGCGATCCCGCTGCGGCTGGCCTGCCAGGACCAGGTCCGCAGCAGGGTGGCCGGGACCGGCATGGCCGGGGACCCGTCGGCCCAGGCGCGGGCAGTCGTCTCCACCAGGGCCCGGGCGAGGGTGGCGATCACGGCGGCGTGGGTGGCGTCCAGGCAGACGTCGGCCACGCGGATCTCCACGGTCGGATGGTGATCGGACAGGCGGGCGTCGAAGTAGAGCATGTCCGCATCCACCGGCACCTGGGTGTCCAGCAACGCCGACCGGTAGCGGTGATAGGCATCCGGGGTGCCGAAGACGTCGGTGGGCCCGGCGGTGGGCCACCGCGACCAGACCTGGTAGCGGTAGGAGGCAAAGCCGGAGTCATCGCCGTGCCAGAACGGGGAGTTCGCGCTGAGCGCCAGCAGGGTCGGCAACCAGACCCGGATCCTGTCCAGCACCGCCACCCCTTCGGCGCGGGAGTTGATGCCGACGTGGATGTGGAAGCCGTTGGTGAGCTGCTCGGAGGCGGTGAGGCCGAACTTCGTGGCGATCCTGCGATGGCGCAGCCCCGGAACCGGGTGCGGGGACACCGGCCCCAGCGCCGTGGGCAGCGCCACCACCCGTCCGCCCACCCGGGCCGCAGCCTGCTCGGCCAGTGCACGCCCGGCCCGGATGGCCGTCAGCTGCCCGGCCAGGGTGGTCTGGGGTGGGGAGACGACCTCAAGCTGCTCCTCCTGCAGTTCCTCGGTCACCTGGTGGCCGGTGAGGGTGTCATCCTCCTGCAGGGCGGCGGCCCAGTCCCCGGCCGGCAGCGGCTCCCCGGTGCCGGCATCGACCAGCAGTAGTTCCTCTTCCACGCCGAAGGTGCGCATGGGTTCTCCTCGTCCGTCATGCCCTGCCATCCCTCACTGCTGAGGGTGCGGAGCAATCGGCACACCCACGGGCCGACGGACCACTATAGGGGTAGGGGCTGCATGTTCGCTGACTACTTGCCCGGTCCGCCGACGAGGGATCCTTCATCTGGCGTGGACCGTTGTCCTACGGTCGGACCCATGGCGGATCGGCTCCTGCCGGTGCGCCAGCCCATCCCACCGACGACGGAGGACATCATGACCCATCACGTGAGTTCCATGCTGGACACCTACCCGAAGGACCTGGGGAGCATCGACCGGCAGAAACTGGCCGAGTGCATCGAGGCCTGTTTCGAGTGCGCCCAGACCTGCACGGCCTGTGCCGATGCGTGCCTGGCCGAGGACATGGTCACCGAACTGAGACAGTGCATCCGCACTGACCTGGACTGCGCCGATATCTGTACCACCACGGGCCGGGTGCTGTCCCGGCAGACCGGCACCAACCTGGAGACGACCCGGGCCCTGCTGGAGGCGTGCCGGACCGCCTGCAGGACGTGCGGGGACGAGTGCGCCTCGCATGCGGAGATGCACGGACACTGCAAGGTGTGCGCCGAGGCCTGCCGCCGGTGCGAACAGGCCTGCGCCGACCTGCTGGCCTCACTGGGCTGACCTCGGGCGGCGTGCCCACGACGTCGGCCTCGCCGCCGGCGTCCGCCACGGCGCTGCGGACGGGACGCAGGCGCCGGACCGGTGACCCCCGCTTTGAGATCGTCGCGACACCGTGCTTACGGTGGGGACAGGCTCGTCCCGAGCTGTTCGCCGACGACAGGGGGAAACCCGATGGCCCGGAAGAACATCTTCATCCTTGGACTGACCGACGTCCAGAGGCGCGAACTCAAGACCGTGCAGGGCGCCGAGGACTACGCGTTCCACGATCTCCTCGACTACGAGCGCCTCGTCGCCACCGCCGAGATCGACTTCAACGGGCTGCTCGATGCGGCCCGGGCAGAACTGGCCGCCTTCGACGGCAGCGTCGACGCGGTGATCGCCCACTGGGACTTCCCGGCCAGCCTGATGGCACCCATCCTGGCCGCCGAGCACGGACTGCCGGCGCCGTCGCTGGAGAGCCTCCTGACGTCGGAGCACAAGTACTGGAGCCGGCTGGAACAGCGCGCCAGCATCCCGGAGTGCGTCCCGGGGTTCGCCGCCTTCGATCCCTTCGACGACGACGCGCTGGCCTCGATCGATCTCGAGTTCCCCTT
This sequence comes from Micrococcus sp., assembly GCA_029961105.1. GTDB lineage: Bacteria > Actinomycetota > Actinomycetes > Actinomycetales > Micrococcaceae > Citricoccus. The sequence continues at coordinate 51,698 of JASBVO010000018.1, read as the reverse complement.
CTGGGTGAAGCCGGTCAAGGCCCATTCCTCGAACCTGGGGTTCAAGGTGGAGGACCGCGCCGACTTCGACCACGCGATCGCCGAGATCCGGGCGAACATCGAGGACATCGGGGACGCCTTCAACGATGTGCTGGCGCGCGTGGACCTGCCGCCGGAGATGCGCCAGTGGGGCGGCAACACCTGCCTGGCCGAGCAGTTCGTCCAGGGCATCCAGGCCGCTCCCGAGGGCACCATGTTCCAGGGCCGGTTCAACGTGCACGGCGCCTTCGACATGCACAAGGACGAGCGCGGGACCAGCTTCGACCGGCTCGACTACCCGGCCGCCTCCGTGCCCGAGCGCGTGCAGCGGCAGATGGCCGAGCTCGCCGAGCGCTACCTGCGGCACGTCGGGTTCGACAACGGCTGCTTCAACGCCGAGTTCATGTGGGACGCGCAGGCGGACCAGCTGTGGCTGATCGAGGTCAACACGCGCATCTCCCAGTCCCACAGCGAGCTGTTCGTCATGGTCGACGGTGCCTCCAATCACGAGGTCGCGATCGACATCGCCCTCGGCCGGGAACCGCGGATGCCCCACCGGCAGGGACGCTTCGCGCTGGCCGCCCAGTGCATGATCTTCCACGACGAGGACGCCATCGTCGCCCGCGTGCCGACCCCGGAGGAGGAGAGGGCCATCGGCGAGCAACACTCCGGGGCCGTGCTGACCTCGGTGGTGAAGCCCGGCGACCGGCTCTCCGAGCTGCCGGCCCAGGACAGCTACCGGTACGTCGTCGGAAAGGCCTACATCGGCGCCGACAGCCATGAGGAGCTGCTGGAGCGCTACGCCGCCATCCAGGCCCAGGCGCCCTACGGGTTCGAGCCGGTCGAGGAGGTCGCCCGTCCATGACCATCGTCACCGACCTTCCCCACGAGACCCGCGTCATCGAGAACGTCTTCATCCCGACGCGCGACGGCGCCCGGCTCGCCGCCCGCCTGTGGCTGCCCGTGGACGCCGAGCAGCACCCGGTCCCGGCCGTCCTGGAGTACATCCCGTACCGCAAGCGGGACAGCAGCCGCGCCCGCGACCAGCTCAACCATCCCTACCTGGCCGGGCACGGCTATGCCTGCATCCGCGTGGACCTGCGCGGCAGCGGCGACTCGGACGGGGTCATGGTGGACGAGTACCGCCCCCAGGAGCACGAGGACGCCGAGGACGTCATCGCCTGGCTGGCCGAACAGCCCTGGTGCGACGGCAACGTGGGGATGATGGGCATCTCCTGGGGCGGGTTCAACAGCCTCCAGCTGGCCGCCCGCCGCCCGCCGGCGCTCAAGGCCATCATCAGTGCCTCGGCCACGGACGACCTCTACGTGGACAACATGCACTACATGGGCGGGGCCCTGCTGGCGGACAACCTCTCCGAGGCCACCGTCATGTTCGCCTTCAACAGCCTGCCGCCGGACCCGGAGATCGTCGGCGACCGGTGGCGGGAGATGTGGCATGAGCGGCTGGCCGGCAGCGGGCTCTGGCTGGAGACCTGGCTCGAGCACCAGCGCCGGGACGACTACTGGAAGCCGGCCTCGGTCTGTGAGGACTACCGCCAGGTGCAGTGCCCGGTGATGGCCGTGGGCGGCTGGGCGGACGGCTACACCAACGCCATCTTCCGGCTCATGGAGAACCTGGAGGTCCCGCGCAAGGCGCTCATCGGGCCCTGGGGCCACAAGTACCCGCACCTGGGCGTCCCGGGGCCGGCCATCGGCTTCTTGCAGGAGGTCGTGCGCTGGTGGGATCACTGGCTCAAGGGCGTGGACTCCGGGTTGATGGACGAGCCGATGATGCGCGTCTGGATGCAGGACAGCGTGGCACCCTCGGCCTCCTACGAGGACCGGCCCGGGAGGTGGGTGGCCGAGCCGCAGTGGCCCTCACCGCGGATCGAGCAGCGTTCCTACGTGCTGACCGGCCATCACCTGGAGGAGGGGCCGGCCCGGGAACCGGAGCGCGAGGTCTCGGTCCAGTCCCCGCTGAGCGTGGGCATGTTCGCCGGCAAGTGGGCCTCGTATGCCGCGGTGCCGGACCTGCCGTTCGACCAGCGGGAGGAGGACGGTGGCGCGTTGTTCTACGAGTCGGCGCCCCTCCAGGAGGACCTGGAGGTCTTCGGGCTGCCGGAGTGCCGGTTCGAGGTCTCCGCCGACCGGCCGGTGGCCATGCTCGCCGTCCGGCTGTCCGACGTCGGGCTCAACGGCGAGGCGACCCGGGTGACCTACGGGATCCTGAACCTCACGCACCGGGACGGCAGCGAGGAGCCGCAGCCCCTGGAACCCGGGCGGAAGTACCGGGTCACCATCCCGCTCAACGGCATCGCCCAGTCCTTCCCGGCCGGACACCGCCTGCGGCTGTCCGTCTCCACCTCCTACTGGCCCCTCGTGTGGCCCTCGCCCGAGGCGGCCACCGTCACGGTGACCACCGGCAGCAGCGAGCTGATCCTGCCGGTGCGCCCGCCGCGGCAGGAGGATGCGCTGCTGCGCCCCTTCGGGGAACCGGAGACCGCTGAACCGCTGGAGATCACGCAGACGGACCCCGGTGAGCACCACTGGCGCGTCACCCGTGACCTCGCGACGAACGTGTCCGTGCTGGAGGTCGCCAATGACCAGGGCGCCTTCGTGATCGAGGAGACGGGAAGCCACGTCCGCCAGGCCACGCACGAGTGGTACAGCTTCCGCTGGAACGACGTGAACTCGGTGCGGGGCGAGACCCGGACCCTCCGCCAGATCCGCCGCGGCGACTGGGGCGTGGAGGTCTCGACGCGCACCGTCCTGACCTCCACGCCCACGGAGTTCCAGATCGACGCGCAACTGGACGCCTACGAGCTGGACGACCAGCGCGGCAACCCCCGGGTCTACTCACAGAACTGGCACCGGGCCATTCCGCGGGACCTCGTGTAGGCCCTGTACAGGGAGGACTGGCGGGAACCGCTGGCTGACGGCCACGCAGGAACCCTTGCCAGTCCTTCCTGTGCTGGGGCAGGGTGGGCGGCACCGAACCGTACTGCCGTGTGCCACAGGAGGCGTGTGCCATGACCGAGACCCAGACCAGCGGCCAGCAGGCGGATGCCGTGGACATCCTCACCGCGGACCACCGGGCCATGCTCGAACTGCTCGGCGAGATCGAGGGCGCTGCGGACGCCGAGCAGCGCCGGGACCTGGCGGACACCGTGATCGCCGAGGTGATGCGCCACGCCGTGGCGGAGGAGATGTTCGTCTATCCGGCCATCGAGAAGCACCTGCCGAACGGTGCGGAAGAGGTCGAGCACGACAAGAAGGAGCACGACGACCTCGTCCAGGTCATGAAGCGGATGGAGGACGTGGACGCCTCCGGCGCGCAGTTCATGGACCTGGTCCGGGAGATGGAGCGCCAGCTGCGGCACCACATCGAGGACGAGGAGGCCGAGCAGTTCCCGAAGCTGAGGACACACATCCCCTCGGACGAGCTCGTGACGATGGGCCAGAAGGTGGAGAACGCCAAGAAGCTGGCCCCCACGCGGCCCCATCCCCACGCCCCGCACTCGGAACTGTTCCACAAGACCATCGGAGCCGGCGTCGGGATGGTGGACCGGCTCCGGGACAAGCTGACCGGCCGGCAGACCGGCTGAGCGGCCGGGTGGAGCGGCCGCTCCCGCATCACCCCATGAAGTGCACGGTGATCTCGTAGACGCCGGCCACTGCCGCCAGCGCGACGACACCGGTGATCGACCAGAAGGCCGTCAGGTCCGAGCTCGGTGCACCGGTCAGCGTGGTGTGCGCGCGCAGGGCGTAGGAGGGCAGGGAAACGGACATGGCGTCCTCCAGGAGTGCGGGGATGGTGTGGCCCAGAAAGGGCCATCTGACCTGCCAAGAGCTGGCATTGGGCAGGACACTACACCCGCTTGGGGGAGTGAGAAAACGCCACACCGGACGACACGCCGGACGATATGAAACCGGTCCGGATCGGGCTCACTCGCCGGGGGAATCAACCTTTCCCCAGTGCCTCCTCGATCGCGCCGCGCAGGGGGGCGGGCGGCGTCGTCGGGGACGTCGAGCCATCGCTTCCACACCTCTCGGCCCCCGCCTGTTCCCGGCACCGTCAACCTCAGCCACCATGAGTACGTAGCGCCTCACTGCCGAGGAGGAGCCGTGGCAATCCACCACACGCCGCAGGAACGCTCCGGTGCCGTCCCGGATCGCGGGCCGGACCGGGAGGCAGGCCGCGCGTCCGGTCCGCGTGAAGTGCGCGCCCCGCGCGGGACGGCGATCACCGCCAGGTCGTGGCAGACCGAGGCGGCCAAGCGGATGCTCATGAACAACCTGGACCCGGAGGTGGCCGAGCGCCCGGAGGACCTGGTCGTCTACGGCGGAACGGGCAAGGCCGCGCGGTCGTGGGAGGCCTTCGACGCCATCGTGCGCACGCTCGACCGCCTCGAGGCCGATGAGACCCTGCTCGTCCAGTCGGGCAAGCCGGTCGGGGTGCTCACCACCCACGAATGGGCCCCGCGGGTGCTCATCGCCAACTCCAACCTCGTCGGCAACTGGGCCACCTGGGAGCACTTCCGGGCCCTCGAGGCCGAGGGCCTGATGATGTACGGGCAGATGACGGCCGGCTCCTGGATCTACATCGGCACCCAGGGCATCCTGCAGGGCACCTTCGAGACCTTCGCCGCCGTGGCCCGCAAGCGCTTCGGGGGGACCCTGGCGGGCACCTTGACCCTCACCGCGGGCTGCGGCGGGATGGGCGGGGCCCAGCCGCTGGCCGTGACGCTCAACGGCGGAGCCTGCCTCATCGTCGACGTCGACGAGACCCGGTTGCAGCGCCGCCGGGCCCAGCGCTACCTGGACGAGGTCGCCCCGGACCTGGACACCGCCGTGCAGCGGGTCCTCGCCGCCAGGGCGGAGCACCGGGCCCTGTCGGTCGGGTTGGTCGGCAACGCGGCCGAGGTCCTGCCCGAGCTGCTGGACCGGGGGTTCCCGGCCGACGTCGTCACGGACCAGACCTCCGCCCATGACCCGCTGTCCTACCTGCCGGTGGGCGTCGACGTCGACTCCTGGCGGGCCGAGGCGGCGCAGGACCCGGAGAAGTTCACCCAGCGGGCGCGGGAGTCGATGGCCCGGCACGTCGAGGCGATGGTCGGGTTCGCCGACCGCGGCGCGGAGGTCTTCGACTACGGCAACTCGATCCGCGACGAGGCCCGCACGGCCGGATACGAGCGCGCCTTCGACTTCCCCGGCTTCGTGAAGGCCTACCTCCGCCCGCAGTTCTGCGAGGGGCGCGGCCCGTTCCGGTGGGTGGCGCTGTCCGGTGACCCGGCGGACATCGCCGTCACGGACCGGGCCCTGATGGAGCTCTTCCCGGACCACACGGACCTGCACCGGTGGCTGCGGGCCGCCGCCGAGCACGTCGAGTTCCAGGGGCTGCCCGCCCGCATCTGCTGGCTGGGCTACGGCGAGCGGGCCCAGGCCGGCCTCCTGTTCAACCGCCTCGTGGCCGAGGGCAGGGTCTCCGCCCCCATCGTGATCGGCCGCGACCACCTCGACTCCGGGTCGGTGGCCAGCCCCTACCGGGAGACCGAGGGGATGCTCGACGGCACCGACGCCGTGGCCGACTGGCCGCTGCTGAACGCCCTGGTCAACGCCTCCTCCGGGGCCACCTGGGTGTCCATCCACCAGGGCGGCGGCGTGGGGATGGGGCGGTCGATCCACGCCGGCCAGGTCTCGGTGGCGGACGGGACCGACCTGGCCGCCCGGAAGCTGGAGCGGCTGCTGACGAACGATCCCGCCACGGGCGTGATGCGCCACGTCGACGCCGGCTACGACCGCGCGCGGGAGGTCGCCGCCGAACGGCGGGTGCGCATCCCGATGGCCGAGGGGCCCGATGGACGGACCCGGCCCGGTGGACCCGACGGCACCGAACGTCCCGAGCGGCCTGACCAGCCTGATCGCCCCGGCGGGCGCCCCGGGGACGGGACCTGATGCGCACCCTCGTGACGGACATCGCCGAGCTGGTGACCAACGACGCCGACGGCCCCGGCCTGCTGGGCATCGTCACCGACGCGGCCCTGCTCATCGAGGACGGGCGGGTCCGCTGGGCCGGTCCGGCCGCCGAGGCCCCGGTGGAGGCGGCGGGGGCGGCTGCGGCCGCGGAGCGCGTCAGCGCCGGCGGCGGTGCGGTCATCCCCGGGTTCGTCGACAGCCACACCCACCTCGTGTTCGCCGGGGACCGCTCGGCGGAGTTCGCCGCCCGCATGGCCGGGCAGCCCTACACGGCCGGCGGCATCGCCGCCACGGTGGCCGCCACCCGCTCGGCCAGCACGGCAGATCTCGAGGACAACCTCGTTCGCCTGCTCCGGCAGGCCGAGCGCTCCGGAACCACCACGGTGGAGATCAAGACCGGCTACGGGCTCAGCCTCGACGAGGAACTGCGCGCCCTGGACATCATCAACCGGCACACGGACGAGTCCACCCTGCTGGCCGCCCACGTCGTCCCGCCCGAGTACCGCGACGACCCCGAGGGCTACGTCGACCTGGTGGTCGAGCGGATCATCCCGGCGGCGGCCGGCCGCGCCCGCTGGGTCGACGCGTTCTGCGAGGTCGGGGCCTTCACCGAGGCCCAGGCCGCCCGCGTCCTCACCGCCGGCCGGGAGCACGGGATGATGCCCCGGTTGCACGCGAACCAGCTCACCGCCAGCGGGGCGCTGCAACTCGCCGCCCGCCTGGGCTGTGCCTCGGCCGACCACGCCACGTTCGCCACTGAGGCCGACCTGGCCGCCCTGGCGGCCGCCGGCACGGTGGTGACCCTGCTGCCCGGCGTCGAGTTCTCCACCCGCCAGCCCTACCCGGACGCCCGGCGGTACCTCGCGGCCGGCGTCATCCTCGCCCTGGCCACCGACTGCAACCCCGGCTCCAGCTTCACCAGCAGCATGCCCTTCTGCATCGCCGTGGCCGTGCGGGACATGCACTTCACCGTGGAGCAAGCGGTGTGGTCGGCCACCGCCGGGGGAGCGGCGGCGCTGCGCCGGCCCGACGTCGGCCGCCTCACCGCCGGCGCCCGCGCGGACTTCGTCATCCTGGCCGCTCCCAGCCACCGGTACCTGGCCTACCGGCCCGGCGTCGACCTCGTCCGGCGGGTGTACCGGGACGGGCGCCTCATCTCCGCGCGGGAGGACTGCCCGTGACGCCGGTCGAGCTGGCCCCGGACGCCCTCAGCCTGCGCGACGTCGTCGCCGTCGCCCGGCACGACGCCCGGGTGACGATCAGCGCGGCCGTCCTCGACCGGGTCCGGGGCACCCGGCAGCACATCGACCGGCTCGCCGGGGCCGAGCGCCCCGTCTACGGGGTCTCCACCGGGTTCGGCGCCCTGGCCCAGCGGCATGTCCTCGGCGCGCTGCGCACCCGGCTGCAGGCCTCCCTCGTCCGCTCGCACGCCGCCGGGATGGGCCGGCCGGTGGAGCGCGAGGTGGTGCGCGCGCTGATGCTGCTGCGGGCCCGCACCATGGCCACGGGACGGACCGGCGTGCGGCCCGAGGTGCTGGCCGGCTACGTGGCGGTCCTCAACGCCGGGATCACCCCCGTGGCGCGCGAGTACGGCTCGCTCGGGTGTTCGGGGGACCTGGCGCCGCTCGCGGCGTGCGCCCTGGTGCTGATGGGCGAGGGCGAGGTCCTCGGCGAGGGCGGCCGGGCCGTCCCCGCGGCCGGAGCCCTGGCGGCGGCCGGGATCGCCCCGGTCTCGCTCGAGGAGAAGGAGGGCCTGGCGCTCGTCAACGGCACCGACGGGATGCTGGGCATGCTCGTCCTGGCGCTGGACGACCTGGAGAACCTGCTGACCGTCGCCGACCTGTCCGCCGCGGCCAGCGTGGAGGCGCTGCTGGGCACCGACCAGGCGTTCCGGCCGGAGCTGCTGTGGGCCCTGCGCCCCCATGAGGGACAGACGACCAGCGGCGCCAACATGTTCGCCGCCCTGAGGGGCTCGGCCATCGTGGCCTCGCACCGGGACTCGGGCCACCTGGTGCAGGACGCGTACTCCCTGCGGTGCGCCCCGCAGGTGACCGGCGCCGCCCGGGACACGGTGGCCTTCGCCGAGCAGGTGGCCCGGCGCGAGCTGCGGGCCGCGATCGACAACCCGGTGGTGCTGGACGACGGTTCCGTCTCGTCGAACGGCAACTTCCACGGCGCCCCGCTGGCCTACGCCCTGGACTTCCTCGCCATCGTGGTGGCCGACGTGGCCTCGATCGCCGAGCGCCGCACGGACCGGTTGATGGACGTCGCCCGGAACCAGGGCCTGCCGCCGTTCCTGGCGGACGACCCGGGCGTGGACTCGGGGCTGATGATCGCCCACTACACCCAGGCGGCGATGGTCACCGAGAACAAGCGGCTGGCGGTGCCGGCCAGCGTCGACTCGATCCCCAGCTCCGCGATGCAGGAGGACCACGCGTCCATGGGCTGGCATGCCGGCCGGAAGCTGCGCACCGCCCTCGACAACCTGGCCGCCGTGCTCGCCGTCGAGCTCTACGCCGCCACCCGAGCCCTCGAGTTGCGCGGGGCCGCGCCCGCGCCGGTCACCGGGGCCCTCCTGCGCCTGGTCCGCGGCCGGGTGCCCGGGCCGGGGCCGGACCGGTTCCTGTCCCCGGAGCTGGCCGAGGTGGTCGAGCTGGTCACCAGCGGGGCGGTCGTGGCCACCGCGGCCGGGATCACGGACCTCGGCCACACCCTGGCCGGGTGGGCGCCGCGCCACCGGCCGGATCGGGAGAGGGACGGGGAGGTGGGACGTGACTGAGGGGGTCGCCGACGAACCCCGGGGCACCGCGTGGTCCGGGCGCTCCGACGGTCCGGGACCGGAACACCGGCGATGGCACGACGTGGTGCACGTGGCCGGGGCCGTGCGCCCGTCCGAGGTGATGGATCCGCCCGGGGCCCCGAGCCTGTCCGCGGGCACCGCGACGGCCGCCCTCATCGGCTTCGCCAGCGACGAAGGCGTCCGCCGCAACCACGGGCGCCCCGGCGCCGCCACCGGACCGGCGGCGCTGCGCCGGGCCCTCGCCCCGCTGGCGGTGCACGGCGAGTTCAACCTCCACGACGCCGGCGACGTCACCGTGGCCGGCGAGGACCTCGAGTCCGGCCAGGAACAGCTCGGCCAGCGGGTGGCACGGCTGCTGGAGGACCACCGGCTGGTCGTGGTGCTCGGCGGCGGCCACGAGGCGGCCTACGGTGGCTACCGGGGCCTGGCCGCCTCGTCCCGCGGGGTGGGCGGCGGCCGGCTCGGGATCCTGAACCTCGACGCCCACTTCGACCTGCGGGCCGCGGACCGGGCCACCTCGGGAACGCCATTCCGGCAGATCGCCGAGGCCGAGGCCGCCGCCGGACGGCCGTTCCGCTACGCCGTGCTCGGCATCAGCCCGCCGAGCAACACCCGGGCGCTGTTCGACACCGCGGACCGCCTGGGGGTGCACCACCTGACCGACGAGGACTGCGTGGCCCGGCCGGAGCGCGTGGCGTCCTTCGTCGATGAGTTCCTGGACCGGTCCGACGTCGTCCACCTGAGCGTCGACCTCGACGTGCTGCCGGCCGCCGTCGCCCCCGGGGTGAGCGCACCGGCCGGGTTCGGCGTGCCGCTCCACGTCATCCACGCCGTCTGCCGCCAGGTGGCCGGCAGCGGCAAGACGGCGCTGCTGGACGTGGTCGAGCTCAATCCCCGGTTCGACGTCGACGGCCGGACGGCACGGACGGCCGCCCGGCTGATCACGACCGTGGTCCACACCGTCGCCGCACGGGCCGCACCGCAGCGCGAGAGGGGCTGACCCGGACCGCTCGGTGCCTCCGTGCCGCCCGGCGCGTTCCCCTCGCCGCCGTGCCGTCACCGCCCGGACCCCGCCCGACGTGGACAACCTACGATTGGCCCATGGACCCGACCGCGTTGGAGCGTCGCCTTGCCGCCCTGGCCGACGCCGCCCCCTTCGCACTGCACTACCAGGTCCGCCTGCTGGGGCCCGCGCCGGTCGCCGGCGGAGCCGTGCTGGCCGCCCGGTCCGCGCCCACCAGCAGTCTCCCGACGCCGGCCGGCGGCCACGCGCTCTCCCGCGGCGCCGACGTCGTGGTGCCGTCCTTCTCCACGCGCAAGGTGAGCGTGCTGTGCGCGACCCTCGCCCTCGTCCGGGCCGGGCAGCTGGACCTGGAGCGCCGGCTGACCGTCACCGAGGAGTTGAAGGAGGGGGTGCAGGCCGGGCTCCTGCGCAACCTCGCGGCCGGGATCGAGCTGAGCCTGCGCGACTGCCTGGTGCAGATGATGGCCACCAGTGACAACATCTGCACCCAGCTGGTGTTCGAGGCGATCGGTGCGGCGGTGCACCCCGGAACCGAGCCCGGACTGCCCGGCACCTCCGCCGAGGACGCCGCCCTGCAGTACGTCAACGACTACTGCGCCTGGGCCGGGATGCCCGCCACGTGGCACCGCGAGACCTTCCCGCGAACCGGGGAGCTGACGTGGTCGCATGCCCTGGACGCCATCACCGTCACCACCCCCGCCGATCAGTGCCACCTGCTCGCCCTGCTCGCCCGCGGGGTCACCGACGAAACTGCCGCCGGCCGGCTGCGGCTCACCGCGGAGGACTGCCGGTTCGCCGTGCAGCTGATGCGGGGCATCTACACCCCGCGGCTGGGCGCCGCCACCGAGCGGATCGGCTTTGCGGAGAAGAACGGCCGCGGACTGCGCTCGCTGTCCCAGGTCGGCATCGCCCTGGACGGGGAGGGCGCGCCGCTGGCCGCCGTCGCCGTGTATGCCGAGACCATCCCCACCCGGCTGCCGGACGGGCTGCCCGGACGCAACGCCGTCTTCGAGGCGTTCGCCGCCGTCGGGCTGGCCGTGCAGGACGCGGTGGCGCCGCTGCATCACGCCTAAGCGGCCCCGAAGCTCTCCGGGTCGACGGGCCGCTCGGCCCGCGGCAGCCCGGCCACGACCAGCCGGTAGGAGTCGGTGACCAGTTCCCGGACGAGGGTCCTGTCCACGCTCACGCCGGGACCGACCGTGATCCAGTGCTTCTTGTTCATGTGGTACCCGGGCGTGATCTCGTGGTGCGTGGCACGCAGCGCCGTCGAGTCCTCCGGCTCGGCCTTCAGGGTCACGACGGGCGCGCCGCGAACCTCGGTCAGCATCATGAAGACCCTGCCCTTGACCTTGTAGACCTCGTGCTCGGGGCCGAACGGAAACCCCAGGGTGGACGCGGGCAACTCCTCGGCCATCTCGCGGGCCGCATCCTGCAGCGCGTCCCCGTTCACGGCCTGCCTCCCCGCGCGCCGGTGTCCGTCACCGGTGTCCCTTGCTCCGAGCCCGTGGTGACGGCCAAGGGTCCGTCTGCTCGTTCCCGCCACGGTGGACCCAGTCCTGGTACCAGCTGGGGGTCAACGCCGCCGGCCACCACAAGGTCGAAACCCACGCCAGGACCGCGAAGACCCCGGCGGCGATGTCCCAGGGGGCGGAAGCACCGGGCACCACGCCGGCCGCGACATTCCAGGACAGGCCCAGGAAGAGGGCGGCCACCCCGAACAGGCCCAGCGTGAAGGGGATGACGTTGCGCGTGGTCATGGCGAACGGGGCCTTGGGCGACGCAGCCCAGCCACGCCACCGCCCGGACCAGGCCAAGACCGCCACCCCGATCAGCGCGAGGCCGACGATGAAGGGACCGAATTGCCCGGTCCAGGTCATCAGGTCACCCGACGTGCCGCTGCTCATGCCTGCCAGCATTCCACAGCCGGCCCGGTCCGGGACTCGTAGGCTGGGGCCCATGGCTGAGCATCGTTCCCCGCGCAGGCTCGCCGCCGGCGTTCTCTCCCTCCAGGACATCACGACGTCGGCGCCCGCGCTGCGATTCGCCGTCCGGTTCACCGGGGGTCCGTACGGAAGCGCCGGGTCCGAGGCCCCGGGCGGTGACCCCGGGGAGGTGCTTGACGCGGCCCCGGACGGGGTCCACCACGACGCCGGATCACCGCACCCGCTGGCCGGGACCGGCAAGCTGTTCCTCGCGGTGGCCGTGGCCCGGCTAGCCGACCGTGATCCGGGCCTGCTGGCAAGGCCGCTGACGGTCCGCGGCGAGCACCGTGCGGCCGCCCGTTCCGGGACCCTGCGGCGCATGACCGGAGACCTGCAGTTGACCGTCGACGACGCGATGGCATTGATCGTCGGGACCGGTGACGGGGCGTGCACGGTGGCGCTGCTGGAGCTTCTTGCGACGAGGGACGAGGACGTCGTGGCGGAGGCGAACCGCACTGCCACCCGTCTCGGGCTCCGGACGACGACCTTCGCCGGGCTGGAGACCACCGTCCCTGGCCCAGGCGGCGAGGGCGACGTGCAGGGGGAGAGCTGGGGTGAGGGCCTCATCGGTGCGACGAGCCCGGCCGACCTCGGCGCGCTGCTGGTTCAGATCGTCAGGGTCGCGGCGTCGCAGAAGGTCACCTCTGCCGGCCTGTCCGCTCCCGCCCACGACGGAGCGCGCGGAAGCGGGCACGGTCCCGAAACGCCCAGTGACCCACCACTGAGTGCTGCCGTCGCTGATCGCGTTCTCGGCTGGATGGGCAAGGCCTTTGAACCGGCCGGCCTGGCCGGCGCCCTGCCCGGCTTCGGGCCGCGCACCATCCCGCACTGGACCGTCTCCGGCCTGGAGCTCCTCGACCCGCCCGGGGCACCCGGGTGCGCCTCCGTGCTGATCCTGCCGGCCGACGTCGGGGCCGGGCGGTCCACCGCGTGCGTGGCCGCCTTTCACCCGCGGACCCGAGCCGAGGGGTCGACCGTCTCCGCGCGGGAGCTCAGCGCGATCCTAGGCTCGCTCGGCCTGGCCGCCGCGCGGACCCGGGCGGCAACGGAGGGCTGAGGACGACGTCCGGCTCTGCCGTCCTGCGGCCGGTGGTTCCAGGCTGCCGGTTGTCCGGACTGAGAGGACCCGTCCGGGCGGGTCCGCAGGGTGCCATGTCCTCCGGACCCGGACGGACGCCGTCGGGGACTCGTCACCCGCCCCGGATCATCCTCCGCACCCGCGTGACCAGGGCGTCCACATCCTCGATGAGCCGCGCGGCCCCGTCGATGTCCTTGCGCAGCCGCCTCTCGGCGTCGGGGTCCTTCAGCGGTGCCAGGTCCGTCTCGAGGGTGACCACGGCCGCCACGAGGGCGCCGCGTTCCGCGCCGAGCGCCGCACCCACGTCGCTGAGCACGTTCTGGTTGCAGTCCTGGAGCAGCTCGGTTGCCACCCGCACGACGCCGGCCGCCACCGTCACGATGGCCCCGGGCGGTTCCGCGGCCCGCTTGATGCTCTCCTGGATCTGCTGGGAGCGCTCGGCACGCTCGGCCTCGGTGTCCTGGGGCAGCGCGAAGGCGTCGGCGACGGAGGCGAAGCCCGACTCGTCCGCGTCCGAGAGTCCCAGTGCGGTGGCGGCGATCTGCTCACAGCGGGCAGCCAGTTCCTCCCGCTCGCTGAACCGGGCCGCCATGGCTACCAAGCCGGCGCCCTGGGCGGCCATGAGCGCGCCCGTCGCACCCCCACCGGGCGTCGGCTCCCCGGAGGCCAGACGGTTCAGGTAGTCCTCGATGCGCTCGTGCCGGATCATGCGTCCATCACAGCATCGCGTCCGGGGCGGCGCCAGTCCCAGCCGGGCCTGCGCGTTTCCCGCCGGCTGTCCTCGGTCAGCGTGGGACCCGCACCGTGCTGGTCAACGTGGTCAGCATGGGCCTCCTCGGGGTGGAGCTGAACCCGAACTGCGGTGGCGGGTCCATGTTTGCCAGGCCGCCCAGATCCCGGCCGTCCCAGGTGGCGGTGGAGGCGGTGATGCGGTGCAGGTCCCGGGCCGAGTACCACTCCAGCCGGTCGTTCCCGGCCGTGCCGAGCGTCCGCACGCCGGGCATCACCACGCGGGCCACCCGGTCACTGAACCGCGCCACCGTCAGCGTGCGGCCCAGTCGCGGCGGGATGGCGCGCAGCAGTTGCCCCCAGGCCGACCGCGGCCCCACCGTGAACTCCCAGTGCAGCGGCCCGGCACGGACCGTCCAGCGGGATCCCGGCCGGGCAGCGGGGGCTGCCGTGCGACCGCCTCGACCAACCACGTCATCGGCCCCGGATCGGACCACGTCACTGGGCTTGGGTTGGGTCACGTCGCCGGTCCAGGACCGGGCGCTGTCTCCGGCCCTGTCTCCGGGCCCGGGCTCGTCAACGGTGACGGATACGGGGACCCGCCGGACGTCGTCGAATACGTAGGTGGCCGAGACGAAGTCGGCGACCCAGTCATCCGGGGCCAGCAGCTCTCGCCGGCCGTCCGGGTGCGCCACCATGACGTCCGCGAAGGGCCCGTGCGGGCTGTGGTCCCACGCGCCGAGCACCAGCCGGGTGCCGCCGGTGGTCCCGGCCCCGGCGATGTGCCCGGTGAACAGCCACCGGTCCACCCCGGTCTCCCGCCGTCGTCGTGCTCTGGTCATCCTCTCGTCACCCGCTCGCCGCGTGCAGGCTGAAGGCGGCCAGGAAGCCGGCGGCGGCGATCAGTCCCGCATACAGGGCGGCGTCCTCGAAGGCCTCCGGGATCATGGTGTCCGTGATCATCGCCAGGATGGCCCCGGCGGCCAGGGCATTGACGAAGGCCAGCGTGGCGGGGGCGGCGCCGTCCAGCAGCAGGTAGCCGGCCAGCGCCGCCAGTCCCGACGCCACGGCGATGCCGCCCCAGATCCCGAACACGTAGCCCACTCCTCGCCCCGCGCGCTTCCAGCCGGCCGTGCTGGACAGCCCCTCCGGGACATTGGAGATGAACACGGCGACGAACATCGGCAGGCTGACCCCGCCGCCCACGAGCACGCTCAGGCCCAGCACCATGGACTCCGGGACACCGTCCAGCAGGGCACCGATCGCGATGGCCCCGCCGCTGCCGTCCGCCTCTGGGCCGGACTGCTGGTCGCCGGAGCGCTTGCGGTGCCGGGCACCGAAGCGGGCCAACACGATGTTCAGCCCCACGTAGACCACCGCGCCGACGGCGAAGCCGATGACCGTGGCGGTGAGCCCACCGGTGGAGAGGGCCTCGTCGACGAGTTCGAAGGTCAGGGCGGAGATCAGCACGCCGGAGCCGAAGGCCATCACGGCCGCGACCAACTGGCGCGGCACGTCGGCGAACCAGGCGATGGCGCTGCCCAGCAGCAGCGCCGCACCGGCGATCAGGCCGGAACCGCCGGCCAGCAACCAGTCAGGCATGCACACCTCCGGGTTCAGGATCCTCGACGCCGGGACTGCGGGGAAGGTCCCGTGCATCCCGCGCCCTCCTGCGGTCCGCAGGTCTGGGACTGGAGCCGTTGCGGGAGGACACTGCTGGTGTGGAACTCGATCCAGTGGTCACGAATCCGGAGCACTACGCGGTGCTCTTCGAGAACGACGAGGTGCGGGTGCTGGAATACCACGACGAACCGGGGGACCGGACGACACCGCACGATCATCCCGACAGCGTCATGTACACCCTCAGCCACATCCGCCGCCGGCTGGTGGCCGGAGATCACCAGCGGGACGTCGACATCCCTGCCGGGACGGTCAACTGGGTGCCCGCACAGCGCCATTCGGGGGAGAACACCGGGGACACGCCCTCCCGGGCGATCTTCGTCGAACTCAAGCGCGGCGGGCACGCCCGGGACGCCGCCCCGGGCGCCGGCGCTTCTCAGCAGCTCGGCCCGAGTTGAGCCGTCGGGCAGCGTGGGGACGCCGTGGCCCCTCGGTGCGGGCCCGCACCCCGGTCGCGGGCATAGGGTGGCGTCGAAGGCCCGGCCGGGCGTCAGTCCGCTCGACGGGAACCCACCAGGCCAGGAGGAGCCATGTCCGGAACATCGACCCACTACTCCGTGGGGGACCACGTCAGCTGGAACTCCGAGGCCGGCCGCGTCAGGGGCACCATCACCAAGGTGCACACCAGCGACTTCGAGTTCAAGGGCCGGACCAGGCGCGCTTCGAAGGACGAGCCGCAGTACGAGATCAAGAGTGACAAGACCCATCACCTCGCGGCGCACAAGGGCAGCGCGCTGACGAAACTCTCCTCCTGAGCCCTGAGCCCTGCGAACTGGGCCCGACACCGGCCCTGGGCTCTTCTGTCATGGCCGAGAGGACTGGTCACCCCCGGTACCCGGGATGACCAGTCCTCTCGATCATGACGGCGGCAGGGGAACGCGATCCCGACGGCGGCAGGAAGGTGCGCCAGCGTTCTCAGAGCCCGAGGTCGCGGCCGATGAGTTCCTTCATGATCTCGTTCGAGCCGGCCCAGATGCGGTTGACGCGGGCGTCCTTCCAGGCGCGGGCCACCCGGTACTCGTTCATGTAGCCATAGCCGCCGTACAGCTGGACGCAGTCGTCCAGGATCTCGTTCTGCACGTCCGAGGCCCAGTACTTGGCCTTGGCCGCGTCGACGGCGGTCAGTTCACCGGCGGAGTGGGCCAGGACGGCCTCGTCCACGAAGGCCTGGGTCACCTGGGCCTTCGTCACCAGTTCGGCGAGCCGGAACTTGTTGTGCTGGAAGGCGCCGATGGGCTGGCCAAAGGCCTGGCGCTCCTTGGTGTACTCGATGGTCTCGTCCAGGATCTCCCGGGCGTGGGCCAGGCCGTAGACCGCGGCGCCGAGGCGCTCCTGGGGCAGGTTCACCATCATCTGGATGAACCCGGTGTCCACCTCGCCGATGATGTTCTCGGACGGGACGCGGAGGTTGTCGAAGAACAGCTCCGCGGTGTCCGATTCCGGCTGGCCCACCTTGTCCAGCTTGCGGCCGCGGTGGAAGCCCTCCATGGTGGCCTCCACGCCGAACAGGGTGATGCCCCTGGCCTTCTTCTCCGGACTGGTCCGTGCGGCGACCACCACCAGGTCCGCCGAGTAGCCGTTGGTGATGAACGTCTTGGAACCATTGATGATCCAGTCGTCCCCATCCCTGACCGCGCTGGTGCGCAGGTTGGCCAGGTCCGAGCCACCGGAGGGCTCGGTCATGGCGATGGCGGCGATGGTGGAGCCGTCGGCGATGCCGGGCAGCCAGCGCTCGTGCTGCTCCGGGGTGCCCAGCTTCACGATGTAGGGCGGGACGATGTCCGCGTGGATGCCGATGCAGGACGGCAGGGCGAAGTTGACCTTGGCGAGTTCCTCGAAGAGCACCGCGTTGAAGCGGTAGTCCTGCGGATAGCCACCACCGTACTGCTCCGGGACCTCGAGACCCAGCAGGCCCTGCTCGCCGGCCGCCCGCCACAGTTCGCGGGGCAGGCCCTTGTCCTGGGCCCATTGCTCGACGTACGGAGTGACGTGGCGCTTGACGAACTCCGCGACGGAATCGCGGAAGTCATCGTGCTCGGTCTCGAAGATGCGACGGCGCATGGTGCGGTCCTCTCAGGGCTACTGCCGGGTATCCCCTTGAGGGTGTCAACACCGGCCGCCGAATGCAATACCAGCCGGTAACTTAGTCGCTGGGTCTTCCGATTCGGTCGCCACATTGTCTGATTCGATCCGCAGGGTCGTCTTCAGTCCCCCGGGCCGTCGTTCGAGGCGTCGCCCGGCAGCCGGTCCGGCGTCGCCTCCCGGTCGTCACCCTCGGACGGAGGCGGGGCCGCGGCCCCGCCGTAGACTGCAGGACGTGGAGAAGACGCAGGCCGCGGGCGCGGCGGATGACGGCAGGACCGAGGCGAAACCTCCCAGGGCGTGGCCGCGGTTCCTGGTCATCGTGCTGTGCCTGGCCGGACTCGTCGTCGCGCTGCAGTTCGTCCAGGGGCTGCAGAGCATCGTCGGGCCGGTGTTCCTCGGCCTGAACCTGGTGATCATCGCCTACCCCCTGCAGGCGTGGCTGATCAACAAGGGCGTCCACCGCTTCCTTGGGGCCTCCGTGACGGTGCTGCTCGTGGTGGTGGTGCTGATCGTGTTCCTGGCGCTGATCTTCTGGTCGGCCTCTGAGCTGATGATGGCGTTGCCGGAGTACAGCGCCCAGTTCACCAGCATCTACGACGGCATGGTGGACTGGATCGGCAGCTTCGGCGTCACCCCGGACATGGTCATCGAGCAACTGGCCGGACTGAACATGTCCACCGTGGTGTCCACCGCCACCGGCCTGATCACCGCGCTGTTGTCCAACGTCACGGCCATCATCGGGCTTCTTGCCACGGTCATCATGGCCGTGTTCTTCCTGGCCATGGACTCCGTGGCCGTGGAACGGCGGATCGACCTGCTGAACACCGCCAAATACGAGCTCGGACGGGCCCTGACCGCCTTCGCACAGGGGGTGCGGCGGTACTGGATCGTCACCACGGTCTTCGGGTTACTCGTGGCCGTGCTGGACGTGGCTGTCCTGGCGATCATCGGGGTGCCGATGATCTGGGTCTGGGGCGTGCTGAGCTTCCTGACCAACTACATCCCCAACGTTGGGTTCATCATCGGCATGATCCCGCCGGCGCTGCTGGGCCTGGTGGAGGGCGGCTGGGGCGCGTTCTTCGCGGTGATCGTGTCCTACTCGATCCTGAACTTCGTGCTGCAGTCGATCATCCAGCCCAAGTTCACCGGCGACGCCGTGGGCGTGATCCCCACCGTCTCCTTCCTGTCCCTGCTGTTCTGGGCCTGGATCCTCGGTCCGCTCGGCGCCATCCTGGCCCTGCCGGCCACGCTGCTGATGAAGGCGGTCATGATCGACGCCGATCCGCAGTCCCGGTGGATCAACTCGTTCATCGCCTCTGACCTGCGCGGCATGGAGGCCCGGAACCACACGGCCTTGGCCCGGCTGCGGTCCCGGCAGTCCGGCGAGGGCAAGGCGAAGGCCGCCGTGGAGTCGGCCGGTCCCGCCGGGGTGTCAGCGGTGGAGCAGGCCTCCGAAGACGAGGCGGCCTCGGCGGTGCCGAAAGTGACCCCGGATCGCGGTGAGACGCCGCGCTGAGCGGGGCCCGGGAGAGTCCCGGGCCGGACGGGCCGCTTCAGCCGGAGCGGCCCCTCCCCTGCCGTCCCCAGACGCCGCGGTCGTTGTCCGGGGCGCGCCCGTCGGTAGCGGTCATCGTCGCCCTTCTGCTCGCTCGACCTCGGTGGGCCAGGGATCTGTCTCGCGAGGGTCGGTCCCGTTCAGTGCGGCCCATCGGATCCAGTCGCGGTGCCAACCCGGGGCCAGGGCAGCCGGCCACCACACGAAGGCGACCAGGGACAACGCGAAGAACAGGACGCCGATGCCGTCATAGATGCCCTTGGACCCCGGGATGGTCCCGACGTCGGCGTTGATGCCGAGCCTGATGAAGACGAGCCCGAGGCCGAACAGTCCCATGCAGAAGGGGAAGAAATTCCACTTAGTCACGGCGAAGCCGGGCGGCAGGTGATGCACCCACCGCCGCCACGTGCCGGACCACGCCAGGATGGCCTGGGCCACCATGGCACCTCCGACGACGAAGAACCCGTACTGCAGGAACCAGGCGATGAGCGCCACGAACACATCCTCTACCACTGGAACAGTCCGCCGACGAAGTCCTTGGCCTTCTCCCCGATGGAGTCGTCCTCACTGTGCCGGAAGGAGTGGGTGATGCCCATGTCCTCACTCGCCCCCTCGTGATGTGCCGGCCGTGGTTCGGCCGCTTCGGACCATCCTGCAGCCTCGCCCAGTATTCCCCATCGCCATCGGTGGGGCGATGGGGAGATCTGCCCATCACTGTGGACCACTCCAACCCTGTCCGTCGTCCGTGAAAGCATGGAACGATGACCGCCTCCACGCTGCCGTACGTCGCCGACCAGGACATCGCTGCCCTGGTCGGCTCCGCGGCGGCCGGCAAGGGCAAGGCCTACGCCCGCCAGGGCGCGGTCAGCGCGCTGCAGTGGGACGTCCCGGCGCAGGCCGGTGCGAACAGCCCCGCTACCCTGACCGCCTCGGTGCAGGGCAATGACCCGCTGCCATACGAGACGTACGTACTGCTGGTCCCCGGCCGGCCGACGTCGTCCCCGGACGCGCTGGAGGCGTGGCGCCCGCTGCGCGGCGGCTGCACCTGTCCGGTCCGCAACGACTGCAAGCACGCCGCCGCGCTGCTCTACGCCGCGACCGAGGAGGCGATGCGACGGCACTGGCGGCCCCAGGTCGCGCGCGCGGTGCCCGAGGGGATGCCGGACCCGGACGCCGCGCCCCCGGTACAGGGCTGGGGCGAAGTGCACCGCTACACCGAGGCGGTGGTCCCCTGGGGCGAGGACCCCGAGCAGGGCGGCGCCTGGGGCGAGGCACCCGAGCGCGAGGACTGGCGCTCCGTGCTGGGCGGGCTGACCGGGGAGAACCTGAGCATCGGCTCGGACGAGCCGGTGGGGATCGGCGTGGAACTGCTGGCCGAGCCGCAGAACCAGATGCGCCGCCGCTGGGGCGCCCACGCCGCCAGCGTCGCGGACGTCCAGTCGGGCGCGGCCCTGCAGGTCCACCTGCGTCCGATGCGCCGGGGATCGCGGGGGAACTGGATCAAGGGCGGACTGACCTGGAAGAAGTTCCAGTACGGGGGCCTGCGCCACCAGTTGCGCGAGGACCAGGTGGAACTGCTCGGCCAGTTCTACCGCCTCTTCCTCGCCGAGCGGCCCCAGGGGATGTTCGGCAACGACGAGACCCTGCGGCTGGACCAGCTCTCCGGCCCGCCGGCCTGGCAGCTGCTCACCCGTGCCCGGCAACTCGGGATCGAGTTCGTGGGCCAGGGGGTGGTCGGGGAGGTCGTGCTGGCCGAGCCGGCCAGCGTGCGCCTGGACGTGCGCGGGGAGTCCGACCTCGCCGTCGTGCCGGTGGTGGAGTCCGGCGGGACGCCGGTGCCCGGGGCGCGGGCCGCCGGCACCGGGGGATTCATCGCCGCGGACGTGCCCGACGACGCTCCGCAGTGGGGTGCCCAGGTGCGCCTGACGCTGGTGCCGGCCCAGCACACGCTGCCGCGGCCCGTGCTGGACCTGCTGAAGCAGGACGAGCCCTTGCAGATCCCGGCGGGGGAGACCGAGGAGTTCTTCTACGACGTCTATCCGCGGCTGTCCCGGATGATGCCCGTGGACAGCACGGACGGCTCCGTCGAGTTCCCGGAGGTGCCCGCCCCCGAGCTGCAACTGCACGTGCGCTACGGCAAGGACCACCGCGCCAGCCTGGACTGGTCCTGGCTGTACTGGGGCCCGCGGCGCGAACTGCCGCTGGAGGCCCGGCGGTCCCGGTCCCGGGGTGGCTGGTCTCCGACGGGCTACTCCGGCCGGGCCCGCAACCCGGAGGCCGACCGGGACATCGAGCACGAGGACGCCGTGCTGGACAGGGTCGGTGAGCACTGGTCCCTGGGTGGGGCACGCGGGGGTCAGCACCTGGCCGGGATGGAGACCGCCCGGTTCGTGGAGCACGTGCTGCCGGTGCTGCAGGGCCTGGAGCACGTGAGCGTGACCGAGCACGGGACCCGGCCGGACTACCGGGAACTGACCGACGACCCGCTGGTGCGCATCACCCAGGTCGAACCGGGACGCAAGAACGACAACGACTGGTACGACCTTGGCTTCGAGATCACCGTCGGCGGGGAGCTGTTCCCGTTCACCGAGGTGTTCACCGCCCTGGCCGAGGGGCAGAAGGCCCTGATGCTCAAGGACGGCACCTGGTTCCGCCTCGACCACCCCTCCTTCCAGAAGCTGCGCGACCTCATCAGCGAGGCCGAGGTGATGGGGGACTGGAGCTCCGAGCGCCCGCGGATCTCCCGGTACGACGTGGGGCTCTGGGAGGAGTTCGAGGACCTGGCCCACGAGTCCGTGGCGGTCCGGGCCTGGCAGGAGACCGTCGGCGCGCTGAAGGACCTGCGGGAGATCCCGACGCCCGCCGTGCCCGGGGGTCTGGACGCCCGCTTGCGTCCCTACCAGCTCGAGGGCTACGCCTGGCTGTCGTTCCTGTACGACCACGGTCTCGGCGGGATCCTGGCGGACGACATGGGCCTGGGCAAGACCGTGCAGACCCTGGCGCTCATCGTCCGGGCGCGGGAGTTGAGCGCCCCCGGCCCCGGCGAGCACATCACCGACGCCATGGCAGCACAGCACGCGCAGGCCCAGGGCGAGTCCGCGCCTCCGCCGCCGGTGACGCCCCCGTTCCTGGTGGTGGCGCCGTCCTCGGTGCTGTCCGTCTGGAAGGAGGAGGCCGAGCGCTTCGCGCCGGACCTGGACCTGCGGGTGCTGGACACCACCGCCGCCAAGCGGGGGACGAGCGTCGCCGAGGAAGTGGCCGGGGCCGACATCGTGGTCACCAGCTACACCCTGCTGCGGCTGGACTCCGAGCAGTACACCGCGCTCGACTGGGACGGGCTGGTGCTGGACGAGGCGCAGTTCGTGAAGAACCGCTCGGCCAAGGCACACCAGGCGGCCCGGGAGATCCGCGCCCCGTTCCGGCTGGCCATCACCGGCACGCCGATGGAGAACTCGCTGTCCGACCTGTGGGCGCTGCTGTCCCTCACGGCCTCGGGACTGTTCCCCTCGCACACGGTGTTCCGGCAGGAGTACACCAAGCCGATCGAGTCACCGGACCCCTCCGAGGACGGCGCCCGGTTCGCCGCGGAGCGGATGGCGCGGCTGCGGCGGCGGATCCGGCCGTTCATGCTGCGGCGCACCAAGGAGCTCGTGGCCTCGGACCTGCCGCCAAAGCAGGAACAGGTCACCCACGTTGAATTGGTGCCCAAGCACCGCCGGCTCTACGACCAGGTGCTGCAGCGCGAGCGCAAGAAGGTCCTCGGGCTGCTGCAGAACATGGACGAGAACCGCTTCGTGATCTTCCGCTCGCTGACCCTGCTGCGCATGCTCGCGCTGGACCCGGCGATCGTGGACGAGGAGTACGCCTCGGTGCCCTCCTCCAAGATGGAGCAGCTGATGGAGAACCTCGAGGAGATCGTGGCCGAGGGGCACCGGGTGATCATCTTCAGCCAGTTCACCTCGTTCCTGTCCCGCGTAGGGGACCGGCTGGCCGAGCACGGGGTGGCCTACGCCTACCTGGACGGCTCCACCCGCAACCGCGCCGAGGTGATCACCGGGTTCAAGCAGGGCACCGCCCCGGCGTTCCTGGTCAGCCTCAAGGCCGGCGGCTTCGGCCTGACCCTGACCGAGGCCGACTACGTGTTCCTGCTCGACCCCTGGTGGAACCCGGCCACCGAGGCCCAGGCCGTGGACCGCGCCCACCGGATCGGCCAGGAGCGCACCGTCATGGTGTACCGGATGGTGGCCGAGGGGACCATCGAGGAGAAGGTGCTGGCCCTGCAGCAGCGCAAGGCCGCCCTGTTCTCCTCCCTCACCGACGGGGACACCGCCTTCGCCAGCACCATCACCGCCGACGACGTGCGCGAGCTGTTCGCCCCGGACCGGGACTGAGGCCCGGAGGCCACTGAGCCCCGGGCCCCGGTATCCCGGCGCTGCTGGACCGTCAGCCGGGCGCTTCGCGGGGTCTGCCCCCGAAGGTGACCACCCCGCGCCCGCCCTAGGCCACGCGCGTCGGCTGGGGCAGGCCCACGTGGCGGATGCCCACACCGCGGCGGTACAGCCGGTGGGCGGGAACGGGCACCACCTGCCGCCCGGGGTAGGCGGCCTCGAGGATCTGGTGCGCGCCCTCATCGTGCGGGTCGTCGAAGGACGGCACCACCACGGCGCCGTTGACCGGCAGCACGTTCACGTAGGACCAGGACACCTGGCCCCTGGTGTCGGCCGCGGCCAGCGGGGCGGTGATGGCCGCGACGTTCAGGGGCCGGCCCCGGGCGTCGGTCTCGCCCTGCAGGGTCTCCAGCGTCCGCATCGAGACCTCGTGGTCCGGATGGGCCGGATTCTCCTGCCAGTGCAGCAGCACCACGGTGGGGGAGGCGAACGCCACCACCTGGTCGATCTGCCCGCCCACGCCAAGCGGGCCGGAGTCGCGCGTCAGTCCGCCGGGCAGCCAGATGACCTTGCGGATGTCCGTGTACCGGGCGAACTCCGCCTCCACGTGCGCGCGGGACCACCCGGGGTTGCGGGCGGGGTCCAGGAGCACGGACTCGGAGGCGATCAGCGTCCCCTCGCCATCGGTGATGAACGCGCCACCCTCGGCGACCAGCAGGGACAACTGCCGCCGCGCGCCGGTCAGCTCGGCGATGGTGCCGCCGGCCACGTCATCCAGCCGGTACTCGACGCCCGGCCGGCGCCCGAAGCCATTGAAGACCCAGTCGATCATGCCGATCCGGCGCTGGCCGGTCTCCTCGTCCACGCCGCCCACCGTGAAGGTCGGCCCGGACAGCCGCAGGAACGGGTTGTCCATGGCCAGCGGGACCACGGGGACCATGGGGTCCACGTAGGTGTGCACCATCTGCCGGTCGGCCGGGTCCACCAGCAGCGTCACCGGCTCGAAGTCCATGACGGCATGGGCCACCCGTGCCCAGGCGCGGCGGGCGCCGGACAGTTCCCACGAGTTGGTGCCCATCCGCGAGTAGTTCCGCGGGAAGGCCATCCACAGTCGCTCCTGCCGCTCGGTGTCCGCCGGCAGGTGCCACGTGTCCTCCGTGGTGGCTGCCCGGGGTGTCCGGGAACGGGCCTGCGCCGGCGAGGCCGGTGAACCCTGTGCCGCCGGGATGCCCGTGGACGGAACCGAGGCGCCCGCGGTGGCCTCTCGGCCCGACGACGCCGGCGGTTGCTCGTCCATGGCTCCCTCTCATCAGGTGCTGCACGGGTGGTGCCAGCTTCGGTCGGTACTGGCAAGTACCCACGTCGGCCGACATGTCCCATGCTATGCGAGGGCGTGACACGCCTCGGACGACGGCCGCCGGATGACCGGCACGTGCCTCCCTCTGCCGCTCACTGTCACCACGTGTCAGCCGGCCGAACCACGGATCACCCCGAGATCGCCGGCCACCTTCTCCAGGGCCGTGCGGACGGCGGTCACGGCGGGGGACCCGGCGGAGGAGGACCGGGTGGACGTGAACACGGAGCGCATCGGCTGGCCCGGCAGCCGGATGCGCCGCAGCCGGGTGCGGGAATCCACGAGCATCAGCCCTGGCACCAGGGCCACGGCGTTGCCGGACTCCACGAGGGCCAGCTGGGACTGCAGGTCGGCGGAGACGTAACGGACATCCGGCTCGTGGCCGGCGGAGCGGCACACCTGCTCGGCCCAGTGGCGGGTCGCCGTGCCACGCGGCTCCATGACCCAGGGCAGGGGCCGGTGCGCGAGGAGCGCGGACAGTTCCTGTCCGGGCGGCACGGTGTGACCACCACGCAGCAGTTCCGCCTCCAGGGAGGCTGGGATGACCAGGTGCAACTCATCCTGGAGGAGCGGACGGCGGTCCAGGCCGGGCCAGTGCGGTGCCGCGTGACCGGGGTACTGCTCCGCGACCACGACGTCGAAGTCGCGGGCCCAGGTCTCATGCAGGGCGGTCTCCGGCTCATACTGGACCACCTCCAGGCGCAGTCCGGGGTGCTGGGTGCGCAGCAGGGTCAGCACCGGAGGCAGCACCGTCAACGCGGCCGACTGGAACAGGGCCAGGGTCACCCGGCCGGTGATCTCCTCGCCCGTGGAGACCAGGGCGGTCTCTGCCTGCTCGAGTGCGTCGAGGATCGGGTCGGTACGTTCCACGAGCGCCAGTGCCGCCTCGGTGAGCTGCACGGTTCGCCCGGCCCGGCGCAGCAGGACCGTCTTCGTCTCCCGTTCCAGCAGGGCCAATTGCTCCGACACCGAGGACGGCGCCATGTTCATGGCCCGCGCGACGGCGGTCATGGTGCCGCGGATGGACAGCTCACGCAGCAGGACCAGGCGACGGACATCCAGCACGGTGGGCTCCTGACTGTTCGGATGATCCGAAGGATATCGTGCGGAAACGTTCGCTGGTGATGCAGGGTGTGACGGAGAACAATGAATGCATGAGCCTTCACCCCACCCCTGCGGTGCTCCCGGATCCCACGCCCATGAAGGATCTGGCCCCGGCCGCCGTCGAGCAGGTCCGCCGCTGGCTGCACGAGGCCCGGAACCACCCGGCCAACTTCTCCGCCCGGCAGCTGGCCGGTGTCCTGAAGGACCCGGACGGCCTGGACTTCACGGTCGGGTTCGTGGACCGCGTGGTCCGGCCGGAGGACCCCGCCATCGCCGCCGAGGCGCTGCGGGACCTGGCCCCGCGCACCCCCGGTTTCCTGCCCTGGGCCATGCGCTCGGCCATGGGCGCCGGCGGACGGTTGGCGCCGGCGGTGCCGAGGCTGGCCGTCCCCGCGGCCCGGCGGGTGCTGCGCGAGCTGGTCTCCCACCTGATCGTGGACGCCACCGAGGACAAGCTGGGCCCGGCCATCCGAAGGCTGAAGAGCCCCGGCACCCGGCTGAACATCAACCTGCTCGGTGAGGCCATCCTCGGGCGGGCGGAGGCCGAGAAGCGCATGGCGGGGATCCGCACGCTCATCGAGCGCGACGACGTCGACTACGTCTCCGTCAAGGTCTCCGCCGCCACGGCCCCGCACAGCCCCTGGGCCTTCGAGGAGGCGGTCGCCGAGGTCACCGAGTCCCTGCTGCCCCTCTACGAACTCGCCGCCTCCCAGGCGAACACTCCGGCCGGTTCCACGTTCATCAACCTGGACATGGAGGAGTACCACGACCTCGACATGACGCTGGCCGTGTTCATGCGCCTGCTGGACACCCCGCAACTGCGCGGCCTGGAGGCCGGAATCGTGCTGCAGGCCTACCTGCCCGACGCCCTGGACGCCATGATCCGGCTGCAGGAGTGGGCCGCCCGGCGGGTCGAGGCCGGTGGGGCGCCGATCAAGGTCCGCGTGGTCAAGGGCGCCAACCTGCCGATGGAGCACGTCCAGGCCTCGCTGACCGGCTGGCCCGCGGCGACCTGCGAGTCCAAGCAGGACACCGACACCAACTACAAGCGCGTGCTCAACTACGCACTGACCGCCGAGCACACCCGCAACGTGCGGATCGGGGTGGCCGGGCACAACCTCTTCGACATCGCCCTGGCCTGGCTTCTCGTGCAGGACCGTGGGCTCAGCACCGAGCAGTTCGGGACGCGCCGGCCGGACGTGGAGTTCGAGATGCTGCTGGGCATGGCCACCGGGCAGGCGGAGGCGGTGAAGAAGGACGTCGGCTCTCTGCTGCTCTACACCCCGGTGGTGCACCCGCACGAGTTCGACGTCGCCATCGCCTACCTGATCCGGCGCCTCGAGGAGGGCGCCAGCCAGGAGAACTTCATGTCCGCCGTCTTCGAGCTGGACTCCGACCCGGCCCTTTTCGCCCGCGAGGAGGCCCGGTTCCTGGCCTCGGTCGCGGACCTGGACACCACCATCCCGACGCCGGCCCGCACCCAGGACCGGCGGGTGCACCATCCCGGGCCGGTCCCGGAGCCGGTGGACGGCTTCGCCAACACCCCGGACACCGACCCCTCCCTGGCGGCGAACCGGGAGTGGGGACGGCGGATCATTGCGGCCATCCCCGGCTCGCAGCTCGGGAGCGCGGAGGTGGCCGGGGCCCGGGTGCGCACGGCCGAGGAGGTGCGTGCCGCCGTCGGGCGGGCCGTGGACGCCGGAGAGGCGTGGCGTGACCTGACCGGGGCCCAGCGCGAGACCGTGCTGCAGTCCGTGGCGGACGCGCTGGAGGCGCGGCGCGCCGAACTGCTCGAGGTGGCCGGCGCCGAGACCGGCAAGACCCTGGACCAGGGCGACCCCGAGGTCTCCGAGGCGATCGACTTCGCCCGGTACTACGGCCGGCTGGCCCGCGGGCTCGACGAGGTGGAGGGCGCCCGGTTCGTGCCCTCGAGGCTCGTGCTGGTCATCCCGCCGTGGAACTTCCCCGTGGCGATCCCCGTCGGCGGCGTGCTCGCCGGGCTGGCGTCCGGGGCGCCCGTGGTGTTCAAGCCGGCATCGCAGTCCGCCCGCACGGGCGCGGTGGCGCACGCCGCGATCGTCGAGGGGCTGCGCGAGGGGCTCGGACGCCTGGGCTGGGGCGGCGACCTGGCCGCCCGCACCGCCCACGACCTCGTCACCCTGGTGACGATCGACGCCGAGGACGAGGCCGACGTCGGCAAGGACCTCATCGCCCACCCGGACGTCGAGCGGGTCATCCTCACCGGCAGCCACGAGACCGCCCGGCTGTTCCGGTCCTTCCGCTCCGAGCTGCCGCTGCTGGCGGAGACCTCGGGGAAGAACGCGATCATCGTGACGCCCTCGGCCGACCTCGACCTGGCCGCGAAGGACGTGGTCACCTCCGCCTTCGGCCACGCGGGGCAGAAGTGCTCGGCGTCCTCGCTGGTGATCATGGTCGGCTCCGTGGCGACGTCGAAGCGGTTCCACCGCCAGTTGCTGGATGCCGCCTCCTCGCTGACCGTCGGCTACCCGGAGGACCCGCGCTCGCAGGTGGGGCCGGTGATCGAGGTGCCGGGGGAGAAGCTCGAACGCGGACTGACACAGCTGGGCCCGGGGGAGCGGTGGGCGCTGCAACCACAGCCGCTGGACGAGAGCGGCCGGCTGTGGAGCCCTGGCATCCGCTCCGGCGTGCAGCCCGGGGCCGATGCGCACCTGACCGAGTACTTCGGCCCCGTGCTGGGCGTGATGACCGCGGCGACGCTGCAGGACGCCGTGGAGCTGGTCAACGCCGTGGACTACGGGCTCACCAGCGGGCTGCACTCGCTGGACGATGAGGAGATCGACTACTGGCTCGAGCACGTCCACGCCGGCAACCTCTACGTCAACCGCGGCATCACCGGGGCGATCGTGCGCCGCCAGCCCTTCGGTGGCTGGAAGCGGTCCTCGGTGGGCGCCGGGACCAAGGCCGGGGGACCGCACTACCTGCACGGCCTCGGTGAGTGGGTGGACGTTCCGTCAACCGGTGCGGGGGCCGGTGCGGTGCCGGCGCTCGGTACGGCCGCGAACGCGGCATCGGGTGCCACCGGGACGGTGGCGCCGGCCGCGGCCGGCGCGGACGACAGCCTCGCGCGCCGGCTCCTGGACGAGGTGGCCGAGGATCTCGGCGACGCCGAGCTGGCATGGCTGACCCGGGCGGTGGACCTGGACGCGGCGGAGTGGGAGAAGCAGTTCGGCGTGGCCCTGGACATCTCCGGGCTGGCAGCCGAACGCAACGTGTTGCGCTACCTGCCGGTGCCCGTCCTCATCCGCTGGGAGTCCGGACCGCTGACCCACCTGCTGAGGGTGCTCGCCGCCGGACTGCGCGCGGGCGGGCCGCTGACCCTGAGCACCCCGGAGCCGCTGGCCACCGAGGCGCTGGACTTCCTGGTGGAGGCCGGGGCGCCCGTGGACGTGCAGGTGGAGACGGACGCCGCCTTCCACGCCCGCGCCCGGCAACTGGCCCAGATGCCGCCGTCCGCCGAGGGCGGGGGCGATCCCCGGGTGCGGCTGGTGCTGGACTGGGGCGATGAGCCCGCCGCGGGTGACGAGCCGGGCGACGTCGGCATCGGCGGACTCGGCGCGGACGGGACCGGCCCGGACCGGCTCGACGTGGTCCCGGCCGACCGGGAGACGTCAGCGGCGGCCGCGCGGGCCGCCGTCGTGGCCCTGCACGAGGCCGTGGGCGGCTCGCCGGACCTGGCCGTGTACGCCGGCCCGGTGGTCTCCGCCGGGGACGTGGAGCTGCTGCCGTTCCTGCACGAGCAGGCCATCTCCATCACCGCCCACCGCTTCGGCACCCCGGACCACCTCACCGACCACCTGCTCTGACGCCTGTCGTCACCAGGGGAAGGGGCTTGTCATCCCCCGGAGGACATGTCATTCCGGCACCCGGGATGACATGTCCTCCGGGGCATGACCGGCTGCAGCCCATCCCGGCGAGCGGCGAACGGCGTGCCGGGCGGTGGGTCTCAGTCCTGCGGCAACTGCGGGTCCACCCCGTAGTGCTCGGCGAGCTCCGTGATGACGGCGTGCGCGCCCTGCAGGCTGACCGAGGCCACGAAGGTCTCGTCGTCCACCTCGAGCACCTCTCCCTCCAGGCGGTCCCACAGCGGGTTGTTGGTGAAGCGCTGCTCCTGGTCACGCGAGGCGTCGCCCTCGGCGCCCTCAGGGACCCACGTGCTGACCATGATCAGTCCGGCGTCGGCCTCGAGGACCTGCTCCTGGCCCAGCGGCACGAAGATCTCCTCGGTGGTGTCCGGCTGTCCCTCCGGCCGCGGGATGCCCATGTCCGCCATGATCTCGCCGATGAACGAGTCCGAGGAGTACAGGCGGGCGGTGTCCTCGCCGGCGAAGCGCAGCAACGAGTAGGTGGCCTCGGGGTCCTTCTCCAGGATGGCCTCGCCGACCGCCTTGGCGCGGGCCTCGTAGTCGGCGACCTCCTGCTCGGCCCGGTCCTCCTTGCCCAGGGCCTCGCCGAGCAGCACGACGTTCTCCTTCCACGTCGGGCCGGTGGACTCCGAGTACACCGTGGGGGCGATCTTGGACAGCTGCGGATACAGGTCGGGCTGGCGGACCTTGGCCGAGACGATCAGGTCAGGGTCGAGGGCCGCGATCTGCTCAAGGTTCGGCTCGGCGATGGTGCCCACGTTCTCGGCCCCCGCGGTCTGCTCGCTCACGTCCCCGAGGTAGTCGGCGAACGGGTCCTTCGGATCCTGGCGGTACTCGGCGTAGCCCACCAGGTCCGCGTCCAGCAGCAGCGCCGCGTCCACGTAGCTCGGGTCCAGTGCCACCACGGTCTCGGGCTTCTCCTCCAGGGTGGTCTCGCCCATGACGTGCTGGACGGTCCGCGGGAAGCTCGCGTCTTGGCCGGCCGCCGCGGGGGAGGTGGACTCCGCCGGCGACGAGGCACCGGCACCGGCGCCGGCACCACAGGCGGTGAGGCCCAGCAGGGACAGGGCGAGGGCTGCGGCCGGTAGGGTCCGGGCGGACCGGAAGCGAGCGGAACGCGGCAGGATCGACGACATGGGGGGCCTTTCGGTCAGGAGGATGACGGCACAACGGCGTAGCACGCCCGGTAAGGTAAGGCTCACCTCACCGGGCTGTGGCAGACTGTAGCAGCGCACCGTCAATACCGAACACCTTCATGACGTAAATCCGCGTATGTTGCGGATGGCCCATCGACCGACCAGGAGGCGCCGTGGCCCGTGATGTCCTGTCCGTCCCGGCCGCGGCGGCCCCTTCCGCGATCGCCGGCGACGGCGCGGGCCGGGACGCCGACGCCCGCCGGCCGCGCCGCGGCCGTCGCCTCCGCTGGCTGCTGCTGGCCGCCCTCGTGGCGCTGGGGGCCGTGGTGCTCAGCATGCTGGTGGGCGGCCGGCCGTCCACCCTGGCCGAGGTGTGGCACGCGGTGGTGACGCCGACCGGCTCCGTCATGGACGTCACCATCCGGGAGCTGCGCTGGCCGCGCACGGTGACGGGCGTCGTCGTCGGGGCCTGCCTCGGCGTGGCCGGCGTGCTCGTCCAGGGGCACACGCGCAACCCCATCGCCGACCCCGGACTGCTCGGGATCAACCAGGGCGCGGCGCTGGCCATCGTGTCCGCCACCGCGATGGCGGGCGCCCTGGCCCCGCTGACCCAGGCGCTGCTGGCGTTCGCCGGGGCCCTGGTGGCCGTGGTGGCCGTCTTCCTCGTCAGCACCTCGGCCCGTGGGGGCGCCACCCCCATCACCCTGGTCCTGGCCGGGGCCGCGATCAGCTCCCTGTGCACGGGGCTCGTCTCGGGGATCGTGCTCATGGACGACCAGGCGCTGGACGCCCTGCGTTTCTGGCAGGTCGGATCCGTGGCCGTGCGCAACGGCTCCCTCGAGGTGATCGCCCCGTTCCTGCTCGTGGGCATGGTCCTCGCGGTGGCCAACGTCGGGGCGCTCAACGCCCTGTCCCTCGGTGAGGACACGGCGCGGTCGCTGGGCGTCCCCGTGCCGGTGGCCCGGACCGTCGGCATCCTCGCGATCACCCTGCTGGCGGGATCGGCGGTCACCCACGCCGGGCCGATCGCGTTCGCCGGGCTGCTCGTGCCCCACCTGGCCCGGGCGCTCGTCGGTGCCGACTACCGCTGGCTGGTGCCCGTCGGGGCGGTCGCGGGCGTGGCCGTCCTGCTGCTGGCGGACACGGCCGGACGCGTCATCGCCCGCCCCGGCGAACTCTCCGTGGGCGTGGTGCTGGCCGTCGTTGGCGCCCCGTTCTTCGTCCACCTGGCCCGGCGTCGCAGGCTGGCGACCACATGACCCGTAATGCCTTCGCCTCGACGGCCGGGGCCGGTCACGTCACCGGCCAAAACGCGGCTCGCGACGCCATCCGCGGCGCCCATTCCGAGGCTGCGCCGGTCCCGCGCTCCGGCCCGGCCGGTCCCGTGGCCGACGGCGCGACCGTGGGCTGCGTCCCCGCCGCGGCGAGCGGGGCCGGCTTCCGCTCCGTCCGCGTGCTGAGGGCTGGCCCGGTCTCGCTCCGCTTCCGGCCGCGTGAGCTGCTCGTGGCCGCCGTGCTGACGGCCGCCCTGCTGGTGGCCGTCACGGTCCACGTGGCCCTCGGCGGCACGCCCATCCCGTTCGGCCAGGTGCTGGCGGCCCTGGCCGGGCAGCCGGTGGAGGGCGGCGTCGGCCTCGTCGTCACTGAGTTCCGGGCCCCGCGCACGGTGGCCGCGGTCCTCGTGGGCGCCTGCCTGGCCGCCGCGGGCGCCATCATGCAGACCGTCGCCCGCAATCCGCTGGCCAGCCCGGACATCCTCGGGGTGACCTCGGGGGCATCCGCGGGGGCGGTGGCGGTGCTCGTCCTGGCCGGGAGCGGGGCCGTGGGGGTGGCGGGGCTCGCCGCATCCGTGGGCATGCCCGCCGCCGCGTTCACCGCCGGCCTGGCGGCCGGCGTCGCCGTGTACCTGCTGGCCTACCGGCGGGGGATCGACAGCTACCGGCTGATCCTGGTGGGGCTGGGTGTGGACGGGCTGGCCACCGCGCTGACCACCTGGATGCTGACCCTGGGCGATGTCACGAACGCGGCGCAGGCGCTCACGTGGATGACCGGCTCCCTCAACGGCAAGGACTGGCCGCTCGTGCTGCCCCTCGGCGCCGCCGCTGCCGTACTGCTCGCGGCCGCCGTCGCCGCGGGGCGGTGGCTGCTGCTCGGTGCCCTCGACCGGGACACCGCCGTCGCGATCGGCCTCCGCCTGGGCCGGGTGGGCTTGCTGTCCCTGACGCTGGCCGTGCTGCTGGCCGCCGTCGCCACGGTGGTCGGTGGCCGGGTGGTGTTCGTGGCGCTGGCCTCGCCCCAGATCGCCCGGCTGCTGACCGGCTCGCCCGTGCCGCCGGTGGCGGTCTCCGCCCTGGTCGGTGCCGTCTTCGTGCTGGTCTCGGACGCCGTGGCGGCCAACCTGTTCGCCACTCCGCTGCCGGTCGGCGTCGTGACCGCCGTGCTCGGTGCGCCGTATCTCATCTACCTCGTCATGCGACCACCCCGGAGGACCTCGTGACCCAGGACCAACCCGTGCGCGGCCCGACTGCCGTGCCCGCCCCGTCTGCCGTGCCCCGCCCGGCGGCCGAGCGCGCCGCCCGCCTGCGGGCCCAGGGCCTGACGCTGGGCTATGAGGGGCGGGCCGTCGTCGAGGACCTCTCCCTGGACGTCCCCGACGGCCTGGTCACCACGATCATCGGGCCCAACGGCTGCGGGAAGTCCACGCTGCTGCGTGGCCTCGGACGCCTGCTGCGTCCCCGCGCGGGCGCCGTGACCCTCGACGGCGAGTCCCTGGACCGCCTGTCCACCCGCAGGATCGCCCAGGGCATCGCCGTGCTGCCCCAGGCCCCGACCGCGCCGGAGGGACTCACGGTGGCGGACCTCGTCTCGCGGGGGCGGCACCCCCGGCAGCGCTGGTACCAGCAGTTCTCCTCGGGGGACGAGCAGCGAGTGCGGGAGGCCCTCGCGGCGACCGGCGTCCTCGAGTTCGCGGACACCCCCGTGGACGAGCTCTCGGGCGGCCAGCGCCAGCGGGTGTGGATCGCCATGACCCTGGTGCAGGAGACGGACATCCTGCTGCTCGATGAACCGACCACCTACCTGGACCTCGCGCACCAGGTCGAGGTGCTCGAGCTGGTGCACCGGCTCAACCGGGACCTGGGCCGGACGATCGTCATGGTGCTGCACGACATCTCGCTGGCGGCGCGCTATTCCGACCACATGCTCTGCATGCATGACGGGGCGATCGTCGCGTCGGGGGCGCCGGACGAGGTGGTCACTGCCGACCTGCTGGCGGCCGTGTTCGGTCTCGCAGCGCACGTGGTGCCGGAACCGGTCGCCGGCCGGCCACACGTGATCCCCCTGAGCCCGACGGCGGCACCGGCGGTTCCCTGAGGCCTCGGGCCTCGGGCGCCTGCCGGGCCGGCCGTTCCCTACCGGTCGGTAATAACGCGTGCGAGCATGGATCCCATGCACCTGCTCCTGCGCGCCCTGCTGCCCGCCGCGCACCGACGTCGGGCTGCCGCCCCCCACGGCGTAACCGGCCCGTCCCGCCCCGCCCCTGTGACGCGGGTCGCAGCGGTGGCACCATGAGGACATGAACAACCGCTTGCTCATCATCGGTGGACTGGCGACCCTGGTCCTCGTCCTGGTGATCGCCTACCTCGTCGGATTCTGGGCGTGGATCACGCTCGGTCTCATCGTCCTGCTGCTGCTCGTGCTCGCGGTCTGGGACATGACGCAGCGGCGGCACTCGATCCTGCGGAACTTCCCGGTGATCGGCCACGCGCGCTACCTGCTGGAGTCGATCCGCCCGGAGATCCAGCAGTACTTCATCGAGCGGAACGTCGACGGCAAGCCCTTCGACCGGGACCAGCGCTCGCTGGTCTACTCCCGGGCCAAGGGCCAGGACGACCACAAGGCCTTCGGCACCGAGCGGGACACCAACCAGATCGGCTATGAGTTCCTGCTGCACTCCACCGCGCCCGTCCCCACTCCGCAGCCCCTGCCCACGGTGCGGATCGGCGGCCCGGACTGCCTCCAGCCCTATGACATCTCCCTGCTGAACATCTCCTCGATGTCCTTCGGGTCGCTGTCCAAGAACGCGGTGATGGCGATGAACAAGGGCGCCGGCATGGGCGGGTTCATCCACGAGACCGGCGAGGGCGGGCTGACCAAGTTCCACCGCGGCAACGGGGCGGACCTGTTCTGGGAGATCGGCTCCGGCTACTTCGGCTGCCGGACCGAGGATGGCCACTTCAACCCGGAGCGCTTCGCCGAGAAGGCGCTGCTGCCCGAGGTCAAGGGCATCACCATCAAGCTCTCCCAGGGCGCCAAGCCCGGGCTGGGCGGGGTGCTGCCGGCGGCCAAGGTCACCCCGGAGATCGCCGAGGCCCGTGAGGTACCGGTCGGCGTCGACTGCATCTCCCCGGCCTCGCACTCCGCCTTCCACACCCCGCGGGAGCTGGTGCGGTTCATCGGCCGGCTGCGCGAGCTCTCCGGGGGCAAGCCGATCGGCATCAAGTTCTGCGTGGGCTCCCGCACGGACGTGCTGGCGATGTGCAAGGCCATATGGGCCGAGCGGATCGCCCCGGACTACATCATCGTCGACGGCTCGGAGGGCGGCACCGGCGCGGCCGCGCTGGAGTACCAGGACAACGTGGGCACCCCGCTGACCGAGGGCCTGATGCTCGTGCACAACGCCCTGGTGGGCACCGGCCTGCGGCACATGATCAAGATCGGCGCCGCCGGGAAGATCGTTTCCGGCTCGGACATCGTCAAGCGGCTGATCCAGGGGGCGGACTTCACCATGAGCGCCCGGGCGATGATGATGGCCACGGGCTGCATCCAGGCCCAGAAGTGCCACACCAACCACTGCCCCGTGGGGGTGGCCACCCAGGACCCGCGGCTGGTGCGCGCCCTGGACGTGGAGGACAAGTCCCACCGGGTGCACAACTACCACAAGCTCACCGTGCGCGAGGCGGTGCAGATCATGGCCTCGATGGGGGTGTCCAACCCCTCCCAGCTCACCACCCGGATGCTGCGCCGGCGGGTGGACCACCTCACCACCCGGTCCTACGCCTCGATCTACCACTGGCTGCGGGAGGACGAGTTGCTCAATGACCCCCCGCGGGGCTGGGCCGCCGACTGGGCCGAGGCCGATCCGGACCACTTCGGCGAGCACGCGCCCCTGCCGTACGCCGAGGGCGGCCCGCAGTGGCGCGACGAGCTGACGGTGGAGACTTCCGCCCTGCCGTTGCGGGACCTGCGCCAGGCTGCCGGCTCGCACCGGGCCGGGGCGGGCACGGGCGCTGCGGAGCCGGCCGCGGCGGAGAGGCCCGACGGCGGCGCGGAAGCAGGCGAGAAGGTCCCCGTCGGCGCCGGGGTGGGCGCTGGCGGCGCCGCGGCGACGGAACGCCCGCGCCCCGGCCGGAGCGCCGCCGAGGGCGGCGGCCGGGGTGCGGACGAGGGCGTGCCGCAGCAGCGCACCGGCGGTCTGGCCCCGGTGCGGGACGCGAGCCCCGCCACCGAGGGCACCGACCAGGACAAGGGGACCCGGCGGGTCCAGACCGGCTCCACGCCCGTGGTCAGCGACGCGCCCCGCCCGGAGGGACTGCCCGGCGACTGACCGGCTCCGTGGACGCTCAGTCCCAGGGGGGATCAGTCCCACGGGGGATCAGTCCCACGGGGGATCAGTCCAAGGGGGACGATCAGTCCCAGGCGGACCCGGGCGGGATGAACCGGCCGGTGCGGGCGCCGTCGGCGTCCAGCAGCCAGCCCACGCGCTTGGGGATGTTCGCGATGATCACGCTCTCGCGGATCTCCAGGCTCGGCAGCCGCCGTGAGGCGGCCTGCTCGACCGTCAAGATGTCCGCCGCGGAGCGCAGCCACATCATGAAGGTGAAGTTCGTCCGTCCCGTGGTGGACGCGCACAGCCGCAGCGCCCCGAGGGAGGACAGGACCGCCGCGGCGCCGTTGTGGTCCGCGGCCGGCAGCCGGGCGAACCACTGGCACACCACGGGGTAGCCGGCCGCGCGGTGGGAGACCTCGCAGCGGAAGGACAGCGAACGGCTCTCGAGGACCTTCTGCAGCCGGCGCCGGGCGGTCGCCGGGTGGAGCCCGGTCTCCTCGCCGATCTGTGCCGCGGTCGTCCGCGCGTTGCGCCCCAGCGCCCGGATGATGGGGCCGAACGACGGCGGCGGCGTGACGTAGCGCGCGCAGGGCTCCGGACGGGGACCGGCGGCGGCGCGCAGCGCGGAGCGCTGGTCGGGGGAGAGGGCATCGAGCTGCCAGTCGCCGCCGCTGCCGTGCAGCCGCGTGCAGAACGCGGTCTCATAACGGGCCAGCCCCGGGATGCGGTCCAGTTGCGGGTAGACCGACGCGGTGAGGACCGCAGGGCTCGGCGTGATGACGGTGAGCATCAGGTCCCGGTCCCGGTGGCACTCCTCGACCGTGAACACGTCCGGGATGCCCATGATCGCCTCGGCCACCTCGCGTCGGCGGCCCGGCGCGCACTGCACGTCGTGGAAGGACAGGGCCATCTGGTCCGGGTCACCCACCGGGTGTGCCGTCGTCCAAGCCAGCCCGCTCTGCTCCAAGTGCCGCCACCGGACCGCCAGCGAGGTGGGGTGCATGCCCAGCACGTCCCCGAGCGCCGACCAGGACAACCGGGGGTTCACCTGCAGGGCATGGACGAGTTGCAGATCCTCCTCCGTCAGGCGGGATGCCGTATCCATATTCTCCTCCCCAACGGAACCCAGTGCAGATAGTCAGGGATTATTGCCCAGGTGATGCACGCCACATCACAATGGTAGCCACACCGTGCACCGCACCCGCCGGACCCGGGCTCACGTCCCGGACGGTCACGGCCCCGACAGGGAGGTTCCCATGATCCCCATCACCGCAATGCCCTCGGCCGCCGCGGCCGCCGAGCCCGGCCCCGTCCTGGCGGTGGCCAACACCCCGGTCCTGTGGATCTGCGCCCTGGGCGTGTTCCTCGTGATCGCGGTCCAGTCGGTCATCTACATCAAGGCCGCCCGTAAGGCGGCGCCGGCCGCCGGGATGAGTCCCCAGGAACTGCGGACGTCCTTCCGCAGCGGGGCCGTCGCCGCGATCGGCCCGTCCCTCGCCGTCGTCCTCGTCGCCATCGCCCTGCTGGCCCTGTTCGGCACGCCCGCCGTCCTGGTGCGCATCGGCCTCATCGGCTCGGTGTCCTACGAGACCGCGGCCGCGAGCATCGCCGCCGGCACCACCGGCGCCGAGCTGGGCGGTCCCACCTACACCCCCGAGGTGTTCGCGATCGTCTTCTTCGCCATGAGCATGGGCGGGGCCATGTGGATGGTCGCCACCCTCATCCTCACCCCCCTGCTGCAGCGCGGTGAGCACCGGATGGCCAAGGTCAACCCGGCGCTGATGACCGTGGTCCCGGCCGCGGCCCTGCTCGGGGCGTTCATCTCGCTGGGCCTCGCCGAGGTGCCCAAGAGCACCGTCCACGTGCTGACGCTGCTGACCTCCGCGGTCGTGATGGGCGTGTGCCTGCTCATCGCCCGGCTGCCCGGGATGCGGTGGCTGCGCGAGTGGGGCCTGGGGATGGCCATCCTCCTCGGGCTGACCGTGGCCTTCCTGGCCCAGTCCGCCGGACTCGGCCCCGCCGGCTGAGCCGTCCCGGTCCCCTCCACCGGCCTCCGTGCCGGGCCCCCTCCACCGGCACCGATCGCCGCATCCCCCCGCTGACACACGCCCCTTCCAGGAGATCCCGATGTCCACCTCCGTCACCGCCGCCCCGGCCGCCGCGGGCATGGTCGAGTTCGAGCGCACCACCTCCCGGTGGGGCCGGCTGACCATGATCGCCGGCCTCGTGTTCTCGCTCGCCGGCCCGCTCTACCTCGTCTTCTTCGCCGACCTCGGCGTGACCGCCACCCAGCTGTTCGCGGGCTTCGCCGCCGTCGCCGGCACGTTCTTCGTCATCTGGCTCGTCGAGCCCCTGACGTACTTCCCCATCCTCGGCTCGGCCTCGATGTACCAGGCGTTCATGATCGGCAACATCTCGAACAAGCTGCTGCCCTCGGCCCTCATCGCCCAGTCCACCATCGGCGCCAAGCCGGGCACGCCCCGGGGCAGCCTCGCCGCGGTGATGGCGATCTGCGGGGCGGCGACCGTCCACCTGCTGTCGCTGCTCATCTTCGTCGGGCTGCTCGGCACGTGGCTGATCAGCATCGTGCCGCCGGAGGTCACCGAGGTGGTGCGCGTGTACGTGCTGCCCTCCGTCATGGGCGCCGTGATCATCCAGGCCATCGTCAGCCTGAAGCAAGTGCGCGCCACCATCGTGGCGTTCGTGGTGGCCGTGCTCGTGCTGTTCGTCCTCGTCCCGCTCGTGCCGGCCCTGTCCATGGTGGCCACGGCGATCGTGGTGCTGACGACCCTGGTGATCGGCTGGTTCGTCCGCAAGCGTGAGGGCGCCGCGGGCCAGGACGTCAGGCCCGAGGCCCCGTGAGCGCCCGGCGGGCGGAGTAGCATCCGACAGGGGACCAACCCCCGCAGGAGCCGGCCGCCGCGCTCCGTCCGGGCGCCGGCCTGCCCTCCGCATCCCGGTCAGGCGCCCCGGCCACCGGCCGGCCCGTTCTCCGCAGTCTGAGCCCCCGTTCTCCGCAGTCTGAGCCCCCCCGTAGTCCGCAGCCCCGAAAGGAACCGTCGATGACCACCGACCAGAGCCTGCAGCCCGCCGACCCCCGCCTCGAGCTGGGGGAGGACCTGCGCGCCCGGATGCTGGAGTTCTACCGGCACCTGCACGCGAACCCCGAGCTGTCCATGCAGGAACACCGCACGGCCGAGTTCATCGAGGCCCACCTGGACACCCTCGGCATCGAGCACTTCCGCTGCGGCGGCACGGGCGTCGTCGGCGTGCTGCGCAACGGGGAGGGCCCCGTCGTCGGCTTCCGGGCGGACTCGGACGGCCTGCCGATCGAGGAGGACTCCGGCGTCGACTACCGCTCCACCGCCCGTGGCACCCTGGCGGACGGCACCGAGGTGCCCGTGATGCACGGCTGCGGCCACGACACCCACGTCACCGCGCTGATGACCGCCGCCGAGGTACTGGTCGCGGACCGCCAGAGCTGGTCCGGCACCGTGGTGCTGATCTTCCAGCCCGGCGAGGAGACCGCGGCCGGTGCCCAGGCCATGGTCGATGACGGGCTCTGGGACCGGGCGCCCCGGCCCGAGGTCGTCTACGGCCAGCACGTCATGCCCGGACTGGCCGGGACCGTGGAGATCGTTCCCGGCGCCGCCATGGCCTACGCGGACTCGCTGAAGGTCACGCTGTACGGCGAACAGTCCCACGGCTCGCAGCCGCAGGACTCCATCGACCCCATCGTGCAGGGCGCGCACATCGTCACCCGGCTCCAGACCATCGTCTCCCGCGAGATCGACCCGCGCCGGGCCGCCGTCGTGACCGTGGGCACCTTCCACGCCGGGCTGAAGGAGAACATCATCCCGGCCACCGCGGAGTTCACCCTGAACATCCGCACGATGGACGGCGAGGTCCGCGAGCACGTGCTGGCCTCCGTCCGGCGGATCATCGCCGCGGAGGCGGCGGCCTCCGGCGCCCCGGAGCCGCGGATCGAGCAGCTGTACCGCTTCCCGCTCAACTTCAACGACCCGGACGAGACCGAGGCGGTGACCGGGGTGCTGCGCGCGGTCCTGGGCGAGGGCAACGTCCGGCAGGGGGAGCCGAAGATGGGCTCGGAGGACTTCGGGACCCTGCCCGCGGCCCTCGGCGTGCCGAGCGTGTTCTGGTTCTACGGCGGCTTCGACCAGGCGACGGTGGACTCCGGGACCATGCCCGTCAACCACTCCCCGCGGTTCGTGCCCGTCCCCGAGCCGACCCTATGGACGGCGGCGACGGCGGCCCTGGCAGCCCTCCGGAGCAAGGTCGGCTCACAGGCCGGGGAGCACTCCTGACGAGGACTATCCTCATCGGGTGATGACCCGTTCCGATCCCTCACCGCCAGCCGACCCTGACCGCCGCACCCGGGCCTCGGGCGCGCTGCTGTTCGTGCTGCTGTGCGCCATGGGCGTCGGGCCGCTGTTCAACTACGGCGTCTCCGTGTCCTCGGCCGTCATCATCGAGCAACTGGGCCTCACGGCAGGCCAGCTCGGCCTCGTGGTGTCCGTGGTGTTCGCCTCCGCCGCCGTCACCAGCATCTACCTGGGCCGGCTGGCCGACCGGATGAGCGCCCGGGCACAGCTCGTGCTGATCTTCGCCGGCACCGCCGTGGCCCTGGTGGTCGGTGCGTTCGCCTCGCACTACTGGGTGCTGCTGCTGGCGGCCGTGCTCGCCGGACCGGCCCAGGCCATCTCGAATCCCACGACCAACCGCATCATCATCCGGGCCGTGCCCCCCGTGAAGCGGGCCGGCTGGATCGGGGTGAAGCAGTCCGGCGTGCAGGCCTCCCAGCTGTTCTCCGGCCTGTTCTTCCCGGCCGTCTCCCTGTGGCTGGGCTGGACCGGTGCCGCGCTGGGAGCCGCCGTGGTCGCCGTCGGGCTGCTGTTCTACGGGCTCGCAGTGGTTCCCACCCCGCGGGAACTGGCGGCCCGCGCCGCGCGGGAGGCGCAGTCCGTCCCCGCGCCGGAGAACACGACGCCGGCCGCACCGGACGGTGCCCGGCCCGCGGACCGCGAGGGGCCGCCGTCGGGCTCCGCGGCCGACCGGCTCCCGGCGACGGTGTGGATCTTCGCCTCGATCGCGCTGCTCTCCGGCTTCGGCATGCAGGCCACCAACGTCTACCTGCCGCTGTTCTCCATGGAGGCGGTGGGCTTCTCGCTGGTGCTCGGCGGCGTGGCCACGGCGGTGTCCGGCGTGATCGGCGTGGTCTCCCGCATCTGGTGGGGCCGGCGGATGTCGGCCGGCGTCAAGGCCTCCACGCTGCTGCTGATGATCGCCGCGGGCGCGCTGCTGGGCGTCGCCGCGTTCCTGGCTGCCGGGCTCTGGCACGTGCCGGCCCTGATCTGGGCCGGCGCCGCCCTGCACGGGGTCACGGTGCTCGGGGCCAACGTGGTCATCAACGCCGGCCTGATGCAGGTGGTGGCCCCGGAACGGATCGGCGCCGCCTCCGGCATCAACTCGATGGGCATGTACTCCGGCTTCGCCCTCGGACCGCTGGTGATGGGCGCGCTGCGCGACCTCACCGGCGACTTCGCGATCGGCTGGCTCATCATCGCCGCCATGTACCTGGGCTGCTTCGGCATGGCGGCGTTCCTGCGCTCGCACGGCCGCCGGCACCCGCAGGCGCGCGTCGCCCAGGCCTAGAATCGGCTCCATGGACGCCCCCGACGCCGGCCCCCACGGAAGCCTCCACCCCGCCGCCGCGGGGGCGCGCGCTATGGGAGGCTCTCTGTGGGCGCGGACCGCGCTGCTGGTGGTGCCCGCCGCGTGGCTGGGGATGATCGTCGGGATCTCCCTGATCGAGGCACCGCTGAAGTTCACGGCGCCCGGCATCACCCTCCCGCTGGGCCTGGGCATCGGACGCCGGGTCTTCTTCGCCATGAACCTCGTCGAGGTGGTGCTGGCGGTGGTGCTGCTCGTGGCCCTGTGGAGGTGCCTGGGCCGGCCCGGCAGGCAGCGGTTGTGGGTGCTGGGCGGGGCCGCCACCGCCGTGCTGGTCGCCAAGGTGGCCGTGATCCGGCCGTTCCTGAACGCGCGGACCGATGCCGTGCTCGCCGGTGACTTCGCCGGCGGGTCCATGGCCCACTACGTCTACGTCGGGGCCGAGGCACTGCTGGTGCTCACGCTGGGCGCACTGCTGCTGACCGCCGCGCGCGCCGTCGTCGCCCCCGCGATCCGCTCATGAGCGCCGGGTCCGCAGCCCGGCTCCGGGGCGCCGGCCGTGGACCAGCCAGTAGACCCCGATCGTGACGGCCATGAGGCCGGAGAGTAGGGCGAACATCCCGGAGTACCCGGTGGCCGGCAGTAGGGCGCCCAGGACCACGGGCCCGGCGCCCACGCCGAGGTCGAGCATGACGAAGTACGTGGAGGTGGCCACCCCGACCTGCATGGGCGGCGCCACGGTGACGGCGATCGCCTGCAAACTCGTGAGCAGGGCCCCGAAGCCGACGGCGGTCAGGGCGGCCGCGACGAACACCCCCGCGGTGGTGGGCCATCGGGACAGCACGGCGAGCCCGGCCATGAAGGACACCAGGAGCGGGACGATGGTGGCATTGTCCCCGAAGCGGTCGTGGACCGGGCCGACGACGAAGCGGGTCAGCACCAGGACGGCGCCGTAGATCAGGAAGAAGGAACTGGCCACGGTGGGACTGATGTCCTCCTGCCCGGCGTAGCCGTTGAGGAAGGCGAGCACGCCCGAGAAGGCGGTGCCCGCGAGGAGGATGACCACCGAGACGGGCAGGGCCGCGGGCGAGATCAGGCCCCGCAGGCTGAACCGGACGGCGGGCCGGTGGCCCTCGGGCCGGGGTGGCCGGGGGAGCCGGACCAGGAGGCCTGCCGCCAGGCCGAGGACGGAGAAGGCCGTGCAGGCCAGGAACAGCGAGTCGAACCCGTAGGCGTCCGTCAGCTGGAAGGCCAGCAGCGGCCCGAAGGCCGAGCCGGCCGTGGTGGACGTGCCGAACCAGCCGGTGCCCTCGCTGCGGCGGTGGCCGGGGATCAGGCCGATCACGGAGGCGGCCAGGACGGTGGCCGCGGCTCCGAACGCGATCCCGTGGACGAACCGCACGGCGATCAGCAGGGCCAGGGAATTGGCCAGCAGGTACAGCGTGGAGGCCAGGAGGAACGCGGTCAGGGCACTGATCAGCACCGTGCGCCGGCCGATGGCGTCCATGGCCTGGCCGGTGGCCAGGCGGGAGACCACGGCCCCCAGGACGTAGGCGCCCACGGCGAGCCCGGACATCGCATCAGAGGCGTGGAAGCGGTCCACGGCGTACAGCGCCATGGCCGTGACGAGCAGGTAGAACACCATGGCCAGGAACAGGTTGGTCAGCGACGTCAGGATGAAGTCCCGGCTCCACAACCGGCTCGGTCCCGACGGCACGGCGGGGGCAGCGGACACCGGTCACCGGCCTTCCTGGGCGTAGGCGAGGCCCGAACGGGCCGTGTACATCGTAGGTCGGTGCGAGTCGCGCGAGCCCTGTGAGACGCCCGGGAACGTCCGGGGCCGTGCCGGCCGCGCGCGGAGAACCTCATGTCAGCCCGGTTCCGGTGCCCGGTCTACGCTGGTGGTCATGGCGAAACGCGACTCCTTGACCTGGCTGTGGGTCATGGTCGTCGCCGCGAT
Source organism: Micrococcus sp. (assembly GCA_029961105.1). Taxonomy (GTDB): domain Bacteria; phylum Actinomycetota; class Actinomycetes; order Actinomycetales; family Micrococcaceae; genus Citricoccus. Next base: position 7,625 of record JASBVO010000018.1, on the reverse strand, counting down.
TTTGACGCAGACCTCGATGAACCTGCTGCGCCCGGTCACCAGTTACAAGCTGCTGGCCCTGGGCGCGGACGAGACCGCCGTGGGCCTGGCCACCGCCGCCTATGCGATCGTCCCGCTGGTGAGCGCGATGTGGCTGGGCAGGGTCACCGGCCGGTTGCCCTCCCTGCGGGGGATGATCGCGCTCGGTGCCCTCGTGATGGCCCTGGCGGGGGCGGCCCTGGCCTGGGGGAGCTCGGTGCTGTTGATCATGGTCGCCTCGGCGCTGCTGGGCATGGGGCACCTGGTCTTCACCATCGCCGGCCAGGCGGCCATCGGCCGGCGGGCCCCGACGCGGCTGATGGATGCGGCCTTCGGCTGGTTCACGGCGGCGTTCTCCGTCGGCCAGATGGCCGGGCCCCTGTTGTCCGGGCTGATCCTCGGCAACGTCCCGCTCGCCCGGGCGGCCACGGGCGGCGGGCTGGACGACGAGATCTCCGGGGCGCTGTGGCTCGGTGCCGGGATCTCCCTGCTCGCCGTGCCGGTCATGTTCTCCCTGCGGGGCCGGACCGAGCCGGGCCCGACGGCGGCCGCGGACTCCCGGCCCGAGGGCCCCGGTCACGCCGCGGCCGGCCAGCGGACTCCGCAGAAGGCGACGGTGCCGCGCATCCTCCGGGTCCCCGGGGTGCCCTCGCACATGCTGGCCGCACTCGCCCTGCTGGCCGTCATCGACATCCTCACGGCGTTCATGCCACTCGTGGGGGAGGCGGCCGGGGTCTCGCCGCTGTGGGTGGGCCTCCTGCTGGCGGCGCGCGGTGCCGGGTCGGTGGTGTCCAGGATCTTCCTGCCGTGGTTCACCGCCCGGTGGTCCCGGAACACGCTGGTCCTGGCCGCGCTGCTGTTCTCCGCGCTGGCTATCGGGCTGGTGCCGTTCGCCCTGGACCCGATCGACGCCCTGTGGCTGGCGGTCGTGCTGATGGTCGTGGGCGGGGCGTTCCTCGGTCTCGGCCAGCCGCTGACCATGACGCTGATCGCCCAGGCCGTACCGGCCGACTGGCGCGGGGCGGCGCTCGGCCTGCGCCTGGTCGGCAACCGCCTCGGGCAGGTGGTCCTGCCGGTCGTGGCCGGCGCCGTGGCCGCCCCGCTCGGACCGGCCGGCGGTGTCTGGTTCGCCTGCGCGGTGCTCGGGCTCTCCGGGCTGGAACGGGTCCTCGGCGGTCACACCGGGCCAGAAGTGACGGAGCCAGGGGCTCGGGACCCAGATGCCTCTGGCCCGGACGAGTCCTGACGGGGCTCAGTCCTCGTTCTCGTCGTCCTCGTCGGCGTCCCAGTCACCGTCCGCATCGGGGTCGGTCCCCGGCTCCTCGGGACCACCTTCCTGGTAGTCCGGGATGCCGTTGTAGTCCTCATCACCGTCCAGCAGGAAAGTGTCCCGGCGCAGGGGATCGATCGCGTCCAGGGTGTCCGGGTCATCGGACGAGCCGAAGTCGACGGTCCCGTCGCGGCCGTCCGCCGGCTCCTCCAAGTCGTTCTCCGGCTCCTCGATGAACTGCTGTTCGAGCTCGTCTTCGTAGCGGGCCAACTCGGACCTCCTCGGTCTCAGGCGGCCCGGACAGTGGGGCTGATCCGCCGCCCTCGGCCGCATCGTGGGGCCAGTCTAGTGCCGTCGGCGCCCGCGCGGCAGGGCCATCAAGGCCAGCCCGACAAGGGCGGTCATCAGGGCACCGACGGCGCCGAACAGCCACCCGCTCGCCCCCGTGTGTGCCGCCCGGTCAACGCGGGCATGGCTCGCCTCGGCGTCCCGAGCGTCGCCGGCAGCCGAGGGACCGGCGGCGGAGTAACCGGCGGCGTCGCCAGCGGCGGAGGGACCGGCGTCCGGGGCGCCGGCCTGTGGGGCGCCGGTGCCCGCGCCGGCACCGGGGCGCAGGGGGAGGGCGACGGCCGCGCCGCCGTCGGGGTCATCGGCTGTCCCGGCGCCCGTTCCTGGCGCGCCGGTGGTGCCCGGTCCACCGATGCCGCTTAGTCCGCCGGTGCTGCCTGGTCCGCTGGTGCCGTCCGTCCCGCCGCCCGCACCGTTATCAGCGTTGCCGCCGGCCCCGTGCACACCGCTGCCCGCACCGCCGGTGCTGCTGCCGGATTCATCGTCCCCACCGACTGACCCACCGCCGCGGCCGCCGGTGCCGCCCGCACCACCGCTCGGTTCGCCCGCCGCGGAGTTTTCGCCGGGGCCGCTTGCGGGTGCGGGTGCCGGTGTGGCGGTGTCAGGGTCCCTGACCGTCCCCTGACCGGACGGCTCGCGCGGAGTGATGGGAGCCGTGGTGGCAGTGGGCGAGGGCGGGCGCGAGGTCGGTGCCTCGGTGGATGCCGTCGCGGGAGGCGGTGTGTCCCGGGTGGGCTCGGGCACCGGTGCCGTCCGGGTGGGAGTCTCGGTGGTGGGGGTGCGATCCGGGGCGCTGGCACCGGGGGCCGGAGCCGTCGGGGTGGGCGTCGGGGACGCGCTGATGGAGCCGGCCTGGACGAGAACGCCGATCTCGCAATAGGCCTCTCCGCCCCGTCCGTCGGAGGCGGTGACCACGAAATTGTCCTGGCCGGTCCTGCTGCTCGGAGCCGGATAGGTGATCACGTGGCCGGAGACGGTGGGCTGGACCCCGAACATGGAGACGCCGGCGCTCAGGGTGACGGGATCGCCGTCGGGATCAGCGACGCTGACCCGGATGGCCTCGGTGGCCCCCGTCTGCGTCATCACCCCACCGCACGTCATGAGCTTCGGTGCCTGGTTGGCGGCGGCCGCAGAGGGGCCGGGAGAGGTGGAACCGCCGGGGGCCGGGGTCTCGGTGACGGTGGCGGCGGCCGGGCCGGCCAGTACTGCGGAGGCGAGCAGGGTGCCGCAGGCGACGGCGGCTCCGCGGCACAGGACGGAGAGACGGCCGTGAGGCTGGGATCGGGTCACGGGACGGCGGGCAATGGTGGTCATTCAGGTGCCCCCCGGCTCTGAAGTGAGTTGGCCCCGTGCTGTCCGCCCCGTCCAGCGGGACGGACAGCACCGGCGTACTTGTGATCATACCGTGATCTTGCCTCTCACGCCATCACGACTGCATCACAGTGGGCGTGTCACCTGCGACCGCTGGCCGGCCCGCCTTTCGCTGCAGGTCAGCCAACGCGCCCCGCGGGGACGGAGACCTTGGCCGGGTCGTCGATGACCACGTGACCGATGGCGGCATCCACGGCAGCGAGGGTGGACTCGTCCAGGAAGATCCCGGAGGCCTGGACGTTCTCCACGATCTGCTCGGGACGCGAGGCCCCGACCAGTGCACCCGCCACGTTCGGGTTGGCCAGCACCCAGGCGATCGCCAGCTGTCCCATGGTGCACCCCAGGCCCTCGGCGATGGGCTGCAGCTTTTGCACGGCGGTCAGCACGTCCTCGGTCATCCAGGCCGCCATGGTCCGCTGGCCGCCGTTCTTCTCATCGGTGGCGCGGGAGCCGGCCGGGGGTTGCCGGCCCGGCAGGTACTTGCCGGTCAGCGTGCCGCCGGCCATGGGGGACCAGACGATCTGGGACATCCCCAGGTCCTCGCAGGAGGGGATCACCTCGGTCTCGATCACGCGCCACAGCATGGAGTACTGGGGCTGGTTGGAGATGAGCTGGAAGCCGAGAGACCTCGCCATGGCGTGGGCCTCCCGGATCTTGTCCGCCGGCCACTCGGAGACGCCGATGTACAGGGCCTTGCCGGAGCGCACCACGTCCGCGAAGGCCTGCATGGTCTCCTCCAGCGGCGTCTCCACGTCGTAGCGGTGGGCCTGGTAGAGGTCCACGTAGTCCATCTGCAGGCGCTTCAGGGAGCCGTTGATCGACTCGAGGATGTGCTTGCGGGACAGGCCGGTGTCATTGGGGCCCTTCGGGCCGGTGGGCCAGTAGACCTTGGTGAAGACCTCCAGGGATTCCCGGCGCTCGCCCTTCAGGGCCTCGCCCAGCACGGACTCCGCCTTGCCGTTGGCGTAGACGTCGGCCGTGTCAAAGCTGGTGATGCCCTGGTCGAGGGCCGCCCGGACGCAGGCGTGAGCCGTCTCGTTCTCCACCTGCGAACCGTGGGTCAGCCAGTTGCCGTAGATGATCTCGGAGATCTTGAGTCCGCTGTTGCCGAGGTATCTGAATCGCATGGATTCACACTAGTCGGACGGGGGAGCGAAACGGCCGCCCTCCCCGGAGGGAGAGCGGCCGTTCAGGGTCTGATCAGATCAGAGCGGGCGGACCGCAGCAGCCTGCATGCCCTTGGGGCCCTGCTGGGCCTCGAACTCGACCTTCTGGTCCTCCTGGAGCTCGCGGAAGCCGGAGCCCTCGATGGCGGAGAAGTGAACGAAGATGTCAGCGGAGTTGTCGTCCGGGGAGATGAAGCCGTAGCCCTTCTCAGCGTTGAACCACTTGACGATACCGGTGGCCATGGGAGCCTCTTTCATCGGGGTGTGTACCCACGGGGATTCCCGCGGGGGCGAAGCGGCATGTTGCGAACCGCTTCCCAACGCCCCGTCCCGCCCGTGGGCGGACCGGTCCGTAGTCTGACGGACTTTCTGCTACTACTACTTCGCGTTTCATAATACGGGAGAACGGCCAGAACAACAGGCCTCTCATCAAAGAATTCGTTGTCGTTGGCCAAGAGTTCACCGAGAGCGTGATGCGTAGACGACCCGGTTCTCCTCGTACTGTTGCCGGACGTCATCGAACACCCCCGTGCAGGTGATCAGGCGTATCTCGTCCTTCGGAGCGGGCCCGAAGACGTCCAGCGTGGGGTAGGCGTCCACCGGGTGATCCGCCACACGGTCCACCCGGTAGGTGAGGACCTGGCCGCCGACGTCGGTCACCGCCACCTCATCGCCCGGTTCCAGTTCCAGCAGGCGGGCGAACACCGCCGGGCCCGCTGCCGTGTCCACGTGCCCCGTGAAGACCAGCGGATAGCCCGTGGCAGCACGCTCGTCCGGGGAGTACCAGCCGACGTCGCCCCCCTCGGCCGGGACCTCCAGGGTGCCGTCGTCCTCGAGGCCCAGCTCGAGGACCTCCTCACGCAGCCCGATCCGGGGGATATTCAGGATGGCCGGGGCGGGCGCGTGCCCGGCAGTGTCCTCCTCGGTGTCCGCCGTGTCACCGTCCGTGGTGCCGTCCGCGCCGATGGCGGCAGACCCCTCCCATGTCGTCTCGAGGTTCTCCCGGAAGGCGGTGACGTCCATGGAGCACCCGGCTAGTGAGGCCGTCAGGAGGGCCGCGGCCAGCAGAACGCCCGGGCACCGACGGGACGCCCTCGGACCACGAGGGCGCACCGCCGGCTCGCGCTGTGGGCTCATGCCGAACCGCGGCTCCTGCGGGACAGTGCGAAGGCACCGCCCAGGCCGAGCAGCACGGCTGCAGCGGCCGCCCCGGCCACGGACAGGGCCGCGTCCTGGGTGGCGGTGCCTCCGCCGCCGGCGTCGACGCCGCCCAGCGGCACCTGCGTCAGGAAGCCACGGGCGGCACCGTCCGGGGACTGCTCGGTGTGCACGTCGATGTAGAAGGCATTGGGGTTCTCGTCGATCTGGGCCAGGGCGGAGGCGCTGAGCGGCAGGCAGCCCGAGGAACCGGAGAAGGCGAGCAACTGGGCGCCGGCGGCCTCGTGCAGGTGGACGGTCGCGGCGCTCTCACCGCTGACGCCGTTCAGGTCGATGTCGAAGCAGACCACCTCGCGGTCCGCGTTCACCCAGAGCGCGGCCTCACCGCTCACCTGCTCCTGGGCCGGTGCGGGTTCCTCGGCGGGGGCGGTCTCCTCGGAGGCCTCTTCCGGGGTGGCTTCCTCGGCCTCCTCGCCGGCGGACTCGGCCGGCGCCGCGACGTCCGTGGCCTCGTCCTCAGCGGGTGCCTCGCCGGGCGCCTCGACAGCGGGCGCCTCGCCGCCGGGAGCCTCCTGCTCACCGGACCCGCCCGTGTCGGCGGGGACGGACTCCGCGGTGGTCTCCTGCGGGGCTGAGACCGGGGTGTCGGCGGAGGTGTCGGCGGGGGCTTCGGACGTGGCCGCCGCGCCAGCGGCCTCCTCCGGGGCGGGGGCGGCCTGGCCGGCGGGCGTGACCTGGCTGCTGCGCTCTTCCTCGATGGGGACGTCCTCGACGGGGACATCCTCGAGAGCGGCGTCTTCGCCTGGGGCGTCCGCTGGGGGAGCTTCATCGAGGAGGGCTGGCGCCTCGGCGGGGTCAGTCTCGCTGGGGACCAGCAACGCGGTGTACGCGCTCGTGAACGAGCCCGGCCGCTCCGAGGTGGGGGAGCTGGCGTGGGCGGCGGGGGCCAGCAGCACGGTACTGGTCAGTCCGAGAGCAGCGATCCCGGCGATTGCCGGTCGATGCAGGCAGGTCATGGCCTTCATCAGGAGATCCTTTGTCCGGTGCGCCCCAGACCGGGGTTGGACTGGGTCCAGTCCAACCTAGGAACGGAGGACCCTCGGCGCACTAGTGCGCCTTACCTGACCTGCACTGGGGGCGCACGCGTTTTCGGGCGCCCCCGTACTTGAATTGCCCGCGACGGCGCTTCCAGGTCAGGGATCGTGCGGGTGGGGTCCGGCATCTGAACCGAATCGCCGAGGTTTTTCGGCTCGCGTCAATCACCGGCCAGTCATCGGTGCGCCAAGAGGGAGCTGGAGTGGGTGCGTGGTGTGGCTGTCATGATGAGGGGCGGCACATTCAGACGGGAAGGACTGGTGGGGCATGGCGACGGTAGACAACGCGGTGTACGTCGGCGGGCGGCGCACGGCGGATCCGCACAGCCTGGAGGAGACCTTCGAGGTGATGCGGGCCCGCTCCGGGATGGCCTGGATCGGGCTCTACCGTCCCGAGGAGCCCGAGGTCCACGCCGTGGCCGACGAATTCGGGTTGCACGAGCTGGCCGTGGAAGACGCCCTCCAGGGGCATCAGCGGGCCAAGCTCGAGCGCTACGGAGAGACCTTGTTCGTGGTACTGCGCCCGGCCCGGTACCTGGACGCCAGTGAAACGGTGGACTTCGGCGAGGTCCACGTCTTCGTGGGCCCGGACTTCGTGGTCACCGTCCGTCACGCCGAGGCCCCGGACCTGGCCGTAGTCCGGCGCCGGATGGAGCAGGATCCGGTGTTGCTGGCCTGGGGCCCGGGGGCGGTGCTCTACGGAATCCTGGACGAGGTGGTGGACCAGTACGCCCCCGTGGTGGCTGGACTGGAGAATGACATCGATGAGATCGAGGACGAGATCTTTACCTCTCACCACGATGCCTCCCGGCGGATCTACGAGCTCTCCCGTGAGGTCATCGCCTTCCAACGGGCCATCCACCCCCTGGTGAGCATGCTCGCGGCCCTGCAGGACGGCCCGGACCAGGACGCCTCACGCCAGGAGGGACCCGCGGAGGAGTTGCAACGGCGGCTGCGTGATGTGCAGGACCACGTCTTGCGCATCATCGAGCGCGTGGATGCCTTCCGCGCCCTGTTGAACAACGCCCTGATGGTGCAGGCCACCCTGATCGCCCAGCGGCAGAGCGAGGAGACGCAGCGGCTGGCCGAGGCGAGCCTGGCCCAGAACGAGGAAGTCAAGCGCATTTCCTCGTGGGCGGCGATCATTGTCGACGACGCGTGAAAGATGACCCCTTAGCGGCGGGTGAATCTTGACCCCCT